>NZ_JAIKLE010000100.1 GCF_022267315.1 Maribellus maritimus
GTGCGGATTCGACAAGTCGAATCTCGTCCCAACCTCAGTTTCGGTCGGACACTCAGACTCTCGTCTGACCGCCACGACCTCATACCACCACCGTTGTAGTGCATTTTAAAAGACAATCAAAATGACCAATCAAAACACAATAAAATTAATCAATGACCAGCTTTCCATGATTGACGAAAAGGGAAAGAAAAATAGAACTGGTAGATTCGTTATGTCAGCATTAAGTAGTATCCCTTGGGTTGGTGGAGTTATTGCGGCAAGTTCTGCATTACACGGAGAAAAAGAACAAGGAAAAGTAAATAGCCTTCAAAAAATGTGGCTGGAAGAACATCAAAAGAAAATTGAAGAACTTGCAATGGTTATTTACGAAATAACTGAAAAATTAAATTCTTGTGGAGCCGACATTGACGAAAGATTAGAAAGCGAAGATTACCAAGACTTAGTGAAAAAAGGCTTTAAAGAGTGGGATAATGCTGAAACACAAGAAAAGAAAGAATATATTCAAATCTTGCTGACAAACGCTGCTGCCACATCAATTACAACTGATGATTTAATTAGACTTTTTATTGACTGGATAAGAACCTATCACGAAACCCATTTTCTAGTAATAAAAGAAATATATAAACACAAAGGTATTACAAGGGGACAAATTTGGAAAAACTTAAATCCTACCATACCAAGAGAAGACTCAGTTGAAGCAGATTTATATAAGTTGCTAATTCGTGATTTAAGTATGGGAGGAATAATCAGGCAACACAGAGAAACTGATTATTCTGGAAATTTTGTAGCCAAACAAACAAGAAGACCTAAATCAGGAACTTTAAAATCGGCATTTGACAATGAAGAGCAATATGAACTTACAGAATTAGGCAGTCAGTTTGTGCATTATACAATGGAAGATGTTGTTCGTAGAATTGGAAATGAATAGAACACTTAAAATACTATTAATTGTGACTTTAGGACTTTTAGTTCTATCCGTAATCTTTTGGATGAGATTGAATTCGAGTAAATGGTATATTGGAATAATTGCTATAATTCTAATTACATATTTGGGAATTAAACGTGACTCAAAATTTAATAAAAAGAAATAAAAAACGCACTACAACACGTGGTATAAGTCATGGCTGGGCTTGTGCGGATTCGACAAGTCGAATCTCGTCCCAACCTTAGTTTCGGTCGGACACTCAGACTCTCGTCTGACCGCCACGACCTCATACCACCACCGTTATAGGGTATTTTGAAAAAAGATAAAATCAACATGAAACAAACCTTGATAATAATATTTGTATTGGCATTAGTGACAGGATGTAAGGAGAAAATACAGAAGTTTATTTTCGATTCAGCTAAAATGTCCACAATGACAAAATATTCATATAAATATGATTTGGACAAATTAGAATCATCCAAAGAAATCTCCTACACAATCATGTTCGGACAAATTGTCGATTCAATGATTACAGTAACTAATTATGAGTATGACAATGACGGGCTTTTAAAAAAAGAAATATCTAAATCAGACTTTGAAGAAACCCCTTCTCTTGTTCTTTACGACTACAATTCGAATGATTCCTTAATGAGTAAATTTAAAATTTCATCAGAGGGTGACACTACACTTTGGGACAAATATGAATATTTCCCAGACGGGAAAAAGACTGTTTTTCAAAGAATTTTAACTCGCAAAATCGATTTTAATCAAGACTTTGTAAAATCAATGGCAGATAAAAAATTGGACACAATCCAGACAGTGAATGAATACAAATATGAAAATGGTTTATGCAAATCAATGACAGAATTTGACAGTCGAGCTAATCCAATTAACAAAGTTGAATACGATTACGACAACGATAGAATTCAAAAGGCAACGTTCATTTCATTTCACAGCTCAATGGAATTAACAGAGAAAATAATGTATTACAATTATTCAAAATCAAAAACTCAACCGGACTTTTACTCACTTGACCTTAACAAAGACACCGTTGACCTTTGCATTAATGAATTTGACAACCAAGATATTGTGTTAAAAACAGAAGTCTTTAATTATGGACAATTTGGGAATAAAACATTTTATGAAAATGGTAAAGAAATAGGATTAATTAGCATTGACAAAAATGCAAGCTTCAAAATGACTGAGTCATATTCATATTTTGAAAATGGAGATTTAAAAGAAACCAAATCGTATCATGAAGAATTAAAAAACACCCTATAACACAGTACATATTGAAGGGCGGGATTCGGTGGTACGCCAACTGCGGATTCTCGTTTCGCAGTTCCGTGTCCTCCGGACAGGAACGCTCTCCGAAATCCGCCCCGACAACATGTACCAACCGTTGTGCGTAATTTAAAATGAATACAGAAACCTACATACAATACGGAATTCCAAGCGACTGGGTAAAAATTTTTGAGACAAAAAATATATCCGCGACAACTTTCAAAAATACCCCATTGAAACAGCTTGTTGATAAATATGGCATTGAAGAAAGTCAAGCAAAATTCGTCAAGGATTGTTTAAAACGAACTCCTATCGATGAAGAAATTGCACAACAACTACTGGAAAGGAATCGATATGTTTGTTGTCTTTGTAAAGGGCAAAAAAGTGATGCCTATATCATTCACCATATTACGCCTTATGCAAAGACTCAAGATAATTCCTATGACAACCTTGCAGTTTTGTGTCCAAATGACCACGATTTAGCTCATAGAGAAGGACAAAACCTAACCAATAAAATATCTCCTGAACAAATTAAAAAATCTAAAGAAAATTGGGAAAAAGAAGTTGAAGAATTAAATGTTCGAATTGCTTCACAAAATGGAGAAATTAGTGAAGCCGACTTTATAAACATCCCCCGGGTTGTAGAACTATATTTTAGATTATATAAGGAAGTCCCAAATACCAAATATTCGGAAGAGTTGAAGTCTAGACTTTTCTTAAATCAAAACGGAAATATTAATCATAAATTTCTAAACTGGACATATGGTAACACAGTAACACCATTTATGTCTTTTGACCCATTGGATAACGCAACTTTAAGTTTGCACTTTGAGGAAGTATTTATAAAAATTTTAGCAAAAATAGAATTCACAGATTTAGATTTATTACTAAACAAAACATCATTGAAAAATGATAATTTAGTAGGAAAGTTTTGTTTTTATGTTGGTGGATTATATGGTAATCGACCAATTCTCCCTATAGATGAAAAAACACAATGCTGTCACCTTTACTTTCATCGTGGGAAATTCTTTAGCGAATGGATAGTAGACCCAAAATATTTAAGGTCAAGTTCTTCAATTGATAGGCTTGCAAATAGGACAGAATACATTGTTTATGGTAGAATTCGTAGTATTGGAGAAAAAGAATGGAAAAGGAAAAAATATATACATTATGATATAAGACCATATTTGTTTGGACTTCCCACGAAAACCAAATCTAGAAGACCTTTAATCCACTATATTGACAAAGATGAATACTATGATGAATTTGAATAAAATACTACGCACAACACGTGGTATAAGGCATGGCTGGGGTCGTGCGGATTCGACAAGTCGAATCTCGTCCCAACCTCAGTTTCGGTCGGACTGGTCAGACTCTCGTCTGACCGCCACGACCTCATACCACCACCGT
>NZ_JAIKLE010000101.1 GCF_022267315.1 Maribellus maritimus
AGAAAGATGGGAATTGCAAAAAGAATTAAAAAACAAATCGCTAAATTTGACATAAAACCTGACGAAATTGGATTAGGTAACTCTCTGAGCCCCAATTACAATTTTTAACGTTAGTCAGAATTTTGAAATGATGAAATATTATACAATAATTATCCTTTGTTTTTTTATTCCAAGTTGTGATAAAAGCTTCAAAAATGACAGTGAAGCAATTCGTGTGTTTAAAGACACAATGGGAAACGAGTTGGTTCAAGCTTTGGATGTTATTACGAAAAATGTAGATGAAACACTCATCGAGATTTATAAAACAAAAAATGTGGAAGCCGCCTATCGAGAATTTCTGGAATATTTAATTTCATCACCATCAGAATGCGAATATACTTTACAAATCACGAATGAAAAAGTAACTGAGTTACTAAACACATACGAGACAAGTAATTACAGACAGGAAGTTTGGGATATAGAAAAGGTGAATAGAATAGATATGTTATCAATAAATATCACAGGTAAATTTTTAAAAGCAATGCAAAAAATTGACACATTTGACTGCCAATCTAAAGGGTATTATGATGCTCGCTCAGTGGCAGGAATGCCTTCTTACAGTTTAATGGCATCCCATATGCTTGGCAAAAATCTTAACCTAGACAATTATTTAATCAAGACAATTATTGTTAGTGATTTCTTCTATTTCGTATTACAAAGCACCAATTATAACACGACAACAAAAGGTGAAACGAATGAAAAAAAGATAAATGAAAATTAAAGAAAATAAAAAACGTGTGGTAACAAATGTAACCGTTGCACAACCCCGTAATTTTTAGAATCCTGATTAAGATTTAAGGAAAAATGAGTTGTTTTATGGCGTTTTCGGCAGGTTTTGCATTTATCAGCAGAACTTAAATTCCGTGAAAATAAATGCCTTAAACTGCATGATTTTGGCCCTGAGAAGCGAAAAATAAAAAGCAATGGCTGCTGCCATCGTTTTCACGTATTTTGCTTCAAATCTCAGGAGTTTTTTCAGGTTATAAGCCGTGGCTGCCATTTGCATTACTTTATTGGCCTGCTCAATGCCAATGGTATTTATTTTCCGCAAACCCATAAACTGGGTCAATGTCCCCCAGACCGGTTCAACGGTTGATTGCCGCTTGCCTTTCATCATTCTTCCATAACGGCTTCTTACCCGTTGATTATTCCTTGTATATTCATCGACATAAATGGTTATACCAATCCGTTTCTCATAACTTTTTCCAATGCACTGCTTCTTTATGGGGCAACCCTTGCAGTCGCTGCGCCGTGTCAGGTAGTAATCTTTCCAGTTGCCTTTCTCAGCCCTGCGTACCCGGAAGGTTGCCTTCTTCCCCTGGTAAAGAATGGAAAGATAAAATGAAAATTGGAGACCAATGGTCTAATGGATTGTGGGGTGCTTGGAGAAAGAAGTTGTTATTATCCTATGATTATAAGATTTCTAAAAAAACTAAGGTAAAGACTGGTATTGGAGAATTAGACTGTTTCGTGGTTGAAAGCACTGCAAAATCAGAAATTGGGATATCAAAATTAAAAAGTTACTTTTCTGAAGAATACGGATTTGTCAGATTAGAGTACGAAATGACTACAGGACTGAAAATTAATCTATGGTTAGACAGTTTTAGTGTTGATGATTTTAATGACCAAAAAGGAATAATAAAATATCGTGATGAACAGAAAAAACTGTTGCCAATAAATAGGACCTGAGCGGTCTGTAGTGCCGAGCAGGGGTTGAATTACAACCCGGTCAGATTGTGAAATATTTTATTCTATGTACTTATCGACGGTTTTTCTGTATTTTCGACCTGTTCAAACACCATGAAACAGTCTGTGACAGATGACGGTAAAAAAAATTAGTCGTACGCCCGGGCGACCCTGTACGTAATTTGAAGGGTAATCGTTTCAAGGCTCCGCGCTACACTTGAGCCCGGCCGGAAGCAAGCGGGGGAAACACCCCGCAAATAAGTAAACTGATTTGTATATTTGAAAAATAATAAAATAACGATAGTGAATTTTGATAAAAAATATGATTTTGAAAGCTGGGAAAGCGATTACGAACTTTACGACAAAGAAGATTGGGTTGGATTACTAAAGCTTCGCGAAACAGATGCCAAGAAACATCCATCTGATTTATATGCTCAGCAAAGATATGCCGAAGCATTAACCCCGAATAAAAAGTATAAAGAAACGTTGGAAATTATTACACCTTTTTACCGGGAGAATTATGAGGTTGGATTTGGGATTTGCGAAATTTTAGATGCATTATACGGACTTGATAAAACAGAGGAGGATTTTAATTGGGTTAAAAAACCAATAGTGTTAAAGTTGGATTCAGCTACAGTGGACTTTTGTGTCGATTTATTAAGAAAAAGAAGAAGAGCTGTACAGGTTTCCGAAATATACGGAGATTTAATAATGAAAGCTGATTATTGTAAGTTTAACGAGTCGGAATTAGCGAAATTCTTAGTCAGATTTAGTGACGTTTTTGATATTCAGTTAGACAAAAATTTCATAATGGATAGTAAACTAAAAGTAAAAAGAAGATAAAACCCGCAAGAAGGCTTTTCCAGAGGACAAGTCCTTCAGCCAAAGTCCCGCATGCCATGGCAGAACCACTCTGTTTCATACTGGCAAAAAAACTGCAACCATGGAAACAAATGAAAAAATAAGAGAACAGATTTTTGAGATTATAAAAAATCAACTCCGGGATAACAATCCCCCTGAGACTAAATCAACATTTGAAAGACTACGAAAACAAGGTTTTGGTGATTTTCAAACCAGGCAGATGATTGGGCAATGTTTGGCAGTGGAATTATTTGATATCATAAAATTTAAAAAACCTTATAATAAAAAACGGTACATCAAGAATTTATTAGCTTTACCCAAAGACCCATTTGATTAGTTTTAATGAAAAAGACTTTAAAAAGAGAATACAGACTTCGTTCAGCCAGGAGTTGGGTAAAAACTTACAATGGAAAAGCGTTGTTAAAGGATATTCAAAAAAATACCCTGTTGACAAGTTATGTGCAATAAAGGAGTTGCGGATGATTGGTGTTGATATTTCAGAGGAATATGAAAAACAGTTGATTAATTCGATGGAAGCCCTTAAAAAGCAAAGAATATTGATATTTATGGTAAAAAAAGACTTAAATAAAACTAAAAAGAAGTGGGGCAATCTGTCAGACATCAAAAGATGAACGATTGTATGCTGTCTTTTTACAGCTACAGGCAGGGCTAATATCTTTTTTGTTTTCCTTTTCTTTTCCGGCGTAATTTTTGATTTGACATTGATTCTTTAGTATTTTCATCTCGAATCAGCCTTGTCAAATCCCAGATAAGTGAAGGTTTCAGTTTATTATTTTCCCCTTTGAGGAGATACTTTTTTTGCTCCTTTTCTTGCTGCGGTCGCTCTTTCTCAGCCAGATAAAACTTTGGTTTCTCTTTAAAATTCGACAAGCGGATGGGATAACGGATTGGGTTCCCTTCCTTGTCGGTCACTACCACAACATGCCCCCTTCCGGATTTTCTGATTTCAACATGAAACAATTTCAGGGCATGGTTATACATCTCTTTGGAAGTAATTTCATTTACCTG
>NZ_JAIKLE010000102.1 GCF_022267315.1 Maribellus maritimus
AAAAGAAGTCAAAGAATAAGACATAAAAGAAGAATTGACTTACATGTTAAGAACGGACCCGCCTAAGAGTAAAAGCGTAAAGAAAATAAATGAAGAGCAGCGTCAAAAAATCTTTTCTGTTTGACTCTGAGCATTAGCGAAGGAGGAGTTTAAAAGATTTTAGCGAAACGGAATTGATTTTTAGCTTTTAATCTTGAGCGGTGGCTTTTTTTGATTCCTTTTTTCAGCTATAGGAAAAAAGGAATTGGGGTATGGGGCAAGGCCCCGTTGAGAAGCAAAAATGAGCGTTGAGACGATTAGTATTGAAAATATTTAGTGATTATCCGGTAATTTTTCAACCACCTCCCTCCCGCTAACCCGGGTACTCCTCCTGACCAGGAGGAGAAACACTCAGAGATAATTCGTCAGAGTCAGAGCGTTGAAATAGTTTTATCCGAAACCAGAGTATATATGCGAACTTCCGGTAACTTTATTATATATTTACGAAATAAACACTTATTTGAAAAACCAAAACAACAAAGAATTGTTATACATCCAAGTGTGGGTTTAAAATCTGGGAATACCAATTGTGATTAAAATTTTCAAAACAATAAGACTACTTCAACCAGGGCAGATAAGTGTATGGTAGATAAATTTTATGAATAATATACCAATGGTTGAACTATCTAACGGTGGGATGATGCCTCCAATGATTATGGGGACATACAAAATCACCGATTATAAAACATTAAAAAAGATTATCAGAAAGGCCGTTAAACACGGCTTTACGGGGTTAGATACCGCTTATGCTTACGAGAATGAAGCCATTATCGGAAATGTTGTAGCCGAGTGTATGCGTGACTTTTCCATGCAACGCAGCGATTTTTATATTACCGATAAAATTGACATCTGGCAAATGCAGGAAACACAGGGCAAAATATCAGAAAATGTAGAGGAAGCCCTTCGTAAGTTAAATACTGATTATCTTGATCTTTTGCTGATACATTGGCCCTTACCGGAGTATTTTGTTCAAACCTGGGAAAGTTTTGTAAAAGTTTTTGAACAAGGAAAAGTAAAGGCAATTGGTATTTCCAATGTGAAGAAACGCCATCTGAAACAAATTATAACAGATACCGGTTTTTCTCCTCATGTTGTACAAAATGAAAGGCATCCCTTGCATACCGACACAAAGGTTTTGGAGTTTTGTAAAAGCAATGATATTGTGTACCAGGCTTATTCTCCTGTGGCAAGAATGATTGAGCCCTTACCTGGCTCAATGGAATTAAATACGATTGCCGAAAAATACAACAAGACGGTTGGACAGGTTATTATTCGCTGGCAGATACAAACAGGGGCTGTGCCGGTTTTTATGACACAAAAAACAAAAAGAATTGAAGAATATGCAGGAGTGTTTGATTTCAAACTGGAAGAACACGAGATTCACAGTATTTCATCGCTTGATATAAATTACAAAATGACGCTTGAATCTGTAATTTGTCCAGGCTTTTAAATTGATACCTATGATACAAAACAACAAAAGAATTGTATTTTCCTTGCTTGCATTGATTGCTTTTTTTAGCGTCTCACTGTATTTTTTTACCTGGGAGATGACGGTTTTGCTGACCGCCTCGATGGCCGTTTTTTTCTTCCTGTTTTTTAAACTAAACAGCATACTAAATGTCGATACCATGCCGCCAAACGTCTTTACAGATACCCGGCGGAATTTTGAATATCTCTTATTGGGATCAACAAAAATGTGGAGAAATATCGATGTTAATTCCTATAATCAAAACGGAAAAAATAAAATATTATCTTTTGCTTTTTATAAAAGAAGTCTGTATGCCGATTCTTTTATCCTGAGACGGATGTTTAGTTATTTGCGTGAAAACGGGACCGTACTGATTACCATCGATTTGGATGATGAAAAACACTACAGCAAGGAAACGTTAAGTTATGCCGATTTGAGAATGCTCCATCCGATAACGCTTCGCATCAGGAAGTTTAAGTTTGAACGAATAATGGTGAAATACCCGCTGATTTTTTATCCGGTATTTTCCTTTGGGTATCTTTTTAATAAACTCAAAAACAGCTTATTTTACTATAGCGACTGGAATAAAAAGACAAACGATTTAGATCAAAATACCGATAATGTCATCACGCTAACCCACGAAAAACTGATTTCCAAAATAGAACAAATGACCGGATTTGCAAAAGAGCGCGGGTACAATACAAAAATAGCCTGTATGGTGCGCTCAAAGGAATCGATGTATGTTTTTCGCGAGCTTGAAGATCGTTTACATATACAACATCCCGGACTGGAGATGATAGCTTTGGAAAGTAAAAAGGATTTTGACGAATTGGTTAGTCGGCCTCAGCAAAGAAGCAAGGAAGCATACCTGTCCGGTGCCAGTTACAAGGGGGCATTGTTAAGCCTGTATCTCGCAATTGGCAATGCCGATTTATTGCCATTTACAACCGCTGTTTGATCCATACAATTCCTTAAGAAAGAGGAGAAGCGAGAGGATGAGACTGTGAACGATGAGAATAGAGAGACAAGCGGTGAGCGGTGAGTGATGAGCAGGAAGACAATGAGACTGTGAACTGTGAGACGAGAGCAATGAGTAGTGAGAACATGAGACTTTGAGCACTGAGAAGAGAGAAAATGAGAAAGTGAGCAGTGGGAAATGAGTGCCAAACGTTTTATATAGAAAAAGTCAAAGACTAAAAAATAAAAAAGGAAAAGAGATCATGTTAAGAACCGACCCGCCTAAGAGTAAAAGCGTAAAGAAAATAAATGAAGTGTAGCGTTAAAAAATCTTTTCTGTTTGACTCCGGCCTTTAGGTTGGAGGAGTTTAAAAGATTTTAGCGAAACGAAATTGATTTTTAGCTTTTAATCTTGAGCGGTGGCTTTTTTTGATTCCTTTTTTCAGCTATAGGAAAAAAGGAATTGGGGTATGGGGCAACGCCCCGTCGAGAGTAATAGATGAGTGGTGAGAGGGTGAGCACCGTGTAGTAAGAAAATGAGACTGTAAGCACTGGGAAGAGAGAAGATGAGATAGTGAGCGGTGAGAAATGAGCAGCGAACGTTTTCCATAGAAAATAAAATTCAAAGATAAAAATAGCCGTTGCTAGCCCTTGTCTCCCAAGGGAAAGGCTGACGCATTAATTTGAGCAGGCTAAGAGCTTTAAAGAGTTATAAACACAATAGAATTTAGATAGAAAGTTAAAAACTTTCAATATCCGCCCCCGGCGGATAAAGGTGTGTAGGCCTGCCAAAGTAGCCCGGGCCGGCGCTGGCCCAAAGCGTTGAAGGATAACTTTGGCTTGATTCTTTTGAATACTTTTCTCATCTAAGGAGAAAAGTATTTGGGGTTCGGGGCAACGCCCCGTTAAGAAGCAGAGATAAGAAGATGAGATAGTGAGCACTGGGACGATGAAAAGAGAGCGATGAGTAGTGAGAACATGAGACTTTGAGCACCGAGATCGTATGAAAAGCGCGTAGGGTGAAAATTTGGCCCGGGCCGGCGAAGGCC
>NZ_JAIKLE010000103.1 GCF_022267315.1 Maribellus maritimus
TGCGGATTCGACAAGTCGAATCTCGTCCCAACCTCAGTTTCGGTCGGACACTCAGACTCTCGTCTGACCGCCACGACCTCATACCACCACCGTTAGGGTGCATTATGAATAAAGAACAATGGACAAACTTCTAGACCAAATATTAAAATATCTTGACACTGAAAAGTGGTATGTAAGTTATGGTTCGGTTTGTGAGAAATTTGAAATTCCAGAACCTGACAGAAAATATGTCTTAACAAAATTAGATACAGATGGTTATGTCGATATCTCTAGGACAAAAACTTCTTTGAGTATAAAAATATCAGATTTTGGAAGAGTATTTATACATGAAACAGGTTACAAAAAAGAAAAAGAACTTGAAAACCAAGCAATAAATTCAATTCAAAAAGACAAAAGAATTGAATTATTTTTCAAAGTTACCACCCTTTTGTTAGCTATCACAACTGCTTTTCTGGGATACCAAAGCGTTCATAAAGAGACTGAAATCAAAAATAAGACAGACAGAATTGAAAATCTAGAGAAACAACTTTCACGAGTTGATAATACTTTAGAAGAAACATATTTCTTCTCGTCTAAAAAATCAAAGGACGTTTTCAGTCTCCACATGACAGGAAATGACATCTTAACAAGTGTAATTGATTTTAATATAGTCACTTCTACTGGTGATACAATTTTCAATCACCGTTTCAAATCTGAGGATTTGATTGGTTATGGATTAATAGATATTGAGAATCCGACTGATAAACAACGACAAGACTTTATTTTAAAACGTTTCTACACATTCTTAGATGAATCGAATTTCCAAACACCTGCAATTGCGAAAGAAGAAAAACTTGATGACGAGTTTTTTGACGAGAAGTATTTTGAGATAATTAAAAATCAATCAGATTGTGTAAGTTTCTATTACTTACTCGGCGAAGAATATATGAGGCGAATAACCTATATAAAAAGTGAGAATAAAGTAGTTGAATTTTGGTCATGTTGTTAAACGAAAAAATAACGCACCCTAACAAATTGTATATGGCAGGCGGGGGTTTTAGCGGTCTGACAAGTCAGACCTCGTGCCCACTTTCCTGCGGGTCTGACAGGATTTCTCTTCGAAATCCCGCCCGACCACATACAAGTGACCGTTAGCGGCAAGCTTGAAAACAAATACATACTGACAATGAAATTACTCTTATCACAAAAAAACGAACTCTTTAAATTCATAGAAAATAGAGAGAGTTTAACCCCGGGACAGTTTACAATAAATGAACCTCAGCCCAGCAGTAGCGAGGACACCTCAATAAGACTAAAAGATTCAGATTACTATTTTGCAATATTTGAAGATAGTGAGTATGTAAAATCCTATTTTGTAAATTACGTGCCGGGACTTGATTCTTACCTTGAGATTTCCAGCAGAATTGGATGGAATGAAATTACAGAACACTTTCGAAAATGGTTAGATAATCTAACAAGAGAACTAAAAGAACCGAATTATTGGGAAAGATTAGGACGAGAAATATCAGCCATTAATTTTTCGAACAAATTCGATAATTCTAAATTCTCGGCAAGAGAATATGAAGAATTGAAAAGCAAAGTTGAGTATCTTTCTCAGAATTTGAATTCAATTCCTCTACTTGTTCAACAACAAAACGAAATAAAAGAAGAACTAAGGCGGCTGACTGAATTAGCAAAGGATTTAGGAAAATTTGATTGGATGAATTTATTCATTGGAACGATTATCAGCGTCGTGATACAATTAAGCATTACAAAAGAAAATGTTGAAATATTATGGAATTTAATAAAGTCAACTTTTAATAATTATTTTTTGAAATAAAAGCCAGCCGCTAACAATCTGTAAATTGCATTGCGGGGTTCGTGCAGTGCGTTGTCTCCGCTCCTTTCGTGACCGTCATGTCCTACCGGACACTGACGCTCTTCGAAATCCGCAACGACAACTTACAGGTGACCGTTACCGCCAATATTGAATGAAGAAACATGACGACAACAGAAATCATAGTAACAATTTTTTCCAGTTCTGTTTTAAGTGCTGGTCTGACCGGACTGATAACTTGGAAAATAAAACAGAATGAGTTTAAAAAAACTGTTTTTGTAAATTTTATAAACAAGAGAATTGAGGCATACACAGAATTAGAAAATTTACATGGGACGCTGTCTTTTGTAATTAGAGACGATGACGGGAAAAAATACCATGCGATATACAGCAGACTTGAGTCATTCCAAATGTTTATTTTAAACCTTGGATTAGCGCTTAAATTCAATACTTGGTATTCGCCTGAGATAATTGCAATACTGCGAAAAGTAAATGACTTGCAGGAGCAAATGGGTGGGCTATCGTTTGACAATGAAATGGTCATAATTGAAAATATTAAAATTGGAAAAAGGAATTATGAAAAAATTTGTAATCTAAAAGATGAGTTGACAGACCAAATCAGAAAAGATTTTTCAAAAATTCATATAACTGATTTTAAGAAGTTTTTCGGTGAAACCAAGCGTTAAAGACAAAGACTAAAAATCCAATGAAAACAGACCATAAAAATCTGTATCATTCGACATGAGGAAGAAGCATGTAAATGAGAAAATCTAAAAAACCAATAATAATTGAGGTTAAAAGGTTTATTAAAATTGACAGGAAAATATTCATCTTGATTGTAAAAAATTGATTAATAATAAAATACTGGCGGTAACAAATTGTATATGGCAGGCGGGGGTTTTAGCGGTCTGACAAGTCAGACCGCGTGCCCACTTTCCTGCGGGTCTGACACGATTTCTTCCAGAAATCCCGCCCGACCACATACAAGTGACCGTTAACGCCAAGTTTGGCAAAAAATAAATTGGTGGTTATCTGAATAGTTCGTTCTTTGGTTTTTTGGCTCGCTCCGAAATTGCTGTCACAAAACTTGCAAATAAAGTTTGGTGCTTTTTGCCAATTTTTGGGGTTTGATACTTTGCCAAACTGTTTTGCAGTTTGACTGTCCGGCTCATTTTTAAGAACAGCCGGTAGTTATTTGACGGTTTGGTTTTTTGGCTTTTCGGTACTTAGGCTGGAAATAATAAAATTGGCAGGAAAATTTAATGCTCGCAAGTTTTCCGCCAGCGCATAAGTCAGGAATGGTAAAGCTCACGTTTCGGCGGGGCAAACTGCAGTTGGTTACCTGTTAGTCCGCAAGCAGTTTTGATTTTTGGGGGTTGAAGAAAAATTAAAAAAGCGAAGTGGTTATTTAAAACTTTCGCTCAGAAAATGATACTTTTATATTGTTAACAAACATACGATGAATAATAAAAACCAGGCGTTAACAATTTGTACATGGCAGGCGGGGGTTCCAGCGGTCTGACAAGTCAGACCTTGCGCCCACTTTTCTGCGGGTCTGACACGATTTCTTCCAGAAATCCCGCCCGACCACATACAAGTGACCGTTATGGCACATATTAAAAACTGCAATCAGACAATTACGAGATGAATAAAATGTTTATAAATACGAAAGACTACTTATTGAAAAACACTTGG
>NZ_JAIKLE010000104.1 GCF_022267315.1 Maribellus maritimus
AAAATTTATCACCCGGAGACCTGGTTTCATTTTATTGGTGGAAATGTAGCAAAGGAAGGGATTACTGCTGATTTGGAAGCCATTGCCGGAGCTGGTATTTCCGGAATTCAATTGTTTCATGGTCAGTTTGGCGGACCCTGGCCGGGCGTTGATGAACAAATTGCCTGTTTAAGTCCGAATTGGGACGATGCTGTGAAATTTACTGCGGAAGAATGCAAACGTCTCGGATTGCGTTTTACAATGCAAAACTGTCCGGGCTGGGCCATGTCCGGTGGTCCCTGGATAAAACCTGAAAATGCAATGCGCCACCTTGTTTACAGTCGAACAGATGTGTCGGGAGTTGTAGATACCACCTTGTTGGTTCCTCAACCCAGCGACGAAGAGTGGCGGGATTATCAGGAAGTTGCGGTTTTAGCTTTTCCAACTCCGCAGGGAGACACAGGTAAAAAGTTGATTCCTCAAAATGTAACAGGTGAAAACGGCGTGCCCTGGAAGGATTTCTTTTCAGGAAAAATAGAAAAACTGAATTTATCCCCGGTTGCTGAAGGTCAGTCGCACTGGGTGGAATTAAGTTTTCCCGGTTCAGAAACGTTGCGCACGATTCAGTTTTCTCCGGTGCGAGGGTTTAATCCAAACTGGGCTTACGAACCTGGCATAAAAATTCAGGTGCAGGCTGTGCTTTCAGAAAATAAAACAAAAGATATTTTGAATATAGAAATGCCTCCTTCAAACTGGCAGGATTATAAACCCATTTCATTGGCTTGTTCCGAAGTAGAAAATGTACAAACCTACCGGATAAATATCCAGAACCAGCATGAAATGACTTTGACCGGAATGGATTTTCTTTCGGCTGCCCGAAAAAATAACTGGGAAGCTGAAGCAGGATGGACGCTGCGGGGATTTGTACGCGGAAGTGAACATCCAGGTCAGTCGGCGGAAGCGTTTATTGAGCCCTCAAAGATTCAGGATATTTCTGAGAAAATGAACAAAAGCGGGCATCTGAAATGGAATGCTCCCGCGGGAAAATGGACAATACTTCGAATCGGGCATGTGAATACGGGAAAGAAAAATGCACCGGCTCCTCCGGAAGGAACAGGTTGGGAGTGTAACAAGCTATCCGAAATCGGACCGGATTCGCATTTTGCAGGTTATATTGGCCGCATCGCAAATGGCCCGTTAGCGGGAGGTTTGCTAAATGGAATGTTGCTTGACAGTTGGGAGTGCGAAACGCAAACATGGACAAAAAATATGGAAAGCGATTTCGATAGTATTTCCGGGTATGCTTTGCGAAAATGGTTACCAGCTGTGTTTGGTTATGTAATAAATGCTCAGGAAACCACTTCTGATTTTCTACTCGACTGGCGTTCAACCATTGGAGATTTATTTGCCAATAAATTTTACGGGCGCATGGCAGACCTGGGCAAACAGAACGGTTTGACGGTTGCTTATGAAACCGCTGCCGGAGATATTTTTCCGGCTGATATTATGGAATATTACAAATACGCTGATGTTCCGATGTGTGAATACTGGCAGCCACTGTCTGATAATTTTGTAGGTTCTTCCAATTTTAAACCCATAAAACCTACAGTTTCTGCAGCTCGTTTATATGGCAAACCGCGGGTGGCAGCAGAAGCGTTTACTTCATTTGAACTGACCTGGGATGAGCATCTTTCCATGCTAAAAGAAATTGCAAATATAAAAGCAGTTGATGGCGTGACTCACCAGGTTTTTCATACATACACGCATAATCCCCGCACGGACTTTTTGCCGCCGGGAACTTCCTTTGGTTCTTCTATTGGAACACCTTTTTTGCGCGGACAAACCTGGTGGAAACACATGCCGGAATTTGTAAATTACCTTTCGCGGTGTAATTATTTGCTTGAACGTGGAAAACCGGTTTCGGATGTGCTTTGGTATCTGGGCGACGAAATAAGTCACAAACCCAATCAAAATGCACCTTTCCCCGAAGGTTTTAAATACGATTATTGTAATCCCGATATATTGTTAAACCGGCTTTCTGTTGAGGATGGAAAGCTTGTTACGCCGGAAGGACTTTCGTATCGTTTGTTGTGGCTTCCCTACAACGAGCAAATGTTGCCGGAAACGCTGGAGAAAATATACGAATTCGTTCAAAAAGGAGCTACCATTGTTGGGAATGCACCGCAGAGTCTGGCAACGTTGAAGGACAAAGAAAATGCCCAAAAACGTTTTGATGATGCTGTGCAAAAAATTTGGGGCGACAATGTCAATACCGCTGGCGAAAGACAAGTTGGAAAAGGTCGTGTAGTTTCAGGAATGACCATTTTTGAAGCGGTGGAAAAATTAAAACTGGAACCCGACGTTACAGGTGGAAATGCGCTGTGGTTGCATCGTTCAGTAAAAAGAGCCGACTGGTATTTTGTTTGCTCTCCGGCAGGTAAGGCTTTTAAAGGAGATTTGAGTTTTAACACCTCCGGGACCCCTGAACTTTGGGATCCGTTAACAGGAGAGATTACTCCTTTGGGAACTCGCGAAGAAAACAACCGGAGTGTCGTATCACTGGACTTGGCTCAGGCTGGTTCATGTTTTATTGTTTTTCGTCACGATATCGAAAAAAAGGAGAAGAAAAAAGCTTCTCACGAACAACAAGCAACAGTTTTAGCAGAACTGAATAAAGATTGGCAACTTTCATTTCCTGCCGGTTGGGGTGCTCCCGAAAACATTCAGATGGATAGCTTGGAAGCGTGGAAAGACCTTGGGATTTCCCCTGAAGGAAAGGCATTCTCAGGTTCTGCAACCTATTCTGTTT
>NZ_JAIKLE010000105.1 GCF_022267315.1 Maribellus maritimus
CGCCATCTCCAGATTAACAAACTTAAAATAAGTAGTGTAAGAAATATGAGCAGAACTATAACAATTATTTTGAGTTGCGATTTGTTGAGTTGTTTTTTCTCAACGCTTGTCTTTGCTGCATCAGATGCTTGTTTAAAGTCATTATAATAATTTACAAAGTTTCCTTTGCTGTCAAAAACAGCATAAACGTTCTGTTTCAACATTAACTCTTTTAGTGAAACACTGTTGTTTTTGAAGAACAGTTGTTGAATTACAGGTTCCGCTTTTTCATTGTATTCTTTCCATTCCCGAAAATTGCTGCCTTCGGTTACCATCACAATTCTTATTTCCGGGTTTTTTGGTGCTATTACGTCCAGTTCATACCGGTTTCCAATCCAGCCTGATGGAAAATAGAAAACGGTCGGTTTTCCTTCAATAATATCGGAGTAGGATAGTTCTTTTTTGTTGATATTCAGTAATTTCAGGTTGGGGAAATAATTTCCGGATTCCAATTTGGAATGTTGCTCCAATAAAAGATTTATTTTATTCAACATGGTCGAATCGCTAGAATTCTGCGCCATTAATTTTAAATATTTAATTGCTGCTTCTCTTTGAAAATTATTATATGTTAGGATGGGCACACTGTTTGAGTAATCGGTCAAAATTTGATACAGATTTGAACCAATTTCTCGGTAAAGAGGAGCACCGGTTAAGATCAATTGAGCAAATTGTGTTAATTGATCAACATTATTAGAGCTATATAATCGCTGTAGAACAGTTGGCGAATGGCTGCTAACTTTTTTAGTTTTCAAAAATTGATAATGTAGGTAAATAGATATGCTTTTGCGGGATTGTATTCCGTAATCGTTGTAGATTAGTTGAGGGTTTAGTTCTTCTGCCAATACTGAAATCCTTTGGATATTTTTATTTTCAGCTTCTGTTGGGGAATGCTCCGGATATCTTCTTTTTAAAATTATTGAGCGAGTTAAATAATTATATATCCCATTGTAGATAAACGCTTTTACCTCGTTGGAAATAAATGAACGGACTTCGTTATTTACTGTGTTTTTGTACTGAAACGATATATCGTCTGTTTGCTTTATAGCTTTTTCAAATTCAGTATTGTAGTTTTTATAGTATATCTTGTATGTGCCGTCTGGCATTTTAGTAGCACTACTTCCAAAATATAAATCACCGTCAAGCACATATTGACTACTATTTGGTGAAATTAAACCAAGGTTTTCCAGTTTGATCTTTTCTCGTAATTCCAATAGCAATTCTGCCTCATTCTTTCTTTCTCCATAAAAAGAAAGTGTCCAGGGTTTTTCTTTTCCGTTTGCTATAAATTTTAACGAATCGCCAGGTTCGCCATACATCACTATCTTTTCATTGGATAGATTTCGGTTTAGATTTTCGTTTTCAATATAAATTAAACCACTGTTGTGAAAATTAAAAGAAGTTGAAAAAGAGCCATTCTCATTGAGAAAAACAGTGATTTCTTTCAAAATGGTACCAAATGGCTGGTCCAAAAATTTTATGAATATTTTGTTACTCAATGGATCTTCAATCTTACCCGAAACAAAAAGTTTTTGTGCCGGTACAGGATGGGAATCTATCAGGCTGAGACTCTTTTCAAATACTTTCCAATCTCCTGTAAGAAAATTTTTCTCTGTTTTTCCTTTAGAAGATTCGTATCGAATGCTGGAATAATTGGTTATAATTCCGCTTTCAAGATTTAACCAGTATTTCTTTTGTGTTTTCCCCGAAATAATCTTTTGGGTGTTTTCATCTCCCAAGCTAATGAATTTCGGACTTTTTTCTATAACTTTTAGTTTGTCCGGAATTTTCGAATTTATAATGGAATTGTTAGTTAAGTTTGAATTATTAAACCAGCTTAGAAATCTCACCTCCTCATCTTCGATAAACCATTTGTTTTTATTTATTATGTCCCAAACCAAATCAAGTTCTTCGCCTTCAATTTGTAGTTCGGCTAATCTTGTTCGAAATGAATTAATAAGATTTTGTCTGTTTATCAGTTCAATGCTGTTTGTTTTTAGGTTTAGTGAGAATTTTAATACAGACCGGCATAATAAGCCCTGGACTGCATCATATGGTCGTGTGATACCCAGCTCGGGGAAAAAATAGTCAACACAGTTTAACATTTCACCATACGACCCATTATCACGTATATTTTTTGAGTATTGAAAAGAGAATTCAATTAATTCATTTGGGACGATTTTCTCAACAGTTATTTTTATTTTTTTTGCATCCTCTTGTAAAAACTTATCCGGTTCATTTTCAGATTTCAGATATATTTTTTCGATTTTCTCAAAAATATATTCATGTTTTTCCTGAAGATTTAGTTTTATAATTTGCTCTTGCGAAAAAGCTCTTGCGAAGTTAAAGATTAGTGTAAGTGTTAAAAAGAGTTTTGTTTTCATAACCGTTGATTCTGGTTGATTCAAATTTGGCACGAAAAAGCGACAATAAAAAGACAGATTTATTTAACGGCAGGATTGATTTATTTAACGGTAATATTATTTAAAAAGAGCTTCTTGAGGCTACAAAAGTTTTTTTGCATTGCAAATTATTTTTCATCCGGAATCTGAATTTCTACTCGTGTTCCAATATCATTTCCTGTTAAGTCGATGGTTTCCAAATGGTATTTTTCTCCGTGTTTTT
>NZ_JAIKLE010000106.1 GCF_022267315.1 Maribellus maritimus
AATATGTTTTTCGACATATATTTGTAGCAGAGTTTTAGTTCATAAGTTTAGGTTTGATTAGTTTTATTGGTTTAGTTAGGTTGAAAAGGATAAGTGTTGACTTATCCTTTTTCTTTTTATAAAAACCGATAAGCAAACATCCACACCCAAGGACACAGCTCGGTTACATCAGAAAAAGAGAAAATACACATTGTTATCTTTCCTGTTTTAGTAATTTGTGCTTTTAGCTATTGTGGCAATAGATTGAGCCACATGAATCAACAAAACACGAAATTACACAAAAGGAAAAAGGCAAACCCGTAAAAACGCTTTGACTATGTTCAGGAAACTTAGTTTTTTTAACATTTATTCAAAGTATCGCTGAATCTCTTCCGGGTAATCGATACCGACCAAAAATAAACCTTCTGCCGGTGCTGAGGCTCCTGCTATCCCCCTGTCTTCTGCTTCAATCACATTTTTGAATCCATCAACACTCAATTTCCCTTTTCCCACTTCCAGTAAGGTTCCCACAATGGCACGTACCATGTTCCGCAAAAAACGGTCAGCTTTTATGGTAAATACCAATTGTGTTCCTTCGCTTGTCCAACCGGCCTGATAAATTTTGCAATTGTTGGTTTTCACATCGGTATGCAAACGGCTGAAACTGGTAAAATCGGTATAATCAAATAAAAGCTTTGCTGCTTTATTCATTTTAAGAACATCCAGCTTTGGCGAAAAATGATAAGTAGTTTCGGTAGCAAACGGGTCTTTTGTTGTTGAGATGTAATATTTATAAGTCCGCGAAAGCGCATCAAAACGCGCATGGACATCTTTTTTTACCCTCCAGACTCTTTGCACGGCGACATCCTTTGGTAAAAAACGATTCAGTTTATAGGGAAAATTTTGCACATCGATCTTTGAATTTGCAGCATCAAAATGCAAAACAAAAAAAGAAGCATGTACTCCGGTATCGGTTCTTCCAGCTCCCACCACACTCACATTTTCGCGCAGCAGGGTCGACAAAGCTTTTTCCATCACCTCCTGCACGGATAGGGCATTGGGCTGGACCTGCCAGCCGTGATAGTTGGTTCCCTTATAACTCAGTTGCAAAAAAAATCGTTGTGTCATCCTGTTTTATTGCCTTTGGCAAAGTAACTATTTTATCGGGAGAATTCAACCGGGGCAAGGGTTTATGTTGCGTTTGGGCAATTTGATGGTTTTTATCTTTTAGGCTTCTGCTTCTCTTTTCCGGCAGACCATTATTCAAAAAAAGCCGCCCCTAAATTTTGATGTTATCCCGAAGTCAAGTTTCATTTCAAAACCATCTGTAAGACTAAATCCAAAAGCAAGTTTACCCCCTGAAAAATAATTGTATGAGTAGCCACCCAGTGCAAAAGAAATAATTTGAAATGTTTGATTAACGATTGAATATATCAATCCTCTTTTGCATTCTTTTCTAATAAGTAAACTTCCTGCTTTTAATGATAAACAGTATAACCCAACTGCCATAAAGTAAAATAAAAGCATCACACCATTAATTTCATCAGTGAGAAGAAGAAGCCAGGCGACAAGATAAAAGCCCAAAATAGCTCCAAATACCTGGAAAAGTCCAAGTACTAAAATTGTTATTTTTATTGATTTTTTTTCTGAGCTTCATAGGTATTTCAAAGTTTCTTCTTTGTAAGTTGTCGGGGCGGATTTCGGAGAGTGTTCCTGTCCGAAGGACACAAAACTGCGAAACGAGAATCCGCAGTTGGCGAACCACCGAACCCGCCCTGCAATATATACCTTGTTATAGGGCGTATTTTATTCATTTTTTTAATTCAACTTTTATTTTTCCAAAGCATAACTTAAAAATTGCATATCCTCTCGCGAAATTACGTTCACTTTAATCCAACCATATTTAAATCGGGAATCAATTTTCATTCTAATGCCTATGTATTTTTCTTCATTTGTCAAGTTATACCAAGGACCGTATGGAGCAGTGCTGACTGGCGGGATAGCCCACATTGTTCGAGTTTCATTATTTTCTGACCAGTCAGACCATGTATCAATTCGAGTTTTATAACTCAATGCGTCAACCCAATTAACATCATTAAGTTGTCCGTGTCCAACAGGATAGGATTGCAATTTTGTTGCTACTTGCAAACCATTTTTTAAGGTTAGCCTGTAAAATGGAAAATGGTCATATGATGGAGTTCCTGATTTGGGAGGAAGATGAATTCGATGACTAATTATTATATCATAAACTCCGTCCTGATTTATATCTATAGAATCTTCTCCAATATAGTTGTCGGTTAACGTGTCCAAGGATAATTCAACTTTTAATGGAGGAGAAAATTCATAATATAATAAGTCTGAATCGTAAGTCCCAGCTATTATTATTTTTCCTGTGTCTACTTTTGAACAAGAACTAAAAATGAAAAGAGTTATGAAAAACAAATATGATAAGGTTTTCATCTCATTTATTGTTTTAATATTTCCAAGTTTTAGATTCATAGTAGTCTATTTTTTCAACAATCTATCAACTTAATTCTTCTTGTTCAATTGTATATAACGAAAACCACGGATATTGTCTGATTTATCGATTTTTGAACACAAAACCCCTTACCCATGAAAAGTGAGGATAAGGGTGTTGTC
>NZ_JAIKLE010000107.1 GCF_022267315.1 Maribellus maritimus
TAGATAATCCGGTTCACCCCCTGCCAGTGATTCCGATGAAATGCTGCCAGTGATTCCGGCCAAATGCTGCCACTTTTATAGGCTGTTTTGGCTTTGGGCTGGCGGCGGCGCGAAACTATTCCGAAGTAAACACTGCCAAAATTTGGCACTGGTTCCGGAATAAACACTGCCATTTTAATCATTTTCCGGTTTCAATTTGTACTTCGCTGGTAAAAAATAAAACCAGAGAAGCTATGGCTGCATTGCAAATTGACATTATGAAAGTAAAACAGTTACTATTATTAAAGACCCGGAAGGTTTCGAACCGTAAGATAGCCGGGGAAATTGGGGTTGACCGCAATACGGTAAACCATTACGTAAAAAAGTTAAAATCAAGCGGGCACAGTTTCAGCGCCTTGCTAAATTTTGAAGAGGCAGAGCTTCAAAAACTTTTCCCCTCTAAGGAAGCCCTCGACCAGGACCGCTATGCAACGCTTCACGGCTTGTTCCCGGGTTTTGTAAACGAGATGAAGAAGCCCGGGTGTACACGGCAGCATTTGTGGCGCAGGTACAAACAAGAGCACATTGACCATTACAGCTACTCACAGTTTTGCCAGTTATTTAGCGACTGGCTTGAAAGCAAAAAGGCCAGCGGCAAACTCAACCATAAAGCCGGGGAAAAATTATTTATCGATTATGCCGGGAAAAAACTTCAAATTGTTGACCGCTCTACCGGGGAAATACGCGAAGTAGAGGTTTTTGTGGGCATCCTTCCGGCCAGTTCGTATACTTATGTAGAAGCAAGTTATGATCAATCGCGTGAATCGCTTGTAAGATCAGTTGGCAACTGCCTTAACTTTTTTGGCGGTGTGCCACAGGCCATCGTCCCCGACAATTTAAAATCAGCAGTTACCAAATCCTCAAAATACGAATCGGTAATCAATAAAACATTCCGCGATATGGGACATTATTACGGATGCGTAATCAACCCCACCCGTTCGTATTCCCCACAGGACAAAGCCCTTGTAGAAGGGGCTGTAAAACTGGTCTACCAACGTATTTATTACGAGATATCGAACATGACCTTTTTCAGCCTGGAAGAACTGAACAAACAAATCCGCTTTTTACTTGAACGCTACAACAGTTACAAACTACAAACAACCGGCATAAGCCGTTTTAAACAGTTTGTGGAAATTGAAAAAGGGCAACTGTCCCCCTTACCTGCCGAGCCTTATAAAATAAAACATTTCAACCGGGCAAAGGTGCAAAAGATGGGCTATGTTTACCTGAGCAGTGAAAAGAACTATTACAGTGTCCCGTACCGTTACATTGGCAGGCATGTCGAGGTGCAGCACAATATCGATACAGTAGAGATTTATTACAATAAAAAGCGCATTGCCACACATGCCAAAAGCCACCGCAGGGGAAACTACGCCACAGTTAAAGACCACCTCTCAAGCACTCACCGGTATTACCAGTCGTGGAACAGGGACTTTTTTGTAAAAAAGGCTGCTGAAATTGGGATGGAAACAACAACTTATGTAGCCAAACTAATCGACCAGCAAACTTATCCTGAAGTTGCCTTTAAACGCTCCCAGGGCATAATTGCATTAAAAAATAAATACCCACGCCAACGTATCGAAGCTGCATGTAAAAAAGCCCTTGACTACGACATTTGTTCGTACCGTATTATTGAAAACATATTAAAAAACCACACCGACACAGATCCCGGGCAGGAACAAATAAAACACGAAATAAAACCACACGAAAACCTTCGTAGTGCTGCAAATTATAAATAAAAACAACGATTATGAACAACAATGCAACCATCGAAAAAATGAAACAAATGCGCCTTTCGGGGATGGCCGAAACTTATTACAACAGCATCCAAAGCGCAAATTATCACGATTATACCACCGACCAGTACATTGCCATGCTGGTAGACCAGGAATGGGAATATCGGCAGGAGAGAAAAATAGCAGGGCTTGTGGCCAAAGCTAAATTTAAACAACAGGTATCAATCCTCGATATTGATTACAACCACCCGCGCAACCTGGACCGTAACTTGTTTGAACGCCTGGTTTCCCTTGATTTTATCCGCCGTAACGAAAACATTATTATTACCGGGCCAACCGGTTGTGGCAAAAGTTATCTGGCACAGGCACTTGGTATGCACGCCTGCCAAATGACATATAAAACATCGTATTTTAATACAGCCAGACTAATGGAGCAGGTAAAACTTTCTAAGCTTCAGGGGGATTACCTTGTTTTGCTTAAAAAGATACAAAACACCCAACTGCTGATACTCGATGACTTTGGCCTAACTGCAATCGACCAAATGCAGCGGCAGGCCTTACTCGACATTGTGGAACACAAATACGATAATGCTTCAATTATTTTTACATCACAAATACCGGTAAAAGAGTGGCATGGATTAATTGGTGAACACACCATTGCTGATGCAATACTGGACAGGATTGTTTACTCCTCCCACCGCATAGAATTAAACGGACAATCAATGAGAAAAATGAAACTAAAAAAATAAATATCTTAGCCGTTGAAACCGAAAATTGACTGGCAGGGTATCCCCGGAATCATTGGCAGGGTATCATCGGAATATCGA
>NZ_JAIKLE010000108.1 GCF_022267315.1 Maribellus maritimus
GCAGAAAACTGTCATTTAGCTGGAATTAATATTTGATCGGGCCAGGTACCCCCAGACCTGTCTTTTGGGGTGTTTTACCCGCTGAAAATTAAATCCCGACAAAGCTTTACCAATATTGATGTGGTTCAATCTCAGGTTTAGATAGCTCAAAGCTATTTCAACATCCGATGCAGTTACAAAATCTTCCATATCCTGGGATTTTTCATAATACTTTGCAATTAATTCCTGTTCGGTTGAAAGCCGGGTGTACTTCTTATTTCGCTCCTCGTTTTCAGTTACATCATTTAACGAAAGTTCTGCGTCAAATTCTTCCAGTTGATAGGCATAATGAAAAGCCTGGCTCCAAACCTTATTAATATCCACTTCTTTTGAATAGGTAAAGTCAATTTTATCACGAAGTTCAAAACACAGCCAGCGAACAGAACCGGTTTCATCGCTGAGAAAGGATGCCATATTTGTAGATCCCACGAATGAACAGATCCGTGGAAGCGTAGTGTTCTTTTTATCGTAAGGTAATCTTTCATTGATAAAAGTTTTCGAAAAGAAGGCTTTTAGTGCATTTACATCTTTTCTGGAGAGAACCGCCAGTTCGTCGAGGTTAAGCAGAAAATTCCGGCAAAGTTGAATACGTGCATCCTTATCGTTGCTGATGTCTTCAGCCATATATTCCGAAAGTAGTGGGGGACAAAGAAACCTGCACCAGGTTGATTTTCCCGAGCTTTGGCCCTTGTGGCTAAGGATAAAAGCCTGCTTGTTAAAATAGTCAGGTTCCAGGGCACACCTGACTGCTCGTACCAACCATTTCCGAAAGTGATACAGAAAGGCTTCATCTTCATAGGTAGGAACATAAGAACACAGCTTCTGTATATGGTCAATGCCATCCCATTTATTTAATGATTCAAAATAGTTCAGGATCGGATTATGTTTTGCAATGAGTTCTGATTTGATAAAGATTTCCAGTTTGCCAGGCGATATCTCGATACCGGCCTTTGTGAGTTCAATAATCAGTGAATTGATATTAAGATAGTGCCATTGGTTTTCTCCAATTAAAGAAATCTGATAGTCATGAGATATTTCATTGTACCTGATGTCGTATTTTTCAAAAAGATAATCTGATGTGTAATCAAAAACTGTTTTCTTTTTGGGATTATTGGCAATGTATAAACCGGATTCTTTTTCTTCCATAACCATACTGGATTAAAATCTAACATTAAAAGGCAGCGAATGCCGGTTTTAATACTTTCGGTTTCTGGATAGCATCTGGTTGAATTTCTCCTCGTCTTCCAGTTCTTCTTTGGAAATACCCATCAACCAAAGATCGATGTCTTTTTTATAAAAGAACTTTTGCCGGATGTTAGCATTGGTTCCGGTTGGAATAAGTTTTTTACTGAGCAGCTTGTAAATTTTGCTTTTTGAAAGCCCGGTGTACTGGGCCAGCTCTTCAACATTAAAAACGGTTTTATTCTCAGCCAGTAGGGTTTTGATTTGTTTTAATTCGTTTAGAACTTGTTTGGTAATAAATGCTTGATTTTCCATAGTTGACATATTTATTAATGAGTAATGACGCTTGATGCAAGAAAATCCCATCAGCAAATATGTAGCTATATGTGGCAGTAAATCAAGACAGTAATTTACATTACGGGGTAATTACGGGAAAAATACCGTCTATTGTCCCAGAATTTTTCGAAAAGGATCCAGGTTCTCTGAAAATTCCGTTTTACTTTCATTTACCCACTCTGAAAAACGCGAGTTTAAACTCGCCCGGTTAACTTCAGAACCATTTAAAGTAAAGGTAGATTCGATGAATTTGAACAACATTTCTTTGCGCTCTTTTTTGAAATCCCTGATTCCTCCATCAATCAGCAAATGAAGGATTCGAAACAATTTTTTATAGTCAGCAGCAGCCCGGTTGTCTGATACCAGTTTAAAATCAATTTTATGTTTTGGAGCGAGGTTATTCAGGATCAGGTTCAGATTCCCGCAGTCGGAATCAGAAAATCCCAAATCCTGCAATTGAATTCCATTTATGTTACCACGTTTAAAAAGGAAACAGGATATAATCTCGTTTTGGCGGAGCCGCCTGGCCTCATGCCAGGAGCCAATAAAAATTAAAGCAACAAACAAAGCTGTCAAAGCAGCGGACGTATATACAATAACTCGGGAAGCCCGGTATCCCAGTCCCCAAAATATTGTCAGAAAAGTAACTAAACAAACCAGCATTATAAACAGAATCACTGAAGTATGGTTCCTTAAAACCCGGGTACTGAGTAATCTTTTCCCTTTTCGGTTGAGCACGTATAATATCTTTCCTGTTTTCTGAATAATTGTTTCCATTGGCGGTAATGATTTTAAGTATTAAATGGCTTTGTTTTCTGTTTTCAACAGCATTAAAATCAAGGAAGTAAAATTACTTAATCAGGCAAATGAAAACAAGGGTAAGCTGTTGCAGTGGTAGCATTTGTCGCTGTTTGAGCAGTATTGGACTTCGAAATGCTGAATAACATT
>NZ_JAIKLE010000109.1 GCF_022267315.1 Maribellus maritimus
AAAAGAAGTCAAAGAATAAGACATAAAAGAAGAATTGACTTACATGTTAAGAACGGACCCGCCTAAGAGTAAAAGCGTAAAGAAAATAAATGAAGTGTAGCGTTAAAAAATCTTTTCTGTTTGACTCCAAGCTATAGCGAAGGAGGAGTTTAAAAGATTTTAGCGAAAGGGAATTGATTTTTAGCTTTTAATCTTGAGCGGTGGCTTTTTTTGATTCCTTTTTTCAGCTATAGGAAAAAAGGAATTGGGGTTCGGGGCAACGCCCCGTTGAGAAGAGAGATGAGTAGTGAGAACGTGGGACTCTCTATACCAATAAAAATATACTTTTTTAACATTGACCATTGAAACCTACATCGTAATAGCAACCTTTATTTTTCTTATTGTTGCTTTTTTGCTGGAGGCCATGCGTCCGGGATTGATCCTGTTTAGCGCAGCTGTCATTTTTCTGGCTACCGGCATTATTTCAGGAGAAGAAATGGTTGCCGGATTTTCCAACAACGGAATTATAACCATTGCCGTGCTTTTTCTGGTGAATGAAGGAATAAAACAAGCGGGCCTGATTACCCGGCTCGCTCAAATTTACCTTCCGCGAAAGAAAAGTCCAATGCCTTTGTTGATTCCAAGGATTATGATTCCTGTTTCATTGTTCTCGGCATTTTTAAATAACCTGCCTATTGTTGTAAATGTTATACCCTTACTTATGAAATGGGCAGACATGATGCGCTTTTCTTATAAAAAATTTCTTATTCCCCTTTCCTATGCGGCGATTTTTGGCGGAATGTGTACCCTGATTGGAACCTCCTCTAATCTTGTGGTTCACGGGCTGATGCTTGAAAGCGGGTTTCAGGGATTTCATCTTTTTGAATTGGGAAAACTGGGACTGGTTATCTCTCTGTTTGGAATTGTATACATGGCACTGGTGAGCAACTGGCTCCTTCCCGGAAAAAAGATGCGCATCATGCGCGGAATAACAGAAACAAAAGATTACTATTATAACCTGCAACTCACGGAAAACAGTTCACTCATCGGGCAGGTTATCGAAAACCCTTCAGTTCCCGGGTTAAACGGATTACAGTTGTATTGTGTGGAACGTAACGGAAAAACATTATATCCCGGGAAAAACAATATTAAACTAAGACAAAACGATGATATTCTGGTGATGGGAACCTCCGACCGGCTTAATTATATTCTTGCACACAAAGATATAAAACTCAAAGGAGAGGAATACCTGCACAATGAATCTCCCGCCGATTTAAAACAATATGAAGTGGTACTTTCACCCCGTTTTGCCGGACTGGGACTAACCGTTACTGAATACAACTTTTTTGAACACTTTAACGCTGTTGTACTTGCCATACACCGGAATGGAGAGAGGATTACCTCCAACCTGAACAAACTCAAACTCAAGGTGGGCGACAATGTCGTGCTGCTTTCCACCGACCAGTTTCTGAGTAACTGGGAAACATCACATATGTTTTATCTGGTAAACTACCTTCAGGATTACCGTGTGGGAAAAACATCACGCACACGGTGGATCGCTCTGGTGATCCTTGCTGCAATGGTGCTGGGGATTGTTATCAATGAACTGGTATCCTGGGGCTATGGAATGCGTTTAAATATTTTTCTTTTTGTTGCAGCAGCAGCCATTTTGCTGGTATGGCTGAAAATATTACCATCTCAGAATTATACCAAAAACATCAGTTGGGACCTGATTATTTCAGTGGCCTCAGCTTTTGCCATCAGCAAAGGGATTCAGAATTCCGGTATCGCTCAGTCGATGGCAGAGGATGCCGTCAATGTGGTAAAATCCATTGGCCCGGCAGGAGTGCTTGCAATCATTTATATCGTCACCGCTGTATTAACCGAAATTATTACCAACAATGCCGCCGTAGCCCTGGTATTTCCTGTAGCTGTACTGGCCGCCGAGCTGTTGGGAGTCAATGCCAAACCTTTTTTTGTGGCGATTGCCATAGCCGCTGCTTCCAGTTTTATGACCGCCCGTGGATACCGGGCAAATCTGATCATCAAGTCCATTGGGAAATATTCATACCGGGATTTTTTACGCATCGGAACGCCCATGCAGATAATTGCTTTTGTAGTCAGTGTATGGCTGATACCTTATTACTGGGCATTTTGAGAAGAAAAAAGATGAGAGGGTGAGAAAAGAGCGATGAGCGGAGAGACTGTGAGCACTGAGAGGAGAGAAGATGAGAAAGTGAGCGGTGAGAAATGAGTACCGAACGTTTCACATAGAAAAAGAAGTCAAAGAATAAGACATAAAAGAAGAACTGATTTACAGGTTAAGAACGGACCCGCCTAAGAGTAAAAGCGTGAAGAAAATAAATGAAGTGCAGCGTCAAAAAATCTTTTCTGTTTGACTCCAAGCTATAGCGA
>NZ_JAIKLE010000010.1 GCF_022267315.1 Maribellus maritimus
TCCAGAAATCCAGAAGCTTCTTTTACCATTAAATCCGGAAAATAATCGCCGGGGTAAAAAATTTCTTCTCCGTTGCGATATAAATCATGCCGGTTGGGGCCGTTCCAGTAAAAAAAGTGCGAATAATTATCGATGCAACCAACAAAATGGCCAAAGGAATAATCAAAACCCTGGGCATTGGGTTGCTTATCTTTAGCATGCCCCAAATGCCATTTTCCGATGTGTGCAGTTTTGTATCCGGCATCTTTAAACATTTCGGCAATCGTGTACTGGCTACCTGGCATTCCGGCTTCCAGGCTGCGCGGACTTACATTTCCCGGTACGCCTGCACGCTGTGGTGTTTTTCCCGTGAGTAAGCCGGCTCTTGAAGGAGAACAAATGGGAGCGCCGTAAAACTGAGTAAATTTAATGCCGCTTTTTACCAGTTTATCCATATTGGGAGTGAGTAAATCCGTTGCACCAAAACAGTTTAAATCAATCGCACCCTGGTCATCGGTGTAAATTAGGATAACGTTAGGTTTGGAACTCGTTTCAGTTTCCGCACAATGTAGTTGATTGGAAAGAAAAAATACGATAGCTATAATAGTTGACCTTAGATAGATTTGTCTCATCATTTTTACTTTTGAGATTATTGGTTCTCCTGCTAATATAAAATATATCTATGGTTTGAACTCAACATCATTGTTTTTAAATGGAAATTCCTTTTCTTTTGAATCAAGAACTTTTTCAAACTTTTTTTTGATATTTTTCTCCTGATTTGTTGGTGAAACGATCGGATTTTTTTCATCCGGATCATTCATTGTATTGTAAAATTCACCGTTTTGATAAAGCTTATAGTATTCGTTCAAAACCCATCTATTGCTTTTAAATCTTCCCCATCTCGGGCTATAATGGATAAAAACTTCTTCCTTACTCGTCTTTCCATCTGTTTGGTTTATGACGCTAAAAAAACTTTTCCCATCCGTGTAATATGATGCAGGATTAAGTTTTGCCACATCTGCAATTGTTGGAAGAATATCAGTAAAATCAACCAGACCGCTAAATACCCTTCCTTTTTTTATTTTTGCAGGCCAGGAAACAAACAAGGGAACATGATTTCCCGTGTTTAAAGAGGAGCCTTTGCCACCTGTAACCTCCTTATCAACTGTTTCTGTTATAATTGAGGGATGTGTACCATTGTCGCCGGTAAAAATAACAATCGTATTATTCGCGATACCGGAATCTTTCAACTTATCTTCAATTTTTGAAACGACCTTATCTACGTAGCCGACCATATCATCAAAGTAGGCTGTACTTTTTTTATACCGATCCCCAAACTCGTTCCATTCAGGAGAATCCGGTGTTGGTACAAATGGATCGTGTACCAATACCATTGGGTAATACACAAAAAACGGGCGTTCCTTATTTTCATCAATAAAATCACAAATAAAGTCGCTAAAAATATCCGGCCCGTAAGCATCTTTTAATCCTTCTATCTCTTCTCCATTCCTTATGATCAAAGGATTGGCGTATCGTTCTCCTTCCGCGCCGGTTTTGTTTAATTGCCAAAGACAATATTCATCAAAACCAAAGTGTTGCGGCCTTGACAAATCCTGGTTCCCGGGCAAATCATGATAAATTCCATTTAGTTGCCATTTCCCGGCAATGCAAGTATTATATCCGGCATCTTTCAGATAATTCCCAAAGGTTTTCTGATCAGGGTTCAGATAACCAAAGTATTCATAATTTCGATAATTATACTTTCCTGTCATTATTTTAACCCTTGAAGGAGTACACAATGGTTGTGAAAAACAATTGGTAAAACGAATACCATTGTCTGCAAGCCGATCAAGGGTTGGGGTTGAATAATCCAAAGATCCATTGCAACCTAAACACTCGTATCCCATATCATCTGCCATAATAAGAATAATATTGGGAAGAGGATTTGATGCATCCTCTTTAATATCAACAATTTGCCCGCTGCTTAATTTACCCAATAAAATGAGAAGTCCTATTATTCCAATTCGAATTTTAAAATAGAAATTGCGCATAACACCTATAAATGATTCTGAGAATTGATGCAGATACTTCAAATTGCGGCACCTGCATCAATCTTTATTACGTACTAATATCCGGGATTTTGTTCCAAAACGGCACCCGTATTTTTTTCAATTTCACTGTAGGGTATCGGCCACAAATTTTGATGTTCTCCGTAAGTATTCCCAACAACCGGATTTGCCAATTTTGTTCGTTCAACCAATTTTCCTAAACGGGTTAACGTTAACAATCTGAATTCTTCAACATATAATTCTCTCATCCTTTCATCCAGGATATAGTCAATATCCACATCGGCAGAACTGACATCAGGCGCATTTGCCCTGCTTCTGACAACATTGATATCATCAGCGGCACTGCTTTTATCACCTTTCCCCAGGTATGCTTCCGCCCGTAATAGATAGGTTTCAGCCAATCTCATTTTATATTCATTCCTATATGTTTTTCCGGATGGTCCGGTGATAGAGGTTATTGAACCGGGTACAGTTTGATCCGCAATCCACAAATCATCTGGATGATCGCCCATGGAGGCAGCTTTTGCCGGTATGGGAAAGAAATTTCGCACTGTATCATTCCATGTTTTCAAAGGTATTGGTACATTATCTGCCATCACCCATTGCCCGTTATATTCTGAAGCCGGATTATTCACTTTAACATCACGAATTATGTTATACGAGGCATTTCTTATATCTTCCTGGTAACCACTTTCATCCCAAATGGTATGGTAAAAATATTCAGTAAGTCGGCATTTTCCTCCCGGACGCCCACCGTAATAAGTATTTGGAGTGGGAATTAGTTTTGCGTTAGTACCATCAGAGTTGGGAATTGTAACCTGCCAAATTCGGGGACAAAAATTGACTTCCAGCGGTACTCCCCCTGGTTCTCCGCCATCAATATTATACTCATACGGCAAAACCCACAAGGCTTCCGTATTGCCTGAAGAACGGTTTTGATTCCCTTTTCGAAACAAGTCCCAATATACATCTCCGCCCGATGCCCATGGCATATCAGGGTTAAACGCATCGTTTACACGTGTACCAAACCGTTCTGTCATTAATGTTGTAGCCGGACTATCAATTACTTTACTTGCAGCTTCAATTGCCCCATCCCATTGTTTTAAAGAAATATATACTTCGGATAATACCTGCCAGGCAACCAAATCACTGATTCTGTAATCATCCACCGATTCAATATCACTGAGATTTTCTGTGGCAAACAATAAATCAATAACACATTGCTGGTATACCTCATCTCTTGAAGCTCTTACATAATCTCTTTTGGGTTCTACAGTCTCCTGTAAAACAATCGGGACTCCTCCATATAAATCAGCCAGCATTTTGTGCATATAGCCCCGAAAGAAATAGGCTTCGCCCAGCACTTTATTTTTTTGTTCTTCAGTTAATTCATTCTCCTCTGACTGAGCCCTGCCAATAATAACGTTTGCATCATAAATGATCGCATAAGCGGGTCCCCAGAGCGCATTATACACAAAATCACTATTGGGGTTTAGCAAGGATGCAAAATCAGTATTTGCACCGGCATCATGATTATAAAAGACGAGATCGGTTGCCTGCATCATTACCCTGGGAGCTACCAGCGCATTTGCACTACCATAAAATTCATTTCTGAATTTTGTATATAATCCAATAACGGCAGCATTATAGTGTTCAAAAGTCACAAATGAATTTACGGGTGATAAAAAATCCAACGGCTTCTCTTCAAGAAAATCGTTTTCATTGCATGACATCAGGTTGAAAACAACAAGTAGCAATAAGAATTTTTTAACAGTATTCCGGTAATTTTTGATTAATTCAAAATATTTATTTTTCATAACGTTCAATTTTAAAAGGTTAGTTCAATTCCAAATGAATAACTCCTTGTTACCGGTCTTCCCCCCATAGTGATACCTTGACCTGTTTCAGGGTCCCAACCTGGCCATTTTGTGATAGTATAAAGATTTTTACCATTAAAATATAATTTCAAATTCTGGATCTCAATTCTCTTAAGAAACTCACTGTCAAAATTGTATGACAGCATTACATCCTGGAGGCGAATAAAGGTTCGGGGAATGTATGGTGACGCCTGAAGACCGGAAGGCACACTTATCAATAGTTTTTGATACTTGGCATTGGGATTTTCAGGCAACCAGTAATCCAGTCCACTCGGAAAAGTTCTGGTATATAACATCTGTGAATTAACTGCATTAAAACCAGTCATATTATCAGTACCTAAATAATAATTGTCATTCCCTACTACTGAATTGATAAAAAAAGTAAGTAACCAGTTTTTGTACTTTACTTTGTTATTCATCCCCAATCGAAATAAAGGATCCGTAGTTCCAATAATTTTTCTGTCGTCGGGAGTTATGGTTTCATCGTCATCCTGATTTATTATTTTATAACTACCTAAGGTTGCGGTAGACGGAATATCATCATCCATTTGCCATAAACTGCCATCTGTTTCATAAGTGTATATCGCATTTAGTGACTCCCCAATAAACAATCCCTCTGAAACTAAATCATCTTCAACCCCATCTCCATTATCATCTCTCCCAAGCAATTCTTTAAGTTCATTTCGGTTCATAGAAAAGGTTACTGAGCTTTCCCAACGAAAAGTTTGATTGCTTACATTAATGCTTGACAAGGACATTTCAAATCCATGATTTGCCAGTTTACCCAGGTTATCAGGGAAAGTTTCATACCTCGAAATGCCGGGAATATCGACGTTGTACAAAAGGTCTTCCGTATTGCTGCTATAATACTCAACTGCTCCAAAAAGTCTTTGATTCAAGATTGCAAAATCAATCCCAAAGTTTATTCCCGTTGTTGTTTCCCATTTCAAATTTGGACTGGCAAGTTTGTTTATGGCTTGTTTATATAAAGATGTACCATTCTCATCAAGATACCCAAATGTACCTGCCACCCGGGCTAATGTTTGGTAACGACCTATTGTTCTGTTACCATTTGAACCATACGAGACCCGAACTTTTAACAAATCCAACCAGGGCAATTCTTCTTTCAGGAAAGATTCTTCTGAAGCAACCCAGGCGAATGACATGGACGGGAAGACACCAAATTTGTTATCCGTACTAAATCCTGAGAATCCGTCTCTTCTTATCGTTCCTGTGAAAAGATATTTATTATCGTAACCATAAAAAACACGTCCCATTGAATAAACACTTTGTTCCTCCCAGGCTTGTGTTGTAACCGACTGTAATTCTGACGAACCTGATTGCAGGCTGTTGTATCCCAATACATCCGTTATGAAAGATTTTGATGCCCCTTCAGTTGCGGAATACGCTCTTTTTTCATACCCCTGCACCAAAGTTATATCAACCTTATGCTTTCGGTTAAAAACATTTTTATAGGAAAGAATATTGTCGTTGGCCCAGTTATTAAATATTTCGTGACGTTTACTGCCGGAGCCCTGAAAACTATTACCGTAAATTTTAAAAATATAATAGTTCTCTATCCGATAGTTTCGGTTATAATTGGTTTTAAACGATAATCCCTTAATAAAAGGTAGTTTTATATCGGCATACACATTCCCAAATAAGTTCATCTTTTTGTCAAAATCATCTGTGTCTTTTAAATAAAGGGGATTTATATCCAATCCATTTGCATTTTCCACATACGAGCCATCTTCTTTAAATGCCGGCGAGTAGGGTGTTTGTTTAAAAATCTCTGAGGGGCTCAAATCGTATCCAGAGTAATCGCTGGCAGTCATAAACGACTGGATGCCAACATCAAGCCATGAAGTGACTGAATTATCAATATTTATTCTCGTATTCCATCTGCTATAGTTTTCATTTATCATGTATCCTGCTTCTTCGGAAAAACCTGCTGAGATAAAATATCCACTTCGGTTTGTTCTGTTCGATATTGAAAGATTGTAGCCTTGAGAAGCCATCCTGTCGTTCGTTAATAAATCTTTCCAATCGGTTGTTTGCCCATTGTTATAAGCATCAACCTGCTCGTTTGTTCTAAATTCCGAAGTGGGGTTATAATCCAGATTTGGTTCCAGATAACCAGATTCTTCCGTTCTGCTATTAAACAAATCTGCATTAGCCATCCTCGTCATAAACTCCTCAGGGCTTTCAAGTTTAAAGTCTTTTGCCGGTTCGTTAAATGAATAAAATGAGCTAAAATTAATTGTCGGCTTTCCTTCCGTATTCTCTCCATCATTGGTGGTAATTATAACAACTCCGTTACTGGCCTGTGAGCCATATATAGCGGCAGAGCTTGCATCTTTTAAAACATCTACCGATTTAATATCATTGGGATTGATATCATTCAAACTTCCTCTGAAAATCACGCCATCTACAACAATTAAAGGAGTTCCCTGACCGGAGATCGAGGTTCTCCCCCTAATTGAGAAATCGGGTTCTTCGCCCGCCTGACTCACCTGCCCGACATTTAACCCGGGCAGCGATCCCCGCAATGACTGAAGCACTGAAATATTAGGCCGCTGTTTAATCGTTTCATTATTTGCTCTCATTACAGAGCCTGTTAGATCACTTTTTCGCATCGTACCGTAACCAACGGCTACAACTTCTTCAATACCGATAGCATCGGCTTCCATAACCAAGTCAATATTTGTTTGGTCACCAATGGCAAGTTCCTGTGTTATCATGCCCACAAATGAAAACTGTATGGTTGCACCTGCCGGAACATTTATCAGATTATATTCTCCCTCTTCATTTGTAACCGTTCCCTGAGTAGTACCTTTTACCACAACTGTTACTCCGGGGAGAGGTAAGCCCGAGGAATCGGTCACCTTCCCCGAAATCGTCTTCTGTTCAATAAACTCACTGTCAATCCTGTTTTTATTCGATGCCTCTCCTCCCGATTTAATTAAGATCAGATTATTTTCGGTGATTGAATATTCTACCTCCCTTTTTTTGAATATCTCGTCCAGAATATGCTCAACACTTTCATTTTTAAACTGAACGTTAACTTTTGTGTTTAAATCAACTTTTTCATTTTGGTAAATAAAACGGAATTCTGACATGGATTCAATCTTCTGAAGGACTTCCTTTATCGTAGTCTCCTGCATGCTTAATGACAGTTTTGTCGTCTGCGAATAGACGGAGGCAGACACATGCATTATTGAAATCAAGATTATTACAGTTGCTAGTTTCATTGCCAGTAAAATTTTTTTCAGAACCGGATCCAACCAGCTCCTGTTCTCATAATTTTTTTTCATAAGTTTGTAATACATTTAAATTTATAACTTTCTAATGTTGGTAGCATTAGATTGAAAATTTGAATAACGGGGAATGTGCGACCATTTCCCGTTTTTTAATTTTTAACGGTTATTTTTTCATAAGCACTTCACTTTTTTTCAGAGACCACAATATTTCTGCCTTCAATTTTATATTCTATTTCGCTAATTCCATCCAATGCTTCAAATACATCATAAATTGTTTTCTCCCAAAGAGTTCCTGTATAATGAATCCTTTCAGCCATTTCTTTTTCGGCAAATTTTATCTCTACATCATACCATCTTTCCAAAATTCTACAAACTTCCGCCATTGACATGTTGTCCATGTACAACCTCTTTTCCATCCAACTTAAATTACGAGATGGCGCTTCTTCCAAATAAGATAATTCTCCTGTTTTTTTTGAAAAGGAAGCAATCTCCCCTGGCGCCAAAATCAATTTTTCTCCTTTCGAATCCTGCAATTCCACTTTCCCTTCAGTTAAAGTGGTTTTTATGATAGCGTCATCAGGGTATGCAGACAGATTAAATTTTGTACCCAGCACTTTAAGTGTCAATCCGTTTTGCAGCTGAACGACAAAAGGTTTTCTGTTTTTTTCAACTTCAAAATATCCTTCACCAGTAAATTGAACACTTCGAATCTTTTTATGTCTGTCATATCGGTAGGCTAATTCTGAACCGGCATTTAACTTCACGATAGTGCCGTCAGGCAAGGTTGCTTCTGAACGACTACCCAACTCGGTTACCAGTTGTAAAGGTTCTTCTGTATTTCCGGAAACCCAGTAGAAATAGAAAGAGAAACCAAACAAAATAAGGAAAAAAGCTGCAGCTGCGGATAACAAAGAAATTTTATAACGTTCAGAAATTATTGATCGCTTTTTAATGCTTGAATCTACTTTTTCCCAGGCCTTAGAGGAGCTAAATTTATTTCTTTGGGCAAGCTCACTTACTCCATCCCAAATTCGGGTATATTCAAATAAATCCTGTTTGTTTTCAGCCGATGTTTCCGCCCATGTCTGAAGCACCGGATCGGTAATTTCAGCATCACTATTATCTTGTAAATGCTCAACAATATGTTTTCCTATATTTTTTTCCTCATCCATTTATTCACCGTTACATTAAAAACTTTGATTCTCATTTTTTCAAAAGCAAACACCTCCCGATTGTATCGTTTACTATAACGACACATCAAATAGAAAAAGGTCCTATCCGGAATTTTCTTTTTTTCTTACATTAAAAAAAATGTTAGCGGGCACTTTTGACATCCATGCAGGACTTCAAATATTTGAGCGATTTCCAAACCTGATTTTTAATCGTTTTAACCGAAATATTTAATTTCCCGGCAATTTCTTTTTGTTTTAATCCCTCATAACGATGCAGTAGAAATACTTCTTTTGAACGTTCGGGCAGTTGATTGACGCACTCCTCCAATTTTTGAAGAAATTCTTCCTGTGTTGAATATTCTTCATCTGAAAAATCCATCAACGACATTTTCTCCATGGCATTTTTGCGGTTGGTTTCTGAACGCAAATAGTTAAATGCACTGTGTTTCGCAGCTTTGAACAAATAATTTTCAATGTTTTTATGAATGGTTATCCTTTTCCTATCAGTCCAAAACTTCACAAAAAGATTCTGAACAATGTCTTCAGCGGCTGATGAATCATCAATTATAGAACTTACATAAGAACACAACGACCTGTAATACTGAAAAAACAAACGATTAAAACTCTGATAATCGCCCTGTTTAATCCTTGAAACGAGTATTTTGTTTACGTCAGTCATCCGTTTATTGCAGTGCAATATTAATCAAAATAGGTAATGTTTCGAAAGTCGAACTTTTCTGAATTAATTTTATACTCTCAGTTAGAGGCTTCTTATTTTGTAGTATCTTTTACTTTCTTTTGTAATTTTGAGATTGAACGTAAAACCGATTGGCAACAGACTTTAACAAAAAAACCATTGATAAACCGAACAAAAACCCGAGAAATGAAACGAAAATGAAACGGCACCTCAACATATTCTTTTTTTTTTGCGCTGCTGATATTCGTAATTATAACCGGTTGCGGCAATCACTCTTCGCAGCAGCTTTCAAGGGCAGCTCCCGGGGAGAAAGGATTTTCTTCAGAAAAACTGGATACATTGGCTGCTTTCCTCAAAAAAAGCGACGCCTCCTCCATGCTTCTTTTGGTTGATGGAGCTGTAATTTTTGACTGGGGAAACACGCGGAAAAAGCACCTCATCCATTCCATGCGTAAATGCCTGCTAAATTCACTTATCGGGATTGCTGTTTCCGACGGAAAAATTGACACTTCGCAAACATTGCGTGAGTTGGACATTCAGGATATCGGACCGCGATTATCGGAACACGAATTAAATGCCCGTGTGGCCGATTTACTAAAATCACGTTCCGGTGTATTTCACAATGCAGCGGCAGTGTCGCAGGGGATGTTAAAAGAGATGCCTGCCCGCGAGAGTTATTCCCCCGGAGAACATTATTATTACAACAACTGGGATTTTAACACCCTGGGGGCCATCCTCGAACAACAAACCGGAAAAAGCATTTACGAACTTTTTCACACCCAGATTGCCCAACCTCTGGGCATGCGCGACTATAAAGGCAAATACACCACCATCGACGGAGAATCAAAAGAGTTTGTCGCCATGCCCAAAACAGATGGATTTTACCAGTTTGAAAAAAGTAAATCAAAATATCCGGCTTACCATTTCAGAATGTCGAGCCGCGATTTAGCGCTTTACGGACAACTGTATTTAAACAACGGTAAATGGAACGGCAGGCAAATTATTCCAAAAACGTGGATTGAAGCCAGCACCCGCCCCTACTCCATCTATAATAAAAAATACCATCTGGCCTACGGGATGTTATGGAGAATCCGCCTCACCGAGGATAATAAGCTAAGAGCATTTTTTCACACCGGAGTTGGCATTCACATGTTGGCTGTTTATCCAGAAGAGAAAATGGTTTTGGTGCACCGTGTGGATACCGAAAATGAATATCATTATAACGGGAATGACATTTATCGAATGCTCGATTTGGTGTTTGATGCAAAGTTGAAATAACATTCATGGAACTTTACAACAAAAACAGCGAAAAATAGCAGGAACTGATGTGGTACTTATCCTTTCTCTGTTTTTGATTTTAAACCAATGTCAATATTTTTTTAGCTTTTTATTTTTTTATCAGCAAGAAAATGTACCTTTGCAGCGCATGAGAAAAAACGCAACACATTCTTCACGACTATTGAGGTCGGTTTAACAGACAGGTCTATTTATCCGGGAATTTCCGAAAATTATTCGGGAACCGATAGTACCTGTCGCACTTTTCATTTCGCGCAATTACAGTCTGTATAAAACAGGCAATAATTGATGCGTATTTTTATTTCAAATCATTACATATTTTTTACGGTGGAATTTAAAGCAGTAGACGTATTGCTAAATACATTTTAATATCATTCCTGCAATCTATTTAGGAGAGCTTCTGCTTTTGATACCTTCAAATTTGCACGAAAGGTGCATAAAATAACAAATACAAAAAATGAAATTACGAGATATCCAAATCAGAGAAACCGACTCAAACGATTTTAATTCCATAATGACTGTAGAAGAACGCGCATTTGGGTACGACAAAGAAGCCCAACTTACCGCTGCTCTTTTACAAGACAAAACAGCGACTCCAATTCTGTCGCTGCTGGCATTTTACAAAAATGAACCAGTTGGTCATATTCTGTTTACCAGGGTTTATATAAACCACAGAGGAACACAGCCTTTGCTCCACATATTGGCTCCGCTGGCCGTAATCCCGGAATACCAGAAACAAGGAGTTGGCGGCATACTGATTCAGGAAGGCCTGAAGAGCTTGAAGAAAATGGGGTCGGAAATGGTATTTGTTTTAGGACACATGGATTATTATCCGAAACATGGTTTTACCCCTGATGCAGCAAAACAGGGGTATTCAGCACCATATCCTATCCCTGAAGAATTTGCCAATGCCTGGATGGTTCAGTCTCTGAGTTCTGAAGGATTTACATCAGAAAAAGGAAAAATAATTTGTTCCGATGAGCTAAATAAACCGGAACATTGGCGCGAGTAATTAACGTATAAATTGAACAATCATGAATACAACAATAAAAAATACAGACAAAAACGAATATTTTCAAACCGAAAACATAACCAGGGAAGCGTTCTGGAATTTGTATGCTCCGGGATGTACAGAACATCTGGTGCTTCACCAGCTCCGGGAAAGCAACAGTTATATAAAAGAACTGGATTTTATTGCCGTAAGTGAAAAGCAAGTCATCGGACACATTCTTTCCACAAAAGCTTGTGTAATCGACAATCAAAACCACAAACATGAGGTTTTATGTGTCGGACCTTTTTCGGTTTTACCTGAATTTCAAGGTCAGGGTATTGGAAGTCAATTAATAAACTTCTCCATTTTACGGGCCAAAGAAATGGAATTCAGCGGAATAATTTTGTTTGGAAATCCGGACTACTACCATCGTTTTGGATTTAGAAATGCACAGGAATTCAACATCACAACCAAAGATTTTCAAAATTTTGAACCTTTTATGGCTCTGGAAATCTGTAAAAAAGGATTGAACAAAATAAGCGGCCGTTTTTTCGAAGACGAAGCTTTTTTTACAAAGGATGAAGATCTGATAAGTTTTGAAAAACAATTTCCTTTTAAAGAAAAAGGAAAAGCAAAAGTGAATATCAATCATTAAAAAAACAACACAGCGGAACAATAGAATTGTCTTTATCCGCTGTGTTAAAAATAAAAACACCATGAATTTAAAAGAATTAGGATATACTACCCGATTGCAGGAATACAGAAGGGCAAACCAATTGGAGGATTTTCAATTGGGGCGCGTAATTGCAGAACACAAAGAAAGATACGTCGTGCAAACCTCGGAAAAGACATTCAATGCTGAGATAACAGGTAACCTGCGCTTCTCAGCACAAGGCCGTGAAGATTTCCCGGCAGTAGGCGACTGGGTTGCCTTGCTAACTTACGACGCAGATGCAGCCATTATTCATAAGATACTTCCGCGTTTTTCGATGCTCACGCGACAGGCAGTGGGCAAATATGGCGAAATACAAATTATTGCGGCCAACATCGACGTGGCTTTTATTGTGCAGGCAGTTGATCGCGACTTTAATCTGAACCGGATGGAACGTTATTTATCGCTTTGTAATCATTCAGATATCCAACCGGTTATTTTACTTTCAAAAACTGATTTGGCTGACAAAATGCAGCTGGAAGAAACCATTATAAAAATTCAAAAAAGGGTAAAAAACACTCCGGTTTTGCCGCTAAGTAGTGAAACGAAAGATGGTTACGAACAGTTAGAACAGTTTTTTGAGCCATTCAAAACCTACTGTTTTTTAGGTTCTTCGGGAGTTGGAAAATCAACCGTTGTCAATCATTTGGCCGGAAGTGAGGTTCTAAAAACAAGTGCCATCAGCTCTTCCACCCAAAAAGGGCGGCACACTACCAGCCACCGGGAATTGATTGTTTTGCCCAATAAAAGTATTGTTATCGATACTCCGGGAATGCGCGAAATCGGACTGACTGATAACGCCGACGGAATTGAATTAACTTATGATGAAATATCAGAACTGGCCAAACAATGTCGTTTTAACGACTGTAGTCACACCTCTGAAAAAGGTTGTGCCGTTTTACGCGCAGTGGAAGATGAAATGATTTCGGAAGCGATGTTGGAAAATTACAAAAAACTGTTGCGCGAGCAGCTTCATTTTTCGAGTTCAGTAAAAGAAAAAAGGCAAAAAAGCAAGGAGAGAGGCAAGATGATCAAAGCCATTCTGAATGAAAAAAAACGGGATAAATTTTATGACTAAGCCGCCAAAACCTCTTTCAAAGAGTGTGTTCAAAGTCTGCATTATGTAATCCTGAATTTAATTCAGCTGTGTCTGGTTAAAGTCAGGAGTAATGGGCTAAAGCCTCTTTCCATATAAATTAAACTAACCCCGGCACTAATGCCGGGGTTAGTATTGTCCCGGCCAAACCAAAGCTTGTTTCAGAATCATCAAAACAGTAATTATCAGGCTACTTATATTTTGAGATGAATACGAAATAACGACGTATTGAAATCTTTGGGATGTAACCTTTTTTCTATTTGCGAAAAATTTTAACTGATATTTTTTACAAACAAAACCAAAGATAGGATGTTGTATTTTTGGGCAGGAAAACTATAAACTGAAGCTTTTAATGAGATTTCCACAGGATTTTTACCAACATTTGGAAACGCATACCTTAACCGGAGTAAAAGGAGGAACAGAGAGAGAGACTTTTTTAAACATCTGGTTTATTACTGTTGAAGGGCGCATTTTTGCCCGTTCGTGGAACAAAAGTAAACGAAGCTGGTTTACTGCTTTTCAGGAAACCGGAACCGGCGAAATAAAATACGGCGAAAAAATGATGCGCGTCTCCGGGAAAAAGATTTCTGCAAACAAAGAACTAACCCTTAAAATTAACGAGGCTTACCTAAAAAGATATTCGCAGCCGGAAAACATTTTCTATGCTGAAGGAATTATCCAACCTGAATATGAAAATTATACGATGGAATTCTTTTTTGAGAAAGAAATACAGACATAATTTTTAACCATACAGGAAAACAATGAAATTCAAATTACTGATTATCTTATCCTTTTTATTTTCAATCACTCAGGCTCAAAATAATGAATTAAAGTGGCTCGATTTAATGTTGAGCAATTATAACTATCCGTACCCGGTAAAATATATTCAGCTCGATATTCAGCAGCAACATCTGAAAATGGCTTACATGGATGTAAAACCGGACAATTACAATGGGAAAAACATCGTATTGATGCACGGTAAAAATTTCAACGGAGCCTATTGGGAAACTACTGCAAAAACATTAGCAGCAGAAGGTTTCCGGGTAATCATGCCCGACCAGATTGGTTTTGGAAAATCATCGAAACCGGAGAATTTCCAATATACATTTCAGCAATTGGCGGAAAATACAAAACAATTGCTCGATACGCTGGGAATTACAAAAACAGCGGTTTTGGGCCACTCAATGGGTGGAATGCTGGCAACACGTTTTACGCTGATGTACCCGGAAACTGTAGAAAAATTCATTTTGGAGAATCCAATCGGTCTGGAAGACTGGAAACTTGTAGTTCCATACAAAAACGTCAACTGGTGGTATAAAAATGAACTGGGAAAAACCTATGATAAAATTAAAAGCTATCAGTTGGAAAGTTATTACGATGGAAAATGGAAACCGGAATATGATGAGTGGGTAAACTTGCTGGCCGGCTGGACACTTAATTCTGATTACAAACGAATTGCGTGGAATGCAGCACTCACTTACGATATGATTTTTACCCAACCTGTGGTTTATGAGTTCAAAAATATAAAATGCCCTGCTTTGCTGATTATCGGAACACGCGACCGGACAGCGCTAGGGAAACCGCTGGTGAGCGATAAAGTCCGCAAAACAATGGGACGTTACGACCAATTAGGAAAAGAAACACAAAAGAAAATCCCCGATGCAAAACTGGTTGAGATTGAAAATATCGGGCATTTACCACATATCGAAAGTTTTGAGCAGTTTATCATTCCACTTGTCGATTTTCTGAACAATTAAATTATATAGATATCCCATCGGTAAAAAACATTATAACAAAAACAAAATACCGTTTAACAATGTCCGACTTTCAACCTAAACAGAACAATTTGCCCTGAAAGTCTTTTGAATAAGTAAAAATTTTAATACTTTTCCACTGATTACAAACCTTAATAAAAACTAACATAACCATTCAAAGTCTACCAGAATATGGCAAATGAAATTTCCTGGAACAACTCAAACATTATCGTCCGTTTTAATGGCATTGTAAGTGCTGATGAGATTATGAGCGTAAATGATTTAATCTATGGCGACTCCCGATTTGACTCGATGGATTATCAAATTTTTGATTACAGTAAAGTTGAAAAAATGGCGATGAACGAGATTGATACCGAAGTGATTGGGACTTTGGATAAAACAGCCTCAATGTGGAACAGGAAATTAAAAGTAGCAGTGGTGTCTACCAATGGTTTTATTGATAACTTAACCCAGACCTATAAAAAGACAATTTCAGATACCGCCTGGGAAGTCAGATCATTTTCTTCTATTAAAGATGCATTACAATGGTGTGAGGAAGAGTAAAAAGTATTCTCCGGCTCCACCTTAGAAGGCAGCTAAAAATCAATATATAAAACTACTTCCTCCCAGAAACTCACGCAACAACGACGTAGGAGGAATCTCCTCATCGTCGATAGGTTTAAAATAAGAAAGAAATTTTAACAAGCGGGTGGATTCAATGTACTCCCGTTGGTTTTCAAGTACCATTTTTAACAGCGGGTCAGCATATTTTTTTAACACTGCTAGTTCATATAAAGTTGCCGAATTAAACATAATATCAGCATTCTCCTGGTAAGGGAAGATATTTTTGTCTTCTCCCCTGCGTACCGACGGCCAGCGTTTAATCGTTTCCGAAGCCGGGTAACTCCGGTACTTGCTGTCGCGAATTATTCGGCGAATCAAACGATTGTCGGCGGTTGATATGTGGGTATGTTCATCAAACGAAATTTGTGTTAAAGCAGAGATAAATATTTTAAAGGTATTTTTCTTATCAATGTGAGGAAGTAAATTTGGATTCATTCCGTGTATCCCTTCAATAATCAAAATATCGCTTTTGTTCAATTTTAGCCTGTCGCCATTCATGTATCGTTTCCCGCGATTAAAATCAAATTTTGGAAGTTGAATTTCCCTTCCTTCAAAAAGCTCAATCAACTGTTGATTAAAAAATTCCACATCAATCGCTTCCAACGCTTCGAAATCATAATTCCCATGTTCATCCAGTGGTGTTTTTTCCCGGTCAACAAAATAATTATCCAGTGAAATCTGATAGGGATGCATTCCGTTGACTGCCAGTTGAACACCCAAACGTTTGCTAAAAGTAGTTTTTCCAGAAGCAGAAGGCCCGGCTATTAAAACCACCTTAATATCGCCATTCCGTTCATGAATCAGGTTAGCAATTTCGGCTATTCTTTTTTCATGCAAAGCCTCTGATATTTTAATGATGTCCCCACCTCTTTTATTCAATGTAAAATCATTAAGATGGCTGATTGTTGAAACATTTAGTATTTCAGCCCAATCTTTATGTTCCTGGTAAATACCAAAAAGCTTGTCCAGTTTTTCCAGTTTATACAGTTGGTTGAAATCGGCAGGTGTAGGTATTTGCAGTAATAATCCTTCAAAATAGGGAACGAGCCCAAAGTTTGAAATATATCCGGTAGAAGGAAGCAAGTGACCATAAAAATAGTTTCCAAGATCGCCCAAAAAATATAAACTTGTAAAAAGATGTCCCTGTTGTTCAAACAAATGGGCCTTATCTTGCAGCCCCTGCTTTATAAGCAAATCAACCACTTCCTCCGTCAGCATTCCCTTTTTTATAAAAGGAATATCCTGAGCAATCAAACGGTTGATTTCCTGCCTGATCTCAAAAATATCGGCATCGGTAATCATCCGCTCCAAACCATTCAATTCACAATAATATCCGTTTGAAATGCCTTTCTGAATGCGTAGCTCAACATGTGGAAATACTTCTTTAACTGCCGCATACAAAACAAAAATGAGGCTGCGAATGTACATCCGTATTCCATCGGGATGGGAAACATCAATAAATTCCACCTTTTTCGTTTTTACCACGCAAAACGAAAGTTCTTTTACCTGGTGGTTTACAATCGCTCCGCAAACTGTATTTTTGGTTCTTATATGTAAATCTTTGCTGATTTCGAATAATGATGTTCCCATCGGATAGGAATGCCCGGATCCGGTGTTTTCACAAAAAATATGTACTTGTTTCATTCTGCTGTCTGTTTTCAAAAGGAGTATAAAAGTATAAAAATAAGTTGGGAGTTTGAAGATTGGGAATTCTTAATGAGCGGGTGACTTTTTTACTTGCGAGAGTCACCTGCAAATTAAACCATACTTTGAAGTACAAAGACAAAGAATGCTCCGGACGTCCTTCTATTTTCCGGTGCCGTTCAGCTCCTCTTTCAAATATTTTGCGGTAAACGACTTTTTGTTTTTGATGATTTCTTCGGGAGTACCCGTGCATAAAATTTGTCCGCCGTTTTTGCCGCCTTCCGGTCCTATATCGATAATGTGATCAGCCACTTTTATCACATCCATGTTGTGTTCAATAACAATCACGGTATTTCCTTTTTCAACCAGTTTATTCAGTACTTCCAACAACACACGAATATCTTCAAAATGAAGTCCGGTTGTAGGTTCATCCAGAATATAAATGGTTTTACCGGTATCGCGTTTGGCCAGTTCCGAAGCCAGTTTTACACGTTGCGATTCACCTCCCGAGAGTGTAGTTGACGACTGCCCCAGTGTAATATACCCGAGACCAACCTCTTTTAATGTTTTTAATTTATTGGAAATAGAAGGAATATTTTCAAAAAACTCTACGCCCTGGTTTATCGTCATATCCAGTACGTCGCTAATGGATTTCCCTTTATAACGAACTTCCAGTGTTTCGCGATTGTAACGTTTGCCGTTGCATTTATCACAGTGCACATACACATCGGGGAGGAAATTCATTTCAATAAGTTTTAGTCCGCCCCCCTGGCACTCCTCACAACGACCGCCTTTTACGTTAAAAGAAAAACGCCCCGGTTTGTAGGCTCTGATTTTTGCTTCTGGAAGCTGGGCAAACAGATTCCGAATATCTGAAAACACTCCGGTATAGGTTACCGGGTTTGAACGTGGTGTACGTCCGATGGGGGATTGATCTACGCGAATAACCTTGTCAATCAGTTCCAGTCCTTCCACTTTCCTGTAAGGAAGCGGATCTTCCAGCGATTTATAAAAATGCTGGCTTAAAATGGGCTGTAAGGTTGCATTTATCAATGTTGATTTTCCACTACCTGAAACACCTGTTACACAAATAAATCTCCCGAGCGGAATTTCCAGGTTTACATTTTTCAGGTTGTTTCCGGAACAACCTTTTATCTTTAACATTTCCGACTTTCCATTCCTGCGTTTGGCGGGCACAGGAATCTGTCTGCGATCATTCAAATAATCGGATGTTAATGTTTTTGCTTTTAACACATCAACCGGTTTTCCTGCTGCAACCACTTCCCCTCCGTGTCGTCCGGCATGTGGTCCCATGTCGATAAGGTGGTCGGCATGAAGCATCGTTTCTTTGTCGTGCTCCACTACAATCACTGAGTTTCCGGTATCTCGCAACTGTTCCAGAGCCTGAATCAATTTAAGGTTATCGCGGTGATGCAGTCCAATGCTGGGTTCATCAAGAATATACAACACATTCACCAACTGAGAGCCAATTTGCGTAGCCAGCCGGATACGTTGTGATTCACCGCCCGACAGGGTTCGCGCTGTACGGTCGAGCGAAAGATAATCGAGCCCCACACCAAGCATAAACCCTAACCGGTCGCGAATTTCTTTGATTACTTCGGTTGCTATTTTTTGTTGACGATCGGAAAGACGTTCTTCCAAACCTAAAAACCATTCACCCAATTCTTTTAAATCCAAACGGGCAAGTTCCGAGATATTTTTCCCGTCGATTTTAAAATGCAGCGACTCCTTTTTTAGCCGCATTCCCCCGCACTCAGGACAAACCGTTGTTTTTACAAACTGGCTGGCCCATTTCTGTGCGGTTTTCGATGGGTTGTCTTCCCGCTGGCTATCGATGTATTTCACCACTCCTTCATAACTCATCATATAATTCATACTGGAGCCAAGTGGTGTATTTTTTAGTTGAATGCGTTCATTGGTTCCAAACAAAACCGCATTTAATCCTTCTTCCGAAATATCTTTTACTGGTGTTTTCAGCGTAAAATCGTATTTTTCGCCCAAGGCTTCGATCTGCCAGAAAATGAGTGAATTTTTGTATGGTCCCAGCGGGGCAATCCCTCCTTTTCCAATACTTTTATTTTTATCAGGAACAATTTTATCAATGTCGATTTCGGTAACACGTCCCAAGCCGTTGCATTTTGGGCAGGCACCCTGCGGCGAGTTAAACGAAAAATTATGCGGAGCCGGTTCTGCGTACGAAATCCCTGTGGTAGGACACATCAGCAAACGGCTGTAATATTTGGCTTCTCCGGTTTCATGGTCAAGAATCATTAAAATTCCATGGCCATGTTTCATCGCAGTCTGTACCGTTTCTTTTAATCGTTTATCGCCGGCATCGTTTACCACCAGCTTGTCGATAACAATTTCGATAAAGTGATTTTTATAACGGTCAACACGATGGTTATGCTTCAGCTCGGTTACTTCTCCATCAATGCGGGCATACAAAAATCCTTTCCGAAGTATTTGTTCAAACAGTTCCCTGTAATGCCCTTTCCGGCCTTTTACAACTGGTGCAAGTATATGAATACGCTTTCCTTTAAAATCGCTTTTTATAAGTTGAAGTATTTTTTCGTCGGTGTATTTCACCATTTTTTCGCCGGTATTGTAGGAAAATGCTTCACCGGCACGGGCATACAACAGTCGCAGAAAGTCGTATATTTCCGTAACCGTTCCCACTGTTGAACGGGGATTCCGTGTGGTAACTTTCTGTTCGATAGAGATTACGGGGCTCAAACCGGTAATTTTATCCACATCCGGGCGTTCCATATTCCCCAGGAAAGACCGTGCATACGCTGAAAAAGTCTCGATGTAACGACGCTGGCCTTCTGCATAAATGGTGTCAAAGGCAAGAGACGATTTTCCGCTTCCGCTTAAGCCGGTAATTACGGTTAGTTTATTTCTTGGGATATCAACACTAATATTCCTTAGGTTGTGGACTCGGGCACCATGCACCGATATAATTTCTTCCTCCTCAACAAAGTCCTTATACTCTTCTGTTTCTATTACTCTCGGATTAACCATAGAAAGATTTACTGTTTCAACTACAATTTTAAGATCTGTTCCTCATGTATGTGCAAATTCAACTCCGTTAAATCAAAAATTTAAAAATTCCACAACACAACTCAAACATGCATTTTCTGCTTCATCTCACATCAGAAACTAATTTTGTTGGTGCAGTTGCGAATATTCATTTTTTATAAATTAGTTAATCAAACGTTCTTTTGTAATGCACATCGAAACAATTATCCTAACTTTCAACTTTTTCCAGCACCGGAATTTCGATCACATATTTTTTTGCACCCGGATTTTTTAAATAAGTCTGGCGAAGCCAGGGATTAAAATCCTTAAGCAATTTATAATTGATTCCCTGCTCTTTGGCAAAATCGGCAAAATCTTCCACTGTGCCATTGATTTCGACACTGCGGGTAGTTATCACCGGGTATTTTTCGTCTTCCGAAATATAAAAATTATATAACTCAGGATTTTCCATAATGAGTTTTAAAGCAGCAATCCGGAACACATATCTCCCGGTTTCTTCCACCAACAGCAAATCGAAGTACGATTCATTTTTCTGGCGTAAAATCTGTCGTGCCATTCCTGTTGGTCCAGCATTATAGGCCGCGGCCACCATGGTCCAGCTTTGGTACTTTTGGTAGGCCTTTAACAAATAATCGCAGGCTGCATAAGTTGCTTTTTCTACATGATAACGTTCGTCAACCTCACTGTTTACTAGCAAACCATACTCCTGGGCAGTTCCTTTTAGAAACTGCCAAAAACCTACAGCACCAGCCGGTGATACCGCACGGGGATTTAAACCGCTTTCTGCAACTGCCAGATATTTAAAATCTTCAGGTACGCCTTTTTCCTTCAAAATGGGTTCTATAATTGAAAAATAACGCGGTGCAAGTTTGATGTACCGCATGGTTTGCGAGTGAAAATAGGCATTGGAAAGTAACTCCCTGTCAAGTGCTTCCTTAACATCAAAACGATTGAGAGGCAGCCACTCACCCGCAAAAGCAACCGAATCGGGTATAAAGGGCGAGCGGTATTCTGTATGTTTTACCACTACCACCTCCTCTGGGTCTTTATCGGTTGCCGAACTAAAAACTACAATTACAAAAACTACTCCTGCCACCAGAATTACCGGCAGAATAATCCTCCACCACAATTTCATTTTCAACTCCTTTTTAATTGATTTTTGAATCCGCTAAAATACATTTTTCGTTGTTGCATTACAACTCCAACAAACGGAAATTCATTTGGTTGTAAAAAGATTTTTTGAGGCATTACCCTGATAAATTATCAACATACAGAACCACCTTTATTTTCGTTGTGAAAAGGCTTGTCGCTTTGAATTTAAATCGCTGTCCGAACCTTAAAACACGAGCAACATTCACGTTATAGCAGTTTTTGAGCCCAGCCTGTATTTTGAGCCAAAAAAAAGTTAGCTTTCATACAAAAAGAATAAGCAGCGAAGTTAATGTCATTTTGGCCTCAATGCTCACCCCGCACACAAAAATATCGTATGAATGGAGGCAAAACAGAAGCTGTCTAATTTTGTCTTCCATAATCCTTCACTATTTAAATCCAATATTTTCACCCTTAATTTTTATTAAATCTTTGTAAACATTTTTTAACAGAACTTACACCGGATAGCAACATTTCTTTCACATTTAAGGCTAACCTTTGCGGCCAAATGGAAATGGAAAAAAATGGGAAAAAGATATCTTATAAATAAGGCGTCAGACAATCGTTTAACCTTTTTGCTGACTTTATTTATTACCGGTAATTTTATCAGAAGTATCAAATGGAATAGATTGGTTTAAAAATGAAAAACGATACGACTTTAAAACCAGCTATTCCTAAATCAGGATAAACCCACACCCAACAACCTTCTAAAAAATAAACGATTGAAAGATATACATCTGTCAAAATGGTATTGATATGCCTCAAAAAAAGAAAACTTGAAAATTCACATTATAACCAAAATTTATTCGTGTATGAAAAAAATTCTATTCATTATTGGATTTTTAATTTGGGCATCGTTTTCGATGGCTCAAAATATTCAAATCAGCGGAAAAGTAACCGACGAATCCGGAGTCTCGCTTCCTGGCGTGGCAGTCATGGAAAAAGGAACAACCAATGGTTCAGTAACCAATCAGGACGGAATCTACCAAATCGCAACAGCATCAAACAGCACATTGATATTCTCGTTTATGGGTTACAACACAACAGAGGTTGCTGTTAAAAGTCAAAACCAAATCAATGTCGTTCTGGAAGAAAATGTTCGTGCAATTGATGAGGTAGTAGTTACGGCACTTGGAATCAGCCAGGAGAAAAAATCGCTGGGATACGCGACACAGGAAGTGGATGCCGAAGTCATTACCAGCGTTAATGCACCCAACATGGGAAACATGCTTAGCGGACAGGTTGCCGGACTTACAGTAAATACCAAAACCGGTATGTTTCAAAATCCGGAGTTTGAACTTCGGGGAAAATCTCCTTTAATTGTAGTGGATGAAATTCCCGTTGAAACCGATTTTTTTGATATCTCTGCAACCGATATTGAAAACATAGTTGTACTTAAAGGCCCTACTGCTTCCTCTCTTTATGGCTCCAGAGGGCGAAACGGTGCTATTCTTATCACTACAAAAAATGCAAAAAACGAAGGGCTTGAAATTACTGTTTCAAACTCCACGATGGTGTCAGCAGGCTATACAGTCTTCCCGGAAACCCAGACCGAATACGGAAACGGATCAAATGGCCAATATGAATTCTGGGACGGGCAGGATGGAGGTATCTCAGACGGCGATATGATTTGGGGACCAAAATTTTCTGATAATCTTGAAATACCGCAGTGGAACAGCCCGATTTATGATAATGTTACCGGTGAAACCATTCCCTGGTGGGGTGATGTTTCCGGAACGCAATACGACGACAAATCTCGATATTCCAGAGTTCCAATACCATGGGAATACCACAATAACCTCAAAGACTTTATGAGAACCGGTATCATTTCAACCACCAATTTCTCCATCGCATCAAAAAGTAAAAAGGCTTCAACACGGCTTTCGGGCTTTTATCAGTCAGAAAGAGGAAGAGTGCCAAACTCCAATCTTAAAACCGGCGGATTAACATTTAATGCTGCCTATAATTTAAGCGAAAACCTCACTCTTGACGCAAAACTTTCCTATAACAAAGTCTACTCGCCCAATTATCCGCGCTACGGATACGGCCCCAAAAACCACATGTATACCATTTTGATCTGGATGGGTGATGATGTTGACGGACAAGAGCTTCGTGAGCATTTTTATGTTCCAGGCCAGGAAGGATACCGCCAGGCCAACTACAACTATGCCTGGTACAACAATGTTTATTTTGCTGCTCACGAACTAAATCAAAAACACGACAGAAATACTGTAAACGGCCAAATCAAATTAAAATGGGATATCACTGATGAATTGAGTATCCAGGGACGATCTTCTGCGGTATTAAAACATCTTTTTGAAGACAGAGAAAGCCCAAAAACATATCTGAATTATGGGGACCCCAGGGAAGGTGATTACAAAACCTGGAACACCGACTGGTTAAACGTTGATAATGACCTGCTTCTTTCGTATAGCAATGATTTTTCCGAAAACTTCGGACTAAGTGCTAACGCCGGAGCTTCAATGTTTTACAGAAAATACCAACAGGAATATAATGCTACCGACGGACTTGTTGTTCCCTGGGTTTACAGTTTGAACAATTCTTTGGGAAATGTAAAAGCGTCAACCAACTATCAGGAAAGAGAAATCAGAAGTGTTTTCGGAACGGTAACAATGGACTTGATAAATTCGTTCTTCCTTACTCTGACGGCGCGAAACGACTGGTCTTCAACGCTGCCTGAGTCTAATAATTCATACTTTTATCCATCTGTTTCATTAAGTACACTTGTTTCAAACCTGATTGAATTACCTGAGACTTTTGACTACTTGAAACTATATGGATCCTGGGCTGAGGTTTCAAGCGATTTGTCTCCATATCAGACTTCATCTTACTACTCCAATGCAGGAATGTATAACGGAAGTTCAAAAGTAAGCTATCCGGAAACCATTGTAAACCCGAATATAAAACCCGAAAAATCAACTTCCTTTGAGCTGGGTCTTTCTTCTGTATTTTTCAAAAACAGGTTGAGTTTGGATCTCACCTATTACAACATTGTTGACGAAAACCAGATTATTGACCTTCCTACTTCGGAGGCCAGCGGTTTTAATTCAAGAAAAGTTAACGGTAACCAATATACGACCAATGGTTTTGAAGTAATGCTAAACGCAAATCCGGTTCGGAACAATAACTTTAGATGGGATGTTGGTCTGAACTGGACAACAAGTGTAAAAAAACTGACCGAAATTTACGGAGGAGCAGAAAAATACGGGAACTATTCGTTAAACGAACGTGTTGATAACTATTATTCCACCGGCTGGATGAAAACTGCCGATGGAGAATTAATCGTTTCAGAAGAAACAGGGTTACCGACAAGAGATCCTTATCCTCAAATGTTTGGGCATTTGGCTCCGAACTGGAGATTTGGATTGCAAAACCATTTTAAGTATAAAAAACTTTCGCTTGATGTTGACATCGACGGAGTTGTTGGAGGCGTAATCCGTTCTCTTTCTGTTGAAAAAATGTGGTGGGGTGGAAAACATCCAAATTCAACAAAATACCGCGATGAAGAATACGCAGCCGGACACGCGATATATGTTCCTGATGCGGTAAATGTTGTTAATGGCGAACTCACTACTGATACCGATGGAAATGTAATTTCTGACACTCGAGAATATAAAACAAATACCACCGCAGTAAGCTGGCAAACCTGGGCACAAAACTACCCGTATCGTGCGAAAGTTACTGAAGAAGAAAGCAAAACATTCGCCAATGTGTTTGACAGAAGTTATGTAAAACTCAGAAAAGTGGCTTTTAACTACGACCTGACCGATTTGATTGGCTCAAATGTGTTTAAAAAAGTTGAAGCTACTGCCTACGGATATAACCTGTTAATGTGGAAAAAAGCCCAGATTATCGATCCTGATTATGGGAATGATGATGATTTGCAGGATCCATCGACAAGATATCTTGGACTGGGATTAACCGTAACATTTTAATAAATCATTTAAGACTTTTAGAAATGAAAAAATATATTTTATCAGCCATTCTTCTTGTTTTGATATTTAGTTCTTGCAGCGATTTGGAAGAATTGAACATTAATCCGAATAATGTACCGGAAACACATCCTCAGCTTTTGCTTACCAACATTGAGTGGAATGCTTTCCAGGTAGAAGGGGTAAATCCCATGTTTGCATCGAGAATGATAGTTCAAACTGACGGAGAAAACTCAAATCAGTTTTACAACTGGACAAGGGCTGGTTTCGATGATTATAACCAGCTTCGAGATGTTACTAAAATGATAGAAGAAGCTGAGCGTATTGAAAATACAGCGTATATCGCTTTAGGGAAATTTTTTCGGGCCTTTTATTTTTTCCGGCTCACACTGACTTTTGGCGATGTTCCTTATTCCGATGCTTTAAAAGGAGAATCGGAGGAAGTTTATACTCCGGCATATGATACACAAAAAGAAATTTTTGCTGGAATCTTAGATGAACTGAAAGAAGCAGACGAATTACTTTCAGACGACAACAGTATTATTGAAGGAGATATTATTTATGAAGGAAATACAGCTCAATGGAGAAAGCTGATCAACTCCTTCCGCTTGAAAATCTTAATGACGCTTTCAAAAAAAGTATCTGATTCTGATTTGAATGTAGAAAATAATTTTGCCGGAATTTTTAACAACTCTCCCATTATCGAATCGAATGAAGACAACGGGCAACTGGTGTTTATTGATGAATTGGGAAGTCGTTACACGGAATATAACAGTAGTAGTTATGGTTCGGCCCGCTATATGGATTCAACTTTTGTAAAAAGGCTGCAAGACAGGCATGATCCGCGTTTGTTTATTTTTTGCGGACAAACACGTGCAGCCAAAGAAACCGGTTTGGCAATTAACGACTTTACAGCTTATGAAGGTGGCGACCCAATTGCACCATACAACGATGTAAACCTGAAAGCTGTCGATGGCCTGGTTTCAAAGGTAAATCTCAGGTACACCACCGAACCGACCACCGAACCACATACATTTATCGGATATTCTGAAATGGAATTAATACTCGCTGAAGCCAGTGTCCGCGGATGGATTACCTCTTCGGCACAGGAACATTATGAAAATGCAGTTAAAGCATCTTTTGAATTTTACAGAGCAAACGCATCCGATTATGCAGATTACGTGAGCGAAACTGCCGCTGAAAGCTACCTGCAGGAATCACTGGTTGACTTTTCATCTGCTACTTCAAATGAAGAGAAGCTACGACTGATAATGATGCAGAAATACATTCCCTCTTTTTTACAGGGAGGCTGGAGAATGTATTTCGACCATCTGCGTACCGGTTATCCTGAATTCAGGATTAATGAAGGGCTTACACCTCCCACCCGCTGGATGTACCCAACAAGCGAATACCAGGAAAACAGCAACAATGTAACTGAAGCAATTACCAACCAGTTTGGTAGTGGAAACGATAAAATCAGAGCAACCCCCTGGTGGCTGCAATAAGTTCATTCTTTTTTCATAGATCTACTTCAAAGTTGGTCTGTCGGCTCTTTGTCGGCAGACTTTTCTTTTGTTATAAAATACCAAAATTCTGATGAAAAGAAGAAAATTCATAAAAAATACAAGCCTGACTGCCTTGCTTGCGAGCCCTCCTTTGTTTGTAGAAACAGGCTCTCAGGAAAAAAATATAAATTCCCTGAACCGGGTTATGCGCGAAAGCCACCGTGGATTCAGCCAGCTTTATCCTGAAAATACAATTCCTGCATTTGAAGAAGCAATTAAAACTGGAGTTGACCGCATTGAAATGGATTTGCGTTTAAGCTCCGACGGAGAACTTATGGTTATCCACGATGAAACCGTTGATCGAACAACCAACGGTAGAGGGAAAGTCATTGAGTTGACATTTTCCGAGCTTAGAAAACTTGATGCCGGTTCGTGGAAATCGTCAAAGTTTAAAGGATTAAAAATACCTGCTTTAGAAGAAGTGTTTAAAATTGCCAAAAACAATTGTTTTGTAAACATCGACTTAAAAGATGCAAACGCTGTTGAAAAAATGGCAAAACTGGCGGTTCAAATGGATATGATTGACCAAATTGTGATTACCGGGAAGATACCTGAATGCACAAAAACAATCCGCAAACAAAACAATCGGATTACTATGTTTCACGAGTTCTCTGATGATTTTGTAATTCAACACCCCAGACTTGCCGTTCAGGCAATTCGTGAGCAGCAAATCCCCGGAAGTTTAATTAACTTTAAGGCTGCCAGCAAAACCTTTATCCGGGAAAGTAAACTCCATGGTCTTTCTGTATCGGTATGGGGTGTGTTGGAAGAAACTGATATGAAAAACCTGATTGAAATGGGAGTTGACTCAATAATGACCGACAACCTTCTGCTTCTCAATAAATTATTATCGTAAATCAAATAAAAATGAAAGCAAAACTAATTTTTTCTTTACTCATTATGTTTCACGCTGTAGCTTTCGCACAGAACGTGAATAATATTCAGATGCCCGAACTCCTGAATGACAATGCCCGAAAGACCATTCATATTCCCGATATCCCAGGCTACAAAACATTAAAGTGTGATTTTCATATACATACCGTATTTTCTGATGGCATTGTGTGGCCAACCGTCCGTGTTGATGAAGCCTGGCAGGAAGGACTCGATGCGATTGCTATTACCGACCATATTGAAAATAATCCGTCAAAAAAACATGTAGGGGGCGACGACAATTCATCTTTTGAAATTGCAAAACCACAGGCCGAACAAAAAAATATTATTTTAATTCACGCAGGCGAAATTACCAGAAGTATGCCTCCGGGACATTTTAATGCCCTGTTTCTGAATGATGTTACAAAACTGGATACTCCTGATTATATGGATGCATTTAAAGCAGCCGCAGATCAGGATGCATTTATCATTTGGAACCATCCGGGCTGGAAGGCACAACAACCCGACACCTGCAAATGGTGGGAGCTCCATACACAATTGTATAAAAACGGATGGATGCACGGAATTGAAGTATTTAACGAAAAAGAATGGTATCCCATCGCGCTCGATTGGTGTATGGATAAGAATCTGGCTTCAATGGCCAATTCCGATATTCATGGAATAACTGCCGGAATGTACAATCTGGAAAAATACCACCGCCCAATGACGCTTGTTTTTGCCAGAGAACGAACAGAAGAGTCGATAAAAGAAGCCATGTTTGACAAAAGAACAGTTGCCTGGTTTGGAGATAATCTCGCCGGGAAAGAGGAATTTTTATCGGCTATTTTTACAAATGCAATTGATGCAGAATTCATAAAAGAATCAGAAAAAGGGAAAGTCTATCTTCTGAAAAACAGTTCCGATGTTCCTTTTCATTTGATTTCGGACGAAGAAACTTTTACCATTCCCAAAAACGGAGAAGTAATAGTAACCATTCGCGATTCCGGCAAAAAATACAAAATAGGGAACCTTTTTATCAAAGGGACTGAAAATCTTAATATTTCGCTCCCCCCGAAATAAATTCCTGTACAAGAAAATTGAAATAAATGTTAAAAAGATAATAAAGTATAATTCACATCGTTTTGGATACAGGAAGGCAGAAAAACAATCAATTTTAACATTACTAATTTATTTAATTCGGTATTGCCTTCCCGGAGGGACGCCAGGCGTCCCTCTTTTATTTTTGGAAAGGTTAAACTATCTGTGTTATAAAATAGCTCAATCTGTTTATAAATACTTTTCTATTTTTGGAAGATGGATCGAATTAAAAACCTGAAGGCTTTTTATAAACACTGCGACTTATGCATTCAAATTGAACCCAAATTAAAACCCGTAATCGCAAAATACGGTTATCCTCCAATGTGGCACCGGCAACCCAACTTCGCCACTTTGATTCTTACCATTTTGGAACAACAGGTTTCGCTGGCTTCAGCAAAAGCAGCCTTTATTAAACTCGAAAACCCAATTGGAGAAGTTACCCCGAAAAATATTTTACAACTGAGCGATGAAGACTTAAGAGCCTGTTATTTTAGTCGCCAAAAGACAAAATATGCCAGAATACTCGCCACCGAAATTATTGAAGGAAAGCTGGACCTTGATTCTCTGAATCAAATGGACGAACCAGAGATCCGCTCGCGGCTTATTACCATAAAAGGCATCGGTCATTGGACCATTGATATGTATGTTTTAATGAGCCTGCTGTTTGCCGATATTTTTCCCCCTGGTGATTTGGCCACCGTAAAATCGGTCTTTGAAACTGAACTTGTAGCACCAGAGAGTTCAAAAGAAGACATCATAAAATACATGGAAAAATTCTCGCCCTATCGTTCGGCGGCGACATATATTTTATGGCATAGTTACATAAAAAAACGAAATTTGATTTTGGAATAACTACAAACTTACTTTGCCGATTTTTTCTTTAACCTGGCAGAATGGAATTCACTCCTTGTCAACTAAAAAAACATAATAATTCCCTTTCTTTTATTTTTATAAGAAAATACCATGTCGGCACAAAACACTTTTATGCTTCTTTTTTTATCGTTGTTCGTTCATATCAATACAATATCAGCACAAAAAGAGCGTCCTGTAATCCTGAATTACCAAAACAGTTCAGGAGAAAAAGGAATTTCGTTTTTTGAATATGACGGAAATCAACGAATAGTAAAAGGATATTGGCAGTTACTCGATTCCAGCAGGTTTTCAAACAACTACTATTTCTACAATCATTTGGGACAATTGACAGAAAAGTATCGCGAATTTTCCGATTCAGTAACTTCCAGTGTAAAATATACATACAACAAAAAGGGATGGAAAACTGCCGAAGACTTTTCACGTTCCGATGGAGTGACAGGCAAAACTGTTTTTGAATATAAACCAAACGGCGTTCTCCAAAAAATCCGTTGCAAAAAATACAATGGCTGGTTTGACGGCGAGATCGTTTATAAAACCCGGGAAAACGAAAATCCACTTTGGGGCGAAATTTTCAGAGACAATAAAAAGCTCGGCGACATTCATTTTTACTACACTAAAAATGGAAACCTGAAAACAGAAAATTGGATAATCGAAAACTGGAGCCAGACTTTTGAATGGGAATATGTATTGTTGCCTGTTAGTTACACAAGTCCCAACGTTTTTATCACCGAAAACAACCGCAATCGATTGATAGAAGAAAACTATTCATATAACAACAAAACCGGTGGTCCCTCCTATTTTAAATACGACGAAGCTGGAAAACTAACGCAAAAAACCTTTATCCGCTCTGATGGTATAAAAACCGTTACAACTTTTGAATATGATAAAAACGGCCTGTTAAAAAAATCTTTTCGTAAATACAACGATGGTTCATCCGCAACTTTCAATTATAACTTTAACAAAAAGAGAAAGTTAATAAAGCGGAGTTTTATTCATTCCAATGGTACACAGGGCGAGGAAAACTATTTCTATTCGAGTACCGGTGAACTGGAAAAAGCTGTCTGGAAAAATTTCGACAACTGGCTAAGCGGTGAAATTACTTTTGAACATGCACAAAACGGCACAATAAAAACCGGAATTTTCAGCGGTGAAAAGTTTGACGCTACACTTGCTTTCAGCTACAATAAAACAGGAAATACCGATTGTATCATTTGGAATTTTTCTTTTGGTGAAAAGCAGGAATACCATTTCAAATACATCAATTTGTTTTAGTTTTTATGATTTTGAGTTATTTTTGAAGAAAAACCATAAAATTGATAATCAACAACAAACTTGATCATATTTTATCCGGCCCCAAAGCATTTGCAGCTACTCTTTTTGTTATTACAGGAATTTTTATCGTTTTTATGGGGCACATTATTCTGGGGCTTTCCATTGCCATTTTTGTACTTTTTCTTTTGACATCGTATTCCGGAGTTGAAATTGATACCGTCAATCACAGAATTAAACAATACAACAAATTTTTTGGGATAGTAAAAACCGGGCAATGGAAAAATATGAATTCGTTTATCGGGCTTACCCTTGTTCCGATGCGGAGAGTCAATACCATAGCCAGCCGCGCCAACATAACAAATACCACAGTAAAACGAGATTATCGGATTTACCTGGTGAACAAGGCAAAAAAACCAGCTTTTGCCATCAAAATTTGCAAAACCCGTCACGAAGCCCAAAATAGTATCGATGAATTCTCAATTTGGTTGAAACTTCCTGTCTATTCGGCAAAAAAATAAACCATCAATTCCCTTCCTTGTTAAAATCGAAAAAGAAAAAATGGAGGATTGTACATCAATTTTCTATCTCTGTTCGTTTTAGTTATTGAAAATTAGATCCATGAAACAAATATTGACGCTTATTTTAATTTTAGCGGTACTGGTTCCTGCCGGTGCCCAGCAAAAGAAAAGAGGAAAAGTAAAACGGAAATACCGCAATCCGGAGCGCGTTGAAGTTCCTGTGGCTCCGGTATTCTTGCGTGGGAAAATACGTGATGCTGATGACAATTTACTTCCGGGTGCACATGTAACCGTTTTGGGCACCAAAAAAAATGTTCATGCCAATGAAGACGGTGAATACTTTTTTTACGGACTGGAACAGGGAATTACGCGAATACAGGTTTCCTTTGTCGGTTTCCGGACAAAATCAGTCGATTTTCATCTTCAAAGCGGGAATAATTACCTCAATTTCACCCTGGATGAAGACAATATCCGGATAGATGAAATTTCGGTAACGGCGCAAAAACGCAACCAACAAATTCTGGATGTTCCCATCACCGTAAGTGGCATCGATGCAGAGTTTATGGAGGACAATAATATTACCGAACTGAGTGAACTCTCTGAATTTGTTCCCGGATTACAGGTAAGAATGCAGGGCAATAACCGGCCAAGCTTTGTCATTCGCGGATTAACCAGCGACGAGGTAAGTCCTGCCGCCCAACCACGTGTTTCGGTTTTTTATAACAACGTTCCGGTAAGCCGTGCCAGCGGCGCCTCACTCGAACTTTTCGACATGCAACAGGTGGAAGTTTTAAAAGGCCCGCAAAACACTCTCTTTGGCAGAGGGGCGCAAATCGGAGCAATTCACTACATCACCAACAAACCAACGAGCGATTTTTACGGAAATATAACAGCGGGAATCGGAGACTACAATCAACGCGAAATTAACGGAGCGATAAATATTCCGGTTATTAAAAACAAACTTATGGTGCGGGCCGCCGGAGTTTATGATTATTATGATGGATACATTGACAACACATTGGGAGGTAAACTAAACGGAAAAAATACAGCTGCCGGAAGATTCTCTGTCCGGTTTCTTCCCACTTTCAGACACAAGATTGATTTGGTTTTAAACTACCAAAAAGACGATGCTCCCGGCCTTGGTTTTATGAGCATGGATTATCCAAATACAGAAGGCAGTACCAACCCGTTTGATTACACAGCATCGTTGGAACAGGGAAACAATCTCGCCACGCAGCGGGATATTTTTGATGCAACACTTACGATGAAACAATTCAATAACGAAAATAATTTCTGGACATCAACCAGTTCGTACCATACAATTGGTGCATTTTCGCGTTGGGATGGAGATGGAACGGCCGCCGCTGCCATCGACATGAGTGAAGACATTAGTGCCCGCCAGTTCTACCAGGAACTGCGGTACAATTTTTCAAAAAACAACCGACTGAACGGAAGTTTGGGTGGAAGTTTCTGGTTGGAAAAAGCATCTCAGGATTACTGGTTTTCTACTAATGAACAGGATATGTTTCATTTACTTTTTACTACCGGTTCACTTGTTGATACTACCGGACAACCTGTTTCGATTTCCAATTTGCCTTCCGATCCCAATCTGGGAGATTTGGGAGGATTACCTCTAGCAGAAAATCACGAGGAAGAAAACATGAGCGATGCAACCAACCGCGCACTTGAAGGATTTCTGGATTTTACCTATCATTTTACACCCAAAATAAGTGCAACTGCCGGGGCCCGGATTATTTCCGAAAAATTTAAACTTTCAAACCAGGCACAAATGACAGGAGCTGATGCGTCGACGTTAGGATTTTTAACAGGAAATTATCCCAATCTTCTTTTTGCTGAAAGTGATCAGAAAGAGATAAAAGAATCGTCGTTTGCGTATACTTACCGTGGCGGATTAAAATATGCCTTTAACGAAAATACCAACGTTTTTTTCAACTACTCAAAAGGCCGGCGCCCCAAAGTTTTACAGTTTACCTCCACTGGCGAGGAGCAGGTGTTAAATGCCGAAACGATTGACAACTATGAGCTGGGCTTTAAAACAACTGTAAAACAACGTGTTTGGTTTGACGCCGGAATTTTTCATCAGGAATACAAGAATTTTCAGACTTCGGCATGGGTAGCTGAAGCCGATTCCGGTGAATTTAACTATCTGGTGAAAGACGCCGGAAAAGCAACAGCCTACGGTGCAGAAACTTCGTTAAAAATAGCTGTTCTAAAAGGCCTCGATATGTTTGGAAACTATGCCTATATTCACGCCCGGTTTGATAGTTTGAATGTGAACGGAGAGGAACAGGAATATGCGGGAAATATGTTTCGCCTGACACCCGAGCACAGTTTTGCAGTTGGCTTGCACACGCGCACCCAAATTGCGCCGGGATTATTTTTATTTGCAGTTCCTTCTTACTCCTGGCGCTCAAAAATATACTTTGAAGATGCCAACACTCCGGGCCTGGAACAAGCAGAATACGGATTACTGAATTTCAGAGGGGGAGTTGAATTGCCCGACCAGGGAATTACCATCGCCGTTTTTGGAACCAACCTTTTGGAAGAAGAATACATTGTAAGCGCCGGAAATACAGGCAGCTTGTTTGGTGCCCCGACCCAAATACCAGGTGCTCCGCGGATGATTGGCACAAAAGTAACCTGGAAATTCAAAATGAAAGAAAAACTATATTACCAGCGTAACAGGTGGAACAGATAAATATATGCTTTATGAAATCAGGAGCCTCCAATCCAAAAAAAGACCGGGTTTCACAGGCTCCATTGACCACAAAATTGTGAGTGCAAAATATACTTAATTCAATTTTTTTACACTTATTTGTGCTTCTACTCCGCCATCCCTAATTTTTTCTTTCAATTGTTGTATCCTTTCCTCTGATACATTTTGATGAGCGTAGATAGCTGCTAAATATTCCGACCTGACTTTCTCCAACCAACTCGTTGTATATTCAGAAACATCTTCCATTGAAATCGTATCTAAAAAGACGTTTTTTACTTCATTTGGATAAAGATGTATTAACAGTAACGGGAGAGAAGGTCGTTCATATTCTTTAGCTGATATATTTTTTACTCCCAGCTCCTTGTATATATCTTCAACTGCTTTTATTTGTTCTTCTGTAACTCCGTCAGCATATTGAATCAGAACATTAAATTCACCATTATACTTTTTAAAGTTTTTTTCAGCCTTTTGCCGAATATCCTTCAAATCGGCTTCATTAGAGTCTGATTTTATTTGTATAATTACAGATGTAAATTCCACATTACTTTCTAAATGCTCAACATGAACATTATTCTTATACAAAATATAATCTATATTTTTCTGCTCAGACCTTGGAATATCTTCATAAGTAACGTTTGCACGATAAAATCCTTGACTTCGTCGATCTTTATTGAACTCGTCTAATTCTCTGGTCCAATATTTTAGATTTTCTTCAAATTCTTCAAACGAATCAAATTTATGATTCTCAACAGTTACATTTCCATTTCCTTTAAAAGTAATTTTAATTGGCCCAGGTGGCGATGGTTTTCTTTCAAAAGGTAACCAGACATTTGGGGTTGGTGATTTGGGTGACATATACGAGAACCAAATGGGAACAGCTTTGTCAACAGCTTCCTGTCTTTCATCATCCAAAGCAAAATATTCCCGGTCAAATAACACCTTTGCTTTTTCATTTCTAACTTCCATACAGCCTTCCCCAATGGCTCTTATCGTGTTATTCACCATTTCAGAGGAAGAGGCAAGGTCATGTTTGTAAGAAATAATACCTTGTGAGACTTTTAATTTTCCAATAGCCGGAATTTGTTTTTCCAAATAATCAGGACCTTTTTTGCCATCCGGATTTTTGCCATACAAAAAGCTTTTCACAATTGATTTTATTTCAACTGCTTTATGATATTCTCCTTCAATCAAATATTCATCATTAGCATTCATTAAAATCACCAAAACATTATTGTCTTTTTTTAACGAGCTTTCTGTTCTTATATCAGGATCAAAAAAACCCTTCCCAATCTCTTCTGAAGTCCATTTCTCCAACCATTTCTCCTGTTCATTCTTTTGAAAAACGGATGGAATCAATTCTTCGGTTCTCTGAATCAGATCAGGCCGGGTAAAAGCCTGTAACATCAAAATAATCAGCGGGAAGAAGTACATCAGCTTAAGTCCGCCCCAACGATTTGTTTGATTATTTTTCATCATTTTCATGCGTTTAAAAATTGGTTTTTGTACAAAATGGTTTGCCATGGCAAAACGTCTTTCGCCAACAGCTTTTTTAAGAACCAACAATTGGTATCTTTTGGCATCGATGCCTTTTTGCAGAACGGCCTGGTCGGCCTGGTACTCGTGAACTAATTTTAAATCGCGCCGCAACAACCACACAAAGGGATTAAACCAGTGAAACAAAGTAAAAGCCTCAAGCAAAAACAAATCGATATGGTGTTTCTGCCTGATGTGTTCCGCTTCGTGCGCAATTAATATTTCTTGATTTGATTCGTAATCTTTTTCAGAAATAAAAATGTGTTTAACAAAAGAAAAGGGCTGGATATGATCTTTTACCACCGCCAATACAAACCGATGAAAACCAATTCTTTCAGAGCGTCTGTACAACTGGAAAATCCGAGAAACCGATATCGCCAGCCGAAGCACTAAAAAAGAAATTGCAATCAAATAGAAAACCAACCATGGATTTATATGAATCCCGGTATTTTCAGGTAAGGAAGCAATTTCTATCCCGGGCGCAAAAACCTCAACAGATGGACTTACAGGAATAAAAACTTCGCGCACAAATTCTACGGGTTTAACTACCGTTCTTTTATAAAAAAAAGGAACCTGAACAAAAGGAATCAGCGCCGAAACAAACAATATTCCCAGCAGTAAAAAACGGTTTAATTTGTGCGTTTTATCCCTGCTCATGGCCAGTTTGAACACGATAAAAAATAAAGCCAAACAAGCTGAAGATTTCAAAATATAAACAAAAAAGGGAGTCATTTTCTATTTTTTACTGTTCTCTATTTCTTCAATTAACTTTTTTAATTCTTCCAGCGAAAGATTTTCATCTTCTACCAAAAGAGAGACCACATTTTTATACGAATTATCAAAGTACTTTTTCACCACTCTCCCGAGTGTTTTTTTGCTGTATTCCTGTTTGGTAACAGCTGCAAAATATCGGTATGTATTTCCAAACTGTTCATGGTCAATAAATCCCTTTTCCTCTAAACTTCGAACAATGGTGGAAAGCGTGTTATAATGCAGTTTCTGTTCGGTGTAAAATTCCTTTAACTCTTTTACAAACATTGGGCCCTTCTCCCAAAACAGGTACATAATTTCCTCTTCCTTTTGCGTGAGTTTTTTCATAGCTAAACAACCTTCTATTATGACTCCTCTGTTTCATCCGGCATTCTTTCAAAATATCCGGCGTCAATTGCACCTGCAATAATCTGAGGCATTTGTTGCCGGAAAGCTCAAAGACGTAACGACAAAAACAGAGGCTATCTTTAAATTTGAACTATCATTTTTCAGGAACAACAAAACAAATATAACTATATTTTATAGTTTATCAACTATAAATAATAGTTATTTTACTAAAAAGAATAGTTTTCATTGATGTTGTCGTCATCAAAATTGAACCAGAACAAAGACTTAGAGACGGTTTGAAAATCGCTGACTCCAAAAAAAAGCCCGGCAAAACCGGGCTTTATAGCTACTCTACAAACAATTTTGTACTTTATTTATTCCAAACCGGCATCCTTCCGGGAGTCCATGGAGCATTTATTTTATTTAACTCAGCTTCCAATGCCGGAATATCTTGTTCAACAATTTTTTTCAAAGCATTTAAAACGGGTGGGAATTCCTCAGCAAGAATTTCATAACCTTCTTTTTCAGTTGTGGTTATTCCGCTTGTTGAACCGTAATGTGCATAAGTAATATTGCCTAACCTGTCGTTGATTGGCACCTGGGTCGGCGGAACTTCTTCACCGCTGGCTTTGGCCGGAACACCATTCATTTTGAAATTGAGTTCTTCCAGTTCTTTACCCAGCGCCCGCGCTTTATCCATCAATTCCTGACTGGCAGCCGGCGTTGAATAAATGGCTTGTTTAATATGCTCCACTCTTGAACTCATATCCTCAATCATCTGCCCGGTTCCAACCACTGCAATCGCAAGTTTGCTCACTTTTTGTGCAAATTCAACATTCTCCTTATAGTTTCCTGCCGGCAGAGTAGTATTGTTCAATTTTTTACAAACAAATTGAACCGGCTCTGCCAGAGTAGTCAACTCCCCTTCGTGCCACATCTGCAAGCCTACTTTGTATGTTCCCGGCATGGCCAGAATTCCACCTCCGCGACGGCCACCACTTGCTACAGAAGCCGGATTAAAACTGCCGTTTACTCGAACGCTTGTTGGCATAGAATAACGTAAATCCCAATTGATTCTGTTTATTCCTTTTGATGGGGAAGTTGTGATTTGTCTGACTTCATTATCATTTGCGTCATAAATGGTAAAAATCAGATGACTTGGTTCTTCCTTATCTTCCAGTTGCAGTTCTCTCCAGGTAGGTTGCGGAATCGGTTTTCCTTCTTTAAACAATTTCTTTTCTTCTTCCTTTCGAAGTTGTTTTTTAGTTTTCGGAACTTCTTTCAAATAATAGGTAAATGTGGCTCCGTATTCCGGATTTGGTGCCTTGAAGTATGTACTCCCCTGGTTATCCTTGTTACTGTCCTGAATATACAACAGCGCGTCTTTTACGGGAAATATTTTTGCCTCCAGTGCCGCCATTTCGTATGAAACGTCGCGCAGCGGGCTGTAATTATCAAGAATATAAAATCCACGACCAAATGTAGCCAGCACCAGGTCACTTTCACGTTCCTGTATAGCAATATCGCGAACGGCAATGGTCGGAATTCCGGATTTTAACTGCACCCAGTTTTCACCGTTATCAATTGTAAAAAACACACCAAATTCAGTTCCCGCAAAAAGTAATTCGGGGCGAATAAAATCCTGAACAATGGTATGAGCTGTTCCGTTTTCAGGAAGATTGCCACTAATGGAAGTCCAGGTTTGTCCTTTATCGGTACTTTTATAAACGTAAGGTTTAAAATCGTCACGTTTTAAATTATCAAAAGTGGCGTAAACCACATTTTTATCAAAACGATCGGGCCAAATGTCACTCACATAAGTATACTCCGGCACATCGGGAAATGATTTTACCTGTGTCCATGAATCGCCTCCGTTTTCGGTAACTGAAATCACTCCGTCGTCGGTTCCTGCATAAAGTAAACCTTCTTTAACAGGCGATTCTGCCAGCGATACAATGGTTCCCCACTGCGATGTTGAAACGTCTTTTGCAACTGCGTTTGCCGGCCAGTATTTTCCCATTACCGGGAAACTATTCCGATCCACCTGAGCTGTTAAATCGTCACTGATAACTTTCCATGTATCACCACGGTCTTCGCTTCTGAAAACTTTGTTCGCAGCCATATAAACACGAGTTCCCTTGTGCGGGCTTACAAATAATGGAGCATTCCAGTTCCATTTGTACGTCAACTCTTCTTTTCTCTCGCGTGGTTTAATATTAATGGATTCTTTGCTCTTTTTGTCATAACGATATACATTTCCATATTGGTATTCGGTATAAACGATATCGGGATTTTCCGGTTCGGTAGCCACCCAAAATCCATCGCCGCCTAATGTAACAATCCACTCATCATTGATCACACCATCGCGCATAATATTTTGAGAGGGCCCTCCCATTGAGTTATTATCCTGCGTACCACCGTACACATTGTAAAAAGGTTTCGCATTATCCACATGTACACGATAGAACTGAGTAACAGGAAGATTTTCTTTGAAATCGAAAGTAGCGCCTGAATCCCAGGTCTCATAAATACCTCCGTCTCCACCTATCAAATAATGTTCTGTATCAGCAGGATCTATCCAGATGGCATGGTCATCAACATGTCTTCCGTCGGTACTGATTCGATTCCAGTTTTTTCCGGCATCAGTTGTAACCCTCGACACAGTTTCTGTTGAATAAACCTTGTCCACATCCTTGGGATCGCAAACTATTTCGTTATAATATTGCCCGCTTGAATGATAGTCGCTCATTTTCTCCCAGCTTTCTCCTTTATCAGTCGAGCGAAAAAATCCACCTTTATCTTCGGCCGCTTCTACAATTAAATAAACAACATTGGGGTCAACCGGCGAAACATCAATTCCCATTCCACCAATGTCAACGGATGGAAGGCCTTTCATAACTTTTCTCCAGTTTTCGCCACCATCGGTTGATTTATAAACTGCTGATTCCGGGCCACCTCCGATTTTTGTAAACGATGTTCTGCGACGTTGTTCTGCCGTAGCGTACATAATGTCAGGATTGGAAGGATCCATAAGAACATTGTTTACTCCTGTATTCTCACTTATTTCAAGAACTTTATTCCAGGTTTCACCCCCATCAACGGTTTTATATAAACCACGGTCGCCACCGGCGCCCCATGCAGAACCTTCAGCAGCAACAAAAACAACATCTGAACTCCGGGGGTCAATCACAATTCCACCAATCTGACGGCTCCCTTTCAATCCAACATTTTTGAAAGACTTACCTCCATCCAATGATTTGTATACTCCATCTCCATATCCTAATGCACGTTGATGGTTATTTTCACCGGTTCCAACCCAGACCACATTTACATTATTGGGATCAAGTTCTACAATTCCAATAGAATAAGCTCCATAACTATCAAAAATGGGTTTCCATGTTGTTCCGTTATTCGTTGTTTTCCAAACATTACCGCTTGCTACACCTACATAATACTCTTTGGGATTGTCGGGATTTACGGCAAAATCGGCAATTCTTCCACTGGCCCAGGCTGGTCCGATATTGCGGAATTTTAAACCGCTCACCAAACTGCTGGTGATAATGGTATCACCCTTTGCTTTCGTTTCTTCTTTCTTTTTTCCAAAAGTCACTGTCGAAACAAAAAAAACAGCAACCAGAATAAGTACAAATCTTCTCATAATCATTTATTTAGTTTAATATTTTTTCGGGATATTCAGCAAATTCAAAAACAAACTCAAAAAATACAAATGAAAAACTAAGTCAAACAGGACGAATGTCACGATACACACATTTTTTTCAGAAAAATATATCTGCATCGAGACACAAAGCTTTCGTATTTTGAAAATGCTTAAAAACCGGAAACAAAATCATAAGTCCCGGACCCAATCCGGTATACAACCCTGTTTTTGTCCAATTTTATGAATTTAAAAATATCGCTGTTATTCAAAGGCAAACCACCTTCCGTAACTGCAGCAACAGAATTACCGGGAATATAAACAATTGCTGAAGTATTGGCGGGGATTTCAACTTTCCAGCGAAACTTATTGTTTGTTTTTTCCCAACTACTTTTGATTAAACCATAATTTGAACGGTAACTTGCGTTTACAAAATCAAGTCCGTCAATTATTTCAGGTTTCATAATAATTTGCTTAAACCCGGGAGCCTCAGAACCGGATTTTATTCCTGCCAAATTTTCGTAATACCAAATCAATAAATCGCCAAGCATCATAACGTGGTTATACGAATTCATATCGGGTGCTGCCGAGTTTCCATTCCATAACTCCCAAATTGCAGTTGCTCCGTTTTCGATCATATATCCCCAACTCGGATAAGTCGTATTTGTTGCCAGTTGATAAGCCAGGTCTGCCCGGCCGTTTTCCGTTAATGTCCGCATCAACCACTGCACTCCAATCATACCAGTGCTAAGATGTCCGTCATTCTCTTTTTCAATTATTTCAACAATGGTATTAAATACTTTTTGCTCATGACTCCCGGGAACCATGCCGAAATAAAGAGGTAATAAATTTTCAGTTAATTTATTTTCACCATAAAACGAACTCCGGGAATTAAAAAAATGCTCGTTAAACCCTTTTTTTATTTTTTGGGCTAATTCTTCATGTACCTCCATATCTTCAACTTGTCCGGAAATGAGAGTAAATTTCTGCATTAATTGCATAAAATAATAATAGTATGCTGTGGCAATCAAAGTGCTAGGGTATTTTACATTAGCTGTTTTTCCCATTCCTTCTTCAATGGTAACAGGGGGCTCACACCAGTCGCCATAACTATCTTTGGTTACTATAAAATCATTATTCATGTACCTTTCTTTCATATACTCCAGCCACTTTTTCATGGCAGCATAATTCTCCACGATTCCGCGTTCATAACCAAACTGAGTGTAAAGCATATCGGCCACCATTAAAAAAGTGCCGGGCCAGGTCATGTTATCAGAGTAGTATTTCCAATACGCCGGAGCCACATCGCAAATGCTGCCATCTTTTTTTTGCGAAAGACGAATATCATCAAGCCATTTTGCATATAAATTCTCATTTCCAAAAAGGAAACTTTCTCCGTAACAACCAATTGCACGATCGCCCAGCCAGGGCTCCCTTTCATTTCGCTGCGGACAATCAACCGGAACTCCTTTGTAATTCCCGTTTATTCCCCACCATGCATTTTTAAAAATCTGGTTAAGTAATAAATTTGAACTCTCAAAAGTTCCACTGTTTTCAACGTTATTGTAAACAACTTCGCCGATAAAATTTGTCAAATCCGGTTTTCCAGGGTAACCGGTAACCTCGACATAACGAAAACCATGGTAAACAAAAGTCGGATTCCATTCTTCTGTCCCTTCACCTTTCAACGTATAAACATCAGTTGATTTTGCATCCCTCAGGTTGTCGGTCGCAATTTCATTTTTGTCGTTTACAATTTCGGCAAATTTCAAGCTTATCTGTTCTCCTCTCTTTCCACGCACTTTAAACCTTATCCAGCCCACCATATTTTGCCCCATGTCGAGTACGAATTTCTCTGGTGTCAGATGTGTGATTGAAACCGGTTTAACAGTTGTCATTACACTCATATTTTTATTCATCTGTGCTTCTATGTCTCCCGGAGGGCCATCGACCACCTCGGCTGCCAACCAGCTTTTCTCGTCAAAACCTACATTGTTCCATCCCGGCATTTCTTTACGTGCGTCATATTCTTCGCCATCGTATTCGTTGTTGCTTCGAATCGGCCCGTCGGCAGTTCCTTTCCACGTTTCATCAGAAACAACAAAATCTTTTGTCCCATCGGCGTAATCTATTTCAAGCTGAAACAGCATTTTAGGATAACCAAAATCCTTTATTTTGTAGAATTTATATTTACGGCAAGAATAAAATTTGCCGTTTCCCAGAATTGTACCGATTGCGTTTTTGCCCGGTTGGATCTCCCCGGTAACATCAAAAACATTGTATTTAACATTTTTTAAAAAATCGGTTGGCGTGGGAGCCAACTCCTGGGTTCCAATTTTTTCGCCATTAAAAAACAATTCATACAAACCAAGCCCTACAATGTAAGCTTTTGCTGACAGTACTTCTTTTTTTACTTCAAACTCTCTGCGAAAATATCTTGCTGAGAGTTTTGAAAAAACAGCCTCCTCATCCCAGGGAAAAGCACGCTCAAAACCAATCCATCTACCCGTCCAACTATTTTGATACCTCAAGCCCACCGACCAAAATGCCGGCTCGCTCCATTTACTTTCACCTATTGGAGTCCAGACCTTTACCTTCCAGTAACAGGTTTCGCGTTCTTTTAAGTTGCTTCCCTTGAATAAAACGTTTACCGACTTATCCGAATATACCTTCCCTGAATTCCAGACATCGCCAATATCTTCCTTCAACTTTCCGGGACTGGATGAAACAATAATTTGATAATGTGTTTGGACAATTCCTCTTTGTTCGCCTGTAATTTCCCAACTCAATCGAGGGTTTCGGGCCTCAACAGCCAGAGGATTGACACGCATCTCGGTTTTCAGGTTTTCAACCTTAACGTCAAATGCCAGTAAATTTTGGGCTGCTAAATCAAAAATCAGAAGAAAAATAAGCCAGACTTTTTTCACGATTCAGGAATTTAAGTAGTTATTCCCAAATGTAAAAAATTAGTTTATTAAATCGAAGCGTTTGTGTTCGGCATAAAATCCAGGGAGAAAAATCTTAATAAAATACAAACTAAAAGTTCAGCACCTCTTTCAGGTTCTTGTAACCGGTTTTACTTACTTTCAATTTTGTTTTATCATGTAAAATAACAATATAAGATTCCTTTTCATATTGCTGTATCTCACTGATTTCATCAACTTTAACAATATAGGAACGGTGAATACGAATAAAATCATTGGGATTAAGAGCGGCCTCAAAATACTTCATCGTTTTTTGTTTCATATAACGCCCTTCTGTTGTATAAATCATTACATAATCGTCCATCGATTCTATATACCGCACCTGATCGACCGGAGAAATATGAATTTTGTGGCGATCTTTCACCACAATCCTGTCCAGATATTCTTCTTTTGGAAAATCGCTGACTTTATCCGCAACATCGGAACTTACGCCCTCTTTTTGAATTCGTTCGACTACTTTATCAACTGCTTCGATCAACCTGTCTTTTGAATAAGGTTTTAACAAATAATCGGCGGCATTATATTCAAACGCTTTTAACGCATATTGGTCATAAGCAGTAGCAAAAATTATATTGGGTTTGTGTTCCAGTAACTCTAACATTTCAAATCCGGTAATTTTGGGCATCTGTATATCAAGAAAAACCAAATCCGGTTTTAGTTCGTTGATCACCTTTACCCCTTCAAAACCATTTTCACATTCTCCAATAATTTCAACTTTATCAATCGATTTTAAAAATGATTTTAACAGATTACGGGCTAATTCTTCATCCTCTACAATTACAGTTTTTAGTTTGTCAGTCATAACACTTTATTTTTGCGGAATAGTTAAAGTTACTACAAATTCTTTTTTGTTATCTGAAATTTTTAATAATCCCGGGTTCCCGTATATAATCTGAAGTCTCTCCCGAATATTTCGAAGTCCTATTCCCTCTCCTTTTTTACTGAGTACATTTGGATCGTAGGTGTTTGATATAATTACTTCCAGTCCCTTTTCCGTCATTGTACTGACCGTTTTTAGATCAACGGGATCGGTAGCTTCGTAAACACCATACTTAATTGCATTTTCATACAACGGCTGCAAAATCATATTTGGAATCTCGGCTTTAAATGACTTTTCATCAATTTCAAACGAGGGATTCAGTTTTTTCCCAAACCTCACTTTTTCAATATGCAAATACAATTTGTTATTTTCCAGTTCCTGTTTAAAAGAAACTTTTTCATTTTGATTATGTTTTAAAGAATACCGCATCAATTGCGACAAATTGATAACCATCTCCTGCGCCTTTTCAGGATCGGTCATGGTCAAAGACGAAATACTGTTCAGACTGTTAAAAAGAAAGTGAGGATTTATTTGAGACTTTAGTGCATGGAGTTCAGCTTCTTTTACAAGCGCCTTTAGTTTTCCTTCGCTTCTTAGTTTTTCTTTAAACCCGTTGTAATAATTAATTGCATAAAAAAATACAACATATATGGTATACATTGCATACCCGGTAAAAATACCGTTGGCCATTCTGTTTTGCTCGAACCAACCAACCGGATCGGGGTGGAATAACTTGATGGTAACAACACCAAAATACATCCATATAAATATGATAATTGATGCAGCAATTGCGTGGGCAAAAACAACCCTCCAAAAACTGTTATTCTCGAGCGTACTGAATTTAATAACATACCAGATAGCTGCACCGATAACTGCAAATGAAAGCATAAAAGCACATACCTGAACAATTGCCTCAACCGCATTAAAATTATTACTTATTGTTAAAACAAGAATATTTGCCACTGCCGCAGCTACCCAGAAAAGACCGTAGTAGATTGCTATTCGGGAGTTGGTTATAAACGGATGCCGAAAGTCCATCGTTGATGTTTAGTAGTGTTTAATTTCGACACCGCCAAAAGCAGTAAAACCTTTTATAATCAATGTTTTTGACGGATCCGAGCTTACCTGATGGGGTGACGCTCCACGCTTGTCCGAGAAACCGCCAAAAACAGCTGTTACTTCGTTTTTGACAGTCCAGTCGGGCGGAACTTTAAATCCACATCCTCCAAAAACCGAAACAGAATCAATTACTGCGCCGTTGGAAGATAATTTTGCATTCCGAAGATCATATTCAGCTCCTCCGAAAATCGTTGTTATTTTACCTCCGTAAAAATTCAGGGAGTTAATAAAAACCTCTCGCCCTCCAAAGACAACAAAATCGTCGAAATAATCCATCCCCAGATTACTTCTGTCGTGCATAACCGGCTCATTCTTCTTTCGGTGCGTAACTAAAAGAATGACCCCCAGAGCAATAATCAAAATTGGCCATCCAATACGTCGCAATTCATAAGGAATGGTTACAATTTCAGGAATAAGGAAAAAGCCTCCAAGAACGACCAGGATTGTCCCACTGGTTCTGTTTCCTCCAATCAGGGAAAAAACACCAATACCAATTAACAGCATTTGCCAAGATATAAATATGTCGTCCCAGATGTCAGGAATCAAATCCAAACGTTCCAAAATCCAGAATCCCCCAATTGCAATCAAAAATAATCCGAAATAAATTCTTTTCCCCGATGAATTATGATGTTCCATTTTTTTCTTATTTACTGTTTCAAATATACCTTTCTTGCCAAACTAATCATTAAAAAACTTTAGTAAAATTGAAGATTGTGTATTATCGACACAACTTCAAATTCGTTTTACCACCATTGCCAGCCCTATTCCAATTAAAAGAACCGGAAAAATCAAAGAAAATGTTAGCCCGGGGAAATAAAATAGTTTTGGTAATATAAATATCCCCCCGATAACGATAAAAACAATCCCAAGAGATCGTTTTCCTGCAAGCAAAACCAAACCTACAATTATTAAAATCATCTGCCAGGAGAAAATAAAATGTCCCCATCCGTGAAAAAATTGTCGGATAGGAAAGAAGATGTTCTGCCAGTTAATATCAGGCAGATTAATATAAAACCCCAGTTTTCTGAGAATCCACAAAACTCCTATTCCAATTAAAACGAATGCTAAAACGATTCTCGAATTGTCTTTTTGTGGTTTATTTTCCATGTTGCGGTATTTAAACTATTTATAAAAACAAAAGTAAAACACCCACCTCAACGAGTCACTTAACATTCGGTTAACACGGGGAATGAATCGGTAAAATGTATTTTTCACCGTTAGGAAACAAAAAAGCGGGTACAAATCCCGCCTTCAAATTATTTCTTGTTTTGAGCCCTGGCCCATGAGTCTCTTAAAGGGACAGTGCGGTTAAACACCGGTAATTCTGTTGTTGAATCATAATCAAGATTAAAATATCCTAAACGTTCAAACTGAAAATGATCCAAAGGTTTTGATTCCCTGACAAAGGGTTCCAAATAACATTCATTTAAAACCTTTAAGGAATCCGGGTTCATAAAATCCTTGAAATCAACATCCTTATGCCCCCCAGGGTCTTCATCTGAAAATAAACGATCGTATAATCTCACTTCTGACCTGACAGCGTGTATCGCTGAAACCCAATGGAGGGTAGCTTTCACTTTTCTTCCGTCTGGTGAATTCCCACCTTTTGATACAGGATCGTATGTACAGTGTAGCTCTACGATTTCACCATTTTCATCTTTAATGACCTTTGTACAGGTTACAAAATAAGCATAACGCAGACGTACCTCCCTCCCCGGAGCCAGGCGGAAAAATTTCCGCGGTGGTTCTTCCATAAAATCATCACGCTCAATATATAATTCACGCGAGAAAGGAACCTTTCGTGTTCCCATTCCCGGATCTTCCGGATTATTTATCGCCTCGAGTTCTTCCGACTCATTTTCAGGATAATTTGTAATAACAACTTTTAGTGGATTCAGAACCCCCATCACCCTCTGCGCAGTTCTGTTCAGGTGCTCACGGACACTGTACTCCAGAAGCGACACATCGATCATTCCGTCCACCTTCGTCACTCCTATTCGGTCGGAAAAATTACGAATCGACTCCGGGGTATAACCTCTTCTTCTGAATCCTGAAATGGTGGGCATCCGAGGGTCATCCCACCCGTTAACATGTTTGTCTTTTACCAGTTCAAGTAATTTCCTTTTACTCATCACGGTGTAAGTTAAATTCAAACGTGCAAATTCAATTTGACGCGGACGGTAATCTGAATCCTGTAACTGATCAACAAACCAGTCGTAAAGTGGCCGGTGCACTTCAAATTCCAATGTGCAAATGGAGTGGGTAATTCCTTCCCAGTAATCGCTTTGCCCGTGTGCAAAATCATACATCGGGTAGACCTTCCATTTATCGCCGGTACGATGATGATGTGCTTTCATAATCCGGTAAATGATCGGATCACGCATGTGCATATTTGGCGATGCCATATTTATCTTTGCTCTCAGAACTTTGGAACCTTCATCAAATTCACCAGCGGTCATCCGCATAAACAAGTCCAGATTTTCTTCTATCGAACGGTCCCGAAAAGGGCTCTCTGTTCCCGGACGTGTTGGCGTTCCTTTTTGATTACTTATTGTTTCAGAATTCTGATCATCAACATAAGCTTTTCCCTCCTTTATTAACTGAATAGCGAACCCATGCAACTTTTCAAAATAATCTGAAGCGTAAAACAAACGATCTTCCCAATCAAAACCAAGCCAACGAACATCTTCCTGGATTGATTCCACATATTCTGTTTCTTCTTTGGACGGATTAGTATCATCAAAACGAAGATTACATTTACCTCCGTATTTTTTTGCAATACCAAAATTCAAACAAATTGATTTTGCATGTCCAATATGCAGATAACCATTAGGTTCCGGGGGAAATCGAGTATGTACCCGTTCGTTATTTTTCCCTTGTTTCAAATCTTCATCAATTTGAAGATGTATAAAATTCACTTTCTTTGGTTGTTCCTTCATTACAGAATTATCCGCCATTTTCTTTGATCTACTTAATTTATTAACACAAATGTAAAAAATGATCTGTGAGTTTAATTAATACTACTTTGAATAATTATGAATGGTTACTAATTTTTAATTTCGTCAAAAAAAAGAATGGGAATAATTGAAATTGAAAGAATGCAATTTTATGCATTCCATGGTCATTACAAAACAGAAAGAGTTGTAGGGAATAATTTTGAAGTTTATTTACGTTTTGAAACCGATTGCTCAACAGCAGCTATTTCTGACAATTTGAACGACACTACAAATTATCAGGAAGTATATAATTTGGTAAAAAAGGAAATGCAAAATACTTCGCACCTTTTGGAGCACGTTGCACAACGAATTCTGAATTCTTTATTCAAAAACTTTCCTGAAATAAAAAATGCACAAGTAAAAATATCCAAGATAAATCCACCTATGGGAGGAGAAATTGAAAAAGTGAGTGTAACGCTTTCTCAAAAAACAAAATAAAAGCCTTCATACCCGCCTCCTACCACAATAGTCCCAAAAACAAACTCAGACCCAAATAGAGACAAATTTGTCCCAACATGGGGCGTTTTGTTTTTCAATCAAAGAACTTAAAACCTCTAAATCAACACATTAAAACACATGGCATGTTTTTAGAGCAACACCCAATGAAAACACAAAACAAAAAGTAAAAAATTATGGACAACACAAATTACAGAAAACAACCCCAAAAAAGAATGAAGGAACGGTTCTACATCTTGCCTATTCTATTAACCTTGATTGTCTCTTTTTCATCGTGTCTGAAAGAGCCGGACGAAATAGTCACTAACCCGGAATCGAAAAAAACAATGGACAATCTGAATGTATCTGAAGATTTTTCATGGAAAACCTCCAAAACCGTAACGCTGGTAATAAATGCCATTTCCGACAATCCGGAGTTAAATTCAAAAGTTTCCGTTTACAATGGCAATCCTGAATCAGGCGGCAAACTCATTATTAATTGTGGATTAAACGAAGAAACCACTTTTGAAAATGAAATTCAAATTCCGACTTACATTTCTACTCTATATTTAAAATGTGAATTCCCGTCAGGAAATTCGGCAATAGATTCGGTAAGCACACGCAACATTATTGATTACACTTTCACCGAAAGCTCTGCAACCAAAAGCGCAGCAATTTTAAGCGCAGAAGCTCCAAACAGCCCTGGATGTGCCGGAGACGTTAGCATTACCGCCACATCCGGAGGAATAACTGTTGAGAATGACAAGATATACGTGATTACCGGAAACTACATCGGCGACGTTACGTTTCAAAACGGTGGCGGAACTTTGAGAATTTGCGGAAATGTCACTCTGAGAAATACAAATTTCAATGGCAACCTTTCAACCGTAGCAATTGAAGTTACATCTTCAGGTTCACTTACTACTTCAAACTTAAACTTAAATAGCAGCAATTACAAATTGAGCAACTGGGGGACATTTAACTATCCCAATCAATTTTCTCCGAATGGAATTATCAACAACTTCGGAACAGCAAATATTTCAGGATTAAATATAAACTCTGGTGGCACACTGCTTAACACTGGAAGCCTAAATATTTCAGGAAATTTTAATAACAATGCGTCCAGCGAAAACAACGGTGCGATGAGTGTTTCAGGACACTTCAACAATAACGGAACCAGCGAATTTACAAACAACTGCAAATTAATTGTTACCGGTAATTTTGCACAAAACAGCACTTTAGAAAACAGTGGATACATTTCCTGCGGAGGAACTTTTACTATTAATAGCAGCAACTCTACAACTATGACAGCTGGCGCGATGATTAAAACTGTCAACCTAACAGTTAATGATGAAATTAACGGCATAGGTGACTACTCAAGTTTGAGCGTTTCTTCCACAACTCATATAAATGGAGGAGGTGCTCTTACTGGAAATATTGATATTTGCGACGAAGGAGGAATCGAAGTAAACAACGGAACAATCGCATCAACTGTTACCTATTGTCAAAATTATATTGCAAAATCAGATTGCAACCCCGTTGGAATTGGAGAGGCCCCCACTTCTGATAGCGACGGCGACGGTGTACCCGACGGACAAGACGACTATCCCGACGACCCAAATACATCGTACAATTCCTATTTTCCAAACGAAACAGATAGTGCAACACTTGTATTCGAAGATCTTTGGCCATCAAAAGGAGATTATGACTTCAACGACCTAGTCGTCTATGTAAAAGGAAAATATGCTACAAACAGCAACAACAAGGTTGTTAAAGTTGTTTTGGACTTCAAAGTAAAAGCAGTTGGTGCTTCAAATATGAATGGCTTAGGTATCCAATTTGACGATGTCGCCTCTTCTGAAGTAACATCAGTATCAGGGGCAGTTAAAAATTCAGCAAGCGGAATTTCACTAAATAATAACGGAACAGAAGCAGGCCAAAGCAAGGCGGTTATTATTGCGATTGAAAACGTAAACGATGTATTAAACAGAACCGGCGGTTCGATGTTCAACACCGTCAAAAACGGACATATTGGAACTTCAGACTTAGTTACAATTACTGTTTCTTTTGAAAACAAACCTATAAGTCTGGATAAAATAAATTCTGCAGGCTTCAACTTCTTCCTTATTAAAAATCAGGAAAGAGGAACAGAAATACACCTGGCAGACAGAAAACCTACAGATTTAATGACTTACGAATTCGGAGCTTCTGATGACACTTCTGTTCCGGGTAGTGGAAGACTCTATAAAACAAGCAATAATCTTCCATGGGGATTGCTGATACTCGAACCATTCGACTATCCAATGGAAAAAATTGAAATCACTGATGCCTACTCTAATTTTGCAAGCTGGGCTGAATCAAATGGAACGATGCATGCCGACTGGTACAAAAACCCAAATTCTTCCAAAGTTTGGTAAAGGAAAAAATATTCTTCAAAGAACCTTGTTAATTTTAGCAAGGTTCTTTTTATATATTGTTTGGTTAACTCCATTTTCAAATTAAAAAAATATTACCACATCTTACTTCGGGCCTATTAAAAACACTTTTCAAACTTTTTATTCGTAAATTCGAAACAAATTTAAAAGCTTTTGAAAGATGTTTTTTAATGTTGACAAACTAAATGAAGGGAAAGGGAAAAACAGCTTTTCTCACTCAAAAAAAGAGGAACTGAGCCAAGGAAAAGATCCTAAAATAAATCTTAATACCTGTTCAAAAAACTGGCAGGAAAATAATACCCACTGTCATACGAACAGGAAATGGGAAAAACTAAGGAAATAAAATCTGAATTTACATATTGCCGGAAATGCATTTTTTTATAGATTTGCAGTCCGAAACGAAACATGGTTCCTTGGCCGAGTGGCTAGGCAGCGGTCTGCAAAACCGTGTACGGCGGTTCGACTCCGCCAGGAACCTCAATTAAAGCTGAATTTTTTTCAGCTTTTTTTATGCTCTACAAAGTCAGTTTCAACATTACAAAAATACCAAACTGGTGTTTTACATCGTCGTTGTAATTAAAACGCCAAACGCCGTCAATACGAATAACTTTTAATATATTTTCCAAACCAAGCGAGAACTCGGTGTAAGGCATTCCGCCCAGGCCTTTCATGTCGCCGGGCAACAAAAGGCTGTTGTCGTGGTTCCCATTATAACTTCCCCACAGGCTTCTCATCCCGGCAATTTCGCGCCATTTCAATTTTCGAAATAAAGGCGTTTTATTCAGAAAAAAACCAACAAAATGATGTTCCCAGAAAATACTTGCATAAGTATCGCTGATAAATTCCTGGTAATTCATCATGTTAAACGCGTAGGTATCGTAAGCATAGGTTTCATTTCCTTCATGAATTTTAAGAAAAGGAAAAGGAACATCGCCCCATATTTTTCCGGCCTGCAGATAAACCACACTAAAACCGATGGGATTTATTTTGATTCTGTCGGAAAATCCGGCATTTACTTTCCAGTAATTGTAGTCGCCGCCTAAAAATCCTTTTATTCCTTTTGTTGCAGAAAGCATAAAAGTGGGGTCGTAATTCGCAAAAGAAGATCGGTCAAAATCATCCTGAACGATATCTTCGCCCGGAGCATAACGCACTCCTAATTTTAGCTCCCCCGATTTTAGGTACGGCACTTCTTTGCCGGATTGGTTTAAAAACGGCACGTAGGGAGCTGAATTAAATTTAGCATACGAAACACCAAACTCGGATGAAACGCCTAAACGCCACTCGTGTTTTGCCAGGAAATCAATTCGGTCGGTCATGTTTAATTTCGAATTGAGGCGTTTACTCAGTAGAGTGGTCATAAAATTCTCTTCCATAAAAGCATTGTCGCTTTTTCCAAGCATTTCCACGTCGTGTTTTGCCTGCAGTGAAATTATATTCAAAGGTTTCACAGAGAAAAAATATTCCACACCGCCGCCATATTTGAATTTATCGTCGAACATTCCGTAAGCACCGTAAGCATTGAACCTAAAATGCGTATCGAAATCGTAGGTTGTGCGGGCGCCAAACCGAAAGCGGTTACCTTCCACCTTATTTTTGCTGTACATATAGTAATAAGGTCCCAACTCTATTTTCCCCAAATCGACATAGCCGTAATACAAGGTGTGAATAATTTCCTGAGCAGTATTATATATTGGAAGATTCACCACCGAATCAACCATTTCGTAAATATCAGACTCGCGCCGCTGCAACTCTACCGGGCGCATTTTCTCCCAATAATCATCGCCTTTATCCATCACGCCATCGGTAACCGTAATGGGTTCTTTTAAAACTTCAACCTTTTCGGCAACCGGCCCAAATTTGAAATGCTCATAAATATTATTCTTCCTTACAATTATACCAAGGTGTTTTGAATTTTTATCCTTTTGCAAATCCACATCGGCAATAATCGATTCGTTGCGCGGAGTCCAAGTGCTGTCTGTTTTCTCAAACTCAATTTTGTATTGAAGATTATTAACGAAGTTCACATTCGCTTTTTCTGAAAGCTGCATTTCCAGTTTGCTTAAGGCAAAACTTCCATCTTCAACCCAAAATTTTCCTTTAAAAACTGGTTCCTGCGGAAGTTTTGGTTTAAACGAAACTTCGTAAATTTTGCTTCCGTTCACCTGAGCGCTGTCTAACAGGTAATATTTATAAAACTGCAAACCGAGATTATTCACCGGCGAAATCAAACCGATATCGGAGAAGGTAATGTAGTTTTCATAAATATTTACGTCTTCATACATTTTCCCGGTAAACTGCGAAAACATATCAATGGTCATACCTGACGCTTTGTTGGCAATAATTTCTTCTCGATCTTTTTTGTTTTCAGCATCGTGATAAAAATTCGACACGGTTTCGTTAAAAAACACCGGCAAGAATGTTTTTCCTTGAATTTCCATCGAATCGATATAGTCAAAAACAAAAGCAAACTGCTCCAACAGCTTTTTATCTTTCAAGCTGCTTTTTACATTTTTTATATCGAATTCAATTTTTGAATAAATCTGGCTGTTCCACGAAGGAAAATTATCCGGGTTGTTACGGTCTTTATTATCAACAATTTTCCGAAGTAAAACATTGGCCGGATTTTCGCCTGGCAGAATTTTAATTTCGCCCAACTCAACAACCTCTTCCTCCAAAGCAAAATCAATTTTATTGCTTTCGTTCATTTTTATTGAAGCAGATTGTTTTTTGTAACCAATGGCAGAAACGTCAATTTCCCCTGTTGGTTTAGCTGTTGTTATCTGGTAATTTCCATTTACATCCGACATTGTTCCTATGTAGGTTCCCTTAAAAATAATATTTGCATAAGGGATTGGCTCTCCGGTTCCTGCGTCGGTAATTTTACCTGAAACATCAGTTTTTTGTCCGACTGCCGACAATGTCAGGAATAGAAATAATACCTGCGACAGTATTTTTTTTGTCACGTTCTCCGTTTTCTTGTTTGTTTTCGAAAGTAAAAGTAGGTATTAGTTGAATCGAACGTTTGGATTTGCCTCAAATTATGACAAGAATTAATAATAATTAAGTAAATCTGAACATTATAAATTTTACTTTTGCCGACAAAAATGTTTTTCTGCATCAAAATATTTATCTGCGCAAACAGAGAGCAAAACCTTTTTCCCTTATTATGAAGTTATTACGCACGATATTTTTTTCCCCCTTAACACTTCTCCGGCTAATGGTTGTCGTATTCATGTCGGGTTATGTTGTTGTGGTAGGTTGGTTTTGGCTTAACCTTTTTGGTTTTAGTCAACGTCTGCAACAATGGGTTATGAGAACCTGGGGGAAAAGCATCATTTTTTTTCTGGGAATAAAAATTGACCGAAATGAGCTGCCTGCAAGTAACAACTTTATTTTAATGCCCAACCACAGAAGCTATCTTGATATATTTATTGTTGCAGGACTTACGCCTGCAGCTCTGGTTGGTAAAGCAGAGCTAAAAAAATGGCCTTTTGGTAAACTTGGAGCTAAAGTAACCAACTCCATTTTAGTTGATCGTTCAGAAATAAAAAGTATGCTTAAAACCATGCACCAAATAAAAGCTTCAGTTAACAAAAATATACCGGTTACACTTTTCCCCGAAGGAACCACCTATAAAGGGCCACTAACAAAACCCTTTAAAAACGGAAGTTTTAAGATTGCTGCAGACACAGGAATTTCAGTTATTCCGATGGCCATTCATTATAAAGATGCAAACGATGCCTGGGTTGGCAAGGACACTTTTCTGGGGCACTTTTTCAGACAAATGGGAAAACCTTATTCTAAAGTATTTATTCGTTACGGAAAACCTGTAAGTCACTCTGAATACAAAATTCTGCAATCTGAAGTAAAGTCGCAAATCGATAATATGCTGAACGAACTAAACCAGATTGCATCGCACTAGCTGTTTCGTTTTCTTTTAAACCAGTAATAAACAGGGATTCCGGAAAGCGCAGTTAAAACAGCAATCGTAGACTCAACAGGCTTTTCAAAATAGGCCAAAACCAACATTACTATTCCGGTTAGGATATAAAAGATGTGAACAAAAGGGTAACCTGGCAATTTAAGTTTACTCTCTTTCTTCGAACGCAATTTAAAAACCCCAAAAACAGCAATAATCGGAAATATGCCCAATGAAAACCCCATATAAACCAGAATTTGCTCAAAAGTACCTGAAAGTACTAATATTATTGCAATACTACTTTGAAGTAAAACAGCCAGGTGGGGCACTTCAAACCGGGGATGAATCCTAGACACAAAGTTAAAAAAGTAACCTTCTCTTGCCATTGAATAGTAAACCCTTGGACCGAGCAAAATAAACGCACTCAATGACGAAAAAAGAGCAAACGAAATCAGGAGAGAAATAATCGTCTCTGCAACTTTACCAAATGCCAAGCCAGCGGCAAGTCCTCCAATTTCTGGTTCGTCAACCATTTTTCCCGGAGGCACCGCATAAACAAAAAAAACGTTTAACAATAAATACAGTACAATAACAATTACAGTAGAAATTAAAAGAGAGCCGGGAATTACTTTTTTAGGATTCTTTATTTCAGAACCAATATATGTTGCAGAATTCCATCCACTATAAGCAAACATTATAAACATAAGTGAAAGCCCGATGGATTTCCAACCGCCAAAATCAAAACGGAACTCTTTTGCCTGAGCCAAATTTTGAAAACTTCCCTCACCTAAAGTTAAACCGGCAACGATAAGCCCAACAACTAAAATGACTTTCATCACAGTTAGTCCGTTTTGCACTTTTGCTCCGAGAACAATTCCCCTGTAATGCACCGCGGTAAATGCAAGAATGATTAAAATAGCCAGCAACCGATTAAACATATCTTCGCTAACAAAACTTTCCATTTGCAACCACTGCTGAAACTGCGGGAAAGCCCAGGTAAAATAACTGGAAAAACCAATCGCTGATGCTGCAATCGGCGCTGAAAAACCAACTATTAACGATAACCAGCCACTCAGAAATCCCGGAAGCGGATGAAAAAGTTTCGAGATAAAAATATATTCGCCGCCTGCTTCGGGGAAAGTAGCTCCCAATTCACCAAAAGCCAGCGCTCCGCACAAAGAAATAACACCTCCTAACAACCAGAGTGATAACATGACCATTGGATTGCCCAAATACCCCATTAAATATCCTGTAGTGGTAAAAATACCGGCACCAATTATGTTGGCAACAACAATATTCACTACCGGAAATAATCCAAGCTTTCTCTGAAGTTTATCAGGAAGTTCCAATTTAATTATTTTTCCCAGGTTTTATAACTCATAGATATCCCCGCTCTGCTATCCTTTGTAATTGATGTTTCGTAATTGTTTAAACTTTCAACATACTCTAAAAACTCCCGAATTCCACGCGAACGCTGAGCAGCATTATGAGCTGTATAACATCCCCCTCGTTTCATTTTAGGATCCATCGCGATAAAATAGTTTTTAAACCAATACCTATCTGCATCGCAAAAAACAAAATCGTATTCCCCGGGAAGTTGCGGAACCAACTCATGAGCATCGCCCAATCGCGCATCAATAAAATCAGAAACTCCGGCTTTTTTAAAATTTGCCCGAGCCTGTAAATAGCGGTTTTTATCAATCTCAATGGTAGTTAACTTACCCCCTGTTTTACTAAGTGCCCATGCAATCCAGATTGCAGAATGACCGGTTGAGGTACCAATTTCAACCGCACTTTTATAATTATTCTTAACTATTATATCATAAAGAATTTTGCCATCTGAAAGGGGAACATTCATATCGCGCCAGCTATGAGCATTGTCCACAATAAAGGTTTTCACTTTTTTATCCAGTTCATTTTCAACCTCCGGATATTGAGCTCTAACACCGACACCAATAACACCCAAGGCTACAAACAACAAGAACTTTATTTTCATAAACAAGCATTTAAGAATGCTGATAAAGTTATAATAAAATACTTAAAACGCCTTGATTTTTTTTATCCACCCGTCAGTATTTTGCAGTTGCAAATTCATTTCTCCTGGACCGACCAATACAAGCCCCCCATCGGATGTATTGATTATTTCTGACGCTTTGTCATTTCCAAAGTTAAAAGGAAAAACAGCTTCTGACAATATTGAGCCCTCAGAATCGGTAACCACCAGCCATGTTCCTACCCTGCCTAAAAATGAAGTTTCTTTTTTACCGGCTACTACTATTTTACCGTCCGGGCGGACAGCTATTGCATTTCCACCTTCAGAGCCCTCACTATCAATATTCTTTGACCAGATAAGTTCTCCCTCCGGCGATATTTTGGTTAAAAAAAGGTCATAATCAAAAATCGGATTGTCCGAATTAATATCATTCATACAGGTGCCATACCATCCTGCCACAATTAAATTATTGTCGGGGCTGCAACAAATACACTCAGCTCTCACATCAACATTGGGGGTTTTATACCGTTTCTCCCATATTTTATTTCCCTCGCTATTGAAACGTATCACCAAAAGATCTGATTCCTGAGCAACTTTTCCGGCAGTTTGCGCTGCAACAACAAAGCTTCCATCAGGTAGTTTCTTCATGGATCCAACTTCCTCTATATCATTTTCGCCGCATGTTTTTTTCCATAATAATTCTCCATCATTATCGAATTCAGCCAGCCATATTTTTCTGAAACCCTCTGAAACTAAGACTGAGCCACAGGTCACAAAGTTTCCATCATCTGAAGTTAAAACTTCGCTAACAGAAATATTCTCCAATTCATTCAGGCTCTTCTGCCAAACTTCGTTTCCATCAACATCTGATTTGAAGAAAAAAACATGAGTTTTTCCGGCATCCAAAACGCTATTCCCCACAACAATATATTCGCCACTTACAAACTGGGAAATACCTGATGACAAATCGTTACTTTCTGTTCCGAATATTTTTACGGTAATTATCTGTCCTTCGGCAGAAAACTTCACCAAACAAAAATCCAAATCATCCCGGTTAACCGCCGGCGAAGAACCCACTACAGTGTATCCTCCATTCACATCTTCGATTATACAAGTAAAAACATCCAAACCAGCTTTACCTGTTTTTTTCTCCCACTCGATATCTAAAGTTTGAGAAAGCGCCTGAAAACCAATCAAGCTGAAAACAACAAAAAAGTAAAACATTTTGGAACACATGGCCGTTTTTTTTGATTTTGTTTTGACTTTTTTTACGGATTTCAAACTTGATTAGTTATACATTTTTGATATTTCATTTTGTAAGCTAAATAGTTATTAACAACTAACTTTCAGTACAAAACATTGACATATATCAACAGATTCTCCTGCAAAGAGCTTCAAAATGACCCAAAAAAAGACAATTCGTTAAAAAAAATTAATTTCTGATAGGATATTTTGGATTTTTATTTACATTTGAAACGCATTTGGGATTCATCCCATATTGTGTGTTTGGGGGTTAACATTTAGGAAGGAGGCTGATGAGCCTCCTTCTTTCTTTTTATACCTTAATCTCCCTCGGTAAATTCATATTACTTTTAATAAAAAAAATAGAATCCCAAATAGTTAAAAGTCATTTATACATTTATTATCTTAGCAAAAAAAACAAACCGATGAAATTAAAACGACTTATATCAGCAGCAGTTAGCTTTCTAGTCATGCTACACCCCCTTCTTGCTCAAAATAAAACTCCTGAATTTTACTCTCTGGCAGAAAGCCCTCCAATGGGATGGAACAGCTGGGACTGCTACGGGCCAACCGTTACTGAAAAAGAAGTAAAAGCCAATACTGATTATATGGCTGAAAAATTAAAATCTTTTGGATGGCAATACATTGTGGTTGATATAAGATGGTATGTTGAAAATACCAAGGCACAGGGATACAATCAAACCGACCCTGTTTATTGTATGGATGAATATGGAAGATTAATTCCAGCAACAAATAAATTTCCATCATCTGCAGAAAATAACGGATTCAAACCACTGGCAGACTACATTCATAAAAAAGGACTAAAATTCGGGATTCATCTCATGCGTGGTATTCCGGTTGAAGCAGTTAAAAGAAATACACCTGTAAAAGGCACAAAACATTCAGCAAAAGACATTTATTCTGAAGAACTACAATGTAAATGGTTACGAGATATGTATACCGTTGATGCATCGAAACCAGGAGCACAGGAATATTACAACTCATTATTTGAACTCTATGCAAGCTGGGAAGTAGATTATGTTAAAATTGACAATCTATCACGCCCTTATCACCAAAAAGAAATAGAGCTTATCAGAAATGCAATAGACAATTGCGGAAGACCAATGGTATTAAGTACATCGCCAGGAGCAACTCCACTTGAAAATGCAGAACATGTAAAAAGACACGCTAACCTTTGGCGCATTTGTGATGATTTTTGGGATAACTGGAGATACATGGCCCCAATGTTTGAATTATGTAAACACTGGGCGCCTTACAGTGGCCCGGGCCACTGGCCGGATGCCGATATGCTTCCTCTTGGAAGAATTTCAATCAGAGGGGAGCGGGGCGAGGAAAGAATGACAGGCTTTACTACCGACGAGCAATTTACGCTTATAAATTTATGGGCTATTTTTCGTTCTCCTCTTATGTTTGGCGGAGATTTGCCCAGCAACGACGATTTTACCCTTTCGCTGATTACCAACAAGGATATTCTAAAAGTCAACCAAAGCAGTTCCAATAACCGTGAGTTAAAAAACGAAAACGGATTGATTGTGTGGACTGCAGATATACCCAATTCAAAAGATAGGTACGTCGCGTTTTTTAATAGCAATGACAAAGAAAGTGAAGCTATTTCTGTAAAAATGAAAGAATTAGATTTAAATGACAACGCAATAGCAACAGACCTTTGGAGTAAAGAAAAAGAAACTGTAAAAAACGGAAAATTTACAAAAAAAATAGCTCCTCACGCCTCTGCAATATTCAGACTGAGCCAAAATTTGTAATAGAAAAGGGGGTGAACAAAAAATTCTGTTCGCCCCCTTTTTTAAAATTCGTCAGGTATAGAATTTAACACTAATTTTTTTCCATCCAGGCTGTAAACATCCAATAATATTTCTCAGTCTGTTTTACAATGCTGTTTAATAAGTCAATAGTTGACACGTCGCCGCTTTCGTTGGCCAAATCCAGCACATTTATCATCTGAGAGAGTAAAATCTCAAAATCGGTTAAAATACTGTCCACCATAATATCAGGACCAAGACCTGGTTCAGGTTCTGAAATTTTCGAAAATTTCAAATATTCATCTAGCCGAGCCATTGGTTTTTCGCCAAATACACGAACTCGTTCTGCCAAATCATCAATATTAACCTTTGAAAAATTATACAACTCTTCAAATTTTTCATGCAAGTCAAAAAAATCTTTCCCGGTCACATTCCAGTGAAAATTCCGCAGTTTCTGATAATGCACATGATAACTTGCAATCAGTAAATTAATTTCCTTTGTTAACTCGGTAGTATCTTTATTTGCAAATCCCAAATTTTGGAATACTTTTTCTTTTGTTCTCATAATCTTGTATTTTTTTTAGTTCAAATTACTGTTCATGATAAACCAGAACCGGTTTATCAAAATGTGTCAATACGTTTTTTACATCACTTGATGAAAAAAACTGTTCAAAAAAACCTTTCTTCTCATGCATTAACACCAGTAAATCTGTCTTATGTTCCGATGAATAATCTTCAATTCCTTTTCTGAAATCCTCCTGACTTTCAAGCGTAAAGTCAAAATTATCAAAATCAACCTCTTCTTTTACCACCTCTTTAAAACCTTTCCACTTCAACTTTTCATCAAAATCAACCTCTTTTTCGTTGTGCAAAACCATTATATGGGTATGTTCTGCCTGTTTCAGAAAGGTTGACAAATGCTTTAAGGAAGTAATATCTTCCGGATTGTAGTCGGTAGCATATACCACATCTTTAAGAATAACGTGTGGTGTATCTTCCGGTATTACAAAAACCGGACATTTTACGTCGTTTATAATATTTGGATAATGAATCAGCCCTCCTGATAGTTCCGCATAACTTTGGTAATTATTAATCAGCAACATCAAATCCTTATCTTTCTTAAGTTCTTCCTCTACCAAATCAACCCGATTTAATTCAGAGGTACTTATTTCGTAGGGAACCTGAGTGAGGTTATGCTTAAGATACTCGTCAACCATCGCTCTAAGCTTCGTTTGGGCTTCCTCAAACTCTTTTCTGGCCATTTTTTCGGCATGTATAAAACCTGCATCCATGGGAGCTGTCGCACCAGACATATATGACTGTCCCATCCATTTCAAATCAAAAACGTAAATAATTTTCAATTTCCTTCTGAAACGGTTGCTAAACGAAAAAGCAAACGACAGTAAACTTTCGCTGTTCTTTAATGAATCCAGTAATAACAAATTTGTTTTCATGACTTTCCTTTCTTTAAAATTCTAGTTTTATTTTACCGTGTGCTTTTTCGGGTGTATAAAAAATATCCGGAGGTTAATTGGCTGCTGCTTTTGCTTTGTCTGCCGTTGCGTTAACCTTTTGATTTACTTTTTCTTCTGCTTTAGCAGCCTTTCCCTTCATCTCATGTACAGCGTCGTTTACAGAATCTTTCAGATTGTCAACTTTCTCCCCCAAAGTTTCTGTAATATCCTTTGAAACATTTTTTACTTTCTTCGAAATCTTCTTTCTCGTCTTTGCTCCTTTTTCAGGTGCTACCAAAATTCCTGTTAATGCTCCTGCCGCCGCTCCGGCAACAAATCCCAATAATGCATTTCTTGTTCCTTTTCCCATGATTTCTAATTTTTAAGTGTTAATAATTTATTTTATATAATCGTTTAAACTCCTGCCTTAAAATTCTCGGCAGTACGTTTCATTTTTCTAATGTCATTTTTTTTCTGAATCCAACCCTTATCCATCGCCTGAATTCTGCTTTTCAATGTATTTTTATCGCTACCTAAGTAATTTTTTGAGTTAATTACAAAAGACAAGGTTGTTTTTCGTTTTTTTAATCCATTCATATATCATTTCTGTTTAAATGTTTTCTACTCTTTTACTCGAAAAAAGTATTCCAGAATTAAGCCACCAGCCCCACAACCCAACTACTTGCTGAAAATCAAGGCTTTATTTGTTTTTGATTTGTATATAATGTGAATTCCTAATGTGGACAAATCTCTACACGATGTGGATTTTAAAGAAGGTTTAATTTTCCACGAAACAACAGCCACTCGTTAACTTGTATAAAAAAACTTTCCTTATTCTTTTTGTATTTAACAAAAATAAACAAGCATTTCTGTTTGGATTTTACTTCCAAATACTTAAAAGTTATACCATCATGAAGAAATTGTATAAAAATTTGAATGGTTGATTACTCTCATTATTCCGGCTGTAGTAGCTGTTACTTGCATTAAAAACGATGATTTTGTTCCTGCGAATAGAATAAAAGTGAAAACCCCGAGAAAAAAGCATTACGGTGTCCCTTTACATTGTTAAGAAAGCTGCTCAGTAACACTCTTCCTGCTCCAAAATAAATTATCTTTAGGAATAATTTTTGTTCCTTACCAAACAACTAATCTAAAACCGCAATGCAAACAAAATACTTACTCCCAATTTTACTGATATTAATTACGCAGTCAGTTCTTTCTCAGAACAAAAAGTCATTTATTGAAAGCCAACAAACGATTCCTTTTCAAAAACTTTACCTACACACCGACCATGAATTTTACTTTTTGAATGATACAATTTGGTTTGCGGGATACCTACTTCACCCGCAAACGCATGCTCCTTTAAAAACCGACTGTAACTTGTATATCGAATTAACTGACAGTTCCGGTCATTCTGTTCAAAAAGAATTTTTTCCGATTGAGCAAGGTTTTTGCCCAGGCCAGTTAACGCTAAACAGGCCTGAATTGGAAGAAGGAAACTACCTGCTTCGTGCTTACACCGATTTATTGGGTGAATATGGAGATGATTTAATTTTTTCAAAACCAATTCGTATTAGTCGTGTAAAAAATACAGCCGGTCATGAAACAAAGGATAAGGATAAGCATAAAATAATCAACAACATAACTATCGACCTGTTTCCTGAAGGTGGTTTTCTGCTGGCGGGCAAATACAACCAAATGGCTTTTAAAGCAACTGAACCTTCAGGAAGGGATGTTGAAATTCACGGCCGGTTACTAAACGGGAAAGGAGAAGAGTTGATGAAATTTTCTTCGTTGTACCGGGGCATGGGAATAATTTATTTTATTCCGGAGCAAAGAGAAAAATATACAATTGAAATTGATGGTTATCCGAATGTAATCTATAATTTCCCTAAAATCTCAGACACCGGAGCCAAACTGATGATTTACAAAGAAAATCCGGACGGTATTGATGTTAACGTTCTTTTAAACGAAGCAGTTAGCAATCAAAAATACTATGTGACTTCTCTAACCAGAGGCGAATTAAACTCTTTTGCAGAGGTAAGCAGGAACAAAAAAGAAAAAATTGTTCATATTAAAAACGAACTACTAAAAAACGGTATCAACCGGGTAGTTCTGTTAAACGAAAATTTCAAACCTGTCTCGGAACGACTTGTTTTTATTGATGAAGCCGAAGATGCTTCTTTGAAATTAAAATTGAACCAATTCCAATTTCGCCCACGGGAACAAGTGAAACTTGAAATAGATGTAAGTAAAAACATTGACAGAAATGAAATTGCTAACCTTTCCATTTCGGTTATTGATAAAAGTTCGATTCCGGAATCAGGGATTACAGAAAACATAAAATCCTATCTGTTAATCGATTCTGAACTAAAAGGGTACATTGCCAGCCCTGCCGACTACTTTATAAACGAACCTCAAATTTCATCAGCAAAAAAACTTGATTTACTTATGATGACCCAGGGTTGGAGCAACTATGTTTGGAATACACTAACCAAGAGAGAAAGAATCCCAGAAATTGAAACACATTTAGGACATACTTTTACAGGAACATTAAAAAATTACTACAAAACAAAAAAGCTAACTGATTCAGAAGTAATACTGAGTGTGTCCGGAAAAACAGACAACTTTATGAATTTTACCCAAACTGATTCACTGGGAAACTATACATTTGACAATGTACAGTTTTATGATTCAGCTATTGTTTTTATACAGGGAAAAAATAAAAGAGACAAACTTAATACCACCATAACGTTAGACAGTATCCTTTTTAGCTCGCCTGAAACAACCTCTTCTGAACTGACGTTGGCAAAACATTTTACCAAAATTCCGGTTCCCATGCTTCGGACAAAATATTTTAATGAAGCCAGACTAAAAGAATTTTTCCCCGACCGTGATACCCGTCTTATTGAAGAAGTAAGAGTAACGGCAGCCAGGCCGGAGGAAGAAAAAAGCCAGGGACGAATTAGAATTTATACCGAACCAACTCACACGGTAGTATTGAAAGAAAATGCTTATGCATACCCAAACATTATGGAATATTTGGCAGGTCGCGTTCCCGGAAGAGTGGATTCCACCTATTTATTCTTGATAGATGGGATTGAAGTATTTTCAACAGATGATTTTCCAGCATATGATTATGTAACCTCTATTCCTGTGGGAGATATAGAAAGAGTAGAAATTCTAAAACATGCCGCAGGTACTTATTATGGAATGCGCGGAAGAAATGGTGTTATTAACATCATTATTAAAAGAGGTGGGGGACGTACATCAACGCCGGATATTCTGAAAGGTACAATAGTTAAACGAATTAAAGGCTTTTCATCGTACCGCGAATTTTATTCTCCAGCATACAACAGCGAAAATATACGTTCTGAAATACCCGACTACCGGACTACACTTTACTGGAATCCGTCAATCGCGGTGGAAGATGGGAAAGTTAACTGTACTTTTTTTACTTGCGACAATGTTGCTGAATACAAAATATTTGTAGAAGGAATTACAGAAAACGGAACAATTTGTTTGGGTGAGGCAGAGTTCGAAGCGGTTAAAAACAATGATACTACAAGCGAAAATTATTAAAATCCCGGCAGTTTGCACCACCGGGATTCACCAGATTGACTCTCTGTAGAATGTGTCGACTTGAGGATTTTAACCTCTAAGTCTATCGAATTAAAACTATTACGATTTCAGATTAAAAAAACTACCGCAAAACACGTCTCAGCTGCAACAGCTCCGGATTTAAAGCAATGGTGAGGCCGCCGGTAACAGTCCAGCCAATACCGTACCAGGTTGACTCTGTTCCTGACCACCGCCTGATTTTTATAGTATAAGTTTTGCCCGGCTGCCCGGTAAACTCAGCTATTTCGTAGCTGTTATCCCACGAACCGCTGTATCCTACCAAAGCTCCATTTTCGTCATATATCATAAGGTCAAGGTCGACCTTTAGCTTTGACATATACCAGCTCCAGAAAAGGAACGATGTCTTTTTGGTTTTGGATGTCCAGGCTAAAGCAACTTTCACTTTTCGTGGCCCCCATATGTAATTGGGGACAGACACTTTATACTCAAAAGTAGATTTTTTGTCGCTGCCAAAACTGGAAGAGCTAAGCAAGCCTACGTCCCATCCTCTGCGTGTAGCGGGTGCATTTCCCCATCGCCGGTTCTTTGCTACATTTACACCTTCGCATGCATTCACAGCTCCTGCACCGTCTTTTGCGTCAACTCCCCCACTTACATCCTGCCACCATGTATTACCAACAACATTTTTTGTTGCACTGGCTAACAGTATGGCTCTGCATCCTTCGGGCCAATGTTTCAATGTTGAATTTGTACCTTGAAGAAGTGCGCTTACTCCAACAACTGCCGGTGAAGCCTGGCTGGTTCCGGTCATTGTAATTCCGTCGGCTGTTACGCCAACACCGTTTGCGCTTATTTCAGGCAGTTCACGATCGCCGTGCGAAGTGCCCGGATTTCGAAACGTTGATGATGCTGACATTGCCGATGCATCATCATTGTGATTCCCAACAGAAATCGTATTATACCCTTTATGATTTACATATTCACTGCTGGGCGGATTAATATTATCCGGGTCTCCGTTCCAGAAGTTACCTGCTGCATGAACTATTAAAGGATATGGATATCGGGTTGCCAGATAGTCGCCATAAATATCATCGCTTGATAACGCAGCAGAACCAGGCTCGCTGGATCGGTGAAAGCTTTGATTAATAACCGTACAGCCTTTGTCTTTTACTGCCCAGGTTAACGCATCCCTGTCTTTATCATTTGCTGAATACAAACTACACCCGGGAGCGTGCCCATTTGGTGTTCCGGATTCCTTATTCCGGATTATCGCATGCACATTCTGCGAATGATTTGATGTAGAAGGATTTGATTTGTATTTTCCGGCAATAACCAAATCTGAATTATTTGAAGGCCCTGATTCCCAGACAGCGACTTTTACACCCGAACCAGTTTCACCGGTGGAGTGAACAACATCAGAGCAGGCAACGGAAATCGAGTCGTCGAGGTCTTCAATGCCTTCAGTTTCATGAAGAAGTAAACCTGCCACATCTTTTCGTTCCGCCAACTCTTTAATGCCCGATGTTACAACATGAACGGTAACTACCGGCGCGAGTTCATCAACCTTTACTACTTTCAGATTGCTGCGAAGAGATTTTGCAAACTCTTTTAACCGTCCAACCATCTTTTCTCTCATTTCTTCTGAACGTCGGTTTGCTGAATCCTGGTCACATTCATTTAAAGCACGGTCTGAAGGCAAAGCTTCAGGCTCCTCAACTTCGTACCAAACATCGACCAACACATTTGCAGGTGGTTTTTCAGAATAGATAATAGAAAACAGTGAGGGATGAATCTTTCCGAATTTCGAATTCAGTTTTTCACGATGTTCTTCAAGGACTTTTTCTCCATCTACTCTTTTGCCTTTATGGTCAAATTCAAATGATAAAGGCCTACCACTCTTGCGGTCTGTAGCTTTAAAAAATTCGATATACTCTACGTCTGAAATCTTATCACCCGGAAGCCGCTCAACACCATCTTCAACAAGTTTAATTCGAACAAAACTATTGATTTGCAGGTTGCCGGCAATTTTTGAGTTCGTGGCAACTACTGTAAAAGGGATCTCCAGAGGATCACTCAATTTCTGTGATTTAGCATCCACAAGCGGATCAATTACCAGCCTATGTTGTCCGGGTGGCAACCCATTCTCTGCACTCCATACAAAACCACCTCTCCGTCTTGTAGGAGAGACTTTCCCATCCACACCCTGAACCGCTATGCTTCTGATCACACGATCTGCATCTGCATTCGCAACAGTTGTGATTTCGATAGACGAATTTGTTGTTAGAATTTCGTCGCGTACCAGACTTACCAGTACATTACTTTCTTTAGTCATAACTAACTCCTCTCTTTTTTAAGTATTTAATGGTTGTTATTTTCGTGTTTGAGTAAAAGAGTCATATAATCTGCCAAGTTAAATCGAACGCAAATAAGCCAATGACTTTCGACGTCACCGCGTCAGAGGCTAAGCCTGTACTTCCAATCAGTCAGGTAAACTGTAAACTTGTCAATTTCAGCTTCTTTGTTTAAAAATGATAGTTTCCCAGATAATCATTTGGGGATTTAAACAAATCCAGCATAAATAGAAAAACTTCCACATGCCATTTCCGAAAAAGATTTTGAATTATTCACAATTTAAACTCAACATTTTACACGTGCAATATATGCACTAAAAAACTAAAAATCAATAACATAGTTAAAATCCCGATAAAAATGGGGCAAAAACCCCTTGTCCTCAAAGGAGGTATTATTTTAATGAAATTTTAAATTCCGTCATTCCGTCATCATTGGTTTCTAATGTAAATCCGGCTTTGTGATTTATGAGTATTTCCCGGATTAGAGTTAGTCCTATACCCTGCCCGGTTCGTTTTGTGGTGAAAAATGGCTCAAATAATCTCTTTTGAATATCAGCAGGAATGGGTTCTCCATTGTTTCCAATAATCAAAGTTGCAGGACTCAGACGGGTTTTAACAGTTATTATTCCTTCGCCGGTAATAGCCTCAATGGCATTCTGCATAATATTGATCAAAACCAGTTCCAGTTGTTGCGGGTCAAAAGGGATTGTCAGATTATCTGATGTAAATTCTGTAACGATTTTTATATTTTTTTCTTCAAAGTCTTTTTTGAAATAAAACAAAATGCGTGTGACAATTTCATTTATCGAACAGTCCTGGATTTCAGGCGGCGGAATTCTGACAATATCGGCGAATTTTTTTGTAAAGGTATTTAAATTAAAAATCCGTTCTTTTGCAATCGCCAGTGCATCAACAAAATCCTCATTTTTTTCTGATGAAAATCGCCGCAGATGAACTATCGAAGAATCAATAATCGAATTCACCGAGCCAACACTGTTATTTACTTCGTGCGAAATCATTCGTATCACCTTTTCATACGACTGTTTTTCTGCATTCAACAATTCTTTTGTCAGTTCCTCTATAATATAAAAAGTTCGTTTAACTCCTCTTTCCAGAAAACTGGATCTGTAACATTTGTATTGACTAATCCCGTTTATTTGGATCAACCTGGAGTCGTTTTCTTTAATATTTAATAGTTCCGAATTCCATGGTGGAGGTAACTTACAGATTTCCGTAATTTCTCCTTTTTCATCGATTTCCAAAAGGTCTTGGGCATAAGGATTTATGGATTCAATATTTTTATTTGCGTCTAAAATGATAATTCCTGTTGGTGTTGCGTCGATCATTTTCTGGAGAAAAAAGTGTTTCTCGGCAACATTGGTCCGTTCCAGCCTTAACTGGTCGATCATTTTATTATACACCTCGAATAATTTATCAAGCTCCTTGTTTCCAACCGGCAAAAACTTTATGCTGAAATCTTTATCTGCAATAGAATCTATTCCTGCATTCAACAACTTAAACGGCTTAAAAAGCGGCAAAATCAGCGTAAACGAAAGTACCAGAGAAATAATCAGAATTGCTTCGCAAATCAGAAAAAGAATTTTATTCTGCTGATAGATTAAAACGGTTATAACCCCAAATGAGAGGTGAACTATGATAATAAACAGTATGTATCTTGTTTTTAACTTCATTCGGCTTTTATAAAATCAGAAAGCCCGTGTTTTTCCAGTCTCCGGTACAAAGCGGCCCGGCTAAGCCCAAGTGATTTTGCTGTTTTTGACATATTGCCCCTGAACCTTTCCAGTGTTTTGATAATCATTTCCTTTTCAATTTGTTCTAACGTTAATGCTCCAACAGGAGGTAGGTTTTCTTTTGATATTGGAGTCGATGTTTGCTGCAAAGCTTTTTCAAAATCGGAAATTTCAAATTTGTTTTTCCCTGAAATTAACCATGTTCTCTCAATTAAATTTTTTAGCTCCCGGATATTTCCTGTGAACCTAATATTTTTCAGCCACTTTATTGCTTCTCGTGAAACATCTATGTTATCTAAATTATAAATACTTTTTAAAGTTTGAATAAAATAATTAACCAGAAGCGGGATATCGCTCTTCCTTTCTGTTAATGAGGGAATATTGATTGTAATTAGGTTAATCCGGTAATAAAGATCCTCACGAAAAGTACCCTTTTCCACCATACTTTTTAAGTCCCTGTTTGTAGCACAAATTACTCTGACGTTTACCTTTCTTGTTTTACTTTCACCCAACACCTGGTAGGTTTTATCCTGCAGAACGCGAAGTAATTTTACTTGTGAATTCAAATCGAGGTCACCGATTTCGTCCAAAAAAATTGTTCCGTTATCTGCCAACTCAAATCTACCTTTTCTATTATTATAGGCGTCGGTAAATGCACCTTTTACATGCCCAAATATTTCACTTTCAAACAGGCTGGATGAAATTCCTCCAAGATTAACTTTTATAAACGGAGCATCCTTTCTGCTGCTGTTTTTATGAATGGCTTCCGCAAACAATTCTTTCCCGGTGCCGCTTTCTCCAAGGATTAACACAGGAGCATCTGTTTTACTAACCCTTCCCACTGTACTTAAAACAGATAGTATTTCAGAGCTGTTACCTACAATATTTGTAAAATCATATTTGCTATCCAGCTCTTTTCTTTTTATTCCAACCCTGGGTTCCTTTGTTAATTCAAAAGCGGTTTTAATGTTATGCAGTAAACTCTCATTTTCCCAGGGTTTGCTTATAAAATCGAAAGCTCCTTTTTTTATACCTTCAATCGCCAAAGGAATTGAAGCCCAGGCAGTAATTAGAATTACGGGTATTTTAGGAACAACTGCCTTGAGTTCTGACAAATAGTTCAATCCCTCTGTCCCTGAGCTATTGTTGCTGAAGTTCATATCCAGAATAACCAGTTCCGGTGTTCTCTCTTTTATTATTTCATTTGCCTCTTTTGGATTGGAGGCACAACGGGCTGTATAACCATTCTGTTTTAGCAGCAAACTGATTGAAGTTTGTATCGCCTTATCGTCGTCGATAACCAATATCATATCAGGAAAGATAATAAGTTCTTAACGCTAATTTACCTGTTTACCATCAAATAAATGAATAATCCGGTTTGTTTTGTTTGCCAGCCGTTCGTCATGAGTAACCATAATGATGGTTGCTTTTTCCTGTTTATTCAGCTTTTCCAGTATTTCCATAATATCGTTCCCCATTTTACTATCCAGATTACCCGTGGGTTCGTCGGCAAGAATAATGTCGGGTTGCCCGATAATTGCACGGGCAATAGCTACACGTTGTTTCTGTCCGCCGGACAATTGTGCCGGGTAATGTTTTGCACGAGTGCTCAATCCAACTTTTTCAATGGCTTCCAGTGCCCTTTTTCTTCGTTCTTTTCCAGAAATTCCCTTTCGGTAAAGCAGCGGTAGCTCCACATTATCAACTACCTGCAAATCGTTTATCAGGTGAAAGCTTTGAAAAATGAATCCCAGTTTTTGGTTTCTGAACTGAGCCAACCTCTTGTCTCTCCAGCCATCAATAATATTTTTTTCAATTTCAACCATGCCGTTTGTCGGTTTATCCAATAATCCAATCATGTTTAGCAAAGTACTTTTCCCACAGCCGGATGGCCCCATGATTGACAGGAATTCGCCTTTGGCAATTTCAAGGTTTATATTACTCAATGCAACCGTTTCAATCTCATCGGTTTGGTAAACTTTTTCAAGGTTTTTTAATGTTATCATAGTTGTAAATTTTATTTCATCATAAATTAAAGTCGTTTAGTTAATTTTTCCCGCCCCTGAAGGGGAGCAAGACAAGTCCCCTTTAGCGGATTTAGGGGTAAATTGACTTGTAATTTTTCCGAAACTAAACGACATTGTTTTCAAAATGATTATTATTCTTCGTGTAATGCAATTGCCGGTTGTATTTTAACCGCTTGTATGCTTGGAATAAAGCTGGATATAAAAACCAGCATATAAATAATAAAAACCGAACAAAGAATGGCCAGCAGGTATATTTCATCTTCAATTTCAAAAGCATGCAGAAGGGGAAATTGAACGGCAATCAGGATTCCGGGAATAAATCCAAGAGTGGTTAATACAAGCATTTCCCCGATAAATTGCTGGTAAATTTTTCCGGCTGACGCGCCAACCGACTGACGTAACCCAATCTCGGGAATACGATTATTAATGTTGTACCAGAGAATTCCCAGAAGCCCCAGAATGATATTCAGAATAAGAAAGATACATACGCCGCCAAATAATAGAATGGGAATCCAGGTACGCTGGAAGGCGTCCTTTCGGTAGTTGGACAATGGCTCAACTTTGATGGTCCAGTCTTTGGCAATATTGGAGGCTGTTTGGATCAGCTGCTCCTCAAAAGCAATTCCTGCATCGGGTTTTACTTTTAACAGGAAAATCCTATCAAAATGATTGGGTTCGAAGCGGGAAAAAAAATTATTTGGTTCTTCTGAGTATTCCCCTTTTAATTTAAATTGTTCAACCACCCCGACAACTTTATATACTCCGGAATGAACGATTTCTCCAATTGCATTCTCGTCTCCAAACATGGCTTCTTTTAATTTCTGATTGATTACAATCGGAATTTCTTTGTTGCCTTCATCTGTTTTGTTATACCAGCGGCCTTGTTTCAACTTAATACCAAGCACTTCTGCAAAAGCATCATCACTTTGCACGCGGTTTGTTGAAATTTTCAAATCATTATAATGCATGGTTGTTGAATAGGTACTCTGGGAATAAGGCAAATTACCCGATGTATTTGATAAAGATAGAACATCTGGCATGGATAAAATATTTCTCCTTAATTGGTCTATTATCAATTCATTTTGCTCATCACTCAATCCTGCACCCCAGATATTCATGTTCACCACCCAAACGTTTTCATAATCGAAGCCGGTTGGTTCAAGATAACTTCTTGTGTTTTTAAGAACCATGGCAAAAAGAGCGAACAACAGCAGAAATGAAATAAACATTTCCACAATCATTAACGTACTTCTTCTTTTGCGTTTCCAGATTAATTTGAATATTGACTTTATCATAATTCACCTCCTTTTAGCGATTCAACAATTTGTAAGCGCGACATGCGGTAAGCCGGCAGTACCCCGGAAATAAACCCAAACAAAAAACAAAAAAACAAGCCGGTAAAAAAGATGCGGAAGTTCAATGGAAACCCTTCTGAAGGTATAATACCTGTGGGTTGAAAAAACTTCAGTACGATAAACGAAAAAATAAAGGCAATAACACCGCCGAGAATCGTAAGAACAATGTTTTCAGTCAAAAATTGTCCAGTTAAGGCAATTTTAGTCGCACCAAATGATTTCCTGATCCCAATCTCCGACAAACGTTCACTTATCCGGGTCGTGTTCATACTGATTAGATTTAGAGAAGGGATAAATAACAAAATGAATATAACTGCTGACAGCAGGATACTAAAAGTTTTTTTGTTGACGGGGCTAAACCGGATAAAATCTTCAAGAACAGATTCAGCATGACAGTCAATAAAATTCATTCCGTTAAAAGGGAAATCTATTTTTTTCAGCGCCGCCTGAAATTCACTTTCAATTTTTGGTAAATCACCTCTCTTTTTTGCAAGTAAAATAGCTGAGTAACCTCCATCCAGCTTTTTAACTGACAGATCGTTTTTCGTTGTAGTTATGGGTACCCAAACATTTCCGTAAGCATACTGGCTGGTAAAAGGAACGTCTTTTACAATGCCGATAATCGTATAATTAATTTTGTCCATTTCTACCTGCTTCCCAATGGCATCCTGGCTCTCGTTGAAAATTGTTTTTGCGACAGACTCAGATATTACAGCAACCTGTTGGGCATCTTCTACTTCATTTTTATTATAAGGCCGGCCCGCAATGAATTTAAAATCAAGAACATTCCAGAATTCATCGTCTGTATGTCTTATTTTCAGTTCTAACTTTTGTGCGTTAATATAACTGTTTACTGATGTTACAAAATTTGAGTTTATTGAAACTTTCAATGGTGTTTCTAAGGTCCGGGCATAATTATCAAGCAAGTAATAACTTGGAGATCCTCCAATATAATTGTTGTAACTGTTTTTTCCAGTCTGTTCATCCCAAATTCTCACATTACTAATAAAGGATATCCGGTCTAACTTTTTTGCCGGATAATTCGATTTGGTAAAGTAATCGAAAAACGAAGCGGCAACTATAAGTATGATTAATGTAAAACTGATGCCAAACAAACTGATAAATGTAAACAGCTTGTTACGCATCAGCACTTTCCAGGTAATTTTTAAATAGTTTTTTATCATGACATCTGATTTTAATTGATTGTCGAAAGTTGTCTGTTGTTTTCAAAATCATGCAGAGTAAGTATCCGAATAGTATAATAAGTCACCCAGTAATCGCGCAATGCCGTAATGTAATCCTGCCGGGCGTAGTCTTTTTGTTCCAGCGCAATATTATACTCGGTAAGGCTAATATCTTCGGCAATGTACCTTAACCGGGCAATTTCGTATCGTTCAGTTGCAGTTTGGTTGGCATCCCGGGTGTATTCGATAAAACCTTGTAACATGCTGAAGTATTCAACCTGTGTAATGATTTCCTGCCTGAAATTTATTCTATCCTGTTCAACGGTATGTTCTGCCAGTTTTAAATTTGCCAGGGCTGTTTCACGCTTTGCTTTGGCTCTGCCCCAATCAAGAATGGGTATAGACAGTCCAATATTGACTGTTTGAAGCGTTTGCGGCTCTCTGTAAAGAGATGTAACATCATTTGCCACATTGGTTGTTCCGTAACTTAACTGCAGGTTGGCATTCAGTCCGCTTTCGCGTTTAGCTTTAACCAGGTCTCTTTGGGCCTCCAGTACTTCGCGTTTAAAAGCCAAAGAACGCTGGCTGTTTTCAAGTGCTTTTTCAACAGCCATCGAATCGTCGATAAAAAAATGGTGAATTTTATCGGGTATTGCGAGTGTTGCTGTTTCTGTAACAAGTAAGCCCGTATATGAACTTAGTTCCAATTGTGAAGTTTCTCGTGAAAGCATGGCCTTTGACTTTGATTTCTGCGCTGTTATAACTCCAAATTTTAACTGGAGAAGTTCATTACGCGAGATTTTCCCCATGGCATATTTTTCCTGACCTGTTTTAAAAATGGTGTCGGCAGTTTGAAGATTGGCATTGGCAATCCTGAGATTAATTTGTGCAATCAGTAAGTTAAAAAAATGATACGCTGTATTATAAGCAATACGTTCGTTGTTTTCAATAAACTCCCGTTGCGATTCTTCATATTTTAATGGTTCAATTTTATTCATCCATTTTAATTCATTAAAACGAAACACGGGCTGTTCAATTCCGATGTAAAATGGTGAATTGCTGTAGCTGTGCATATTTCCGTCGAAATTGTCCACGCGGCTAAGGTCTGAACTCAGGAACAGTTTTCCCCCGGTAAGGCTGATATTTTGTTCCAGCGATATATCAACTGTGGCTTCACTTTGGTTCACCCTGCGGTAAACAATACTTCCATCGTCCTGCAATACAGGTATATTTCTATTTTGGTAAGGAAATTCTGAATTCAGCACAAGCTGTGGTTTATAGTTCGATTTGTAGGTTCTCCATTGCCAGTATTTGTTTTCTTTGGCGGTTTCAATCCGGATCGCCTCAGGAGAATTCTTTTGTGCGTACTCTATAATCTCATTTAATGTGTATGATTGACTGCAAACAGGATTTGTAACAAAAAAAGTAAATAAAAGGAAAAAGAAACCTTTTCCAAGCTTGTGAACTCTGAAGAAGTTGGTTGCAAATATGGTCATAAAATCCTTTTTCATAGAGCATCAGTCTTTTATAAAAAGTTGTTCAGATTTTTCATAATCTTCCATATCGGAAGTGACTATTTTTTCTCCTTTTGAAAGGTCTTTTATAATTTCAACATAGTCGATATTGCTTTCACCAAATTCAACTTCTTTTTGAATGAGTTTACCGTTCTCAACCACAAATACTTTTTGCCTGGTTCCTCCCTGGTAAAAAGCACCGTTTTTAACCCGCAGAACATTCTTTTTGAATGCGGTAACCAGGAATACATCAACTTTCATATTCGGACGGAGCAGGGGATGTTCCTTTTGCTGAAGCTTAATTTTAAACTGAATCAGATTTTCTTCTATGGCCGGAGAAATACTGATAACTTGACCATCAATGTCGGTTTGCTTGTTAATACGTACAATTACATTGGCCCCGTTGCTTAATTTTTCTGAATGCATATCCGAGATACTTCCTTGCACTTCATAACTTTTAAGATTAGCAACTTTTACCATCTCTTCTCCTTCGCTGACTGTTTGCCCAATTTGATTATTTATCCAGGTTACTACACCTTTTTTGTCGGCTTTAATTGTTGCCCCGGCGATTTTATTTTCCAGTTCATTTATGTTGTTTTGCTGAATGCTAATTTCATAATTGAGGCCAACCAAATCTGCTTGCATCGATTTTTCACTGTTTTCAATGGTTTGGTTAATTTGTTCCAGTTCCAATTTTGCAATTTTCAAATTGAGTTCAGCTTTTTCAATTTTCTCCTTTGTGCCGCCACCAATGGAATTCAGATATCTTTCTTCCTTTAAATCTGTCTCCATACTTTCCACACCTAACTCTTTGATGTTAAATTGAGTATTTAAATCAATGATTGTTTTTTCGAGCTGAAGCTTTAATCTGGTTGCATTATTCTTTTTTAATGCCAGTTCGTCTTTTAGTTTTTTTAACGCAGCGACCGAACTATTAATATCCAAAATCAAAATCGTATCTCCTGTATCGACCTCATTTCCCAAATTTTGATGTATTTCTACTATTGCGGAAGAAATGGGGCTTGTTTTTATTTCTTCAAATTCGGGTAAGACTGTTCCTGAAGCCGACACGGTAGCTAAAACATCACCGGTTTCAACTGTTGCTACAAAAAAATTATGCGAACGAATAGTTGGTCTAATGAGTTGCCTCAAGCTAAATACTGAAATTATAAGAATAAGACCACCAATTACAATTCGTATTAAAATTGTTTTTTTACGTTTCTTTTTTACATCAGCAGGCAAGTCCCGATCCATTTGAATGATAATTTTGGCCATCCCTAAATCAAAAGGCATGCCGAAGCTGTATAACACTCATCTAATGCCACTTAAACCAAAACAGAAACAACAAAAAGTGTCCGATAATGAACAGCAGTGTTCGGTTTCGAATAGGTTTTAAATTTACCTTTAATAAATTTGGTGTATTTGTAAAGGTCAATAACAAAAAAAGCCCGAAATCAGTTGATTCCAAGCTTTTAGGAAATTTCGTTATTGTGATGCGAGCCACTCACGGGACTCGAACCCGCGACCTGCACATTACGAGTGAGCTGCTCTACCGGCTGAGCTAAAGTGGCCTTTGCCACGCAAGATTAAAACAAATTATAATTTAGCCTGCGCCTTTTCTATCATGTTTTCCCAAACCTGCCGCTGTTCTTTCATCGCTGCAACTTTATCTGCAGGATTAGTACGACACTCCAATAAAATCCAACCGGGATAATCTATTTTCACAAACAAATCCATCAACTCCTGATAGGGATAATCGCCCACATTTAGTTCACGAACATGGCAAATGTCCCCAAACTTATCTTTCACAAGATTAAAGTTGTATTCCAATCCCTGCCCATCCAAATCCTGGTCGTTGCAATTCCAACAAACAGTTGCACCTTTGTTTTCAACGTAATCCATCATTGTTTTTATGTTGGGCAGTTGCTGCGTTTCCCGTCCATGTACTTCTAACCGGATTTGTTGCCCCATGTCAAGCGCCATTTTTCCGATTTCATTCAGCGCCTTTCCGATTTGTTCCAGAGTCTTTTCTTTTGAAACTCCATCAGGGAATGCATTGGGTTTTACTTTTACCCCCGAGCCACCTATATCCCTGCTTAGTTCAAGCCACTTCCGTGTATTTTCAATATGCTTTTTTAATACCGCAGGATCCGGAGAATGGTATTCTTCATTTGTTCCCATTCCCACAATCTCAACAGGAGAATCGTTGAACTTTTTCTTCACCTCTGCCCGTTCTGCTGCTGTCATATTAAAATTAACACCATGTGCATGTTCAACGCGAAGCTCGACTCCCAACACCTGCGTTTCACTGCAATTTTTTATTATGGTAGGGATATCCCAGTCCTTTGCCCACAGATAAGTTACCAGTCCTAATTTCATTTTTGAACCTGCAACCTTACCCGAGGAAGCAAATAAACTTCCTGGAATTGCTGACGCGCCAACCAATAATGACAAGTTTCGGATAAACTCTTTTCTACTTTGATAAAATCTCATTGTTGTCAGATTTAGTTGTTAAAAGATATTAAAGATATAATTCTCCGCTCAACTCTACAATATTGATTTATGAAATATGGCAAGATTTTCTACTTTTGTGCCGGAACAAATACAAAAAAAGATGAAAGAAGCAGAAATTTATACGTCGAAGGGAGTAATGAAAATAAAATTCTTTGAGGAAGATGCACCTGGTACGGTAGCAAATTTTGTAAAACTCGCAAAAGATGGATTTTACGACGGATTAAATTTTCACAGGGTAATACCTAATTTTGTTATTCAGGGAGGATGCCCGGACAAAACCGGCGCAGGGGGCCCGGGTTATACTATCAAGTGTGAACTCGACGGCGACAACCAATACCACGAAAGAGGTGTTTTATCGATGGCGCATGCTGGCAAAGACACCGGTGGATCACAGTTTTTTATTTGTCATAACAGGGAGAATACCAAACACCTCGACAAACATCATACTTGCTTTGGAAAAGTTTATGAAGGACTTGATGTAATTGATGATATCAGGCAAGGTGATGAAATTGAAAAAATTGAAATTATTGAAGATTAATAACAGAATTCGATTTGTAAAAAAGGGATTTACGTGCACGTAAATCCCTTTTTTATTTCCGGCATCCTCAATTTAGTTGTAAATTCCCTGATATTTTTTTCAAATGATAAAAGAGTTAAGTTACAGTTTTGAAGAACTATCTTTAAATTTCCACGAAATTGAAGAATACATGGGTTTTGAAAAAGGTACCTCTCCCGATCCCTTTCCTGAACTCGTGAAAGCTGGATTATCAAAAGCCTCCGCTTTGTGTGATATCAGAGGAGGAATAAAAGTCTTATCGCCTGCTGTTGTCGATAAAAAAAATAACCAGATAAGAACGGAGAAAACAGTTTTTTCCCCCGGAAAAATTGTCACAGCCCGTTTATTCCATGCAAGTTCGATTGCTTTGTTTGTTTGCACAGCAGGAAGCGAAATATCAGAACATTCAAAAAAAATGATCAAAGAGGGAGATGCACTGGCCGGATACATTTTTGATACAATCGGTTCTTTAATAGTGGAAAAAGCCGTGGATAACATACAAGAATGGCTCAAAAATAAAATGGCACCCCGCAGATTAAATATTTCAGACCGGTTTTCGCCGGGATATTGCAACTGGGATGTTTCGGAACAACAAAAACTGTTTTCTCTGCTCCCTCCACAGTTTTGTGGTATTACACTTTCTTCCTCATCGCTGATGAATCCAATAAAATCAGTAAGTGGAATAATTGGAATTGGCCCCGAATTAAAACAGAAAGGATATCAGTGTAACTGGTGCGATGATTTAAATTGTTTCTACGGAAAAATAAAGCGTCAAAAAAAACCTTTAAAAAAATCAGAATAACTGTTGGAAATATCAATTCTTACTCATTTATTTGTTGTAGTTATTGGAATACAAACGATAGCATAAAAACGTTTTGTGTGCTTTTTACAACAAGGCAAAAAACATTAGTAAAACATTGATTTAAAAAAACTTAACAAAGCAGAAATGGCACCTGTTAATAAACCTAGGGTAATAAAAGATTACAACAAGTTAGACAAGGATCTACAAGAGCAGATAAAATTGGTTTACGCTGATGGATTTGCCGATAACCTGATTCACTTTTTTGATAAAAACGGAATTAAAGTTACTGCGCTTCCGTTTGAAACCGAAGACAAATACTACATGCTCCGGATGACCGAAAACGAAGCGGTTCAGATTGTTGATGAAGATGATGATTACGATGATGACGGTTTCTTAAAAGACAATGTAAAACAGGATTACGAAGACAAATATGCAGATCTTGATCATGTTGCGGATCAAATATCTGACGATGAGGATTAAAAAAAGGAAGGATTTATCTATGAATCCTTCCGTATACTTTAAATCAAAAGACTAAAAATAACCGCATAAACATGCGGTTTTTACAATTAGACTATTGTAACAATCTTTTTACTTTATCGGCTATTTCTTTCCCGTCTGCTTTCCCGGCTAATTCTTTGCTCGCTAATCCCATAACTTTTCCCATATCTTTCATAGAAGAAGCTCCGGTTTTTTCAATTATCGCCTTTACAACAAATGTCAGTTCCTCTTCACTCATTTTTGCGGGGAGATAGCTTTCATAAACAGCCACCTGCACCATTTCCTGATCGTGCAATTCCTGCCTCCCCTGTTCTTTATAAATAACTGCCGAATCAGAACCTTGTTTAGCCAGTTTTGATATAATTTTCAATGCCTCTTCATCGGTCAATTCAGCTCCGGCACCTTTAGATGTTTTCGCTTCAAGCATCACTTTTTTAATGTTTCTGAGCGCTTCCAGCTTTTCCTTTTCACGGGCTTTCATAGCCGTTTTAATATCGTCGTTTATTTGTTCAAAAATTGTCATAATTATTATTTTTAATTAATCGACCTGATCATGAAGATATGAATTTTTGTCTTTTATTTTATTATCTTTTGAGACAGAATATTTTGACGGTTTATGGTTATATTTTGGGTCGTTCATTCTCAACTGTCTTCTTTTATAGGCAGGAATATTTTCAAACTCGTCCACATCCTCATCGCTTAGATTAGAATAATCCAGTACCACATTTTTCTTTTCAGGAGAGGTTCTCTCTTCTGATGTTTTTGGATACAACAACTCAAACTCAGACTCCTCCTGTCTTTTTTCCTCCGAAATATCAAACTCAAACGTTTTCTGATTGTTTCTGCTATTTGTTTTTTGAGTGGTCGAATTTTCTCTGTTTTGCTTCTCTGATTCGTCAAGCAGATGTTCTTTTTTTTCCGCCTGTTCTTTGTTCTCAAAATGAGGAATACTACTCTTACTGATTCCCGTAACAATTAAGGTTACTGAAATATTTTCACCAAGCGATTCTTCTTTTCCGTTTCCCCAAATAATATCGGCGTCAAATCCTGCTTTGTTCTGGACATAGTCTGTAATACGGCCAACTTCATCCATAGTAACTTCAGTTGTTCCAGAAGTAATATTTAGTAAAATATTTTTTGCACCCCGAATATCATTGTTATTCAACAATGGGGAATTCAACGCTTTTTCAACTGCTTCTTCAGCACGTTTTTCACCTGTTGCGATTCCGGTTCCCATAACAGCCAAACCACTTTTGCGCATAACAGTTTCCACATCAGCAAAGTCTACATTTATGTATCCCGGAACAGTAATAATCTCTGCGATACCTTTTGCTGCAATAGCTAGAATATTATCTGCACGAGAAAAAGCTTCTGAAATTCCAAAATCACCATACATTTCACGAATTCTTTCATTGTTGATTACCAATAATGAGTCCACGTGCTTTTCTAATTCTTCAATTCCTTCAACAGCCTGTTTTATTCTCCTCCTTCCTTCATTTCTGAAGGGAATGGTTACAATCCCAACCGTTAAATACCCGCGGTTTTTACATGCTTCAGCAATAACCGGAGCGCCACCTGTTCCGGTTCCACCGCCCATTCCGGCAGTTACAAAAACCATTTTTGTGCCGTTCCCAAGTGCTGCTTTTACATCATCAATATTTTCAAGTGCCGCCTGTTTTCCTGTTTCCGGTTTGTTCCCTGCTCCCCGTCCCTCTGTCAACGAGGCTCCCAGTTGTACTTTAATCTGAATAGGGCTGGCATCCAAAGCCTGTGAATCTGTATTACAAATCACAAAATCAACATCGCGAATGCCCTGTTTAAACATATGGTTTACCGCATTTCCTCCGCCTCCGCCAACTCCTATAACTTTTATCGCAGCTCCTTTATTTTTAGAATTTGATAAATCTGCCATTTTCTCTGTCATAATCCAATCTGTTTGTTTTTGGGTTTACTCATCCATTGCTTGATCCTCATCATCAAATAATTTCCCCAGTCCAAAATTTTTATAAAACCAATTATCAATACTAGGTTCAGTTACAGGTTCATCTTTCTTTACTTTTCTCTTAGGTTCTTTTTTCTTTTTTCGACCAAAAATCGATTTTTCACTTGTTTCCTTCTTTGGCCTTACGTAAACTTTTTCTTTTAACTCCTCCTCTTTTTCGTCATCGTTTTCTTCCTGCTCAAAAACAATCTTATTTTCATTTTTTCTCTGTGAAACAAATTCTTCTTTTTCTTTTGTTTGTTCATTAAGAACAGGTTCTTCTTCCGGATCCTCAACTAAATCGAACTTTTCCCGTTCTTTTTTGGGCTGCAAAATCTGATTTGGATTGGTTACAAAACCAGTGGCAAGAATGGTTACGCTGACTTTGTCTCCCAGTGATTCATCATATCCATTTCCCCAAATAATATCTGCCTCCTTACCTGCCTTTTCCTGCAAGGTTTCAATTATGTCACCAATCTCGCCCATTTTTATTTCTTCCTTGCCCGAAATAATATTGAGCAATATATTTTTGGTACCATGAATATCATTGCTATCCAGCAAAGGCGATTCCAAAGCCTGATTCACTGCTTCCATTGCCCGGCCTTCACCAGTGGCATAACCGGTTCCCATAATAAACACTTTACTGTTGTGCATTACGGTATGAACATCGGTATAATCAATATTTACATTACCATGAACCGTAATGATTTCGGCAACACCTTTTACCGCCGTGGTTACAATATTATCAGCCATTTTAAATGCCTGTCGGGCAGGTAAATCTCCAAATATATTCTGAAGTCGCTGGTTGCTTACTACCAGCATACTATCCACAAACTCTCCCAGTTTCTCAATTCCTTTCATAGCCTGACCAAACCGTTTCTTTCCTTCTGCCGGTGAAGGAATTGTAACTACCGCTATCGTAAGAATTTTAAGTTCCCGGGCCAACTTGGCAATTACCGGAGCTGCCCCCGTACCGGTTCCTCCGCCCATTCCGGCGGTGATAAACAACATTTTGGTGTTATCTTCCAAAACTTTTTTTAGATCCTCATAATTTTCACGTGCTGCCTCCTCGCCCATTTCGGGTTTGTTACCTGCTCCGCGGCCCTCGGTAAGTGTAACACCAAGCTGAATCTTCACAGGAACAGGACTCTGTTCCAACGCCTGCGAATCAGTATTACATATGATGTAATCCACTCCTGTAATTCCCTCCTCAAACATGTGGTTAACAGCATTGCAGCCGCCACCGCCAACACCAATTACCTTTATTATGGATGACGAAGCTTTTGGAAGCTTAAAGTTTACTAATTCTTCGGTCATATCATTCAATTTTAATTCATTGCTAAATCATCGTTGTCATCGTCGATGTAATCGAGAACACCCTGAATGGCTTTACGCCATGAAGAAAGGCCGTTATTTTCCTTTTTCTTCTTCTCCTTTTTTCTTTTCGTTCTTATACCCTCCGACTCCTCCTCTTTCTCTAGAGTCATTTTCAACAAACCAAAAGCGGTAAGTAAATCCTGATTTTGAAATTCTTTCCGCCTGTTTACCGGATGGATAACAGGAAAAGCTTTTCGGGCATCCAAACCAGTTCGGAATTTCACCAACGAAATCAGATTACTCATATCAGCGGTTCCTCCCGACACAACAACCCCAAACCCCAGTTTTTCTTCCACTCCTGATTTTCCTATCTGGAGATTTACATTGTCAATAATTTCCTCCATTCTTGCCTGAATGATAAATGCAAGGCTTTTAAAAGAGATTTCTTTGGGTTCCCAGCCATTATGCCCGGGAATGGTAACCACTTTTTGTTCATCAGCAAAATCGCCCAGAGCTTCACCATACTTTACCTTCAGCTGTTCGGCCCATTTTAACAAAATAGAACAACCTTCTCTGATGTCTTTGGTTACAACGTCTCCTCCAAAAGGGATAACTGCAACGTGTTTTAATACACTGTTATGAAAAACAGCTAGCTTTGTTGTTCCGGCTCCAATATCCAAAAGAACAGCTCCATTTTCCTTTTCATCCTCGGAAAGCGCCGACTCGGAGATTGCCAAAGGCGAAAGCGTGATTCCTTCTATATTCACCCCGACCTTTTCAAAAACCCGTTGAAAATTAAGAATATGAACCTCAGGAACAATAAACAATTTGTAATTAGCCTCCAGTTTTCTTCCGGTAATTCCCACCGGGTTCAATTCCCTGATTTCATCATCGATAATAAAAGATTGCGGAACAATGTGAATCGTCTTGTAGTTCTGCTCAACCTTATAACTTTTAGCTTCATTATACAACTCGTTAATATCAAAATCAGATACTACTCCGTCGTCAGACGTATAGCGATAACCGCGGTAATCAGCCGTTTTCATTTGCTGTCCGGCAAAAGCAATTTCAACTCCTGTAATTTCTGCATCCAACTGCTTTTCCAAATCGGCAATTACTTCTTTCAGACATGAAGCCAATTCTTCAATATTAAAAACCACCCCTCGTTTGACACCTTTTGAGGACACTCTTGAAACGGCCAAGATTTCCATTTTGCCCTCCTCTGTTTTTTGTCCTGCCAGTCCGACAATTTTTGAAGTACCAATATCAATAACAACCGAAAGATTACTGTTTGAAGCCATGTTTATCTCTTTTTTGCTACTATTTGATTTGAATATTTTAAACTCACCGATTTATATTTATCCCAGTTGTTCGCTGCCAGAACCTGGTTATAAAAAGCACGCATATTTCTTAGTTTTGCTTCATAATTCTCCAGTTTTCCCAGCTCTATAATCTGATCACCTACCAAAGGGATTAAAAGTACATCACCGTTATTCTCCAAATGAATCTGCTCAATTTGTGCTTCCCAAAACTCATCCTCCTTCAAATAAAGTATAAACGGCAACAACTTTTCAACAGCAAATTTTTCGCTAATATTTCCTGTTGCAGCCAAAACATTTGCTGTGTATTGGTTCGAAACGGGAATTCTTCTCCCCGACTTATCCATATAATAATTTCCGTTTTCCGACACGATCCGAACTACTGGTTTCCTATGTTTTACCTTTACGGTTAAAATTCCTTTGTAGGAAGTACTGTCTTTTACCCAAACCTTGTACACCTCGGCTTTTAAAACAGCTTTATGTTTTTCCACTTCCTGTTCAATGAATTCGGCGTTAATTTTACTTAAATTCTTCCCGACAATACTGTCGTCAGCCGATTTTACCAACTTCAAAATCTCACTGTTATTAATTTTTATAATGTCATCTGGCCTAAAATCAACTTCAATATTCCGGCAAATAATATCCCTGCTTTCATGTGAGGTGAAAGCAAGTGTGATGATCAAAAAAACAATCACTACCAACAAACCGCTAAATTTGAATATTCTACGCCACATTAATTTTTACTCTTTAGAACTTCAATTATATTTTCTGCCAGCCGGTCAATATCGCCGGCTCCTATTGTTAAAACCACATCTGTCTTTTCATTTCGCAGTAATTCAAGGGTCTCCTCTCTTGAAAGCAAATGTCTGTTTTCCAGTTTCATTTTTTCATAGATGGTTTCAGAAGAAATTCCCTTTATAGGTTCTTCCCGTGCGGGATATAACGGAATTAGAACTGCTTCATCAAGTAAATCCAGACTGTTGGCAAATTCAGCAGCAAAATCACGCGTGCGTGTGAATAAATGCGGCTGAAAAATCCCTGTTACTTTGCGGTTGGGATATAATGCCTGAACCGACGAAATCACCGCTTCCAACTCTTTTGGATGATGCGCATAATCATCAATATAAATTTGTGAATCGCTTTTAAACCGAACATCAAATCTCCGCTGAACACCGGCGTATTTTTCCAGCCCGGCTTTTATATCATTTGCAGAAACTTCCGCCAAAAATGACAGCGCAGCTGCTCCGACTGCGTTTTCAACATTCACCAACCCAGGATAATTCATTTTGCAGTTGGCAATTATTCCCTCCGGAGTTTTCAAATCGAACCGATAACAACCATCCCCTGCATCCAATCTCAAATTCAGGGTGGAAAAATCAGCTTTTTCTTTTAACGCATAGGTAAAAATTTCTGCTGAAGTTTTTTGCCTGTTTATCTCAACCCCGACTTTTACCACAAGTTTGCCACCCGGTTTTATTTGCGAAATAAACTTTTCAAATGCATCTACAATTTTTTCCTTGTCGCCATAAATATCCAGGTGATCTGCATCGATAGCTGTAATCAAAGCCAGTTCAGGTTGCAAGTGCAGGAACGAACGATCAAACTCGTCGGCTTCAGCTACAATCCAGGGCGAATCGTCTTTAGGAAGCAACAAATTGCTCCCAAAATTTTTGGAGATACCACCTAAAAAAGCACCGCATCCAATTGCTGTTTCATTCAAAATAGTAGCGACCATCGTGCTTACAGTTGTTTTTCCATGCGTCCCTGCCACAGCGATTCCACTTTTGTCGTTGCTAATCAAGCCTAAAACTTTGGCTCGTTTCAGTAAACCAATCGGTTTTTCACGAAACCACGAAAGCTCCTGGTGTTCATCAGGAAGTGCAGGCGTAAAAACGGCAAGCGTTTCCGCCGGATTCCAGTTTTTGGGAATATTACGGATATCATCTTCAAAATGAATATCAATCCCCTCTTTTTCCATTGCCTCTGTAAGTGCAGTCGGTGTGCGATCGTAACCCGCCACATTGCAACCTGTAAATTTAAAATAGCGCGCAAGCGCGCTCATCCCTATTCCCCCGATTCCGAGGAAATATACATTTTTAATATTTTGAAGATTCTTCATCAATGCAGAATTTTTTCTACTTCATCAACAATATCGTTCGTTGCATCGGGCTTTGCCAGCTTTTGTATTTTTTCTGAAAGCACTTTACATTTCTTTTCATCATTGATCAACTGAACGGCCTCCCGAATCAGTCGTCCCTTAATTTCATCATCTTTAATCATTAATGCAGCATCTTTTTCTACAAGTGCCATTGCATTTTTAGTTTGATGATCTTCGGCCACATTTGGTGAAGGCACCAAAACAGAAGGTTTTCCAACCAAACACAGTTCAGAAATGGTTCCGGCCCCAGCTCTTGAGATTACCACTCCGGCAACAGAATAGGCCAAATCCATCCTCGAAATAAACTGGTGTATTTGCAAATTTTCCGGTCTGGCCTCCTCTAATTCTTTTTGAATTCGATTATAATAGATTGCTCCGGTTTGCCAGATTACCTGAACACCTGACTCTCCAATCTCTTTCACACTATTCAGAACTGTATTGTTTATTGAACGTGCTCCCAGGCTTCCGCCAACAACCAATATCACTTTGTCATTTTCTGTTAATCCGAAAAACTCCAGGGCCTCTTTTTTATTCGACTTACTCCGCAGTAAATTTTCCCTCACCGGGTTTCCGGTTATTGTTATTTTATCTGAGGGAAAATAACGTTCCATTCTATCGTAGGCCACACAAATTGTATTAACCTTTTTGCTCAATAACTTATTGGTTATTCCGGCATATGAGTTTTGTTCCTGAATAAGTGTTGGAATTCCTTTTGCAGACGCGGCACGTAACAGCGGACCGCTTGCATAACCTCCTACACCAATAGCCACCTGAGGCTTAAAATCTTTTACAATCTTCCTGGCCATTGAGGCACTTTTTATCAGGCGAACAAAAAAAGTAAACATCTTTAAGCCAGGTTTGCGGGGAAATCCCATTACCGGGAGCCCGATAATCTGATAACCAGCCGCCGGTACTTTTTCCATCTCCATTCTTCCAAGTGCACCAACAAACAAAATTTTGGCATCCGGATTTCGTTTGCCAATTTCGTTTGCAATTGCAAGTGCCGGGAAGATATGTCCCCCGGTTCCGCCTCCACTTATTATAACTCGTTCAATCTTCATTATTTTTCCATTTCAACATCTTCGTCAGGTACATTTACCTGAACAGGTTGTTTCTGAACTTCACGGTTTACCTGATTTTGGTGACTCACACTTAAAATACATCCAAAAGCAATGGATGTAAAAAGCAGCGATGTACCGCCTAAACTCACCCATGGTAAAGGTTGTCCGGTTACCGGTAGTGCGCCGCTGGAAACACCTATGTTTATCATTGCCTGAAAAACCAGCAACAATGTTAATCCTGTTACCAAAAAAGCCGGGAACGTCCGGGTCGATCGCCGGACTATTACCACTCCCCTGAATAAAAATATCAGGTACAAAAACATTACTCCCGCCCCTAAAATCAATCCGTATTCTTCAACAATTATGGCAAAAATAAAATCGCTGTATGCAGCGGCCATATAATTGCTTACATCGGAATGACCTGGCCCTTTGCCAAAAATTCCGCCTTCGTAAATAGCCAGTTTGGCATAATCTGCCTGTGTAATTCCTTTTTCTGAATTCGGGTCTCCATGGATAAAACGTTCAATCCTGCCCTTTATCGTATGAGCCCTTGACACTGAATCGGGAATTAAATCTGCTCCATAGTATATCAAAACAATCAGCGCAACACCTGTTGCGATAACCAATGCCAAATATTTTAAAGGAATTCGTCCGATAAACATCATGGCCATTATTGTTGCAAAAAGAAGAGCGGAAGTAGAGAAATCAGATAAAAATATGAGTCCGCAAATGACAATGGTGTACAGAATAATTCTTTTGAAAGCTTTAAACAAATCGCCTTTGGTTTTTTGCTTTTTCCCTAAAATTTTTGCGGTGTATATGATTAAAGAAATTTTTGCGATCTCGGCAGGCTGAAAAGAGATAGGCCCTAAACCCAACGTTCGTCCACTTCCTTCGCCAATTCCTGCAAAACGAAAAGCGACAGCCAGCAACAACAAACCTATACTAAAATAAACCAAATAATTTGCTACCATGGAATAAATTTTCACCGGGATTACATTCACCATCAACAACATGAGCCCGAAGCCGGCAGCAAGAAAAAATAACTGCCGAACCAGATAATAGACGGTGTTACCTGACGCCTGCCGGTAAGCGAGTGCTCCTGTTGAGCTGTAAACAATTAACAGTGACAAAAGCGACAGTAACAACAGAATAATCCAAATCACCCTGTCACCCCTAAATATTTTCCCCAGTGTAATTTCCATTCCTATAAATTCCTTACTTCACGTTTAAACTGTCTCCCGCGATCTTCATAATTTTCAAACAAATCGAAACTGGCACAAGCCGGAGACAAAAGAACAGTATCGCCATTGCGGGCCAGGTAGTAGGCTGCTTTTACAGCTTCCTCCATGCTTGTTACATCGACCATATTTTTTACTTTTTCGTCAAAAGCCGCATGAAGTTTTGCATTATTCTTTCCAAGGCAAACAATCGCTTTTACTTTTTCTCCTACCAGGTTATCCAACATTGAATAATCGTTTCCTTTATCCACACCTCCGGCAATCCAAACAATCGGTTTATGAATACTTTCGAGGGCATACCAGGTAGAATTTACGTTGGTTGCCTTTGAATCGTTTATAAAATCGATCCCGTGAACTTTTAGAAAATTTTCCAGGCGGTGTTCTACTCCCTTAAAGTCGGCAAGGCTTTCCCGCAATTGTTCATTTCGAATTTTAAAAACCATACTTGCAATTCCTGCTGCCATTGAATTGTAAGTGTTGTGTTTTCCTTGTAATGATAAATCCAGAATAGACATACTGAATTGATTTTGATTAAAATTTATTATTATCTGATCCTCTCTTAAACCTGCACCGTCTGCTACATTTTCAGACAAGCCAAAAGGCAGGGAACAGGCATTTATTTCTCTCTTTTTTATTTCTTCTTGAATCACCTCGTCATCAGCGCAATAGATAAAATAATCTGCACCGGTTTGATTTTGAATAATCCGGAATTTGGAGCTGATATAGTTCCTCATATCATAACCATATCTGTCGAGGTGATCGGGCGTGATGTTCATCAAAACAGCTACATCGGCTCTAAAATCATACATTCCGTCGAGCTGAAAACTGCTGAGTTCAATAACATACACATCGAAGTTTTCTTCGGCGACCTGCCATGCAAAACTTTTCCCGACATTGCCTGCCAAACCAACATTTACACCAGCCTTTTTCAGAATATGATAGGTTAACAGGGTTGTGGTTGTTTTTCCGTTACTTCCGGTTATACAAATGGTTTTTGCAGAATTGTATCTTCCGGCAAATTCTATTTCTGAAATTACCGGTATTTGTTTTGCCAACAGTTTTTGTATGACAGGCGCAGTTTCCGGTATCCCGGGGCTTTTTACTACCAACTCAGCTTCCATAATCTTTTCTTCAGAGTGTTTTTCGCTTTCAAATTCAATATCATAATCTGAAAGAACATCCTGATACTTCTTTCTAATTTTCCCCAAATCAGACACAAACACCGAGTAACCTTTCTTTTGTCCAAGAATGGCGGCACCTACACCACTTTCGCCTGCTCCTAATATGACTAAGCTGTTTTTCAACCTACCTGATTTTTAAAGTTACAATGGTTAATACTGCCAGAATAATTCCCACAATCCAGAATCGTGTTGTAATCTTTGGTTCTGGAATCCCCTTTTTTTGGTAATGATGATGAATGGGACTCATTAAAAATACACGGCGTCCTTCACCATACTTGCGTCTTGTATATTTAAACCATGACACCTGTATCATCACTGAAAAGTTCTCAACAAGAAATATCCCACACAACAGTGGTATTAATATTTCTTTTCGGATAATAACTGAAAAAACCGCTAAAATTCCGCCAAGCGCCAAACTACCGGTATCGCCCATAAAAACCTGAGCCGGATAGGAGTTATACCACAGGAAGCCTACGGTTGCTCCGATAAAAGCAGCAACAAAAACAGTTAATTCTCCAATATTTGGGATGTACATAATATTGAGATAATCGGCATAAATAATGTTACCGCTTACATACGCCAAAATCCCCAGAGTGACCCCGCTGATTGCTGATGTACCTGATGCCAGTCCATCGATTCCGTCTGTCAAATTTGCGGCATTTGAAACAGCGGTAATTATAAATATGATTGCCAGTGCATAAACCACCCATTTTAACCAGGATGAAGCATCGCCAGCAAACGACACAAGCCATTCATAATCAAATTCATTCTTTTTAATAAAAGGTATGGTTGTTATCGTCGATTTTACGTCTTCCGTTACATACTGCAAACTTTGTTCTCCCGTTTCCGCATCAATCACAATCTCCCGGATATCTTCACCATTTGCATCTTTTACATTCTGACGAACAATTACATCTTCACTTAAAAAAAGCGTTGCTGCTACAATCAGACCAAGGCTTACCTGTCCGAGTATTTTAAACTTACCGGCCAGTCCCTCTTTATTTTTCAGAAAAACTTTAATATAATCATCCACAAAACCAATTAATCCGAGAAAAGCGGTTGTTGTAAGCATCAAAAGAATATAGATGTTATCAAGCCGGGCAAAAAGAAGTGTTGGAATTATGATAGCCGACAGAATAATTATTCCCCCCATTGTCGGCGTCCCTTTTTTCTGCATCTGGCCTTCCAATCCTAAATCACGGATTTCTTCGCCAATTTGTTTGCGTTGTAAAATGCGAATCATTTTTTTACCAAAAGCAGTGGTAATTATCAACGACAAAATAATTGCGGCCGCCGAGCGAAATGAAATGTATTGAAACATTCCCAATCCGGGGAGGTCAAATCCTGATAATAATTTATACAAATAATAGAGCATAGTTTTGCTTTAATCTTCAATTCCAAAAAATTCCTTTACCACTTCCTTGTCATCAAAGTGGTGCTTCACACCATTTATTTCCTGGTAATTTTCATGGCCCTTTCCGGCGATTAAAATAATATCACCTGGTTGAGCAATCATTACCGCTGTTTTTATAGCTTCTTTTCTGTTTTCAATTGAAAGCACCTTGTTTTTATACTGCGCTTCAATCCCGGCTTCCATGTCTTTTATAATATCTGACGGATTTTCAGTTCGCGGATTATCAGAAGTCAGAATCACTTTATCGCTTGCAAGCAAAGCCTCCTGTGTCATTTCAGGACGTTTTGTTTTATCTCGGTCTCCCCCGGCGCCAACTACAGTTATTACCTGTTCGTTGCGGGTGCGGATTTCAGAAATAGCCTGAAGTACATTTTTTAATGCATCGGGTGTATGGGCGTAATCAACAATTGCCAACTTCCCATCTGTACTTCTAATTGTTTCAAATCGTCCGGCCACCGGCTGAAGGTTGCTGATTTCAGTGAGAACCTCTTCTGTACTCTGTTCCAAATTTATTGCTGCAGCATACACGGCCAACAGGTTGGAAGCATTAAATTTCCCTACAAACCGGGTCCAGATTTCATGACCATCCATATTTAGCAACATCCCGTCAAAATGGCTCTCCAAAACTTTACAGCGAAAGTCAGCCATTCTTCCAACAGAATAGCTTACTTTTTTCGCTTTGGTATTCTGGAGCATCACCAGTCCGTTTTTATCGTCGGCATTGGTAATTGCAAAAGCATTGGGCAACAAACCGTCAAAAAAAGCCTTTTTTGCTTTTATATATTCAGCAAATGTTTTGTGATAATCCAGGTGGTCGTGAGTAATGTTGGTAAAAATCCCACCGCCAAATTCGATCCCTGAAATTCGCTGCTGATGAATGGCATGAGAGCTCACCTCCATAAAACAAAATTCACAACCTGCATCGACCATCTCAGCCATCAACTTCTGGATTTTTAATGCGTCAGGAGTAGTATGGGATGCTGTTTCCTCCGCTTCATTTATTTTGTATGAAATGGTTGAAATAAGACCAACATTGTAACCCAGTTTTCGAAACAACTTGAAAAGAAGTGTCGCAATGCTTGTTTTACCATTTGTTCCGGTAACACCAACCACCTTCATTTTTGATGAAGGAAAACGATAAAATGCAGAAGCAAGTTTCCCCAAAACCGAATTTGAGTTTTCAACCTTAACATAGGTAATGCCTGAAATTCTTTCTGAAGGTATTTCCTCGCAGACAATTGTTCCGGCACCTTTCCCGATTGCCGGAATGATAAAATTATGCCCGTCAAAGTGAACTCCCCTTTGCGCCACAAAAACAGAGTCCTTTTCCACTTTGCGTGAGTCGAACTCAATTCCTGAGGCCTTTCGATTTAAAGTCCCAACAACCTCCAGACAATCAACACTTTTTATTAACTCCTCTACTTTCATTTCAACTTAATGTGAGATAAACCGTTTGCCCGGGTCTGCATTTTTCTCCCGGATTTAACGACTGCAGCGTTACTTTTCCGATTCCCTTAATTTTCACGTGCAGCCCTGCATTTTCCAATAAAAAAATAGCATTACTAACTCCCATTCCACGAACATCGGGTACAATCCCCGGTGTTATATTGTCATCGCCTAAAACTATTTCACCACCTTCTCTTATTACCGAAGCCAGCTCTGTTTCAGGCAGTCCTCGTACATTTTTCAACTCCAATTCCTTTGCGACGCGTAAAATGTATTCTGATTTTCCCTTTTTTACATCCGGAAGCTGAAGCTCCTCATCAGAATTATTACCAGGAACATTTTCCATTAAAATCTGAGATGCGTAAACTTTTTCTGCAATTTCCTTAAATACCGGACCTGCAATAGAAGCTCCGTAATACCCGTTACGCGGATTATTAAAAGTCACAATCATCGAATATTTTGGATTATCTGCCGGAAAGTACCCTGCAAAAGAAGCCAAATACAAACCGCTGTATCCTGTATTTCCTTTTGCCACCCTGGCTGTTCCTGTTTTCCCTGCCACATCAAAATACTCGCTGGTTACGGTGCGACCAGTACCGTACAAACAAACACCCTTTAACATAGCCTGGGCTTTACCAATGGTTTCTTTTGAAGCAATCATTGGATTAATAATCTCGGTCTTAAACTGTTTTACCAAAGCGCCTTTATCTCGAATTTCTTTTACAAGATGTGGCTTTACCATTTTTCCATCGTTGGCAACTGCGTTGTAAAAATTCAGTATCTGAAGCGGCGTCATCTTTGAATCGTAACCATACGCCATACTGCCCAGAGTAGTCCCCCACCAGTCGGCGTCACCCGGATATTTAAAATAAGGCTGTCCTTCGCCCTTCACTTCCAAACCGATTGGCTTATTGATACCAAAACCAAAAACCCTGTCAACATAATCGCGTGGTCTGCTACTGTACCTTGAAGTAATAACCATTGCAGTTCCCACATTGGATGATTTTTCAAAAATCTGCTTTACTGTTAATTCTCCGTAACCATGAGTATCGGTAATTGTCCGCCCGTTATTTCTCCATGTTCCGTTTCCCGTATCAAAAACATCGCTGGTATCAACAACACCATCCTCCAATGCAGCCATAAGCGAGACGAGCTTAAAAGTAGAGCCTGGCTCGTAGCAACCAGCATGTCCAAGCGCATAATTATAGTTTTCGTAATAATCACCATTTTCAAGCCCTAAGTTTGCAACCGCCTTTATTTCGCCGGTTTCTACTTCCATTAAAATGGCTGTTCCCCAATCAGCATTTGTTATTTTTAACTGCTTATACAAAGCACTTTCTGCAATATCCTGAAGCTTTACATTGATAGTGGTAATCACATCCATTCCGTCACGCGGTTCAATTTCAGTGCGAGTCACCCACCTTCCCGACAAATTCTGTTTATAACTAATTCCGTCTTCTCCTTTTAAATATTGCTCATATGCACCTTCCAAACCAGTATACCCTATATTTCCGTGCACACCACCGTAGGCACCTTTATTTAATCCGCCAATAGTGCGGTAAGCCAGAATACCAAGCGGAGTTATTCTTTTATTTTCCTGCTCGACAATCATCCCTCCTCCAAAACGGCCACGCCGCAGAATGGGAAATTTTTTAAGCTTCTGAAGTTCGGTATAATCAATTTTACGGGGAGTAAGCATAAAACCACGATTCCCGCTACGATATGCTTCGTTTAGCCGCCGGTTGTATTCCTGCCTGGAAGCATCGCCAAAAAACCTGGAAAGATAGTATGCAAGCGAGTCACTTTCATTTGCATACACTCTCTTTACTCCCTCTGCTGCCAAATCTATACGAACATAATATCCAGGAACTGAGGTGGCCAAAACACTTCCGTCGTCAGCACAAATATTTCCGCGATTGGGTTCAACAATTACCGTATTTTCACTTAAATTTCTGGCAATCTTTTCCCAACGTTCATTTTTAATTTGCTGAACGGAAACCATTTTAAAAACGACCACTACACCAAAGAGAAGCAGTACGAAATAAACGATCGCTATTCGTGATATGATTGATCTTCGAATACCCATTTCTTCTATTCCTTTTTTACTATCAATTTTTTGGGTGGCGTAACCGGTTCTTTCAAACCGATTCCCGCATTCTCGACTTTCTTAAATACTTCCGACGGACGACTTGCGTCCATCAGTTTTGCCGACAATGTTATCGACTCAGAACGAAGTTCATCCAGTGTGTCTTGCAAAACTTCAATTTGCCTGATAGTCCGTTCTGACCAGTTTCTGTTGGTAATCAACATTATTCCCAATGCTGCAAGAAAAAACAAAAACGGAATTTGGCGCGTAACTCGTTCATCGGTTAGCACCGTGCCCCCAATAAACGATTTCATACCGCCCCTTTTTCTGTTATTTTTTACTTTTTCTTCCATTTTAAATCTTCTCTGCTATTCTCAATTTTGCACTCCGAGAACGTGTGTTACTTTCCATTTCCTTTTCATCAGGAATAATTACCTTCCGGTTTACCATTCGAAACGGAGAACTAACGTTTCCGTAAAAATCCTTCTCTATTTTTCCGTCAAAATTTCCGGCTTTTATAAAATTTTTACAGAGGCGATCTTCAAGACTGTGATAAGTTATTACAACCAGTCTTCCACCTTTCTTCAGAACGTCAAGCGATGCGACCAAAAATTCTTTTAAAGCATCCATCTCGTCGTTTACCTCTATTCGTAAAGCCTGAAAAACCTGCGCCAAATATTTATTCTCAATTGCTTTTGGTGCACACTTAACAGCCACTTCTTTGAGCTGCGTTGTTGTTGTTATCTTTCCCGAGTTGCGCTCTTTGACAATCGCAGCAACCAGACGAGGGGCATTTTTTATTTCTCCATACAACCTAAAAACAGAAAGCAATTGTTCTTCTGAATATTCGTTTACAACCATCGTCGCATTCTTTGTAGCGTCCTGATTCATTCTCATATCCAACTCGCCCTCAAAACGAAACGAAAATCCACGTTCGGGAATATCAAAATCATGTGAAGAAACGCCGAGGTCGGCAAAAACAGAATCAACACTCCCCACCTCATAAAACCGAAGAAAGTTTTTCAGGTACCTGAAGTTATGGCGAATAAAAAAAAGCCTTTTGTCTTTAAAAGTATTCCCGGCTGCATCTTCATCCTGATCGAAGGCAAAAAGCCTCCCCGCCCCCAATGCCTGAAGAATCAACCGGGAGTGGCCACCTCCGCCAAAAGTAGCATCAACAACATCATCCCCCGGACGGATATTCAGTCCTGAAATGCTTTGCTCTGGTAATACCGGTATGTGGTACTGCTGCAACATTGTTTCTCCTCCTAACCTTCATCTCCACCTATATTCCCTATCATCCCCAGTAAACTCAGATATTCCTCATTGGACATCTCTGGCTCTTTTGTTTCGCCGACCGCACTCAAACGAATAGATGTATACATCCCCACAAATCGCACTTCTTTCTCGAGTTTCGCAAACTCCATAAAATCCGACGGGATATTAATCCTTCCGTTTGCAGCCACTGCAATCCTAGTAAAATTCTGAAAATACACCTGCAACAATCTATCGTGCAGCGGATTGAGTGGATTCAGTTTCTTCTTGAAACTTTTCACATTTTCGGTCCATGTTTCTTCCGTATGAATATCCAGACAATTATTCAACCTGTTTTTTTCAACAATGACAAATTCAAGCTTCATCTCGCCCACAGCCTTTTTAAATGCAGCAGGAAGCACCAACCTCCCTTTGTCATCTACTTTTGCGCTATGTTTTCCAACAAAAATTGCCATTTGATTAATTATCCGAATTTATCAACTGTAAAAGTAAAAATTTATTCCATACCATTCCACTCTCTTCCATATTATTCCACTCTCCTTCTATCTCAAATTGTTAAGAAATTGTTGATAGCATGTTGGCAACTTAAAACGCCCCTAATTCTCTTTTTATTTAAAACTCACAAAATCAATAATTTATTATCAACAACATTCAAAATTAACAGGCGTTAATAACTCACATATTTGCTGCGAACATTTAACAGAGCAACACGGGACAAATTCGTCGCTTATTTATCAGTTAGAAAAATCTAACTCTATCTTTCGATGAGCATTTTTTCTTTTTATGGTGATTTTTTGTTTAATTGCCGGCTCAAAAATTTTCGAAAGGTGGAAAAGCCAAAAACAAATACATTTAAACCTGTGAGTATCAGGGAAGTTTTTGCCGAAAAAAGTCCAAAACTGGCAAAACTGATGCCTGGTTTTGTTTACAGTTACCTTACACGAATTTTGCACATTGAATTCTTAAATGATTTTCTGGAAAGAACAGGACACCTGAAGGGAATTGCTTTTGTTGACGAGGCGGTAAAAGAATTTAATGTAAAGGAACATATCCACGGAGTAGAAAACATTCCTTCTTCCGGCAGGTTTATATTCGCCAGCAACCATCCGCTTGGTGGTTTTGACGGAATGCTTTTAATGAAAAACGTCAACAAAGCCCTGGGAGATTTAAAATTTTTAACCAATGATATTTTGATGAATATTCCCAATCTCAATCCTATGTTTGTTCCTGTAAATAAACATGGGGGACACAGCCGTGATGCTGCCAGGGCAATGGATGAGACCTATCGATCCGATAAACAAATTCTGATCTTTCCATCAGGACTGGCATCCCGGAAAATCAAAGGAAAAATCATCGATCTGGACTGGAAAAAACACTTTATTTCAAAAGCCATTCAATACAAAAGAGATGTAATTCCGGTATTTATTTCAGGGCGGAACACAAACCGTTTTTACAGATTGGCCAAACTGAGAAAATTTTTCCGAATTAAGTGGAATCTGGAAATGTTTTTCCTCCCCGACGAAACCATAAAACACAGGAATACTGACGTTCATATCTACTTTGGTCAACCTGTACCTTACACTTTGTTCAATAAAACAAAAACACATAAAGAATGGGCTGACTACGTTAAAGAACTGGTTTATAAACTTCCGCTTCAGTACAGTAACTGAAATTAAAGTTTAATGAATTAAAAACATGCCCGTATTTTTTTAACTTTGTATTCCATTTTTCAAAAAGCGTAATATGAAAGATATAATAAAACCTCTTCCAAGAGAAGCCATCTACGCTGAACTTACCCCCGAAAAGCTTATGAGGAAAACGAATAAGGGTGGAAATGAAATATACATCATAACCCACCATGATTCGCCTTCAATCATGCATGAGATTGGCCGTTTAAGAGAGATTACTTTCAGAGATGCAGGAGGAGGAACCGGTAAAGATACAGATATTGACGCATACGATACAGCCGAAGTTCCGTACAAACAACTAATTGTATGGGATCCGGATGCAAGAGAAATTTTAGGTGGTTACAGATACATTCTTGGCTCAGAAGCTGCGAGAGACGAAAACGGAGAAATATCAATGGCAACGTCCCGCCTCTTTCATTTATCCAAGGAATTTATCGACGATTATTTACCGTACACACTGGAATTAGGACGTTCGTTTGTGCAGCCGGCTTACCAATCGAGTAAGGCAGGAGCCAAAGCCCTTTTTGCTCTTGATAATCTCTGGGATGGACTGGGAGCGTTAACCGTAGATCATCCTGAAATTAAATATTTCTTTGGAAAAGTAACCATGTACTCCCATTTTCATAATGAGGCGAGAAACCTGATACAGTATTTTTTTAAAAAATATTTTAGAGATAAAGAAAACCTTGTATATCCGAAAAAACCTGTTGAGTTTGGGTATGATGCAGAGGAAATGAAAAAAGTATTCAATGGCTCAGACTACAAGGAAGATTACAAAATATTAATTCAGACGGTTCGTCAGTACGGAGAAAATGTTCCTCCACTCATCAATGCATACATGAATCTTTCACCATCGATGAAAACCTTTGGAACAGCGGTAAACGAAAAGTTCGGGGAAGTTTTGGAAACGGGGATAATTGTGACCATCGACGATATATACGAAGTAAAAAGAGACCGACATATAGAAACCTATGTAAAAGATAAGGACAACAGCCAATGGCCTGCACCGGAATAAATCTATGAAATTCTACGAAAAGCATCCAAAAATACTTTTAGCCGTTGACTCTATTATTTTTGGGTTTAATGAAAATGAGAGAGAGCTAAAACTACTTATCCTTAAACGTAATTTTGAACCTGCTAAAGGCAATTGGTCGTTAATGGGTGGATTTGTTGCTCCTGATGAAAGCATTGATGGTGCAGCCGAAAGGATTGTAAAAGAACTTACCGGGCTGGAAAACGTCTACATGGAACAACTTTTTGCTTTTGGCGGCTTAACCCGTGACCCCGGGGGCAGAATCGTTTCTGTTGCTTACTTCTCGCTGATCAAACTTAACGATTACGATAAGGAGCTGGCTAAAAAACATGGTGCTTACTGGATTTCACTTTCTGAACTGCCGGATTTAATATTTGACCACAATGAAATGGTAACAAAAGCACTCCGAAAATTAAGAATAAGAGCCCGCACACAACCTATTGGTTTTGAGCTTTTACCTGAAAAGTTTACGATTCCCCAGCTGCAGGGCCTGTATGAAGCAATCTACCAAACTCCTTTTGACAAACGTAACTTCAGAAGAAAACTTCTTTCAATGAATTTGCTTGAAAAACTGGACGAAAAAGAAAAGGAAACCTCAAAAAAAGGAGCCTTCTACTATAAATTCAACCAGGAAAAGTATGAAGAACTTCTTTTGAAAGGATTTAATTTTGAGATTTAGCAACACTTTTATCGATAGTTTTTTGTCCGATAAAATTAATATGCCCTCTCATTTTTTCCTTCAACAAAATAAATAAAGGAGGAGTTTACAACCCGGTTTCCACCCGGGGTCGGATAATTTCCGGTAAAGTACCAGTCGCCTAAATCGTTCGGGCAGGCTTTATGAAGGTTCTCAATGGATTGATAAACAATTTCCACTTCCGCTCCGCAATCATCCGGTTTTAACAATTCAGCAATTTTTGCAGAAACCTGTTCTGCCGTAAAAGGCTTGTATATTTCCCGAACATAATTTACCATTTCTTCTTTTGATAAATTCTCCTGTTCTTTGCACTTCTTGTAAACACTATCAATTATCGCCTCCTGCCCGGTTTCCTTTAACAATTCAATGGCCGCATTAAAAGCAATAAATTTATCAAGCTGGGCCATGTCAATACCGTAACAATCGGGATATCGAATTTGCGGAGCTGAAGAAACCACAATTATTTTTTTGGGATGCAGGCGATCCAGAATTCGTAAAATACTATTTCTCAAAGTTGTTCCGCGAACAATTGAATCGTCGATGATTACCAGTGTGTCAACATCGTTTTTGATTACACCATAAGTGACATCATAGACATGGGCAACCAAATCATCGCGGCTTGCATCGTCTGCAATAAATGTTCTGAGCTTCACATCTTTAATGGCGATTTTCTCCATTCTGGGCTCAAACGAAATGATTTTTTTAATATCCTCGTTTGTTAGTGAACCGTTTTTCTTTTGAATCTCCCCAATTTTCCAGTCAACCAAATATTCCCGAACTCCTTCCATCATCCCGTAAAACGCTGTTTCTGAAGTATTCGGAATATACGAAAACACTGTATTTTCAAAATCATAATCTACTGCCTTCAAAATCGTTGGACTAAGAAGACGTCCCAGTTGTTTTCTTTCCTGGTAAATATCCTTATCGCTTCCACGCGAAAAATAAATTCGTTCAAAAGAACATGATTTTCTTTTGTGTGGAACGCGGATCATTTCTTTGCTAATCCATCCGTCCTTTTTGATTATCAGCGCTTCTCCCGGCCCTATTTCGTTCACTTCACGTGCATGAACATCCATTACTGTTTGAATGACCGGCCGCTCGGAAGCAACCACAGCAATTTCTTCATCAAAATAATAATACGCAGGACGAATTCCCCAGGGATCCCGAACAACAAATGCGTCGCCGTGTCCTATCAAACCAGCAATTGCATAGCCGCCATCCCAGTCTTTTGTGGCTCTCTCAAGTATATTCTGAATATCGAGATTCTTTTCAATCAGCGGAGAGATGTCGTTGTTACGATAACCTTCATTTTTGTATTTGCGAAACAACAACTGGTTTTCCTCGTCAAGAAAATGGCCAACTTTTTCTAAAGCTGTTACTGTATCAGTATAAGCTTTCGGATGCTGCCCCAATTCGATTAGTACTTTAAAAAGTTCATCGGTATTGGTTAAGTTAAAATTACCTGCTAGCACAAGGTTTCTCGACCTCCAATTATTTTGCCGCGCAACAGGATGCACAAAATCAATGCTGTTTTTTCCAAAAGTACCATACCTTAAATGCCCCAAATACAACTCACCCGCAAATGGAAAATTTTCAGATGCCCATTCCGAATCATCGATATCTATATTATGCCTTCTTGCTTTTTTCAGGGGCTTATTTACTTTGTCGAAAATATCCTTTATCGGATTTTGCTCTACTGAACGGAAACGATTTATGTACGCGGTTCCGGGGCCCAGATTATTTTTCACACAAACAACTCCGGCACCGTCCTGCCCTCTGTTGTGTTGTTTTTCCATTAAAAGATATAGCTTATTTAGGCCGTATTTCCAGGTTCCGTATTTCTCCTGGTAGTAGGATAACGGTTTTAACAATCGTATCAGGGCTATCCCACATTCGTGCTTAATTTGCTCACTCATAATCTATTGGATTCAACACCGGAAAATTAATTTTGTCTTTAACAACAAAAGCTGCACGATAATCGTCTTTTATTTTTTCGTACAGCTTCCATGCTTCATTTTTTGTTCTAAAATCACCTACCCGAACCCTGAAATTTGGGGCTACAAATTTAACATGTACATTGTAATCCGGGTATTTTGATAAAAATTCAACCTTTTTATCAAATGCCTTTTCTTTGGCATTCATATCGGAACTAAAGAATATTTCAACTCTGTAACCATCTATCCCATTCCGGTTTTTGTTGTTTTCGATGTGCCAGTTAAGCATTTTGTCAAGGCGTTCATCGCGCTCAACATTTACACGTTGTAAAATGGCAGGAGTTTTTATTTCAGCTTGTTCTTCTTCCGCCGCTATTTCACTTCCCTGAGCAAACAGCGTTTGAACAAAAAACAACATTAGAACAGATAGAAAAAGTCGTCTCATATTCTCCTTTCTTGAGTGAGCAAATATAATTCAAAAACCAATACAATTATAACGGATTTTTTCACCACCAATTGCCTGAAAGCTGCTTAAGCAGCGTATAAAACAAAAAACAGAGACGAAACACTGTTGATAAATAATTAAGATTCACTTAACGCTTCTTCCAGCTCGGGAGTTATTTCAAGGTTATGATACACGTTTTGGACGTCATCGTCGTCTTCGAGTTTCTCTATTAAACGCATAACTTTCAGGGCGTCGTCAAGATTTAGTTCTGTTGTACTATTGGGAACCCGCTGCAAATCCTGACTCTCCGTTTCCACACCAAGTTCCTCCAGTTTTTTTGAAACGTTGCCAAAATCTTCCAGCGCAGTAGTGATCATTATTAAATTATTATCTTCTTCCAGTTCTTCCGCTCCTGCGTCGATAATTTCCAACTCAAAATCTTCCAAATCCATATTCCCGGTATTTTGAACAACAAATATTCCTTTTCGATCGAATAAAAAGCTAAGCGAACCATTTGTTCCCAAACTTCCTCCATGTTTGGAAAATGCTGAGCGTACACTTGCAACTGACCGATTATTATTGTCGGTAAGGCATTCAACAAAAATTGCTATTCCTCCGGGGCCATATCCTTCAAATGCTACCTCTTCAAAATCCGAGGAGTCTTTATCGGCTTTGCTTATAGCTCTTTCAATAACATCTTTCGACATATTTTGCCCTTTGGCATTTTGGATTGCCTGTCGTAACCGCGGATTAGAATCCTCATCAGAACCCCCCAATTTTGCAGCTACTGTAATTTCTTTAGAAAGTTTAGAAAACATTTTTGAACGTTTGGCATCAGCCGCTCCTTTTTTACGTTTTATAGTTGACCATTTGCTGTGACCTGACATAAATTTTCACTTTTAATTCTTCTTCCCATAAAAATACAATAATTCATTTTTTTGAAAAAACAGGGAAACAGAAACTATAAATAAGAGAAAGATAAAAGTGACAAAGTCAACAAATGTCAATTGGCTTTCTTTTTGAAGCACCAGCTAATCACCATCCTAAAAATAAAATACTTGTTCCTAAAAACGCAATTACCAGACCAGCCGCAATATGCACATATTCTCCTTTGTCTTTAAAATTAAGAAACCTGGCTCCTTTGTAGCCCAGATAAACAATACTCAACATAGTAACGATAGTAGCCAATCCAAAAATAATGGCGACCGTTGCAACTCCAACAGAACTGTGTTCAGCCGCCGGGAAAATAAGCATTGGGATAAGCACTTCGCACGGGCCAAAAACAAAAATGAGAAAAAGCATCCAAAAGGTTACATTCGATTTTTCGTTCTTATCCATATCTGCTCCACTGTCGTTCAAATGATGCATTTTGCGAATTCGCCCCGGAAGTAAAAAACTAAAAAAATGATGATGATGACCTCTTCTTTTTATATGACGAAACAAACCATAAAAGAAATAAATGAGCCCAAATGCAAAAAGTAACCAACCGACGATTTCTCCCCGGAAAGCTTCTATTGACTCCAGTTTGCTGACGGAAATCCCCAGGGCAATTCCAATAAAACCCAAAACCACTGAACTACTTACGTGACCGAGTCCGGAAACAAAGGTTACCCAAAGCGTTTTGGAGCGCGACCAGTTTCTGGCCTTACTTAACACGATAAATGGAACATAGTGATCGGGGCCTAAAAGTGTATGAAAAAATCCCAAAGATGCAGCCGTAACATATAATAAATAGAGTTCGTTCATTTTCAGCTTACTTTAATTTATTGATTAGACTGGCCTGACATGCTGCGCCAAAACCGTTGTCGATATTTACAACACTAATTCCCGCCGCGCAACTGTTTAACATTGCCAATAACGCGGTCACTCCGCCTAAATTTGCTCCGTATCCTACACTTGTAGGAACTGCAATTACAGGTTTATCAACCAAACCTCCAACCACACTAGGAAGCGCACCTTCCATTCCGGCAACAACAATAATAACGCGAGCGCCACGAATCAATTCCAGCCGGCTAAATAAACGATGAATTCCGGCCACGCCAACATCGTAAATTCGCTCCACTTTGTTTCCTAAAAAATTGGCCGTTTCAACTGCTTCCTCTGCAACAGGAAGATCTGAAGTTCCGGCAGCAACAACTGCAATATAATCGTTGGTGTGTTTATTTGTTTTGTGATGATAAACAATGGTTTTTGCCTGAGGATTAAAAACAGCACCGGAAACAACTTCAGTTACACTTTGAAAAATTTCCTCCGAAGCTCGGGTTACCAGAATGTCAATTCCGGTTTTATACATTCTTTCGGCAATTTGTTGCACCTGTTCTTTGGTTTTACCAGCAGAATAAATCACTTCAGGAATACCAGTCCGTTCCAATCTACTGGAATCAATTTTTGCAAAACCAAGATCTTCAATTCCCTGTTCTTTAATCTGAACCAGCGTTTCCTCCAGATCCAATTTGCCACTTTTATCACTTTTCAGCAATTCATTTACTCCCATCTTCCAAACTTTTTAGAACCAACTCACGAACAAATTGTAACGAAACATTATTCTCAAGCGCCAGGCGTTTGCAATCTTCAAACTCCGGTTTTGTATTTACCAGTTCTCCTTTATAAAAACACTGTTTCACTTTCACGTCACCAAGAGAAGTTGTTATTGTTTTCTCTTCGCGGGGAAGCGCATCTTTTTTCAAATTCGTTTCCCGAAGTCCGATGGTACTTGTGTTTGAAAACAAAATTTGTTTCATTTTTGCGCTATCTTCCGGAGTACAAAGCACACAAAGTTTATTTGCCGGTCGTGATTTTTTCATGATGATATTTTCGATCCAAACATCGCCGGCTCCGGCATCAAAAAGCAAGTCCATCACAAATTCATAATTTTCAGGACTTAAATCATCCATATTGCATTCAAGCAAGGTCGCATCACTTTGAATTACATCCTTGTCTTCATCAATTTCAGCCAGAAATACACGTAAAACATTGGGCACTTCAGTATCAATGGTTCCCAAACCGTAGCCGGTTTTCTGAATATCAAAATTTATTGATGAAGTAAATTCATCAACTGTCTCAGCTAAAATTGCAGCTCCTGTTGGAGTTGTTGCTTCGTACTGAACCAGACCCGCTTTTACCGGAATATTTTTCAAAATTTCGGCAGTTGCCGGAGCTGGTACCGGCATAATTCCATGTGCACATTTTACTGTTCCACCCCCTAGTTGAACCGGAGCGGAAAGAACTTTATCCACTTTCAAATAATCCAAACAAATGGCAGCGCCAACAATATCAGCTATCGAGTCCAGTGCGCCAACTTCATGAAAATGTACTTTTTGAATGGGAATATTATGAACCTTTGCCTCTGCAACAGCAACATGTTTAAAAATATTTAAGGCTGTTGTTTTCACCCGTTCCGGCAGCCCGGAGTCATTCACCAAAGTTTCAATATGATGCAAATGACGGTGTTTTTCATTTTCAGGATTTTTGATTACAACATCAGCTTTAATTCCGCTGATTCCTCTTCTTTTATCCTCTTTTACTTCCAGCGAAAAACCTTCAATATTCAATTTTTTGAGCTCCGATTTTAAATACTCAGGCTCTACTCCCAAATGAATCAAAGCACCAAGATTCATATCGCCGCTAATTCCGGCAAAACAGTCGTAATACAATATTCGTTGCATATCGTTTAATTGGATGTATTAATCTGATCTTTTATCGCGCGGTTCAATTTTCCGGAAACCAAACCTTCGGTGTCTATCACACATTTTTCAAATCCGAGTGAAGTTATTTTTGCAGTTATCTCGTCCTGCATCAGCACCAAACGCTCCACTTCGTCATGCGGAACCTCTATTTTTCCGTACGAATCGTAATGGCGAACCCGGACATCTGAAAAACCCAACTCGTTCAACAGATTTTCAGCATCCTCAACCTGCTGAAGTTTTTGTCGTGTAATAACGTGATTATATGGTATTCGGGAGCTAAGACACGGGCTTGCCGGTTTGTCCCAGTTGGGCAATTCAAAATACCGTGCCAATTGCCGAAGTTCTTTCTTTGCGATTTTGCAATCGGCCATCGGTGAAAGAATCTCATGATTTGAAGCGGCTTGCAACCCCGGGCGATAATCACCAAAATCGTCAAAATTGGTTCCGTTTAATACATCGAAATCAGGATATTTATTTTTCACCGCACTTAAATCACTGTACAAATGCTCTTTACAAAAAAAACAGCGATTCACCGGATTAACACTGTAACGCTCATCAGCAAGTTCGTTGGTTTTTATTACTTCCAACTGAATATCAAACTCGTTACAAATTTCCTGCGCCAACTCAAAATCCTTTTTCTTTAAACTCTCTGAATTGGAAATTACGCCAATAGCATTCTCGCGTCCCTGAAATTTCCGGGCTAAAAACAGGACTAAAGTTGAATCAATCCCCCCGGAAAAAGCTACGATTGAACCTTTTCGGGATTTATACCATTGTTCCAGGCTTTCTAATTTTTGTTGTATTTGAATCATCAGCAGCGACATGGTTTTCGATTTTAGTGATTTAGATTATTTGTGTTAAAAAAAGGCAAACACAAGATTTCAAAAAAGTTACGAAGAGCATTTATTCGTCACCAATTAATCGTAACACCTTTCTAAAAAAAAATAACACCACAAACATAAAAATGTTTTCCTCAGATTAAAAAAGAAGGAATCTAAAAATTCATCTATTTTTGTAGCCACATTTTAAATTATGCAGCAAAAGAAACTTTATATTGAAACCTATGGTTGTCAGATGAATGTGGCAGACAGTGAAGTTGTGGCAGCCATTCTTCAAGAAAAAAATTATCACCTGGCGACCGAAATTGAAGAAGCAGACGCCATTTTCTTAAATACCTGCTCGGTTCGCGACAACGCAGAACAGCGCATTTGGAACAAACTGGAAAACTACAACAGTCTCCGAAAAAAGAATAAAAACCTGATTGTTGGCGTTCTGGGATGTATGGCCGAGCGTGTTGGCGAAGATTTTTTAAGCAAAGGCATTGTTGATCTGGTTGCCGGGCCGGATGCCTACCGAGATCTTCCTTTTTTAATAGACAAAGTTGAAAATGGAGAGAATGCCGTAAACGTTGAACTTTCAACCAATGAAACCTACGATAAAATTACGCCGGTAAGAATTGGCGACAAAGCAATTTCGGGTTTTGTGAGCATTACACGTGGCTGCAATAATTTTTGCACTTACTGTATTGTTCCCTACACCCGCGGACGTGAAAGAAGCCGTAATCCGGAAGATATTTTAAATGAAGTTCGCGATCTTTCAGCGAAAAATTACAAGGAAGTTACTTTACTCGGACAAAATGTAAATTCCTACCAATGGTTGCCCGAAGGAGAAAGAAAACCGGTTAAATTCTGGGATTTGCTGGAAATGGTTGCACAAGTGGATTCGAACATGCGGGTTCGGTTTACAACTTCGCATCCCAAAGATATGTCGGATAAAGTGCTGCGAAAAATTGCGGAATATCCAAATATTTGCAAACATATCCACCTGCCGTTTCAATCGGGAAGTTCGCGTATTTTGAAATTGATGAACCGAAAATATGATCGCGAGTGGTACCTCGACCGGATTAAAGCCATTAAAAGCATTGTTCCCGACTGCGGACTTTCAACCGACGTTTTCACCGGATTTTGTTCGGAAACGGAAAAAGATCACGCTGAAACTCTTTCGTTGATGGAAGAAGTAAAATTCGACATGGCTTTTATGTTTAAATATTCAGAGCGCCCGGGAACGTATGCTCACAAACACCTGGAAGACGATATTCCGGAAGAGATAAAAACACGACGATTGAACGAGGTAATTCAGCTTCAAAACCGGATGTCGATGGAGAGTAACCAAAACGACATTGGCAAAACCATGGAAGTTTTGGTGGAAGGTTTTTCAAAAAAATCGGACGACATGTTGTTTGGAAGAACTTCGCAAAACAAGGTTGCTGTATTTCCAAAATACAATTTTAAGAAAGGGGATTTTGTGCAGGTGAAAATTGAAAAATGTACACAAACCACGTTGATTGGTGATATTTCAAAATAAAATACCATGGGAAAGTTAGTTGAAGAATTTAATGCTTACCGTTCGAAAATGAACGAAAAGATTCTGGCATCGGACAACAAAGTGATGAAACGAATCTACGGAATTGACACACTAACCTACCAGGAAGGTGCGTTAAGTACAAAAGTGAAAGAAATGCTTGGACTGGCCACTTCGATGGTATTGCGCTGTGACGATTGTGTAAAATACCATCTTGAAAAATGTTACGAACAAGGGGTCACAACCCATGAAATTTTTGAAGTTTTTTCGGTAGCAAATCTGGTTGGAGGTACCATTGTAATCCCACACACACGGAGGGCTGTTGAATACTGGGAAGAACTACACGATGGCAAATACTAAAACTTTTTGTATCTTAATTGTTATATTACTGAATCAAATGTTTAAAAATGGATAAAATATTTGCAATTTCATCAGCGGGAAAAACAGAAAAATCCTTTCTTGATTTACGATTTGGGAAATGTGAGAACATTGTTTTTTACAATGCAACGCAGGATTCTTTTTCTATTATTGAGAATCCCTATAAGAATTCGGATCACAGTGGAATAAAGCTGGTAAAATTTTTACAAAACGAAAAAGTTTCAACGATTATTACCGGTGAGGTTGGTCCAATGGTTAGTAATTTGCTCGAGAAAGAAAAACTGCAACTCGTTCTTTTGGATGAAGAAAGAATTAAAATTGAAGAGATAATTTCACGTATTCAAAAAAAATAAAAACCCATACATAAAAATACATCCGCTAAAATAAATCGGGATTAATAAAAGGAATTAAAGCCAGTTGCACAGCCTGGATATACAGTTGTGTCCGGCTGATTTCATTTTTTGTGAGCAAGCCCACTGCCCCCTGCTTTTGTTTTGAATTCTCTCTGTTAAAAACAACGTCAATTGCTGCTCCCAACTCTCTTCCGTTTTTTACTAAATTAGCTATCGCAGGAGGCAAAAGAAAAGTTGTCGTTCTGGCTTCACCACTTCCATTTTCCGATAAAACAACAATCCAGGCAAATGCGGTTGTGCCTTTCTCCGAGTGCTCGATTCCACCTTCAATTCCAACCCAGAAATTAGCATCAGGAATTTTTTGTTTAGCACCAACAGCTCGGTTATGAGCCCCAAGTTTTGTTTCCAAATCGCTGACAGGTTGGTCTGGCACTCCTGATCCCACCTTAATACTTTCAACTTCAATCGCCGAATAAAAAACTAAAAATCCTTCTTTTACTGCATTAATTTTTACCGGGTTTTCAGAGGCTACAACAATTTTTATTTTTTTTTCGTTTAAACTCATTCGTTTCTTTAGTGTTATTTGATGATTAAAATGAATCAAAAAAATCAGGGGCTAAAAATATAAATTAGAAATGGGATTGAAGAATAACGCGTCATGAATCGGTGGTATTTACTATTTTTGAAAGATGATAATTAGAGAAGCAAAACCAGAGGACATTTTTTCAATTGTCAATTTTCAAATTGCAATGGCGAAAGAAACGGAAGGAATTGAATTGCACCTCCCGACAGTTGAACTTGGAGTTAAAGCAGTTTTGAACGATGCAAGCAAAGGCAGATATTATGTTACTGAAGTTAATGACGAAATTATTGGATCGCTCTTAACTACCTATGAATGGAGTGACTGGAGAAATGGAACTGTATTGTGGATTCAGTCGGTTTATATAAAACCCGATTTCAGAAGAAAAGGAGTATACAGAAATATGTATTCTTATCTTAAACACAAAGTTCTTGAAGACGAAAAGCTTAAAGGAATACGATTGTATGCTGAGAAGTCCAACATCTCTGCACACAAAACATATAAAAAACTGGGAATGAACCCGGAGCATTATACAACTTTCGAATGGCTAAAATAAAACCATAAAACCATTATGAAATCGTTAACACCGCTTGTAAGGAATCAGATTATTAAAGCGCAGCGTGCTGAAATAACTGAATATTACACCTATAAAAAGTTAGCTCAAAAAGCCAAAAACAAATCAAATAGAAAGATTTTAAGCAAAATTGCTGACGACGAAAAGAGGCACTATGAAATATGGAAAAAATACAGTGGCCGGGAAGTAAGTCCAAGTCGATGGGACATAAGCAAATATTTCTGGCTTGCGCGTATTTTTGGATTAACATTCGGACTGAAACTGATGGAGCGCGGTGAAGAAAGGGCACAAATCAATTACAAACAGATTGGAAAAGAAATTCCCGAAGCTATTCAAATAAGCAAAGAAGAAAACGACCACGAAAAGGAACTTATTGCATTAATTGATGAAGACCAGTTAAAATACATCGGCTCAATTGTTTTGGGACTAAATGATGCTCTGGTTGAAATTTTGGGAACGTTAGCCGGTTTAACATTTGCTCTTCAGAACAATCGTCTGGTAGCTTTGACGGGAGTTATTGCAGGAATTGCAGGAGCTCTTTCAATGGCATCCTCTGAATACCTCTCAAACAAATCGGAAGGAAAAGAAGACGGCGCAGTCAAATCGGCTATCTTTACAGGAATAGCTTATGTTTTTGCGGTAATTTTCCTGGTGGTTCCCTATTTTATGCTTGACTCACCATTTTTGAGCTTAGCGTGGGCAGTTCTTGATTCTGTTTTTGTAGTATTTATTTTTAGTTATTACATTTCGGTGGCCAACGATCAGTCGTTTAAAAAACGTTTTTTAGAAATGATTGTTCTAAGTACAGTGGTTGGTTTAATCTCATTTGGATTAGGTTATCTGGCGCGTGTAATTTTTGGAATTGAAGTTTAAAAACATTGAGTATTTACTTACATAAATTAATTGAAGAGGGGGAGCATCAGCAGCAGGATTTTAAATACTGTATTAACGACTCAAAAAAAATTGCAAAATCGCTGGTCGCTTTCGCCAACACCGATGGCGGACGTTTGCTGATTGGTGTAAAAGACAATGGCAAAATAGCGGGAATACGTACCGATGAAGAATTTTACATGGTGGAAGCGGCGGCTAAAATTTATAGTAATCCAGCCATCAACTTCTCAACCAAACAATGGCAGGTAGAAGGAAAAACAGTTCTGGAAATTGGCATTGATTCAAGTGAGGACAGACCTCATTTTGCAAAGGATGAAAGTGGAAAATGGCTGGCCTATGTGCGGATGAAAGACGAAAATGTCCTTGCCCATAAGATACAAATTGAAGTATGGAAAAAACAAAACAGCCTGAAAGGAATTTATTTCACATATTCTGAAGATGAAAAATTTCTGGTTGAGTATCTTAAAAAGAATGAACAAATAACCTTTTCTAAATTTATGAGACTTGCCCATATTTCAAGGCGAAAAGCAGAAGAAATTTTAAGCAACTTTGTAGTTATGGATGTAATTCGAATGAATACAAACAGAGAAGGAACTTACTTCTTTCTTAACACGGAAGTTGGAGAAGACAAATTACAAAAATTTGAATAACTACATCTTTGAAATACAACAAACATCATATATACCTGTGCTCAAAACTTCTGAAAAAAACTTTTTCGCAGGACTATGCGTCCCGGCAGAATTTCAGAAAATTTTTAGCAGCAAAAACAGCTTTCGTCTGCTTCGTTGAAACAACGTAGTCCCAAATAAATTTATCTAATACGATTTAGCTTAAAAATACGTATCTTTTCCTCAAAAATTAAAATCAATCTTGAGTTTACAAAATTAGTACAACAAAAAAACATAATCTTTTGGTTTAATGGTGATATTATAATTTTTAGTTAAAAAAACTTATGGGAATTCACAACCGTCAGAAAGAATATATTCATTATCAAACATTCAATATTATAATTATCGAACATGACAAAAGCCTCAACAATAAAATAAATCACTATTTAACGAACGAAGGTTTTCAAACGGTTGTTACATTTTCCGGTCAAGAAGCATTGTCGGAAATACAGGGAAAAGATAAAGAAATCCTTCTGCTTGATTTTAACTTGCCAGACTTTTCAGCAGAGTTGTTAATAGAAAAACTGGAAAAAACCCACAAAAAAACTCCCAATTTGATAATGCTCGCTGCAAAGAACAGCGAAAAAAAAATTGTCAGCATGCTGCGTCTTGGGGCACATGATTATGTTGTAAAAAATTCCAGCTTCCTTCCTATTTTAGTAGAAAAGCTAAAACGGATTTGCCGCGCCACTGAAAATCAAATAAAACTTAAACAAACTGCAAAAGCATTACAAGAAAGTAAATCCAAATTTCAGCATCTTAACGAAACTCTTACTCAGGGAGTAATCTATCAGGACAAAACAGGAAAAATTATTTCAGCAAATCCGGCTGCTCAAAAAATATTCGGCATCAGCGAGGAAAAGATGAAAAGTGCAAATTTGAGAGATATCGACTGGAAAGTTGTCGATGAAGACAAAAACGCTCTCCTTGAAAAAGATTTTCCATCTGCGGTGGTATTTCGAACAGGTGAAAAAGTTGAAAATGTTTTAATCGGTATAAATAAACCAACTGAAAACAATTATATTTGGACCATAATAAGCTCTGTTCCAAGATTTTCAAAAAACAACAAAAAAATCATTGGCGTTTGTTCTACCTTCCTTGAAGTTACCAAGCGGATAGTTGCAGAGGAAAAACTTCAGAAACAGAGTTCTCTGTTAAATAAAACAGCAGATATTGCCAAGATCGGAGGTTGGGAAGTATACCTCGACACGAGTATTATTGAATGGACAGAGACTACCAGAAAAATTCACGAAGTATCAGATGATTACGTACCAACGGTAAACGAAGCACTAGACTTTTTCGAGCCAGAATCACGCGAAACGATAAAAAATGCAGCGAAAAATGCGATTGAGCATGGCAAGATGTATAACCTGGAGCTTTTAATGAAAACAGCAAAAGGAAACCTTCGATGGACGAATTCGATAGGTATCCCCCAGATGAAAAATAACAAATGTGTACGTTTTTACGGAATTCTTCAGGACATCACAGACAGAAAGCTTGCAGAAGAGAAACAACGGGAACTTGACCGAAAACTTAATAACAGAGAAAAACAGTTAGAAACAACCAATCAACAATTAAAAACGGTGATACAGCAATTAGTTCAAAAAGAAAAAGAACTAAACAAAAGCAAAGAAACCGTTGAGAAATACCTTGATTTAGCAGCCGAAATAGTTTTATCGCTCGATATTGAAGGGAAAATTTTAATGATTAATGAGAGCGGCGAAAAACTTCTGGGCTATGAGAAGGATGAGCTAATAGGAGAAAACTGGTTTTCAAAATGTGTACCTCCGAAATCAAAAGAAGAACTGGAAAAAATATTTGAAGACACATTACAAAACAATGCATCAAATAATTCAACTTTCGAATCGGAAATAATCACAATAACAGGGGATAAAAAAACTATTCTTTGGCACAACACCGTTTTAACAGCCCCTTCTGGAAAAATAACCGGCACGTTAAGTTCAGGAGAAGACATTAGTGAAAGGAAAAAACACGAAAGCCACATTTTAACTCTCAACAAACAATTTTTACTCTCACAAAACATTGCGAAACTGGCTTACTGGAATGTTGATTTAAAAACGCAAAAAGCACACTGGTCCGACGAAATGTTTAAAATCTACGGAATCCCTATTGAAGAAGGAGAAATAACCTATAAAGAACAAAAAAAATATGTTCATCCCGAAGATTGGGACCTCTTTCATAATTCAATACAACTTTTAATAAGAAAAAATATAAATTACGACATTCAAGTACGCATAATACGTCGCGACAACAAAATCGTTTGGACCAGAACAAAAGGTTTTTTAAACAAAAAAGAGAAAGAAGACACAATCGAATTATACGGAGTTGTACAGGATATTACCGAATACAAAGAAACAGAGAATGAGTTAATTGAGCAAAAACTTCTTTTTGAAAATATGTTTAACGCGATCGAAGATGCAATTGTAATTACTGACACAGAAAGAAACATAGGGCTGGTTAACGAAGGTGTAAAAAAAACATTTGGTTTAACAAAGGACAACATAATAGGAAAAAATGCAAAATTATTTTATGCCAATAATGACATATACAATGATGTGGGATTAAAAACATTTGGAAATAAAGTTCAAAACAAAAAGTACTACTACATTACTAATTATAAAAGCGCAAACAACACCATTTTCCCGGGAGAAACTTTTGGAACGAAGCTATTTAATGCAAAAGGAGAATGGATTGGAAATCTCGCAATAATACGCAATATTACAGAACGAGTCAAATACATTGAAGACTTAAAAAAAGCGAAAGCACTTGCTGAAAGTAAAGAACAAGATTTCAGGTTGTTATTTGAAAATATGCATCAGGGTTTTGCGCTTCATGAGCTAATTTATGATGAAAATGGTAAAGCAATCAGTTTTAAATTCGTAAAAGTAAATCCTGCTTACGAAAAGATTACACAAAGGGAATTGGCGAAACATATTGGCAAAGATATTTTTGAAATATTTGGAAAACCCGAAAAAAAATGGATTTCTTTTTTGGATAAAATTTCCAAAACAGGTAAGAATGTACAACAAGAATATTTCGATAAATCAATAAATAAATACTATCTGATTAATGCATTTAGCCCAAGGCCTGGTTTTGTAGCTGTCTTACTCGCCGACATAACCTCTGTCAAACTATATGAAAATGAACTAATCAAGGCAAAAGAAAAAGCAGAGGGAGCAGACAGGCTCAAATCAGCTTTTCTTGCTAATATGAGCCATGAGATCAGAACGCCTATGAATGGTATCCTTGGATTTACAAGTTTATTAAACGAACCCGGATTAACCGGTGAAGAAAAACAACGCTTCATTGATATTATTCTGCAAAGTGGAAATCGTATGCTAAATACAATCAATGATTTAATTGACATCTCAAAAATCGAAACAGGACAGGTCGAACTATTTTTAAAGAATGTCAACTTAAAAGAAGAAGTTGAAAATCAATATAATTTTTTTACCACTGAAGCAAACAAGAAAGGCTTAACTTTACTCCTGAAGGACAAACTGTCAGAAAAAGAAAAGTATTTCGAAACCGACCTTTCAAAAATAAGTTCTATTATAATCAACGTTGTAAAAAATGCAATCAAATATACGGACAGAGGATTTATTGAAATTGGATTGGAAAAAAGAAATCACAATCTGATATTTTACGTAAAAGACACGGGAATTGGTATTCCGGAAGAAAGACAGTCTGCCATTTTTGATCGTTTTGTTCAAGCCGACATCGGAGATTCCAGAGCTTTTGAAGGTTCCGGATTGGGGTTATCCATAACAAAGGCTTATGTTGAAATGTTGGGAGGTGAAATACATGTACATTCAAAAATTGGAGTTGGTACACTATTTACAATAGTACTTCCAGAAATTTCGAAAAAACAGAAAAAAAAGGAAAAAAAGCCGGATAAAACTTCTGCCAATATTAAAGAAAGACTAAAAAAGCTAAATATATTGATAGCAGAAGATGATGAAACCAGTTTTCTTCACCTTTCTCTTCTTTTGAAAAATTATGCAAAACAAGTGCACAGAGCAAAAACAGGGTTGGAGGCAGTGAATCTCTTCAAAAAAAATTCAGATATTGACCTGATTCTAATGGATATAAAAATGCCTGACATGGATGGTTTTGAAGCCATTAAAAGAATTAGAGAAATAAATTCGGATATAGTAATAATTGCCCAAACGGCGTACGCGCTTGAAGGAGACAGGGCAAAAACACTGGAAACCGGATGTAACAGTTATATCTCAAAACCTATAGATAAGGATAAACTTATTTCGTTAATAAAAAAACATTTTTAGTCTACTAATTGTATTGTTACTGAAAATTAATTTCTCAAATACTTTTAACTTACTATTTTTACTAATTCAAAATAAACAGTTAAATTATGCTTAAAAGATTATCGCTGCTGGTATTTTTACTGGCCTTTGGATTAAATATTTTTGCCCAGGACGCTTATATGGATGCTGAGGCAGAAGATGTAGAAAAGACCTATGTTGGGGGAGAAAAGTATGAAGTAAAAACTTACCCCCAAACGTTTAAAGCAAAAAAACCTAAAAACGTTATTTTTCTCATAGGAGACGGGATGGGAGTTGCCCAGGTTTTTTCCGGTATAACAGCAAACCACGGTCGGCTTTTTCTCGACAATTTTAAACACATCGGTTTCTCTCAAACACAATCGGCATCTGATTTTATTACCGATTCGGCTGCCGGAGGAACTGCCCTTTCAACAGGAGTCAGAACCTATAACGGAGCCATTGGCGTTGACACAGAAAAAAAACCGATAAAAACGATTTTGGAAAAAGCAGAAGAAAAAGGACTTGCAACGGGACTAGTTTCTACCTCAACAATAACCCATGCAACTCCTGCATCGTTCATAGCACATCAGCCAAACAGAAATATGTATGAAGAAATTGCTGATGATTTTTTGAAAACCGATATTGACGTTTTTATCGGAGGTGGTAAAGCTCATTTCACCCAACGAAAAGACGGGAGGAATCTGGTGGAAGAACTCAAACAAAAAGGGTATCAATTTGAAGAGGATATCGAAAATATCAAAAAGGTAAAAGAGGGTAAACTCGTTGGGTTAACTGAAGAAGGCGATGCCGGAAGACTTGAACATCGTAAAGATATGTTACCCGTTTCGACAGAAACAGCCATCAATATTTTAAGTAACAACAAAAAAGGTTTCTTTTTAATGGTTGAAGGATCTCAGATAGATTGGGGTGGCCATGCCGGAAGTACAATTTATATTGTGGAAGATATGCTTGACTTCGACAAAGTTGTAGGAAAAGCCCTTGATTTTGCATCAAAAAACGGAGAAACTCTTGTGGTTGTAACTGCCGACCATGAAACTGGGGGAATGGCGATTACCGGTGGTGATTTTGAAACCGGCATGGTAAAAGCCGATTATCCGCTGGGGGGGCATACCGCAGTTATGGTTCCTGTTTTCGCATATGGCCCGGGAGCTGAAGAATTTGGTGGAATTATGAAAAATACAGATGTAAATAAAAAAATGGAGAAACTATTACTCAATAAATAGATTATTAGCCATTTACAAAATAAAAAAGCCGGAATCAGGATTACCTGACTCCGGCTTTTTTATTGCTTTTTTAAATAGTTTTTATATTTTCAAACTTTCAAATTCAGACTTATGAGAGAGGCATTGGAAGTTCTTGATAATGTTAGACTAAATTTTTCCCAATCTGGTTTATTTGCTTTAAATGTTACCATTGCATTTATTATGTTTGGTGTAGCGCTCGACATCAAACTCCAACATTTTAAGGATGTCATTATGAAACCCAAATCGGCTTTAGTGGGAGTCTTATCTCAATTCTTACTGCTGCCTCTTGTTACTTTGGCTTTTATTTTGATATTAAACCCAACCCCCACAGTAGCTTTGGGTATGATACTTATAGCATCGTGCCCCGGCGGCAACATTTCGAATTTTATGAGTGCGCTGGCAAAAGGGAATGTTGCATTATCGGTAAGTTTAACAGCAGTTGCGACACTGGCAGCAACATTTATGACGCCATTAAACTTCGCCATCTGGGGGAAAATATATTTAAACCAATACAATGCCTCAGCAGGCGCAGGGAATTATCTTGTTCCTATCGAAATAGATTTTTCCCAGATGGTACAAACTGTAGTTGTTTTATTAGGTATCCCGGTTGTATTGGGAGTATTGTTTTCACAATATCTTCCCCGTTTTACTGCCAGGATTAAAAAACCTATCAGACAGCTTTCAATTATAATCTTTATTGCATTTGTAGTCATCTTACTATCTGCAAATTTCGACCATTTTATGAAATTCATTCACCTCGTATTTATAATCGTTCTTATCCACAATGCGATTGCTTTGGGAACAGGCTTTTCAATTGCAACCCTGTTTCGTTTACCAAGGGTCGACAGGAGAACAATTTCATTGGAAACAGGTATTCAGAACTCAGGACTAGCTTTGGTTTTGATGTTTAATCCCAAAATATTTCCTCCCGAACTTGAGTTAGGAGGAATGACAATTATTGCAGCCTGGTGGGGCGTATGGCATATTATCAGTGGGTTGGCAATTTCTACGATTTGGTCTAAAAAGCCATTAACACAGCCAGCCACTTCAAACGGGTAAATTTTTGTAGTTTTGCTAAATCAAAACGAATAACAGAACTTAACTGCGGAATTTATTAAATGAAGTACGAAAAATGGTCGTTAGGGTATTGGTGCTTAAAGCAATATGTGACATTTGCTGATTGGTTGATTCACAAAAAAATAACCACCAACGGAAAAGAAAAAATTCCTCAAAACAAACCAATTCTTTTTGCCCCAAACCATCAGAACGCACTCAGCGATCCGATGGCGGTACTTCTCCATACCCGTTTTCAGCCCGTTTGGTTGGCCAGAGCTGATATTTTTAAGTCGAAAACAGTAGCTGCCATCTTACGGTTTCTGAAAATAATGCCCGTGTATCGTTTGCGCGACGGGAAAGAGAATCTGGCAAAAAACGACCAAACATTTACTGATTCAATAAAAGTATTGGAAAATAATGGCGCACTTGCACTTTTCCCGGAAGCGGCCCATTCCGGGAAACGCCAAATGCTGGCGCATAAAAAAGCTGTCCCACGAATTGTTTTTATGGCGGAAGAAAAGGCCGGATACAACTTGGACATTCAAATTGTTCCCACCGGAATTTACTACAATCATTACTGGAAATTTAACCGATGTGTGCTCGTAAATTTTGGCAAACCAATTCCGGTACAAGATTATCTGGAGGAATACAAAACCAATCCAAATGCTGCCACCATTTCACTGAGAGAAGCTATCTCCGATGCCATTCTGCCATTAATTTTAAACATTAACAGCAAAAAATATTATACTGATTTTGAAAACATCCGGGAAATTTATGGGAAACACTTTTTAAAGAAGCAAGGAAAGAAATATTCGCTGTTAAATCTTTTTCAGTCGAATCAAAAACTGGTTGCTCAACTGGACAAATTGGAGGCTGAAAAACCAGAAGAAACAGAAAAACTCGTTTCGCAAGTAAAAGAATATCAACGCAACTTAAAGAAACACAAACTCAGAAGCTGGGTGGTTGAAAAACGAAAAAGTAATCTTATAAATATCATTGGAACCCGCCTCTTATTATTGATGGGACTACCGGTTTTTCTATATGGTTTTTTGCTAAACGCCATCCCCTATTTTACGATTGACCGTTTAATTCGTAAAAAAGTAAAAGACAGGACATTTTGGAGTTCGTTCTTCCTGGTTGCCGGCATTGTACTTTTTCCGGTAATTTATATTATTGAGATATTGGCGCTGGGTTGGCTGCTACCTTCTTTATTGTGGAAAATAATTTTTGTTGTGAGTTTACCTTTTGCTGGAAAACTGGCATTTCAATGGTATATTTTACTTCGGAAAATTATTGGAAGAACACGTTTCGTCATGTTAAAACTGACGAATAAAAAAGAATATCAAAACATCGTTCAGCAACAGGAAAATCTTTTCAACCTATTAGACAAATTAATTCCGGACTAAAACTTTTTTACCTAATTTTATATTCAAACTTTAACTTACCTACCGATGCCCGAAAAATTAAAAGATATCCTTTTCCCTTTGGAAAAAGTTGAACTGTTTGGCCGTGTTTTAAAAGAAGAATATCCGTCTTTTGATTCCGAAAAATTTGTTTCTTCGGTTTGCGATGAAAATTGGCCTGCCAGAGAATTAAAGGAAAAAATGCGGCACACCACAGTTTGTTTGCATAAATATTTACCTGAAGATTTTTCAGAAGCAATTGAAATACTGCAGAACATTGTACCTAAAGTTACAGGTTTTGAAGCAATTGTTTTACCCGATTATGTTGAAGTTTACGGAATCGACTATCCTGAAATTTCTGTTCCGGCACTGGGAGTTCTAACCAAGTGTGGTTCTTCAGAATTTGGTATTCGCCCGTTTTTAAACAAAGACCTGAAAAGCACCATGAAATACATGCTTGCGTGGGCTGACAATGAAGATTTTAAAGTACGCCGATTTGCCAGCGAAGGCTGCCGCCCAAGATTACCGTGGGCTTCCGGTGTTCCGGCATTAAAAAAAGATCCATCACTGATTCTTCCCATTCTGGAAAAACTAAAAGACGACTCCGAAGAATTTGTACGAAAAAGTGTAGCCAATAATCTCAACGATATTTCCAAAGATCATCCGGGACTGGTTTTGGATATTTGCGAACGCTGGCAGGGAAATTCAAAAAACACCGACTGGATTATAAAACATGCTTGCAGAACACTTTTAAAGCAGGGCAACAAACGGGCCATGCTGCTTTTCGGTTTTGCCAATCCGGAACAAATGCAAATTAAAGAGCTCCAATTTTCAAGTCTTTCTCCTGCCATTGGTGATGAAATATCGTTCTCCTTCAATTTATATCTAAAAACAAAAAAGAAACAAAAAGTGCGTTTGGAATACATTGTTCATTTTGTAAAAAAAACCGGGAAGACTTCGCCAAAAGTTTTTCAAATGAAGGAAGTTTTGCTGGCTCCGGGGATTCATCCGATTCAGAAAAAACATTCGTTTGCCAACATGTCAACCAGAAAACATTTTCCGGGTGAACATAAATTCCAACTGGTGGTAAATGGAGAAGTAAAAGCAGAAGAAATAGTACAGCTTGCCGATTAATAAATATAACCTAATCGTTTTAAGTCCGACTTTCCTTTAACCGGAATTGTTGTTCCATTGTGCAAAAGGATAATTTTGTCACTTACATCCAGAATGTCATTATAATAATGGTCAACCAGCATTATCCCCTTATTTTGTTTTTCACGTTGAATTAAACTTTTAACAATCTCAACATGAGCCGGCATGATGTGAGTAAACGGTTCGTCGAGCATACAAAACATTGATTGACTTGTGAGAATCAAATACAATTCAAGAATCCGTATTTCTCCTCCAGACAACTTGTTGACTCCGGATTTATAATACCTATCAAACTGGTTGAAGTATTTAAGGAAATCTGAAAAGTCAAGCTGGAAATGATGAAAGATTCTTTTTATTGAATTTGATTTTGGAAGAAAATTAAACTGCGGTAAATAACTGATAAGATTTTTCTCTTTATATGTTTTATGAATTACTCGGCCATCTATCCGAACTGACTTATTGTATGTTTGCAGATCGCCAAAAATAATCCGTAAAAGCGTGGATTTCCCCGAACCATTTCTGCCAAGAATTCCCAGAGTTTCACCTGTTATACATCGCAAATAGACATCCGCCAACACTCTCTTCTGTCCGTATTCAAAAATAATACTATCAGCCTCCAGAATATGACTCATCTGACCTTTAAAACAAGGATTAATAAAATAAAAAACAAAAAAATATCAATTAAAAAAGTGGAAATCCAAAGTTGTCTTTTTGAGACTCCCAGATTTAAGTAATAAAAAAACTCATTCTTTTTAAAGGTGTAATTGGCATACAACACAAACAGCAGTGCCATAATTTTAAACCAGAAGACAAAAACAAAGGGATTAATTCCATAAACAAAAATGATTGAAAGTGCTCCTGCCGAAATCAAAATATTAACAAATGCGCTCGATAAATAATAATTTATAAAGAATCTAATCTTTCTCAATCGATATAGCAATTTTGGCAACAATACAAAGTTACCAAAAGCATCCCTATCAACTTATTAGAAAGTGTTATATAAACTAAAAATAAGTTAAACAAACTCTGTTATCTTCTCCTTTTTGAACGTTTTTGCCGTGTCTTTGTACGTTTAAATTTATCGACATACGTTTTTTTCGGGCCGATTCTTTTTTTCTTTTCATGAAAGGCTCCCTGGTAAGTTGGGTCATCAATTTTTCGCTGTCGATCGATTTCGCGGAGCTGTTTTTGTTTTTCCTCAAAATCCGTTTCTACAATTGTAACTTCTCCTGGCACCTCTTCCTTCGGAATTTCCATCCGAATCAGCTCCTGAATTTTTTCAAAATGCCATTCATCTGATGGTTCAATCAGGGTAATTGCGTCTCCTTTGTTCCCGGCACGTGCAGTTCGTCCAATCCGGTGAATATAATCGTCATAATTATTCGGAAGATCAAAATTAATAACATGGCTCACTAAACTGGCATCCAATCCGCGGGCAGAAACATCAGTAGAAATCAAGATTCTGATTTCCCCTTCTTTGAAAGCCTTTATCGCATTCATACGTGTATTCTGCGCTTTGTTCGAGTGCAAGATTCGCTTTTCCCCCTCAGTTTTACGCTTAATCACTTTAAAAACACCTTCCGCATGTTCCTTTGTTTTTACAAAAATAATAACACGCGAAAAAGTCTCTTCATCTTTCAACAAATGCTGAATCAGGTTCAGCTTCGTCCTGTAATTCGGAACTTCATAGGCTTTTTGCGTAACCAGCTCAACTGGCGTTGCCGACGGAGCTACTCCCACTTTTTCGTAATGATCCAGAAATTCTTCAGCCATCTTTTCCACTGTTTCCGGGAAGGTAGCAGAAAAAAGAAGGTTTTGCCTTTTACCCGGAAGAATCTCCTGAAGTTGCCGAAGTTGTGGTAAAAATCCCATATCAAGCATTCGGTCGGCTTCATCAATAACAAGAAACTTTATTTTTTTCAATGACAGCACTCCTGCACGATACAAATCCCGGAGCCGGCCCGGTGTTGCAACCAAAATATCAATTCCCGGTGTAACCAGTTCTGCATGTTTTGTCCAGCCGATTCCTCCAAAAATTGCAGCATGCCTCAAATCGGAATATGTTGTCAATTCTTCAATATCTTCGCCAACCTGAATCGAAAGCTCCCGGGTTGGTACTATAATTAGCACTCGCGGATCAACGCCTTCTGCCTTTTTTAATTTTGTAAACAAAGGCAAAAGATAAGCCGCTGTTTTGCCCGTTCCGGTTTGAGCAATTCCAACCACATTTACTCCCGAACTAATCCGGGGAATCGCTTTTCTCTGGATAGGAGTTGGTTCAGTAAAACCAATCTCGTCAAGCGACCTTAAAATGGCTTTCGATATTTTTAAATCTTCAAAAGATCTTTTCATGCCGCAAAAATAACAAAATCAAGCAACTACTTCAATCGATACATCTTTCCGGGCAAAGCCTTTAAAATATTTTTGAATTCCATATTTAGCAACAATGCAGAAACACGACTTACGGGCATTGAAAGTTTGGAAGAAATCTGATCAATAAAGAGTTCTCTGTTCTCTTTTAACAAATCAACAACTTTCTCTTCATCTTTTGTCAACTCAACAAATAAACTCGGTTGGACTACTTTTTCTTTATCGTCCATCTCCCACCCCATAAAAAACTCAAGGTCATCAATCCCGGAAATTAAACTGGCACCGTTATTTCGAATCAACTTATTACATCCTTTTGAATAAGTATCGCCCGCCCTGCCCGGAAATGCGAAAACATCGCGATTATAAGAAAATGCAATATCAGCAGTAACCAGCGCGCCACCTTTTTCTGCGGACTCAACCACAATTGTTGCATCTGCCATGCCCGCAATTATCCGGTTTCGACGCAAAAAATTGGGAGGATCAATCTTTGTTTGGCTTGGGAAATCAGTGAGTAACCCGCCATTTTCCAACATTTTCATGGCAATTTCTTTGTGTAACGACGGATATAATTTATCCAATCCGTGTGCAACAACACCCACCGTTGGCAAATTATAATTCATAGCCGATTTATGCGCGTGAACATCTATTCCGTAAGCCAGTCCGCTTACTATTAAAATCGGATATTTACGTTCCGAAAATTGTTGAATTAATTCCTCACAAACCTGCTTTCCGTAGTCGGTAGCATTCCGGGTTCCAACAATCGAAATTACACGTTGCTCATCCAATTTCATATTTCCTTTTGTATAAATCAAAACAGGAGCGTCAACACAATTTTTTAACCGCCGGGGATAATTTTTTTCAGTATAAAAAAAGCAATTAATGTTTCCCTCATGAATGAATTTAAGCTCTTTCTCCGCACGTTCAAAAATTTCGTTATCGCTTATTCGTTTTACATTCACTTCTCCAATTCCGGGTATTTTCAGAAGTGCTTTTTTCGATTGTTTAAAAACACCTTCCACACTACCAACATACGAAACCAGATTTCGGGCAAGTATACCTCCCACCCCGGGAATCATAGAAAGTGCAATTTTGTAGATTAGATTGTCGTTCATTTTTGTTGTGAGGGCTTAAATTTATATTCCAAGAACAGCATTGAGCGCTCGCTGCAATTCCCTTTTTTCCTCTTTTGAAAGTGCAGTGAGACTCACGGACGGATACTCTGCCATTCCTCGTTTGGTTTTTACGATTAAAGTTAGATCGCTCATTTTCCCGGCCATCGAATTTTCAAAATAAGCATTTTGAAGCATGTATTGTGGAAATTCAATGGAGTTATACTCGCCTCCGCCAAAACGAATTGCTTTATAGTAGCGCAACAAAACTTTGTTGTTTGCATCGCTAAAATAAATGTACTGATGGTCAGCAACCTGAAAATAAAGAAACCAAAGTGCAAAAACGCCAACTACAGCAATCCCCAAAATCGTTAAATCAAGCAAAAACAAAACCAGCGCAGCAACCGCAATTACCACACTTACCATATAAAAAAGCTTACGCAACTTGATGATTCGTTCTTTATTTTCAATCTTCATGAGTCGTTATCTAATTTCTAAAATTCAAAGTGCCGGAAACGGTTTCCAAAAAGGAAAACCAAAAATATTTTAACTTTACCGCAATTTAGCAGCTAAGTATGGGAAATTCAAAAATTTATTCCAAAATAATTTACAGTCGTCGGTTAGAAAACGAACTTTCAGAATGGATAAAAAAGTATCCGAAGGGCAAAGTTTTTTTGGCTACAGAAGAAACAGTTAATCAGCTCTGGGTATCAAAATTCGACCATTTCTTTTTGGAAAAAGGAATCCGGAAGGTGATAATTCCTTCGGGCGAAAACAACAAAAAAATTGAATCTGTTGCAAAAATCTGGGAATTCCTCTCCAAAAACGGAGGCGATAGAAAATCACTTCTAATTAATATTGGTGGTGGAATGCTTACTGATTTAGCAGGTTTTGCAGCTACTACTTTTAAACGAGGCATTGATTTTCTCAATGTTCCAACAACACTGCTTTCGCAAGTTGATGCGTCGGTTGGTGGAAAAACCGGAATCAATTTTAACGGACTAAAAAATGAAGTTGGCACCTTTAAAGAACCTGTGGCAGTTATTATCAATACCGATTTTTTGCAAACCATCGATAAAGAAAACTTTATTTCAGGTTTTGCTGAAATGATAAAACATGGTTTGATCTACAGCCCGGAACACCTGGAAGAATTAAAAACTTTTGATTTTGAAAATATTGATTACGATTTGTTGCAGGAAATTATTCGGCATTCAGTAAATGTGAAGGAATATTTTGTAAGCAACGATCTCACTGAAAATAATATTCGCAAAGCATTAAATTACGGACACACCGTTGGGCACGCTTTTGAAAGTATTGCAATGGAACAAAAACGCCCGATTTTGCACGGTTACGCTGTTGCTTACGGAATGATTGCGGAACTTTTTCTTTCGGCAGAAATATGCAATTTCCCAAAAATCGATTTTGATAAGATTAATGGATGGCTTTTAAAAGTGTACGGCAAATTCGAAATTTCGGAAAACGACTTCGACCGGCTTTTTGAATTGATGACACACGATAAAAAGAACGAATCGGGAAGAATAAACTTTACGCTTCTTCGTGCTGTCGGAAAAATTGAAATCAACCAAAATGGCGACAAAGAGTTGATTTTTGACGCTTTAAGATATTACGCAAATTTATAATCGGAGCCAAAAGAAAAAATGAAATACCAGGTTTCAGCCAACACAAAAAATATTTCAGGGTCTATAAATTTACCTGCTTCAAAAAGTATAAGCAATCGTGTTTTAATTATCAGCTCGCTTTGTTTTAATCCTTATCCGATAAAAAACCTGTCGGACAGCGACGACACCAAAGTTTTGTTTTCGGCTTTGCTCTCGAACAAGAGTACATTTGACATTGGACACGCCGGAACAGCCATGCGTTTTCTTACTGCTTTTCTGGCAAAAATTGTGGGAGTATGGGAAGTTACCGGCTCGGAGCGAATGAAACAGCGCCCGATTAAAATTTTGGTTGACGCGCTAAATCAACTCGGGGCAAAAATTGAATATTTGGAAAATGAAGATTGCCCGCCACTGAGAATTTACGGTTCGCATTTAAAAGGACAAACACTTGTTCTGGACGGAAGCATTTCCAGTCAATATATTACAGCACTTTTAATGATTGCCCCTACTGTTGAAAATGGGTTAACATTAAAACTGACTGGCGACATCACTTCGGGTTCGTACATTGAACTCACACTGAGATTGATGCAGAAATTTGGTATTCAATATCAATGGGAAGAAAATGAAATCTCGGTGCCTGAGCAAAACTATTTTCCGATGGAATTTACTGTTGAAGCAGACTGGTCGGGAGCTTCGTACTGGTATCAAATTCTTGCGCTAGCGGAAAAAGGAGAAGTTTTTCTCGAAAATCTTCAACTTGAAAGTTTACAGGGCGATGCAAATATTGCAGTTTGGTTTGAGCAATTTGGAGTCTTCTCTACTCAAAAAGAAAATGGAGTTCTACTTTCAAAAACTAAAAATATTCAGCCGGCAAAACTGGAACTCGATTTTATTGAAAACCCGGATATTGCGCAAACCATGGCTTGTTTGTGTGTAGCCAAACAAATTCCATTTCATTTTACGGGCTTAAAAACCTTAAAAATTAAAGAAACTGATCGGATTTTTGCACTCCAAAACGAACTAGCAAAATTTGGGGCAACGTTAACAGAACCGGAACATGGAGAATTAGCATGGAATGGCGCAATTGATTCATCAATAGCAGAAGAAATTCCAGAAATAAAAACCTATCACGATCACCGGATGGCACTTGCTTTTGCTCCAATGGCAATTGCAGGTTTTACTCTTAGAATTGAAGACCCGATGGTGGTAACAAAATCATACCCAATATTTTGGAACGATTTAAAAACAATTGGTTTTGAAATAGCAACAAAAGAATAATTAACGTTTCTGTCGAAAAAATTCCTGCATCAATTCGGCGCATTCAGTTCCAAGAACTCCCGTCACAATTTCGGTTTTAGGATGTACGGCTTTTGACGCAAACTTTTTAAAACCTCCTTTTTCATCAGAAGCACCATACACAATCTTCCCTATTTGCGACCAGCCCAGCGCTCCTGCGCACATCACACAAGGTTCCAATGTTACATACAAAGTGCAATCATTCAGATATTTCCCGCCCAACATATTCGCGGCAGCAGTAATCGCCTGCATTTCTGCATGGGCAGTAACATCGTTTAAAGTTTCTGTTAAATTATGCGCGCGAGCAATAATTTTCTGATTTGAAACCACCACTGCGCCAACGGGAACCTCTCCCTCTTCAAATGCTAAAAGCGCCTCAGAAAACGCCTTCTTCATAAAATACTCATCATTAAACGGTTCAATCATACTTCTCTTAAAATGGCTGCTAAAATTCAGGATGAAATTGCTAAAATCTTCTTATTTTCGCAACCAAATTATAAAAAAGGTATCATGTACAGAACTCATACGTGTGGTGAACTGAGAATAGAAAATTTAGGTACTGAAGTTACCCTTTCGGGCTGGGTGCAAAGAATTCGCGATTTGGGAGCAATGACTTTTGTTGATTTGCGGGATCGTTATGGAATTACACAGTTGGTTGTTGACGAAAACACAGACAAGTCGGTTGCAGAAAATTTAGAGAAACTGGGGCGTGAATTCGTGATTCAAGCAATTGGAACTGTCCGGGAACGCTCGAGTAAAAATAAAAATATAGCAACCGGCGACGTTGAAATTGCGCTGAAATCAATTCAGATTTTAAGCCCGTCGGCAGTACCACCCTTTACAATCCAGGATGATACCGACGGCGGTGACGATCTGCGAATGAAATACCGTTATCTTGATTTACGCAGAACAGTTGTTCGCAAAAATCTGGAATTGCGTGCAAAAATGGCCCATGCCATTCGTAATTATTTAAATGCCGATGGTTTTATTGAAACTGAAACTCCGGTATTAATTAAATCTACTCCTGAAGGTGCGCGCGATTTTGTGGTTCCTTCAAGAATGAATCCGGGTGAATTTTATGCTTTACCTCAATCACCTCAAATGTTTAAGCAGCTTTTAATGGTTGCCGGCTTCGACAAATATTATCAGATTGTAAAATGTTTTCGCGATGAAGATTTACGTGCTGATCGCCAGCCTGAATTTACTCAGATTGACTGCGAAATGTCGTTTGTTGAGCAAAAAGATGTATTGGAAACATTTGAAGGTTTAACCCGCTATATGTTTAAAGAAGTTCTGGATATAGATGTTGATGAATTTCCGTGGATGCCTTATTCCGAAGCAATGGAAAAATACGGTTCCGATAAACCTGATACCCGCTTTGAAATGCTTATCAACGATATTTCGGAAATTGTAAAAGGAAAAGATTTTGTCGTTTTTGATTCAGCGGAGTACATCGGGGCAATTTGTGCCAAAGGCTGTGCAGAATATACACGTAAACAATTGGATGGCCTTACCAACTGGGTAAAACGCCCGCAAATTGGAGCAAAAGGTTTGGTTTATGTAAAATGTAATGCTGACGGAAGCTACAAATCATCCGTCGATAAATTCTACTCTCAGGAAGAATTGAAACTGTGGGCAGAGACAACGGGCGCAGAAGCAGGTGATTTAATTTTGGTAATGTCGGGCGACAAAAACCACATGTTAGATGCACTTGGGGAATTGCGTCTTGAAATGGCTAATCAGCTTGGGCTTCGCGACAAAAAAGTATTTAAACCGCTTTGGGTGGTTGACTTCCCTCTTTTGGAATGGGATGAAGAATCACAGCGTTTCTTCGCAATGCACCATCCGTTTACTTCGCCAAAACCGGAAGATATTCCAATGCTTGACACAGCCCCCGGGAAAGTCAGAGCCAATGCTTACGACCTTGTAATTAACGGTGTAGAAATTGGTGGCGGTTCTGTTCGTATTTTCGATTCTGAGTTACAATCAAAAATGTTTGACTTGCTCGGATTTACAAAAAAACAAGCAGAAGAGCAGTTTGGCTTCCTGATGAACGCATTCAAATACGGAGCACCGCCACATGCAGGAATTGCCTTTGGATTTGACCGGTTGGTTTCATTATTTGCCAGTCTTGATACTATTCGTGATGTGATTGCATTTCCCAAGAACAACTCAGGTAGAGATGTGATGAACGATGCACCGGCGCCAATAGCAAAAGAGCAACTCGACGAATTAAATTTAATTTTAAACACCAAAGAAAAATAGTGCAGAGTGGCATAAAAAATAAAAGGGAACCACTTGGTCCCCTTTTATTTTTTATATCTGTTAATCAATCAGATTATCTTTCGGCTCTTTTCCTTGATGAATAGTTAATGTGAAGAGCAGCTGCTTTTCTCAACTCCTGCTTAATATCATTAACAATACCCATTTTAGTATTTTCATCTACTTTCAATGAAGTAATCATCAAAGGTCTCTCTTCTTCTGCTCTGGCTTCTCTTTCAGCAGTAACGTAATCCTGAATATCATCAACTGTAGCAAATTCATCGTTCAACTGGATACGAGGCGCAACACCAAATGTTTTTTGGTACTGACGCAACGGTTCTCCAACATAGATATAACTTACCAATGATTTCTTTTCAAGTTTACTTAATTCTGTTGCTTCAGGAAGATGTATTTGTACTTTATACGTTACTTCACGCATTGTTGTACTAACCATAAAGAAGAATAGCAACATGAACACAATATCAGGTAATGATGCTGTTGAAATGGGAGGTAATTCTTTTCCTCCTTTTTTTCTGAATTTACTCATAATTAATTTCCTCCTACATTTTTACCTTTAGGTTCAGCTTCTGAGATCTTTTGAGGATAAATATCGCGAATCGCACTTTGTTGATCTTCTTCCAACTCATCATAAGGTTTTCCGAAATGCTCTCGTGCCAATTCATCTCTCAATTCATTAATGGCAGCAACCAGTTCGTTTTGTACAGCGAGATATGTTCCATATCTGGTATCCAGGTCGTTTCGCAAAGATATTACACCTTTCGTAACCATAGTTTCACCGAAGTATGCTATTTCTTTGGGTTCTTTTTCAGGCAAATTCTCTGCATTGGTAGGATTTGCCATAAACTCTTTCGCCCTGTCACGCAGTTCATCAATATTTATATATTCCCCCTCTACAAGTAGGTCGTTGTTTCTGTTTACCAAAACGACAAAAATATTACGCTCATTAATCTGAGGTGTTTCGTCAATTTGATCCGGATCGACCCATTGAGGAAGACGTCTTTCTAAACCGCTGTCAACGTCCATCGTGGTTGTTACCAGGAAAAAGATAAGCAGCATAAAAGCGATATCAGCTAATGATGATGCCGGTACTTCAGGTGTTTTTTTAGCCATAATTTAATTTTTCCTGTTTTATTCCCACAAATAAAATTATTTAAACAAACGGGTTACTGAAGAAAATACAATCGACAAAACAGCCAATCCAAGCAAGATGTATGTCGCGTACAATCCGGTATCCACTAACTTAGCTACACTTGCTGTTAATGTTCCATCATTGATAAATCTGTCAACTCCTATAAACTGAGGAATTGCATCAGAAGCCAAAGAGTAAGAAATTACAGCAACAATTGCAAAAAATGCCAGGGCAATTAACCCTCCTTTTGCGGCCTTTTTGTCGGTGAACATGTGCAATAATCCAGAGATTACAGCTACACCGGCACCAATTGCCACAAGTATGTAGGCCCAAACCAAGTTGGTATTAATCCAACTTCCCATTGTTGGATCTTGATCGTTTTCACTAATGTTTGCCATTAATGAAACGACAAGAATTGCAGAAATGACTAGAAGGACCCACAATAGTATTGTAACAAATCTATTTGTTTTTGTCATGGGTATCCTTATTTTTTCATGTTATGTTTTACCAATAAATCTAAAAGAGAAATAGATGCATCCTCCATGTTATTGATAATACTATCAATTTTTGAAACACAGTAGTTGTAGAAAATCTGAAGAATGATTGCAACAACAAGACCTGTTACTGTTGTAATCAAAGCCACTTTAATACCGTTTGCTACCAATGAGGGAGAAATATCACCCGCAACTTCGATAGCATCGAAAGCGCCAATCATCCCGATAACTGTTCCCATGAAACCAAGCATCGGTGCAAGAGCGATAAACAATGCAATCCAGCTTAATCCTTTTTCAAGTAAACCTGCCTGCACACCTCCGTAAGAAATAATTGATTTTTCAACTACGTCGATACCGTGGTCTGCTCTGTCAAGCCCCTGGTAAAAAATACTTGCCACCGGACCTCTGGTAGTACGACAAACATCTTTTGCAGCTTCAACACCTCCGTTATCCAAAGCTTCTTCAACTTTGGCCAACAGTTTCTTAGTGTTGCTGGTTGCCAAATTAAGGTAAAGTACTCTTTCAATTGCAAATGCCAAACCTAAAATAAGTGAGATTAATACAAACGACATGAAAGTAGGATTACCTTCAATAAATTTTTGTTTGAGCTGGCTGTGCAATGATTTTCCTTCTTCTGCCGCTGCGGCAGCTTCTTCTTCCTGATCAGCAGCCAAATCCACTTCCTCGGTAGTAGTTGATTCTTGTGCAGCTGCCTCATCCTGTGCAACCACAGCGTTAGATGCCCCAAAAATCAGCATCCCAAATACTGCTATTAACGCGAATAGTCTTTTCATAATTGATTTGAATTTTTAATTAATAATCTCTTGATTTTTTGATTGTATTGATTTTAATATTTAAAATATTGCCTTTTGCCACAAATAATATGCCTCCTTTTTTAAACGAATGCTTTTTTTTTATTCACGAATATTTTCTCTACTACGCGGAGAGAGGGGGATTCGAACCCCCGGTACCGTTTCGCGGTACACACGCTTTCCAGGCGTGCCAGTTAAGCCACTCCTGCACCTCTCCAGTGTTTTATGCTGGCATGCCAAAAAATAAGGCCTGCAAATTAATAAAAAATTGTGAATAAAAAATAATGCTATTCACTAATTTCCCCTCGTAAGCTTTTATTGAGATACATTTTTATTTCATTGCCTGACAACCCTTGTCCTAATAAAAACATCATCTTTGTGATAGCAGCTTCAGTGGTCATATCTTTACCCGAAACAACACCTGCATTCAACAGTTCCAAACTCGTTTCATACTGCCCCATAGAAACCTTTCCTCCCTCACATTGTGTAATATTCAAAAAAACAATCCCTTTTTTTATTGCTCTCTTTATGCAATTAATCAACCACCGTGAAGTCGGTACATTTCCGGAACCAAAAGTCTCCAGCACAACACCTTTCAATCCGTGAGTGTTTAAAATTGAATTAAACACGTTTCGATTAACCCCGGGAAACATCTTCAAAATTACGACATTATCATCAAACATTGTACTTACTTTCAAAATCCCCTTGTTCTCAGAATAATAAATGTACTCCGGGCTAAACCGAATGTCAACCCCTGCAGTTGCTAAAACCGGATAGTTTACAGAGGTAAAGGCACTAAATTGGTCAGCATCTCTTTTTATTGTACGGTTCCCCCGAAATAATTTAAAATCAAAATAAATACAGACTTCCGGTACCATACATCTCCCATTCTTACGTGCTGCCGCAATCTCAACCGATGTAATCAAATTTTCCTTTCCGTCGGTTCTCAAAGTTCCTATTGGGAGTTGCGAACCAGTTAAAATAATAGGCTTATCCAGATTCTCAAACATAAAACTCAATGCTGAAGCTGTATACGCCATAGTATCGGTTCCGTGTAATATTACAAACCCATCAAACGAATTATAATTTTTCTCTATGGTTTTAGCAATTTTTATCCAAACAGCCGGATTCATATTTGATGAATCGAGTACCGGGTTCAGGATTACTGTTTTAATGTTGTAATTAAACTTATTTAGCTCTGGAACTTCATCGGTTATTTGATCAAATTTTACAGGAGCAAGTGTTCCTGTTTGCGGATGTTGAACCATTCCAATCGTTCCGCCTGTATATATAATTAATATAGAAGCTTTTTGATTTATATTTCTATTCATTAATATAAAATGAAATGGATATGCAATTTATTAAATTCCAAACAAATTGCGCGCATTTGCAGTTGTTATTTCCGCTACTTTTTCGACGGGCACATCATAAATCTCGGCTACTTTTTGGGCAATATATACCAAATACGAACTTTCGTTTCTCCGTCCTCTTTTAGGTTCAGGCGCCAGATACGGCGAATCCGTTTCCAATACAAAATTTGAAAGCTCAAAATTACTAATCACTTCATCCAAATCACTGTTTTTAAACGTAACGACTCCTCCTATTCCCAATAAAAAACCCAAATCAATAATTTTCCGGGCTTCCTTCTTGCTACCGGTAAAACAATGGAATATTCCCCTCAGGTTCCCGTCTTGTTCTTCTTTTACAATTTTATAGACTTCACTAAAAGAATTTCTTACATGAATAACGATGGGAAGGCTTTTATTTTTCGCGAGCCTTACCTGAAATCGAAATGCATCTTCCTGCTGTTTCACAAAGGTTTGCGACCAATATAAATCAATACCTATTTCGCCAACACCATAAAAATTATGCTTGTCAAACCAGTACTCTACCGCCTCTAACTCCTGTTTATAATCTTCATCTACAGAAGTTGGGTGAAGTCCCATTAAAGGATAGCACAGATGCGGATAAGAGTTTGATACGTCAACAAGATGCTTGGCTGTACCTGAATCAATATTGGGAAGAATAATCTTCTTTATATTATTATTGTAGGCCTTTTGAATCACATCGTCGAAATCATGTGAAAAATCCTCAGAATAAATATGCGAATGTGTATCAATCAACATAAAAACAAAATTTCGACGAATATATAAAAGGTTTTATCCTGAAACACATCTTCTATTTTATCAATAGATTAAATTTTATGTATTTCAGGATAAATTAATATTGGTACCTCTTTGAAAAACAGAATTATACAATTCCCTGGGCCAACATAGCTTCAGCCACCTTTACAAAACCACCAACATTTGCGCCTTTTACATAATCGATGGAGTTTCCATTTCTACCGTAGTGTACGCAGGTTTCGTGAATATTCTTCATAATTCCTTTTAATCGTGCGTCAACTTCTTCACGCGGCCAGTTTATTCGCATACTGTTTTGCGACATTTCCAAGCCGGAAACAGCCACACCTCCTGCATTTACTGCTTTACCCGGAGCATAATCGATTTGCTCACTTAAATAATCAACAGCATCGGCTGTACATCCCATATTGGAAGCTTCGGCCAGCATCTTGCAGCCATTCTTCACCAAAGTCTTGGCGTCATCCAAATCAACTTCATTTTCTGTTGCACAAGGCATTGCCAAATCAACAGGAACTTCCCAGGGGCGTTTACCTGCAAAAAACTGAGCTCCAAATTCTTCTGCATAAGGTTCCACTATATCGTTGTTTGTGGCTCGCAACTCAAGCAAATATTCAACTTTGTCTCCTGATACTCCTTCAGAATCAAAAATATATCCATCAGGACCTGAAATCGTAACAACTTTTCCTCCCAGTTCATTAATTTTTGTAATTGCCCCCCAGGCCACATTTCCAAATCCGGAAACTGAGATTGTCTTTCCTTCAATGTCTTCACCAATACGGTGAAACATATGTTGTGCAAAATAAACCGCACCAAAACCGGTCGCTTCCGGACGGATCAGACTTCCTCCCCAGGCAAGTCCTTTTCCGGTAAGCACTCCGGTAAATTCGTTTTTTAACCTTTTATACTGTCCAAACAGATATCCTATTTCCCGGCCGCCCACACCAATATCTCCCGCAGGAACATCAGTGTTTGGACCAATGTGGCGATACAGTTCAGTCATAAAACTTTGACAGAACCGCATAATTTCAGCGTCGGTTTTTCCTTTGGGACTGAAATCAGAACCGCCTTTCCCTCCGCCCATCGGAAGTGTAGTTAAACTGTTTTTAAAAGTCTGCTCAAACCCTAAAAACTTTAAAATACTTAATGTAACGCTGGAATGAAACCTCAATCCTCCCTTATAAGGACCTAAAGCAGAATTAAATTCAACCCGATAGCCGCGGTTTATTTGCACCTCTCCACGATCGTCCACCCATGGAACACGAAACATGATAACCCGCTCCGGTTCTACCATTCGCTCCAGAATTTTTGCTTTCTGATAACGTGGATTTTTTTCATAAAACTCCCAAACTGAACCGATTACTTCTTCCACAGCCTGGTGAAATTCACTTTCGCCCGGAGTTCGTTTCTCCAAATCAGCAATGAACTCATTTATATCTGTTTTCATTTCTTTATTTATTTTGAAATAATGTGTAAAGGTAGAAATCAAAAAAAATAAAAAACAAGAAATACCCAAATATTAAACAAGAACCAAAACACTCAAAAACAACACATTACACCTTCCAAGAAAGATGTTAAAAAGCAGTATCTGACAATCGTCAGTTTTTGGAAAAGCAAAAAAGCCCTTCCCATGAAGAGAAGAGCTTTTCTGATTTTATTATGAGTTGTGATTTTTACATCATTCCACCCATTCCGCCCATTCCTGGTGCACCTCCACCCATTGGCGGTGCAGGGTTCTCTTCTTTTTCCTCAACAATTACAGTTTCGGTAGTTAAAAACATACCTGCAATCGAGGCTGCATTTTCAAGGGCAACACGAGTAACTTTTGCAGGATCGATAACACCGGCTTCATACAAGTTCTGGTACTCATCGACACGGGCATTATAACCGAAATCATCTTTACCTTCTTTGATCTTTTGAACAATAACAGCACCTTCTTTACCAGCATTTCCTACAATCTGACGAAGTGGCTCTTCTATTGCACGTTTTATAATTTCAACACCGGTTTGTTCATCGTCATTGTCTCCTTTAATACTGTCAAGGTCGGCAACTGCGCGTAAATACGCTACCCCACCTCCAGGAACAATACCTTCTTCGACTGCTGCACGGGTTGCACTTAAAGCATCATCAACACGGTCTTTTTTCTCTTTCATTTCAACTTCAGACGCAGCTCCGACATAAATTACGGCAACACCTCCGGCCAATTTAGCCAAACGCTCCTGTAATTTTTCTTTATCGTAATCAGAAGTTGTAGTTTCAATTTGCTTTTTAATCTGTCCAACACGAGCAGCTATTGCATCTTCAGCACCTGAACCATTTACGATTGTAGTATTTTCTTTGTCAACAGTAATTTTTTCTGCCTGTCCAAGCATGTCAATAGTAGCCTGTTCCAGCTTCATACCTTTTTCTTCGGTAATAACTGATCCACCTGTCAAAATTGCAATGTCTTCCAACATTTCTTTACGACGGTCGCCAAAACCAGGAGCTTTAACAGCACACACTTTTAAAGAACCACGCAAACGGTTTACAACTAAAGTTGCCAGAGCTTCACCATCAACATCCTCAGAAATAATCATCAATGGACGACCAGTTTGGGCAGTAGCTTCCAAAACAGGAAGAAGATCTTTCATTGTGCTGATTTTCTTATCGTGGATAAGAATATAAGGATTTTCCAGTTCAGCAGCCATTTTTTCAGCATCTGTCACAAAATACGGAGAAATGTAACCACGGTCAAACTGCATACCTTCAACGACATCAACATAGGTATCAGTACCTTTTGATTCTTCAATAGTAATTACACCTTCTTTATGAACTTTCTGCATTGCTTCTGCAATCAGTTTACCGATAACTTCGTCGTTATTTGCAGAAATTTTGGCTACTGATTCAATTTTTGCATAATCGTCTCCAATGGTTTGAGCCTGGTTTGCAATGCTTTCAACAACTTTTGCAACAGCTTTATCTATACCACGTTTTAAATCCATTGGATTGGCACCGGCAGCAACGTTTTTCAATCCTACATTAACAATCGACTGTGCCAAAACGGTAGCAGTTGTAGTTCCGTCACCAGCATCATCGCCGGTCTTAGAGGCCACTTCCTTAACCATCTGAGCACCAAGATTTTCATAAGCGTCTGCTAAATCTATTTCTTTTGCTACTGTTACACCATCTTTTGTGATTTGTGGCGCACCAAATTTTTTCTCAATTACCACATTACGGCCTTTAGGCCCCAATGTTACTTTCACAGCGTTTGCGAGTTTATCCACGCCGCTTTTCAACATATCGCGTGCTTCAATGTCGAATTTAATTTCTTTTGCCATAATATTCTTCTTTTTTTGATTTTGATTAAGCGATGTACAAAACGTCAGTTTGTGACATTAACAAATAATCTGCTCCGTCAATGTTCAACTCTGTTCCGGAATATTTACCGTAGAAAACCACATCACCTGTTTTCAGTTCCATAGGTTCGTCTTTTTTGTCAGCACCAACGAGCACAACGGTCCCTACTTGCGGTTTTTCTTTTGCTGAATCAGGAATAATAATTCCACTCACTGTCTTCTCTTCGGCTTCCTGTGGTTGAACCAGGATTTTACCTGCCAGAATTTTACCTTTTAAATCTGCCATAGTTGTTTAGTTTTATACATTAAACATTTATATTTTTCAAAAATCGACACCCTCCTTTATCATATTCTGTGCCAAGTAGCCGCAGTGCTTCCATTCGCAGAAAACAAAGACAAAATTACACTCGAAAGCGTTCACCCAAGCTAACCCAAACACACAAACAACAACAAATCAATACGTTAACACAGATGACATTGATTATGACATGCTGACAGCAGAGAAAGTTCTCGATTCGGGTTACAAACAATATTCAAAAAAGAATATTGAAATATCTAAAGTTCCGGAACAAAATGAAAAGATTAACTCCAATTAAAAAGTTAAGGTCGAAAAATTTGCACATAAAAAAAGGCTGCTCATTTCTATCAAGCAGCCTTTTATATTGTATTGTATCTATATTCCTACTGTTCTCCGTCATCATCTCCGTTTGCCGGAGTTTCGGTATTCTGATCGTTTGTAGAAGCCGGAGGTGTAGTCGGGAAACTTGGCACCTGAGTTGGGTCAACAGTATTTTCAATCTGGTCGCGAACCATTGATTCATCAACTCCGCCTTGCTGACGTGGAATAAATGCTGAACCTAAAATCGACAAAACCAAAAGAGAAGCTGCTAACACCCACGTTCCCTTTTCAAGGAAATCAGTTGTTTTACGAACACCCATTACCTGATTCGATGATTGAAAGTTACTGGCCAAACCGCCGCCTTTTGAGTTCTGCACCAACACGATAAGCACCAAAAGGATACAAACGATAAATATTAAAACGGTTATTAATGTGTACATTTTTCGCTTATTAAATGTTCTTTAAATCTTCAATTTCTTTAATTCGGCTTGCAAAGTAAACACTTTTTTCCGGATATTTCAAACTTAATTTTTCAAAAGCACTGATAGCTTTTTCATATTTTTTCTGCTGCAAATAAATAGTTGCCAGCGTTTCGGAAACAATCTCTCCATCCTCTTCCTCCGATTTCTTTACCGCTTCGTTTTCACCACTTTGCCATTCATTATCCGTTTCTGATTTTCTTTTTATCTTGCCAGAATCTGACGCTAAAAATTTATCAATCAGTGAATATTTAGACGAATTATCGCCTTCCGCATCGAAAGCAAATACTGTTTTTTCCTCTTGTTCCGTAGAAACAATCTCTGTATTCGTCGTAACCTTATGCTTTGTTTGAAGATAATGATATAGTTTTTTTCTGTCAGGAACGGAAACGGCGACATTTTTTAAAACCTGTTCAAAATTGGGATGATATGTTTCCTTCAGACTTTTTAAATAAAGAATTTGTGCTGTCTGAAAATAAGGGTATTCATCAACTGCGGCTTTCAAATCCTCCTGAATTTGATTATCGAAAGCCTTTCTGTTGTTTAATATGTCGTAAAGTTCTTCCTTTTGCATTTTTTACCAGTTGGCCACAGTTGCATTGAAAATATCCTCCAGTAGTTTTTCCACAATTGTAGGGACCAAGTCGTCTTCAATATCGCTCAGACTACGTGTACTGTCAAAATCTTCGTAAGCCGAAAACGACTTTTCAAAACTCAAATCAGGGTCGGCACCATTTGTATATTTTACCTTTACGGTAATTGTAAGCCTGTTTTGTGCTGCCAAATCGTCTTTTTGAATCGACATGGGCCGAACGTCGTAATTTTCTATTTGTCCCTCAAAAATCAAATCACCGTTATCCTGCACTTCGTTCAACGAAGTTTGCCGCTGTAATTTTTCTCTTAACTCTTCCGTAAAAGTCTGACTGAGATTTGGATTGACCAAACGCGCACGGTTTGGAAAATAATAAACGGTATAAGTTTTAATGTCAGACGACAAATTGACACCGGTAAAAGAATAATTTATTTTACACCCCGTAACAAAAACGACGGATGCAAAAATCAAAATCTTTAGCCAATTCAACTTTTTATAATTATCCATTAATATCGTACTCCTTTATTTTTCTGTATAGTGTTCGTTCTGAAATTCCCAACTCCTGTGCAGCATATTTTCTTTTCCCGTTGTGTTTATCAAGCGCCTTTTTTATGAGTTCAATTTCCTTTTCTTCCAACGAAAGCGACTCCTCAACATATTCCTCTGTATCCTGAATATTATCTTTATCCAAATGTTCAATATGAATAGGTTTTGAATGCGGGTCATCCGGCACAATTTTCCCGTTTTCGGTGTCGTATAGATTTCGAATAATCTGCGCCTGATCTCTGGAAATCGGAGATTCTCTGTTTTCCATCAAATCAAGTACCAGCTTTTTTAAATCTGTCATATCCCGTTTCATGTCAAACAACACTTTGTACAAAATTTCGCGTTCGTTGGCAAACGAATTATCCTGTTGTTTATTTGAAAGCAAGGCAGGTAAATTCTTTACATTGTTATTTGGCAAATAATTTCGTAAAACATCAGATGAAATATCCCGATTCTGCTCAATGATTGAAATTTGTTCGGTAATATTTTTTAACTGTCTCACATTTCCAGGCCATGAATAATTTACCAGTAAAATGCGGGCTTCTTCATCCAACTGGATGGGAGGCATGCGATATTTTTCGGCAAAATCACGTGCAAACTTCCTGAACAACAGAAAAACATCTTCCGGGCGTTCCCGCAACGGATTAATGATTACCGGAACAGTGTTTAAACGATAATATAAGTCTTCTCTGAATTTCCCCTGCTCAATTGCTTCCGGGATATTTACGTTGGTGGCAGCAATCACACGTACATTTGTTTTAATTACTTTTGAAGAACCTACTTTAATAAATTCCCCTGTTTCGAGTATACGAAGCAAACGCACCTGGGTTGAAAGGGGTAATTCACCAATTTCATCCAAAAAAATGGTTCCGCCATCAGCCTCCTGAAAATATCCTTTCCTGTCGGACAATGCTCCTGTAAATGCACCTTTTTCGTGACCAAAAAGTTCAGAATCAATTGTTCCTTCCGGAATGGCTCCGCAGTTTACTGCTATATATTTGCCATGCTTCCGGCTTGAAAACTGATGAATAATTTGTGGGAATATCTCCTTTCCTGTCCCGCTTTCACCCGTTATCAAAACCGAAAGATCGGTTGGAGCGACCTGCACTGCAACCTCAATCGCCCTGTTTAAACCGGGGGAGTTTCCTATAATTTCAAACCTTTGTTTTATTCCCTGAATATCCATAATTCTAAATAAATAAAGCGCAAATTTACAATTTTTCGCTGGCATTACTTAACTTCAATTTAGAATTAACCTTTTTTAGGTTTCAAAATATTCGGAAGCAAAAACCACATGAGAAGTTCGATTTTTGATGAAGGAAATGCTGTTTCAATAATTATCTTTGTTTCAAAATTTTAAAAATGGACTTTGTAGCAATAATACCTGCCCGATATGAATCGTCTCGCTTTCCGGGCAAACCTATGGCAATATTGGGCAATAAACCAATGATTCAACTGGTTGTTGAAAACATATCAAAAGCACTTAACCACGTGTGGGTTGCTACAGATGACGCTCGGATTTTTGATGCCGTAAGAAATTTTGGAGGAAATGCTGTAATGACGTCAAAAGAACACCAAAGCGGCACTGATCGCTGCGCAGAGGCAGCACGTGTCCTGGCCCGGGAGATTCAATTTGATGTGGTCATCAATGTACAGGGTGACGAACCTTTTATTCAACCCGAACAAATCGAACTTTTAAAATCGTGTTTTTCAGGCAGCACTGAAATCGCCACTCTGGTAAAAAAAATTGAAACTTCCGATGAACTTTTTAATCCCAATCGCCCCAAAGTTGTCATTGACGCTTCTTTCAATGCGCTTTATTTCAGCCGCTCACCAATTCCTTATCTACGGGAAAAGGAGCAACAAATATGGCACACATTGTTTAATTACTGGGCACATATTGGAATGTACGCTTACAGAACTGATGTACTTCAAAAAATAACAATGCTTCCCCAAGGAAAACTTGAGAAGGCTGAATCATTGGAACAACTGCGTTGGCTCGAAAACGGATTCAAAATAAAAGTTGCTGAGACCGATCATCAGAGCATAGGAATAGATACCCCGGAAGATTTGAAAATGGCTCTAAATTTCTTAAATTCAACAAAAAAGTAAAGTTATACTTCGCTCAAAAACCACAAAAAACATCTTTTATTTAAATTATTTGTTAACTTGAAAGGTGTTTTTTGAAGAATCAGGAGAATTATCCGGGACATTGTTGCAACTATTACCATTTTATATTGTCGTATATAAAAAAGGCATATTATTTGTTCTACTCATGATGTAAATTACAGAGCTATGAAACAGATTTTACTACTATTAATATTCTCATTTATAAGTTTTGTGGGGTTTTCGCAAACACAAGAAAATGAATCTTCTCATTGGAATAAAAATTCATTGGATATAAATGCGAAAATTGATTTGAAAGTTTTTCCAAATCCCTGCACCGGACAAAAATTAACAGTTGAAATAGACAATGAGGAACTAACTGAACTTAGAATTACCAATATTGCGGGAAAAGTTGTGATACTGAAAAAATATATCATTCCTGTTGACAGAGTTGAGCTTTCGCTTAATAATACTCCAAATGGACTATATTTAATTCAGGTAAAAACAACGGAAAACAAACTGATGGCTAAAAAATTGATAGTTTCAGCGAGATAAAAAGCTAGCTTTTTATAAAGACTAAATCACATATTTAAAATACCTATTTTTCTTTCAAAATAAATTTCCGGAGGTTTGAAAACAATTGTTACTTTTTTCTGTCTGCTATTTTCCATTTCACTTTTTTCTCAGGAAAAAATAGCAGATATCAGAGATCGCGTTGGACAGCAAGTTACGGTTAGCGGGATTGTTACGAACGGAGATGAATTGGGGACCATCCGTTATTTTCAGGATGAAACTGCTGGATTAGCAGCATACGGAGCCTCTCTGGCAAACATAAAAAGGGGAGATTCAATTACGATAACGGGAACGTTAAAAGATTACCAAAATCTTCTTGAACTGGATCCTATTCAATCAGTAACCGTTGTATCTTCAGGGAATGAGTTACCTGTCCCCCTGGTTTTAACAGTCGATGAAATTGGTGAAGCGAATGAAAGCCAATTAGTCCAGATAAATAATATAACCTTTGTAAACGCAAATGGAACTTTTGCGGGAGGTCAGAATTACGATTTTATCAGTGGAGAGACAACCGGGGAATTGAGGATAAACGCCAACTCTCCTATTGTTGGTGAAGTTATCCCTACGGGTGAATTCAGTTTGATTGCCATTTGTTCTCAGTTTTTATACAATACTAACGACAATCAAACCGGATACCAATTACTTCCTCGCGATATAGATGATTTTGTCTCCTATGCTTCGGTGACTTTAAAATCTCCTGTTCAAATTGATGAAATTACAACCACCTGTTTTTCATTGATATGGGAAACAAATGTGGATGCTACTTCCGAAGTGCGATTCGGACTTTCTCCCGAGATGTCTGACTGGGAATATTTAAAATCTGAAACAGAAATAACTTCTGAAAATACTTTTTCACACAAAATTTATATCAGCAACCTCACTCCTGCTACAATTGTTTATGCACAGGCATTCTCAGTTCTGGATGGAGACACTGCCTTTTCCTCCGTAAGTGCTTATGCTACTCAGTCAAGTTCAACAGGCGAAATCAATGTTTATTTTAACACTGAGGTCGACCAGTCGGAATCAACTGGTCCTCTGGCAAAATATATAGAAAATGCGATGGAAGACACTTTGATCTCCTATATAAACCGGGCAGAAGAAACAATTGATTTTTGTATCTACAATATAAACAATTATGGCATTAGCGACGTCAGCGACGCTTTAAACGAGGCTGCCGACCGGGGGGTAGAAATTCGTTTTATAACTTGCGGTTCTACCAATCATTTGGGCGTTGATGATCTGAATGCCAGGATACCTGTTATAGAAAGACCTGAAGTTCAGGATGGCGGGATCATGCACAACAAATTCGCCATATTCGATGCAAACTCTGCTGATGCGAAAAAACCGTGGGTCTGGTCGGGTTCAGCAAACCTGACCAGCAATCAAATAAACACCGATGCCAATAACATTTTGTTTATTCAGGATCAAACATTAGCCAAAGCTTATCAAATTGAATTTGAGGAAATGTGGGGTTCAACTACCAACCAGCCCAACGCTGCCAATGCAAGATTTGGAGCCGACAAAACGGATAATACACCTCATGAGTTTATTATTGACGGAAATCGAATTGAAAGCTACTTTAGCCCTTCCGACAATACAAATCAAAAAATAATAGATGTTGTTAATACCGCCAACCATGATTTAAGTGTGGAAACGATGTTAATTACCCGAACTGATTTGGCAATGGCCATCAATGATGCGTTTGAAAGAAATGTTGAAGTGAACGTTATTACAAACTTTGAAAACGATAACTCGGAATCGGTAAATGATATGTTAGCAACCAACTTGCTTCAGGAAAAATATATTTTTGATGACATCTCAGGTGGAGTTTTACATAGTAAACTAGCCATAATCGACTCGAAAGACATAACTTCCGATCCGCAAATTATTACCGGAAGTCATAATTGGAGCAACTCGGCAAACGAAAGAAACGACGAAAACACGTTAATTATCCACGATGCTGATATTGCAAATATTTACTTTCAACAATTTGCCTTTCGCTTTTCCGAAAATGGGGGAAACTTGTATGTTAAAGCAGAATCGATTGAAATGACAGATTTACAGGTTTACCCCAATCCAACATCTGATAAAATAAATATTTCCTCGGCAAAAAAAATTGCCGGGATTGAAATCTACACGCTTACAGGCGAGAAAATAATTCAAAATACAAATCTGAATTCAACACACAAAACACTGAACATAAACACTCTACACCCTGGTATTTATGTGTTAAAAATAAATCTTAAAACCGGAGAACAGAATACATATAAAATAATAAAACACTCGTTTATTAATTAAAACTTATTCAATTTATTACTGAATCAATAGAATAAATTGGATGTCTGTCTTATCTTTAATAAAAAAAAGAAAAATGCACAGATTTATTTTCACTCTTGTTTTCCCTCTGTTTTTTTTATTTTCATGTACAAATGACAAAAATCCTGATCCTTGGATAACATCTGCTCCGGCAGGGGACCGCTTTGTAGAAATAAACAATACAGGCGAAACCGTTATACCAAACGGAAGACTTTTGACTCCGGTCGGAAAAAGTATTGTTGTTGCTCCCCACCCTTTTGGTTTAACTATCAGTCCTGATGGAAACACTGCAGTAACAGCCAATTCTGGAACAAGTCCGCTTTCCATAACAATCATCAGAAACATACTGTCAGAAAATCCCGAAGTTCAGCAAATTCCTCCGGGACCTGCTACTGACCGTGGCGTATTGGCATCAGTTTTTATGGGACTTGCTGTTTCAAAAGACAACAGTGTGGTTTATGTTGCCGGCGGACAGGAAAATAAGATATTCATTTTTGATTTAAATACAGGTAAAAAGAAAGGATTTATCGATTGCTCTTTTGAATCAGACAGTATTGATTATACCCATGGTTACATTGGAGACTTAACACTTTCAAAAAACGGGAAAAAACTGTTTGCCGTTGACCAGATTGGTTTTCGAATGATAATTGCAAACACAGAAACCAATCAGCTGGAACAAAATATTCCGGTGGGAAGATACCCGTTTGGAATCTGTCTTTCACCCGACGAAAAAAAGGTGTATGTAGCAAATGTGGGGATGTTTCAATACAGCATGGTAAAAGGAATCACATCCGACAATGTTGAAGAAAAAGCTTTAAAATATCCACCATTTGCCTACGGAAGTAAGGAGATGATTGAAGGTATTCAAACCGACAGTTTAGAGGTTCCTGGGCTGGGAGAAATGAATTCATCCGAAGGATTTTCAGTTTTTACCGTTAGTTTGGAAGATCTGCAAAAACCAGAAGTTATTGCGAAAACCAAAACGGGACATTTGGTTGGAGCAATGGTTGAAGACATTCCGGCTGTTGGTGGTGCAAGCCCAAACTCGCTGGTTGCCACCGACGATTATGTTTTTGTCACCAACGGAACGAACGACAATATTTCTGTCATTTCAATTGAACAAGATACAGTTGTACAAACTATTTATTTAAAACCTGACAAACGAATCAAACAATTTCGCGGCGTAATCCCTTTTGGATTAGCGCTCTCACCCGACAATCAGAAACTTTTTGTGGCTTGTTCCGGAATAAATGCGGTGGCTGTTGTCGATACAAAAGAACTTGAAGTACTAGGGTACATTCCAACAGGTTGGTTCCCGGCAAAATTGAAAGTAAGCAACGATGGTAAACAGTTGATTGTGGCCAATGCCAAAGGTTTTGGAAGCGGGCCCAACGGAGGTTCAACATTTAACCGCGGTCCTGAAGGAAGCTATATCGGAGCATTAATGAAAGGAACAGTGCAAGTGCTTGATATCCCTTCAAATGAAGCGTTGAGATCGCTTACAGAGAAAGTAATCTCAAACAATTTTAATTTTGAAAGAGCTTCGTCTGACAAATTTGCAGAGCGTAAAAATAACCCTGTGCCGCTTTATCCCGGAGAAAAAGAGAGCCCGATAAAACATATTGTTTTTATTTCGAAGGAGAACCGAACCTATGATGAAATTTTTGGACAGATAAAAAAAGGAAAAGGAGAACCTCAACTGGCACGTTACGGAACCGGAGTATCATTTGCAAACAGTGAGCAAACAGCTTCTGTTGAAAACGCTGATGTAATGGTGAACCACCTGAAAATTGCCAAAGATTTTGCCATCTCTGATAATTTTTATGTAGATTCCGATGTTTCAGCTGACGGACATCGTTGGCTGGTAAACACTTATCCAAATGAATGGACTGAAACCTGTACTGCAGCAAGTTATGGCGGAAATCGAAGGTTTAAGTTTGAATCAAAAGCGCCAGGCGTTTATGCGATGAACGGTGCTGCCGGAGCCATTTACCCGGAAGATTACAACGAGGCTGGCTCGATGTGGGACCACCTGGAGCGGAACAAAATTGATTTTTACAATTTTGGATTCAGCATCATGTTCGAACCGTCGATTTATGAAGCCCAATATAAATATCAGGGAAACCGACACTATATAAACTACCCCCTTCCACAACCGATCTGGGATCGGACTTCAAAACAATACCCGACCTACAATATGGCCATTCCCGATCAATTCCGCATTGATCAGTTCCAAAAGGAGTTTAATCACAGATGGATAGCCGGAAAAGACACGATGCCGGCCCTTATGACGGTTATTATCCCCAATGATCATGGCGCGGGCGATCGACCGGAAGCTGGCTACCCATTCCGCGAAAGTTACATGGCCGATAACGATTTGGCAGTTGGCCGTATCGTGGAATTCCTCTCTCATACACCTTATTGGAAAAACATGCTGATTGTAATTACAGAAGATGATGCTCAAAACGGAGTAGATCACGTTGATGCACACAGAAGTATATTAATGTTGATTTCTCCTTGGGTGAAAAAAGATTATGTGAGCCATTTCCATTACAGCTTTGGCAGTATTTTTAAAACTTTTTGGAATATCCTGGGATTACCCTATTTAAATCAATATGACGCCGGGGCAAACGATATGTCCGATTTTTTCACCGACTCTCCTGATTACACCCCATATAACGCTATTCCTGTTGATTCAAGAATTTTTGAGCCTCAAAAAGCACTGGATCCTTTTGACGAGAATTTCGACTGGAAAGCACTGGAAGAATCCCCGGTAATGGATGACAAAGAAGATATGATTCAGGAAAGCAAAGAGCGGGACGAATATCGGCTGGAAAACAGGGAAAAAGAAAATTAGTATGAAAAAAATTACATTAACCCTAGTGGCTGCATTTGTTTCAATGCAGCTTTTTTCTCAATCAATTAGCGGTATTGTTCTAAATGCGGAAAACCAACAACCGGTATCCGATGCAAATATTTCTGTTAAAAACTCAACGCTCGGAACTGTTTCCGATGGTAAGGGATTTTTTTCAGTAATAACGCCGAAAAATGGGAATTCCATCCTTTTAATTTCATGCGTAGGTTTTGAATCAAAGGAAATAGAAACAGCCGACACCGAAAATAAAAATATTGAAATCAATCTTCAACCGGTTTCGGTTCAACTCAATAAAAGTATAGTAGTTACAGCGTCGAGGAACCAATTGTTATCTTTTCAAACTCCGGATGCTGTTTCTGTTTTAACCCAAAAGGAAATAACAAACAATGCTCCTCGTTCGATGGCGGAAGCATTGATAGGCACTGCGGGTGTGTGGATGCAAAAAACCAACCACGGCGGTGGCTCACCTTTTGTCCGCGGGTTCACAGGCAATCAAACGTTGCTTCTGATTGACGGAATTCGGCTAAACAACGCCACATTTCGTTATGGCCCCAACCAATATTTTAATACGATCGATATTTTTTCGGTCGACCAGGTTGAAGTAATACGTGGAAAAGGTTCAGTTCTGTATGGCAGTGATGCACTTGGCGGAGTAATAAATGTAGTTACCCGAACACCCGAATACGCCTCCGAAAAACCATTATTGGGTGGTCGTGGAAAAGTAAAATATATGAACAAAGGAATGGAGAAATCGGGTGTTGCAGAGCTTTTATTCAGAACAAAAAACGTTGCAATTTCAGGAAGTGTCAATTACAAAGATTTTGGAGATATTTTTGCCGGCGGTTCACTCGGCTACGAACGCCCATCGGGTTATGATGAAACCGGGGTAAATATGAAAGCAAAACTCCGCCTTTCCCGCAACTGGCAAATAACTTCAGCGTACCAGTACCTCATCCAAAACGATGTGGGTCGTTACGATCAGGTTGCACAGCGTGGTTACCAACTGTACTCCTTCGATCCACAGATACACCGCCTTACCTACGCAAAGGCGGAACACTTCAGCAGCAACGAATGGTTCAGAAAAATAAAACTTACGGTTTCCAATCAGTATTCCGATGAAACACGAAAAAAACAAAAAGAAAGCTCGGTTACTTTTACGGAAGAAAACGATGTGGTAAAAACCAACAGCATTTCACTGGAAAGTTATTCCACATTCAGCAGAAAATGGGAAGCGGTAAGCGGTATTGAATTTTATTCTGACAATGTGGAATCCGGACAAAAAGATACAAATCTGGAAAATGGTGAAGAAACCAAATCCCGCGGGCTCTATCCCAACAATTCATCAATGCAGAATTTAGCGGTATTTAGTCAACATACCCTAAAATTTGAAAAGTTCCATTTAAATATGGGAGGTCGTTTTAACACGTTCCGGATTCATTCCGTTGACGATGAGTTTGGAGAAGTAACACTAAAACCCAGTTCGCTGGTAGGAAATATCTCCGGACAATATTTTACAACTCCTGAACAGCAGTTTATTCTTTCGGCACACACTGCTTTCCGTGCGCCAAACATTAACGACATCAGTTCTTTTGGTCAGTTTGATTATGGCATCGAAATCCCTTCCACTGACCTTGCACCGGAAAAGACATTTACGTTTGAAGGAGGCTATAAAAAAACATCGGAGTGGTTTTCGATGGCCCTAACTGCTTTTAACACCCGGTTAAAAGATCAAATTGTGAGAACAGAAGCCACATACAACGGAAGCGAAACCATTGATGGAGAGCGTGTTTACAAAAAAGAAAATGTAGCAAAATCGAACATTTCAGGGGTGGAATTTGAATCAGGATTTCAAATCACAAGACAATTTTCATTTATCAATAATCTTACCTGGCTTTATGGCAAGAACCTCGAAAATAACGAACCAATGCGACGAATTCCTCCACTGAATGGGAAACTGGCGTTGCAATATTCCAAATCAAAAATTTTTAGCGAAGCCGAATTCCTGTTCGCCACAAAGCAAGACAGGCTTTCAGGTGGAGACATCGATGATCATCGTATTCCCGAAGGCGGTACTCCCGGGTGGAACATTCTAAACCTGAAAGCGGGTTATTCATGGAATATCGTCTCAATTCATGCCGGAATGCAGAATATTTTTAATCAGGCTTACCGTATTCACGGCTCAGGAGTTGACGGTTACGGAAGAGCATTCTGGATGACATTACAATTTGAAATTTAGTTGTGTAAATTCATTTCAAACAAATCAAACAAAAAGACCTGATTCTTATAAATAAATCGTAATTTAAAAGCTAAAACATTCGATACGCAGCATTGATACAACACTCAAAATAGATTATCATGAAAAGATTTCTCTGGTTTTTCATTATTCTTATAGTTGCACAACCTTCGTTGATTTCACAGGCACAAAACAAACGAGAAAAAAAACAACAGACGAAACACCTGAGCGAATACGAAAATCAAACGCTGGCCGACAGCCTGTTGCCTTTACCAATGCCATACAACCGCTGGGTCGATCCGGCAGGAAAGCAGGTTTATTTTGGTGACAAACAATTGGAAAACCATGCACTCGATTGTGCCCTTTCACCCGATGGGAAATATGTTGCAGTGGAAGGACGTTATTCCATCGTGATAATATCAACCGGCACCAACGAAATAATTGAGCGCACAACTTTGGAAAACCTGCTTGGCGATGATGACGCTATAAATACTTTTTCGGGAATTACCTGGGGAAAAACAGGCTACGACTATTCTTTGTACTGGAGTGCTGCAGGAGATGAAAAATCGTATGTGATAAAAGCATCATGGAATGGCCGCAAGCTAAAAAAGGAAAAAACTTTCGATTTTGGAGCTAACGAACCAGCATCGACTGCCTTACCCAATGAAGTTGTGGTAACAGAAGAGAATGGAAAAACGATGTTATACGTGGTTTTAAACGGCAACAACATGCTGGTAAAACTTGACGAAAAAACCGGGCAAACCATTTGGTCGGTAGAAACGGGTGTGGCACCTTACGGTGTTGTAAAAGCTGCCGGCAAGATTTATGTTACCAACTGGGCCGGAGCTGTTCCTGATGAAAACGATAAAAATATAGCCGGCATTCCGTGGGGAAATGCTAAAGTTGATCCTTTAACCGGTGCAACACGTGAAGGAACAGTTTCGGTTTTTAGTCCTGCCGATGGAAGGTTGATAAAAGATATAATCGTTGGCTTGCACCCAAATGATATTATCCCGAGCCCGGATGAAAATTATGTTTATGTTGCCAATGCCAACAGTGATGCCGTTTCAGTAATTGACACCAAACAGGATATTGTTTCTGAGAGTATTTCAGTACGTCTGGGTGATGAAAAAAATCCTTACTGGGGGGATTCACCCAACGGCTTGGGAATTTCTGGTGACGGAAAAATACTTTATGTAGCCAACGGAATGGACAACGCGGTGGCCTTAATCGAGTTAGGGAAAAATGCTTCAAGCAGTTCAAATGGGAATCAAAGTAAAATTTCAGGATTTATTCCCACCAGTGCTTATCCGGGAGCGGTTTGTGTTCTCAGGGATCAAACACTGTACATTCCCAATATTGAAGCGGAAGGAGCAAGAATCCCTAGCATTTCTGAAAGCGGTGCAAAATCGTACAATGCGCACCGGCAGATGGCTTCCGTGTCTATTATTCCTTTACCGGATAAAAATCAATTGGCTGATTATACCAAACGTGTACATGAGACCAACCAAATTTTCAGAATTGCCTTATCGAAAAAACTTCCCCGGAAAAATGCAAACGCCGTTCCTGTACCGCTCAGAATTGGTGAGCCTTCGATTTTTAAACATGTCGTTTATATCATAAAAGAAAACCGGACTTACGACCAGATTCTTGGTGATGTTTCGGCGGGAGACGGAGACCCGTCACTTTGTGTTTTTGGAAAAGAAGTCACGCCCAACACACACAAGATTGTTGACGATTTTCTGCTTCTCGACAACTTTTACGTTTCAGGAAAATCTTCCGCAGAAGGCCACCAATGGACCGATATGGCTATTGTTACCGATTATATTGAAAAAAATGTACGGGGTTGGTTTCGTAGTTACCCACATGTTCAACAAGATGCATTGGTTTATGCTCCCACCGGTTTTATCTGGGATAACGCAATCCGACACGGCAAAAGCGTACGAATATATGGTGAAGCCTGTGTTCCTGAATTTGACAAAAGTGCCACTTGGGAATCTATTTATAAACAGTTCAAAAATGGCGAAAAAGTAGAATTTAAAAACACAACTACCATTGACCCGGTTTGGGATATTTTAAGTCAGAATTACCCGGGATACGACAGCCACAAATTCCCGGATGTATTTCGGGCACAAACGTTTATAAAAGAACTAAAAGAATATGAAAGGAAGGAAGGTGATCAATGGCCCGAACTGATTATCATTGCTTTACCCAATGATCACACCTCAGGAACACGACCAGGATTTCCTACTCCCCGTGCGATGGTGGCTGACAATGATCTGGCTTTGGGACAAATCATGGAAGCCATTTCTAAAAGTAAATTCTGGAAAAATACTGCGGTTTTTATAACCGAGGACGATTCGCAAGCCGGGTGGGATCATGTTTCAGCCTACCGAACGGTTGGAATGGTTGCCAGCCCATACACGAGGTTTGAAAAAACCAACCACACCAACTACAACCAGGTTTCGATGATAAGAACCATCGAACAAATTCTGGGGCTTCCGCCAATGAATATTATGGATGCAACTGCCATGCCCATGTTCAACTGTTTTAATTCATCCGCTGATTACAGTCCCTATGTTTCTGTCCCAAACCAGATTCCATTGGATGAGATGAACAGTGAACTATCTGAATTAAAAGGCCCTGCACTCCACTATGCAAAAAAAAGTATGGAACCGCAGTTTGAACGGGTAGATGCCGGCGACGACGAACTCTTTAACAGAATTATCTGGTTCGCAATGAAGGGGAAAAAACCTTACCCCGAAAAATACAGCGGGAAAGATGAAGATGATGACGACGATGATTAAGTGATTTTAATGTAATTTTTCCATTAAGCGCTGATAACTTTCCCAAAAATCAGCTTCCATTTTTTTCTCATCAATATCGGTGTAGACTTCCACTTTTCGCTGTAAATTTTCAGGCGGCGTAAGTACCATTTCGGTTTTTGCCAGTTCCGGGTGAATAATCGATTCAATAAGCGCTAAATCCCACATAATCCAACGCTCACCTGCATTTACAAAATCCCACCGGGTCAATAAATTTTGGCTGATTTTGTTGTTGTATACTGAAAGTCGCTTCTGTGTTTCTTTTCGTTCAAAAACCAGTTGACCTGAAACCTGTCCGGAAATGATTGATAATTCCAAATCGGTACAATCCAAAACAATATCAAGTGCATTTAAATCATTACGTGCATTAAATTCATTCTTGTTCCAGACACCTGTTTCAGGGTCATATTTCATACTCAAAATATGAAGATGAATATTTTTTGCAATATCCGGCTCTGCTAGTATTGCTGCGGCGACATTGGTAACCGGGCCTAAACAGGCAATATCCAGCTTATTGCCGGGAGAAGCCTTTTTTGCCTCGGTGATAATAAAATCAACTCCTTCGGAATATTGAACGGGGGTGCCATGATTAAACCCCCAGGCAAATCCAACCATTTTTTCACAACCTTGGGGATGCGGAATTTGCGATCGATTTACCTCCAATAATAATTGCTCATTTTCCCTTTGTGAAAGCTCAACCGTGTTGATATTTTTAGTGGAATAGTTATGCCACATAGAGTCGGTAACCATCTGCGGATTATTGAAATGAGCGGAGACCAACCCCAGTAATTCGAAATCATCTGAATCCAGGGCTCGTACAATAGCATACATGTCATCCATTTCATTTCCTGTATCAGCATCAATAATCAACTTTATTTTTTGCGCCTGGCAACTTATTCCAAATAAAAAAGTCAGAAGTACAAATACGTTTCTCATCATTCCGGTTACTTTAGAATTTACAAATCTCCAAATCGTTCTTTTGCATCCTTCAGAATAACAACTGTTGCTGTAGCTCCACAACGCGAACAGCCTGCTTTTTGAACCGCCAGCAAACCATCCAGTGTGCGAACACCACCGGCAGCTTTTACTTTAACGTTTGGCCCCACACTTGCTTTCATCAGCTCCAGATTCGAGATTGTAGCTCCCTGGTATGCATATTTTCCATCATCGCTTTTTACAAAACCAAAACCCGTAGATGTTTTTACATAGTCGGCCCCCACTTTTGTGCATATTTTACACAATTCCACAATATCCTCTTTTTTCGAAACATAATCGGTCTCAAAAATTACTTTTACAATGGCTTTGTTGTTATGGCAAACTTTGGTAACAGCAGCAATTTCTTTTTCAATATAGTCCCATTCTCCCTGTAAAGCTTTTCCAATATTTATTACCATATCAATCTCTACTGCGCCATCCACACATGCTTTTTCCGTTTCAAAAACCTTCACTTCGATTGCAGAGTTACCGGCAGGAAAACCAATTACACATCCCACCAGAACATAGGAATCCTTTAACAGTTCAACAGCCTGTTTCACAGCATACGGTTTTACACATACCGATGCCACATCATATTCTTTGGCCACTTCGCATTCGCGTTTCAAATCTTCATCAGTCATGGTTGGATGAAGAATGGAATGGTCAATCATTTTTGCAAGTTCTTTTACTTTGTTCATTTTATATTGTATTTGAGTTATTTTAATCGTCAATTGTTTGAAAAACCATCTGCCTGAATTTCCAGCCGGTTTGGTCGTTTACAGGCCCGCGCGTTTGTTTCATAATTATTCCAATTATATTTTCCTGTGGATCCGCAAAATACTGGGTATTAAAATATCCACCCCAATTGAATGTTCCTTTGTTACCCAAACCACCTTTGTTTTGTCCTTTTTCTGTTAACACAGAAAATGTTAATCCATAGTAACTGTCAGCGTCTTCTCCCCAAATATTCCCCATTTGATTTCCCATAATTGAACGAACTGTTGTCCGGCTTAAAAGTCTTATACCGTTATATTCGCCTCCGTTCAAATACATCTGAAGAAAAACAGCATAGTCTTTTGCTGTACTGGAAAGCCCTCCTCCGCCTGAGAACAGAGTTTTTGCCCCTTCAACCGGATATTCAGGGTCATAAAATGTTACCGGGTATTTTTCCCATTTTCCATCAACTTTTTGTTGAACAGAAACCAGACGATTTACCTTTTCTCCAGGGAGATAAAAGTAAGTATCCTTCATCCCCAGCGGATCGAAAATGTGCGTTTTCAGAAACTCATCAAACGGCATTCCTGAAACTATTTCTACCAGATAGCCAAGGACATCCAAGCCCATGCTGTAAACATACGCCGAACCGGGCTCGTGATGCAAAGGCAATTTTGCCAGCTTTTTGATGTTTTCTTCAATGCTTACATCTTTTTTTGTAAACGCAATTACAATTCCTGCTTTCTGATAAATCATTTTCATTCTTTCATCGGAATCAATGTCTCCATAGCCAATTCCCGAAGTATGTGTAAGCAAATGACGAATTGTAATTTTATTTTTTACAGGAATTCCGGTCCATGTGGTATCATTGTACCGAAATGTTTTTAACACGCGGGCATTCTCAAACTCAGGGATATACTTTGAGATGGGATCATCCAGGCTGAATTTTCCTTCTTCCCACAACATCATAACCGCAGTTGATGTGATTGCTTTTGATTGTGAGGCAATACGAAAAATATCATCCCTTTTTAGCTTTTCACCTTCAGCGTTATCCGCCATTCCGTAAGCCTTCCAGAAAACAATCTTTCCATTGCGGGCAATCAGCGAAACGATTCCGGGCACCTGATCTTCTGCCACAGCCTCCTTACACATTTTATCAATTCGCTCTATACGTTCGGAAGAAATTCCAACACTTTCAGGTTGAGCTTCCGAAAGTGGCGCTGTTTTTTGAATGGATTTCGTTTGGGCTGTTAAACCTGTCAATCCAGCTATAATAAAGGTTACAATAAGAAAAGTAAACTTTTTCATTTTTGATTTATTAGTATGTATTATTCATAATATTTATCCTCGCTATTAGCTTTTCGTCACATAAAATACTGATTCCCTACCGGAAAATCTGTTGTATTGCAGAAAAGTTCGCTGTAAATTGTCAACTTTTTTTGGTTTGTAGAAAACAGAACAGAAATATGCAAAACCGGTGAATTCCTTTCAATACTTAAAATTTCTGCAATTTTATCGTCTGCATATTCAGCCCTGATTTCCTGCTTTGAGCCAGTTATTTCAATAAGATATTCCTGACTCAGCGTTTTGAAAAAAGATTCGTCAACAAATTGTTTTTCTGTAAATCCCTGAAGAATGGTTGCCGGGAGCCAGTTTCTCTCCAGCATAACCGGCAGGGAATTTACACATCTTAATCTCTCAAAAAAAATACATTGTGCATCCTTATCCTCTTTTTTTACCGGAAAAATAATCTCTTCTTTCCACTCACCTATTTGAGGTTTTGTCAAAAAAATTGTATTTACATTTTTGCCAACGGCTTCTGAAAATCCTTTTACTGTCAACAGCCCGAGCGACTTCCTTCTTTCTTTTACCCGGCTCCCTTTCCCCTGTAGCTTTTCGATATAACCTTCTTTTATTAGCTCGTCAAGCGCTTTGCGGGTTGTTGTTCTGGTGACCGAAAAACGCGAACACAGCTCATGCTCTGAAGGAAGAAAATCTCCAACTTTAAATTTTCCCTGCTGAATTGATTCCTTCAGAAAATTCTTAACAAGCAAATATTTGGGTCCAAACTTCATCTTACAAATCTATAAACTCAAACTTGTACGTACAAGTAAAAATAGAATATTTTGAACTTTTTCTCTAAAAAGAAGTATAGTATTATGTAATTAAAAACAAATATTATGACCAACAGAAGAACCTTTTTAAAATCACTGGCAGGTGTAACTGCAGGTTTGTCGATGACGGGAAACGCATTTGGTAAACCGGAAACAAATGACAGGTTAGGCGAAATTTTGCCAAAAAGAAAATTGGGTAGAACCGGTGAATATGTAACGATGCTTGGAACGGGAGGTTACCACATTGGCTGGACAACCGAACGAGATGCACAGGAAGTAATTGAAGCCGCGCTGGAGGGAGGAGTCCGTTTTTTTGATACTGCTGAAAGCTACTCAGCCGGAAGAAGTGAAGAACGCTATGGTAAATACCTTACACCCAAATATCGTGATTTGATTTTTCTGATGACAAAAACTACGGGACCTGATGCAAAAACGGTTCAGGAGCATTTGGAAGGATCGTTAAAAAGGTTAAAAGTGGATCAGATTGACCTTTACCAGGTACACTCGATAAGAACACCCAAAGACGTCGATAACAGGATTGAAGCGGGAGTTCTGGAATATTTGGAAAAAGCAAAAGAACAGGGAAAATTTAAGTATCTTGGATTTACCGGGCATCAAAATCCGTTTGCACACGCACACATACTCGATCGTACGCAGGAAAGTGATATTTTCGATACAGTATTAATGCCTGTAAATGTTTTAGATCAAACCTATTTTAGCTTTATAAAAAATGTATTGCCAAAAGCGTTGGATAGAAACATGGGGATTTTATCTATCAAATCGCTTGCTGACGGAAGATTTTTTGCCAGAAAAGAACAGGCAAACTGGACCTCAGACGACCCTGTCATTCCCAATTATATGAGTATAAAAGATGCAATGCATTTTGTATGGTCGCTTCCCGTAACCGTTCTCATTTCAGGAAATGAAAATGCAACATACATGCGTGAAAAGATTGCTTTAGCCCGTTCATTTTCCAAATTATCAGAAAATGAAAGGATGGCACTGGTTGATAAGGTAAAAGAGATAGCAAAAACCGGCAAAGTAGAATATTTTAAAAACGAAGCTGTGTAAAAAGAAAATCCCGGGACCTCTGCCCCGGGATCAAAACTAAACCTAACTAAACCAAACTTATGAAAAAACAGCAATCTGCTGTGAAGTATTTTGTTTCTAGTAGTGTAATAATGTAAAGAACATTTTCTGTTTAATTGTTTTCATGTTAATAAACACTCAACAAATAGTGTGCCAAAAGATAATAAGCGGAGGTCAAACTGGTGTGGATCGGGGAGCATTGGATGCCTGTTTGAACAACAACTTTTCACATGGAGGTTGGTGTCCAAAAGGCAGAATGGCAGAAGACGGAAGAATTGACATAAAATACAAGCTAGACGAAACAGGAGAAAGCAACTACAATTCAAGAACTTATAAAAACGTAAGAAATTCAAATGCTACGCTTATTATTGTAAACGGCGACCTAAAAGGGGGGACACTACTCACCCAACAAATAGCCACACAAATGAAAAAACCTGTTTTGATTCTTTTTCCTGAAAAACCGGACGCAAAAGATTCCTTTCTCAAAATGATAACGTTTATTCAAAATAATAATGTTTCAATTCTAAATATTGCGGGTCCGCGGAAAAGTGAGTGGATACAAGGTTATCAGTATTCGTTTCAACTTGTTTCAGATTTCATCAAAAAGATTCAAAAATTACAGCAAAATACTATCTGATTATAAAGAATTCAAAAAATAAATATCTTTGCGAGAATTTAATTTGAAAGCTTTAAATTGAATTAAAAATTTAGTTTAGTATAAATGGAGAATATTCGGAATTTTTGCATCATAGCTCATATCGACCACGGAAAAAGTACACTGGCCGACCGTTTACTGGAGAATACCAAAACAGTTGGAGAGAGAGAGATGCACGACCAGGTACTTGACAGCATGGAACTGGAACAGGAAAGGGGCATTACCATTAAAAGTCATGCCATTCAGATGGACTATGTACATGAAGGAAAGGAATATAAACTCAATTTAATTGATACTCCCGGACACGTTGACTTTTCTTACGAAGTTTCACGTTCGATAAAAGCGTGTGAAGGAGCACTTTTAATTATTGATGCTACACAGGGAATTCAGGCTCAAACCATTTCAAACCTGTATCTGGCAATCGAACATGATCTGGAGATTATTCCGATTCTCAATAAAATGGATCTTCCGAATGCAATGCCCGAAGTTGTAGAAGATCAAATTATTGATTTGATTGGCTGCGACCATGAAGATATTATCCGTGCAAGTGGAAAAACAGGAGAAGGAGTTGAAGCTATTTTAACAAATATTGTTGAAAAGGTGCCACCTCCCAAAGGAGATCCAAATGCACCGCTGCAAGCCCTTATTTTTGATTCTGTTTTTAACTCATTTCGCGGGATTATTGCATATTTCAAGATTATCAACGGACAAATCCGGAAAAAAGATCTGGTTAAATTTGTAGCTACAGGAAAAGAATACGATGCAGATGAAATAGGCGTTTTAAAACTCGGGCTGGTTCCCAAAAATGTTTTATCCACCGGAGATGTAGGATATATTATTTCGGGGATAAAAACGGCAAAGGAAGTAAAAGTTGGTGATACCATAACACATGTTGAAAAACCTTGCCAAAAGGCCATTTCTGGTTTCGAGGAAGTAAAGCCAATGGTATTTGCGGGAGTATACCCCATTGATGCTGATGATTATGAGGATCTGAGAGCAGCAATGGACAAACTTCAACTTAACGATGCCTCCTTAACTTTTGAACCTGAATCTTCTGCCGCGCTCGGATTTGGTTTTCGATGTGGTTTCCTTGGTTTATTACACATGGAGATTATACAGGAAAGGCTGGAACGTGAATACGAAATGAATGTTATCACAACTGTTCCTAACGTTTCCTACCTTGTTCATTTAACCGACGGCTCAACACAAACCGTTTACAACCCTTCAGGGATGCCCGCTTCAACAATCATTCAGGAAATTGAAGAACCATATATTCGCGCAAACATTATTACAGCTTCAGAATTTATCGGACCGGTTATGACGCTTTGTCTCGACAAACGCGGAACTTTGGTTAGCCAGAACTACTTAACTTCTGAGCGGGCAGAATTGGTTTTTAATTTACCTTTAGGCGAAATTGTGTTCGATTTTTATGACAAACTAAAAAGCATTTCAAAAGGGTACGCTTCCTTTGATTACCATATTAGTGGTTTTAAACCCGCCAAACTGGTTCGACTTGACATTCTACTAAATGGCGAAATGGTTGATGCACTTTCCACACTTATCCATTTTGACAACGCCTATAACTTTGGCCGACGGATGTGTGAAAAGTTAAAAGAACTCATTCCCAGACAACAATTCGACATTGCGATACAGGCTGCAATAGGAGCAAAAATAATCGCCCGCGAAACCGTAAAAGCCGTTCGTAAAGATGTAACAGCCAAATGTTATGGGGGTGACATTACCAGAAAACGTAAATTGCTGGAAAAACAGAAAAAAGGTAAAAAACGGATGAAACAAGTAGGTAACGTAGAGGTACCTCAAAAAGCTTTTTTAGCGGTCCTGAAACTTGATTAGAACTCTTTTGAGCAAAATCAGAATTTCTTCCCGTTGCTCCGGAAAGTTAATATGATTTATATCCCCGTGAATACGGGGATGATATCAAACAATTAATTTGTACCCTTTGCCATGTACATTTATAATTTCTACCGTAGGTTCATCCTTCAGGTGCTTACGTAACTTTGTAATGTAAACATCCATACTTCTGGCGTTAAAATAATTATCGTCAATCCAAATTGATTTTAAAGCATAATTCCTTTCCAACACTTTGTTGGCGTTTTGACAAAGAAGTTTTAACAAATCCGATTCTTTTGTGGTCAGTTTAACCGTCTCGTCTCCATCAGAAAGAATTTGTTTACGGGTATCGAAAGTATATTTCCCCAAAGTAAATATCTGCTGTGCATTTGACTGACTCTCTTGCGAAGTTCTTCTTAAAATTGCTTCAATCCTGAGAATCAGTTCTTCCATACTAAAAGGTTTGGTTATATAATCATCGGCCCCCATTTTGAACCCTTCCAACACGTCCTCTTTTAAATTTTTTGCCGTCAGAAAAATAATCGGAATATCTGAATTAATAATACGAATGTCTTTTGCCAGTGTGAATCCATCTTTTTTGGGCATCATAATATCCAAAACGCAAATATCATAATGTTCTTTTACAAAACCTTTATAGGCAGCTTCTCCATCTGGAAACAGATTAGCGTCGTAACCTTTTGCGATTAAATATTCTTTTAACAGTAATCCCAAATTCTCATCATCTTCGGCAAGTAATAATTTTGTTTTTTGTTCCATGGTCATTTATTTATTTGTGGGAATAAGATACTAAATTTTGTCCCTTTATTAACAGCGCTCTCAACTTTTATTGTACCATTGTGCGAATCAACTATCTTTTTCACATAGCTTAATCCTAATCCAAATCCTTTTACATTATGAATATTTCCGGTAGGCACACGGTAAAAACGGTCAAATATTTGCGCATGGTGCTCTTTTGAAATTCCAATTCCTTTATCTTCAACCGAGATTACAACAAATTCTTTCTTATTATATGTTGTTACTTTTATTTCCGGTATCTCCTGGCTGTATTTCATAGCATTATCAAGCAAATTAAATACCACATTGGTGATGTGTACCTCATCCCCTTTTATCATTGGGTCTTCAGCATTGATTTCAGTAATAAGATTTCCATTTTTACTTTTTACTCTGAGCTCAAAATTCCCTGTAACTGTTTCAATCATTTTGTTTACATCGAACTCTTTAAACTTAAATTTTAAACGCCCTTCATTAAAAACAGCCATTTGCAGTACTTTCTCAACCTGAAACCCGAGGCGCTTACTCTCTGTGCTTATAACATTTGCCACATGCTCAATCGTTCTGGGTGTATTTGCCACACTTCCATCCTGAAGCATCTGACTTGCAAGCGAAATAGTTGAAATCGGTGTTTTTAATTCATGCGTCATATTGTTGATGAAGTCGTTTTTTATCATCGACAATTTTTTCTGCCGGAAAATTACTGTTAATGTATAGGCAAAAATTCCTATCAGCAACGCGGTTAAAATCAGGGTAGGAATAATAGTCAGACCAGTTTCACGCAACAGATACCCAGAACGTTTTGGAAAATAAATATGAAGATAGTTCGGTTTGGCTCCATTTCTATCCATTTGAAAAAGTGGCTGTGAAAACTCGCCTTTCTTTGCATTCTTATTAAAATTTTCATCTCCAATCATTATTTTATCCTGTCCGAGATTGGAATTCTTTACCGCATATTCATAATCCAAATCAATACCAGCAGCCCTTACTTCACTTGCCAAAACTTGAGCTAAAAACACAGTATCTATTCTTTCTTCAATCGGCCGGTCTTCAAGGTAAATTTCATACTTGTCTATGCTATTATCAAATAACCACTGCTCCAACCTCTGTCTTTGATTGGCTATCATCCGGTTAATATCAGGCAGAGTTTTTCTCAGCGTACCACCCTCGCCTGTAGAATCTACGCCAATGGTCGAATCTACTGTATTTATCTGCACCTGCTCTCTGTAATAGCCTGAAACACTGTTTTCCGTTACATTTAGTTTAAATTCGAATGCACCATTCCCTGAGTTATTTCTGGGAAAAGGAATAAAATCTTCTTTGGGCAGATTTGAACCTGGGAACTGACCGATATCTGCATAATACTGTGCTTCACGCTTTTCATATGTTTCCAAATGCGCGGCCACCCTCATCAAAACATTTGCCACCAAACGATTAAACTGCTCTTCCCGAATATCGGCAGCGCGTTTTATCAAATGCGTTTGAACAAATATCAGGCCCGAAAGCACAACAGCCATCAAAAATATTAATGTAATCAACATTTTTCTGCTCATGCCGCAAATATAATTTTAATGAAATGCTTGCTGTAACCTAGTTAACATTATTTAACACCAGCAATTAAAATGTAAAGTTTATTAACCTGTGCATCTGGATCTTATTCCTTTTCCGCGCTTCCCAACAAAACAGATTCAATAACCTCGGGAAAGTATTTATATTCCAGTTCGTGTACTTTTTTTGCAACAATCTCCGGCGTATCGGAAGGTTCAATTTTACACTTTGCCTGGAAAATTAATTTCCCGTCATCATAATTCTCATTTACATAATGAACAGAAATTCCCGACTCCAAATCTCTATTTTCTACAACAGCTTTATGAACATTCATCCCGTACATTCCTTTTCCTCCGTATTTGGGCAACAATGCCGGATGAATATTTATTATCGGAAAATTTTGAATCAAATTGTCAGGTATCAACCACAGAAAACCGGCCAAAACTACTAAATCGACTTTACGTTTTTTTAATATATTCAGTATTTCCTGACTTTTATAAAACGTTTCTCTGTCAAATATAAATGTGTCAATGTTAAATTTCTCTGCTCTTTCCAGAACATAAGCCCTGGGATTATTACACCAAACAGAATCAACATCAATAATTTCATTATCAGCGAAATACTCTATAACATTTTGTACATTAGTTCCTGAACCAGAAGCAAATAAAGCTACTTTCTTAACATTCATTTCATATTGTTTTTTACAGATAGAACATTTGACTAATTTGTTCAAATCAAGAAGCTTACAAATGAATTCTACCCCCCTGTTTATATCTTTTTTTAAATTTTTTCTTTGAAATATAAAACGTAAATTTATTACTTTGCACGGAATTATTTAAAAACAAAATTAGTATTAATCAAAAATTACAATTATGTCTGACGTTGCAGCAAAAGTAAAAGCTATTATCGTTGATAAATTAGGCGTTGATGAAAGTGAAGTTACTCCTGAAGCTTCCTTTACAAATGATTTAGGTGCAGATTCACTTGACACTGTTGAGCTGATTATGGAATTCGAAAAAGAATTTGACCTCGCTATTCCAGACGATCAAGCTGAAAAAATTTCAACGGTAGGTGAGGCTATTGCACATATCGAAGAAGCTACGAAGTAATTATATTCAGAAAAATTATTTATGGAATTAAGGCGGGTAGTAATAACCGGTTTAGGAACTGTTAATCCTTTGGGAAACACCGTTGATGAATACTGGGAAAATCTGAAAAACGGGGTTAGCGGTGCAGCACCTATTGAAAAATTTGATGCAGCAAAGCACAAAACCCAATTTGCCTGCGAGGTAAAAAACTTCGATCCTGAACTTTACGGGATGGAAAGAAAGGATTGTCGCAAATACGATTTGTACACACAATATGCATTTGCGAGCACCGACCTGGCGGTTAAAGATTCAGGCTTAAACCTTGAAGAGATTGACCATGACAGAGCTGGTGTTATCTGGGGAGCGGGAATAGGTGGACTTCAAACTTTTTTTGAAGAAGCCAGAAACTATAAAGATGAAAATCCCCGGTTCTCTCCATTCTTTATTCCCAAAATGATTGCGAATATAGCCGGTGGACTATTATCGATAAAATACGGTTTTAGAGGACCTAATTTTACCACAGTTACTGCCTGCGCATCTGCTTCCCATGCAATGATTGAAGCATTTAACATGATTCGTATGGGGAAAGCAGATATTATGATTACAGGTGGTTCAGAAGCCGGTGTAAACGAAGCAGGAATAGCCGGCTTTAATTCTATGAGAGCCATCTCGACCCGTAACGATGATCCCAAAACAGCATCAAGGCCTTTTGACAAGGATCGTGATGGGTTTGTTATGGGTGAAGGTTCTGCAGCTTTCATTTTTGAAGATTATGAAAGCGCAGTAAAACGGGGAGCCAAAATTTATGCTGAAATGGGTGGCGGAGGAATGTCTGCTGACGCATTTCATATGACTGCTCCGGACCCGGAAGGGAAAGGTGCAAACCTGGTTATGAAATGGGCTTTGGAAGACGCTGGAATTACGGTCAATGATGTAGATTACATCAATGTACACGGCACTTCTACTCCGCTTGGAGATATTGCTGAACCAAAGGCTATTATCAAAACATTTGGCGAACACGCTTATAAATTAGCAATCAGTTCAACAAAATCAATGACCGGGCATTTACTGGGGGCAGCAGGTGCAGTTGAAGGCCTGGCAAGTATTTTGGCCATTAACAACAGTTTGATTCCACCAACAATAAACCATTTCACCGATGATCCTGAAATTGACAGCAATTTGGATTTCACATTCAATGTTGCCAAAAAACGTGAAATAAATGTTGCAATCAGCAATACATTTGGTTTTGGCGGACACAATGCAACTTTAGTTTTCAAAAAACTATAGAAAACTGTGGTTAGAAAAATAGTACAACGGGTAAAACTCTTTTCGTCCTCTCGGAAAGAGTTTTACTTGTTTTTAAAGGAGATACTTGGTTTCTATCCCGGAAATTTAAAATTGTACGACCTCGCATTTATTCACAAATCAGCTTCTACCGTCGATTCGCGAGGTAACTATGTAAATAACGAAAGACTGGAGTATTTGGGTGACGCTATTTTGGGTGCCATCATTGCCGACTTTTTATACAACAGATTTCCGCAGGAAGATGAAGGATTTCTTACAAAAACCCGGTCAAAACTGGTAAACCGTACCTTTTTAACCAAGCTGACTTACGACATGGGGCTTAACGTGTTTATCGATTCAAACACCACTAAAAATATCGACAGCAGCCATATTTACGGCGATGCTTTGGAAGCTTTAATTGGAGCCATTTATTTGGACAAAGATTACCAAACAGCAAAATATTTCGTAACAAAAAAAATCCTTTCACAATTTGTTAACCTGAACGAGATTGAACAAAAAGACACCAACTTTAAAAGTCAGTTAATAGAGTGGAGTCAGAAAAATAAAAAAGAAGTTGTATTTCAAACGACCGAAGAAACAAGTGAACGCACCAAACAACCACGGTTTATTGCCACTGTTGAGGTAGAAAATGTTGAGATAGGAAAAGGAGAAGGTACATCCAAAAAAGAAGCCCAGCAAAATGCCGCCCGCCAAACGCTTGAAAAGCTGGATTATTTACAATTTCAATAGTCACTGCTAAAACAAACCAATTTCGATTGTTATATTTGCCCCGTTTTTAAAACCGACAATGAACGAGTATTTAATTTATTCACTGGGCTTTTTAGCTCAAATTCTGTTTTTTGTAAGAACCATTGCCCAATGGTTTAAATCGGAACAGGAAGGCGAAGTATATTCACCAATTGTATACTGGCAAATTAGTCTGGTTGGTTCCATCCTGATGCTCACTTATGGGATACTGCGCAATGATTTTGCAATTGTAATTGGGCAATTTCTGGTTTACTCCATTTACATACGCAACCTCCAGTTAAAAAAAGCGTGGAGGCGAATGCCTTTAATTTCAAGGATATTCGCGGTAGCAATACCTTTGATTTATCTGGCATGGCTGATTTTTTCAGGTAATTTTAATGCCATTTTTAAAAATGAAAATGTTTCGGTATTTTGGATGATTTGGGGAACTACGGCTCAACTTATTTTTATATCACGCTTTTTCTACCAATGGATATATTCAGAAAAGGAAAAGGAGTCTTTACTGCCGCTTGGTTTTTGGCTTATCAGTACCACCGGTTCATTAATGATTTTTACATACTCAGTTTATCGTTTGGATCCGGTACTTTTTGCTGCTCATAGTCTGGGGCTTTTTATTTATTTCAGAAATATTCTGTTACATTTTGGAAAGGGAAGCTTGTTTTCCAAACTAAACAAAATTCCGTTTTTAAATAAATTTATCACCAGGGTGTCCGATAAAATAAAATAAAGGCCAATCCATATTTATTGGATTAACCTTAAATTCATTGCCATTTTTTGTATAAAACACCATCTACTTCATTTAACAGATCAATCAACTCAGGCCTGATTTGATTGGAAAGAATAACAAAAAAATATCCCTCAGTATTATCATATTGGTTGTATGCTCCAAACGAAGCAAGATTACCTGTGTGTGACACAACATCATTATTCTCTTCACTAATATCCCACCCTAATCCGTAATATTTATCACACCCGTTTTCAAGCTTTGTTGGAGCAAACATTAAATTTTTACTTTCCCGGGTAAGTATCTTATTTTCAAAAAGTGCCTTGTCCCATGCATAAAGATCATTCACAGTAGAAATTATTCCACCATCTCCTGTGGACATCAAATAATCACTTTTATTCCAATCTTCATCATAACCAATTGCCCGATCATAATTCTTCCCATCATAAACAAAAGTCTTTTTCATTCCCACGGGTTTGAAAATATTTTTTCTCAAAAACTCACCATAGCTCACCCCTGAAACCTTCTCAATTATTTTTCCGAGTAAAAAATATCCTGAATTACAATATGAATGCTTTGTATTGGGTTGAAAAAGCAAAGCATCTGTCAAATTCAAAAACTCCCAAATTAATTTCTCATCATTTTCGATATTATTCTGCCAGTAGTCCGGAATTCCCGAAGTATGATTCATCAAATTCCTGATTTGAATATTTTTCATAGATTCCGGCACTTCTAAATACTTTCCAATAAAGTCATCAATTGATAATTTTTTATTTTGCTGAAGTATTAAAATGCCTACAGAGGTAAATTGTTTTGTTAATGATGCAACCGGGAAAAGTGTAGAAAGTCTGTTTGTCTCTCTTGTTTCGATATTTTTATATCCGAAAGAACCTCTATACAGGATCTTATTTTTTTTCGCAACTAAGATTGATCCATTCAGCAGAGAATCAGAAGTATATTTATCGACAACAGAAGCCAGTTTTTTTTCAAGCACCTGTCCGGAAACGCAAAAAACCGAAACAACTACCACAATTATTGATAGCAATATTTTCATTCTGTCGTTATTTGAGTTTTAATTAAATTGATTTTCCTTTGACAATCTCTTTAAGAACGTAGTGAAAAATCAACGAAAAGATTAAAACTACAAATCCCCAAATAGGCGCATAAAAACTTACCATTGCACCTTCCATGACAATTTGAGGGGAAATATCAGCGGCTTCGCGAATGGCTTTCAATGCTTCAACGATTCCAACAATTTGTGATAAAATACCTGAAGCTGCAGCCAATGCACCTGCCATTAATACAAGATCGAGCAACTTAAAATTGTATTCCTTTTTTGTTGCCATCTGAACAATTTTCCATACAGTTACTCCAACTGCAATTAAAGCCATTAATGAAATAAAATTCATAAATGGTCCTCCGTTGCGAAACATTTCTGACAAATTCATTTTTTTCAGTTTTAAAAATTATACCTGAAAATTACATCCTGTTTTTCGTTTGGAGCTGCTTTAATCGTTCAACTGCAAAAAACGATAACCGAAATACAATTCCTCTTTAAATCTACCAAACATTTATCTATTTTGTTGTTCAGCATAAAACCTATGTAATCCACCGACAAAATTTCAAAATTTCAAAAATCATTTCTACTTTCATTCCTTTATGTAACAACAAAATGAAATTCCATTTTCATCAAATAAAAAATATTTTGCATAAATCAATAATAACAAGAATTGCACTTCATGTAATTTTTTGGGTATCTGTAGGCTCTTTTTACTTCATAACGTTTAACAACAACAGCGAGATCAGGGCCGTTTCTTATATTCTTTCTGTTGGATTGTTGCCAGTTGCATTTTTTGAAGCTTACTTTTTTAATTATATCCTGATTCCTAAATTTCTGGAAAAAAAACGGTATGGAAGATTCTTCTTTTTCAGCTTTTATACTGTTTTAACCTCTACATGGCTATCATTTTTGATAGTGATGTTCACCTTAATTTTTATTTTAGAAAGAGATGCCTCGCTGGATCCAGCTGTTTTACATCCCGAATTACAGGTAGTCTCACTAAACTTTATTGTTTTTCTTGCTATTTCAATAAAACAAGTCAAAAGGGCATTTTATATGCAAATTGAAAAGAGTGAAATAGAAAAAAATATTCTGACAAGTGAACTAAAACTGAAGGAGGCAGAATTGAAATTACTAAAAGCACAGGTTCATCCTCATTTTTTGTTTAATACTTTGAATAATTTGTACGGCCTTACTTTGGAGAAATCGGACGACGCACCAAAACTTGTTTTGCAACTTTCAGAAATTCTGGATTACATCCTTTACCGGTGCGACGACAAAAAAGTACCTCTTTCAGATGAATTAAATAACTTAAAGAACTATATAGAAATAGAAAAAATCCGGTATTCGAAAAAACTGGAGTTAAAAACTGAATTCCCTCAAAACAATAATTCTCTGAAAATCGCACCGCTTATTCTTCTCCCTTTTGTTGAAAATGCATTTAAACACGGTGTAAGTAATTTCCCCGGGGTTGGTTTTGTAAAAATCGACATTAACATCGTCAGTAAAAATCTGATTTTCAACATCAAAAATTCAAGAAATCATTTAATAAAGAAGGAGATTGATTCTAAAAAAGGTATTGGCCTTGTAAATGTAAAGAAACGGCTTGACTTACTCTATCCTGAAAAATATATTCTTAGTATTGACGAGCAAGCAGAAACATTTTCTGTAAATTTAACATTGGAACTGGAGGTTTAGCTCATGTATAATTGCCTGATTATTGACGACGAACCCATTGCAATCAGGGTTATTAAAAACCATCTTTCGGCTTTTACTGATTTTTTGGTTGTTGCAGAATGTAACAACGCACTGGAGGCGATGTCTGTGCTTTCAAAGGAAAAAATTGATTTGCTGTTCTGTGATATTCAAATGCCGCAAATCACAGGAGTCGACTTTGTTCGGTCACTGGCTCATCCTCCCAAAGTAATTTTTACAACAGCTTACCGCGATTATGCCATCGAAGCATTTGAATTAAATGTAATAGACTATCTGCTAAAGCCCATCTCCTTTGAAAGATTTGCAAAAGCCATTAACAATTTTTTTGAACTCGAATCTTTGCAAAACGGAAAAACTTCAGAAAAAAAAGAAAACTTAAACGACAACCGTAATTTTATTTTCCTGAAAGCGGATAAAAAACATTACAAAGTTGATTTATGTGATATTTTATACTTTGAAAGCCTGGGCGATTACGTTATGGCCTATACAATCAACAATAAAATTGTAACAAAAGAAAGAATCAGTTTTATGGCTGAAACGCTACCTGAAAGTCAGTTTATCCAAATCCACCGAAGTTATATTGTATCCATTCATAAGATAGAATCACTTGGCCCTGGTTTTGTCGAAATCAACAAAAAAAAGTTACCGGTAGGAAGAAGTTACAGACCTTTACTTTCCAGATTACTTGATAACAATAACTAATAGTTTTGTTAAATTTGCAGTTTTGCAAATTATGGAACTAAAAGATAAATATATTCGTCGTGAAGGATGGCTTTCCATTTTCGGAAATATTTTTCTTTTCGGGCTAAAATATTGGGCAGGCCTGGCAACCGGATCGCTGGCGTTAATTGCCGATGCCTGGCATACTTTGTCTGATTCTGTCTCATCGGTTATCGTGTTAATCGGAGGAAAAATTTCAAGAAAACCCGCAGATGACGATCATCCTTTTGGGCATGGACGCGCCGAACACATTTCAGCCATTATTATTGGTGTTTTGCTGGCCATTGTAGCTTTTGATTTTGCCGTTGGCGCTATTGAAAAGTTTGGATCAAAAGAAAAAACAACATTTGGAACCATTGCCTGGATTGCAACAATAATCTCAATAATTGTAAAAGAAGGTATGTCGCAATATGCTTTCCGGGGAGCAAAAAAAACCGGTTCTTCAATTCTCAAAGCCGATGGCTGGCATCATCGGACGGATGCACTTTCGTCGGTGGTCATTTTAATTGGTATTGCCGTTGGAAACTATTTCTGGTGGACCGATGCAGTTTTGAGTTTTATTGTAGCCTTGATGATTGGCTGGGCAAGCTACGAGATTTTATCAAAAGACATCAAATCTTTATTGGGCGAAAGTCCTTCGGATGAGCATTTAATCGCTATTCGAGAAATTGCCCAAAAAGCGTGCAGGCAACCGATACATCTTCACCACATACATTTACACAATTACGGGAACCACACAGAATTAAGCTGCCATATAAAACTCCCTCCGGAAATGCCGTTAAATGAAGCACATGATATTTGCACTAAAATTGAAGTCGCTTTAAAAAACAAATTTGGATATATGTCAACCATCCACCCGGAACCCATCACGTGGGAAAACCCGGTTATATAGAAAAAATTAAGGTAATTCTACAATTTTTAAATTTCTGAAATGGATTTCAGCTCCCTCCGATTCCAGGCAGATAAAACCATTTCTTTTTGACGATTGACTTATTCCGTTGACAAATTTTCCATTTACCGAAAGTTTTATCGTTCCATCCACACAAACCACATCATAAGTATTCCTCTCTCCTTTCCCCTTGCAACGATTTTCAACCGATTTACTCCTTTTCCCCCGTGGATTGTCAGGAACCACTTCCACACCTCCTACGCCAAATAATTCTCCATGGACATATGCAACCGGTGGTTTTTCTCCGTTTCTTGTGTTGAGGTTAACCCAATCAAGTTCCAGCATTTGTACTTCAACACCGTTGGGTAAACGATTATCTCCTGGCACAGCATCGCTCCATACAAAGGTTCCCGAATTCCCTCCTGCCTCCATGTGTTTCCATTCAATATGCATGATAAAATTCCTGTACTTTTTTTCACTGCGGACAACGCCAATGGGGTGTCCTGTACAAATCAGCTCGTCTCCTTTTACTTTCCATGTATTGTTTTCGGTATTTACCTGAAACCATTTCAAAGTCTCTCCTTTTATCTTTTTATCAATTTGAACATTTTCCAATGCCACTTCATTGCCAAATTGAAAAAGAGGTGTCTGAGCAAATCCGTTTACCGCCAGCAGGAGGCAAAAAATAAAAGCAACTATCTCTTTCATTTTAATAAATTTTGAACTGGTTTCTTTTTATCCATTAGCAGCTTTATTCTCGACACCAACTACCGGGATTTTCTCTTCAACTCCCGGAACCGGGCCAAATGCATAGGTTTTCGGACCAAGATATAAATCGGAATTCATAATTTCCTCCCAGCTAACATCTTTCCCTGTATACGCCGAGATTCTCCCCATAATGGTAATCAGTGTTGAATTGACCTGAGCTTCAGCATCACTTACAGGTTTTCCCCTGCGGATAGCCGTTACCAGGTTGATGTGTTCCTGTACATAAGGATTGGTTACTTTCCACGGCGATTCCGTATCTCCGTCTTCGGGGTGAGGATATTTCCAGAGTTCATTCCCCTTCCAATCGTACAAACTACCCGCGGCATCGGCATATCCTTTTGTACCATTTATTTGCTGAACTTTACGGTTGGTACACCCATTTATCTGACGGGCGGCACAATGCGCCCTCATCCCATTATCATAAACATACTCAATACTAAAAAAATCATACTGATCTCCGGTTACCCTTCGTTGTCGTCCTCCCCAGCCAATTGCTTTTACCGGTATTCTATCCAAATGCCAGTTCATTACATCTATTTCGTGAATAAATTGTTCAGTAATATGGTCGCCCGATAACCAGCAAAAATTCACCCAGTTACGCAGCATATACTCCATTTCGCTCCAGTTGGCCTGCCTGTTACGATACCAAAGTGCACCACCGTTGCGAAGTATGTTTGCCCCGACAATCTCTCCGATCTCTCCGTTTGCAACACGTCGGTGGGTTTCCATGTAATCCTTTTGTACGCGCCGTATTGTTCCACTAATAATGCTTAATCCAATAGCTTCCGCTTTTTTTGCAGATGCCAGAACCGAACGGGCTCCAACCGGATCAACCGCAATCGGCTTTTCCATAAAAATATGTTTTCTGGCATTGACTGCAGCCTCAACATGTGCCGGTCGAAAATGCGGAGGTGTGCAAAGTAAAACGATATCAACACCCGAATCAATAACTTTTTGGTAACTGTCGAAACCTATAAAACAGTTTTCGTCAGCAATTTCAACTCCTTTTTCTGTTTTTAACGTTTCTCGGCAATTGTCAATTTTATCCTTAAAAACATCTCCCAAAGCTGTTATTTGCAAATTTGGACCGGCATCCAGAAAATTAATGGCTGCACCCGTCCCCCGGCCTCCGCAACCGATTAAGCCGGCTCTCAAAACCGCTCCATCAGGCGCCTGGTCAAGTAACTCCGGTAATTCGATTTCCTCTTTTTTTGATTTTTCGGAAGAGGTGCATGCAGCCAAAATTCCCGCTGCCCCAATCGTTCCCAATGTTGTTTTTGTAATAAAATTTCGTCGGTTTAGTTCCTTTGAATCCATATTGTAAATGGTTTATGTGTTGAAAATAAAAAATTTAATTTACCATATTTTATCGAATAATCTCAAAACTGTTTTTAATAATTTGCAAATTGTAGCCCAACAGCATGCCCCGGCACTTTGAAAATCCATCAAAATTAATTTACATTTGGAGGAATCAAATGTAGTTCCCTATTGAATCAGATAAATAATATAAATGACAGCGAGCTGTGTGAAAGGATAAAAAGGGGTGAGAAAGATGCTTACCGGAAACTCTTTGAAAAATATGCCCCAAAAATATATCATTTCTCGTTTACTTATTTAAAAAATAACGATGACGCTGAAGAACTGGTTCAAAATGTATTTATAAAAATATGGGAAAAACGAACAACGCTGGATTCAACACAAAACCTGAAATCTTTTATTTTTAAAATTGCCGTAAATACCATCTACGACCTTATACGGCGAAAAAATATAGAACACGCCTTTGAAGATTACGCCAGACTAAATTATGAAACCAAAGAAAATAATACATGGCATTCGGTAATCTTTGAGGAAATGAAACAGCATCTCCACAAACTGGTAGCGCAGCTGCCCGAACAGCAGCAAAAAATTTTTCAACTAAGCAAGCTTGAAGGATTAACCAACGACGAAATAGCAAAGACATTAAACCTCTCAAAACGCACGGTCGAAAACCATTTGTACAGAGCACTCGCGTTTTTAAAAAAACATTTTAAAAATGAGTCCTTTGTGGCCCTGCTTTTCTTTTATCTGTTTTGCGGATAAATTTCTCCCCCACGTCATTCCAAAAGAATGGTAATTATTTATTGACCTCTGGTGAGTAAATCCGGACTTTCATTCGTATTAACAGAACAAATAATTTACTACCAAAAGTAGTTTTAGTTTAGTTAAAGTTAAAAAGTCGCCCTAAATTATCCGGGCGGCTTTTCAGTTCAAAATGTTCAGATAAAATTTTCAGAAATGAGTAAATTCAAAAGCTGAACCGTATTAGGTATAATTAAGAAAAAAAATGACGAAACAAGTTCAACATATTTTCGAAAAAGCAAATTCAAAAAACAACAGTTTATCCGACAGGCAGGAAATGCTTTCATTATTTCATCAACCGGAAAAAGAATTCGAGGTGAAGGAGAAATTACTGGAAGATCTTTCCTCCGAAACTGCCACCGTCTCTTCCCTGCCCGATTTCAAAAACTTATTTAACAAACTCTGGGCGAAAATTGAAAAAGAGCAAAAACAAAATAAAACAACAGTACGCTTTTTAACCAACGTAGCAAAGATAGCTGCGGCAATATTTTTCGGCTTGTTCACAGGTATTTATGTAACATCATTACAAAAAACTACTGATGCTCCGGTATATTATGCTGCACACTCTCCGAAAGGATCAGTTTCTGAGATGATTCTTCCGGACGGTTCGGTGATTTTTCTGAATGCAGACTCGCGAATCAGATACAGTGTGGACGGCGAAAACGGCAACCGCGAAGTTTTTCTGGAAGGAGAGGCCTGGTTTGAGGTGGAAAAAAACGAAAACAAACCCTTTGTTGTGCACACACCGTTTTACAAGGTAAACGTAACCGGAACACAATTTAATGTAAAAGCCTATCCAACAGACGAAGAAGTTATAACCACCCTGGAGGCAGGCCAGGTGGTAATTCAATCCACCGAAAACATGAAGCTTGCCTCGGATGTGGTACTAAAACCGGGAGAACAGGTGGTGATGAATAAAACATCAAAAGAGATAGTCATAAAAACCGTAAATACCCAATGGTTTACTTCGTGGAAAGACAACAAACTGATTTTTGTGAATATGAACCTGAAAGACCTGGTGGTTCTTTTGAATCGGAAATACGGTGTCGATATTGAAGTAAAAAATAAAAAAATCCTCGACTTGCACTTTGACGGAACAATTAAGGATGAAACCATTATTGAATTTCTGGAGATCGTAAGAAAGACACTACCAATCAATTATAAAGTCGTAGGACAAAAAATTGAAATTACTGACAACAAAAACTAAACTTATCCGGAGGAATAACTTATGAATTAAACAAAAATTAAAAAATAAGCCGGAAGGTGCAGCCACACCTGCCAGCTTAACTTGTGTCTTGAATTTCTTTGGTGAAAATCACCAGTAAAGCTATTAATCAAAACATTCAAATTTATGAAAAAAAAATGTATGCACCCTTTTCTGCCATGCAGAAGGGTAAAAAAACTATTATTAATGATGAAACTAACAGCCATACTAATCCTGGCGGGCTTAATGCAGGTTTCGGCAACGGTTTACTCGCAGGCCACAAAGTTCAATTTAAGGGCTGAAAACAGACAAATTGTCGAAATACTTAAGGAAATTGAGGAATCCAGTAACTTTCGTTTCTTTTATATTCGCGAGCAGGTTGATGTGGAACGGGAGGTTTCCTTTAAAGCCAAAGATGCCACTGTAGAGGAAATTCTGGATGAAATTTTTGCTGGGCAAAATATTTCATACGATGTGATGCAGGATAATTTGATTTTATTAAGTCCCGAAGACAAGCCCGTTGAATTAAAATCAATAACATCTCAGCAACAAAAAACGGTTTCGGGAGAAGTTAAAGATAACGCAGGAGAACCACTTCCCGGAGTAACAGTTGTTGTAAAGGGGACGACGCAAGGTACTGTTACCGGTGCTGATGGGAAATATACGATATCAAACCTTCCTGAAAAAGCAATACTTCAGTTTTCGTTTGTAGGGATGAGAAGCCAGGAGATTATCGTTGGAGATCAAAACAATATTGATGTTGTGATGCAGGAAGAATCAATTGGACTGGAAGAGGTAGTGGCAATCGGTTACGGAATTCAAAAGAAAGCTACTCTAACCGGGGCTATCAATAATGTTAAGGGAGACGAAATTGTTAAAGCTCCAACAACAAATGCAAGTCAAATGTTATCCGGCCTACTCCCCGGACTAACAACTATTCAGCGAAGCGGAGAACCGGGAAATGACGATCCGATTGTACGTATCCGTGGAGTTAATACGTTAGGAGATAATTCACCTTTAGTTGTAGTTGATGGAGTGCCAGGACGCTCACTTTCGAGAATAGACCCAAATTCAATTGAAAGTATTACTGTTCTGAAAGATGCATCTGCAGCAATTTATGGCTCGCAGGCAGCAAACGGAGTAATCTTAATTACGACCAAACGCGGAGAAAAGGGCAAACCAAACATAACGGTTAATTTTAATCAAGGGTTTAACCAGCCAACTGTTATTCCCGAAATGTGTAATGGTTCTGAGTATGCCAAATTGTTGAATGAATTAGATTTGTATGATGGAAGAGAACCACGATATACAGAAGAACAAATTGAAAATTTTACTTCCGGTTCTAACCCGTGGCAATATCCTAATACTAACTGGTTTGATGAAGTTCTTAAACCATGGTCTCCACAAAATAATCTGAACGGTCAGCTTAGGGGAGGAGGCGAATACATTGATTATTATTTATCTGTTGGTTCAAAATATCAGGATGCTTATTATAAAAATAGCGTGAGTAATTACAAACAATATGATTTTCGCAGTAATATTGACGCAAGAATATCAGAATATATAAAAATTGGAGCCAATGTATATGGAAGGATGGAAAACACAACTTCTCCGACCAGAGGTTTCGGAACTATTTTTAGAACCACCACACTTGGAAATCCTAATATACATGCCGTTTGGCCTGATGGAACTCCCGGACCTGATATAATCGAGGGAAGTAATCCCGTTACAATAAGCACCAATGCTGCGGGTTATGACAATAATAAAGTTTATACTGTTAACAGCAGTTTCAAATTAGATTTAATAGTACCTTGGATTAAAGGTTTAACTTTTACCGGAAGTGCAAATTTGGATAAATCTTTTCAAAATCGTAAACGCTGGGAAACTCCATGGGAGGTAAATACATGGGATGGTATAACTTATGGTGAGGACGGCATACCTGTTCTTAACTCGGCTATGGTCCCATTCAATGATGCACGTTTGACACGATACATGTACGATAATCAAAGTCTTTTACTTAACGGTGTTATCAACTACTCTAAAACAATAAATAGACATGAAATAAATCTAATGGCGGGTATTGAAACAAGAGAAGGTAAAGGTACTAATTTTAATGCTTACAGAAGGCATTTTGCTTCAACTGCTATTGATGAGCTATTTGCCGGAGGAGGAGAAGATCAGGATAATACTGGCACATCTTATGAAAATGCAAGATTGAACTATTTTGGAAGAGTAAACTATAATTACAACGAAAAATTACTTTTTGAATTTGTATGGAGATACGATGGTTCATATATGTTTCCTAAGGAAAATCGGTTTGGATTTTTCCCCGGTGTTTCTTTAGGATGGAGAATTTCTGAAGAAAATTTCTGGAAAGAAAAACTGTCATTCCTTGAAGATTTTAAATTGAGGGCTTCCTATGGACAAACCGGAAATGACAGGATAGATGAATGGCAATATTTGTCTTCATATAGTTATGACGGTTATGTATATAACTTTGGAATTGATGAGGCCAACAAATTACTCTATGAAGCAAGAATACCAAATGAAAATGTTACTTGGGAAGTTGCTAATCAGGCAGATATTGGTTTCGAATCCTATTTTATGGAGCATAAACTTTATTTGGAGTTTGATTACTTTGATTACAGACGCTCTAATATATTATGGTGGAGAAATGCCTCTGTTCCAAGTTCTACCGGACTCACTTTACCCAGAGAAAATATAGGGAAAGTTACGAATCAGGGGGTTGACTTTACCATTAGTTACCGGAATAAAATTCGGGATTTAGCATATAATATTTCATTTAACGGTGGTTATGCTAAAAATAAAATTACTTTTTGGGATGAAACTCCGGGTGTTCCTGAGTGGCAGAAATCAACGGGTAAACCTATTCCTACAAATAGTGATGTATCTAATGACCTTTATTACGAAGCAATTGGAATTTTTAAAGATCAGGCCGCAGTTGATGCATATCCTCATTGGGAAGATGCACGCCCCGGCGACATCATTTTTAAAGATGTAAATGATGATGGGAAGATTGATGGTTTAGACAGGGTACGAAATGATAAAAATAATATCCCAAGATTTACAGGAGCCTTAAAGGCAGGTTTTAACTATAACCAGTTTGATCTGTCGATATTATTCCAGGGGGCTGCAGGAGCAGTAAGATATATATCTACAGAATCCGGACAGATTGGTAATTTTCTTAAGGACTTTTATGATAATCGATGGACACCTGATAATACCGATGCCAGCGGACCAAGAGCGTACAACAGGGATGCAGAGTATTGGAGAAGTAACCGCAATACTTATTTCTTGAAAAAATCAGATTATATAAGACTAAAAACTTTGGAGATAGGGTACACCTTACCTTCTTCTGTTAATAGTAAGTTGGGAGTTGATGGACTACGAATTTATTTGAGTGGTTATAATTTGTGGACTTTTAGTCCCGATATAAAAGACTTCGATCCAGAATCCGAACAGACAAGTTTGAGTGGACAAAGTCAGCCATATCCTGCTCAAAGGGTAATAAATGGGGGAATTAGTTTAACCTTTTAAAAGATGAAAACATGAAAAGATATATAAGAATAATATACAGTTTGATTAGCTTAATAATACTGATACAACTAAGTTCATGTGAAGATTATCTGGACAGACAGCCATTAGACCAATATGGTGAGGAAGCCATTTGGAGTGATCCTGCAATGATGGAACATTTTGTAAATAACATTTATTGGTATATAGGCCATAGCTTTGACAGACCAATGATTGGGGTTTTTACGGATGAATCGATGTTTGACCCAGGGTCAGATCAAGGTCATGGGAATGTGGTGAAGTCGTTGATAACACCCAGCGATTATGGTGTTTTTGATACGTGGAACCGGACTCAGAAAATGAGATGGGAACATCATTATAAATATATTAGGGCCTGTAATCTTTTCCTTGATCAAATAGAAGGAAGAACATATGAAAACGAAGAATACGTAAAAAGGTTAACTGGAGAGGTTTATTTTTTAAGAGCTTACCACTATCATAACCTGGTTTTTCTTTATGGTGGAGCACCTATTATTGAACATGCCTATGGGCTATCGGATGATTTCTTGGCTGCAAGAAATACGTTTGAAGAATGTATTAATTTTATTGTTGGAGATTGCGATAAAGCGGCCGAATTGCTGCCACTTACTGAGGAAGGGAGCAATTTTGGCAGAGCGACAAAAGGTGCAGCGATGGCTTTAAAAGCAAGAGTTCTTTTGTATGCAGCCAGCGATTTGTATAATTCTGATGCCTCATGGACAAATGGATATGAACACCCAGCGTTAGTCGGATATGTTGGTGGAGATAGAAATAACAAATGGGTAGCAGCTAAAAATGCGGCTAAATCAGTAATTGATTTAGGCATGTATAGTTTGTATAAAGCAGAGCCAAGCCCGGGTGATTCGGTTGCACAAAACTACGATGAAGTCTTTACTTCAAAACAAACGGTTGAAGATATTTTTATAAGAAACTTCACGGAATCGAATCAGCACTGGACAATGAATATCGGACAACAAAATTTACCAGCGGGTTACAAAGGCTGGGCGAATGTGAGTCCTATTAACAGTATGGTTGACGACTTTGAAATGGCAGATGGGACCAAATTTGATTGGAATAATCCTGTGCATAAAGCAAATCCCTATGGAAACAGGGAGCCGCGTTTTTATGTCGATATTTTTTATGATGGTGCTAAATGGAGACAGCGCCCTGACGATGTAATTGCTGCTGATCCGATTGGAATTATCCAAACAGGTAATTACGAACAGGCAGATGGTACCTGGGTGGGGGGGCTCGACGCTTTAAGCAATCCTGTTACCACCTGGAATGGAACATATACCTCTTACTATTTAAGAAAGTTCCAGAATATTTCGGTAGATGCACCAAAAGTGGTTACTACAACCCCCTGGAGATTTATCAGGTATGCCGAGATCTTACTTAGCTATGCTGAAGCGTGCGTTGAACTGGAAGAGTATGGTGAAGCGAGAAAATATATTAATATCATACGAAAACGAGCCGGATTACCTGAGGTTGATGCGAGTGACAATGAGTTAAGGGATAAGTTAAGACACGAAAGAAAAATTGAACTCATGTTTGAAGATCAACGTTTTTTTGATATCCGAAGATGGATGATTGCTCCTGAGGTTATTGTCGATGCATATGGCCTCGATATAAAATACTTTTATGGCGACGATAAACCATCGTACGAGATAATTCATGTACAGGAACGTGATTGGAAGGATCGTTTTTATTTCTTCCCAATCAAGTTAGATGAAATGAACAGAAATGAATTATTAATTCAAAATCCACTTTATTAAAGATAGTTTTGTTGATGATACGAATGAAGCATAAAAAAACCTTTCGCATAGTATATTTTAAGTGAAAATGTATCGTCAAAAACTCTATGTTAAGCCTCTGTAGATCACAAAGTCTAAAAAAATAGGCTTGTGATTTACAGGGTTGCACTGAAAAAAGATGTTAGAAAACATTAGCTTGTAACAACCGGTAAAACAAGACTCTGAAAATCGTTTTTGCGTATTACTATTAATTCAATAAAACGAATTCCTCTATCTTCTTGATTCTTAGTTAAGAATAAAATATCAGCTTTAAAAGCAAAACAAAATATTATGCCTGTTTAATTTAGCAGAAGGTCAAAATTGCAGGTACTCAAAAATATAATTAAGTCAGAAATATATGCGTTTAAAAAAATCGTTTATTGTTTTTTTAATAAGTCAGACCTTTATTTTTAGTGCTATCTCCCAAAAAGTTTATGAACCTACCTGGGAATCTCTCGACAAGCACAAGATGCCACAATGGTACGATGATGCAAAAATTGGATTAAGTATGCATTGGGGAGTATATTCCGTTCCGGGGTGGGCTCCCCGGCAAGAAGGAATTTCTTATGCAGAATGGTATGGAAGCAGGATGAATGATAAAAAGAATCCAACCTATGATTATCATCGTGAGGTATATGGTAATGACGCTACATACGATGATTTTATTCCTCAATGGAAGGCCGAATTGTACAACCCGGAGGACTGGGCGAAGTTTGCAAAAAAAATGGGAGCCAAATATATGTTTATTACCTCAAAACATCATGATGGATTTTGTTTGTGGCCAAGTAAATATACCAACCGTAATGCCAAAAAGATGGGCCCTGAAAAGGATATTTTGGGACAGTATTTTAAAGCTGCACGTAAAGAAGGATTAAAAGTTGGTTTGTATTATTCTCTTTACGAATGGTATAATCCCATTTATACCGGAAAGGAAATCCCTTATGCCGGATTGAAAAGAGTAAATAATTATGTTGATGACTTTATGATTCCTCAAATTAAGGAATTGATTGATTTATACCATCCTGATTTTTTTTATTTCGACGGGGAATGGGATCATCCTGAACCATTCTGGAAGATGAAAGAAGTGGTTGCTTATTATTACAATGAGGCAGCAAAGAGGAATCAGGAGGTTTTTGTAAATGATCGTTTTGGAAAAGGAGAGCGGGGAAAACATGGCGATTTGTATAATGTGGAATATGATTTTGATAAAGGAAGTGAAGGATCATTAACTCACAAGTGGTCATTCTGGCAAGGAATTGCTAAAACTTTTGGTTATAACCAGGATACCAACCCGGAGGATTGCCTTACTCCAAAACAATTTATCGACAAAGTAATAAAAGGAGTTAGCCAAAATGGTAATTTTGATATTAATGTTGGTCCAACTGCAGAAGGAGAAATTCCTGAATATGAACAATATCCATTATTGGGGTTAGGCGAGTGGTTGTCGGTAAACGGCGAGGCAATTTACGGCACACATTATTGGAAGGTACAGGAAGAAGGAGATATTTGTTACACTGCGAAAGACCAGCATGTTTACGCAATTTTTCTAAAATGGCAAGGTGAAACTTTTAGTCTGAAATCAGTAAAACCGGTAGAAGGATCAAAGATTACAATGTTAGGGGTACCCGGTGAATTGAGATGGGATTGGACTGAGGATAATGGATTAACAATATATTATCCAAAACAGAAGTCACGGCCAACTTCATGCAGCTATGCCTGGGCATTTAAAATAAAAATCAATTGAGAAATCAGTTGGAAGCACAGTAAAAAAAGTACATTTTGTTCTTACTTATTATCGGATATTTAAATTAAAAAATCAATAATCAGAAAATAACATGCATAAAAGATTAATTCTGTTATCGTTAATAAGTTTTTACTTTTTTCAGGGATGTAAGAATAGCTCCGATGGAAAGGAAAACGAATCATCGATAAAAGCTTACTGCATCGATTATAACTGGGGGCCGGGAGGCGAACATGGTTTTGCCAAACCGGGTTTATGGGCTGAAGCAAATCCTGAAGAGCAAGTAAACTGGTATGCCGGTTTGGGCTGTAATGTAATTCAAACGTTTGCTGTTTCATGTAACGGTTATGCCTGGTATAAAAATGGAATAATACCTGAACAACCAGGGTTAAAGTATGATTTTTTAACTGAAATGGTAAAAATAGGTCGCCGGAAAAACATGAAGGTGATCGGATATTTTTGTGTTGGAGCCAATAATAAATGGGAAAAAGATAATCCTGATTTATGTTACAAAGTGGATGGACAGCAGATTCCACTTACAAAAGTGTATATTGATTATCTGTGCTCCTCCATAGAAGATGCCATCAAAAAAACTGACATTGATGGAATCATGCTTGACTGGTTTTACAATCCCGGAGGAGGACGAGATCCTTTGCCTCCACTCCGATGGATGGAATGCGAACAGGAAATGTACGAGGAGTTAATGCAACAGCCTTTTCCTGGAAAGGACAGTATAACTCCTGAAATAGAGCTGGATTTTCGACAGAAAGCTATTGACCGTGCATGGCAACAGAT
>NZ_JAIKLE010000110.1 GCF_022267315.1 Maribellus maritimus
CTGCTAAAAAGCAACCCGGTATTGAAGATTTAACTGTTTATGTCAATCCTTTTATCGGGACACACAAAGAGGGACATACCTTTCCCGGGGCATGTCAGCCATTTGGGATGGTGCAACTAAGCCCCGACAACGGTTACAAAGGAGTAAAGGCATACAATTATGCAGAGGAATCGATTCTGGGATTTAGTCATACCCATTTGAGCGGAACAGGCCCGTATACGCTAACCAACTACAACAATTTTTTGATTATGCCCACCGTGGGTGAGTTAAAGGTTTTTCCGGGAGTAAAAAAAGACCCCGACAGATTAGCAAGACAAAGAGTAAAAGAGATTCGGGATAATTTTTCTGTTAAGGAACAGCAGGTAATAGAACAAATGTCGTCGCGGGAAAGAGAACAAAAAAATAATGCGCTTTTTCAGGACGAAAAACAAAAAGTGCTGGATGAATTGAAAAAGCAGGGCTACGATACTTCAAAAAAAATCAAAGGCTATGAATCGGATTACAGTCACGATGAGGAGGAGGCCAGCCCCGGTTATTATGCAGTTAATCTGAAGGACTATAACATCAAAGCGGAACTGACTGCAACCAAACGCGCCGGCTTTCACCGGTATACTTTTCCTGAAACCGATGAAGGCCATATCATCATTGATGTAACCCATTCGATTACCCCCGGTCGCGATGCATCTGTTAACATCCTGAACGAAACCCAAATGGAAGGTTACGTAACCGGAGACATGGAAGGTAATTATACTCGTCCGCTCACTTGTTACTTTTTTGCCGAGTTTAACAAACCATTTACTTCATACGGAACCTGGAGGGAAGAAAATATTTACCACGACCTCAATGAAATTTCGGGCGACAAGGGTGTTGGCGCTTTTGTCAATTATTCAACAACACAAAACGAGCAGGTTTTACTAAAAGTTGGGATTTCTTTTGTTAGTATTGAAGGAGCCAGAAAGAATCTGGAAGCCGAAATACCACACTGGGATTTTGACCGGGTCAGGGAAGAAGCAAAAGAGGCCTGGAATAAGAAGCTTCATAAGATAGAAGTTCAGGGAGGCACGGAAGATCAGAAAACCAGTCTTTATACCTCTGTTTATCATGCACTGATGTTTCCGCGAACCTTTTCGGATGCGGATGGCAGATATTACAGTCATTTTGATAATTCAGTACATAAAATGGAGAGTGGCGATTATTATGTCGATTTTTCACTATGGGATACCTACCGTGCAGAGCATCCCTTGCTGGCTTATCTTGAGCCGGAAAAACAAAATGAAATGATTCGTACGCTTTTGGAAATGTATGATCAGGGGGGACGGCTTCCTTTGTATGTGAGTTACAAAAATTATTACATGAAGGTGATGATTGGCGATCATGCAACTTCCGTAATTACGGACTCTTATATGAAGGGGATTCGCGATTATGATGTTGAAAAAGCATATGAAGCGATGCGGAAAAATGCAACGGAGCCGGGAGAGAAAGAGAGCAGCCGAACGGGCCTGGAGTACTATGTGAACCTTGGTTATACTCCGGTGGATAAAGTTCGTGAGTCAGTTTCGGTTACGATGGAATATGCTTACGATGACTGGTGCGTGGCAGAAATGGCCAAAGCTTTGGGGAAAGCCGGGGATGTTCAGTTGTTTTCAGAAAGAGCAGGGAGTTACGAGAACTTATATGACAAATCAACCGGTTTTATGCGCCCGAAAAAAGCTGATGGTTCCTGGCTTGAGATGTGCAGGGAAGCCCCTGAAATTATTCGAACCAAAGAAAACCAATACTACAGTTGTTTTGATCCGCTTTGGGTAGGTGTAAGTCCAAGTCGCTATTATACGGAATCAAATGCCTGGCAGTATTTGTGGCATGTGCCTCACGATGTGCAGGGTTTGATAAATTTAATGGGGGGAGAAGAAAATTTCGTAAATAAACTGGATACACTATTTACAATGAGACCCGATGAAACCGGTCCGGAATACGCGCCGCTTTACAGTAAAATCGGGCAGTATGTACATGGAAACGAGCCCGTGCATCATGTGGCTTATTTGTATAATTATGCCGGCAAACCCTGGAAAACGCAAAGATGGGTTCATCAGATTATGAAACAAAAATACCTGGCAGCGCCCGACGGATTGTGCGGCAACGATGATATGGGTCAAATGTCGGCGTGGTATATTTTTAGCGCCATGGGATTTTATCCTGTGGCACCGGGGCAAAATGTTTTTGCAGTAGGAACCCCTTTGTTTGAAGAATTGACTTTGGATTTGGGCGAATTTTATAAGGGCAAGAAATTTACAGTTAAAGCGCGTAATGTTTCAGACGAGAATTTTTATATCC
>NZ_JAIKLE010000111.1 GCF_022267315.1 Maribellus maritimus
ATACATAATTGCTACATTTTGTGTAGCCTTTTTTTAGGACGGGTCAAACTGTTTGGTAACGGTGGTGGTATGAGGTCGTGGCGGTCAGACGAGAGGCTGACCAGTCCGACCGAAGACGAGGTTAGGACGAGATTCGACTGTGTCGAATCCGCACGAACCCAGCCATGCCTTATACCACGTGTTAGCTTTAGTATTTTATGTCAACCATTTTTCAAAATTGTTTTGGTTTATTACTTCAAATGATGAATCGGGGTAAGCATTTTTCCATTGTGAAGGTATTTTAACTTTTGATTCTTTCCATTTAAACTCAAATCCATATAAAGAACCATCTCTTTCTTCAACCCAGTCAACCTCTTGTTGCTCGTATGTTCTCCAGAAATAGTTATTTGAGGAGAGTCTTTTGTATTCTTGATATTTAAGTCGCTCACTTATCATATAATTTTCCCATAGCGAACCAATATCGTTACGAGATTCAATCGGGTTAAAATTTGCAATTACAGCGTTTCTTATTCCATTATCAAGAAAATACCATCTTGAATTTTTGGTAATTTCTTTTCTCAGGTTTCTGCTAAAACCTTCTACTTTGTGAAGTATGAAAACTTTGCTTAATAAATCAAGATATTTTTCGACTGTATTTTTGCTAATTCCAAGTTGCTTTCCAAGTTCTTGCAAAGAAACTTCTCCTCCAATTTGAAATGCAATTAGCCGTAGGAGGTTAAATATTTTTTGTGAATTCTTTATGTTTTCATATACCAAGATATCTTTTAGAAGATATGAACTGACCATTTCATTCAGATAGTCTATTTTGTCTTCACGGTCAGGAAGGTGTAGTAACTCTGGGTAATTGCCAAAAATTAATCTTTCTCTTACTTTATCAATTTTCTCTATGTTATTTTCGATTTGATTATATTCATTTTCAGAAAGTGCAAAAAGGTTGAATGAGTACTTTCTTCCAGTCAACGGTTCTCCTGCATCCTTATGAATGTCAAAAGAAGAAGAGCCTGAGATGATTATTTTCAAGTCTTCAATTTCATCAATCATAAGTTTTAGTTTTAAACCAATCTCTGGAATTTTTTGAGCTTCGTCAATGTAAAGAAATTTGTATGAACCTAAAAGTTGCTTGTAATTTTCAACACTTCTAATTGCAAGTTTGTCGTGCACATTAATATCCTCACCATTTAAAGAAAGCACAGGTTCGTTAATTTTTTCAAGTAACTCTTTAACAAGAACAGTTTTTCCGACTCTTCGTGCTCCAAATACTATTACAACTTTGTTGGATTGTAATTTCTTGATAATATTTTCTGATAAGTCTCTGACTAAATAATTCATAATGCCGTCATTTGTTTGACGCAATTTATATTAATTTCGACAATTTGTCAAATTTGTACCCGGTTTTTTTAATATGTCTAGTCCTAGAATACGGCTACAGGTTAAACATTGTATTAAGCAACATCATTAAACACCATATTTGGTGTTTTATACCTTAAAGATACATGAAGCCTTTTATTATTGTAAACTTTAATTGCACTTTTTGTTGCCCTTTTTGCATGAGCTGTTGAAAAGAAGCATTGGTCGAGGTAGAACTCGTCTTTCAATATTCCGTTAACCCTTTCTGCAATGGCATTTTCATAACAATGTTTTTCTTCAGTCATACTGATTTTAATTCCTTTTCTTTTTAGCTCATTTACATACATATGGCTGCAATACTGTACACCCCTGTCGGAGTGGTGTATAAGCCCGGCCGCTGGCTTTGTGTGCCACAGGGCCTTTCGCAGGGCCCGTAGGCAGCCCGCCAGCTCCAGCGAATCGCTAAGGTCATGTCCGATAATTTTCCGTGAATACAAGTCGGTAACCAGGGCTAAATAGCAAAAACCTTTCACCGTGCGGATATACGTTATATCCGATACCCACACCTGGTTGGGCTTTGTAACCTGCACCTCTTTTATCAGGTTATTGTATTTATGGAAATGGTGATAGGAATTGGTTGTTTTATAACTAGCCTTCTTCCTGCTTACCAGCATGCTGTGCTGCCTGAGTATATCAAACAGGCTATCCCTGCCAAGCTTTACCCCTTCTTTTTCGAATGCTGGCTTCAAGGCTTCATACAATTTACGTACACCAACCCTTGGCTGCTCTTTGCGTTCTTCTTTTACCAGCAGTATTACCTGCGACTCAACAGACTTGTACCTTTCCCACCGTCTTAGGTATTTATAGTATGCATCGCGTTTCAG
>NZ_JAIKLE010000112.1 GCF_022267315.1 Maribellus maritimus
AAGAGAGCGATGAGTAGTGAGAACATGAGACTTTGAGCACCGAGATCGTATGAAAAGCGCGTAGGGTGAAAATTTGGCCCGGGCCGGCGAAGGCCAAAGCGAGCAAGGATAAAATTTTCTTGATTTTTCTTTGCTTCCGTTTCTTTTCATCAAGGAAAAGAAATGAAGTGGGGTTCGGGGCAAGGCCCCGTCGCTGGGAAGAGATGAGCGGAGAGAAAGTGAGCACTGAGAGGAGAGAAGAGAGAGGAGAGACGCAGCACTGAACATCTTTTGTAATCCGTTCATTAAAAAAACAGAATAAATTTTGAAGTTCAGTTCTCCCCACCTGCTGCCACAGATTTTTAACATAACAGCATTGTAAAACCTAATGGAAAAAAACAAATATATTTGTTTTAGAGTAAATACACTTTTTGGGGAAGAATTATCGAACAAATTAATTCGTTTTTTAAAAGTAGTTTAAAATGAATTCTAAACAGGAATATATCCGTCTTTTATCCGATTTTAAGACTCAAAGAGGGGGGATTTACGGAATAAATCGACTGGGGATATTTGGTTCGGTAGCCCGTGGTGAGCAAACAGAAAAAAGTGATTTGGATATTTATTATGAAGGAGAGCCTTTGAGCCTTTTTAAAATAATGACACTAAAAGACGAGCTTGAAAATCTGTTGAACTGTACCGTCGATATTGTGCGTCTTCGCGAAAAAATGAATCAGGTTTTGAAAAAAAGGATTCAAAAGGAGGGGATATATGTTTGACAGGACCTTGGCAATTGATATTATCACTTTAATCGATGATAATTTAAAAACAGTTTTACAGAGGACAAAACATATAGAATCAGCTAATGATTTTACATCTTCCGAATCGGGTATGATTCTTCTCGACAGTATTTGTATGAAACTGGTAGCTGTTGGAGAAAGCATTAAGAATCTCGATAAAGTGACCAATAAAGAATTGTTACCCCAATACCGTCAAATTCAGTGGAAACAGGCAATGGGAATGCGCGACATTATTGTTCATCACTATTTTGACGTCGATGCCGAACAAATTTTAATACATTAAAAGAAGATTTACCTGATTTAATGAATGTATTGGGAAAAATGAAAAACAATCTCAAAGACAAATTTTAAGATAAGCCGGGTTGTTTTTAACAACAAAGGAAGCCAGGGAATATGAGAGATGGGTAGTAAGAAAATGAGACTGTGAGCACTGAGAGGAGAGAAGAGAGAGATGAGTAGTGATAAAATGAGACTGTGAGCACTGGGAAGGTGAGAGATGAGAAAGTGAGCGGTGAGAAATGAGTGGCAAACGTTTTACATTGAAAGAAGTTAAAGACTGCAAAATATAAAAGGAAAAGAGATCATGTTAAGAACCAACCCGCCTAAGAGTAAAAGCGTAAAGAAAATAAATGAAGTGCAGCGTCAAAAAATCTTTTCTGTTTGACTCCAAGCTATAGCGAAGGAGGAGTTTAAAAGATTTTAGCGAAACGAAATTGATTTTTAGCTTTTAATCTTGAGCGGTGGCTTTTTTTGATTCCTTTTTTCAGCTACAGGAAAAAAGGAATTGGGGTTCGGGGCAACGCCCCGTTGAGACGCAGAGATGAGACGGTGAGCACCGTGTAGTAAGAAAATGAGACTGTGAGCACCGGGAAGGTGAGAGATGAGAAAGTGAGCGGTGAGAAATGAACAGCGAACGTTTTTCACGAAAAATAGAAGTTAAAGACAAAGATAGCCGGTTGCCAGCCCTGCCCAACAAGGGAAAAGCTGACGCACTGATTTGAGCAGGCAAAGAGCTTTAAAGAGTTATAAACACAATAGAATTTAGATAGAAAGTTAAAAACTTTTAATAATCCCGACATCGTCGGGATGGGCGGGCCGGCCGAAAAAAATGCGGGCCGGCGAAGGCTTTTAGCGCTGATAGCTTATTTTTTTCTTGATTCTTTTGAATACTTTTCTCATCTAAGGAGAAAAGTATTTGGGGTATGGGGCAACGCCCCGTTGAAAAGCGGAGATGATGAGCACTGGGACGATGAGAAAAGAGAGATGAGATAGTGAGCGATGAGAAATGAGTACCGAACGTTTCACATAGAAAATAGAAGTCAAAGACAAAAATAGCCATTGCCACCCCTGCCCACCAAGGGAAATGCTTACGCACTAATTTGAGATGGCAAAGAGCTTTAAAGAATTATAAACACAATAGAAATTTAAAAACTTTCAATATCCGCCCCCGGGC
>NZ_JAIKLE010000113.1 GCF_022267315.1 Maribellus maritimus
CGGTGGTTTTCGAGCCGCGGATTCTCGCATGAACGTCACGTCCTACCGGACGCTGACGCTCACCGAAATCCGCTCCGCAACTTACACCAACCGTTGGCAGCAAGTTTAAAAAAAGATGAAAAAGCAACTTCGAAAACCAGAAAATTGGCAAGACTTTGAAAGTCTATGCAAAATTCTTTGGGGAGAAATATGGAATTGTCCAGAGATTAAAAAAAATGGTAGAACAGGACAAGCTCAACATGGAGTTGATGTTTACGGAACTCCTCAATGGGAAACTGAATATTACGGCATTCAGTGCAAAGGGAAAGATGATTATACAAATTCAGAGTTGAAAGAAAATGAAGTTGACGAAGAAATAGAAAAAGCCAAGAAGTTCAAACCAAAATTAAAGAAGTTCTATTTTGCGACAACCGCAAATAAGGATGCAAAAATTGAAGAGTATATAAGATTGAAAGACGAAAATTCTCGAAAAAATGGAGGATTCGAAATTCATCTTTTTTCTTGGGAAGACATCGTTGATTTAATTGACGAAAATAAAAGAACCCATGATTGGTATGTAAATAATATAGGTTATAAAACAAAATACGATATTAATGTAACCTTTGACAATGGAGAAAATGAGTTAGAGTTTACCCCAATTTTAATTAAAAATCATGTCAAATATCGCACAATTAAAAAAGAACAAAGCAGCTTTGGTTTTGGACTACCTCAATATTCGGTTGACCAAAATCGTGAAACGAGATTAAAACTACTTTTTGAGCCTGAACCAGTAAGATATTTCATAAATGGTGAAACATTTAATAAAAGCTCCTGTGTTTTTGCATTAATTATTGAGAATATTGGAAATATTCAAATTGAGAATTTTAAAATGTACATAAATTTTCCTGCCGATAATATTGATGTTGATATAGTAAGAAAACAAAGGAAATTTTTGGACTCAATTAAATATTCCTATAACACATTGATGTATAGAGATTCCAATGATTGTGTTTTTGAGCCCTTAGAGCAAGTTTTAGTACAAACAGACAGAATTATGACAGATAAAATTTGTTTAAGACCCAATATAGAAGGCACACAAGAAATATTACTTGAGTATGAATTTGTTGCAAAAGACTTCAATAAAAAAGGAGAATTAAAAATTAAATTAAATACAGAGATAATTGAAAAAGATTCAATTGAAGAAACTGAAATTGAAAGAAATAATGAAATTCGATTGGAAAATTGTTTAGAATAAAAACCAGCTGCCAACAAATTGTATATGGCAGGCGGGGGTTTTAGCGGTCTGACAAGTCAGACCTTGCGCCCACTTTCCTGCGGGTCTGACAGGATTTCTTTTCGAAATCCCGCCCGACCACATACAAGTGACCGTTATGGGCAATTATAAAATACTGAACCGAATACTAAGATTTTAAATAATGATAAATCATAAATTACTTTTTAATCTAATTTATTCATTGACATTAATGACTGTTTTTAATACACCTGTTTTATACGGACAATCAAATTCGGTTATAGGACTGACAGTAGATTTTAAAGCTCCAAAAGGACCGGCTGAGAATGCAGATAGAATCTATTTTATAAAATTACAGGAGGACACAAATAACCTTAAAGTTGATAGTGTTATACAATCAAACTTTCAAATGGACAATCAAATTTATTTAACTGACATCAATCCTGGCAAATATGCGATTGTTGCTATCGGAAAGAAAAAAATACTCCCTATTTATGGACTGACTGAATTGACGACCTTCTTTTCAAAAGAATTGGTTAAAGAGAATATCGTGACGGTGGATTCTAACGATTTCGTATATATGGGGAACTACTCCTTAACGACAAAAATGATGGTGTCAAATAAAAAATCGGACGATATCCAATTGCATTATTTTAAATTAATTACGGGCAATGAAAGTGTGCCTCGCTATATGCGTCAGGTTTCTCTTGATACTTGGTTTTATAAAGCAACCCCTGAAAATCTTAAAATTGAAATGACAGACAAACATAATTTTTTAATGGAAGCTTTAAACCACTTTCAAGGATTAGAACAAAATGAAATTATTAGGACAGAAATGGAAAAAAATAACTGCCCATAACACGTGGTATAAGGCATGGCTGGGTTTGTGCGGATTCGACAAGTCGAATCTCGTCCCAACCTCAGTTTCGGTCGGACACTCAGACTCTCGTCTGACCGCCACGACCTCATACCACCACCGTT
>NZ_JAIKLE010000114.1 GCF_022267315.1 Maribellus maritimus
CGCTGCTCATTTCTCACCGCTCACTTTCTCATCTCTCACCTTTCCGGTGCTCATAGTCTCATTTTCTTACTACACGGTGCTCACCCTCTCACCACACATCTATTACTCTCGACGGGGCCTTGCCCCATACCCCAAATACTTTTCTCCTTAGATGAGAAAAGTATTCAAAAGAATCAAGCCAAAGTTATCCTTCAACGCTTTAGGCCTGCGCCGGCCCGGGCTACTTTGGCAGGCCTACGCACCTTTATCCGCCGGGGGCAGGATTATTGATAGTTTTTAAATTTCTATTGTGTTTATAATTCTTTGCCAGCTCAAATGTGGCACAAAACTTCTTCACCCGAACAGCGCTCACAGAAAACTTCTTGCCTGTAAGTTTACTCAGCATATCAAATCCAAAAACTCCGGGCATACCCAGCCGATAGTGCTTTTGTTCTTTTGTTCCAAAAGAGGCACGAGATACAATCTCGCGCCAGCAGGGGGTTTGTATTTTTAGTGGCAAAAAGATATTATCGAGCCTCAACAGGGATTACAAATCAGCACCAGCAAGGGGCAACCAGTTCCTGTTCTCAATAAATTGTTTTGAAACCTCTATGCTCTTGAACAGAAATGTTGTTAACTCAATTACCTCAGGCACAAGACCGGGCACAGCTTCAGGGATATATTCATGGGCAATCTGGTTTCGCAAATCACAGATTTCCAAAAGTTTGTCGGCAGAATACACCAGCCGGATTTTTTCTGCTTTATTTAACAGATCGATAAAAGGAACAAAAGGCTCGTGCAGCAACATCCAGATTGTTCTGATCACCTTTTGTGTATATAAATCGGAGGTTCTCCCAAACTTAGATGTAAGCGAATCAAAAGACTCCATATCTTCAAATGTATATTCCTTTTTTTGCAAAATCTTCCTGCATTTGTCAACTGAAAGTTGTAAAGTTGTAACAGACTTTTCCAGTAACACCAACTCTTCGACAAGTAGTTGTTTTTTTAGTTTATCGTTGTTCACTTATACAGAAATGTTATTCTATTTTGTATTAAAGCGGTTGAGCATTACCAAGAATTATTTTCTTAAACGTTGAATCATCCGTTTTTGTAAAATTTACAAGGTCAATTTTTTGCCATCCAAATTTTTTATAAAAATTAATTCTGAATAACCGCAATTTTTTATTATCAATTTTTTTATCTGATAAGATCAGAATATCGATATCACCTCCAGCGCCTTTGTTGTCCAGTCTTGAACCAAAAAGATAAAATTCATCACCGGGAAACATTTTCAAAGCCATCTCCCGAATAAATTCTTGTATTTCCGGTTTTATACGCATAATTCAAAGATAAAAAAAAAGGGGGAATGTTGAACTGTGCCCCAGGCTCACCTGCTCGTTTTGTGCGCCGGGATTTAAATCAGTTTTTATTCCGGAGATTAAAGCCTTCGCCAGCCCGGGACAAATTTTCACCCTACCCGCCTTTCTGACAATCATAGTGCTGACAATCTCATTGTCTCACTAAGTCATCTCTGAACGTTTCTCCTCCTGTTTGGGGGGAGTACCTGAGTTTGCGAGGGGAAGGTGGTTGAAAATTTATCGGATAATCACTATATATATTTTCAATCCTCAACTCCTAAATGTCCACTTTCTCAACACTCATCTCTGCTTTTTAATGGGGCTTTGCCCCGAACCCCAATTCCTTTTTTCCTATAGCTGAAAAAAGGAATCAAAAAAAGCCACCGCTCAAGATTAAAAGCTAAAAATCAACTCCGTTTCGCTAAAATCTTTTAAACTCCTCCTTCGCAAATGCTCAGAGTCAAACAGAAAAGATTTTTTAACGCTGCACTTCATTTATTTTCTTCACGCTTTTACTCTTAGGCGGGTCGGTTCTTAACTTGTTGTTTGTTCTTTTTTATTTTTTAGTCTTTGAATTCGAAACTTCTATATAAAACTTTCACTACTCATCACTCACCTCTCTCTCCCTCTCACTGTTCATCTTTCTCTTCCCAGTGCTCACCCACTCGACTCTGCTTCTCAACGGGGCCTTGCCCCGAACCCCAAATACTTTTCTCCTTAGATGAGAAAAGTATTCAAAAGAATCAAGCCAAAGTTATCCTTCAACGCTTTTGGCCTGCACCGGCCCGGGCTA
>NZ_JAIKLE010000115.1 GCF_022267315.1 Maribellus maritimus
GCATGTTTCATCAATGCAATTCCGTCATAAAGGCGGCTTTGTGATTTAACTGCATACTTCTCGTAAATATTAGCATTGGTGAATTGGGCTTTTACCAAAAACTCATCAACAGAAGATGAATAGTGGATATCCACCCCGGTTTTAAACAGGTGCGAGGCGTACTCCCTGTAGATGTTTGCCGGAATCCAGCGCTCCCCAAAATTGAAATCCAGTTCTTCAAAAGGGATAGGTTCGGGGATAGAGTTTTGAAGAGCTTGTAATGATTCTTGCGCTGCAATATCATTGGGTTGCCGCGTGAGGTAACCTTCAATATTTTTTACTTTCTCAATTACATTACCGGCGATAAATTTGTCGGCTACCTCATAATTTTGGATAAGCGGGTTAAAATAAATCCTCCCATGAAGTTCCTGAACCAGTTCCTCCCGGCTCTTTTCGTTCAGCAAAGACAACATATAATCCATTCGTACTTCTCCGAACTTATTCAGTGAAGCGGCCAGCGCTTCTTCCGAAGTTTCTACCTGTTCAAGGTCCCTGATGTTAAAAGCGACAGGCTGATTAAAAATATCTGCCTTTACCAGTTCCCCGTTTACGCCCCTCTCCAGCGCTAACATTTCATTGGCCCCGGAATCCATTTTTAGCAAGCCGAGGTTTTTGGCGTTGTTCAGATTTCCGTACTTCTGTAAGAAATCATCGTAATAACCATTTAGAAGTTTTCGGTTTGACGCATCTTCTTTTAAACTTTCCGCTTCATTGTTGTACAGTTGGTGATAGGTATCCCTGATTTGAATAAAGAGTGAGGCTTTTGCTTCCTGTTGTGGAGTTAGTTTTAACCTCTCGAATGTTGCTGTATCTCCGTTTCGTTCTCTCAAAAATCCAATTTGGTTTTGGTCTTTTAGCAGAGAACCGGTTTTGAGATGGCTGTGTAATTCTCCATTAAACGGTCTTATATTCGGAAGTGAAGGGATAACTTCTTTGGCCTGTTTCCCGTTTACTGGATTCGGTTGTGCAAACAGGTTTAGCTGTTTGGTTTTTGGTTTAGAGGTACTTCTTTTTCGTGAAGGTTTATGTTGGCTGCGTTCTTCCTGACTAAGGCCAAAGAGGTCGTAAAGGGTCAGTGCCGGTTCTGCCTGTTTTATATTCTGAACAGGTTTGTTTGGAGATGAAACTGAAATAGATTTTTTGTTGGAAACATCTTTTTGAAACAAATCGATATCCAGTTTTTCGCTGAAATCAGCCTCCAGCATTTTTCTTAAATCCGACGCGATTCCGTTTATTCCTCCTTTATGAATAAAAACCTGCGCCGGTTTTCCGTAAGAGTTGGTATCGATAAATCCTTCAGTATGGACTACCCGTTGAAAATTGTTGAAATAGTTGTTGTTGAATACTCCGCTGGAAAGCTTTTCACTTCGTACAAAATCTTTCTCTTTTTGTGTCAACCGGGTTTTACCTAAATCTTTCTGAACAATAATTAAATCACTGCCCACTTCGGTTCCGGCATATTCACTGAAAAGGTTATTGGGCAAGCGGACTGCTGAAACCAACCGGCTGTGGTCCATTAACCACTGGCGTACTGGTTCATTTTTTTGTGAATTCATTACTCCCTGAGAAGTGATAAAAGCCAGAAGTCCTCCTTCCCTGAGCGTATCCATTCCTTTTAAAAAGAAATAATTGTGGATGCTCCGGGAAGCCTGTCGTCTAACCTTATCTTTACTTTTCAGGAATGAAACATCAAAGGCTGCGACGTCACCAAATGGAATATTGGAAGAAACCACATCGAAATGGTTGTTGTAACGGCTTTCAATTTCTTCAAAACCGGCAGTCCTGATTTTGTCTTCAGAATAAAGTTTGGACAGTATTTTTCCGGTTAGTAAATCCTTTTCAAAACCTGTTGCCGAAAGACTTTCATTTTGATTCTTAAAAGCTGAGATAAAAGCACCCAATCCGGCGGAGGGGTCAAGAAACCTATCAGGAGATATTTGATGCTGTTTTAATGTTTCTGTAAGAACCTGAATAATCTCAGGAGGCGTGTAAAAAGCGGTAAGAATGGAATTTTTAAGGCTTCCAACATACTGTTTGT
>NZ_JAIKLE010000116.1 GCF_022267315.1 Maribellus maritimus
ACAAACAGTATGTTGGAAGCCTTAAAAATTCCATTCTTACCGCTTTTTACACGCCTCCTGAGATTATTCAGGTTCTTACAGAAACATTAAAACAGAATCAAATATCTCCTGATAGGTTTCTTGACCCCTCTGCCGGATTGGGAGCTTTTATCTCAGCTTTTAAGAATCAAAATGAAAGTCTTTCAGCAACAGGTTTTGAAAAGGATTTACTGACAGGTAAGATACTGTCCAAACTTTATCCCGACGATAAAATCAGGACTGCCGGATTTGAAGAAATTGAAAGCCGTTACAATAACCATTTCGATGTGGTTTCTTCCAATATTCCGTTTGGCGACGTTGCGGCCTTTGACGTTTCGTTTCTGAAAAGTAAGGATAAAGTAAGGCAGCAAGCATCCCAGAGCATCCACAATTATTTCTTTTTAAAAGGAATGGATACGCTCCGTGAAGGAGGAGTCCTGGCTTTTATCACTTCTCAGGGAGTAATGAATTCACAAAAAAATGAACTAGTACGCCAGTGGTTAATGGATTACAGCCGGTTGGTTTCAGCAGTCCGCTTGCCCAATAACCTTTTCAGTGAACATGCCGGAACCGAAGTGGGCAGTGATTTAATTATTGTTCAGAAAGATTCAAGTAAAAACCGGTTGACACAAAAAGAGAAAGATTTTGTACGAAGTGAAAAGCTTTCCAGCGGAGTATTCAACAACAACTATTTCAACAATTTTCAACGAGTAGTCCACACCGAAGGTTTTATTGATACTGACCCTTACGGCAAGCCAGCACAGGTTTTTATTCATAAAGAAGGAATAAAAGGAATCGCTTCGGATTTAAGCAAAATGCTGGAAGCTGATTTTAGGGAAAAGCTCGACTTCAGTTTGTATCAACAAAATATTTCAAACAAAAAATCCATTTCAGTTTCATCTCCAAACAAAACTGAGCAGAAGACAAAACAATCCGTACCAGAGCTAACCCTATACGACCTTTTTGGCCTGAGCCAGGAGGAACGCAGCCAAAACAATCCCTCAAGGAAAAGAAACTCTGCAAAATCAAAAGCCAAACAACTAAACCTGTTTTCACAACCGAATCCGGTAGACGGAAAACAGACCAAAGAAATCAACTCTTCACTCCCGGCTATAAGACCGTTTAATGGAGAATTACACAGTCATCTCAAGAACGGCTCACTGGTAAAAGACCAAAAACAGATTGGATTTTTAAAGGAACGAGACTCAGATACAGCAACATTTGAGCGGTTGAAACTAAACCCACAACAGGAAACAAAAGCCTCGCTCTATATTCAAATCAGGGATACCTATCACCAACTGTACAACAGTGAGGCAGAAGGTTTAAAAGAAGATACTGAAGGCCGAAAACTGTTAAACGGTTATTACGATGATTTCTTTCAGAAGTATGGAAATCTGAACGACCCCAAAAATCTCGGCTTGTTGAAAATGGATTCCGGGGCCAATGAAGTGCTGGCTTTGGAAAGAGGCGAAAACGGACAACTGGTAAAGGCAGATATTTTCCACCAGCCTGTTGCCTTTAATGCCAGGGAGCTGGAACAGGTAGATACTTCGGAAGAGGCCCTTGCTGCCTCACTGAATAAGTTCGGGGAAGTACGGATGGATTACATGCTATCCCTGTTGAACGAAAAGAGCCGGGAGGAACTGATTCAGGAACTTCACGGACGAATTTATTTTAACCCGCTCATTCAAAATTACGAAGTAGCTGACAGATTCATTTCAGGGAATGTAGTTGAGAAAGTAAAAAATATTGAAGGTTACCTCACGCGGCAACCCAATGATATTGCGGCGCAAGAATCATTACAGGCTCTCCAAAGCTCTATCCCCGAACCTATCCCTTTTGAGGAACTGGATTTCAACTTCGGGGAGCGCTGGATTCCGGCTAACATTTATATCCGGTACGCCTCGCACCTGTTTAAAACCGGGGTGGATATCCACTATTCATCTTCTGTTGATGAGTTTTCAGTAAAAGCCCAATTCACCAATGCTAATATTTACGAGAAGTATGCAGTTAAATCACAAAGCCGCCTTTATGACGGAATTGCATTGATGAAACATGC
>NZ_JAIKLE010000117.1 GCF_022267315.1 Maribellus maritimus
AATAGAAATGCAACCCGAAACCATAATGTCAATAACCGGAAACAAACACTACCTAAAAATTTTCAATGCGGCATTTTGTATTTAAAATGGTATTACTTGAAGGGGCCGAGGTACCTACTCCCAAGTTTCCAGAGAAATAGCCATCACCTTCAACTTCTAATTCCTTCTCAGGATTTGAAATACCAATGCCAACCTTATCATCTTTGGTTATTACAAATGCGTTGTGCCTTATTGCATGCGGAGTACCATCCTTAGGACGTGCATATGTAATGCTGGCAGGCTTAGTAAGCCAGCAGTAATGCTTTGTTAAACAACGCCAATTCGTTAATGACGAATCGGCTTCAAAATAAAAATAGGAATAAACGAATTGGCTCAGTGTGTAACTGGAAGGGCGGAGCTATGAATCCCGCACTCCACATGCACGCGGCCGTTATGCCCAATTATAAATAAGATATGAGCAAATCAGAGATAGAAGCTAAAATTGAATATCAAAATGTTATTGGAGATGTTAATCCAGGAGGATATCAACCGATAAGATTTACACGAATTAAGTATAAAGCTAGTCATGAAACTCATATTGACATTAGACAATTTCAGAGAGGATATGACGAAAACGGAGAAGAAGAATTTTATCCAACAAAAAAAGGATTTCGATTCTTAGAGTATGAATTTAATAGAGTTATTAAAGAATACACTTTACTCCCAAGAACCTATGTGCATCCTGAAATCATTTCTAAGTGTTTTAGCCTATTAAATAATGGAGAGTTTGAAAGTGCAGTATTGCAATCTTTTAAACTAATTGAAATAAAAATTAGGCAAAAAACTGGAGCCAAACCAGAGGATGTTGGTGTAAGCCTAATAAGAAAAGCTTACAATCCAAACAATGGAATACTTACTGATAAACAATTACCGTTTGCAGAGCGAGAAGCATTTTCAAATTACATTGCTGGTGCATTTGGATATTATAAAAACCCTTGTTCTCATAGAGATGTAAAAATGGATTTCGTTTCTGCATTTGACCGAATTGTTGTAGCAAGTGATATTTTAAAAATCATTGACAACTCAAACATAAATGAATAAAATCGAATTATCTGAAAAAGAACTATTAGAGGCAATTGAGCGTTCAGGTTATCTCCTTGAATCCCAAACAGTAAAACACTTAGTATCTAAAGGGTACTTTGTTGAGTCTAATGTCTCAATTTTAGACCCACACACAAATAAAAGTAGAGAAATAGATTTAGTTGCAGAATTCTATGAGTATGACGAAAAAGTGGCAAGATGCAAAGTAGCAGCAAAAACCCATTTCATTTTCGAAATTAAAAACAACCTCTACCCAATCGTATTATTAACCCAGATGGAGTATTCTCCCAATAATCCTATTTGGGAGGGACTTAGAGAAATAACAACAATACCTCAAGGATTAGAATATGATTCTTATTCTGGTTACTATGAAAAGCTTTTGGAAGAAAAGGATTCTATGTTTACGCAATATTGTTCTTTCCAAAACAAAAAGGGGAATAATCAAGAATTAATGGCAATACACCCTGATAATTTACACTCAGGATTTTCAAAGATTCTACAATACTGTGATGAATCCGTTGAGAGATGGGATAGAGATAAAAATTCTGAGACATATTACGACGAATATTTTCGTCACTTTTTATATATTCCAATACTACTTGTAAGAGATGATTTATACGAATTAAATATCAACAAAAACAACCTGACAAATCTAAAGAAAGTTGACATTTCTAGACTTGTGTTCAATTATCACAGAAATAGTGTTCCTATGATTTCAATAATTTATGTAATGACTCAAAATGGACTTGATAGTTTTCTGCAAAAGTTTAGAGATATAGAGAAAGAAATAACAAATAAAATGCTTCAAATAACTGGGCATAACAAATTGTAAATTGCATTGCGGGGTTTGTGGTGTGTCGTTCGCTGGATTCTCGCAACATCGTTCCGTCCTGCCGGACAGGAACGAGCTCCGAAATCCGCAACGACAACTTACAAGTGACCGT
>NZ_JAIKLE010000118.1 GCF_022267315.1 Maribellus maritimus
GGCATGGCAATCTGATTTTTATGTCAAATTACAAACTTTGAAAAGTGTAAACTATGTCCCTTTAACTTTGTAACGGATGTCCCTTTATCGTACCAAATTGCCACTAACGGTTGGTACATGTTGTCGGGGCGGATTTCGGAGAGCGTTCCTGTCCGAAGGACACGGAACTGCGATGCGAGAATCCGCAGTTGGCGAACCACCGAACCCGCCCTGCAATATGTACTTTGTTAACGGCTGGTTTTTTATTCATGGTCAAGTTGTTAACAGTATAAAAATATCATTTTCTGAGCAAAAGTTTCAAATAACCTCGTCGCTTTTTAAATTTTTCTTCACCCCAAAAGTCAAAGTTGCTTGTGGGTTGCAGGTAACCAACGTCGGTTTGCCCCGCAAAAACGTGAGTTTTTCCATTCCTAACTTATGCCGCTGGCGGAAAACTTGCGAGTACAAAAATGTCCGCCAATTTTTTTAATTCCAGTCCAGATAACTAAAGGCCAAAACACAAACTGTCAAATAACCACCAGCTGTTCCTAAAAAGTGCTTCACAGTCAGGCAGAGAAACATTTTGGTTGCCTGTCAGACTGCGAAAATTGGCAACTTGCACTAAACAATCTTTTGCAAGTTTTGTGACAGCAACTTTCGGGGCGAGCAGAAAACCAAAGAACGGACTTATCAAATAACCACCAATTTATTCTTCTCAAACTTGCCGTTAACGGTCACTTGTATGTGGTCGGGCGGGATTTCGAAGAGAAATCCTGTCAGACCCGCAGAAGAGTGGGCACGAGGTCTGACTTGTCAGACCGCTAAAACCCCCGCCTGCCATATACAATTTGTTATAGCCAGTTATTTATTCTTCTCATTCAAATATTTTTTTGTTGATTCAACCAACATTTTTTGATTTGATAATATGTAAACTTCTTCTGCTTTCGATTTTGTAAGAGTATTATTTAGTATAATTTTCTCTGTTGAATTAATAATATTTCTTCGCCATATTTCAGCTTGTTCTGCTGAAATATTTTCTTCTTTTTCGGCTGAATTTATTTTTTCAATAATTTGAAGACTTTTTGACAAGTTGTTGTTTAGTTTGTCAAGCTTAAACCCTGAGTTATTTGATATTAGATTCCACGTGTCGTTAATGATTTTAGCAATAGCTTGTGATATCGCTTTGGGAAGTTTAATCGATATATTTGTGTTGCTGCCAGAGTCGGCAAGAATCATTTTCGGTTTTTCTTCAGATTTCAGATTGTCAATTGAATTTAAAGCATCATAAACGTTATTGACTAAAATGTTTATATTTTGGATAACAACGGTAAAAGTCTCGAAATCAATTTTTTCATTTGCTAATATTTCAAAATATAAGAATCCTTCATTTTCTGCTTTTTTGTAATCAAAATCAAAAATAGAGTCGTTTAATTCTGAATCTTCAAATAACATGTTTGCTATTAGTCTCAAAGTTGTCAAGAGTGTATTGTGATAAGTAAAAAAATCGTTTAATGCTTTTGATTGTTGCAAAAATTTAATTTTTGTATCATAATTATTGTTAGATACAAAACGAATTATTGCACTGAAAAACGATGTTTCATAGTATTTGTGCGCATTGAATTGTTTAAGTATTTTTTCTTGTTTTTCGTCAAGTATTAATTGGTCAAACCCTGACTTTGATTCAACAAGTATTAATAACAAAGAGGAACTAATGCTATTTTCTTTTTGATTTCCATTAAAAAAATCAATCAATTTTGTACTCAGCGTTTTATTTGTTATTAGCTGAAGGTTTTTTAATAGTTCTATTTTTTGCATTTTATCTTATTTATAATTGGCTATAACGGTTGGTACATGTTGTCGGGGCGGATTTCGGAGAGCGTTCCTGTCCGAAGGACACGGAACTGCGATGCGAGAATCCGCAGTTGGCGTACCA
>NZ_JAIKLE010000119.1 GCF_022267315.1 Maribellus maritimus
TATTACCTCATTTAAATTTGTCTCTGAATTTAAAACCTTCATTTATCTTTTTGTATCACTTAAAAAGGGTAGAATTTCTCGTTCAAAATACACCAATTCCTTTCGAGCTGGCTCATCTTGAATTTTGCAATAATAAATTCTATCGACATAACGTCGAATGACCAACTTTAGCCCGGGATTTACTTTGGCATATACTATCTCGCCTTCTTTATATTTGTTTTCCATCTTTATGTTTCAATTTGTCAACTGCTATTTCTTCAACACTTATCTTTTCCCTTTGGTATTCCATTTGAAGCAGAAATTCAAAATCATCTTATTTCTCAAAAACTCCCTTATCACAATTGTTTTATTTTTAGGATAATCTGTTACCGGAAGTAACTACACCTATATTTTTTACGTTGTACAACAAAAGTTCATTTTCAAAATAAGCAACTTCTTTACCGGAGGGTTTATTTTGCGTCCTGCAATAATAAATTGGGGGTATATGCTTGCTGATCACTAGATTCAGGGTTGGATTAAACTTTGACCTTACAACCTCACCTTCTTTAAATTCATTTTCCATCATCATTTTTTCAGTTTATGAGAATAATAGTGCAATGTTGGTTAAATTAAACCTGAATCGCTTTTCCCTGCTTTTTTTGCCGCTTTTTCAGCTCTTTTTTCTTTCAGGCTTTTTACCGCTTCCTTTTTCACGTTCTTTCTCTCTTTTCCTTCTTTGCTTTTTGCCATATTTTTTATTTTAAGATATTATTATAATGTGTTTTCTTCATACCCGCTTTTATCAATGTTGAAATCATTTTAATCTTTTGCTGGCCTTGATATAATAAGAAGTGTGAGCTGGGATTACAACCACTTCCCCTGTCTTTAGAAGGTTTGAATGTTTATTTATTACTATTTCAGCATCCCCTTCTATGATTTGAATAAATATATCGAAAGGCAAAATAATCTCTGGCAATATCTTACCAGTATCAAATGCCATAACTCTAACATTTCCGGTTGGTTTCCTGATAATTGTTTTACTCATAACTGAATCGCTTGCATACTCGGCAATTTCAGTCAAGACATGTTGCTTCGATTTCTCAATCTCTCTATCCTGCATATGCTAAAAGTACTTAATACAAAATGCAACATGTTATACTATTAAATCTATAACTTACATAATTCACACATTTGTTTTAACACCCTTCTTTTCCAAGCCAAAGAATTTTTGTGATATAAGGATGAATTAAAAATTTATTTCTCCAATAACAGGTTTAAAAAAACTATGTATAAATAAAAGCTTTGAGTTACTGGAGAGTGATTATAACAATACTTTGGGGACTATTCCTTTTTTCCACTTTTAACAAAAAAGGGAATATAGAAATCAAAGGGAGATTCTTTAAAACTTTTTTCGTTTAAATCATCAATAAAATCCTGGTAGAAATGGTTAAATCGCTCCAAATCATCGTGAGCTATCAAAAACAATAATTTTTGGGTATTATGAGAATTGAATTCTCCAACACTTGTGTAAATTACAACCATTTTAAAATCATCAATTTTATCATGCTTATGCAAATAAAAACTAATGAATTTGTTTTTGTTTTCCTTCGGTGTTACTACATAGCGGTAATTCCTGGTTATATTATCCCATTCAAAAAAAATAATATAATCAACAATTGAAAAGTTAGGTTGAATAAATTTTTCAAAGATTTCCTGCAGATAATATTTTTCATTGTGATTCATGAGCATCCTTTTAATTTATAATCCTTTGTTTCTTATGCCCCCGAATTATTCAGACTTCCTCAAGTGTATCCCGCCTTTTATTCTTTAGCTTTTTGAAATGAGAAGGAGTAAGTCCGGTAATTTTTTTGAACTGATTTGACAGGTGGGC
>NZ_JAIKLE010000011.1 GCF_022267315.1 Maribellus maritimus
CTTAATCAGGCAAATGAAAACAAGGGTAAGCTGTTGCAGTGGTAGCATTTGTCGCTGTTTGAGCAGTATTGGACTTCGAAATGCTGAATAACATTTAAAATCCATCTATTATGTAGCAATATATGCCGGTATTTATTGGTCTATTTTGTTGTACCTATGTTGTACCCATATAAAATAAAAAGGAGCTAAACTTTTGTTTAACTCCTTTATTTTCAGCTGTCGGGATGACAAGATTTGAACTTGCGACCCCTCGCCCCCCAGACGAGTGCGCTACCAGGCTGCGCCACATCCCGAATTTGTGCCTGCAAAAATAGTCGTTGAATCGGTATCTGCAAAACTTTTTTTCACTGCAATTCAAAATAGTTGAAAATAAATCGAATTTGTCTATCGTATCTTCGCAAATATCGATTGAACTTATTGTTATGAAATAAAGATGTTTTGTACTTTTGTTCGACAAAAAAATTACAGATATGTTTAAATCGCTTGATATTAACGAAAACGAAGAATCTAAAACTACGCCCTCTGGTGAAGCAGAGCGCGTAAAATGTTTGATTATTGGTTCTGGCCCGGCTGGATACACTGCCGCTATTTATGCTGCCCGTGCTAACCTTAGTCCGGTAATGTACGAAGGACTGCAACCCGGAGGTCAGCTCACAACGACTACCGAAGTAGAAAATTATCCAGGTTACCCGGAAGGTGTTACCGGCCCGGTTATGATGGAAGATTTTAAGAAGCAGGCGCAACGTTTTGGTGCCGATGTCCGTTGGGGAATGGCAACAAAAGTTGATTTTTCCGGAGACATTCATAAAGTTTGGATTGATGACAGTAAACTTATTGAAGCAGAATCAGTGATTATTGCTACTGGTGCAACAGCCAAGTATTTGGGATTAGAAGATGAAAAGAAATATGCAGGAGGAGGGGTATCTGCCTGTGCAACCTGTGATGGTTTCTTTTATCGTGGAAAAGATGTTGCCGTTGTGGGAGGCGGCGATACTGCTGCTGAAGAAGCCATGTATCTTGCTGGATTGTGCAACAAAGTATACATGATTGTCAGAAGAGACGTTTTGCGTGCTTCACGCGTCATGGCCGAAAGAACAAAGAAAACGCCAAATATTGAAATTCTATGGCAACACCAAACAAAAGGATTATATGGAGAGAACGGTGTTGTGGAAGGTGCAAAATTGGTAAAAAATTTAGGAGAACCGGATGAACAAGAAGTTGATATTAAAATCGACGGATTTTTCCTTGCAATAGGGCACAAACCTAACTCCGATATTTTTAAAGATTATTTGGAAACGGATAGTGTTGGGTACATCAGTACAATTCCCGGGACGTCACAAACCAAAGTACCTGGAGTATTTGCCTGTGGAGATGTTCAGGATTCCCATTACAGGCAGGCAGTTACTGCAGCTGGATCCGGCTGTATGGCAGCTATCGATGCAGAAAGATTTCTCTCTGAAAAGAATGGATAAGAAAAATTTTAGAAAAAGCAGGGCAGGACTGTCTTGTTTTTTTTACATAAAAAAAAGGAGTTGATGATAAACTCCTTCTTTTTTATCTTCTTCAATTAATTAACTATTTGTCAACTTTCACTTTTGCAAGGTTTTCACTTTTATATTCTCCTGCGATTAATTTTTTGTGTAAATCCTTGAATGCTTTCAATGTATATTCAACATCTTCTAATGTATGCATCGCAGTAGGAATTAAGCGCAAAAGTATTTCACCTTTAGGAATAACCGGGTAAACTACCATTGAACAGAAAATCCCATAGTTTTCGCGTAAATCGTAAACCATGTTTGTTGCTTCTGCCTCTCCTCCTTTCATATAAACCGGAGTAACCTGAGTATTTGTTTTTCCTAAATCAAAACCTGCTTCTTTTAATCCTTTTTGTAGCGTATTAACAACGGTCCATAATCTTTCGCGCAATTCTGGCATTGTACGAATCATATCCAAACGTTTTAATGCACCAATAGTCATTGCCATTGGTAAAGATTTGGCAAAGGTTTGAGAGCGCATGTTATAACGTAGGATATAGCAAATGTCTGTTTCACAAGCGATAAAACCACCAATGCCAGCCATCGCTTTTGCAAACGTTCCAAAATAAAGGTCAATACCGTCCTGAACGCCAAAATGTTCACCTGAACCTGCACCTGTTGGTCCCATCGTTCCAAACCCGTGAGCGTCGTCAACAAATAAGCGGAAGTTGAATTCTTTTTTTAACGCAACAATTTCGTCAAGTTTCCCAACCTGTCCGGTCATCCCAAAAACCCCTTCTGTAATAACCAGAATTCCGCCACCGGTTTCCGCTGCTATTTTGGCAGCAAAACCTAACATTTTACGGCATTTATCAATGTTGTTGTGCGAATACACAAAACTTTTTCCACCCTTTGCTTTATGTAGGAAAATACCATCCATAATACAAGCGTGTGATTCCGAATCGTATACAATAACATCTTTTCGGCTGGCCAGCACATCAATTGCAGAAACCATTCCCTGGTATCCGTAGTTAAGCAAAAATGCATCAGGCTTACCAACAAATTCTGCTAATTCACGCTCTAACTGTTCATGTTTCGTTGTTTGTCCCGACATCATACGAGCTCCCATCGGATAAGCCATACCATACTGCGCTGCAGCTTCTGCATCGGCTTTTCTAACCTCGGGATGGTTGGCAAGACCAAGGTAGTTGTTTAAACTCCAGGTTAATACCTCTTTCCCTCTGAATTTCATTCTGGCTGAAATTTCTCCCTCAAGTTTAGGAAATGCAAAGTATCCATGGATCTGATCCATCCATTTACCGATATCACCTTTGTTTGTCCTGAATTTTTCAAATATATCCACGATATAAAATTTAGTGATTGTTTTAGGATGCAAATGTAAACTTTTTTAAAAATTTGGCAAATGTGTTAAATTATACTAATGTTTGTTCAAATATGAAGTTAAGAATAGTAATTTCGTCGCCATGTAAATAAAAAAAATGTATAAAACTCAAAATGAACCCGATACAATAAAATGTTGTTAACAGTGTTAGGTTAAAAATAACCTTTCATATAGTTCGATGTATCTAAAAAAAGTATATTTTTGCGCCATGATTATGAAAATGAAAAATTTAGGACTAATTTTTATTCTGGTTTTAGTGCTCTTTGCCACTGGATGTGGCGATTACAACAAGATATTAAAGAGTACTGATTACGAATTCAAATACAAAAAAGCAATTGAATATTATGAAGACGGTGAATATGTGCGAGCTGGCACATTGTTGCAGGAACTGGTGACTATCTATCGTGGAACTTCACGTGCTGATAAAATATATTATTATTACGCCAAAAGTATGATTGGCCAGAAAGATTATTTGATGGCCGGACATTATTTTAAATCACTGATAAAGGAATTTCCTACCAGTGAATACATTGAAGAGGCACAGTTTATGGTTGGATATTGTGCCTATTTGCTTTCTCCAAAACCGCGTTTGGATCAATCGGTAACATCAGAAGCTATTGACGCTATGCAATTGTATATAAACCTGTATCCTTTTAGCGAAAGAGTTGATGAAGCCAACCGTTTAATCGATGAGTTACAAAACAAACTGGTATACAAATCGTATCTGAACGCAAAATTGTATTATGATTTTGAAAACTATAAGGCAGCTGTTGTTGCTTTATCAAACGGCCTGAAAGATTATCCAGATAGCAGGTACCGGGAAGAACTGATGTACATGCTATTAAAATCGAAATATTTACTTGCTATAAGGAGCGTGGCCGACAAACAGGAAGAACGTTTATCCAGTGCATTGGATGAATATTTTACCTTTGTCGATGAGTTTCCGGAAAGTGAACACAAAAAAGAGGTAGATAAATTTTATGAAACTACCGCTGAAATGTTGAATTATAAAGAACAGTCAAATACAAATTAAAATGGATTATAAAAAAACAAAAGCAGCTCCGTCTACTATTTCCCGTGATCTTGAAGTATTAACTCAGGAAACCGGAAATATTTATGAAACTGTTATGATTCTGGCCAAGCGAGCCAACCAGATTTCATCGGAGTTGAAAGAGGAATTAAATCAGAAATTACAGGAATTTGCTTCATACACTGATAACCTGGAAGAGATTTTTGAAAACCGCGAGCAAATTGAAATTTCCAAATTTTACGAGCGTCTTCCAAAACCAACGCTAATCGCTTTTGAGGAGTTGAAAGACGGAGAAATTTATCATCGTAATCCTGCGAGGGAAAGCAAAAAAGGTATTTAAAGATTCCGGCCTATGAGGCTTGAAGGAAAAAAAATAATATTGGGGATTACCGGGAGTATAGCTGCTTATAAGGCAGCTATACTTTTACGCTTACTGGTGAAAAAAGGAGCCGAGGTTCAAATTATAATTACTTCTGCCGGAAAAGAATTTATCACTCCTGTAACATTGTCTGCGCTATCAGGCAAACCTGTTATAAGTGAGTTTTTTGGAGCCAACGACGGAAGCTGGCACAGCCATGTTGATCTTGGGCTTTGGGCCGATCTTATGATTATTGCTCCTGCAACAGCCTCAACCATCGGAAAAATGGCCCATGGAATTGCTGATAATATGCTGGTAACAACATACATGTCAGCTAAATGCCCGGTTATGGTTGCCCCGGCTATGGATTTGGATATGTTTTCACATCCTTCAAATCAAAAGAATCTTGAGACATTAAAAAGGTACGGAAACAGTATTATTGAACCCGGAGAAGGATTTTTAGCAAGCGGACTTGAAGGTAAGGGCCGCATGGAAGAACCGGAAAAGATACTCGAACTCATTGTGGATTTTTTTAGCAGAAAAAAAAAACTGCTGAATAAAACCTTTTTGGTTACTGCCGGACCTACTTTCGAAAAAATAGATCCCGTACGTTTTATCGGAAATTATTCTTCAGGAAAAATGGGATACGCCATTGCCAAAGAGCTTGCTTGTGAAGGTGCCAAAGTAATTTTAGTTTCAGGTCCGGTAAATCTCAAAGTCACAAACAGCAACATCAGTTTGGTGCCTGTTGAGTCGGCTGAGGAAATGTATTTAGAATGCCAAAAGTATTTTGATGCTACCGACGGTGCAGTTATGTGTGCTGCGGTGGCCGATTTTACTCCTTTACAAGCTGAAATAACGAAAACAAAAAGAGGAAAAAATAATTGGACGCTGGAGTTAAAACCAACAAAAGACATCGCGCGGGCACTGGGCGAAGTGAAGAAAAAAAATCAGATACTGGCGGGATTCGCTCTGGAAACCAGCAATGAACTGGAAAATGCATCGCAAAAACTTCACAAGAAAAACCTGGATTTTATTGTTTTAAATTCCTTAAATGATCCGGGGGCAGGCTTCCAAACCGATACAAATAAAATTACGATTATTGATAAAGACAATAATCGTCAGAATTTTGAGTTAAAAAGTAAAAAGGAAGTAGCTGTTGATATTGTAAACAAGATAATTGATACTTTAAAGAATTAGTTTTGTTGCATATTATTTTTTATATTTTCGCATTTCAACCGACAAGATTTTTATGAAAAAATTAACAATTTTAATTTCCATACTATTTCTCATTTTAGGCTCTGTGTCAGCACAAGAGTTACGCTGTAATGTTACCGTGTCATCCCAAAAAATAAAAGGTGCCAATAAAAACCTTTTCCGAACGATGCAATCTGATATTTATGAATTTATGAATAACCGGAAATGGACAGAACATGTGTATTCTTACGATGAAAAAATAAAATGTAATATTCTGATACGGCTGGATGAACAGATTGCTGCAGATGAATTTAGAGGCACCATTCAGGTTCAGTTAACAAGGCCTGTTTATAATTCAAGCTACGAAACAACCATTTTAAATATCAAAGACAACGATTTTCATTGCAGATATGTAGAATATCAGCCGCTTGAATACAATGAAACATCAAATCGTGACAATCTCACAAATATTCTGGCATATTATGCCTATGTTATTTTGGGGTTTGATTATGATACCTTTTCTCCAATGGGAGGGACACAGTATTTTGAGAAAGCGCAGGCAATTGTTAATAACTCGCAAAATGCGGCCATGAAAGGATGGAAAGCATTCGAAAGCGAAAGAAACCGCTACTGGCTGGTTGAAAACATGCTTAATAATTCTTACCAGGATTATCGGAATTGTTTATACCAATACCATCGCCAGGGATTGGATTTAATGTCGGATAGACCTGACGAAGGCCGTTCAACAATTGCTAATTCACTTCGTGATATTCAGAAAGTATTCAGACGCCGCCCCAATACGTATATTGTACAGTTATTTTTTGATGCAAAATCCGACGAGTTGGTCAATATTTTTTCCAAATCATATCCCGATGAACGCAACAGGGTGATGGCAATTTTAACAGAAGTTGATCCGGCGAACGGAAGCAAATATGAAAAGATTGCTGAAAACGAGGGCTTTTAGTTTTTACCTGTACCTACAAATCTTTTCACATCTATATCCGCAAAATATTTATTAGTGGTAATTTAATTACTGTTGATTGATTTTTGGTATTTTTAAGGCATATTACAGCAATGTAAAAACTATACATTTATGCTCACAAAACTTACGATTTCCAATTATGCACTGATTCAACAACTTACAGTTGAGTTTTCTGATGGATTAAATACAATAACGGGCGAAACAGGTGCAGGAAAATCAATCATTTTGGGAGCCTTAGGGCTTATTTTAGGAAACAGGGCCGATTTATCGGTGCTGAAAAACAAGAATGAGAAATGTATAGTAGAAGGATTTTTTGAAGTTAAAAATTATAAGTTACAGTCTTTTTTTGAAAAAAATGACCTGGACTACGACAATCAAACTATTTTACGAAGAGAAATAACACCCTCGGGAAAATCGCGGGCTTTTATTAATGACACGCCGGTAAAATTAAAAGCCATTGGCGAACTTGGCTTAAAACTGATTGATATTCATTCGCAACACCAAAATCTTGAGCTTGTGAACCAAAAATTCCAGCTTAATCTCGTAGATGAAGTTTCAGAATCACTCAATAAATTAGATGAATACAAAACCGCTTATAGACATTTTAACCAGCTTCAAAAGAAACTCAAAGAGTTAAAAGAAAAAGCTGAAAATGCAAATACCGAGCTTGATTATTTTCAGTTTCAGTTTCATCAGCTGGAAGAAGCAAAACTAAGGGTGGGGGAGCAGGAAGAGTTGGAAACAGAACTTGAAAAACTCACGCATGCTGAGGAGATAAAAAGTTCTTTCACCGAGGCTCTTCATTTGATTGATAATGAGCAATTTTCAGTACTTCAAAATATAAAAGAAAGTGCAAAAATTCTGGAAAGGATTCAGAACTATATCTCTGATGCTCCGGAACTGCAAAGCCGCTTACAAAGTACTTTTCTGGAGCTAAAAGATATTTGGGACGAAATAGATGCTTTGGCTGAAAAAACAGAACACGAACCAGCTAAAATTGAGGAAATTAACGAGCGCTTAAATCTCATATACAACCTTCAGCAAAAACATCATGTCTCAGGTATCGATGAACTGATGAAACTAAAAAATGATTTTGAAAACAAAATCAAACAAGCGGTTGGTTTTGGTGATGAAATAGAAAATTCAGAAAATGAACTGAGAACTGTTTTAGAACAACTAAAGAGTCTTGCGGGCGAACTTTCCACGATACGAAAAAAATCGTTTCCAGGTATCGGAAAAGCTGTTATTACGGATCTGGAGCAATTGGGTATGCCCAGAGCAAAATTACTTGTTGCGCACGAAGAAATGCATGACTACACGGCCTTGGGAAAAGATTCAATTTCTTTTCTGTTTAGTGCAAACAACGACTCAGAACCTTCAGAAATTTCAAAAATTGCATCTGGTGGTGAAATGTCACGTTTGATGCTGGCCATAAAAAATTTATTACGAAAATCAAAAAAACTTCCAACCATTATTTTTGATGAGATTGATTCAGGAATATCAGGTGAAGTAGCCATAAAAATGGGAAACCTTTTAAAGTCTTTTTCGGCTTCCACTCAAATTATAAATATTACGCATCTGCCGCAAATCGCAGCAAAAGGAGACAGTCATTTTGTAGTGTTTAAATATGAAAAAGAAGAGAAAACTTACACATCAATTCGAAAAATTGAGAACAATGAAAGGGTAGAAGAGTTGGCTAAAATGGTAAGTGGTAAAGACATTACAGATAATACGTTAAAAACAGCAAGAGAGCTTTTGAAAAATTAGACTATAATCCTGTTTTTCCGTTTTTTTTAAACAAATAACATTAAATAACCAACTAATGAAAAATCTTGTTTTTTTATTTTTACTTGCTTTGGCACTTTTGAATTCATGTAATGTTCAGGAAAAGAAAGAAAAAAAGCAGCCTAATTTTATTGTCTTTATTGCCGATGACGCAGCCTGGAATGAATGTGCTGCTTATGGCAACAAAGTTATTCGAACGCCAAATATAAACAAGCTGGCTGAGGAAGGACTGGTTTTCGACAATGCCTTTTTAACGGCCAGTTCGTGCAGTCCAAGCAGATGCAGTATCCTTACCGGACGTTATCCGCACAGTACCGGAGCGCCTGAATTACATATGCCCTTACCTCATAACCAGGTATTGTTTGCCGGAGAGTTACAAAAAGCCGGATATTATACAGCCGTTGCCGGGAAATATCATATCGGAGATCCACGTCCGGAGTTTGACACAATATACGGAGGCTCGCCAAGTGGCTGTGAATTCTGGGTTGAAGCAATGGAAAACAGGCCAAAAGAAAAACCTTTCTTTATGTGGATGGCGGCCATGGATCCACATCGTCCTTATAAAACAAATACCATTGCCAAACCACATGATCCTGCTAAAGTTATTGTGCCACCTTATTTGCCTGACAACGATTCTACCAGAAAAGACCTGGCCTTGTACTACGACGAGATATCGCGTTTGGACAGTTATTTGGGAAAAGTATTGCAGGTTTTAAAAGATCAGGGCGAGGACGAAAATACTTTGATTATTTATATGACCGACAATGGAAGGCCTTTTCCACGAGCAAAAACCAGGCTCTACGACAGTGGTATAAAAACACCTTTTATTGTTCGTTGGCCGGCTAAAATTAAAAAGGGACGCACCAATGCCCTGATAAGTTCGATCGATATTGCTCCAACTTTTTGTGAATTGGCTGGATTAAATAGTTCTCCTACTTTCCAGGGAGTTTCTTTTGTTCCTGTTCTGAACGATTATTCAGCAACAGTCAGAGACCACATCGCAGGAGAACATAACTGGCATGATTATCAGTCATTTGAGCGGGCAATACGGAATACAAATTTTCTTTATATTCGTAATACGTTTCCTGAGCTTAATGCGTCGCCACCGGCTGATGCAGTTGGTAGTTTAACTTACCAGGAAATGATAAAAATGTACAATGCTGGCAAATTAAATGAAAATCAGCTTGACTGTTTTATCGCACCACGGCAGGTTGAAGAATTGTACGATGTGGTTAAAGATCCGTATCAGTTTAATAATCTTGCTAAAAGTCCGGAATACGAAAAAACGTTAACCGAAATGAGAAACAAACTGGATGATTGGATAATTCAGTACAACGATACCATTCCTGAAAATCCTACACCAGATAAATTTGACCGGTGGACAGGGAAAAGGCTATTGAAATAATTATGATAAATATGATAAACATTAAAAATTGTTGTACTGTTGCGACAATTCAGAATTAAATATTTGTTTGAAATAATTAACAGAAAAACTTTTTTAGGGAGGGATTTTGTATTTATAGGTGTGCGGCTGGTGTGTGTTGGAAATATGCGACAGCCGCGGCTATTTAATATAGTGTCGAATTATAGGACGAACACTTCAAAAGAAATACCGAATTAACTTTTACATAAAATCTTTAACGTTATCGGACTGCGTCGCGATAACTGATTCTATGTAAACCACGCTCAGCCGCGTGGACGTAATTTCACAAGATTCTGCTAAGAACTCCTATTTTCAAAATTAATACGTTTGTCCTATAATTGATATTATGATAAATAATATATGTTTTGAAAAAGGAGAGTTTCAGCTCTCCTTTAACGATATAATTACTGTCCTAATTTTTCCAACATTTCGTTGTACTTATCCATCTGTTTCATCCGGTAATACAAATTCTTTAACGATTCCAGTGTCATTAGATCATCTGGTTTTAATTCATTACATTTTTCCATATATGGTAAAGCTTTTTCCCACCAGACATCAGCTTTTTTGGTTTCCTCCAAATATCTTTCATTTTCATTTGCTGGAACTGAATTGGCAACCTCAATCTGCTGAACACCTTTATTATAGTACAATGCACCTAAATTATAATATGCACCGTAGTTTTCAGGATCAACTTCTATTGCTTTTTCATATGACTCAATTGCTTTTTCGTCATTTTCAAGCTTTTCAAATAAAGTTCCCTGAGCAAAATAAAATGTTGCATTATCCGGATCTTGTTCAATCGCCATTTCCAGATATTTCATTGCATCTTCCGTTTTATCCTGATCCAGATAAATCTGAATCATACTGGTAAGTACATTGTTATCATCCGGATATTTTTCAAAACCTTCCTGTAAAATTTCCAAGGCCCCCAAAGTATCCTTTTTCATCTGATAAGCGCTTGCAATTAAACTGTAAGTTCTGGCTCCGTTATAACCATACTCAGCTGCTTCTTTATAATATTTAATAGCCTTGTCATATTGCTGCGCATTGTATGCAGCCAAACCTGTATTGTAAACAATAACAGTATCTATTGTTTCAGGGTTATCTCCTTTAATCAAAGGCATACTATTTATTGCCAAAATTTGTTCAAAAGCATTCAAGGCTTTTTCATAATCTTCACTATTAAAACCTTCAACAGCCTGATTCGTAAGATCGTTGGTTAGCAACGTAAGTTTAATTTTCAAACCATTGCTGAACCTTCCTTTTTCGTCAAGCTCCAATGCTTTTTTGTACGACTCGAAAGCAGTAGCCAGCGGATTTTCTGCCAGTTTTTTTACATTTTCGTCCTCCGATTGATATATTGCCTGGTATATTTCTCCTCTAACTTCCCATGTTTTAGGCCAGTCGATAGTTTTCTCCGATTTGTCGTTCGACGGATCTATCGTTTCCTTTATGGCTTCTAATGCTTTTTCTAAATTACCAGAGTCCTTGAAATTTTGGGCACTGGTCACTTTTCCTTTTTGTGCAAAGCTTACACTGGCAGCAAAAATAAAAGTTAGTAGAATTATTGTTCTTTTCATCACCTAAATTTTTATTGTTTTAATTTAAATTAATCTTTTACAAAAATATATGAATAATAAAATTAATCAAACTTAACGTTTTATTCTCAATAATTTATTTTCTTACTGTTAAGAATCAATCCCTTCACTATTTTCCTGATTGTTTTCAATTTCACTATCGTTTTCAACTTCAGCCTCTTCCTCTATAGTTACTCTTGCAACAGAAGCAATCCTGTCGTCATTTTTCAAATTTATCACCCTCACTCCCTGCGTTGCCCTTCCTAAAACAGAAATAGAGCTTACAGCCAACCGTATGGTTAATCCATGTTGCGTAATGATCATCAAATCGTTATCGTTTGACACACTTTTAATTGTAATTAAATCACCGGTTTTTTCAGTAATATTTATTGTTTTAACACCTTTTCCTCCACGATTCGTGATTCTGTAATCATCAATTTTAGAACGTTTTCCATATCCGTTTTCCGAAATAACAAGGATATCTTCATTGCCATTATTTACACAAACCATGCCAATCACCTCGTCGTTCGGATTCCCGAGCGTAATACCTCTTACTCCAGAAGCCGTTCTTCCAATAGCACGGACAATACTTTCATTAAAACGGATAGCTTTACCCGAACGTACTGCAAGCATTATTTCACTTTCTCCGTTAGTAAGACGGGCTTCAAGCAACTGGTCGCCGTCTTTAATAGTAATGGCATTAACACCGTTTTGTCTTGGGCGGGAGTATGCTTCGAGCGTTGTTTTCTTAATTATCCCCTTTTTCGTTGCCAGAATTATATAATTATTATTAATAAACTCTGAATCAGCTAAAGTTTTAACTTTTATGAAAGTCAATACTTTATCATCGGGTTCAATATTTAGTATATTTTGGATTGCACGTCCTTTTGAAGATCGGGTTCCTTCGGGAATTTGATACACTTTAAGCCAGTAGCATTTTCCTTTTTCGGTAAAAAGCAACAAGGTATTATGCATTGATGCAATAAAAATGTGTTCAAGGAAATCTTCATCGCGTGTAGAGCCTCCCTTGGAGCCAACTCCTCCCCTTCCCTGTGTCCGGAATTCAGTTAACGGTGTACGTTTAATATATCCCAGGTGCGAAATGGTAATAACCATATCATCGTCTGCATAAAAATCTTCGGGATTGAACTCTTCGGCATTTGGAACTACTTCTGTGCGTCTTTCATCTCCGTATTTCTTTTTTATTTCAAGCAATTCTTCTTTGATAATATCCATACGCAGCGATTTATCAGCAAGAATTTGTTTGAGATGTTCGATTTGCTTCATGATATCTTCATATTCCGCACGGAGCTTATCCTGTTCCAGACCCGTTAATTGTCTCAATCGCATATCAACAATTGCACGTGCCTGAATTTCAGTTAACTCAAACTTCTCCATTAATCTTTCCCTTGCTTCGTCGGGTGTTGCTGAAGACCGGATGATGGCGATAACTTCATCAATATTGTCACTGGCAATAATTAATCCCTGCAAAATATGCGCACGTTTTTCAGCTTGGTCCAGTTCATACTGTGTGCGTCTGACAACAATCTCGTGGCGATGCTCCACAAAATGAAAAATTAAGTCTTTTATGTTTAGCATCTTTGGCCGGCCATTTACCAAGGCAATGTTGTTTACATTAAACGATGTTTGTAATTGTGTGTATTTATACAATTTATTTAATACCACATTACTCATCGCGTCGCGCTTGATATCATAAACAACGCGCATACCTTCTCTGCCGGACTCATCATTAACATTTGAAATCCCCTCTATTTTCTTTTCGTTCACCAAATCAGCTGTTTTCTGAATCATCTCAGCGCGGTTAACAAGATATGGAATTTCTGTAACGATTATCTTTTCGCGGCCGTTTTCATTTTCAATATGTGCTTTCCCGCGGATTACAATCCGACCTCTTCCGGTTTCATACGATTCTTTTACTCCCTGATAGCCGTAAATTATTCCACCTGTTGGAAAATCTGGTGCCTTAATAATTTCGATTATTTCGTCAATTGTAATTTCATTGTTTTCTATAAATGCAATTGTAGCATCAATCGTATCTGAAAGATTATGAGGCGGCATGTTTGTTGCCATCCCAACAGCAATTCCTGATGCACCATTAACAATAAGTTGCGGAATCCGGGTAGGTAAAACAGTAGGTTCATTTAACGATTCATCAAAGTTAGGTTGAAAGTCCACTGTATTTTTATCCAAATCAGCCAATGTTTCTTCAGCAATTCTCGCCATTCTTGCTTCGGTATAACGCATCGCTGCCGGACTGTCACCATCAACAGAACCAAAGTTTCCCTGGCCATCAATCAGGGGATATCTCAGCGACCAGTGCTGAGCCATACGTACCATTGTAAAATATACAGAAGAATCACCATGAGGGTGATATTTCCCAAGAACTTCTCCAACAATTCTGGCAGATTTTTTATATGGACGATTGGAAAGTATTCCCAAATCATTCATTCCGTATAATACTCTTCGATGAACCGGTTTAAATCCATCCCTCACATCGGGTAACGCTCTTGAAACAATAACCGACATTGAATAATCAATATAGGCAGACTTCATCTGCTCTTCTATGTTTATTCTGATAATCTTTTCACCTTCAATCATTTATATCTCCTTTCAAAATAAATTACCAATAATTTAAAAGCCCCACAAAAATAGTAAAAATCCACGGTATTCAGGCGTTTTTACTGCTGTTTTGGTGGATAGTAACAAGAAGATATCAACAATTTAACTGTCAATAATTCAGCATTTCAATATTAGATTTAATAACTTATGACATTATCGCTAACTTTGCGGTTGAATTTTCAGTATTTTAGTAAATCAACATTTGGGAACAATTGTTGTTGATTAAATAAAAAATGATATTTGTATGGATTCACAATTTTCACCAAGGATTAAAGATATAATTGGATACAGCAGAGAAGAAGCCATTCGCTTGGGAAACGATTATATTGGGCAGGAGCACTTGTTTCTTGGAATTTTAAGAGACGGAGAAGGCACGGCAACTGATATTTTAGTGAATTTGGGCGTTGATTTGGGAGAGATAAAACAACTAATTGAGAAAAAAATACGGTCTGATAAAGAAATTAATCAGAAAGCAGATTTGGTTATGCTGAAATCGGCCGAAAAATCATTAAAACTCATTTATTTGGAGGCGCGCTCATTTAAAAGCACAACGGCTAACAGCGGGCACTTACTACTCGCCATTTTAAAAGATAGTGAGAATATTGTTACCCAATTGCTGGTTGAGTTTGGTATCAATTATTACATCGTAAAATCACAGTTGCAGGACTACAAAGGGCCGATTGCAAAATCGGATTTTCCTGAAAGTGATGATGATGATGCAAATGAGCCATTTTCAAAAGGTCCCGGAGGTTCCGGCGCAAAAAAGAGTACAACCTCAAAATCGGAAACACCTGTTTTAGATAATTTTGGTATTGATATTACCAAACTGGCGGAAGAAAACAATCTTGACCCAATTGTCGGGCGTGAAAGAGAAATTGAGCGTCTGGCCCAGATTCTGAGCCGGAGAAAAAAGAATAACCCTATTCTTATCGGAGAACCAGGTGTAGGAAAATCTGCAATTGCAGAGGGATTGGCATTGCGTATTATAAGTAAAAAAGTTTCACGAATACTATTTGATAAAAGAGTAGTGAGTTTGGATATCGCTTCAATTGTTGCGGGAACAAAATACAGGGGACAGTTTGAGGAAAGAATGAAAGCGATTTTAAACGAATTGACAAAAGTAAACAACGTAATTCTTTTTATCGATGAAATTCATACGATAGTAGGAGCCGGCGGTGCAACAGGTTCTCTTGATGCTGCCAATATGCTAAAACCGGCACTGGCACGCGGCGATATCCAATGTATTGGGGCAACAACGCTCGATGAGTACCGTCAACACATTGAAAAAGACGGTGCACTTGAACGCCGTTTCCAAAAAGTAATGGTTGAACCTACGTCGATGGAGGAAACCATCGAGATATTGAATAACATAAAAGGCAGATATGAAGATCACCACAATGTAAATTACACAGAGGAAGCATTGGATGCCTGTGTAAAACTTACTGCACGTTATATTTCCGACAGATATTTGCCCGACAAAGCCATTGATGCATTGGATGAAGCAGGCTCAAGGGTACATATTTCAAATATCAATGTTCCGGATAATATTCTGAAGCTGGAAGAAAAGATAGAAAAGATAAAAGAAGACAAAATATTGGCTGTAAAAAGTCAGAATTTTGAATTGGCTGCTGACTTTAGAGATAAAGAAAAGAATTTCCTTCAGTTGCTTGAAAATGAAAAAGTAGCGTGGGAAAAAGAATTGGCAACACACCGCGAAACAGTTGACGAACACAAAGTTGCTGAAGTAGTTGCAATGATGTCGGGTGTTCCTGTTCAACGAATTGCACAGGCGGAAGGCAAACGGCTAATGAACATGGAAGCCGATTTGAAAAACAGAGTTATCGGACAGGATGAAGCGATTCAAAAAATTGTTCGGGCTATTCAGCGAAACAGGGCTGGATTAAAAGATCCAAACCGCCCCATCGGTTCATTTATCTTTTTGGGACCAACTGGCGTAGGAAAAACGCAGTTGGCAAAGGTACTAACTACCTATCTGTTCGACAGTATCGACTCACTGATTCGGATTGACATGAGTGAATATATGGAGAAGTTTTCTGTATCCAGGATTGTTGGAGCGCCTCCGGGATACGTTGGGTACGAAGAAGGTGGTCAGCTAACTGAAAAAGTAAGAAGAAAACCTTATTCTGTTGTATTACTCGATGAAATTGAAAAAGCACATCCCGATGTATTTCATCTTTTACTTCAATTGCTTGATGAAGGAAGATTAACAGACAGCTTAGGAAGAAGTGTTGATTTCAGAAATACAATTATTATAATGACTTCGAATATTGGTACAAGACAACTCAAAGACTTTGGCCGCGGGGTTGGTTTTTCCACAAACCAATCTGCTGAAAAAGACAATGAAAATGCGAAGTATATTATTCAGAAGGCATTAAAAAAGGCATTCGCGCCTGAATTTTTAAATCGAATAGATGATGTGATAATGTTCAACACCTTGGATAAGAAGCACATTCATAAAATTATCGATATTGAAATTAAAGATTTGTATAAACGTGTTGAATCGTTAAATTATAAATTAAAAATTTCTCCTGCTGCCAAAGACTTTATTGCAGAAAAGGGATTTGATCCTCAATTTGGAGCGCGACCATTAAAAAGAGCAATCCAGAAATATCTGGAAGATGAAATGGCGGAGATTATTATTAAGGCATCAATTACAGAAGGAGATACAATTTCTGTTGGTTTTGATAAAAAAAACGAGAAATTGCTGATGCGAATTTTATCAAACAAGAAGGAACTAAGTAAATAATATAAAGGCCTGATTCTTCAGGTCTTTTTTTATTGCCTTTTTTATCGGAAACGGACAATACTTCAATTCTTTTTACCCAGGTCAAGTCGAAGTCCCTAAAACAATGTGGTTGACAATTCACAATATATTTTTTGCGCGTGAACTTTTGTTCCTATTAAAACATTATAATCAAGAGAACATGTTGTTAAATCAATCAAAATGAAGAAATTTGCGATCGAATTTAAATGGGGAATCATTTTTACCGTAGTTTCTTTACTCTGGATAGTTTTTGAAAGACTTTTAGGATGGCACAGTAGCCATATCGACAAACACGCCGTTTACACCAACTTTTTTGCGCTTCCTGCCATTTTGGTTTTTGTTTTTGCCTTGCTTGATAAACGAAAACATTTTTACAACAACAAAATGACCTGGATGCAGGGTTTTATTGCCGGATTGGTAGTTTCTATTTTTGTTGCTGTTTTAAGTCCTATGGCACAATTCATTACCATTGAATGGATTACACCGGATTTTTTCACAAATGCACGTGAATATGTAATTAGTGTCGGCAAAATGAGTGCTGAACAAGCTGCGGAATATTTCAATCTTACAAATTATATGATGCAAAGTGCATTCGGAGCTATTTTAATGGGGGCAATCACTTCAGCTATTGTGGCCTTGTTTGTGCGAAAAAAATAAACTGATGCCTTATGAAATACTATAAAACTGTTGATGAATATATTCTTAACACAGAGAATCGAAAAGAGATTCTGATAATTCTTCGCGAAATCTTAAAAGGAACCGAGCTGAAAGAAACGATAAAATGGGGCTCTCCTGTTTACACTTTTAACGGCAAAAACGTAGTTGGAATTGGGGCCTTTAAATCCTATGCAGGCATTTGGTTTTTTCAGGGAGCATTGTTAAAAAATGAAGAAGGTGTTTTGGTCAATGCGCAGGAAGGAACCACAAAGGCACTGAGACAGTGGAGATTCTCTGACGTGAATGAAATTGATGAAAAACTGGTTTTAAAATATGTAAATGAAGCTATTGAAAATCAGAAAAAAGGTAAAGAAATAAAAGCTGACAGAAAAAAAACTCTTGTTATTCCTGATGAGTTAAAAGAAGCATTTTTGAAAAACAAAGAACTGGAAATAGCTTTTAACGAATTTACAACAGGTAAGAAGCGGGAGTTTGCTGATTATATCTCACAGGCAAAACAAGAGGCAACCCGCTTAAAAAGAGTCGAAAAGATAAGACCTTTAATTCTCAAGAATATTGGACTAAATGACAAATACAGAAAATAATTTTGTTTAACTTGCGAGTAAAAAAATCTAAACAAATTTGATTTTGATTCTGTTTATTATCAAAATAAACGTCGATGAATCAAAATATAAAAATCGTTGCTCATTCCGGTATTTACACACTTCTTGCGGAACAAATACTAAACGTTTCTATTCAGGAAGCCTGGGAATTCTTTTCATCCCCAAAGAACTTATCAAAAATAACACCACCTCAAATGGGATTTTATATCACTTCTGAAGAATTGAAACAAATGTTTGCGGGGCAAATTATCACCTATCAAATCAGAGTTTTTCCTTTTTTGAAAACAAATTGGGTTACAGAAATAACACAAGTAAAAGAACAATCTTATTTTGTTGATGAACAACGTTTTGGCCCTTACAAAATGTGGCACCATGAGCATCATTTTTCTGAAACAGAAGAAGGTGTAAAAATGATTGACCGGGTTACGTATAAAATTCCATTTGGATTTATTGGAAAAATTGCTCATTGCATTTTTATCAAAAGGAAACTAGAAGATATTTTTAGCTACAGAGCAAAAGTTCTGGACAGAAAATTTACTGTTATGAATTTTAAATGAATTTTTGCTTAAGTTTTAACATTCGCAAATAAACCCTATTTTCACAAGAAAAAAGAGATATGAAGCTAAAGTTATTGGTGTTTTTTACTTTTTTATCCATTGGTTATAATACGAAATCACAGGTGAATTCTTTACTCAATTTTGATAAACACAAGGCAGAGTATTTATATCATTTTGCCTACGAGTGTATTGACAACGAATATCCCAACAAGCTTGGCCAGGTTTTAGGTAACGACAGTTACCTCGCTCCTCCCCGGGAGCTTCATCCGGCTTTTTATGGTTGTTTCGACTGGCACTCATCGGTTCATGGACACTGGACTTTAGTAACTATTTTGAATCGGTTCCCTGATTTTGAGTATCGGGATGAAATATTAAAAAAACTTCAAAAAAATATTACCAAAGAAAATATTTTAACAGAGGTAGCTTATTTTGATGACGAGCACAATAAAGATTATGAAAGGACTTATGGCTGGGCCTGGCTCTTAAAACTCGACGAAGCTATTCTTGAATGGGACAATCCGGAGGCAAAAGAACTGCACGAAAACCTGTTTCCTCTGGTGCGTTTGATATCTGGAAAATTTTCTGATTTTCTCGATAAATTGATTTATCCGATTCGAATTGGAGAACACAGCAACATCGCTTTCGGAATGTCATTTGCTTATGATTATGCAAAAAAATACGACCCTGAGCTGGCTTTAAAAATTGAAGAAAAAGCCAGAGAATATTATATGGAGGACTGTGAATGCCCGCTTACATGGGAACCAGGCGGTTTCGATTTCCTTTCACCTTGTTTACAGGAAGCTTTCTTGATGGAAAAAATTTTATCAAAAGTTGAATTTGAAAAATGGTTAACAGATTTTCTTCCCGGTTTTGAAAAAAATCCGGAAAAATACCTTGAAGTAGCTGTTGTAACCGATCGCAGCGACGGTAAACTGGCACATCTCGATGGACTAAATTTCAGCCGTGCCTGGTGTTTATTCGAAATCGGACATGCCTTAAATAATCAAAAAATGATTGACCTTGGCGAAAAACATTTCAATTACAGTTATGAAAAAATGGATTCCGGAGAATATGCAGGAGCTCATTGGCTGGCTTCTTTTGCAAGCTATGCACTTATCAAATACTCATTATAGAACATTTATCTCGATATTTGTTATTTGAAAATTTAAATTTTAATTCTGATGGATTTACAAGTTGAAGGAAAAATTTTTATGGTTGCCGCTTCCAGTAAAGGTTTAGGATTTGGAATTGCCAAGGAACTAGCTCTAAACGGAGCAGTTGTTTGTATTGCCAGCAGAACAAAAACTGATATTGAAAAAGCTGCTGAAAAACTCAGAACTGAGACCAGTGGAACCATTTACTCTTCGGTTGCCGATGTTTCGAACGCCCAATCGATTAAAAGTTGGGTTTCTGAAATAACAACAGCCTTTCAGAGGATTGATGGTTTAGTTGTTAACGCTGGTGGCCCTCCTCCTGGTAAGTTTGATGATTTTGAAGACAAAGACTGGGAGGCAGCATTTAATTTAACGCTAATGAGCACTGTTCGGCTAATCAGGGGTGTCCTCCCTGTGATGAGAAGCAATGGAGGTGGTTCGATAGTAACCATCACTTCGCTGTCAGTAAAAGAGCCCATTAACCAACTTTTGCTATCCAATGTTTTTCGATCGGGAGTTACAAGTTTGGTAAAAAGTTTGTCAAACGAAATGGCTTCTGAAAACATCAGGATAAATAACCTTTTCCCCGGAAGAATTGATACGGATCGGGTAAAATCTCTGGATAAAAATCTGGCTGAAAAAGAAGGAACATCCGCAGATGTGATAAAATCAACATTTGAAAAAACAATTCCTTTGGGCCGTTACGGAACCATTGAAGAATTTGGAAAAGCCGGTGCATTTTTACTTTCGCCTGCTGCTTCGTATATTACTGGCGCAAGTTTAGCTGTAGATGGAGGGATTATAAAAACTGTTTGGTAAAATGAAAATTAACCTCACCCTACTTTTTTTAGTATTCGTTTATTTTGCAGCCGCTCAAAATCATCAAAAGCGGTTTGAAAGCATTGACGTTCAGCACTATGATTTTGAAATTCACCTTAATGACACAAGCGACCGAATTGAAGGGAAAGCCAATATCCTTGTTAAATTCTTGAAACCTTCTGAAAGTCTGCAACTAGATTTAATTGGCTTAAACTACTCAACATCCACAGGAATGAAAGTTAGGAATGTAGTGTTTGATGGTAAGCCGGTGAATTTTTTTCACAAAAATGATCAATTACAAATTATCTTTAACCGTAAAATTGGCAGCGAAGAAACAGTTAATCTTGGTGTAATTTACTCAGGTGTTCCAGCCGACGGTTTAATAATTTCGGAAAACAAATTTGGCGATCGTACATTTTTTGGTGATAACTGGCCTAATCGGGCGAGGTACTGGCTTCCCACAGTTGATCATCCTTCAGATAAAGCGACACTCGATTTTTTCGTCTTTGCACCTGAACACTACAAAGTGGTGTCAAACGGGCAATTGGAAAATGAGATAGATCTGGGAAACGGAATAAAATTCACCAACTGGAAAGAAAAAATCCCTATTTCCACCAAATTAATGGTTATTGGTGTCGCTCCTTTTATAGAAGCTGATTTGGGAAGATACAGAAATACAAGAGTCAGTTGCTGGGTATTTCCCCGGAATGCCGAAGAAGGAATTTCAGACTTTGCATATGGAGTGAGACCACTCTCCTACTTTTCTCAAACTATTGGGCCATACTCATACGAAAAACTCGCACATGTACAGTCAAAGACAAAATATGGCGGAATGGAAAATGCAAGCTGTATTTTTTATGCAGAACGTGCAATTTCCGGCAAGCAAAAGATAGAAAGCCTTATTGCTCACGAAACGGCTCACCAGTGGTTTGGAAATTCAGTAACTGAACAAAACTGGCACCATCTTTGGCTGAGCGAAGGATTCGCCACTTATCTAACCCATCGGTACGAAAAATACTATTATGGCAACCAGGTTTTTAAAGACGGATTAATTGATGACCGGAAACAAGTAATAGAGTACGCGCATAAAAAGAGGGCTCCCGTTATTGATACAACTGTTACTGATTATTTGGAGCTGTTAAATGCAAATTCCTATCAGAAAGCAAGTTGGTTTTTACATATGTTGCGGAATAAAATTGGGGACAAAGTGTTTACGCAAACGCTTAAAGAGTATTATCTGAGCTTTCGGAATTCCACTGCATTAACCGACGATTTTAAAGATATTGCAGAAAAGAATTCAAAACAGGATCTTGATGCTTTCTTTCACCAATGGCTTTGGCAACCCGGACTTCCGGTTTTAAAATGGCAATGGAAACAAAAATCAAACGGTGAAATAAGGATTAAAATAACTCAGGTTCAAAAAAAATTCCTGTTCAACTTTCCGCTTGAAATAAAACTTCTACTGCAAAATGGAGAAAAAAGTCAGGTCAAAACACTGGAAATTTCTGAAAGAAAAACAAGTATTTCTTTTGTGCTGAAAGGAAAAGTAAAAGATATACAACTGGATCCGGATGTAAAATTGCTTTTTGAATTAAATAAGTAACCATCCAAAACCCCATAACTCCTGTTTGTGTCTATTGAAGATTTGATGTGTTTTCATAAATTTAAACAAAAATTGAAGTGGAGAAAACCATTCTTTCTATTGATTGTGGAACACAAAGTCTGCGTGCAATAATTTTTTCCTTGAAAGGAGAAGTACTTGCGATACAAAAAATCCCTTTTGAGCCATATACAAGCCCCAAGGCAGGCTGGGCTGAACAAGATCCTGAAATATACTGGCATACATTGAAAGTGGCATGTAACAAACTAAAAAGAGAAAGCGCCCACCATTTTTCGAGTATAGTTGGAGTTGGAGTTACGGCACTCCGCGACTCAATGGTAAACGTAAATAAAAATGGAGAACCACTTCGTCCGCTTATGATTTGGCTTGACCAAAGAAAAGCAAAACCTGTTTTCAGGCCAGAATGGGGCTTAAAAATATTGATAAAAACAATGGGGCTTGAAGACACACTAACAAAGGCCCAGCGTGAAGGAAAATGCAACTGGATTCGGCAAAATCAACCTGCAATATGGGAAAATACTTACAAATATTTGCAGGTATCGGGATTTCTTCATTATCGGCTAACCGGCGAATTCAAAGACTCGGTAGCCTCACAAATCGGGCATATTCCTTTTGATTATAAAAAACAAAAATGGGGAAATCCTAAAAATTTGCTGGCATTTAGCACAAAGCTTTACCCTGTTGAAAAAGAAAAGCTCCCGGAACTGGTACAACCTGGCGAAATCATCGGGGGTATTGACAAAAAAGCAAGTGAAGAAACCGGTCTCCCAGAAAACTTGCCTCTGGTGGCCTGTGGTTCCGATAAAGGGTGTGAAACGTTGGGGATGGGTGTTGTCAACACCAAACTGGGGAGTTTAAGCTTTGGCACAACGGCAACTATTCAAACTACTTCAGAGAGATATATTGAGCCGATAAAATTTATGCCTGCATACCCGGCAACAATTCCGGGGCTTTTTAATCCTGAAGTGGAAATTTTCCGCGGTTTCTGGATGATTACATGGTTTAAGAATGAATTTGCGCAAAAGGAGGTTGAGCAGGCAAAGAAAAAAGGAATCTCAGAAGAAGAAGCATTAAATAAATTGTTAAGTCAGTCACCACCTGGTTCTATGGGCCTTGTGGTTCAACCATACTGGAGCCCGGGTTTATCTGAACCTGCTGCTAAAGGAGCAATAATTGGTTTTGGAGATGTACATAAAAAACCTCATGTTTACCGCGCTGTAATAGAGGGACTGGCATTCGCATTAAAAGAAGGAAAGGAGAAAATTGAAAGAGTTTCAGGGCAAAAAATGGAAAAACTCGCGGTTTCTGGCGGCGCCTCTCAAAGCAATGAAATTTGTCAGATCGCTGCTGATATTTTTGATCTGCCGATTATACGAGGACAAACATCAGAAACATCCGGTTTGGGAGCGGCTATTATTACAGCCTGGGCAACGGGAAATTATATTTCGTTGGAGGAAGCAACCAAAAACATGGTGAAATATAAAGATGAATTTCAACCCAATACAATACATGTTGATTTTTACCGCAAGCTTTACAAAAAAGTATACAAAAAAATGTACAGGAAACTGGAACCTCTATACAATGAAATCAGAGAAATAACAGGATATCCCGAATAAACAGCTTTGGGTTTATTCCAAGCGCAGAAAAACAGAAAAATAGAAATTCCTGGGATCTCCCGGGTAGTAGTAACGTGCTAAGTTACCACCAAATGCAGGCGCGTTGACAGCGAGCATAGCCGGATAATTTAAATCAAAAATATTCTGAACTCCTCCTTTTAACTCAACCAGAATATTTTTTAATCTCCCTGCATATTTAATTTCTGCATTTGTAATTCCGTACGGATTGGTGAAATCGGAATTGGCATCGTTCACCGCCATCTCTCCGGTGTGACGATACCAAATATGCAATTTGAAATTTCTGGTCGGACTAAATACAGAATTTATCATCCATATATTTTTAGCTGTTCCGGGCAGCATTTTTCCGGAATAGTCAACATTGTTATCGATAAAATTGGTAAAATGATAATTTACAAAAGTGGCATTGCCGCCCAAATTTAAATTCGGATAGTTTCCGGCCGGCAAAACCGACCATTTTGCTTCTGCCTCCAGGCCCGGATGCAATGATTCTCCTGCGTTTACGCCAATATAAGCATCTTCTCCGGTGCGTCGGGCTACAAGCAGATTGTTAACATAAATACGGTAGTAGCTTAAGGAAGCCTGCAACTGATCGGAAAACAATGTCCGGAAACCAACTTCATAATTCCATCCATTTTCTGGCTTTATATCCGGATTAATTTCACCCTCCGGAAGCAATGTCTCCTCAAAGGAGGGAGTTGAAAATCCGTTGCTTACGTTACCAAAAAATGACAGTCGGGGCATAAGTAAAATATTAAATCCGAGACGCGGAGACAGAACTGGTTTATATGAATGCTTGCCGGATTGGTCGCCATTTTCGATAAAATGGTCGGCATAATCAAACCGTGTTAGATTGCCGTTAATTCCTGCTGATATATATAACCGTTCCCAAAAACCGGATTCCATCTGAAAAAAAAGGTTTTCATAGGAACGTTTTTCCTGATTGTCGGATAAAAAAGCATTTGAATTTTCATTTGATAATGTTGACCAATTATAATTCTCTCTGAAAAATTCAAGTCCGGAAGTAAAAGTAATACTTGAATGTTCTCCTGAAATATTCTTCTGAATATAACCTCTCCATCCCAGATAATGTGATTGTTCATCAAGGGTATTAAACGGCCTCAATTCGTCAGCATCTCTATAGCTCCCAAAAGTAGCAAACGATATTTTTTCATCCCGCCTGGTATACACATTCAACGATATGCCAAATTGACCCGAAACATAATCCTCATAACCTTTCACATTCTTCCAATTTGAAGCTGCTTGTTCCGGGTGATTTTCAAATGTGGATAAATCGAGTGAACTTGGAATAAATGCTTTCATTTTTGTTGCCTTCAATAAAACCTGAAGATTGACATTGGTTGAAAAAGAATACTGCGAATGCAACAAGAGGTTTGTTCGCTTTGTGTTGTTGTTTTCACGAAAACCATTGCTTTTCAAATAGGAACCCAAAGCGAAAATACTCGTTTTGTTTTGAATTACTCCGGCGGAAAGTGTATTTTTTATTGTACTAAAAGATGCCAGGGTAGTCTGGATTTCAGCAAAATCTCTGGCAACTGTTTTGGGATGAAAAAGAATTACTCCTCCTAAACCCGCTCCGAATAAGCTTGATGAAGGCCCTTTGATAATTTCAACTCGTTTGATGGAAGAATTTTCAAGATCTTCCAAGGTGGTTTCTCCGTCTCCTGAAGTCAATGGGATCTCACCAAAATAGGCCTTTATTTTGTTGGTTGCATAAGGTGTTCGCGAACCGATGCCGCGAATCGTTAAACGGTTTGTATTTAATGTGCCGTGGTGCATTAAAATTCCCGGAACCTGGTTTAACGCTTCAACGGGAGAAAAAGCGCTTCCTGTTTCCAACTGTACGGAAGAAATTAAATGAACCGGAGCTGGTGTATTTAATAAATTGTATGGAGTACGAAATGCCGTTACGGTTACCTCGTCAATTTTTCCTGACAGTTCAGTACTGTCCTGTTTAACCTGTGCGTTTTTGTTTTGAGCGTTTACCTGGTGTGTGAAAAAAAAATAAAGAAGAAGGGTCGACAAAAATAAGTTGGTATAATTAATTATTCTTAGCATTTGTTTTGTCGCGTTTTATTTTCATCTGTTTTGAAATATAAGTATATGGGATATTTTCAAAAGTAGCTATTTCATTTCGTTTTTTTACTCAAACGAAACTATACTATTTATGTTTACTTTTTTCAAAATAAAAATGCGCTTTATTGGATTAGAGTTTGTTTTGAAAAACAAAAGAAGATTAAACAGACTGTATTTACACTTTTACACCTGATACGATAAGCCGAAGTCGATATCAAAATAGTTCAGGAATTTCTTCATCAGCAACTAGTATTGAATGATAAAAAGAGTTATATCGTCGTTTTGCTTTCGCTCTCCCCTGTAATCTTCAACTTCTTTTTCTATTTCTTTGACCAGTTCGCTTGGCGTTGTTGAACTAGCTTCCATGACAATTTTTTTTAATCCCTCCAATCCCAGTTGTGCATTCTTTTCGTTAAATTGTTCGGTTATACCATCGCTATACAAAATAATTTTGTCGCCTTTGCTTATTTGAATTTTTCGGTCAGTATATTCTTTATCCGGATAAAGTCCGAGGGGTAAACCATGAGAATGATTCAATTCAATAATTTGTCCATCTTGTTTTACAATTAACGTGGTAGTGTGTGCCGCATTACTGTAATTTAACTGTCCCGTTTTAACATTTAAAACGCCTACAAAAAGAGTAAGAAAGAATTGATGCTGATTATTTGTATAAATTTCACCACTCGCCTTTTTTATTATATTCTTTGCTCTTTTAACAGTTGTACTACTTTTAATTATGGTTTGTGCGATACTCATAAAAATAGCAGCGGGAACTCCTTTTCCTGAAACATCACCAATCGTAAAAATCATATTTTCATCATCAATAAAAAAGTAATCAAACAAATCGCCACTTACAATTCCTGCCGGTTTGTAAAGAGCAAATAATTCAATGTTATGTTTTTTCGCGAAAGATGAGTAATCTGTTTTTATTAGACTTTGTTGTATTTCTGAAGCTTGTTCCAAATCCTGCATTTGTCTGGCGCTTCTCTTTTTTTCCTGCGACTGTGAAATCCGGTAGTTATCATACCAGTTCTTCAAGTAATCAAGACTTTCAGAAATTAATTTTACTTCATTTAAAGTGTTTATCGTTGTTTGTCCTGAAAGATTGCTAAATCTTTTAAGTTGTGTTGTCACTGTACTTAATGGTTCTACCAATTTGCCTGTAATAAAAGTTATTATGAAATATATAACCAGAATTCCAATTACCGAGAAAAAAAGCAACTGCAACAGCATAACATACAAAGGTTGAAACAGCTCATTATAAGGCAAAACAAAAACCAATAGCCAGCCGGTTTCTTTAACAGTAGTATAATAAATCCAGGTTTTCTGGTAGTCCAACAAGTCTGAAAAAGCGGTAGTAATCCCGGTTAATTGGTTTGAAAGTATTTGTTTCACATCAACCTCCTCTTTATCATAAACCCTGTCGGAAAGCGTATACAAATTTCGATTTAAAATCCATTCCTTGTTTGGATGGGTAATATAGTCCCCGTCTTCCGAGACTAAAAAAGCATAGCTATTTTCAATATTTCCTATTTCAGTTGCATTTATCAAGTTGTTTAATTCCTGAAGTGATAATTCACAAATTACTTCGCCTCTTCTTTTGAGAATATCATTTTTATCATTGGCCTCAATTGGAGATACATAAGATACAATAACAACATCATTTTCCGGGCAACGGAATGGTTTTGTCCAACCTGGCTTTTTCTGCTTAATTACCTGTTGCACTGACTCTTCCTCAAACGCGCAATGGTAAAAAGGCTTATTTCCTTTTCTGAATGTAATACTGTCATTTTCCCGAACAGAAACAAAATTATGATAATTTTGATTTGGCACGGTAGAATCTATATTTATATGGATGGCATTGATAAAAGGATACTTGGCAATTATTTTTTTTATAAAAAGATCCACATCGTCATGTAAGCCATAATATAATATTTGCTCAGAAATATTACCGGCTATCTCGCGTGTGGAGACAACTTGTTTTTGAACCTGCATAATTATTTTTGAACTTTCAACGATGGCCTGGCTTTCAATGTTTTCTTTTAACAGTTGCTTGTCAAAAACATACGAAACAGCTATAAAAGCTATAAAAACAATAATTACTGCAAGCGACACAAATATACTTAGTCTGTATGAAATTGATTTATTAATCATTCTCACTACAATTTACCGCTTTTTACAATTTAAGGAATATTTTTCAAAATAACACTTAATCCCAAAAGTTTAACCATTCACGTGTTCCTTTATACCGGCACGAAAGTGTAGCAATTTCGGAGGCTTTTTTCAATGCCTTTTCAAAGTTGTTATATTGAACAAAATAATAGCAGAAAGCTCCGTGAAGAAAATCGCCTGCACCAAGGGTATCAATCACTTGATTACCTTCTACCGGTATTTTTTCATAAGTATTATTATTGTAAAAGAGTATCGGTTTTTCACCTCTTGAAATTGCAAAATATTTTACATTTTTTTCTTTCAGATAAGAAAGTACCTGTTGATTATTATTTGTAAATTGTGGATAAAAATTATTTGAACAAATGGCTACATCTGCATAATACAGAAGTTCGTCATACTGAGGTTTCCAACTCCCACAGTCAAGAACCACCGGGATATTTTTTGTTTTTGCAATTTTTGCACATTCTATACCAATCTCAGGATAAAATCCATCAAGCATCACTATATCAGGACGTTCTGATTCAATTATATATTCTGCTGTTATTTTGGGACAAATTGTCTCAGGATGATGGGTGAAAATGTTACGTTCTCCATTTTTTAACGAACTCACAACCGATGCAAGGATGGGGCTAAACTCCTCCCCTTCTATTAAATCAGTCAGGATTACATTTGTCTTATGGAAATCGTTTTTTACAAAATCAGAAAAAGAATGATTCCCAACGGCTGAAATCAGGCTTGCATTGCCACTCAGTTTAGCAAAAATAACGGCCGCATTTGTTGCCGGGCCACCAACCAAAATATCGGGAGGCTGAGATTTTAATTTAACATTTGACACAGGGAACTCTTCGACAAAGTACTGAATATCAATAGTTGTTACCCCAATAAAAAGTCCCCTGCTCTTAGTCATAAACCGGAATTCCTGTTATTTTTTATAATTAAAAAAAACGAAATCATCATAATAAATATCCTGCACAATTTTTTTTGTCTCAGGTGTAAAGTATTCTTCCCACGATTTATGTTTTGATGCATTGGTAATTTTCAATTTATAGTTCCCAAGATTCATCATTTTACAAAATTCATCAAAATCTTTTTGAAGATTTTCCATGCGCAAAACTGTTTCCACTTCGGGATCTCCCTCTTTGTTATAAATCCAAAAGACTTGTGGTAAAAAATGAAGCTGTTTCTTAGAAGCTGTTTCCAGTCCATTTTTTACAAAATCGTCAAAATCTTTGTATCTGGCAACAAACTTTTCACGATCGACCAAATCACCTTTATGAGTGGTTTTTTCCATCAGATAATAATAGGACGAAACCAAACGATCATAAGGATTACGGGAAATACAAAATGCGTGAATTTTTTGTTTACCCCTGTGGGCTGCCAGCAACCTTTTATTTCTTCGCCTGATGTTATGTGTAACTACTTTTATGCCTTCTTTGCGACATAATGGACGAATACTGTTGCCGGCATTTTTGGGTATGTGTACAAAAAATATTTTTCTTTTTGAAGAAAACAGCATGTTAAGTATTCATTGCACCACAAACCTGGATAACCTGTCCGCTGACATAGGAAGATAAATCAGAAGCAAGGAACGTTGCAACTCCTGCTACCTCTTCGGGTGTACCACCTCGTTTTAACGGAATTGACGCTTCCCACGCTTTTCTGGCATCTTCCGGAATTTTGCCGGTCATTTCAGTAATGATAAATCCGGGTGCGATTGCGTTTGAACGAATCCCCCGAGATCCCAATTCGCGGGCTACTGACTTGGTAAAACCAATAATTCCGGCTTTTGAAGCAGAGTAGTTGGCTTGTCCGGCATTTCCACTTACACCAACTACCGAACTTAAATTAATAATTGAGCCCGATCGTTGTTTTAACATCGTGCGCTGGGCTGCTTTTGTAAAATTAAATACCGATTTAAGATTTATATTAATTACAGCATCCCATTGATCTTCAGTCATACGCATCAAAAGTGTATCCTTGGTGATACCTGCATTGTTTACCAAAGCATCAATCCTTCCAAAGTCTTTTACAATTTCGCTCACAACTTTATCAGTTTCCTCAAACTTACTGGCATCCGAAGCATATCCTTTAGCCTGTACACAGAGTGCTTTTAGTTCTTCCTCGGTAGCTTTCATATTTTCGTCTTCAAACAAATCGGTAAAAGCAACATTACATCCTTCCTGTGCAAATTTTATTGCTATTGCCTTCCCAATTCCGCGTGAAGCGCCGGTAATTATCGCTGTTTTTCCTTCAAGTAACTTCATGATTTTTAATTTTAGTTGCGCAAATATAATTGTTCTTTGCTTTTATTAAAAAGTTGAACACTTCAAATCCTTTAAATACGAGTTGAAATCGTTGTGGCATATTTAACGTTCAAACCAATAGTTGAAATATTCAAAATAATTCTTTCTCAAGCAGTGCCATAATTTCTCCTGCTTTCCCTGGCAAATGAATATCGGTAACCTGCTCGGTAAACAATGATTCTTCCGGATTAATTTCAATAATAATGGCGCCGTTTTGTTTAGCCGTTCTGGGAACATACGAGGCGGGAACTACTTCTCCTGTTGAGCCGATTATGATACAAACTCCAGCTTTTTCAGCATCGGCAAACGAATTCGAATAAGCATCTTGAGGAATTCCTTCTCCAAAGAAAATAAAATCGGGTTTTAAAATTTGATTATCACTTTTACAACGTGGCGGAATATTTTTAAGATCATATTCACTGGCATCATAAATTTTTCCACATTTTAAACATTTTAGCTTTTTTGAGTTTCCATGAAATTCGTGCACTGTTTTGTTTCCGGCGTCGAAGTGAAGATTATCGATATTCTGAGTAATTACTGAATTTAACAATCCTTTCCGTTCCATTCGGGCAAGAACTTCGTGTGCCTTGTTTGGTTTTGCATAGGCAAAAAAGTCGTAAAAAATTTCACGAATATGTACCCAACATTCTTCTTCGTTGTTTAAATAATACCCCAAATCCAGAACCTCAGGATTGTATTTATTCCACAAACCGTGTTCCCCTCTAAAAGGAGGTACACCGCTTTCTACTGAAATGCCGGCGCCTGTAAATGCAATCGTAAATTTCGACTCTTTTATTATTTCTGCTGATTCTTTAATAAGAAGATTCATTTTAAATCTGTTTTTTCCTGTTTAAAACTAATCAAAATAATGATTTATCTTTGCGGAAAGATTTTGAAAATGATAGATCAATCAACGATATGCGCTATTTCAAGCTCGCCCGGAACAGGAGCTATTGCGGTAATTCGCCTTTCAGGAAGTGAGGCGATAAGTATTACAGATAAAGTTTTTCAGAGTCCGAAAAAAGGCAAAAAACTGGTTGAGCAAAATCCAAATACGCTGCATTTTGGACAAATTGTATTTAAAGATGAAGTAGTTGACGAAGTTGTTGTTTGCCTGTTTCTTGAACCGCATTCTTTCACCGGCGAGAATATTGTTGAAATTTCCTGTCATGGCTCCACATTTATTCAACAAAAAATACTCGAAGTCTTGGTTGAAAATGGTGCCCGGCTGGCACTGCCCGGCGAATTTACACAACGTGCTTTTTTGAATGGCAAAATGGATTTATCGCAGGCCGAAGCGGTGGCCGATGTAATTGCATCATCAAATGCTGCATCTCATAAACTGGCTTTAAACCAGATGCGGGGTGGTTTTTCCAGGGAAATCAATGATCTGCGGAGTCAGCTTTTGCATTTTACGGCTATGGTTGAACTGGAACTGGATTTTAGTGAAGAGGATGTGGAATTTGCCGACCGAACAGAACTAAAAAATCTGACAGAAAGAATAGAAAAGTTACTGCGAAAACTTAAAAACTCATTTCAACTGGGAAATGCCATAAAAAACGGAATTCCCGTGGCCATTATAGGAGAAACAAACGTTGGTAAATCAACGTTACTGAATGCGCTTCTAAATGAAGATAAGGCTATCGTTTCTGATATTCACGGAACCACACGCGACGTAATTGAAGATGTGGTAAATATTCACGGCACAGCATTTCGTTTTTTTGACACGGCCGGAATCAGGGAAACAGAAGACCAGATTGAAAACCTTGGAATAGAACGCACCTACAGTAAACTGGAACAGGCTACAGCTGTTTTGCTGGTGGTGGATACAAACAACCCCTACCCGATAGTTTTTGGGCGAATCAACAAAATCAGAGAGCGGGTTACCAACGGACAAACGTTAATAATTGTCGCAAATAAAATTGATACCGGGCAACGGGAAACCATACAGGAATTGGAGCTGCTGGATTTAACAGACGATGAAAAAATGGTTTTTATTGCGGCAAAAAATAAGGACAACCTCGATGAGTTGATTGATTTGATGATTCATTCCGTCAATATAGAAGCCGCCAGTCAGGAAGACATAATTGTAACCAACGCGCGCCACTACGAAATACTAAAGAATGCGCACGAAGCAATTCTTCGCGTTCTTCAGGGACTGGAGAACGGAATTACCGGTGATTTTCTTGCTCAGGATATTCGGGAGTGTTTGCACTACTTAGGTGAAATTACCGGTGAGATATCTACCCACGAAGTACTTGGCCATATTTTTAAGAATTTTTGTATCGGAAAGTGATAAAGGAAAATAAAAGAAACTAAATGACAATATATGAGATATTTACAATAAATATCACAAATCAAAATTTCCTATTATTTACTTTTTATATCTAATTTTTTGCTATATTTTTACAACTCAAAGCACTAAAGTTGTAAAAAAATGAAAATAAAGCTACGACAAAGAAATTTAAAGGATGGAAGAATAAGCTTATTCCTTGAATATTACAAAGGTTACACTAAAGACAAGGATGGAAAGATAAAACACAACCGGGAGTTTGAAAACCTGGAGATTTATCTAACCGATACCCAAAAAAACCAAAAACAAAAACAACAGAATAAGGAAAAGCTAATTCTTGCAGATAAAATTTTAACTCAGAGAAAAGCAGAATACAACGCCGGAAAGTTTGGCTTTCAAAATACTTCAAAAATCAATATAAACTTTATTGAGTATTTCAATAATATGACCGAAGAAAGGTTTGAAAGCACCGGAAATTATGACAATTGGAGAAGCACATACAACCATTTGGTTAAATACTTTGGAGAAAACATCACATTTAAAAATTTTGATGGGGAGAAATTAAAATCATTCAAAAGTTATTTGGATTCCACTGCGACAACTCCGCAAGGTAAACCGCTCTCAGCAAATACTAAACAATCCTACTTTTCAAAAGTTAAAGCGGCACTAAACCAAGCATTCAAAGAACGTATTATTTATGAAAATCCGGGAGATTTAGTTAAGGGGTTCCCAAAGACAGAAGTAGAGAGACCATATCTCACTCAAAGTGAAGTGCAAAAATTAGCTTTGGCAGAATGCAGGATTCCTGTTTTAAAAAAAGCCTTTCTATTTGCTTGTTTGACAGGACTCAGGTACTCAGATATAGAAAAACTTCTTTGGAAGGAAGTCCGAGAAAATGAGGATGAATTGAGGATAGTTTTCACACAAAAGAAAACCGATGGACTTGAATATTTATACATAAGTAAAAATGCCAGGGAGATTTTAGGTGAAAGAAAAGCACCTGATGATACGGTGTTTGATGGACTAAAATATTCTGCGCAAACTTCTAATATTTTAATGAAATGGGCTTATAAAGCTGGTGTACACAAAGAATTTACATTTCATTCGAGCCGACACACGAATGCAATTCTTATGCTTGAAAATGGAGCAGACATCTACACAGTTTCCAAAAGGCTTGGTCACAAAGAACTAAGAACAACCGAAATTTATGCTAAAATTGTTGACAAAAAGCAAAAAGAAGCTGCCAATATTATACCCCAGATAAATATGTCGTTATGAGTAAGCCTGTTATAAACATCATCTTTATTGTAGCATTTACATATCCAGCATTGAGGTTCATTTACAAATATTTAATTCTATTACTGTTTTCTGTGATTAAACGAGAAAAATTTGAATGGAATAAAGAAATTGATAAACCCCGAATTCTATTTTACCTGGCTTTTTCTTTTTTAGCTGGGCTTTTGTGGTACATATTAGTTTTTCAAACTATACAACCTCTTGGCAAATTGCAATTTCTTTCAGATATTATACAAAGTATCTTTATTATAGGAGCGATACGCATAAGTCTGATTTTAAATGAAACATGGACAAAGCGATTTGATGAGATATCAATCATTAGAGAAATTAAAAGTTTAGTTTCAACTCAATTACGTTGTATTATTAGAGATGACAACAAAATAAAACAGTTGCATCATGCCCTAAACGATAACTATATAAATTGTACTTTCCCGTCGTTCTATGCTTTTATAAAACAAAAGCATTTAGGAAAGCTTCCCAAAATAATTTGGATTGATTTTTTTAGGAATAAGGCCAACAGGCAAACGCTTATAGAACTGGTTACAAATTTATTTCCCGGCCTTTATAAAAAAGACGGTTCGTTAGATAGAATAACATTAGAAAACTTAATTCATGATTATTTCTGCGAAGAAGATGGCTCTCCCATTATTCTGGGAAAAAAGCCTATCGATAAATTCATAGAAAAGACAACTGAACCAAAAGAGAAAATAAAGACACTTATAAAAAGCTTTATATCAACAAAATAAAATCCATCCCCCATCCTAATACCCATTACGTCCCCTTTCTCCCCGTTGCTATATATTTTGCTATTCTTTTCCTTTGATTCCAGATATCTAAAAAAGGAAAACGAAAGCTTTCGTTCATTATTCACTAAAAAATAATAACAATGAACGAATTTAAAATTGCTGAAAAGCTTGACCGTATCGAGCGACTAATTATTTCGAACAAAAAGGTACTGACATTTGATGAAGCGTGTGAATACACAGGCCTGTCACGTTCCTATTTATACAAACTAACTTCTTCCGGGAGAATACCATTCTCTAAACCAAATGGAAAAATTATTTTCTTTGAAAAAGAAAAATTAGACAACTGGCTTCTTCAGAATAGTCATAAATCCGATGACGAAATAGAAGAGGAATCTCTTAGCTACGTCATAAAAAAGAAAAAAGCGTAAAGCCCTACCCTTACGCTAAATATCAATTGGTTTTCCTAATTCAGAAAACCTGATGTGAAAGATACAGGTTTTCGACAAACTAAAGAACAAATGGATTCAAAAGATAACTTATATGTCGTTGAAAATCCGAAAAAGAAAACAATCTTCGATTATACAGCAGAATATTTGTTTGAAAAATACGACATCCGGTACAATGAAATTTCGCATGATTATGAAGTTTCATTGAAGGAAGAAAATAACTGGCATATACTTAACGTCAACTCGCTGATAATAGAATTGGCTAAGGTTAGTATTGATGTAACGCCCAAGAAGCTGGAAATATTTATTAAGTCGGATTGGATTGAAAAGCATAACCCTATTCAAAATTATTTCAATTCGTTACCAGTTTGGAACGGCATAGATTATATCAAGAAATACTGTTCTTATGTACCAACCTTTGAAGACGAAGCATTTTTATATCATTTTCGTAAATGGTTGGTTCGTACGGTAAGGTGTGCACTCGAACCAGAATATTTTAACAAACAGACATTTATTATTAGCCATCGAGGACAAAGTTCCGGCAAATCTAACTGGTGCCGGTTTCTTTGCCCGCCAAGATTATCTGCTTACATGGCCGAGGACATAAGCAACGATAAAGATGCCAGAATTCAGCTAAGCCGAAATTTCCTGCTGAATCTGGATGAATTGGCCGTACTGAGCAGGAAAGACATAAACGCACTGAAAGCCTTTTTCAGCAAAACCTTTATCAATGAGCGCTTGCCTTATGACCGCAAAAACACAACGTTGCCCAGGATTTGCTCATTTATTAGCTCTACAAATATGACCACATTCCTGAACGATGAAACAGGCTCTGTGAGGTGGCTGTGTTTTGAACTCCGTGACACAATAAATTTTGCTTACTCGAAAGAAACCGACATTGATAACATTTGGGTGCAAGCTTATCATTTGGCTTACAAGGAACCGGGGTTCAATCCAGAATTAACGGTAAATGATGTGAACGAAAATGAAGAGCGCAACAAGAAATATACCCGGTTAACGACAGAACAGGAACTCATTGCCAAGTACTTCGAAAAATCGCAAGACATGGCCGACTTCGTTACTGCCTCCGATGTGTTGAGTGTATTAGGCCCCCTGAATTTCAGGTTAAACCACATTAATATCGGGAAAGCTCTGTCAGGGTTCAACTTTCAACGAATTAAGCACTCCCGAAAACAAGTTTGGGGATATTTGGCAAAATCAAATTTCAATCCTGATTGAAATGTTTTTGCTTAAAAATACGATTTAAAGCTACCTGCTTACCTTAACATACCCAGAGTGGCGTAAACAAAAGGGCTTCTACAGGTAAGAATATTACCATTCTTCTTACCTGAACCTTACCTAAGTTACCCAAAAGGTAAAACAGGTAAGTTAAAATAAGTGTCTACCTATGTTCTGACCGGCTGATTATCTACACAAAGGTAAGTAGGTAGGCAATTTTCAACATTTTAAAATATTTGCCGATGAAAAAAGAAAAATTACAATGCGATACAGCGCGGGAGATTACGATAGTCGATTTTCTGAAAGAAAACGCAGTTTTACCCCAACGGGAGAACCACAAAGAAGCCTGGTTCCTTAGCCCGCTTCGGGAAGAAAAAGAAGCATCTTTTAAGGTTTCAAAGCTGCTAAACCGCTGGTACGACCATGGGCTTGGCCAGGGCGGAAATATAATTGATCTGGTCATTGCAATGAACAACCATTGCAGCGTCCGGGAAGCGCTTTCTATCCTTGACAAAATCGCACTATCTTTTTCTTTTCAAAAGCAAGAAATTTTTGCAATTCCTGAAAAGCAAGACGAAATCAAAATTGAAAGTGTCCGTAATTTACAGCACCCGGCATTAATTACACGCCGAATCAATCCTTCAGTTGCAACCTGTTATGCAAAAGAAGTACATTATTCTTTCAGGGGGCGTACCTATTTTGCCATTGGATTAGAAAATATTTCAGGAGGCTGGGAACTCCGAAATCTGTATTTCAAAAATGCAGCTTCGCCTAAAGACTTTTCTTATTTCAATACCGGGAAACAAATGCTGAGTGTAACGGAAGGCATGTTTGACTTTTTCAGTTTGCTGATGTTTTATCCGCGCTTACCACACAAGTCGGATTTCCTGATTTTGAACTCGGTTTCTTTTACTAACCGGACTCAAAAAGTTGTCCTGCCATATTCAAAAATTGGTCTTTATCTCGACAATGACCCGGCAGGGAGAAAAGCTACAAAACAGTTAATGGCCGACTTATCGAACAGTGTCGACATGTCTGCCCTTTATGATGAAAAAAAAGATTTAAACCAGCTATTGACCGCTTCAATCCAACGATGCCGGAGACCTGTGCGGTAAGCTATTTCAAGAGGTGTCAATGTTGCACAATTGACCTCTTGCTTTGCTCCTAAACTCGCAAAGGGAGGAAAATCAAAGATTTTCCTGGCAGCCATTTTAACGGATAAATGATAAAATTATGAAAACAAAATATATTTCTTTCAGGATAAGTAATATTGAAAAGAAGGCAATAACAATGGCTGCAAAAGAAACCGGGCTAAGCACCAGTGAATTTTCCAGGCGTGCTGCATTAAACATGAAAGTTACGCTGCGGTTTACTCCCGAAGAAATGGAAGTTTACAAAAACCTTCATATTTACCACCGGAATTTTAAAGTAATTGGCAACCTTGTTAAAAGCGACTATTTCAAAAAGAACGATATCATTCTCCTGGAACTGGAAGAAGTGATAAAACTAATAAAGACCCACCTTAAAAAATTTGAACAATGATTGGAAAGGCCAAAAGCATATCACATGTTTCCAATGCTGTAAATTACGCTAAAAACAAAAAAGGGGCAGTGGAAATCAGCCGGCACAATGTTGCAGGAGAATCAGGAAAAGAAATTGCCCAGGAATTCCGGGTATTCCAAAACCTGAATGCACGATGTGAAAGAAATTCGTTTTCCATCGTTCTGAGCCCTGCCATCTCAGATGGGCAGAAACTCACAAACGGGGAATTTGCCCGGCTTGCCAATGATTTTCTATCAAAGATGAACCTGAAAGAACATCAGTATGTCACCTTTTTACATTCAGATAGAAACCACCTTCACCTACATATTTTTGTTAACCGGATTGATTATAACGGGAAAGCATATAAGGACAACTACATCAGCAAAAAAGCCCAACGAATTGCAGAAAGCATTGCCAAAGACTGGAAGTTTACTACAGCAAAAGAAGTTCAGCAGCAAAAAGAAGACCTATTATCCCGTCAGGTTATAGACGCACACGAAAAAGCCTTGCAACAAAAACCACGGAACATTTTTGAATATGCAGAACTGATGAAACCGTATGGTATAAACACACAATTAAAGCAAGCTTCTGACGGGAAAGTTATTGGCATAAAATTCCTGATTGGCGAAAATTCAATTAAAGCCAGTTCTGTACACCGTTCGTTTAGTGCAGCAAACCTGCAAAGATTAATCCTGCAAAACTTACAAGCAGACAATACCCATAAAAGAAACCAACAATACAATTCGAATAAAAAACGAGGGTTTAGGTTATGAGAAAAAATTTATCGCAACAGAAATTATTGGAAATATTAATAGTTGAAATTGAAATACTTCAACAAAATAGCAAGAACATTAAAGAAGTTGCTCCTGAAATTGCCCGGCAACTGTATGAACTAAAAACTGCCAAAATTAAGTTTGACCTAAATACTGACAAACTGGAAGAACTACTTGAAGATAATCATCGAAAACTTAGGAAAAGTGTGGTTATGCCAAAGTGGTTTTTATGGTTGATTGCTGGTGTTTTATTGGCATCTGTTGCTAATTGGTTTGTTTAGATTACCTAAATAAATTTATTTCTACATCTTTTTATTGTAACTGCATTAGGATAGATTACGTTATTCACCTTTTTTCATTTTACCATGCGTCTAATAACTAAAGCATCAAAATTTTCATTTTGGCTGTTGTGCCATTCTACCCAAATATAAAATATTCTTTATTGTGTAAACTTATTTTGTTTACTCATATCTTAATGCCTCCACCGGATTCCTCGTAGCAGCACGCCAGCTTTGCCAGCTCACTGTTAGCAGTGCAATTCCCATTGCCAGTAATCCGGCAAGTGCAAAAATCCACCAGCTGAGGTTCGTTTTGTAGGCAAAATTTTCAAGCCATTTACTCATGAAATAAAAGGAAACCGGTGTGGCAATGATAAAGGCGAGCGCTACCCATTTTACAAAGTCTTTATTCAGCATAGTGAGTATTTCTGCAATGTTCGCTCCGTTCACTTTACGAATACCAATTTCCTTGGTTTTTCGAATGATTGAAAAGAAACTGACGGCGTATAATCCAACACAGGCAATTACAATGGAAATAAGGGAAAGGAAAAGTAACATTTTTTTTGCCTGCTGATCTTTTACATACTGGTTCATTAAAACCTCATCGTGAAATTTATATTCAAATGCAAAGTCAGGCTTAAATTCATCCCAAAGTGTTTTAATAATTCCAAGTACTTCAGCAACCTGTGAAGTTCTGATTTTAACATACACATTCTCGAAATTTTCCCCTAAAGTGATTGCAAGTGGTTCAATTCTGTGATGTAACGACTGAAAGTTAAAATCCTTTACAATCCCAATAATATGATAGGTTTTGTTTCCCAGAATCAAATCTTTTCCTATTAAGGAACCTTCTCCTCTGTATTCATTTGCTGCAGTTTCATTCAACACCGTAGCTTCAAAATCGGTCTGTCGCTCCTTATCAAAATAGCGCCCTTCTTGCATCCTGAATTCAAATGTATTCTGAAACTCAGCATCAGCGGGTAAGCGACTGGTGTGAAAGTAGTTTTTGTCTTCCCTGGTTTCGAAATATCCAGAAGTCATTCCAAAGTCATTTCCAAAATAATCGCTACTGGTTGATACCGATTTTACCGCATTATAGGTTTTTAAATTGTCCAGAAAGGTTTTCCTCTGTTGCGCTTCCATGCCACTCAATGAAAACATCATCACATTTTCGGTGTTGTAACCGCGGTCTTTATTCACCACAAAGTTTATTTGCTTCTGGACAACTAAAGAACTCAGGATTATCAGCCCCGACAATACAAACTGAATAAGTATGAAGCTGTTGTTTCCCCACAGGCGTCTTTTTACGTTACTCTCATTTTTTATCAATTCCAGAACACGTTTGTTCGATGTTAGAATGATTGGGAAAATATTGGCAGCGAGGTTAAAAATCAGTAGAATAACAAAGCCTGAGGCGATAATTTCCAGTAGGTGTTTGTTTGATAATAATATGGTGAAATCAAGATAATGTGCCAATGGTTCCCAGGCTATCAGGTAAATAGTTACAGCCAGGAAAAACGAGACCACGAAAAAAACAAGAGTTTCGTACAAAAATTGTGAAGTTATATCTGTTTTAAATGCGCCTATTGATTTTCGGATGCCAACTTCTTTTAGTCGCGTTGAAATATTGGCGATGGTGAGATTTATAAAGTTGACCGAAGAAATTAAAAGTACCAGAATGGCCAGAATTACGGCTCCATACACATACGTTTTATTTGATGTTATAGATGAATCGAATTTATGATTGCTAAAATGAATATCTGTTAGGGGCTCGCAGGTATAGAATAAGTATATACTATCAGAATATTTTAGATCCTCTATTGTTTTGGCGTTTGCCGCATCAACACGATCGTCGGAATGGAGATAAACGCATTTAGATATTTTAAAATTTAAATCAGCAACATTAATATTTGGCTGATTGGTTTTAAAGTAGGTAGTATAGCTTTGTGAGCCCCACCCAATTTTTTCGGGATTTGATTTTTCAATCGACTGGATAAGGTCTATTCTCAAGTGAAAATTGTCGGGTAAATCGTCAAAAACCCCGGTAACAATACATTTCTCATCTCGGAGTTCAACTACTTTTCCCAAAGCATTTTCAATAGACCCGAATTGTTTCTCCGCGATACTGTTTGAGATAATCAGGTTGTTTTCCGCTGCTAAAGGGCCTTCAACATTCGTTTTTAACGAAATACCAAAGAAAGAAAAGAAATTAGGGTCAACATAAAAAAGTGGGCCCCCGGTTACCGATTTGTCGTCGATTTTAAAATCTGCTATCCCGTTATTCAACAATCGCAGTGCTTCAGTAATTTCCGGAATATCGTTTACCATGGCAGCAGCCTGTTCTGGACTGGTTACAGCAAAGTCGGCTTTTTCCTCGTTTAACTGCCCCTGCATTAAACAACGGTATATTTTATCGTAGTCAGTGATGCTTTTGTCGAAACTGGTTTCATAATATACATAACCGGTTGCAAATAAAACAACTGCAAATGAAAGGCTTAACCCAAAAAGCTTAGCAAAGGATAGTATGCTGTTCTTCCGGGCATTTCTGATTGTAATCTTTAATTTATGTAATTTCATATACTTGTATTTTTAAATTTCTATCGAATTGCTTTAGCCTTCAATAAATGGCTGTATTTTGGCACTAATTCTCAGTTCCTCTATCCGCGAATCATCGGGATTCTGGCTTTACTCATACCTCAACGCTTCCACAGGGTTCCTTGTCGCCGCTCTCCAGCTTTGCCAGCTTACAGTCAGAAGTGCAATACTCATTGCGAGTACTCCGGCCAGTGCAAATATCCACCAACTTAAGCTGGTTTTGTAAGCAAAATTTTCCAGCCACTTATTCGTGGCATAGTAAGCAATGGGTGTGGCAACCAGAAAACCAATTCCAACCCATTTAACAAAGTCTTTGTTGAGCATCATGAGAACTTCAGAAATTTTTGCACCGTTTACTTTTCGGATGCCAATTTCTTTTATCCTTAACAGGGAAGAAAAATAGGAGACTCCCAGTAACCCCAACACAGCAATGAATATCGAAAGGGTAGTTAGTAAATTAATAATATTGCTGAACTTTGTTTCAGTTTTATAAGCCGCCGCTATTCGTTGATCAAAAAATTCGTATTCAAAAATAGTATTGGATAAGTATGTAGTTGCTGTTTTCCTCATCAATTCAATTATTTCGGAAGGATTACCCGAAAATCGTACAATGGCATGCGATATATTATCAGGGCTGTAATGGGCTACAAATGGTTGTATCGACATTTGCATTGATTTATTGTGAAAGTCTTCGATAACACCGGAAATTTGGTATTCTTTACCGCCCAGCTTAATAGTTTCATTTAAGGGATCTTTCACACCACGTTCATCCAGCAGGGTTTGATTAACGATACATTGATTTTCAACATTCTCTTTAAAACCATTACCCTGGCTGAATTTTATTTCCATCGTGTTAAAAAAGTCCTTATCAACATTAATAAATTCTGTGGCTCTCATTTGCTGATTACCAAGGCTATCAGTATATACTTCGCCATAAATATTACCCATTTTGGAAAGTGGAAGATTGTTCGTTCCTGCCACATTTCTGACATTCGGATTTTTCAACAGTTCCTCTTTGAAAACCGGGTAAGAATGAACGTCCTTTGGTGCAATATTCATCGAAATCAACGACTCTTTATTAAATCCCAAATCACCTTCCTGCATGAATGAAAGCTGTTTGCGAACCAGCATTGATGCTGATATTAAAGCAATGAATGCCATCAGTTGGAAAGTTAAAAGTGAGTTAAAAAGAATTTTGCCTGCTTTTCCCTTACTCAATCTATTTTGAAGAATTTCAATGGGCTTTATATTACCACTAATAAGTTGGTTGATAAACGATGAAAGAAAAATGATTGAAAAGGAACAAAGCAGTGCTCCTGTTACTATTTTCTTTGTATTTAATATAGCATTAAAAGGTGTGTCGCTGCCAACAAAATTGGGGAAATAGGGTTGGGTTAGCTTAAACAAACCAAACGTTATTACAAAAGCTATCACCGAGAAAATAAAAACCGATATTGAATTTTTTAAGAATAAGTGAAATTTTTTGGCGCCTGAAATTTTCTCGATTCCCCACAAACGCATTTGTTGTGTTTTTTCAATGGTAGACAAAAGCACATAGTTGATAATTGAGATAAGGAGAATTAGCACGCCCAACGTAATGAATATTTTCAAACGCATGTTAACATGTATCTTATTCAGTTCAGTTAATAATAATGTTGGCGATTTTTCTAATTTGGCGAGCCTGATATAATCCTGCGTAAGTTTTGCCGTAAAATCTGAAATATCTGACTCAGGTGCCAACTGAATAAAATTTTTACACTGGTAGTTCCAATCCGATTTGTAATCCTTTTTCCCCTGCGCCTGCATAAAATGCGAAAGACTCCCTATCCAGTGATAGCTGACATTTGAATTACTTGCCGGATTCTTAATAATACCGGTGATTGTGAAGTCAATAAGTTGATCATTAATAATAAGTGAAACCGGAGTGCCAATAACATCAAGCTTTCCAAATCGTTTTGTTGCTATATTTTCCGATATAATTAGCGGGTTAGGTGCCTTGAGACTTTCTTCGGCATTACCTGCAATAAAGTTAAAACTGAAAAAATCAAAGAAGTTTTCTTCAACAAATCCAATTTCAGTGTAATCCGATTTAATTAGATTGTTTTCCTGCTTTATGAAAATAGCGGTGTTTTTACTGTCGAAACTGGTATTTTTAACCACCTCGGGATAACGGTCCGACAAAGATTCACAAAGAACATAGGGCAAAGGAAACTGAAAATAACTCTCTCCAAACTTGTCACGAGCTTCCATACTGAATTTATTACCGGCTGAATCCTGAAAAGAGTCGAAGTTCGTTTCATGCAGCACATAATAACTAGCTGCCATAAAAACCCAAAGACCAATAATTAGTCCGCTAATTTTCAATACTGAAATGTATTTGTTTTTTAAAAGAGACCGTAATTCACGAATAAAATATAGTTTGAACATAATATTATCTTATCATTTAAACTACTCATACCTCAGCGCTTCTACCGGATTTCTCGTGGCAGCTCGCCAACTTTGCCAACTTACTGTTAGCAAAGCAATCCCCAGTGCAAGCAATCCTGCCAATGCAAATATCCACCAGCTTAAAGTGGTTTTATAGGCAAAGTTTTCGAGCCATTTGTGCATAGCGTAATAAGCAATGGGTGTGGCAATTACAAACGCAATTGCTACCCACTTTACAAAGTCTTTGTTTAGCATCGATAATATCTCGGAGATTTTGGCACCGTTTACTTTGCGGATGCCGATTTCTTTTATTCGTTGATTGGTTCTGTAATAGGATAAGCCAAACAACCCCAAAGTGGCAATAAAAATAGCCAGAAAGGTAAAAATTGTAAATGCCTCGCTAAATTTCTTTTCCTCGTTATAGAGCGATGCGAACTTTTTGTCGATGAAGTTATAATGAAATGTACTTTGGGTAAAAACCTTTCCCCATTCTTTTCTAAGTATCTCTATCTTTTTATCTATTTCAGCAATTGATGCCGAATTACTTTTTAATTTTACAATTAATCCATCTTCATTTGGAGAATAGCGAATAATGAAAGGTTTTACTTCATTTTTCAACCCAAAGTGGTGATAATCTTTTACAACTGCGGCTATCTGAAAACTCCGTCCCCAAAAGTTTACTTCCTTTCCAACCGCTTCGTTCAAATCAGTAAAGCCCATCAACCGGGCAGAGTGTTCATTTATAATTATCCTGTTTTTGTCAATGTCCTCATTCCCCGAAAAATTATAGCCGGCAAGTATTTTAAATTCCATCAGGGGAATGTAGTCTTCATCTACTTCGAAATTAAACCAGTTTGTATGCTCATCTTTAGTGCCATCAGGAAAGGTGATGTGAGAAAATGTACTCATATTATCATAACCTTCTCCCGGATAAGTTTGAGCTAGTGACACATTTTCCACAAAAGATAATTTTTCGACTTCAGCTTTTAGAACCCGGAATGAATTATGTGAATTTTCAGGTTTATCTATAATTGTACTTTTTATGGAAATGGTCTGATTCAGGTTCATTCCTAAAGGAATGTCGCTCATGAATTTTAACTGTTTTAGGATGGTTATTGTTCCCGTTAAAAGAATAATGGTAGCCAGAAATTGCACGGTTACAATTCCCTTTCTAAAACTAAGCTTGTTAGGTGTCCCTGTAAGTTTTCCTTTTAAGATTTTTACAGGCGCAAATGAAGAAAGCACAATTGAAGGGTATAAACCGGACAAAAATATCCCGGCAAGAGGTATTCCTATTAAAATTAAGGTCTGCCCAATTCCAATTACGCGTAAGGATAATTCTTTCCCGACAAACGAATTGAAGAACGGTAAAATCAAGAGAGTCAGTCCCAATGAAATAAAGAAAGCAGCAAAATTCAACAAAAACGACTCTGAAACAAACTGAGATACAAGTTGTATCTTACGCGCTCCTGCCACCTTCCTGATTCCAACTTCTTTTGTTCGTTCCATCATTTTTGCAGAGGCTAAATTGATGTAATTTAGCCAGGAGAGCAAAATGATAAAAACAGATATGGCAAATAAAAACCGGACACTGCTTGCATTTCCATTGGTTTCCGCCTCGTAAGGTTTATCGGAATAAAGATGGATATCTGCAAGCGGTTCAATGTTTTGCCGTTCGTTCTTGATGGGGACATCAAGTTCGAAAATTTTCTGGCGAAGTTCATTTTCTGCTACTCCTTCTTTTGCCAAAAGATAAGTAAAAGTGTTATTGTTACTCCAGTTAAGGGTTTGAGGATTAAAAACCCGCCAGTCCTTATAGGTTGAATAGGAAACCAAAAAGTTGATTTTCAGATGTGTGTTTTTAGGGATATCTTTAATTACACCTGTCACCCGGAGCGTGGTATTTGCTCCGTTGTAAAACGCCTTAATTGTTTTTCCAACGGGGTCTGATTGCCCGAAAATTTTACGAGCCGAGCTTTCGGTTAGAACAATTGTATTGGGTTCATTTAAAGCCGTTACCTGGTTTCCTTTCTGCATATAAGGAGTAAATAGATGAAAGAATGACGGGTCGGCTAAATGCCCGTTTTCAATTTCATATACCTTATTGTTGAATTCAAACGATGTCTTGTATAACTGAAAGAAGCGGATAAAATCTACAACTTCAGGAATGTTTTCTTTCATTGTCGGTCCTGCAAGGTTATAAGCCTGGGCATCGCCCGGAACCAGTTCCCCTTTTTCGATATAATCCATATAAACCCTGTAAATATTTTTGTAGTTTTTGTAAAATTTGTCATAGCTTCTTTCGTACCCTACATATAACACGATGATAATAAATGAAGCCATCCCAATGGCTAAACCGCTTAGGTTAATAATTGAAAACAGTTTACTTTTTAATAAACTTCTTACTGCCGTTTTTAAGTAATTCTTTATCATGGTAGTTTATTTTTTTATTCATACCGCAATGCTTCCACCGGGTTTCTGGTTGCTGCCCGCCAGCTTTGCCAACTTACAGTTAACAATGCGATTCCCAATGCCAGCAAGCCGGACAATGCAAAAATCCACCAACTTAAAGTAGTTTTGTAAGCAAAGTTTTCGAGCCATTTTTGCATAACGAAATATGAAACTGGGGTGGCAACAATGAAAGCAATTACAACCCATTTGATAAAGTCTTTATTCAGCATTGTTATAACTTCGGAGATTTTAGCGCCATTCACCTTGCGTATCCCAATTTCTTTAATCCTTCTTTCCGAAGAAAAGATGGCAAGCCCTAAAATTCCGATACAAGAGATTACAATGGCAAGGATGGCAAAAAATCCGATGGTTTTGGCAAATCGTTCTTCCGACCTGTACATAGAGTCGAACCATTGATCATAAAACTGGTATTTAAAAGGATAATTCGGCAGCAAATTCTGCCAGGTTTTTTTAATCGAATTCATAGCCTGGGCAATGTTGTTGCCTTCCAGTCTTACATTAATGGCCGACGGTCTGAACCCGGGGGTTACCATAACGCAAAGCGGCCCGATTGTTTCATGCATCGAACTGTAGTGGAAATCTTTCACCACACCGATGATATCGAAGCCGCCATAATTATTAAATCGTTTATTTTCAAGATTGTCAAATTCGAAATAGTTATATGCTGCTTCATTTAAATAACAAACTTTACCATAGTCGCCGGGTTGCAGTTCTCTTCCCTTAATTATTTCTAACCCGAATGTTTTAATAAATGCGGTATCGACCAATAAACAGGGAACACTCATATTTTTGTCGGTATTTTCCATATTTGATCCCATCCGTATATTAATATTTCCGGGGACTCCGTTTGAGCTTGTCATACTTTTAATAAATGGAGATTTTTGTAATTCACTCTGCAAAAGCATCGCTTTCTGCACGTCATTTTCCTGGACCCATGGGACATCAACCCTTACCAGTTGTTCTTCAGTAAAACCCGGATTTTTATGTTTTACATAGCTAATTTGCCGGTAAACAACCATAACACAAAAGATGAGGACAATTGAAATGGTAAATTGAAAAATAGTAAGTGAATTCCTGAAAACAGATTTATTTTTTAATGTACTTACAGAACCGCTTAATATTTTTACAGGATTAATTCCACTTAGCGCTACTGCCGGTCCACTTCCGCTGACAACGCCGATTATAACGGAGAAAAATACCAGTATTAAATTGTAGGGGAATTTAAAAAGAAGGTTAAAATCGACGGATGTATCGAATACTGATTGGTAAAATGGCAATAAAACCCGGAGAAAAATAATGGCAAGCAGGAAGGCAAAAACTGAGACGATTACCGATTCAAACATAAAGTGTAAAAGGATATTTCTGCGAAATGCCCCGATTGCCTTTTTTACACCCGTGTCTTTGTTTCTTTTGTTTTGCTGGGCAATGGTCAGGTTAACGTAATTTATGATAGCGAGTGTAAGAATTATAATAGCAATTGCACCCAGTAGCCTCATTAAGCCAATATTTCCCCTTTTGGTTGCGCTTCCGGTAGTCGAATCAAACAGATACATATTTTTCAATGCAAGAAAATCGACCTCTTTTAAATAAGGGTCAAGAATATGGCTGTTAGAATTAATTTTTGAAACCAGGTTTTCGCGGTTGGTGTTTTTGTTCAGTTGCAAATAAATACGGAAAGGCCAGCGATAAGTACTTAAATCATCACCATCGCCAATCCAGCTCGAAAATTTAAAGCTTTTGTTTTCGGCATTTACCAAAATTTCAGCAGAAATACTCGAATTCTCAGGGAAGTCGTCAATAATACCACTTATTGTAAGTGGAATACGGTTTTCATACATAATTTCTTTGCCCAAAGCACTTTCTGTTCCGAAAAGTGATTTTGCCGTACTTTGGGTTATTATTGCTGAAGTTAATGTGGAAAATGGTTTTTCCCGGTTGCCGGCGATAAACGGGATGGTAAACACATTAAAAAAATTGTTATCAACCGACATGATATTATCGATGTATGAGGCCTGCTTATTAACCTGCACGGCAATAGGATGGTTCAAAATCTGGACCAGGCATCCGTTTTCAATCTCCGGATAATTTTGTAGCAAAATGTCTTTCACCCTGTAATCGATTGAACTTGTGTTATCTTCAGTATCGATTAAACGCACAATTTGCCGGGCATTTTCATGGTATCTGTCGTATGAATATTCTTTTACCAGGAAAAGGGCAATGGCCAGGCAGATGGAGATTCCAAAGGCAAACCCGCTGATATTAATTACAGAGAATTTTTTATTTTTCCACAGGTTTCTCAATGCAGATTTTAAATAATATGTGAACATGATTTTATTTTTAAATTAGTTACTATTCATATCTCAGCGCTTCTACCGGGTTTCGCGTTGCTGCCCGCCAGCTCTGCCAACTCACCGTTAACAATGCAATTCCCAATGCCATCACTCCGGCCAGCGCAAAAATCCACCAGCTTAAAGTGGTTTTGTAAGCAAAATTTTCAAGCCATTTTTGCATTATACCCCAGGCAACCGGAGTAGCGACAACAAATGCAATAAGTACCCAACGAATAAATCCTTTGTTTAGCAATGATATCACTTCGCTTACTTTTGCTCCATTTACTTTTCTGATTCCAATTTCCTTGGTCCGGTTAATAATAAAATGTGATGCCAGGCCATAAAGCCCCAGACAAGAGATCAAAATTGCCACAAGGGTTAGCCAGGAAAATACGGTCATATCTTTTTCATTTTGCCGGTACAATCCGGCCATATGCTGATCCATAAACCGGAACTCAAAGGGTTCATCAGGAAATAAATTCTCCCATTTTTTCTGAATTACCTTGACGTTCTTGAGTTCCGCTCTTAAAAAAACATAGGAAGGTTGCCCTTCAAGTAGCTCAAATTTTAAAGGTTCAATGGGGTTATTTAGTGCATCAAAATGAAAATCCTTAACTACTCCAATTATCTTTTGTGGAGGAGTTTCATCCAATATTTTCCCAACCGGATTACTCCACCCCATAGCTTTTACATATGCCTGGTTGATAATAACAGATTTATCCTTATCATTGGAATTAGTTCGTGAAAAATTACGGCCTTCAACCATTTCAATGCCAAACAAATCAATATAATTCTCATCAATTTGTGGTTGATTCAATACAAACTGTACATCATCACCATTGTCGTCTTTAACCGCCATAATTGCTTTCATCCAGTTGGAAGTTGATCCAAGATTGGTTCCACCTCCTCCAAATGCCATCGATTTCACCTCAGGCAATGCCGAAAACTCCTGTCGTATAACTTCCTTCCCCGGAAATTTTTCAGGTTCAGGAGGAATTGAAACGGCCATAAGCTGCTCTTTGTTAAACCCAAGCTCTGCATTCTTCATAAACCGAATCTGGCTCCATATCATAAATAATCCGGCAATCATAACAATGGCAACCGCATTTTGAAAAGTAACCAGTGTTTTACAGAATAAACCAAATCCTTGTTTTTTAACGGAGGAGACTTTGGTGGTTTTAAATGCAGGATACAAACCTACCATTACACCAAAAGCAACAAAAAAACCAACGATTGGAATAGCTATCCTAATAACAGAAGACAGATCGAAATTTTTCTCAAACAATTGATTAAACATCGGGAAAAGCAAAGAAGCCAGTCCGATTGAAATAACAGCCGCAAAAAAAACGTTCAGAACCGATTCGCTGATGATATGATAATAAATCCATCTTTTTCCACATCCGATGGTTTTACGAATGTTAAATTCATGTTCCCTCTTTTCCAGTTGTGCCAACGTCAGATTATTGTAATTGATTCCGGCAATAATGAGTATTAATAAAGCAACCACAGAAAAGGCGTAAACGGTTGTTTTGTTTCCTTTAAGCGAATCAGCAAGTAAAGAATTATCAAAATGAATACTTTGCAGCGGCTGCAGATGATGAACCAATTTAAAACCACCAATTTCTTTTAAGAGATCAGCATATTTTTCATCTGTTAATTTTTCTATTTTACGTTTTAGCCCGGTAACATTAGCACTTGTCATTTTAAAGTAGACAAAGTACTCGCCCCAGTCAACAAGTTCGCCGATACCGTCAAAATCCGAAGGGATAAGAGCAGAAAACCGCAGGTCGGTATTCGTGGGTAAATCTTTTATTACACCGGTAATCTGGTAGTCTTTTTTGTCGATGGTAATTTTCTGCCCCAATGGAGATAAATCACCCAAAATATTTTTGGCAAGTTTTTCTGTTAAAACAATTGTATTGGGTGATTTTAAAAATTCAGACGGATTTCCCATTAATGCAGGATAGGCAAATAGCTTAAAAATGGAAGGCGTAGCAGCTCTTACATTAATATTTTTATATTCATTTTCTCCAAATTTAAGCGTGGCACCTCCTTCCGTCTCAACGCAGGTAAAATCTTCAATTTCCGGGCAACTGTTTTTTAGTATTTGGGCAAAAGGAGGATTTGCCAATGCCATGTCAGTGGTTTGTCCGGAGGGTGAAGTTAACGAAGTTGTAAGCCGGAAAATCCGGTTGGCATCAGGATGATAATTGTCATACGTAACTTCATTTTCAACATAAAGTGAAACAAAAATAAAGATTATCATAGCTACCGACAGGCCAACCAAGTTCAGGAAAAAATCAAGTTTATTTTTCCTGACAACACGTAAAATATTATTTATGAATGTATTCATCTCCAGATATTTATTTTATAATTATACTTTAAACTTCAATACTCAAGTCCTACTCATAACGTAGTGCCTCTATCCCGAGCAATCGGGATTTCAGCCTTACTCATAGCGTAAGGCTTCAACCGGGTTTCTCGTGGCAGCCCGCCAGCTTTGCCAGCTCACAGTTAACAAAGCAATTCCCAACGCCAGCAAACCGGCAAGTGCAAATATCCACCAACTCAAACTCGTCTTGAAGGCAAAGTTTTCGAGCCACTTATTCATGGCGTAATATGCAATTGGCGTAGCAATAATAAATGCAATTATTACCCACTTTACAAAATCTATATTGAGCAAAGCCAATACCTCTGAAATGCTGGCGCCGTTTACTTTACGGATACCTACCTCTTTGGTGCGGCGTTGTACTGAAAATGCAATATGAGAAAACAACCCGAAGCATGAAAGCAAAACTGCAACAAGACAAAAGGCAGCGATAATTTTTGAAAGGCGTTCTTCTCCCCCGTACATGGCATCAAATTTATCGGCAACGGTAAACAACTCAAAGGGTTTTCCTCCTGATATTTCCCCCCATTCACTTTTGATAATCGGTAACGCTTTTGCCTCGTATCCCGGCTTCACGCGAAAGACCATGTATTCAGGATAAGCATTTTTCTTATACCTGTAAATCATTGGTGGAATTGCCTGTGCCAGTGAATTTATATTTATATCTTTCAAAACACCAATAACCGGCACTTTATAATCCTTTGAAAAAATGGCCAATTGTTTGTTTTCTATCGACTTCCATCCCAGTTTCTTTTTTAAAGTTTCATTAATTAAAATGCCCTCTGCGTCTGAGGCCAGTTCTTTAGAAAAATTGCGTCCTTCTACCACTGGTTGTTCCATCACACCCGCATAGTTCTCATCTATCCCAACAGATATGGTCGTATAAGAGTTAAAATTTTCAGGGTTAAATACAGTGAACCCGTTTTTGTAAACTGTTCCGGGAATGGCTTCTGTAGCTGCAATACCTTTAATGCCATTTTGAATTCCCCGCTTTTGTATTTCCTGCTCCAGTATCGGTGCTTTCTCTTTAATATTATTAGTTTCCCCGTTTAGCTGACTTATATTAACTGCAATCAGTCCATTTTTATTGAACCCCAAATCATGGTTTTTCATAAACGAAATTTGCTTAAAAACAAACAGCGAGGCTATAATAAGCATTGTAGCAATTGAAAGCTGCGCTACAACCAATGATTTACGAAATACGTTTCCTGATGGATTGTATCCCTTTTTTCCTGACAGTAATTCTACAGGTCTTGGACGGGAAATTACCATAGCCGGATACAAACCGGACAATAACCCTGAAATGAGTATGATTCCCAACAGAATAAACCAGACGGATGGATTGGAAAATAAATCGTAACCTTTCATTAATGCCAGCTTTTGAAAGGGGGGAATGAGAAGCCTGGTTAATAATAATGCTATTCCCATTGCAACAACCGTTTTAAAAAAAGTTACGATAAGAAATTCTGTTGCCAGACTCCGATGCGATGCTCCCAACACCTTGTATATTCCGGTTTCTTTTACATTCTTCTCTGTTTGACTAATAGACAGATTGACAAAATTGATACAGGCAATAACAATTATAAATCCAGCTATAACACCCAATACCCAAATCAGAACAAATGAAACCGGAGTCGATATCGGATTTTCAATATCTGTACGAAAATGAGAGCCTTTTAAGGGAATAAGTTGAAAATCATAACGCCCGTCAATATATGGTGCTTTATGTCTTTCAAGAATGGTATTTATTTTTTGTTCCATATCTTCTTCTTGTCCCGTGTTTTTCATTTTGGCAAGAATGTGATAGCCTCCCCACCACCATAATTCTTGCCAGTTGGCTTGATTCATCGATTCCCAGGGAAGATACATTTCGAAATCAAAATCGCTGTTTACCGCAGGATTTTGAATTATCCCCTCAACTGTAAAAATCTTCTCTCCTCCATAATTTTCAACTGTAAACATTTTGCCCATTGGATTTTCCTGCCCAAACAATTTTTGCGCACACGCCCGGGTAAGTACCGAACTTCCTGGTTCAGACAAAACTGTTTCTGAACCAACCAAAAGTTTTGTCCCTAACACATCAAAAATATTAGCATCGGCAACAGCAGCCCTGATACTAAACTTGGTCTCGCCACTGGTAACCGGATAGGAATAAGATGATAGCGCGGCAATCTCGCCAACCCCGGGATAATCATCACGGATTGCCTGTGCCAAAGGCAAAGGAGTGCCAAACGACAAACTTCCGTTGTTCCTGTCCTTTTCAACAACACGGTAAATTTTTTCTTTTTCAGGAATGTGATTATCAAAGGAAAGATGATATTGCAGATACAAAATTATCAACAAACTCATTGCCATACCAATAGATAAACCGGCAATATTTAGCAAGCCATATCCTCCTTCTTTTTTGAAAGAATGTTTTAAATGCTTAAAAATATTCATCATGGTTATAAAAGATTTTATTCCCTTAAAAATTACTCATATCTGAGTGCTTCAACCGGGTTCCTTGTTGCAGCCCGCCAACTTTGCCAGCTAACGGTTAGTAATGCAATACCAAGTGACATCACTCCGGCAAGTAAAAATCCACCAGCTTAAATTGGTTTTGCAAGCAAAATATTAGATCCTTTTTCATAACTATCTATGTAACACCCAAAACATTAATATTTTATCAATAAAAATGCCTTTTTACTAAACTACTGAATAACAAAATCTTATAAAACCATTAATATGAACAAGTGTCAACTTATTTTACACCTGGTGTATGATTTTTAGTCAGGTTATAAATCATCAGACATTGAAAAATAAATAATATTTTGTGAGGCTACTGATTATATGTTAAAACCAATCATTTAGGAAAAACTTAGAATTTGACAAAAACACTTTAGTTCAATCAATTAATTCTAAAATAAGTTGAACAAAGTTTTTTAACTTTACTGACCTATACAAATGCCCCTACCTTGGGTTATTGACAAATAAAAAAATTAAAATACAGAATTATGACTAAAGCTGATATCATAAATAAGATAGCCTCCGAAACCGATATTGAGAAATCACAGATAAGTAAAACCATTGAGGCGTTTATGGATATCGCAAAAGATTCTCTGGTAAAAGGCGAAAATATCTATTTAAGAGGATTTGGAACATTTGAAATTAAGAAGCGCGCAGAAAAGAAAGCAAGGAACATTTCAAAAAATATTACGATGGTAATTCCGCCCCACAATATTCCTTTTTTTAACCCCAGTAGGCAATTCATCGAAAAAGTAAAAAGCAGTAACAAATTAAATTGATCTTACTTTTAAAAATAATCTGCAATCATTAATTAACATATATTTCGAATGCCCTTTGTTCCGTAGATTTTTTTCTCCAAAATTGAAGGAAATCTTAAGTGTAAAGACAATTAATTTTATTACAGAAATATGCTTTTTTGTTCCCTTTTTAGCTTTTAAGTTTGTTTATACAGCAAAGGTTCAACAGAATTTCTCGTAGCAGCCCACCAGCTTTTACGTAGCTTCAAAACTCTTTCATATTCCTTTTAAGAAGAATAACTAAAATATTGACGGAGTTTTTTTATTGTATCAAACAAAAATGTTATAAAAGTATTATACGAAAATCAGGAATTGAAGGGCATTCACCCCTTTCACAAAATATCAACATTTTCGAAAGCCCGCCAATATCAATACTCAATCTTCTTTTGAAGATGTTGATTTAATAACGATATTTGTGACAGAATTATGGTTAAATTAAAAGAAACACTTCTACGTCCGAAAGGGAGACGATTAGAGTTCAAGGCGACAATGCCGACCAATGCTGAATTGGCCAAAACTATTGTTAATTTCGTCAATATTCAGGAGATGCGATCGACATTTCTTGAAAGAATCTTTATTTTTAAGTAAAATTCTTAATTTTCTAAATCTTCTTAGGGATTAAGCTTAAAAGGCTTTACAGAATATAATTGAACCCAGAGTAGAAAAGAAAACAGAACTCATGATTGAAGATAAAAACAAAGATTACAAAAGTCTTCGCAAAGTTACGGGCAGGTCAGCCGATTTAAAAAAGCTGGCCGAAACCTGTGTTTGTTTTGCCAATGCCCAGGGAGGTGAAATTATCATCGGTATTGAAGATAAAGAGGGTTTTCCCCCAGCCGGACAAAAAATAGAACAAACAGTGGTAAACGATGTTGTAAAAAAACTCCGTGGCTTAACGGACGGAGTTGGCATTGTTAATCCCGAAATAATTACGCATGATAATGGAGGAGAATATTTTATTTTACGCATTCTACCATCAACACGTACCATTGCAACCACTTCATCCGGCAAGGTTTTTATCCGAATCTCCGATAACTGTTTCCCGGTTGGCAACGAAGAACTAACCGACCTGGCAGCAGAAAAAACAGCGTTCCAGTGGGAGCTTATCACTGCACGGAAAATTACGCTGAACCAAGCAGAGCAGCATAAAATAACTTCACTTGTTGCCAATTTAAAAGCCTCTGATAAAGTTTCCGATTTTATAAAAAGCAAAAGCGTAGAAGAGATACTTGAATACTATCAGTTGCTTTCAGACGAAGGTTATTTGACTAATCTTGGAGTCTTGTGGCTTGGAAAACCACAACAAAGGGCTGGTCTGAGCTATCCTGTTACCGTTCAATATATTGTTTATAATGAGAAAGAGGAGAAAATCAGGAAAAAGGAATGGCATTTTCATTTACACAATCCCAGGGAACTGTTACTGGAAATTGAAAAGGAAGCTGTTGAATTAACTTACAGTACCGAGTTACCCGATGGGCTTTACCGTAAAACAATCCGCCAATATGCACCTGAAGTCATTAGGGAGTTATTGATTAATGCCATTGCACATAAGAAATATACCATTTCAGGTGATATTTTCATTGAAGTTTTTCACGACAGGATGACTATAACCAGTCCGGGCGGATTCCCTCTTGGCATAACAAAAAATAATATACTACACGAAAGGCACAGAAGAAACCCGCATTTAATTCAACTGTTAAGCCATTTAAAATTAATGGAAGGCGAAGGTTCCGGCTATGATCTGGTTTTTGAAAAATTGAGCCGCGATGCCAAACCTCTCCCCGAAATAGAAAATGAATATACCAAAGTTGCTGTAACTGTTTATGCCGGTTCGGTTAATCCTGATGTGATTTCAATACTGGATTACATCGATAAACATTTCCGGCTAACACAAAAAGAATATATTACACTTGGGATAGTTGCTACCGAGAAAAAGATACTTTCTACTCAGCTTTCCGGGAAATTACAATTGAACCAGGAAGATAAAATGCGCTCCTGGATAGGCTCGTTAATTGATAATGGGATTATGGTTAGCCAGGGCATAAAAAAAGGAACAGAATACCTGTTAAACCCGGCATTGTTTGCCCAGGCAAAATTAGATATTACACCATCATTAAGGACTTTAGAGCCATATAAAATTGAAGCATTAATTATTGAAGATTTGAAATACAACGGAAAAAGCAAATTATCGGAAATTCAGGAACGGTTGAAAGAAATTCCGAAATCAGATATTCAAAAAGCTGTTTACAGGATGGTTGAAAGTGAAGATTTAATTACAGAAGGAGCTAAAAGAAACAGGACTTATAACTTGTTCAAAAAAAAATAAATGAAAAATAAAACAAAAAATAAAACAACACTAACTACTGGCAGACAACACATTACGTTATTTTTGCATCGTGTAAGCAAATAAATAAAACAGACTTAATCAGATTTAAATAATTTTCCCCTACCATAAATTGGCAATATTTCTGAAAGACAAGCCCCTGAGAGGATCAAAAACTTCAGGTATAAGCTGGTATTTTCCAAATTGTATAAATTAGTTTTTGTCTCCAATTGCGGTAATTGATGGCTCTGAATAATATCTTTCTTTTTTCCAGAAACGGAGCAAAAAATCAATATCATTTAGATAAAGTTTGCCCATTCCTTCTGTAAAAAAAGGGAGTTTGTCTCTGCAATTGTTAATACAATACATAGCCAGTTCAGTAGAGATACTTTCATCCATAAATAACCTGAAAATATGGTCGTCACTATTCTCTTTATCAAAAAACGGGTTCCCAGGTAACGGAAATGCAGAATTACATTCAAGTGCAATTTCAATTCCGCTTTTCTCGTTGAAAAATACCAATCCTGATTCTGCCACGTCTGAAAAATCAATTGTCTCCTGTTCTTTTTCAGGCTCAAAAAATCCATCTTTTCTCCCCCTTTCACGAGCTTCTTCAATCTCCTTTTCAGTCAGGTTTAGCGAATCGTTAAAATAGTTATAATATTTTTGATTAAAATCCATTAACTTGTCTGAAACCATGAAAGCAATGGGCGAGCCATTATTAAAATCCAGAAAAGTTGCAAACTGTTTTTTCAAGGTATCAACTATTTTTTCATTTTTATGGTCAAGGAAATTAACTGCCTGCCTGCTTTCAACTGAGTTTTTTTCTTTAAGGACTAAATCTGCATTAAAATCATTTTGAAAATATACGCCGGAAAACCACCACTCTTTTTCCCACTGTACAATTCCCATAAAAACAATTGTATCGATTTCTGTTAAATTATGGGAATGGTCGAAAGATTTCTTTGTTAGCCTGAATGTTTTCCCCGAAGCAATATGTTCAAGAAATATATCCTTTTCATCCTGCCCTTTATAAAGAAAAAAACCACGTATTCTTTTGGAGATATTTAAATATGCATCATGAAAAGGGTGTTCTTTACCAATAATACCAGCCACCCATTCCTTCCCTTTTAAACCCAACAGACGAGTACAACTGTTTTGTAACGTAGTCTCCCTGTTTTCATTCAAAAACATCATAAGGTTTTCATCCATCCCATTTTCTTCAATTATTCCGGCTTCACTTTCTTCAAGCCGGAATAAAGTGTCGGGGTAGAACAGGTAAGTTTTAAAAAGTAATGTATCAATGAGATTCCGGGAATCGTAATAATCAGCATCTTCACTAATTGTGTAAATTCTTTGTAGTACATTATTCTCCGGCGCATACTCCCAGGCTTCATCAAAAACAGTAAAAACATTTTTGGTGCTTTGTTCAATAAATTCGTTATAAGGCGAAATAAATTTATCGTTTTGTATGGTATTCATAAAATACCAAATAAGAAAGCCTAAGTCTTGCGGGTTAATTTCGTCGTCGAAATACTCTTCGCAATCGTAAAATGGCAATGGTTTATTGTACAATTGTTTGTGTTGCTTCACAAAAGTACTGTATATATTTGTGTCGGAAATCAGGTCTTCAAACCAGGCGGTTAAAAAACAGGCAAGAAGGTTAATGTCTTCTTTTTCTATGTAGCTATAAAAAACTACCGATGCTTTGTCTGAAAGTAAAGCTTGTTTAACCTTATTACAAAGTTTAAGATAATAGCTATCAGTTAGTGTTTGATTTTCGTATGGTTTTAAAGTTAACCAGTCATCAATATATATTTTGTCTTTTTCCATATTAAAGAATATTACTTCAACCCTCTAAAGCAATGTTTTCGTTACCTCCACGAATTATAAGTCAAATATTATTATGGGCTAAATTTACAATCCCTTTCACAAAATACCTACATTTTCGGGAAACAAGAAGCCCTCCAGGTTTTCAAAAGCTTCCGACATAAAGCCATTCATTCCAAAACCGGAAGAGTTAATTTCTTCCATCGCACTTTCCTAATTTCAAAAGGACTTAACCTGCGTTAACTCCGGTTAAAACTTTTTGAAATCCTTCATTAACACTTCTGCTTTTTCCATTCATTTTTTATTTCTTTTCCTTTTGAAAATTTTCCGAAAATGTTTAACGCGGTGTTTACGGGTTTGAAATAGAGTCTTATGCTTAATATATCTGCAAGATAGTGTATCTTTATGGAGAAATAACAGGCGAAATTAACACCGATATAAAAAACTGATATTTTCACATCATATTTACATCTCGCGCAATTCGAGTACCATATAAGAATCTAATAATGTGCCTATTACACAAAAACTACACATTCTGTATCGGAAAGTAATCCTAACTATTTAAACACCTCCAAAATTTCGTCCAGTGTAACATTTCCAAAATATTCCGAAAGGTTCACGGATGAAAGGATTTTTTGGATATTCTCTGTTTCGTGTTTTTCGCCACCAAATTTTTCTTCCAATTCTTCAATCGGCTTGGAAGCAAAAAAATCACCAAAGATTTTTGCTTTTTGAATGGTTCCTTTTTTTACATCGAGATGAGCTTCAATAAAACCAGCCGGAACTTTAATGGCTTTATTAAAATTATATGCCGGTGAAACACCAAAATTCCAGCCCCAGGTACTGTATTTTTCATCGGCCAGTTTTTTAATTCCTTCCAATTCCTCCTGCGTTAATTGATGAATTCCCGAATTGGGTTGGTTCTCTTCCAGAATCTGAGTAATCAAAAGCGTTTTAAAAGATTCTACCGTAGTTTCATCCGGCAAATAGTCTATTAGATTGGTAACGCGGGCCCGGGCAGATTTTACTGCTTTATCTTTAAATTTCAGAGGATTAATTTTTAGTGCTTCGCTCAACACTTTCATTTCGGAGTTTAGTAAAATAGTACCGTGTTGAACTATTTTTCCGTTTCGCGCCAGTTTTGCATTACCGCTAAATTTTTTCCCATCAACCAACAAATCGTTGCGTCCTTCCAAATTTGCGGGAACATCTAATTTATTTAATAGATCGATAACCGGCTGTGTGAACTTCGAAAAATCAGAAAAATCATCGTCGCCCATTGGCGCGTGAAATGAAAAATTCAGATTTCCCAAGTCGTGATAAACTGCTCCCCCACCAGACAAACGGCGCACAACTTTAATTTTATTTTCCTGTACATAATCCAGGTTGATTTCAGCAAGCGTGTTCTGAAAACGCCCAACAATTATTGACGGGGCATTTACATACAACAGAAAAATTTCTTCATCAGGATATTTTTGAAGCAGAAATTCTTCAGAAGCAATATTAAAATAAGCGTTATTTGAAGGAGAATCAATTATCAGCATAAATAAAAATTTTCGCGAAAATAAAGATTCTTTGGCTTACAATTAATTAATATTTCCTAAAAAATAACAAAACGCACATATGTTCTTTTCAGAATAGTCAGAAATATTTAGTTTTATCGCTCAATATTTCCAACCAATATTCCGCACGACAGAGGTTGGATACTTTAAACAATGTTAAATTTCAAAAAGCCAAAATGAGAAAACTTCTTATTGTTTTATTTATTTCAATCGCCAGCTTTACAAAAGCGCAGGAACAATTTATTGGAATCCAAACTGGTATTAACTTTACAAATATCAACAGTGATGGTTTGGGAGATATGGAAAACAGAACAGGCTTTACCGGAGGTATTAGTTACGAATACCAGCATTCTTCGAACTTTCAATTTGGAGTTGATGTTTTATATTCGCAACAGGGTTTCGCCAGCGAACTGGACTTAGTTAATGAAACAGGGAATTACACAGGAGATCATGACCTTAAATATAAGTTCGACTATTTTAATTTACCGATAAAAATAGGATATGCTTTTGGGCGGTCAATAAAAATAGTTCCCAGAATTGGTATTGAGCCAGCCTATTTAAATAAATGTGAATTTGAAGTTCCTGCTTTAAATATGAATGGCAAAATTACCGGCTCCGAAATTTATGAATTAACGGATAAAGCTACCCGGTTTAATTTAGCAGGATTAACAGAACTGGGAATAGAAGCCAAACTATCAAACAGGATTGTTTTGTGCCCAGCAGTGAGTTTTAAACAGAGTTTTACTTCTGCCGACAATACAGACTTTTTTGAAGGCTCATCTCTGAAGCACCATGGGCTTTCAATCACAATAGGTGTTAAATACGAGCTGTAAATTTGCAACCGAATCCAATGTACTACAACTTACCATAAAGAGTTTGTGTATAGTATTATCTCAACATTAATGTGTTACATAACCTGAAGAAAATGCTTTATTCCAAATTGTATACAAAAAAAGGATTGGCATCATTTACCGAGGCTAAATACAGTTTATTTCTTTGTTCATCAACGCAAAAATAGCCCCAGTTATCCAGTTTGTATTTTGCCACCGGATTTCCGTTCCAGTCGTATTTCTCAACAAAGATGTAGTACATTTTTTTTCGCCATTCCTTGGTTACATCAACCGGTGAACGCCCACTATATAAAATATATACAAAATCGTTACCTGCTGACATTCCCCAATAGTGGGTTGTATTTTCCGGACTCATAATTGAAACAGCATTGCCTTTTTTTGCTTCACCTGAATTGAACTTCAGGCTTCGGGATGTGTTGTTTTTTAAATCAATAAAAACAAGCTGTTTAAAATATTTGTAGGCATAAACCACACGTTGTTTCCCGGCGTTGGCACCAAAATCACCGATGTAAGAAGCCCAGCTTTGATGTTTCTCTGAAAATGAAAGATTATAAATCATTCTATTCTGAATGGAGTCGTTTTGAAAAGAGAAATCAAAAACAGCCTTCCCTCCTTTTACTGATTCGGCATATACAAATTCATGGGAAGAAAAGCTCACAAGCTGTTTGTCATTGATCTGTTGTCTTATCTGAGAGTCGGTCAACTTAAACGGTAACGCTGAAATGGTTAAATCCTTTTGCAGAGAAAAAATATGATTATTTGCCTTTTCATAGATATAACATAAACAATCTTCGTTTTTTGCCGGAACCAATTGAGGGTATTGAAATTCTCCCGGTCCCCGCCCCATTTTCCCAAATGACTTTACCAACCCGAACCCGGGAAGTGAAAAGGCCATAAACATATTTTCACTGTTCAGGTTGGCCATAATAAGCAAACTGTCTCTTACCAGCATTTGAGTTTCCCTTACTTCAAAAATGGCATCGGTTGTTTTTTGTTCTCCCTGCAATTCAATGATTTCGCCAAAACAGTCCTCTTCAAGCTCGATTTCGCCCGGAACTAAATCGGGATACGTTTTTACAACTGTTGACTTGTCGGCCAGACTGTCAACCACTGGTTGTTCAGATTGTTTAGAGCCCGAATCTTTCGAATTGCAGGCCGAAAACAGGATTAAAAATACAAAAAGATAAAAGGCAGTTTGTTTTAACATGGTTTTGACGTTTTAATATTATTCTACAATTACCAAAAACGGATTCTCTTCCAATCCAATTTCCAGTTTCTGATTTCCTAATTGAATATTTGTTTTATCTGCGGTTGAATTCTTATCAAAAAAATCGGTTGGATTGGCCGCAAAGACGAGGTAGTCCTCATTGATTTCACAGGGATTCTTAAACGATTTTACCTTGGGCAAATTTAAATAGGCGGAGATTGGGCCATTAAAAAAAACATTGCTTCTATTCTTTTCATTAATAGCATAACACGAAAAATATTCATCACCAAGAATTACCAGATTATAATCATTAAAATAGAAAGAAGCTTTCATATAAGGGACATATCCGTTATTCAAAGCTGCTTTTTCAAATGCTGCCATTCTCCTTCTTTTTTCAAATTTTTCAGAAAATCCTGGCGGTACTTTTCGTGTTCCCAAATCGTAGCTAATTATTTTTTCAAATTGGCCGTCTTTGAACTCATAAAGGCCAAAAACAGTAGAATTTGCAAAAAATAGTCGGTTTCCTTTTTTGATAAAGTTATTGGTCATTGACCACATTAACAGTGGATAATCACTCTCTTTCGCCGGAATAAATTTTTGAGTTATAGAATCTTTGCTTAAATCATATTTCCCAATAAAAAAAGGATTGCTATGTAAAGGAGAGTTGTTTTGTAAAAAAAGATATTTTTCATCAACAGGCTCAACTGTGAGCATGTAAAAACTCTCTTTTAATTTATCATTTTTCAATACAGTCCCGTCATAGTCAATTATGGTAATGTAGTTAGCCAAAGCCTGATTAACAAAAATCAATTGCTGTTTTTTATCCACAGAGAAAGTTATAATATCATACAGTTCTTCAGGCCCCTTTCCTTTTTTTACTTTTGTAATAAAGTACCCTTTTGCGTCAAAAATAAACAAAGTGCCGTCCGACAAAACGAAAATCCGGTCATTCTCACTATCAACAGCAGTTTTCATAACAGAACCAAGTAGCGATTCGGGAGAAGTCTGCAGTTTTATAATTCGTGTTGGTTTTCCGAGATTAAGTTTCTCTTTATGTGTTGGTTCCAGGCTTACAACATTATTTTGTTCAGAACTGTTACAACTACATAGAAAAACGAACACAAGTATGCTTAAATAAGAAGATAGATTTTTTGATTGATGTTCCATTTTCACCATCTATTTAACCACAACTAAAAACGGATTCTCTTCCAATCCAATTTCCAATTTCTGATTTCCTAATTGAATATTTGTTTGGTCTGCAGTTGAATTCTCATCAAAAAAATCGGTTGGACTAGCCGCAAAAACGAGGTAGTCCTCACTTATTTCCACCGGCAAGCTAAAAGAACGAATATCAGGTAAGTTAAAATAGCTTGTGATTGGTCCGTTTTGAAAAACTTTTCCCTTGTCTTTTTTGCTGATGACATAACAACTTCTTTTACTGTCTTCGATAATTGCCAGATAAAAATTTTTATAACAAAATGAGTTGATCAAATACGGTACAAGATTATCGTTTAAAATTTCTTTATCGAAGTAACTTTTTCCTTTTTCCGTTGTATTTTGAATTATACTTTCCGGTATCTTTCTATTCCCCAAATCATAAGAAATTACTTTATAAAAAACACTGTCTTTAAACTCGTATAGCGCGAAAATATTTGTTGTGGAAAAAAAATATTTCCCTTCTGTAATAGTAAAAGCGTTGTTAATAATCTTTGCTATTTTGGGATAAGGGCTGTCATCCCGATGAATGAAACGTTGAGTTATTTCCTTTTTTTCAAAATTATAAATTCCAACAAAATAAGGTTCTTTGTCGTAAACACTAATGCTAACTAAAAAAACATTATCATCGTCAATAACTTGTATATTTTTTCCATAAAATTCACCTAAACGATAATCACTTTTTATATCTCCGTTATAATCAAAAACACATATCCGGTCAGAATTATCAAGAACGTAAACCGATTGGTTTTGTTTATTTAAAGAAAATGAGATAATCATTGAAATCTCCCCCGGCCCTCTTCCTTTTTTTAATTTGGAAATGAATTTTCCATTGGTGTCAAAAATAAAAATATTAAAATCTGCAAGCACAAATATCCGGTTATTTACCCCATCGATAGCAGTTTTCATAATAAATCCCAACTGTGATTCAGCCGAGGTTTCCAGTTTTATTATTTGTATTGGTTTCCCAAGATTCAGCTTCTCTTTATGTGTTGGTTCCAGGCTTACAACATTATTTTGTTCAGAACTGTTACAACTGCATAGAAAAACGAACACAAGTATGCTTAAATAAGAAGATAGATTTTTTGATTGATGTTCCATTTTCACCATCTATTTAACCACAACCAAAAACGGATTCTCTTCCAATCCAATTTCCAGCTGTTGAGTTCCTAGTTTAATTTTCATCTTATCTGATTTAGAAAATAGCTTAATGAAATCAGTTGGTTTGGCAACAAAAACCAAATAGTCTTCATTTACTTCCATGGGCAAACTCAAGGAATGAACTGCCGGCAAATCAAAATAGGAAGAAACAGGTCCATTAAGAAAAACTTTATTTCTATTTTCTTCAGGGATTGAATAACAACTTCGCTCTTTATCATCTAAAATAATCCAATAATGACTTTTAAAGTAAAAAGAGTTTAAAAGGTATGGAACATACCCTTTTTCAAGCGCTAATTCGCGAAATTTAATTCGGTTATTGGTTGCCGTTATATTATTGACAAAGCCAGACGGAACTTGCCTACTGCCAATATCAAAGTTTATTATTTTTTGAAAATCATTGTTGGCAAACTGATAAAGACCCCAGATATTGCAGCAGGAAAAAAAATGCTTTCCATTGGCAAACGTAAAATTTCTTCCTTTTATCATCGCCAGGTCCGGATAAAAGCTTTCACTGCGCGGAATTAGCCTGTGTGTTATTTCTTTCTTTTCAAAATTAAAAATAGCAACATACCAAGGATTAATTTCATTTGCCCTAAAATTAAACAAAAACATATTTCTGTTATCAATATATTATATGTCAATTACGCCCGCAATATTTTTCAAATTTTGTCTGTCAATGAGGTTTCCATCGTAATCAAAAATGTAAACTCTGTTATTATTGTCAAGGACATAGAAAAGCTCCTCCTCAATAGCGAGCGAAATTGACACAACCATTGTCAGTTCTCCCGGTCCTCTTCCCTTTTTTAATTTTGTAATGAATTTGCCTTCAGAATCAAATATAGAAACGTTGTCGTCCGACAAAACAAAGATCCTATGAGCGTCAAAATCTGTTAAAACTTTTGTAACTACCCCCAGGTTCGATTCAGCCGAGGTTTCCAGTTTTATAATTTGTGTTGGTTTTCCTGATTCAAGTTTTTCGCTTTCTGTAGGTTCAAGCGTAACGATGTTGCTTTGTTCGTTTTCCGTACAGCCAACAAAAAGAGAGACAACAACCGCAAATAAAAAGATTCCTTTGAGGTTTATTTTCATTTTAAAGGACTTTGAAGTTAATTCCTGACTTGCAGCAAAATACAGACCATAATCCTTAACACACCAATAAAACTACCGGTTTATGTTTAATTTATATTGAATCAAAAAAGTATTTTCTTCAATCCGATCTTTTCAGTTTTAAAAACAACGGCAGATAAACAATTATCGCAACCATTGAGAACAACAAGCCGCCCATTGCTCCTGCTGCAAACGCAAACCAAAATACCTCTTTTTGTCCTCCCCATACAAAAGGAATTAGTCCCAATACGGTTGATAAGATTGTCAAAGTTATGGCAACAATCTTCTGGTTAAATGCTTTTAGAAAGGTTCGAACAGTAACTTTTTTGTTTTTGCGCGATACCAGATTATTAAAGTCGTTAATAATGTAAATGGCTGCGTTTACAACCAGTCCGCTTAGTAAAATAAACGAAGCAAATCCTCCCTGGTCGAAATTGAATTCAAAGAGATAAAACGTAAGAAACACGCCAATAAATGAAATCGGAATCAGGCTGATTACGGCCAGCGGTTTGAGCAGCGATTCAAATAAAATAGCCGTAATAAAATAAATAATTACAATAATCAGCAACAAAAGATAATACTGTTTTTTATCCTTATTATCCCAGTACCAGTATCGTTCAGGCTCCTGTGCTTTATAACCCAGTGGCAGTACTTTGTTTATTGCTTCTATTTCGCGTTCCTTTACCATTTTGGAAAGCGGCCCCGGTCCCACAAAGTTGTAATTCAAATATATTTGATACACCTGATTCTTTTTAATAATGCTCTTCCCCGCCAATAACTTGTGAATTTCGCCTGCCTGCGAAAGTTTCTTTTGTCCTTCGGATGTATTAACCGGAACATTGTAAAAATCCCATTTATTATACGAATCGCTTTGATTTGAAAGCAAAACCACGGGTTGAAGTTCTGTTTCATTATAAAACGGTGCGAGGTTTTGGGAATACAGCTGGGTAAAAAGAGAGCCTGTGTAGTCGTAATAATTGAGGTTTTGTAAAGCCAGTAAGTCTTTATCCACTTCTAATTTATATTCGTAACGTGTAGTCGAGCCCCAGGAATTGGAACTGTTTATCTCGGTGTTGTTCACCCGCGGGTTTTGCAACAGTTTTTGTTCCAGTTGCTCGGCATATCTGTACAATTGGTCGTAGTTGTATCCGGTCAGCAAAATGTGGCTGTTTTTGTAATCCATATTCAGTGCATTTGAAAAACCTTTTCCTACACCGAGAACACTCCAATCCATACCCCCCAGAGAAATGGCTTTTGATTCCACCTGGCTTTTTAGCATAAAGGGAAAAGAAGATTTCTCCGCTTCTTTTGTAAACTGGATGGTAATGGACGAATTCCGGTAACTGGTAATGCGTGTTTCAAACTGCTCTACTTCGCTAAATTGGCTGATATATTGTTCCATTTTCCGCACTGCATCGTTGAGTTGTTGAATGGTGCATCCTTCGGGCATTTGTCCGCGTACATACAGTTTCGTTTTTCCGGGGTCAGAGTAAAAACTACCCTCAAAAACAAATTCTGTAAACAAACGGAGTGCCCCTCCAAAAACTTTTTCAAGAACAGGTTTTATATTTGACTGAAATTTTTCTGCTCCCAGCGTTTTATTATAAAACTGTACAACTTTGGTTTCAGGGCTTGTATCGTTGTCGTTTTTTTCAATTTCGCCGGGAATGGAACCCACCGGCAGTCCAAAAGCCAGAATAATCAAAATAAAAAATGCCCACTTATAACGTTTTTCAAAACCGATAAACCGTGAATACGCTTTTGTAATTTTTACTACTCGTTTTCGCACTCGTACCGGCGCTTTGACTTCCGATTTTTCATGATATAGCTTCTCCATCAGCGAAGGAACCAGGAATAACGAAACGACCAGCGAAACGGAAAGGTTTATCAGCATTACATAGGTAAAATCAATTAACAATACTTTCTGATTTTCTTTTAAAAAGAATACAACTGAAAGTGCTCCCAGTGTGGTTAATGTAGCTGCCAAAAGCGAAATAAAAACACGCAAACCTTTTTGTTTCTGCAAATGGGTAACCATTAAAATGCTATTGTCAATAATTATTCCGAAGGAGACGGTGATTCCAGCCAGTGAATAGATATGAATTTCAACTTTCAGCAGATAATAAAACACACAGGCAATAAGTAAGTTGGCTATCAGAGAAACGGAAAGAATGGCCAATACGCGAAATGAGCGGCTGACAACCAGCACAAAAAGCAGTAAAATTATTAAAGAAAAAAGTGTTCGTAAACCTATTTTTGTGAGCTCTTCGCGAATATATTCAGTACTGTCGGAGGCTACCTGTACAGAGTATCCAAAAGGTAAGTCCTCTCTTATAATATCAAGTTGATCGTAGATTTCACCTGAAAGTTTTATCTGGTTTTCACCCTGAGCCGAATAAATAACAAGATTGATTGTATTCTTTCCGTTGATCCGGTAATACGATTCAGGCGGTTTTTCTTTTAATTTTACGCTGGCAACGTCAGAGAGTTTTATGATGCGTCCGCCTTTGTTGGCAAGAGGTAAACTTCCCCATTTTTCGGGTTTTATGTACTTTGTGGAAGCCAGCACCGGAATCGACGAACCCGATACATTTTCTTGGTTACCCAAAAAAATTTTATCCCCCAATCGGTTTAAAGCGGTTGCGATCTCGTGGGGCGAAAGTAAAAAGTTTTCGAGCAGTTCAGGGTCGAAATTGATTTCCCACTGATAAGGAGTGGAGCCATAAAGTGAAATATCGGCAATGCCCCTGATTTTTAAAAGCGACGGGATGACCTGCTGATTAGCTACTTTTTCAATATAATGAGTGGAAGCACTGGCATTAAGTGTAAGCACCATAAAACTGACTACGTCATCGTTGTCTTCTGCATTGGTAACAATTTCGGGATAGCTCATCCCATCGGGCATGTTGCTTCGAAGCTGGCGGATGAGTGTAGAAACCTCGTAGCGTTTTTTGTTTAAATCAACTGTTTTGTCAAATTCCAGCATAATGCGCCCGCTTCCCACCGAAGATGTGGATTCAATGCTTTTCACCTGTCCCACTTTCCCAAGTACGCCTTCTATTTTCGAAGTTTCTTCTTCAATTACTTTAGGTGAAGCATTTGTCCACCGAAAACTAATAGTCAATTGTGGCAAAGTGCGATCCGGTTTGTAACTGATGTTAAGCATCGGAATAAATGCAATCCCGATAATCATCAACGCCAGGAAAACCACAATGACAGAAAAAGGTGAAAAGGCTGATTTTTCTTTAATAGCAGGTTGCATCTTGTTTGTTTCAGGTTTATTTGGCAATTTAACAAAAAATGTGCCTTTGTGTCTTATTTTTTATTAAATTGAAATATTTTCAAAACAAGATTATTTTCTTCGCTAAAAGAAGGTGTTTTTTCTAAGTAGTTTACTGTTTTGGTTTAGCCGGATTTTGAAAATTATTCTTCATTTTGTCAAACGGAATAATCTCCCATCCAGTTGAAACTATGGATTAAAAATCAAATTATTGCTCCAAATACAATTTTGCTTACAGTTGTTAGCTCCAAAAAAATTAGAAAGAGCAGCTAATTAATTTTTTCCGGGTTTACGACCAGGTATTTAATTGATTTTTTGGTTTCACCGGTTCGCGAAGAATAGGTAATATGAAGCAATCCATCCCGGGTTTGAATAAGACTCGGATAAGAATAACTTCCCCCACCCTGTTTTGAGTCGTTTTCCAGGTATTCTTTCCATTTCCATGTCTCTCCCTGGTCTTCAGAAAGCATCAACACCATTCGGTACCTGCCATCGTCAATATCATTTCCAACAAATGCCCAGCGACCGTCTTTTAAAACCAGAATCTCAACACTGGCTGTGTTTGGAATATCTGTTTTTACGGAATAAGTCCAACTCTCACCTTTATCTTTCGAAATACTTTTATGAACACGTGCCGGAGCATCTCCGCTATCACGCATAAAAGCAACTATGTCACCATTCGTTTTTAAAGCAAGAGCAGGTTGAATCGGCCCTCTTCCAACTATTGGTTTTGAAGGCCGCCACGTTTCGCCGTCATCATCGGAAATCGCACAAATCGAAAAGTTATAACCATCCGAATAGAGTGGTAAAATAATCCGCCCACTTTCCAGAATAAGTGGCTTTATCCGGGTCATCCAGCCAATGCTTCGGTTTACTTTGTTTTTACTGGCTTCAATAATCAAATTGTCATAAAGAGGAGCATAACCTGCCCACCCGTGCTCCAACTCCGGCATTTCAGCGAACTTTTCCTCTACTTCACTTTCAAACTCCTCTCCGGGTTTTAGTAAGATATTGTCTTGCCATTCCCAAACAGGAGATCCGGCCTGATTATAATTTGTTGTGGTGCGCGTACGTATGATTGAGCCTTCCCACATGTTTCCCTGAACAGCAATCCAAACCAAAAAAAGTTTTTTACTGCTATTCAGAAAAAGAACCGGATTACAATCGGGCAAACCGGGTGTATCGGCCATTACAAAAGGTTTTCCCCAGGTTGTTTTTCCTTTTTGAAGCCGTGAGCCCATAATCCTTACATCATCCGATTTGCGTTCGCCACTTCCCTGAAACCAACATGCCAGGAAATCACCATTGGGCAATGCTACAATACTACTGCCATGTGAATGTTCGGATTGAGGTGTAAAAATAAACTTCTCTTCCACAATCGATTTATATTGATTTTTCTGCTGTGCCACAGAAGCAAAACTCAGCAAAGCAAAAGTCAGACATAATATTTTATTCATTTTAAATTCAATTTTGTTAAACAATTTTAGAAACACCTGCAATTTCATTTAAAAAAGCAGGTGTTTAACAAAATTAATTCTTACGAACATAAAAGGATATCCACAAAATATAAAGCATACAAATACCCACAACTGCTATACTCGCCAGCGGAGAAACTGCGGTACTAACAAACCCCATTACCGGAGGAACAAAGGCACCACCGGAAACAGCCATAATCAGCAATCCTGAAATCTCGTTAGCGCGGTCGGGCATTTTTTCCAATGCCAGCGAAAAAATAATCGGGAACATATTTCCTGCCCCCAAGCCGACGACAAAAATAGCTACCAATGCCAAAATATAGGTTGGTGCAATAAAAACACCAATTACTCCGGCCAGCGATACAAGAGCCACCAACAAAAGGAAAGGACGCGGTTTAATCCAGTTTAAAGTAATTGCTCCTGTTAAACGAGCTATCGTTTCTCCTGCAAAAAACACGCTAATTCCAATTGCAGCTTTTTCCAGTGTTAGTCCAAACTTGGCAATTAGAACTGTTGTAATATTTGTATTTACAGCAACTTCTGCTCCTACAATTAAAAAAATTGAAAGCGCCATTAAAGCGACAAAACGATTTTTCAACAGCCCGAAACAAGAAGCAAAAGTGGCCGGGTCTCTTTCCGGCTTTGACTCTGTAATTGGAGTTGATGCCAACCAAATTGTCGCAAAAACGGAGGCAATTCCATAAACGGCAAAAACCAATCGCCAATCACCAAACTGAACAGCTAAAAAAGTTGCAATCAGAGGCCCGGCAAAAGATACCATAGCTTTTACAAACTGCGAAGTGCTCAGAAAACTAGCCAATTTTTCAGTAGGAGAAACGTCCTGAAGCAGCGGATTTGCCGAAACCTGGATAATGGTATTTCCAATTCCTAAAAGAATAAAGGAAGCGAACATCATTCCAAATGAATAATGCACAAAGGGCAAGCCCAGCCCTACAGCCTGCAAGGCCATCCCTGTATTTAACATATTTCGCTTCCCTACTTTGTCCTGTAATATCCCAACAGGTACTGAAAGCACAAAAAACCATAATAGCACCATCATTGGCAGAAATTGCGCAATAAAATCGGAAACTTCAAAATCCTGCTTCACGTAGCCCACAGCAACACCAATAATATCGATAAATCCCATTACGATAAAAGAGAGAAAAACGGGGAGCAATTTTCCCCACTGAGTTTTTTGAGTTGTCATTGTTTGATTTTTTTTTGAATTTTAAACGGTATTTAGTTTATTTTATTTAGTAAATCCCAATATATCAATTACTTAAATATATTTTATTTAAAAGAAACCGGAAGTGTACATTCCTGCAATTTTTTACCAGTTCCTTCGCGAATCCAGGAATCGAATTCTCTTTTTCCTTCTTTCAAAACAACCACTCTGCTCCCCAGCCCCGGTTTTTTCTGGTTTCTGATTTTGGACGCCCGCCCGTAGGCAAGGGCAATATCGTAATAATTTACTACAAAATCGTTATAATGGTCGTGCCCAACAAAAGTTCCCATTACATCTCCGCATTGAACCATTGCAGCAAACATTCCGGTATTAATATCAGGACAACAAATTGGTTCCCTCTTTTTTCCAATCTTTGAGGCTTTTTTGTCGTTCCAGGCCAAATCATATTCCGGAAGCGGTATATGAAAGTAAGCCAAGGCAGGCAAGGGTTCGCCGCCGTTCAGCATTGTATACTTTTTACTGTTTCTGATATACCATCCAATTTGCGATAAATCGAACCAGCCATAACCATCAACACGAGGCTGCAGTGTACTTCGGGAGTTTGAATCCAGACAATATAAAAGTGCTTCTGCTTTTTCCGAATCACCATAAACGGGTAGTACAAAATTGGAACTGCCGGTGACACCCCCGTCATTGGCCACATTCAAACAAAAAGGTAACGATTCCAAAAATAAAGCAATATCTTCACGCGAAGCGCTGTCCTTTGAATCGTGATTTCCAAATACAACAGCCCACGGAAGTTTCTCTGTTTCAAAAAGCTCTAAAAAAAAAGGATAGGCTTCTTTCCACTCATCCTCTGCAACTACATCTCCGGTAACCATCACCAAATCCGGCTTTTCTAATTCAATAATTTTCTGAAATTGTTCAAAAATATCAAGGTTCTGCCCTTTTTGAATATTTACATGAGTATCAGTAAATTGGATAATTTTGAATTCACCGTTTGGGTTAAATTTTAGTTTAATTTTATTTTGTGCACTTAGTATAAATTGGGGAAATACACACAATAACAGAATAAAGATACTTTTCATATTTTAACTTATTTCTTTAAATTTAATGAATCAATTATATTGTTCTCTGAGTCTATTGATTTATAAATCAACTGATCGTCATCTATTTTAATATACTGATAAAATTGCCCTTCCATTCTTCTAAGTTCAGCGTAAGGCTCTTCTGTAAAATTTTCAGTTTTTGAAGGGATACCAATCGAGATAATATATGCTGTTCCATCGTTGTATGATGCAAGCACTTCGCCTTTTTTCAAAGGCTTTGAACGCATATAATAGTGGATATGGCCTCCAAAAACCATGTCAACGTGGTATTTGTCAAATACCGGCACCCATTCTTTTTGAATATCCAAATAAGGTTCCTCCCAATTGTAAGGTGGAAAATGAAATACTGCAAACGTCCAGGTTGCATCTGAATTTTTTAATTGATTCTCTATCCATGCCGTTTGTTTTTCAACTGGTGAAGTGGCATCAATCATTAAAAACAAAGAATTCTTATAGGTAAATGCATAGGTTTGTTCCGGGTTAATATCATCCGGTCCGTTGCCGGGATAACTAAACATATCTCGATACATTTTTGCACCAAGTCCGAGGCGGTTATCATGATTTCCAGGTACATTCATAAAAGGACGCTGACTGATAATGTCTTTGGAGTATGCGAACAGTTCATCCCACTGATTTCGATGCAGGCCATCGCTTACCAAATCTCCGGCAATTGTATAAAACGTGGCATCCGGGTGATTTATGAACGCAACATTGGCCACCTTACCCCATTCAGGTGAATAATGAGTATCGCCAAACCAGATGAATGAGAATGAATCACTTTCGTCTTCGGTTGTGAATTTATATTTTTCGTTCCATTCATTCTCAGGGCTTATCTGATATTCGTATCTTTTTCCTGGTTTTAAACCCCGGAGTTGAGCCGTAAAACGATTACAAAACCGATCGTTCATCAACCTTAAATCTTCCATCGTATATTTTTCTGCATTAACCGAAAAAAATTCACTGCTACCCTCTTCCCTGTAAACGACACTGCCACTGTTAACTGTTGTATCTGTGCGCCACTGAATATCAATACCCGTTGCCGGATTGGAACTCCAGGTCAGCATTACCTGATCAGGAATACCGGATGAAGGATAATTTGTTTTCCGAAACGCGCCAACCAAGTGCGTTTCTACGCCTCTTCCCCGTATAGTTGTTAAAAGTTTTTGTCCTTTCAACGTAGCAGGTACATCTTCCAGCACCAGTTCATCCCAGTCGTGATAGGTAAACGCACCATTATCCATTGTTCCCACATATTGATTTTCGGGGAAAAAATTGCTCAAGATCAATTTATCGTCTTTATTCTGCGGGCCAACGGAAACAAAATAGTGCAAGCCGTAATTCCCCCAACCATTTATACCAAGCCCAACTCTCCCTGAATCAAATTCTTTTTGCCATATTTCGTAGGTGGTCATTTCATTTTTCAGGCTCATTTCGGTTTTTGTAAATCCACCATTTTCCAGCCAAAACGGAGTATTTTTTTGTTTTACACTTCGAATTACCGAAACAACAACAGGTACATTTACATCAAACATCCAGTGCTTGGATGCCAGGGTTTGCTTTTCTTCTTCTGAAAAAAGCGCGAATGCCTGTTCATTTGTCAACGCTGCCAGTTCTTCCTCACTTCGGGTTTGATACAGAACCGTAATAGCCTTATCTATCACACCTTCAACAGACAAATTGTTTTCCCGCTTTTTTGTCTCACACGCAGAGAAAACAAAAATTAAAAAGGTCAATCCAAAACTCAAATTCATCAATCGTCGCATACTCATCCTTCTTTCCTTAATTTTTTGTTTTATGTACTTTAAAAGATTTCAGGTCTCGGTTCACCTTTGTATGGTTTAGCCCCTTTTTGTATTTCTCTGTTTCTTTTTACCGAGATAAATTCAGAATCGGTAGCAGTTGGAGCCTCAATAAAACCGTGATAACGCCCCATCCAATAATCGCGAAGAAAACCAACCGGTTCCATCACCCTTTTTCCGTTAGAACCACCATCCAAATCTATCGGACTCCGGCTGGCACGTTTAACACTCATTTCCCGTGGAGAAATTCTTTTTCTTCCTCCTTCATAAGAAAAATAACCAGATTCAACAAACAGGTCGTCTCGATGTGAGTTTTGGTAACTGTATTCTGTACAGTCAAGCACCCATTCTCTAAGATGCTTTATCATTTTAGCTTCATCGCAATCATTACCGGTAATTGCACCGTATACAAAATTAAACCACGGGATTTGTTCCATCCGTTTTACTTCCCATGTTCGTTCCAGGCTCCGCAAATACATGTTTCGAAGACGGGGATCTTCCGCGTAACGAAGTAATGTATAGTAGCTACGGAATGCGTGATTATCGTCCCATGTTGCAATATTTTCGGGCGGGAACACATTTTTTTGGCGAAGCGTGTTCTCCGGATACCCCCAATCAATCAACTGTTGATAACCTTCTTTAAACTTTTCATCACCGGTTAAAGCCCAGGCTATTTTGGTAAAAGCCAGTGCTTCCAACCCATTAATTCCCCGATCTACATAGCCATAAGGACGCAGCAAATACTCAGGGTTCCATCGTCCCCAGCGGGTTGGCTTTCCATCCATGTCATTTAAAACCCAACCACAATCGATGATATACGAAGCAATTCGTTTTAAATGCTCCTTTGCTATGTCTTTTTCTTTACCTCTTGCAGCCAGTTCGTAAAAAATAGAAACCGAATAGAAGTGAGCAATGACTTCATCGCTTGAAGTATCCCCTTTCCAAATCCATTTCCCGTCAGAAGTTTTATACCATTTGGCAGGCAAACCACCGGAGCCGTGTTTCGACATTTCGTCTTTGTCGCCGCCGGGAGAGTATATGGCCCGTGCAAAAAATCCCTCCACAGGACTGATTTGTTCCAGCCAAATCATCGCTTTAAAAGCATCAACAGCTTTTTTTCTGTCCTCTTCATCGCCGGTTACCGCATATTTATAACTCATTGCCGCCAGATAGGGCGATGTGTGTCCTCCATCGTTGTCGCTGATTTCACGTATCCATTTGCCCTCTTTTTGATACAAAGTATGAATAAATCCAAGTCTTTTATGTCCCCACTCTTCCAAATGACGTTCATAATAATCCGCTTTTTTTTGTAAGGTAAAAGGCTTGTATTTTATAATTCCTAAGCCTCCGTCGGTGGCAATATAAACCACGCTGTCACCGGCGGCAATATCGTTTACATTGTTATCAGGAAGCCACAGTCCGGCTCCAAAATAGTGCCACTCGTTTTCCAACATTCTAACGGCTCCCCGTTGGGTTCCGATCCAAACGTCGCCATCAAAACCTTTTGTCAGACAGCTTGTGTTTTCTACCGGCAGTCCGTCTTCTCCTTTTAATGTTGCCAAAGTTGCTCCCCGCAATACAGCCAGTCCGCGGTCGGTGTTTATAAATAACCTACTGCCCAGCGAAAGCATTTCACCCGTATTTTTTGAAGGCAAAGACCCCCAGTCAATAAAATCTTCATTAACAACCAACCCGTCAAACAATACCAGTTGTCCGGGACGCAAAACATACAATGTTCCGCTGTAAGATTCAATTTCGGTAATGGGCCCCAATTCTACCGGATCAGCGTGAAGCTGGGTCCCATCTTCCATAACCATGGTCAGGTTACTGGAATAATATCCGTGTTCAGGTTTTGTATTTATAAATTTCTTTCCGTCAAAGCGGTAAATTTGATTTTTAGTAGCGGCATGCACAGCTTCGTTATGCGTGCAAATATCAACATATTCTTTATTGTCAATTTTTTGCCAACTACTTTCTTTCCGTAAATAGATTCCGTCAGAAGTAAGTATCCAAAGTGAATTATTTTCGTTCTGTATTTTTTGAATTCCAGAAGGAGCAGAAGGTTCAGGCGACAAATTCCCATTATGTAGTACCTGCAATTTTCCGTCTAACACTACATAACATGTTCCGTTTAATTCAGCAACACTTTGGACAGGTTTTTTTGTGCTAATCTTTTCAGCAACTTCCTGAGGATAAACCTCGTCTTGTTGCGGTTTCCAAATATGTTGCTTTCCCCCGTACAATTGCTGTCCGGCAAGTATTTCTGAAAAAAGAACAAAACATGTGCAAGTTAAAACTGCAATTTTGTCTCTGAACCTCATATTTCACTTTTCTTGTTGATTATTTTGTTATTTCAAGTTCCTCGAAAGCCTGAACTTCCGGAAATGTTTGGTGCGGTTCTGATTGATACCAATATGCGACTGATGACAATTCATCTTCCAATTGTTTATAACGTCCTTCACTTTTCCAACCCAAACTCTGAATTGTAATTCTGATGTCTTTTTTAAAACGAACCGGGTCCATCACATGCCAGCGATACTGTCCAATCATACTTCGGTATTTTGGTCTTTCTTTTAAATCCCTGAAATAGTGAAATCCGGTGTAGGGCCCGCTAAACGGCGTATAAACTTCATAACCGTATTCATTTCTTCGGTCGTTGTATCCATATGAGCCACAGAAATAATCTTCTTCGCCGGTTCCGCATATTGTTGGAAATTCGCCGTCGCCGTCAATATAAAATTTCACTTCGCCCTCTCCAAACCATCCTGAATTAAATGCGCCACGAGCCAGATACATTCCAACAAACTGGCCGGCTCCCTTTATGTCATCAAGAATGGTAAAAACTTTACCCTCCGGCAAAGCATCCACATGGCGAAACTGGGCGTGAAAATACGCTGCATCTTCGGGAACATCCGTTAACGCATAATCAATCTGGTAATACAAACGCAAACCTTTTTGGTCGGTATTTTCCATGGTGATTTTGCATTTATTTCGGAAAGGCATTTGCCAATAAGAATTAAAGCCGCTTCTGGGATTCACACAAATCGCAAAAGAGTTGATCTGCGGTTCGTAGCCCGAACCCCAGCCGGAGGCAAAGAAATCGCCAACCGGAACTTCCACCGAGGGCGTTTCCTCACCATCCCAGTAAAATCGGATAACATTTCCACGGTAATCGCCGGCCGGTGTCATCCAAATATGCTGAATTACACCCTCGCCTTCAATTTCAGCTAAAACAAAAGTTTCACCCGGTTCGATTAAAACATAGGGATTAACTTTCCAGCCCTGTCCTAACTCGCGGGCTGCCCGGGCAGCACTTCCTTCTTCCAATGTTGCCATTCCTCCTTTTCCTTTTTCGCCTGTAAAATTCTCCGGGCTTATTGATCGGGACTCGGCTTTGGAGAGACGATAGAGGTTGCCCATATTCAAATCCATTCCATTAAAATTACCCGCTTTTTGAGCTGAAGCAAAAACTGCTATAAGCAGCATAACAATAATTAATGTAACTTTTGTTTTCATTTTTTTAGTTTTTTGAATTAGTTAGTATTTTACGTTTATAAAACTCATATTAATCACATTGTCGACGACTGAAAGTTCTCCCGATTTTTGAATGGTTACATTTTCCAGTTTTACATTTTGAATGGGCATCTCCGGTAAACCGATCATACTTATGGCTTTTTCCTGAGCTATGTTACATTTCAAATTCCGAATCAGAATATTTTCAAATGCGGTGGGATTGTTTCCGCCACTGTAACTATGATACTGGTTGGTAAAACTGATACAGGTTTCAGCGGTGTCTATTTGAATATTATCAAGAATAACATTCTTCAGGTAGCCCCCTCGATCTTTATTTGACTTAAATTGAACACCATAGCTTCGAACCTTTTTGAAAGTAAGATTTTGGCAAATTACATTTTCAATTCCGCCGGAAAGTTCACTCCCAAAGGAAATACCGTGCAAACAGTTTTCCGAAACACAGTTCCGGATTAAAATATTTTTACTGGGTTTATTCACTCGCCACCCGTCCTGATCGCGACCCGACTTTATTGCAACAAAATCGTCTCCGGTATTAAAATTACAGTTTTCGATGAGCACGTTCGTATCCGAATCAATATCAACACCATCGTTATTTATAAAGCGACTGTCAACTTTTACACCCCTAACTGTAATGTTATCGCAATAAGTTGGCTGAATGAGCCAAAATGCCCCGTTTTTAATTGTAATATCTTCGAGCAAGATATTTTTACAATTCAAAAGATGGATCAATTGCGGCCGCAAAAAATGGCCTTTGCCAAAAATCCGTTCATCTACCGGAACGCCATTTTTCCCCATTTCGCGCAGTTTGTTCTGGTCTTTTTTCTGTAACGACCTCCATTCCCTAAAACTCCCTTCAGCAGAGCCATTTCCATCAATACCCCCCTTACCTGTGATGGCAATATTTTCAACATCTTTGGCATAAATAAAAGGTGAATAATTCCAGGCTTCTGTTCCTTCCCAACGAACCAAAACCACTGGCAAATAGTCTTCCGGATTCTGGCTGAAAACAAGTTTTGCATTCTTTTCCAGGTGAAGGTTTACATTATCTTTCAAAATAAGCGAACCTTCACAAAAATACTCTCCCGATGCCAAAACTACTTTGCCACCTCCGGCTTTGGAACATTCGTCTATTTTCTTGTTAATTACATCCGCAACATTTTCTTTTTTTACAGTTTCTGAACTTATTTTAAAGATTCTGTCAGGGAACTCAGGTTCACTTATCTTTTCCAGAATTTCAGAAGCATCAACTTTCCAATCCAGTTGTTGTGATTTTGCGCTAACTGTCGCCAAACAGAGAAATACAATTCCTGTAAAAACTTTTATGTTCATCGATTTATTTTTTTTTCAGAAAACACATAAAATTAATGTTTAATTCGAAGAAAAACCTGTAAAAATCTTTGTTAAACCTGCACTTAAGAACTCTTGTTAAAATCACTCATGTTTCGATAATTTATTACTAAAGTTTAGAAAAGAAAAGACGTACCGCAAATTTTCTTATTGGTACGTCTTTGTGTTTAACCAAACCAGAAAAACACAGTTGTAACTAAAAACTATTTTTGAACAGGTTCTCCAATAACGCCTAAATAGCGCCCGATCCAATAAGGAAGCAACCAAATATCTCCGGCGCTGTATTCCGAACGGCCATCACTGCCACCATCCAAATCAAAACGATTGGCGTTATGGCGTGAAATTCGCAGTTCATCAGGCGGAAGAACCTCTTTTATTGTTTGTTCTCTAAAATTTTCAGGAATAAGTTCAATGTCCTTTCTGTGGCTGTTTTTCACTGTCCAGTTCACCAAATCGAGCGGGTATTCCTGCAAATACCAGATTGCTTCTTCAAAATCATAATCATCGTCACCAACAATCGCTGTCATAATGTTCCATAAGCCTTCTTTTTCCGGTCGCTCTGTTTCCCAATGATCAACAATTGCTTCTTTGTATTTTGCTTTTAATTCATCGTTAAACGCATAACGGTACAAGCCCCAGTATCCACAGTAATACATTTCATCATCGGAGTGATTCCAGCTTTCAGACAACATTCTGCTCCAATCGTCAGCAGTTTCCGGAGCTCGGCTGATTTCGCTCATGGGTCGCACGAGATTTTCCAGATAACCATGTTGATCCATCAAACCGAACGCTGTCTTTTTGTATTTTTCTTTTCCTGTAAAATGATATGCTGTCTGGAGCATGCCGATGTAATTCGATGAATTAATTTTGCGGTCACCCACCATAATCGGGCGCGCGTTAACATATTCCTGGTTCCAGCGTCCCCAGGTTGTTGGTTCATCGTTCCAGTCAACCAGATAATGATCATTTTTTATTGTTGTTGACATTAAAGTGTCAATTAATAAAATGGCCCTACTTTTTAATTCGGCATCATCAACCAATTCGGCAATGGCCCCAAATACAAAAATGTGACCGATGGCTTCGTCACTGCTCGTTGTGGATTTCCAATCCCATTCCGGATCTTCGGTTCTTCGCCACTTTTTATCGTGATATTTATAGCCGCGGCGTTCAAATGAACGTGATGGAAAGCCCGGAATTTCGTTGATTGTATATAAACGTTCCATCGCATCGAGCGACTCCCTGATATTTTGCAAGGCATCCTCCGATTTTGTCACTGCGTAGCGAAAAACCTCACCTGCCAGGTACATCGAGGTCCACAAGCCATCATTATCCGAAGTTTCCATACTTCCACTTGTAACATCACCCTCTGTCATACCTGAAACAGTAGCATTAAAACCGTTACGGATATGACGTTCACGAACCTGCTTTTCAAAAAACATGGCTTTGTCAAACAATGTCATTTCTTTTCTGCAAATTCTTGCCAAACCGGCATCGGTTAAAATCAAAACTGAATTTTCAGGGCCTTTTGAAATATCAATCACATTATCAGAAGGGAGCCACCTTTTGGAGGCGTAATAGCTAAATTTATCGTTTTTTTCAAATTTAAAAGCCCCATGTGTTGAGCCAAACCAGATTTCGCCATCCACCGACTTTATGGTTGTTATTTCAGGCCATGGTAACTTTATTTCAATCTCACTGATTTGCTTTTTCGATTTAGCATCAAATTCAAAAAAACCGTCAGAAGTTCCGGCTAAAACTTTTTCACCTGCCACTTCAATACAGGTTAATTTATCGTTTTGAAGAACAAGTTCCAGTTTATTCTTTTTAGGTGAGAATGAATAAATTTCTCCTGTACTCAATATAAAAAACTGGTCATTTTCCGAATCATATTTTATGTCTTGAATTTCAGTATTTAAACTTCCTTTCCACAGTGTTTCCGAATCTTTTAACAAGTTCAGTTTCATTTCGTCGGCTATCAGAAATTTAAAATCCTGACCTGCGGAAACTAATTTTGCATTAGGTAAATCATGTCGGGAATATAAATTCCCTGCCCACGCATTACTCAAAACCGCTTTATCATCAATGTATATTATTTGATTTTTATAAATATCTGCGTCTGTAATTCCTTTGTCTGATGTTGGGCGATATTGCACATCATTTACCAATTCTCCCGGAAACAGAAATTGCCCCGCTTTTGGACGCAACAATCCGTGAGAGGAAAGTACCTGTATGTATCCATTACGATCGGACACAACACTGTTTAATGTTACGCGCTCATTCGTAAAATTGTATTTTATACTATATTCCTGAACAAAAGGTTTATCAGCGATGAAAATAGTTGAACGTTGTCCAAAACAGAAGGTTGTTCCCAATGCAGCAACCAGCAACAGTGTAAATATTATTTTCAATTTTGTATTCATTTCAATCTGCTTTTTTTATTCCAAAAGGCTGTGTTCCGGTTACAGACTCCGGTCCAAAAATCTCAGCACGCACATAACCCGATAGATTTGGAATTTCAGAGAGACTTAATTTTCCACCTCGCCCTACTACATTATTTCCTGAAATCCAACGAATTGAATCTTGTCCGGAAGACACGATTTCGATTGTTGCTTTTTTGGAATTCACTTCAATCGATTTAATATCAGGCACCTCAGGACCATTGTGCCCATTAACCGCATAAACATAGAAAAAACGTCCTTCAAGCATTCCTATCCGAATCCACTCTTCGTTTAATTCCGGCAAAATAAATACGTTCCAATTACGTCCCAACCTTTCCATTCCTACATGGAAATCGTCGTTTGAGTAACCCCAAACATTCCTCCCGGGCATCGTTTTTTTCAAAACTTCGTCCCAAAATTCACGGTCATGCGGATACCGATCCCCTTGATTATAGACTTCCATTCCTGTAAGAAAATCATAACTATTAAATATGTCAACATACCAGTTAACATTATATTTTTCAGGATTTCGGGTTGTGTAGCGCCCCGGATGATTTAAAAGTGCAAGCCCGTTCTTTTTACCAATTTCCCCTAATACGACATTCTCTTCTCCGGGTTGCTCCTGATAATCAGTAAAATAACTTCCTGTATGATGTGGAGCTGATACTTCGTTTCCCTGAATAGCAAACATTTCCATTTCCCCGGGATTGCGGTTTTCGAAAACCAGTTCATCTGATGTTATATCTCCCCGCTCAAGTCGCTCATGAGCGGATTCACTGGGCAACAATTCAGAAAAGTTTGTCCAGGGATAGGTAACTTCATTATGATCTGTAATCGCCAGTATTTTATACCCTAAACTGTGATAACTATCCACCACTTTTTGGGGACTCATTCTTCCATCGCTCCGTGTAGTGTGGGTATGCAAATTGGCCTTATATTTCGTGTGATTTTCCCAATCCACATTTTCGTACGGATTATTAATTTCCCATTTTGATGAACATCCAGAAAAAATAAATCCGGATGTTAGTACCATTATTAAAACCTGAAATAAGCTTTTCATAATATAAATTCTCTTGGTTTTTTTATTTTTGAATATTAAAAATATCATTTAGTTCATCCATAGCCAGTTCCATCACAAATATTTGCATGAAGCCGCGTTCTTTACCCGTATTTTTATTGGGCTGAAAGATGTTGTATGCCAACATTTCTCCATTTCCTGAGACCACCAGTTGATTTCTGTCCTGTTTGTCGTTTGTTAACATTACACTTTTTCCAAAATTATTCCCAGGCTTTGTACATGAAGCAGCAATATTTCCGTTAACTATCGAAAGAACCCAGTTACCGGATGGGTGCCAGCGCACACAGGAAGCGTGGTTGGAAAAATGACTAAGCTGCAAAGGTTGTTTTCTTTTGTCAGAAGAAAGTTCTGAACCATCAGCGTCGATAAGAAAAATCTGCTTAACTCCTTCTTTATCGCCGGCCAGGTAAGCAATCTTTTTTCCATCTGCAGATCCTCTTACAATATCTGAAACTGATCCGGAATAAGTTAAACGGCGAATCTTAATACCTTCCGGTGGCTTCGGATAAGTGTCTGAATCACCGGAAAATGCTGTTGTTATATCCACATTATCGGGAATATCAGCAACAAAAAGAGAGGTGTCATAGTCCAGACCATTCCCGGCCCGTACCTTTCCAATAAACGCACGCATTGTTCCTGCAGAATCGACCCATGAATCTCCATATGCTTTTTCAATCTGTCCGGCTTTTGACCTACCTTTCCCGGCAGGTTTAACAATTACTGAAAAATAATGCGAGTACCCCTCAGGCGAATCTTGATTTTTTTCCATATAACCAATAGTCCGGTCAATATTAGTTACCAAAAAATCATCGTAAGTAAATCCAATTCGTTTTCCGTTTCGGGAATATTCATGGCGATGTGTTCCTCCCCGTTGTGCCCCCGGAATGGTTGGCCCTTCGGTTGAAACATCACGCATATCAACTTTTGTTATTGCTCCTTTTCCATCAGTGCTGACTTCCACACCCGTTCGGTTTTGCTTGCCATAATATCCTCTCTCTTTAACTTCCTCAAGCAGAGGACCTTGAATAAAAATAACTTTTTCTTCCGACGGATGCCATGACACCGCCCCAACGCCGGGTGCTGCCTGCTCGCCTGTTATCGATTCAGGTTCATACAAAATAGTTTCTCTCCCTGTTGCAATCTCAATCTTTTCAATGGTTTTACAATTGCCAATATCTTCATTAAAAATGGTGCCCCGGGTATCGTAACATAAAAAATTACCATCGGGGGAAAAATTATCGTTGTTGTCCAGTACATGGTTTTTATCCGAAAAAGATATTTGTTTTTCTTTCATTACTATTTGTGAAGCTTCATTTTGATTTTCTGTAAAGCATCCGGCAAGCGCCAATAAGGCAAGCCATAAATATGCGTTTATACTGTTATATTGTCGTTTTCTTTTCATTTATTCAGCTGGTTATTTCACCCTGAAAATACGGTTTTCCTTCCAGATTTGGTTAAACATATCTGTAGTTTTAACGGTAAGGGTGTATGTTCCCGGATCTAAACCATTGGGTAGTTTCCCCTGCCACATATGATGACAAATGCTGGGGTAATCCATCGCATAGCCAAACACTTCGTCAAGCGGCTGATTATCTACTATTCTTTTTAGAAAGCTGCTTTTTTTATACATCTCAAAACATGCCGGATCAACAGTTTGAACTGTATCCATTCGAATCCAGTTTTTATCCTGGTTGACTGACATCTCTACTTTTGAACGGAATGAACCGGCAAAAATATTTACCAAGACCTTTGTTTTTTCCAAAGCGTCTGTTTCTATCTCTTCCGGAATATAAATATTCATCTGATAATCGGTGGGGCGCCGGGCAGCTTTAAACCGAACGCTATATGTATTTCCATCGAAAGTAATAATGGAATACCCATTTGGTGCTCCGTCATTCATAGTAGCATGCGGAATACCTCTTTCATCTTTTAAACCACACCACCAGCTTCCACAAACAGTAGCATTGATAAGGTGATGATGCATTGCTTTCCCCTGCCACCCCATTTCACTATCTACAAAAACATTAATTTGCTCGTGTACATGTCCGGAAATCGAAAATGTATGCTCCCTGTTTTGAATTAGCTGATACATTTCCTTCTGGTTATCACAGGCAATAATTGGTGCGTGCATCATTAACACGACGAGTTTATCCCTGGGAACAAATTGCAGGTAATTTTTTATAAAAGTTAGTTGCTTTCTGGTGAAGTGAGGATGATATTTCCCCTTCTCGTCAAAATAAATATTATTTATTGAAATAAAGGCAACCTGCCCGTATTCAAAAGCATAGGTGCTTGGGCCAAAAAAATGTTCAAACGTTTTGTCTCTTTCCCGGTTGGTTTTTGCATTACGATCGTTGTCATGATTTCCAAAAACGTTGTACCAGGGGATTCCTATTTGCGCTATTCCCTGGCTGACATCATCCATCAGCCCGGGATCGTCTGCGACAATATCTCCCAAAGAAACGCCAAAACTTGCGTCAGTTGTCCCAATCAGCTCTTCCGCAACGTCATGAAATACATAATTAACTTCCTTCATTCCCCGCGCCTGCGGATCTCCAAAAAACAAGGCAGAAAAAGTATTCTTTTCTGCTTGCTGAACCAAAGGAAAATTAATTGATTTTACATCTTTTCTGTTCAATTCATCACCTGTTTTGAAATAGTATTTTGGCGAATTAAAAGAATTTAAAGGAACCTGATATCCTGAAGGTTTTATTATAAAGATTGTAGCTCTTTCATTGGTCTCCAACTGCCATTTTCCATCCTCGTCTGTTAAAACAACTTCTTCACCATTTGTTACACAAACATTTTTTACACCGATCTCTCCTTTGTCAAAAACTCCGTTATTATTAAAGTCGATATAAACTTTACCAGTGGTACTGCCTGTGGTTGCAAATAAAATGTTCGTTACAAATACAAAAAGAAAGAACAAAAAACTTTGGAAATATTGCATGGTATTTTTATTATCGAAAAAGAAGAGTTGAACTTCCACCTGTAAAAGAATATAGAAAAATAAAGAAGACAGGGAGACTCCCCTGTCCTCTTATTAATATATTGTTTATGAGAACTAATATGGTTCTCCGGTTCCTTGCAAAAGCCATGTTTTTGAATAAACGCTGTTTTTACCAATAAGCCCTGAATACTCTGTTGTTTCGAGTCTTTCAATAGCAGCATTCACATTTGACGTGTTATTATTGAGTTCATCACTCCCGTACCCAAAACGAAGTGCAGGGTATGGCGCCCGCGCGATTTCATCAGAAAGAGTAAACTGAGGGTACCCAGTACGTTTATAGTCGTTCCATGCTTCTGTTGCATTACAAAAACTGGCAACCCATTTCTGCGTTAAAACCTGGTCTTTAGTACCATTAAAGGAAACTTCCGTAATAAAAGCATCATAGTCATCCTCAACTCCCCAGGTTTCAAGAGATGCTCTGACACCTTCATTGTAGTGGTTTTCAGCATCTCCTACATTCCATCCATCCAAAGCCATTTCAGCCAGGGTAAAATGCATTTCGGCAGCAGAAAGAATCCGTGCCTGGAGTAAATCTCCGGGTTCAGGACTTCCATCCATAAATATGGAGTTCAACATCGAAACGTGATAATTATGTCTTCCCTGTGCTCCGTTTTCACATCCGTTAAAAGAATGAATATCGGCTTGTAGCAGTCCAGGTGGGACTCCAACGTATTCGCTGTCGTTACGCTCTACATCGTTGGGGTTATACAATCTTGTATATTCAACCTCTGTTCCCTGATAATCAATCCAATCAGGTAATATTGGCGTTGGAACTCCGTCGGCCAACATATCTGAAGCCTCTCCTTCAATATTAGTATCAGCAACCCATTTTACTGCAACAGGTGCAAACCAGACACTTTTCCGGGGGTCATTGGTGACATTCAATTGATCAATTATGGTAGAACACGACAAGTTGCGGGTTGAACTTGTTTCGCTATCATAAACCAATGGCCATGTATCGTCTGAGCCTCCTGTATAATCCATGGTAGCATCTTCCGATGCTGATTTTATATACATTCCGCCTGCAACAATTGCCTCAACAGCTGCCTGAGATTCGGAAGTTTTATTTGAAATACGAACGTAATAACGAATCAACAACGAATTCGCAAATTTTTCCCAGGCTTCAGGATCACCACTAAAATACAAATCAGCATTTCCGTCAACAGAAGTTACGTCTCCCGAAGCAAAAAGAGTTACTGCCGTTTCCAAATCAGAAATAATCCCACTATAAATGGTTTCCTGTGAATCGTATTCCGGATACAGATAATCAATTTCACCAGTATTTCCCTGCAATGCCATGGTATAAGGAGCATCTCCCCAATAATCAGCAATCTGGCCAAATAAAAATGCTCTCATGGTCAAACCAACTCCTTCGTGAAAAGCTAATCCATTTTTGTTCGCATTCTCTATAAGTAAAGCATTTGTGCGTAAAATATCGTAATAGCTTTCCCAGCCTTCGTTATCCCATTCAAAATAATTTGTTCCTCCAGCCCATCCTGATTGTTGTATAAACTGCATAGCACCAGCCATGTTTCCAATACCTAAATTCAAATAATTTTTTGCCGCTGGTCCTAAAACAGATGGCATTAAAAGATTAACGTTACCATCTTCAGCATTTATAGCATTTGGATTTTTATTTAAATCTGTTAAATCCTCACACGCAGAAAAAATTCCGATTGCAAAAATTAAAACCAACAGCTTTATATAATAGTTTCTATTTTTCATTTCTATTCGGATTTTATATTAAAAATTGAAATTAAGCTTAATACCACCTGATGCAGACCAGGGCATTACGTTCTGGCGTTCAAAACCTTGTTTGAACTGACTAACCGTATTTCCTTGTGAGCCTCCATTTGCCTGAAAAGCTCTCTCTGGGTCGATTCCGATATCAGCAGCGGTCCAGAGCATCAGGTTGCGCGTATATAAAGCAATTGTTGCATTTTTTATTCCTTTAATATCAGGTAACTTGTATGAAATTGACAACTCACGAAGTTTAATAAAAGAAGCATCGAAAGTTATGTTTTTGTTGTAACTCCAAGGGTATGTGTCAACAATGGGAATAACTGCAGTTCCTTCTCCGCCAAGATGTTCAACATAAACATCATCACTATAATCGTCAGGCGTATCCTGTCCGGCAGTTTGCACAACTCCGGGAATAAAAGCACCATCATAGTTTCCATCCTCCAGAGGCATTCCACCAGTTTCCTGGGTGTGGCCTCCTACCCTGGGGTAATTTCCTCTTCTCGGAATAATATACCTTTCGGGGTCTGATTTCAACAGAGCGATTAATTCTTCTTCTGAATAAAGGCCTCCGGGAATTAAATCATCTATCTGACGTTGGGATTTCCAGTCTGATTCTCCGTAACGATATGTATAAGAAACAAATTCTCCCCCTTGTCGCCAATCAATACTTGCACTAATTCCCCATCTGCCCATACTAAGGCTTGTTTGCATACCGAGCATAAAATCAGGATTAAAGTTACCTACTTTTTCCCAATCTTCGGTATTCTCAAGTCCAACCCACTCGGTTCCCTCAATAATAGGCCATTTATAATAAGGTGAGTTTGGATCTTCTACCTGCGCTATACCATAGCTGTAAATATCTCCAATTTTATCTCCAATAAAAGAATATGCTCCCGCATTCTCTCTCCATATCTGAATAAATTCCAGGTCATCAGTAAGTTCCTCAACAGTTGTGCTGTTGTTGGTGAAATTAAAATTAATATCCCAGTTTAGACCTCCTACATTAGAAATGGGTGTGCCTCCGATTGATACCTCCCATCCTTTACTTCGAATTAATCCAGCATTAATTAACTGACTGCTGTATCCGGAAGATCTTGGCAACGGTACTGAAAATATCTGATTTACATTATCAACGGTATAATAAGTTCCGCTAAACCTGAGTCGATTGTTATACATGTTTAGATCAATACCGCCCTCAACAGAAGTTGCTTCTTCCGGTTTCAAATTTGGATTCAGCAATGTACCTGTTACAGATTCGGTTGTGAGTGAATTCCAGGTTCCTGTGACTAATGTTGGTTCCAAACGATATGGTTGAGTGTCGTTACCAACTTTCGCCCAGCCTCCTCTCAGCTTAAACAAACTAACTGATTCGGGTAGCTCAAATGTATTATTCACCAACCAGCTCAAAGAAGCTGATGGATAAAAATAAGACCGATTTTCTTCAGGCAATGTACTTGACCAGTCGTTACGACCTGTAATATCAATATAAACAGTGTTTTTAAATCCGATTGATGCCAGGGCATACAAACTATAAATTGCTTTTTCTAAAGTATTGCTGTTTACGCTAATATTTGACAAAGGAATATTACTCACCGTATATAATCCCGGAATAACCAATCCATTTCTTCTGTCGCTACCTGAACCAACAAACGAGTCTGCGTTATCGCGATTCATAATGTTTCCTCCGCCAGAAATACTTACATCCCAATTTTCAATTTTCTTTGAATAGGTTGCGAGGATATCAGCATTATATTCCTGAAATGTCAGATTTTGAAGAGAATAATTTCCCTTTGGCATTCTCAGTGCGCTAAACGGTATTTTTGTTTCCCTTTTTTCATTATATCGATCTAATGAATAGCGCGCCTTTACAGAAAAATCTTTGGAAAATGTGTAAGTTAAAGCAGCATTTCCGTAAACTCTGTCGCGTGAAAATGAGTTAGACATAGCATAAGCAATAAAATAGGGATTATCAGAATCAGGAAGAGCATTTTGCTGAACGCCTTCCTGTCCGGGCAACCAGTATTGTTTCATTCGTGAAACAGGTATGTGCGACACTGAATAAACAGCCTGTAAAGGATTATTATTCCGGTCGCCGGTACTGGGAATGTCATTCGAATGTGTCCGGGCAATTGTTACATTCGAAGAAAAAGTCAAATTATCAAGCAAATTGTAATTAATGCTTGTTTTCAAACTATTGTTAAATCGATCATGATTTGGTATCATTCCCTGCATCGACATATTGTTATACGAAACCCTAAAGCTCCCTTTATCTCCGCCGCCAGTTAATGCTATATTATTGGTTGACGTAACTCCGGTATTTAGAAAGTCTCTCATATTGTCGGGATAAGACTTAAGTTCAGCAGGCTCATCCAGGCCCCACTGTTCAGAAATAATCCCGGCATCAAGCTCCGGCCCGGCCCAGTATGCTGAACCTTCCGTTAAAACATGGTTTCTTTCACCGTTTGCATATTTATAGTGAAAATCCAAGAGTTTTGTAGGAACTTCAAATAAAGTATTGGATGAAAATGAAACCCCCAGTTCTTTTGATTTCTTTCCCGATTTAGTGGTAATTAATATAACCCCGTTACCAGCCCTGGTTCCGTAAAGAGCCGCTGCACCCGGCCCCTTTAGCACTGTCATTTCTTCAATATCATCGGCATTTAAATCAGATATTGCATTTCCATAATCCACCTGATTACCACTTCCCATTTCTGAGACGTTATTAAGCGTATTATTCATGGGGACGCCATCAATTACAAACAGGGGTTGATTGTCGGTAGTTAAAGATGTTGCACCTCTAATGACTACACTTACAGACGACCCCGCAGTACCTGTTTGATTGATTTGAACTCCGGCGACTTTTCCAGCCAGAGAATTAATCACATTATCCTGCGAAACCGATGATAATTCTTCTCCACCTACCTCGCCGACAGAATATCCTAACGACTTTTTCTCTCTTGAAATTCCTAAAGCCGTTACCACTACTTCGTCAACGCCTATGGTGCTGGTTGCCAATGTCACATCTATAACCGATCTGCCATCAATCCGAACCTCTTGTGTTTGCATTCCCACAAAAGAAAAAATCAAGGTTGCTTGTTCGTTTGGCACAGAAATAGAGTAGTTCCCGTCAAGATCGGTAACGACTCCGTTATTTGTACCTTTCTCTACAATAGATACACCGGGCAACAACTCACCCTCATCGCTTTTTACAGTACCCGTAACATTTACCTGAGCAAATGACGTTACAGCAAAAAGTAAAAACATACCTAAAAAGAATGTTTGCAAAATACTTTTTTTCATACAACAATAATTTGGTTAAATATTTACTAACGATTTTTGAAATCGTTAGTAACAAAGTTCTGTAATGAGCTGTATTTAAACCAGTGGAATTTTATTACATATACATTAAATATTAACCCAATATCCTATACGAGAAATAAAAAAAATACAATTATGTTAATATTTAATTAATTATAATTTAGCCTCTTAATGTCTCTTTTGTGGAAGCTAATATGTTTTTAAAATAAACTGGTAAATCAACCAAACCGATTATGGGCTCCGGCCATCTCTCCATGAATACTAACAGAAATCAGTGATAAAATTGACACAACAAATAGTATTGCAATCAAATATTGTATATAATAATTACTCTTCTTCTTATTTACTATTGTCACAGGAAATTTTATAAAACTATTTTTCAGCAGCATAAGAATTACAACCAAATTTGCGATATATAAAATATGATTTAGCATAACTTTACCGGATATTATTCCTGTTACAAGAAAACTTAAAACAATATATAAACCAAAATAGATGGTTGTAACCCATCGTACCTCCCGTCGTTCAGCTTTGAAGTTTAGCTTTCTAATTAGCAACCATATAAACAGAGCAGCCAAAACGATAAAAAATGCTGATAAAATTGCACTAATAAGCGAGATATCTCCTGATTTATCAAAAATCTGAAATCTGGAAACAAAATTTTTCATTTGCAACGACTCACGAAAAATGATTAATGGAATACAAACAAAAACCGCAAGAAATGAAATATTATTTTCCCATTTTTTTGTTTTTTTTTCAGATACCGGCCATTCAGAAGTAAATATCGCATATGCCATTGAGCCACCTCCAAAAAAACCTATACTATACTCCATCACATTCCACATGTTAAAAGGGATTTCGAGAACAGTTCCCACAGTTTGTAAAAAATTACCAAAGGCAAAGCCAAAACCTGCTCCCAATGAAGTATACAGGGCCACCCGAAAAGAATTTACAAAACCGTTTCTCAACATATACCAAACCATGGCAAGCCCCGCCCCTAAACTCAATGCCCAGGCCTCAGAACGAGGAGGAGTCATCAAAACTTCTAATTGAACAACAAGAAGTCCGTAAACAATTAGTGCGCCCGCAGTCATTTCAACAATTAAAGACGGCCAGATAACTTTTTTATTTGTTGTTGAATCAAGGGAAAGCGCAGTTAAACCGCCTCCAATCAAACCAAATAAACCACCAATTACAAAAAGCATAGACAAACCGTAGAAGGCATTGACAAAATCATCGCTTCGTCCATAGCCTACTACCCTTCCGTAACTTATCATTCCTGTTAATCCCCACCCCAAAGCTGAACTTAACGTAACCGGAAGCATTTTTGAGTACCAGTCTTTTCTTTGTGCAACTAATATAAGGACAAGAGTTCCAATTCCTCCTGCCCAGGCAGCTCCCTGCTCATGACCGAATTGCCCGCGAATCGCCCAGGAAGTTCCTAAAGCCATTGCAACCACAAGAACGGCAATCCAGCTATCTGTTTTATTTTCTTTCAACCCCATTTAATCCGTCGGAAGCTATAAATATCCTACTACTTCTTTCAATTTATATATTGCAAAAAACAAATTAAAAAGTAAGGTCTTGCGATGTGCGGCAACCTTACTTCTGATTAACTAAACCATTCAAATTTAATGTTGCCATTATGCATTTTCATTTTATTAAAAACGAATTTTATTTTTTACAATAAGCATCTGATAACAACAATAAATCATGCGCTTTTTGATACCAGTAAAATTATGAAATTTACAAAAAAAGAGTTTCTTATATTTTAGGCAATACACATTAAATTTTAACCAAAACAAATAGAAACAGACAAATCAAAACTAAATTTAAATCAATATAATTTACATATTAAGAAAAACGCTGAATCGTAGGCAGGATAAGCGTTTTAGTGCTAAATCCTTTTAGCTGTTTGCGCTTAAATTGCTAAATTTGAGACAAAAAATAACCAACAAAGATGCCATTAAAAAAAATAATGATATTTATCCGACAGATATGCCTTAGAAATATATTTTACAAGGACACTGACTGCAGTTCCTGCAACAGATCGTCTAAAAAAACCACTATCGCCGATAAAATTCCAATCATAATCTTTAAAGCTTTTAAAACTTTCAATGTTCTGTTGTATCAAAATAAATCGATTTTAAAAGTTAAAATTTCATAAAACAGAAACAAATTTCTATTTGTTTACCATTTTACACTTCCTTAATTTTAAAGACGAAAAGTTAAAATAATACAATAGCGATATAAAAGAGAGAAGCGTTTTTATGACTTTAAAGAAGGCTAATGTTCTCTGATATTTTCTAAATCATATCTTCAACACATTTATTCTTAAAATGATAACACAACTATTTGGAATTACTTTAATCTAACTTTATTACTATGAAGAAATTAATCCGTTATTTATTTTTTTGTTGTACAATTGGAACTTTTATAGTACTTCAATCGTGCGAAGAGGAAGCTGAGCTACAGGTATTTCCGTTATCTGCCGACATTTTTCACAGTGTAAGCGATAAACAGGTTGCTTTTACAGCATTAACGCACAGTGCAGTAACCTGGTCGTGGGATTTTGGTGACGGGCAAACCAGTAACGAAGAAAATCCGGTACATATTTATGATGAAGGAGGTTATTATGTTGCCACACTTACTGCGACAGATAGTGAAGGAAATACGGCAACGGCTGACGTAAATCTTGCAATTGCCCTAACTCCTTATGCTCTGCTAACAGGTGATCATACAAAACCTGATTACGATGGAAAAACATGGAAATTATCTCAAGCTCATTCGCTTAACGATAAACTTGTAAACCCGGATGCTAATTTTACCTTACTGGATGAAGATATCGAATATTTGCCAACCGGAGCCTTTGATTTATATCTCGGATTAAAGGAAGCTTATAACGACGAGTTTACCTTTTATAATGATGGCAGTTACAGGCACGACACCAAAGATGGCTCTTCTTTTGGAGGGATTGTTTTTGCCATGGTTATGCAACAGTTCGGACTTTCAACTATTACAGAAACAGGAGGAGAAGCTGTTTTTGGTGCCGATGCATTTGCTTTATCAACATATACACCTGAAGAAAATGCGACATTCACATTTGTCGAAAACGAAGACTTTTCCATTCCTACCATTCCAAATTTTGCAACCGGTGTTAATTCATTGAATATACCGATAGTTACGTATCCCGGCGTAATGACCATTGATTTTCAAAACTCAACAGAATTTGTGGGGATTAAGGATTTCCATCGGAAAGTTATTGTAGAAGAAATAACAGATAACTCAATGAGACTGGTCATGTTTCTTACGCTCAGTCCCGATGCCATAGTCAGTCAGGATCCATTAATTGCTTTGAGCACAACTGCAATGATTCTCTCATTTGAAGTAGTAGAATAAAACACCAAAATAACAGACATGAAATATAAAAATTCATTATATAAAACGGCAAAGAACTTTGTTTTTATTGTTCTTTTATTCACATTTACTCAAAGTGTTTTTGCCTCTTCAACAGAAACTAAATTAGATGATGCCCGGCAAAATATGACAGTAACAGGAACGGTTACATCTGCAGGCGACGGACTAGCACTTCCGGGATTGAGTATTTTGCAACAGGGAACAAACAACGGTACAGTAACTGACATTGATGGAAAATACAGCATAGAAGTTCCTCAAAATTCTACTTTGGTATTTTCTTTTATTGGATTCAGAACACAGGAAATCGATGTTCAGGGAAGAAATACCATAAATGTAAGCATGGAAGAAAACATTGAATCTCTTGATGAAGTTGTGGTTACAGCACTTGGTATAAAACGCGAAGAAAAATCGTTGGGATTCTCTGTGGGCAGAGTTGCCGGAGAGGAATTAACCCGCGTTGCACAGGAAAATGTTTTGAACTCCATGGCAGGTAAAGTCTCAGGAGTAACAATAAGCTCAACAGGTGGAACCGGTTCCACCGTTAACATGGTTATTCGCGGTGCCACTTCACTGAGTACCGACAACCAGCCATTGTTTGTTGTAGATGGTGTACCGATGAATAATACAGCAGATAATGTGGGTGGTTTTGGGTCAGATAACCGGGTCGATTATGGAAATGCCATTGCCGACCTTGATCCGGAAAGTATTGAAAGTGTATCCATTTTAAAAGGGCCCAGTGCAGCAGCACTATATGGAACACGGGCCGGTAACGGAGTCGTACTCATCACTACAAAAAAAGCCCAGGCGAATCAAGAATTAAAAGTAACTGTTACATCAAATACCGTATTTGATATTCCTTCTCGCTTTTTAAATGTGCAAAAACAATTCTCCACAGGATTTTTCTCTTTTCGTCCGGAAGACGTTGGCAGCAACATTCTGCCTGAAATTACGGCAGGTGATGCAACAGGTTCGGGGCCGGAAACGGACAAAGGTTACTGGGCAGTACAATGGCAGTCTCCTGTTGATGCAAATGGTGTTCGTGTGCCAGTGGAGGTTGTCTCCTACCCCAACAATGTAAAGAATTTTATTGATGATTTTGCAATTACAACTACAAATGGAGCTTCGATTGCAGGCAGCAGTTCAAATTTAAATTACCGTTTGGGAGTGACCAACATGACACATAGTGGGCTGGTTCCCAATTCCGACTTAAACAAAAATAGCGTGTCTCTTTCTGCTAACTCGCAGGTTCGAAAAAACTTTAACGTAAGCACTGATGTCAATTTCACAAACAGCTGGGCTAAAAACAGGCCTGCATCCAACCGGGGAACCAATCCAATGCAATGGGCATACAACCATCCGCTAAATACCGATATCAGAGATTTACGTGATTACAATACACCCGACGGAGTTCTTCGGGTTTCCGGAAATCACGAAAATCCGTATTTTCTGGCTTACGATGTAAACAACAGTTTCAACCGGTATAGAATTTATGGTAATATCACAGCTACGTGGGACATAACTTCTCACTTTAGTTTAATGGGAAGATATTCGTTAAATAAAACTGATGAAGTACGTGAAACAAAAATCGCTCCGGGCTATACCAACGAGCCTAACAATGGAGCATATGGGATAGTAAGTGCAAATGGTCTGGAACGAAACATGGATTTTTTAGCCACCTATACCAATAAATGGGGCGATTTCGATGTATCTGTTTCCGGAGGAGGAAATATTTTGTATTCCAGATCTTCCAACATAAGCAATTCGTCAAAATCAGGCTCGGGATTAAATGTTCCCAATGTATTTACCGTTCAGAATATTAGTTCAGGAGCATTAAATTACACCAACTACAGAAACGAACGTGAAATTAATAGCTTGTATGCTATGGCAAATCTCAGTTGGAAAGAAATTGCATATCTTGATCTGACTGCTCGTAATGATTGGTCGAGTACATTACCCGCCGAAAACCGCTCCTACTTTTATCCTTCGGCCTCATTGAGTTTAATGGTTGACCAGATATTTGATTTGGGTAACAAAGTTAACATGTTCAAAATAAGAGGTGGCTGGGCGCAAGTCGGAAACGACACAAATCCGTACCGTCTCTATCCCGTATATCAGGATGCGGGACAATGGGGTGAGGCAGTCAGATTATCCAAACAAGGTAAACAGTATACTTCAAACCTTTTACCGGAGGAAGCTACTTCCTTTGAGATAGGTACTGAAATCAGATTGTTTTCTAATCGTTTGCGCTTTGACGGAACATATTATAAAGTCGATAACAAAAACCAAATCCTTGATGTTCCATTAGCGTCATCGACTGGCTTTAGCGAGGTCCAAATAAATGCAGGCCTTTTACAAAGCAAAGGTGTTGAGTTTTTAATTGGGTTTACTCCTGTAAGAACGAGCGATTGGAACTGGGATATAAATATAAACTTTTCCAAAAACGAAACCCGGATTCTTGAACTTTCTGATGGAGTTGAGTTTGTTGAATTCTGGGATGAGGCAAGGGTTAAAAATATCGCCTACGTAAAAGATGGAACACACGACGGATTGATAGGAAATTTGTATTCCAGAAAGGTAACGCGGGTTGAAGATGAAACCTCACCGTATTACGGTTATCCAATTTTGGGGAGCGGACTCGATGCCGAATGGGTAGCAGAAGAAGAATACTCTAAAGTTGGAAATTATAATCCCGACTTTATTATGGGGATGCAGACCTCCCTTTCATACAAAAATTTCTCACTAAGTATGACTTTCGACTGGCGTTCAGGAGGCCAATATGTATCACAAACCTACCGTTATCTTTCAGAATCGGTGATGACGCAAACCTGGCTTGATGAATTGGTACATCCCGGAGATTTAGGTGGCGGAGCAAGCCAGGAGTTACGTGATTGGGTCGTGGCAAATGCTGACCAATTGCTGCTGGCAGACCGCCTACGCCCGGTAGGTGGACCTACACCGGCCTATGGAGGTTTTCCCGAAAGTTTTAGTGGTTTTACTGTATATGATGGAACGTTCGCTCCGGGTGTAATGGGAGAGTATGATGAGAATGGGAAATTTATTCTGGAACAGGAAAACCTTGGTGGAGAGGGAACAGTATTCCTTCCTTATGTAGTTAGTTATCCGTGGGATATCGGTGAAGCAAACCTTTTTGATGCAGATTACATAAAACTTCGGGAAATTTCGCTTAGTTACAGGCTTCCCAATCGATATTCGGAAAGACTGGGTATGCAAGATGTGAACTTCTCCATTTACAGTCGTAATATTATGCTTTGGACAAAAGATGCAGACCTGGGGATTGATCCGGAAAGGGCTTTCCAGGCAGAAGGAAATGGAAAATTTAGTCAGGGAGTTGAAAGGTATAATGCCGATCCCTGGGTAGTTCCGGTAGGATTTAAACTAAATTTCTCCTTCTAATTTTAAATTATGAATGTCATGAATAAAATAAAAAATAGCTTTATTATCGGTTTAACTATCGTTTTTACTTTAGTTGTTTCATGTAAAGATTTGGATGACTTAAATATTAATCCAAACGGAGTAGACCCTGAAAATGCTGACCTTAATTTGTTATTGCCAACGATTATTACCGGCATAGGGCAAACTGTAGTCAATTTGGGTTTTGGAGACATTGCCGGAGTCATGCAACATACACAGTACGATGGATGGTCGAGCGGACACAATGATTATGACTGGGATAACCAGGATAAAAGCTGGTCAGGATATTATTCCATTTTGCGAAACGTTGACGAATTTTACCAAAAGGCCGTGGAAGGAGGATATGAATTTCATCAGGGAGTAGCGCTGATAATAAAAGCCTACACATTCGGTCTCATCGCTGATCTTTGGGGGGACGCACCTTATGCGGAGGCGCTTAAAGCAGAAGAAGGATCAGAATATTTTAATCCTGTTTTTGATGATCAAAAAACAATTTATGAAGGAATTCTCGCTGATTTGGAAGTGGCCAATACCCTATTGTCTGGCGCCAGCAGCTCTTATGAAAATATAAATGATACGCAAGACGTACTTTATGCAGGAGACGCAACAAAATGGAGAAAATTTGCAAATTCTCTTGCATTGAGGTATTATATGAGATTATCGGCAAAAGAACCTTCTCTTGCTGAACAAGGCATAAGTAAAATTACTTCTGCACCAGACACTTACCCAGTGATTACATCTGCAAATGACGACGCAAATGTTGGTTATGTTGGTAATTCTTCTTCTGATTCATGGCCAAGTACTATGGAATTTGAAGAAGATCCAAGTGGAACATACATGCGTAACAAATTATGCGCAACGTTGGTTGATGCTCTTCAGGAGTTAAACGACCCCCGTTTGGGAGTTTGGGCGAACAAAATAGAAATTCCGTTGGTTTTAGTTAGTGGCGAAAAAGTCGACAGGATTGTGGATGGCAAGCGCGAAATTTCACAGGATATCGTTGACGACTATGAAGCAGCCTGGGGCGTTGGAATCGATTACGATGAAGATTTTGTAGGGATTCCTCCGTCTGTTTTTGCAGCTTCTCAATATAATTTAAATCCAAATCTCGATCAGGGAGTATATAACCCCCACTGTTCTCAATTGAATGATATCTACAAAGAAAGTGACGGGCCGCTTTTACTTATGCGATTGATGTCGGCAGCCGAGGTACATTTTATTCTTGCTGAAGCTGCATCCTACGGATGGGTGTCCGGTACGGCAGAAGAACATTACATGGGGGGAATTCAGCAATCATTTAACGCATGGGGAGTTGGAGACCAGTTTAGTGCATATATTGATGGCGCTCCTTATGACGGATTGGAGAGTATTATTAAACAAAAATGGATTGCCAGCTGGACAGCTGCGGCAGAATCGTGGTTCGATTATAGGAGAACCGGACTACCCGAGCTGCAAACAGGTGAATCGGCCAAGCGGCAAGCTTTACCTTTGCGTTTTTATTATCACTATGATGATGAAATTTCAAAAAACACTGAAAATGCGGAAACTGCGATTGCAAAACTGGAACCCACCCAATATAAGGGTACTGATGTGAGCAACAACAGTGCATGGTCAAAATTCTGGTTATTGCAGGGAACAAATAAACCCTATTAAAGCATATTTATCCCATTTTTTTAATAAGCAGGCAATTTATGCAGTTGCCTGCTTATTATTGTATCAAATTCAAATAAAATATTTAAATGAAAAAACTGATAATAATTTTTCTTACTACACTTTGTACAGCGGGCTTTGTATTTGCAGGAGAAAATGATCCGGTAACACCCGAGAATGCACTTCAATCGTATTTAAATAACGGAGATAAATCTTTTGCTTGGGAAGTTGAAGAAAAAATGGAAGCAGATGGCGTTACGCTTTACAGAATCATATTCACGTCTCAAAAATGGCGCGAATTGATTTGGAAACATGAACTTACTGTTATGGTGCCTGATGATTTAAAATACCAGGATGCTCTCCTGTTTATTACAGGAGGAAGTATTAAAAACGGCGAGCCCAACATTCACGAATGGGATAAGGACGAAATCATTTTATTTAGTCAAATTGCAAAAACCAATAAAGCCATAACAGCAATTGTATGGCAAATTCCCAATCAACCAATTTTTGACGGAAAAACAGAAGACGAAATTATTTCATACACTTTCCACAATTTTCAAAGCGACAATGACTATACCTGGCCCCTTTTATTTCCAATGACAAAAAGTGCAATCCGCGCAATGGATGCTATCCAGAAATTTGCAAGCTCCGATTTACAAACCAAAGTCAATGAGTTTGTTGTTTCGGGTGCCTCAAAACGAGGATGGACAACCTGGCTAACAGGGGCAAGTGATAAACGCGTAAAGGCGATTGGCCCGATGGTTATCGACATGTTAAATATGCCCGTAAATATTCCTTATCACAAAACTGCGTGGGGCGAATACAGTATCCAGATTGAAGACTATGTAAAATTAGGTGTTGCGCAGCAGGTAGGCTCTGAAGAGGGAAATGCCCTGGTAAAAATGATTGATCCCTATTCGTACCGAAAAGCACTTACAATGCCTAAAATGATTTTTAACGGCAGCAACGACGAATACTGGCCTGTTGACGCAATCAAAAACTACATCGACAGTATACCGGGCGATAATCATCTTTGTTATGTACCTAATGCCGGTCACGGACTTGGAGATAAAACAAAAGCGATAAACACCCTCAGTGCATTTTTTGGCGAAGCCATTACAGGAAATGGTCATCCAAAATGTGATTATACTGTTAATGAAGAAAATGGAACGGTTAAACTGAAGATAAAAGCTAATGAAAAAATTCTGAAAGATGCTGTGTTGTGGAGTGCCGAATCTGATGATCGTGATATTCGCGATGAAACATGGAAAGAAAAAAGCCTTGGGGAAAAAGGGAAAAAGGAATTTACGGTAACTGTAAAATATCCTGAATCAGGGTTCAAAGCATTTTATGTTGATCTTGTTTATCAACCTCCTTTTGGAAACGATTATACACAAAGTACCCGCATATTCTTGATGAATGATAAAGAAATACTCCTGGGCCGCGGAGAGTAAAATCACTAAAATGAAAAAAAGTATAATAATTGTCTTTGTATTGTTCTTTGCAGCAATACAAGGACAAACACAATCGTTTAAAGCCGGTGCTGCAATGCGTGATATAACCCCGGAAAATCTTATCCCAATTTCCGGAGGAATGGGAACTCCGGTTATGCCTGATGATTTCCGGGGAAAACTTACTGTCCGTGCACTGGTTCTGGAAGAAGGTGATACAAAAGTTGCTATTGTTGGAATAGACAATATTGGCTGGCCCGCATATTTGGGAGATCGTTCCCGAAAATTGATAAAAAACATTGCGCCCGAAAATATAATGATTGGTGTTACTCACACCCATAGCGCTCCGGATGCTTATGGATTTCCAGATGAAAACGGGAATACAGGTGCTGATTTAGATTATCTGAACTGGTGTGTTGTACAAATTGCCGATGCTGTAAATGATGCGGCAAAGAACCTCCAACCAGCAGAATTAAAAACAGCCGTTGCCAAAGCAGAGGGAAAAATTGCCTACAACTATTATGCTCCACGCCTGTACGATCCGCGAATGGGTGTAATACAGGCCGTTGCAACAACAGGAAAAAACAAAGGAAAAACAATTGCTACGTTGGTGAATTATGCTACTCACCCGGAAATTCTGGGAACAAAAAGTAAACTAATTAGTCCTGATTTGTGTGGCCCGTTATACGACCGCATTGAATCAAAAACAGGTGGCGTTGCCATTTATATAAACAGCGCCCAGGGAGGAATGGTTACTGCTGATAATCGAAGAGAAAACGGAGAAGAAGCAAACGACTGGCAGGAATGTATGCGGATTGGAAACCTGATGGCAGATGAAGCTTTACGTATTATTCAAACCGCTCCTGTTCAAAAAAAACCACAACTTTACTGTATTTCCAAAATAATTGAATTGCCAGTTGACAATGAAGCAATGCAATTTGTATTTCAACACTCACCCGTTGCACAACTGGGCAAAAAAAGGGTTGACGATTTTAGTAAAGTTTCAACACAAATAAATCTGGTAAATATCGGAACAGCACAGGTTTTAACTATTCCCGGAGAAGCATTGCCCAATATTGGCTTTTATTTGAAGCGATATATGAAAACAGAGCAACCTTTTCTCTTTGGTCTAACGAACGATGCTTTTGGGTATATACTTACTAAAGAAGATTTTAATAGTTTTGAAAGATACAACTATGTTTCAAGGACATCGTTGGGCGAAATGACAGCTGAAATATTGGAAAATGAGGCTTTAAAACTCATCAACGAAAATCCGGCTGCCGGAAATTGATAATAAATTTTCGCTACCCTACTTGTACATTTCCCTGGCTGTGTAAAACCTCCAAAACCGAATTTTTGTAGCTTCTTCCTATCGGAAGTTCTTTTCCGGGTAATTCTATACTGCTTGATGTAAAAGCTTCTATTTTTTGCACCGATACGATATATGATTTATGAATACGTATAAATCCCGAATCCGGTAATTTTTCTTCCATATTTGTCATACTCGTTTTTGTAATTATCTTCTTACTATCGGTATAAATCTGGACGTATTCACTCAACCCTTCAACATACATTATTTCATTTAAATGAATTTTAATTACTTTTTTATTTTCCTTCACATAAATAAAGGCTTCTTCATTTTGAACGTTTGCATTCACCGGCTGCTCTGCGATCAAATCTTCCTGTGAAACCTGGTAATACTTATTAACCGATTTTAAAAATCGCTCAAAAGTTATTGGCTTTAGAAGATAGTCAACCACATCCAACTCAAAACCATCAAGCGCGTACTCGCGATATGCAGTAGTTATTATTACTTTAGGCGGGTGTTTTAATGTTTTTAAAAATTCGATACCAGTAATTTGTGGCATTTGAATATCCATAAACATTAAATCAACGGAGTACTTTTGCAACGCATTAAGTGCTTTCATTGCGTCGCTGCATTCTTCAACTATTTCAAAATTTTCCAACTTCTCAATGTGGCTTCGCATCAAATCACGCGCGAGGGGCTCATCATCAATTACGAGACATTTTGTTTTCATGGCAAAAATGGGTTAGCTTTTGTTATCTGTAGCTATTAAGTTAGTAATATTTAAAATCAAATCATTACATCTTTTAATGAAACAATTCAATACTAAACTCTCTAAAATTATCATCAATGTTTTCAATTATTCTGAATTTCCCGGGAAAACTATAATTCAATCGTTTTCTCGTAATTTCAGCATTTTTGTTTCCTGTTAATCCAAACTGTTTCTCGCTCCAAAACGAGAAAGAAAAAAGTAAGTATTTCTTTTCTCCTTTTATAAGGACGGTACTTTCGAACGATTCGTTACACGAATAACCTAATTTTATCGCATCATTTAAAAACGGCAACAACAAAAAAGGCGGCACCAGATACGACTTGAGGTGGCCACTAACAAAAAAATTACTGATCAATCTATCTCCCAATCCCAATTTATGAATTTCAAGAAATTCCTCAATAATCTTGATTTCCAGTTGTAAAGGAATTAATTCATCGTCGCCTTCGTATAAAAAACGATTCAGAAAATTGGAGATTTTGATAATCATATTTGGTGTATGTGCTTCCTTAGCCTGCGATATCTCTTCAAGCTCCTCCATTAACGACAGGATAAGTATGGGTTGCAGTTGATAACGATAAATTTCAAGCTCCGTTTCCATATTCGACTGCATCAGGTCTTCCTGTTTGGTTTTTGAAGTATACCAAGACCTCCCCGCTTTTATTGCCAAAAAAACAAGAATAATATAATGATTTCCGATACCGCTGATAATGATATTTTTTATATTCAGGTAGTTGGGAGCAAATACTTTAGAAGAATCAAAAGGCTTAAAAATTAACTCATTGCTGATTACCAGCTCAATAATTGAAAACACAATAAGAAAGACAAAAAGGGCAAAAACAAACAAAAAATAACTACCTCTGAAAAAAGTTTGCGGTATAAGCAAATAAGCAATTAAATAGGTATGAACCATAAAAACGGGAAGTGTAACAATGTAATACATAAACCAGATAAAATACTCATCTACACCGAATCCAAGACTCTGAATCAGAGTAAATGAAACAACCCACGAAAGCCAAAAAATGGCGTGCAGCATTATTTCCGATCTAGCGATATTTTTTCCGGCTAACTTCAACTTCTTTTTCTTTTAAAAATAAATCAACTTTAAAAGAATCATTTTTGCTTACGATATCAAGTTCATAACCTTGTTTTGAATAAATTAAATCGAGGCGCTTTTTAAGATTCGTATATCCCCTACCCTCCATCTCATCGTTTTCTTGCTTTAAATGGACTTTAGGCCTGCTGTTTTCTACTGTCAGGAAAATTTTTCCAGGTTCAACTGTAATTTTAATTTTAATCCACGGAGTTCCCGCATCCAAACTACTTCCGTGCTTAAAACTGTTTTCTACAAGAAAAAACAAAATCATTGGGGGTATCTTAAAATATTTTACTTCTCCTTCTTGCTTAAAATCGATTTTCAAACGTTTTCCGTAACGCAATTCCTCAAGTTGAATATAATTTTTAACCAGTACAATTTCATCCTCTAATTCAACAAACTCTTTTTGGCTTTCATCAATTATATAAATCAATACCGTTTTAAACCGGGCAATAACATCGAGTGTTTTTGCCGGATTAAGCAATGACAGCGCATAAAGGTTATTAATTGTATTAAACAGAAAATGAGGATCAAATTGCGACTGAAGAAGTTTTCCCTGGGCCTCCTTATTTTGCTTCTCAAGCTTTTTATGGAGACTCTCGGTGTATAAATAGTCCTTTACATATTTTCCAATACAAAACAATGCCACAATAAATGTCATGTCTTTTGTATTCACAATGATAAATCGAAAATTTACAATCCCCTCTCTTTCAATATTCTCAGGAGAAATTGAAGAATAAAATATATTGTTTGACACCACCAGTTTCAACGCTGAAAGCGCAACTCCAACCAGAATAAATAAAAGTATAAACCACCAAATGTTTCCTTTTAAAAGGTACTCGGGAATCAATAAAAAAATGGTAATGTATGCATAACTAAAAAAGAAAAAAGCGTTTATAAGCGTTACCCAAAATGAATGCAATAAATTGTCGGTTTTGTTCTGAACATGCAAAATGATGGTAAAAACAAAAACAGTAACAAGGAAAAAGATAACATGTCTTACCGCCCGATACTTAAAACTATTTTCAAAAAACAGCTTATTCATTTTTAATTTTCAATGCCTAAATACACTTTAAATTTAGTTTTTTCTTGTGTTATTTCAAGCTGATATTTTCCTGAATAGAGAATATCCAGTCGTTTCTGAACGTTCTGTAAGCCAATTCCTCCTGCCCTGTTTCTTTTTTCAACTCTATTTTTAGGAATACTGTTCTCAATCGAAAATTCAGTTTTTGTATTTGAAATTTTTAAATCAATAAAAATAAAAGGATTCTCGGGGTCGTTACGGCTCCCGTGCTTAAAACTATTCTCAACAAAGGTAAAGAGCATCATTGGCGCTATTTTCTTTTCACTGGCTTCGCCTGAAATATTAAACTGAAAATTCAATCTGTTTCCATATCTCATTTTCTCCAGATCAATATAGTTTTTTATGAGATTCACCTCCTTCTGCAGGCTGATTTCTATTTCATTACATTCATATAAAACAGAACGGAGTAATGCTGAAATTTTTGCAATTCCCTCCGATGTTTTTGATGATTTCTCAAGTGAAAGGGCATACAAATTATTCATTGTATTAAACAGAAAATGAGGGTGCAACTGTGCTTTCAATAAATTAAGTTCAGTTTGCAAAGTACGTTTTTCCATTTCCAGTTTTTCTTTTTGCTGCTCAATCCACTTTTTCACAATTTTTATGGCAAAAGCGATGCCTATCATAAAATTGGTTTCCAATAAAAGATACAGGAAAGTAATCCCAAAAATACTATCAACTGTTAAGGGCAAAGAATTTAGTTTCCGAAGAAAGATACGTTCACCTAGAGTCACCAAAAACAATAGAAGAATTAATAAAAAAACAGATAAAACAAGTTTTCTCTTTTTTAGATAAAAAGGTAAAATACCATAAATAGTTCCGTAAGTAGCTATCATTACAAAAGGCAACATACAAAGCGATTCAAGAAAATACCATTTGTAATCGTTGCCGTATTTACCATAAATCATTCCAAAAAAAAAGACATAAAAAAGCCAGAAAAATACATGGGGGAAAAACCGCTTGTGAATTGCTTTGTCAATAATCTTAAAACTCACCCGATAGATTTTTCTTTAAATATAGTCTATAAATCATCTCCGGGAAAACGGAATATGCAAAAAAAATAAATCAAACACCTGAAAAACAAGGTTTTTGGCAGACTAAATTAAGTCGTTGGCAGATATTTTATTGTTGTTAATTGAAAAACCCTGCATGAATTAAAATGCAGGGTTTGAATTGAAATTCAAAAATTCACGGCTCCTCATACCGTGTTGTTTTGTTCTCTTTCGCAAAGGGAATGAAAAAGCTCCTGTCCTCTGACAGGAGCTTGTATTTTTCATATCTCTATGAAAAAAATTGCGCTGTTTTAGTATCTATCTAATTCTTAAAATGAAGCCTGATATTCATCGTTGATAAGGTTTGGAAAGTAGCAGGCAATCAATCCTAAAAGTTCGTCTTCGGTTTTTGGATTCTGGCAAATTACACGTTGAGCGTAATAACTCACTTTATTTAGTTTTTCGTTATTTGAAGCAGTTGGTAAAGTCTGGAACTTTTTGTCTATTTTTTTTACTCCAAATACATGTTTGTTACACTCGTACATTACTTCAAATTCATCAGAACGAACAACAAAACTGGTACAATCTTTTTCCTTTAAAACTCCAATCCGAACACTGCCGTTTACGTCGTCGTACATTAAATCATAGGTTTTTACCACTTTGTTATCTATTACCATTGGAGCGTCGGAATTTACAATGGTATATTTTCCAAATTCGGTTAGTGAATTTCCTGATAATGCTTTTCCGTCTCTGATTTTTGCATTGGCACCCAGGCTTAGAAGTGCAACACAAACGATTAAAAATAATACTCTTGCTTTCATCTTTTTTAATTTAATTGTTTTACTATCTCAAATTTACGTAAGCCCCTGGTCAATAAATTCTTATTTCAATTAATGACCTTCCAATAACGACAAAAATGTCTTTTAACTCTATCAACTGTATTTCGTGTCGTTTGCAGACCCAAAAGCGCTGTACACAGGCGATTTTTTGTTTTCACTGATAAAAAGGTGCATTTTACAGCTTAATGAATTGTTCTTAGAAATAAATCTCCCAAACAGATTATGTAATTGAAATTTGTATTTATGCAGACTACACAAAAGAACAAGAAAGAAATGGGTAGCTTATGTCACTTTTGATTTTCCTTACACAGAAACAATAAAAAATGAAAGCGGAAACATTATTTACAAGTATCGACAATGCAAGGGAGATTCTTACTATCGAAATCCCTGACAAAAATTTTGAAGAAATATTAGCAAAACATGAAAACATATGGAACGAACTTCCGGGAAAAAAGAAATGAAACGCGGCATACTCAATTTTCTAATAAAATGATCAGCTGAAGTATCTCAATGATGCACAAGCTATTTCTATCGGGAAATCTATAGAATTATGAATGAAAATTAGCTATAATTAGGTATTTCAAATGAGGTAGAATTGCGATAAGTTTGAATTTATCATATAATATTAATACCCAATCGTATGAAACCTGTAAAAAACTTTGTTTTAATTGGCCTTACACTATTTATTGTAACTGGCTGTGATGAACTAATAAAAAAAAATGTTGATGTTCCAATTACTTTTGAAGTTTTTCAAGAGATAGATAAACAAGAAACGAATGAGCAAAATCCCACTTTTAGTTTTGAGGGATATTTCGATATTCTATCGCATCCTGATGTTGCCAATGCAATAGGAACACCCGATAAAATAAAAAAGATAAAAATCACTAAAATACAATACGAGTTCCGAAATTTTGAGGGAGATGTAGATGCGGTGATTAACGGAAAAATTTATTTACCGGAAGAGAAATCAGTTTCAGATCCGAGTCCTGAATACTATACATATTCAATACCACCTGTAAAGGTTGCAGAATCTGTCTTACTTAAAGAACTATATACACTCGACGGATATTTCAACAAGGTAAATGATTATCTTACAGAAACTACTGTTTTTGAATACTCTTTTCATGGTTACTCATCTCATTATCCGGTCAATTTTTATATGGTTTTGCATGTTTCTGCCACAGTTTCTGTTGAAGCCAGTATTGACTATAAGGGAAACTACAATTAAACTGAATAAAATTCAAAATGCAGCTTATTTATTTACTTTGATGAATGTAACCCACATTCTTTTCCTGAATTTTGTTCCCACCACCACCGACCTGCACGGAAATCTTCACCAGGCCTGATAGCACGGGTACAGGGAGCGCAGCCAATACTTACAAATCCTTTATCGTGTAAAACATTGTATGGTACGTGATTTTTGTATACATATACCTTCACATCTTCCAAACTCCATTCCAACAGTGGGTTGTATTTGATAATCTGGTTGCCCTCATCCCACTCAAATTCCCTCATATCACTGCGGTTATCCGACTGTGAAGCACGCAGACCCGTAATCCAGATTTCATTACCGTTTAAAGCGCGTTTTAATGGAATCACCTTCCGGATAAAACAACACTCTTTCCTGTTTTCCAACGATTCGTAAAAACTAAAGGGTCCCTTCTTTTCCAAAAGTTCCTCCACCTTCTCAGCGGGTGGGAAATATGCCTTAATTGGCTTTTTGTATTTTTCTACTGTACTGCGATAAACTTTGTATGTTTCTTCAAACAAACGCCCGGTATCAAGCGTAATTACCTTAATCGGAAAATTATGCGCGAAAATATAATCAGTTATCACCTGATCTTCGTAACCAAAACTGGTTGTAAAAACTATTTTCTCCGTATATGTTTCAGCCAGATATCTCATTTTTTCAATCACCGACATCTGATGCAATTCTGTATTTAAAAACTCTGCTTTATCTAAACCGTTCATAATTTTATCTTTAAGTTTACCAGACTATTCAACATATAAAACCAGCCCTTTTAAATATTCGCTTTCCGGATGATAAATATTTACCGGATGATCAACGGGTTGAGTGAGCTGATGTAAAATGCGCACTTTTCGCCCCGAAATGGCTGCTGCCGAAAAAACAGCTTCTCTAAACCTATCTTTCGAAACCACCTGCGAACATGAAAATGTAAATAAAATGCCTCCGCTCCTGATTTGTTCAAAAGCACGTGTATTTATTCTTTTGTATCCCTGAAGTGCCTGGTGTAACGAATTCCTATGTTTCGCAAATGCGGGTGGATCAAGAATAATTAAATCATATTTGTTTTGAATATCTTTTAAGTATTCAAAAGCATCAGCGGCAAAAGCATCATGACGTGAATCTTTTGGAAAATTTAATTCCACATTCTCTTTCGTCAGGTCGATTGCCTTGGCTGAAGCATCAACCGAATGAACCAGTTTTGCCCCTCCTTTCATGGCATAAAATGAAAAACCACCGGTATAACAAAACATATTTAAAACCTCACGACCTTCTGCATATTTCTGAACCAACAGCCGATTCTCCCGTTGATCAATAAAAAATCCTGTTTTTTGCCCGGTTTCCCAGTCAACTTTAAATTTCAGCCCGTATTCCAGAACTTCCGTTTCGTTGCTTTCGCCAAAGAAAAAACCATCCTCAGGTTCTATTTCAGCTTTAAATGGCAATGTTTTGGCGCTCTTATTATAAACTGCTTTTAAATGGTCACCCAAAACATCCTTCATTACCTTAACCAACTCTTCACGAATAAAATACATTCCTATAGAATGCATTTGCATCACAGCTGTTCCATTGTAATAGTCAACTATTAATCCGGGCATTCCATCTCCTTCAGCATGTATCAGACGAAAAACATTGGTTTCGGAGTGCTCAACAAACCCCATTTTTTTTCTGAGTTCCCAGGCACTTTCTATTTTACTTTTCCAAAAATCGTAATTGGGTTCTATTTCGGTGAACGAAATAATCCGAACAGCAATGGATCCAATCTGGTAATGTCCAATTCCCAAAAACTCATCTTTGTTGGAATAAACAGACACCAAATCGCCTTCATTCAAATTTCCATAGGTTTTTTTTATGGCTCCCGAAAATACCCAGGGGTGAAAACGCTTTAATGATTGATCTTTTCCTGATTTCAGGACAATTCTCGTCTTTTCCGCCATACAATTAATTGTTTGAAAAATTCTCAAATATCTCCAAAGCCGTCCAGGCATCGGTTGCAGCATAAATCTCCTGCGCTTCGGTTAAAACGTCAGCTTCCCAATTTGAAAGCTGTTGTGATTTTGAAATTCGAAATCCCAGAGCAATGGCAGCCAGTTTTTTGAGACTAAAATTCTGAATTCCCAATTCTTTGGCATAATCCTGTAATTCGATAAACCCACCAGGTTTAAAATAAGAAAGACTTTGCAGCCCTTTTATATCGTCGCGAATAGCAACGCCTGGTTTTATAATACCCGGATTTGCAAGAATATCAATGATTTCTTTGGGTAATCCTATTTTATTTAAACGAAAAAGGAAAGCTTGTTTTTTTGTAGAGAGTTGAAGAAGAGCAACTTTATTCACCACACCTTTTTTAAATGACGGCCTTGTTTCGGTATCAAAACCGATAACCGATTGCCCGGCTAAAACAGTTGCGGCATAATTTATTTTTTCTACATCGTCAACCAGAAAAATATTACCTTCAAACCATTTTAAAGGCAAATCCGTCATTTCTTCTTTTGAAATACTTTCTTTAAACATATTATTCATCCTCGTCGGTTCCGGTTCCCCAAAATTCGTCAAGCCATTTCGGATTGCCGCTTCCCGGTTTTATTTTTTCTTTATCATCTGCCTCGTCAAAATCAACTTCTCCGTAAACCAGCTGATGAACCGCACGCAAAACATTCACAAGATTTTGTCCCCAATATTCCTCGAAACTATAACTACACTGAAATAATGCATCATTCATCACCTCGTCATTTCCCATGCTGTAAGCCATCAGAAAATCTTTTAACGATTGATAAATATCCATTAAATTTTCAGCAATGCTGGCAGTCATTGTTTCCTGTCCGAATTGTATTGAAGGATCAAAAACTTCATAAAAACTATCGTGCTCGCCCAATGCCTGTAGCCATTTCTGGTGAAGGACATTATAATCCAACTCGCTTACATATTTCTCCAATTCATCATCCTGCACACGTTCTGTTTTGGGGAGCATAGTAGTTTTCAGATATAAAAGTGGTAATATTTTCTGAACTTTCTGTAGATTCTCCATCACCGGAAACCTGTTAACCGCCTCAATCGCTTTGCAAAATTCATTTGCAACGGTAACAAATTCAATCACAGCTTTTGAATAAACCAATTCGTGTATTTTATCCTCCATTTTTTTTATCTCGAAAACCGATGCAAAAATATAAAAAAGATTTTATGAATATACCACAAAGAAAACAGCTGTATAAATACCTACATAACACTTTAATTTTCAATCCATTCAATTTTATTATCAACTCTAAAAACAATTTTATTGTTATCAAGAAGCCACTTTACCGTTTGGCGCATTTTTTCCTGATTGCCGGTAAGTTGCAATAACAAATTCTCATAAGAACAGGGTTCTTTTATTATTTTTTTTATCTTTTTTGAAATCTCTTCAAATTCGATATTACTTATTTCAAGCATTTCAACCGATTTGCAAACATCGCAATGTCCGCATCGAATAGAATCCTTTTCCCCAAAGTATTCTAGCAAAAGCTGACTGCGGCATTTTGTTTTGCTGCTTGCGTAATGAATTACAGCGTTTACCCGGTTTAGAAAATCCTTTTTACGTAAATCGTAATTTTCTTTCGAAACCTTCAGGCGCTCAAGCTTTATTCGTTCCCGGTTAAAATAAATAAACGGCGTTTGGCTTCTGGGAATGTAATCGATTATTTTTGATTTCCGCAAGTGTTTAAGATAATTGTATACCTTTTCGCGGTCAAGTTCTGCGCGTTTGGCAAGAAGTTCTTCGTCGATGGCAACGTATCCTGAAAACAGCCCTGTGTACGACCGAAGGATTAGTTTTATAAACCCATCAAAACCCGCATTCGCTACCTGGAATTTATACAAATCATCGCGTGAAACCATAAAATAAACCCGCGAGGGATTATCTACTTCTTCTGTATACTCAAGATAGCCCTCACGTTGTAAAATCCTGAGGCTGTTGTACACCATAGCCTGCTGATATTTGAAGGCCTGCGCAAAACTTTGAAGACTAAATTCAAACACCTGAGATTTTCCGTAACCTTCGGCAATTTGAAGAAAGTTACAGAGCGACTGGTAAATCTTTTTTATATTTTCAATTTCCGGGAAAGCAACTGTAACGTGTTTTTTTAGTTTGGTTGTATCCGCGTTATTAAATAACAAAACTGCAGCTGCCTTTTTCCCATCGCGGCCTGCCCTTCCTGCTTCCTGGTAATATGCTTCCAGCGAATCCGGTGCATCCCAATGAATTACAAAACGTACATTTGCCTTATCGATACCCATTCCAAATGCATTGGTTGCCACAATTACCCTTGTTTTTCCCTCAATCCATAAATCCTGTTTATAACTTCTCACCTGGTTACTCAATCCGGCGTGATAAAAATCAGCTGAAATCTTATGCTTTCTAAGTTCATCCGAGATTTCGCGCGTAGCTTTTCTGCTACGTACATAAATGACGCCCGATCCCGAAACTTTCCGCAAAGTATCCAATAGGTAACCAGCCTTATTCTCCACACTCCTAACAAGATAATTCAGATTCTCGCGGCGAAACGACATTTGTAAAAGATTCTTCTTTTTAAACCCAAGCTTTTCTTGAATATCTTCCGCAACTTTAGGGGTGGCTGTAGCTGTTAAAGCCAAAAATTTAACATCGGGTAAAACTTCACGTAATTTTATTATTTGCAGGTAGCTTGGACGGAAATCGTATCCCCACTGTGAAATGCAATGTGCTTCATCAATGGTGACTAAATTAACATCCATCTGTTTCAGTCGTTCCAAAAAACGTTCTGAACTCAGCCTCTCAGGCGATACATATAAAAACTTATAATCGCCCCAAACAGCATTATCGAGAGATATCTTAATTTCAAGCGACGACATTCCGCTATGAATTGCGAGTGCTTTTATTCCCCGGCGGTTCAGATTTTCTACCTGATCCTTCATTAGAGCAATCAGTGGTGTAACAACAAGACAGATTCCTTTTGTTGAAAGTGAAAATATCTGAAAGGTAATGGACTTTCCCCCACCTGTTGGCATTAAACCAAGTGTATCTTTGCCATCGGCAACTGATTCAATAATCTCAAGCTGCAACGGACGAAACCGCGAATACCCCCAATGTCGTAATAATATCTGCCTGAAATCTTCCATTAATACAAATTAAGAAATGATTTTAAGGTTTAACAATTTTTATTGTTCAAAATGGTCTCAACAAAAAAAATATTCCTTAGTAGTACGCTATTTTTTTGTAGTTTTGCGCATTATTTAAATCATAAAAAAACAGTTGCACATGTCGTTTCTGTCGGAAAAAGTTGTTTTTGAAGGATTAACATTTGACGATGTCTTGTTACTGCCTTCGTATTCAGAAGTATTGCCACGCGAAGTAGATCTGTCTTCCAAGTTCACAAGGTCAATAACCATTAATACTCCTATTGTTACAGCAGCAATGGATACGGTTACCGAAAATAAAATGGCGATTGCCATTGCACGTGAAGGTGGAATTGGTGTCATCCATAAAAATATGGGGATTGAAGAGCAAGCTCACCAGGTTACAACAGTAAAACGTGCCGAAAACGGGATGATTTATGATCCGATTACCATAACACCGGAAAAGAAAGTAAGCGATGCGCTTGACTTTATGGCAAAATATAAAATTGGAGGAATCCCGGTAGTCGATAACAACGGCTATCTGGTTGGTATTGTCACCAACCGCGATTTGCGCTTTGAAAAAAATATGAACCGAAAAATTTCTGAAGTGATGACCAAAGAAAACCTGGTCTCCACAAGTGTATCAACCGACCTTGAAAAAGCGGCTGAAATTCTTCAGAAATATAAAATTGAAAAGTTGCCGGTAGTCGACAAAAACAATAAACTAATCGGACTGGTAACCTATAAAGATATCACCAAAGCAAAAGATAAGCCACTGGCGTGTAAAGACGAAAAAGGTCGTTTGCGTGTCGCCGCCGGAATTGGAATTGCAGCAGATACGATAGAACGTGTGGATGAGTTGGTAAAAGCGCAGGTTGATGCATTGGTTATCGATACAGCACACGGCCACTCTATAGCAGTAATCGAAATGCTGAAAAGAATAAAAGCAAAATATCCTGAAAAAGATGTGGTTGCCGGAAATATAGGAACTGCTGAGGCTGCAGTTGCCCTGGTTAATGCGGGTGCCGATGCAGTAAAAGTCGGTATTGGACCTGGCTCTATTTGCACAACAAGGGTGATTGCAGGTGTGGGAATCCCCCAGCTTTCTGCTATTTACAGTGTCGCAAAAGCAATAAAAGGTTCAGGAGTCCCGATTATTGGCGATGGTGGCATTCGCTATTCCGGCGACATTGTGAAAGGTTTAGCGGCAGGCGCGAATTCAATAATGGCAGGCGGACTGTTTGCCGGAGTTGAGGAATCGCCCGGTGAAACGATTTTATACCAGGGGAGAAAATTCAAATCGTACCGTGGAATGGGATCAATTGAAGCCATGCAAAAAGGTTCAAAAGATCGCTACTTTCAGGATGTTGAAGAAGACATAAAAAAACTTGTTCCCGAAGGAATTGCTGCGCGTGTCCCATACAAGGGGTCACTTTATGAGGTGCTATACCAACTCATTGGGGGTTTGCGTGCAGGTATGGGATATTGCGGTGCTAACAACATCGAAAAATTACAAGATGCCAAATTTACGCGTATTTCGGCAGCCGGTGTACAGGAAAGCCACCCGCACGACGTAAGTATAACAAGGGAAGCACCAAACTATAGTAGCCGCCAATAGATTTACTGATTGGGTGTGGTTAACATTTTTTAGAAAATTAAAACATACGATTTAGCCTGAAATGTTGTTTTAACAACTAAATAGTTTGAAATGGTTAAAACATTAAGTTCATTATTCTTTTTATGTTTTTCGTTTATTGTGGTTTGGGGACAAAAAAGCGAAACCCTTCTTACCATTGATACAACAAAGATAAGTCTTGATGAATTTGAACGTATTTATAAAAAAAACAACAGCAATTTACAAAACGATAATGATAAAAAGTCTCCCAAAGAGTATTTGGAGCTTTTTATCAATTTTAAATTAAAAGTTATTGAGGCACAAAGCCTGAAAATGGATACCAGTGCTTCCTTTATAAATGAGCTTTCCAGTTACAGGAAAGAACTTGCAGCACCCTATTTAACCGATATTAATTTTGAACAGGAATTGGACAGAAAAATGTATGACCGCATGTTGCAGGAAGTGAATGCGAGCCATATACTTTTTATGTTAGACAAAAATGCCTCTCCTGAAAAAGAAAAAGAAGTATTACAAAAGGCACTAAAAGTACGACAGGAAATTCTTGACGGAAAAGATTTTAATGAAGCTTCTGTTGAATATTCAGAAGATCCGTCGGCAAAAACAAATAAGGGAAATCTGGGGTATTTTTCTGCTTTTACAATGGTAGCACCTTTTGAAGATGCCGCATATACCACTCCGGTTGGCCAGGTATCAAAACCTGTTCGTAGTTCTTTTGGTTATCACCTAATAAAAGTTCACGAAAAGAGAAAAAACAGGGGGGAAATAAAGGTTGCCCATATTATGAAAATGTTCCCTCGGTCGGGACTAACTGAATCGGTAAAAAAACATTTAAAATCTGAAATAGATTCCATTTATAATCTTCTTGAAAACGGAGCTCAATTTTCAGAGCTTGCGAAAAAGCTTTCCGACGATAAACGCTCCGGTCAACAAGAAGGCGAAATGCCATGGTTTTCGGCTGGAAGAATGCTCCCGGCTTTTTCAGATCCCGCTTTTGCAATACAGAATATTGGCGACTATACCAAACCGGTTGAAACTCCTTACGGGTTTCATATCATAAAAAAACTGGATGAAAAGCCAATTGGTTCATTTGAAGAACTTCAACCTGAAATTGAGGCACGTATAAAAAAAGATCCTCTTCGGAGCACCTCCAGTAAAAAAGCCTTTATCGAAAAGCTAAAAAAAGATTACGGGTATCAGGAAAATTTTGGCCCAATTGGCTCATTAAAAACAGGAACCAAACCGGAAAATACATCCATGGTTTTGTTTACCATCGATGACCGCGAGTTTACTTTTAAATCATTCTTCGATTATCTGGAAGAGAGGAATATTAAAAACAGCAAATATGGTGATTATCTGGAAGAATGGACCGAGTATGAAATTACCAAACTGGAAGATTCAAGACTGGAAGAAAAATACCCTGAATTCAGGTATTTAATGAAAGAATATCACGATGGTATTTTACTTTTTAATATTTCGGAAAAAAAAATATGGAATTTTGCTGCAAAAGATACCACGGGACTAGAGAAATTTTACAGCGACAATCCCAAAAAATACTCTTGGGAGGAACGTTTTAAGGGCTATATTATCCAATGTAACGACCAGGCCACAAGGGAAGAAGCTGAAAAATATTTTGCTGCCGGAATGTCGGACGAAGAAATTTCCGATATGATAAGTGCAGAGGGGAAAAAAATTACAATAACCAAAGGTGCCTGGGAAAAAGGAAACAATCCGGTGGTAGATTATTACGTATGGAATGGCATTGAACCAGAAGACTTTAGTACAGAAACAACTTTCATACGTGGAGACAAAATTCCACCCGAGCCTAAAAAACTTGATGAAGCCAGAGGGTTATATATTTCAGATTATCAGCATTATCTGGAAGAAGAGTGGATAAAGAGTCTAAAAAGGAAGTATAAAATAAAAGTAAACAAAAAACTATTGAAAAAAATACAAGGTGTTTGATTTTATTAAAAAATATGGGCTTGTAATACTTGTCGGCTTATTCATTTTCAGTTGTAATGAGAAGGCTGACAAAGGGAAAAAAGTCATTGCCGAAGTAGGTGATAAAAAACTTTATCAAAGTGATATCGCGTCAGTTGTTCCCGGCGGGATTGAAAAAGAGGATAGTACTGTGATTGCTGACGATTATGTCCGAAAATGGGTAAAAAAAGAACTGTTGATTCAAAAAGCAGAAGAAAACCTGAGCCAGGAACAAAAGAATCTGAACCGCGAAATTGAAGATTACCGAAACTCACTGATAATATACAAATACAAAAATGAGTTGATAAAACAGCGGATGGACACCCTGGTTACTGATATGCAGATTGAGGAATACTACCAAAACCATCAGGAAAATTTCAATCTCAGCCAAAATATTGTAAAAGCTATTTTTATCAAAGTTCCTGCAGAGTTTGCAAATCCGGATCAAATAAAACTACTCTGCAGCAATACTGCGGTTGAAGGATTGAATGAACTTAGAGAATACTGTTTGCAGTATGCCAAGGGGTTTGATATTTTTACAGATAACTGGGTTGATTTTGAAGCAGTATTGAAGAATATCCCTCATGATATTGCTGAACCAGGAGAATTTCTAAAACGAAACACCTTATTTGAATTGACAGATGCGGATTATTATTATCTTGTCAGCATTCTGGATTATAAACTGAGAAATGAAATAGCACCTGTTGATTTTGTATATGAAAATATAAGAAACCTGATTTTGAACCGCAGAAAGATTGATTTTCTGAAACAAATGGAAGAAAACGTGTATACAGAAGGAATACGTAATAATAAATTTAAAATATATAAGGAAAACAGATGAAACTAAAGAATATGACAAAATTTTGGATTGTCCTGATGATCATGGGGGTAACAACCTCAGCATTAGCACAGGATAAAATAGTTGACCAAATAGTTGCAATCGTTGGTGGAAATATAATTTTGAAGTCAGACGTCGAATATATGACCATCCAGCAACAAGCTTCCGGTATAACATCAGAAGGAGACATGAAATGTGAAATTTTAGAAAATCTGCTCATCGATAAATTATTGGTTGCAGAGGCTGAACTCGATACTTTGATTGAAGTAACCCCCAGTCAGGTGAACCAGCAAATGGATGCGCAAATCCAGATGTATATCTCACGTATAGGTTCGGAAAAAGCAGTGGAGGAGCATTTTCAAAAACCCATTGCAATCATCAAGTCTGATATGCAGGAAGGAATCCGTAATCAGTTATTGAGTTCACAGATGCAAAACAAAATTGTTCAGGATGTAACTGTTACACCCTCCGAAGTAAGATATAATTACAGAAATTTGAAACAGGATGAAATTCCATCCATTCCAACAAAATATGAATATGCTCAAATTACCTTAAAACCTCAGATTTCAGTTGAAGAAGAGAACCGGGTAAAAGCACAGCTTAGGGATTATAAAAGAAGAATTGAGGAAGGAACCAGTTTCACGATGCTGGCAGCAATGTACTCTGAAGAACCCGGAGCCAGCAGAAGCGGTGGGGAAATCCCCTATTACGGACGTGGTGAACTTGATCCTTCATATGCAGCGGCTGCATTTAATTTAAAACAAGACAGGGTTTCAAACGTCGTGGAAAGTGAGTTTGGATACCACATTATCCAGCTTATCGATAAGCGTGGAGAAAAAGTAAAAACACGGCATATTCTAATGAAACCAAAACCGTCGGTTGAAGCTAAGGAACTAGCTTATGAAAGATTAGACAGTTTGGCAAATATTCTCAGAAGAGGAGAAATTCCTTTTGATGAAGCCGCAATGATGTTTTCCAACGATAAAAATACCCGCAACAGCGGAGGGGTAGCCATAAACCCAAATACAATGTCATCGAAATTTTCGGTTGAAGAATTAGATAGTGACGTAAGTAAGTTGTTAACAACCATGAATATTAATGAAATTTCAAAACCTTTTGAAACAATAGATCCGGACACTCAACAACCTATCTATAAAATAATCAAATTACTGGATAAAGTTGAAGAACACAAAGCAAATATTCAGGACGACTACAAACAACTGGCCGACATGTATTTAGCAAAAAAGAAAGAAGGGGTTCTTCAGGAATGGATCTCCGAACGTCAGTCGGAAACTTATATCCGGATTGACGATACTTATGCCAACTGTAATTTTAAATTCAATAACTGGATAAAATAATTTATAAAAAGCCGCAAAACAATCTGAAAAAAGAAAACGGATGGATTTTAAAAACGATGTTCAAGCATTGGATGCACTCCAGAAAAAATTTGAAGAACTTAAAACAGAAATATCACGTGTTATATATGGTCAGGATGAAGTAGTAACCCAGGTTTTAGTTACTCTTTTTAGCCGCGGGCATGTATTGCTGATTGGTGTTCCGGGACTGGCAAAAACACTGCTTGTGACCAGTATTGCAAAAATTCTTGGACTAAAATATAACCGCATCCAGTTTACTCCCGATTTAATGCCATCTGACATTATCGGAACTGAAATTCTTGACAAGGAACGCCAGTTTAAATTTATTCAGGGGCCGCTTTTTGCCAATATTATTTTGGCTGACGAAATAAACCGGACTCCTCCCAAAACACAGTCGGCTCTTTTGGAAGCTATGCAGGAAAGGGCAGTTACTGCCGCTGGGCAAAGATTTGAACTGGAAAAACCCTTCTTCGTTTTGGCTACTCAAAACCCGATTGAGCAGGAAGGAACATACCCACTTCCGGAAGCTCAACTCGACAGGTTTATGTTTTCTGTGTGGCTTGATTATCCCAAATTTGATGATGAAATTACAATCGTAAAAAATACTACTTCAAATTTGAATGTCGAATTAAAACCGGTGATCTCAGGTAACGAAATAATTTATTTCCAGGAATTGATACGTAAAGTTCCGATTAACGACAACGTCTTAAAATACGCTGTCAACCTGGCTGCCAAAACAAGACCAGGAAATGATTTGTCGGCCACTGTTTCAAACCAATATTTGAAATGGGGGGCTGGCCCCCGTGCTTCGCAATATTTGGTGCTTGGCGCAAAAACAAATGCGGCTTTACATGGAAAATATTCCCCCGATATTGAAGATGTAAAAGCTGTTGCACCTTCAATTTTGCGGCATAGGATTATTAAAAATTACAAAGCTGAAGCTGAAAACATTTCCGTTGAGGAAATCATTTCGAAATTGTTTTAATGTATCTGCAAACTTTAGCATTGAATTGAAATACACTATTTTAAAATATAAACTGATTGCTTTTTTTTTACTCTTGATTTTTACTGCAAATGCACAGGAAAAGAAAGAAATCCAGATTTTAAATACTGAATATGGAGAATCAGTTGAAAACAATAAGAATGCACAGCGTTTGGTCGGAAACGTAAAAATTCAACACAAAGATATTTTTATGTGGTGCGATACTGCCTATACTTATTCCGGGACAAACCGGGTTGATGCATTTGGCCATGTTCACATTAATCAGGGCGACACTTTACACCTCTATGCCAGGAAAATATTTTACGACGGCGACATCAGTTTTGCTCAAGCGGTTGATTCGGTAAAATTTGTGAACAAAACAACAACTTTATATTCCGATACGCTTGATTATGATTTGGAAACCAACATTGGCTATTACGACGATTACGGAAAAATTATTGACAGCACAAATGTTTTAACCAGTCTGATAGGAAAATATTTTGTTGACGAAGATATTGTTCATTTTTATAAGGATGTAGAAGGATACAGCGACGATTATACGCTGGCCGGCGATACCTTGTATTATAATACAGTTAACGGCCGAATTACCATAGTAGGGCCGACAACTATTCGTGATTCGGCAAATACCTTATATGCAGAAGGGGGCTGGTATGATACAAATACAGGCGAAGCAGAACTGCAGAAGAATCCGATAGTCTCGAATCAGAAACAGATGTTAAAAGCAGATTACATTGAATACAACGACGAAAATGGTGATGGGAAGGCAAAAGGAACTGTTCAAATTGAAGATTTTGAAAACCAAATTATTGTGACAGGTTTAAAAGCGGATTACAACGAAACAATTGAAATTGCAACCGTTACCGACTCGGCAGTTTTTATGATGTATTCCGACAATGATACTTTATTTATGCATGCCGATACATTAAGAACAATTCCGGATACAATTGAAGGAGAAAAAATTGTCAAGGCATTTTACGGTGTTCGTTTTTACAGAACAGATATACAGGGAATTTGTGACTCTCTTGTTTATTACAGCAGAGACTCACTGGTACAAATGCACAACAATCCGGTAATCTGGTCAGAAATTCATCAGTTAAGTGCAGACATGATTGAAATGCAACAAAAGCAGGATGCACCCGATGAATTGCATCTTACAAATAACAGTTTTATTATCTCAAAGCAGGATTCCAATCGGTTTGATCAGATCAAAGGTAAAAATATGACGGGTTTTGTTATTAACAAAGAACTGAATAACATTATTGTGGATGGGAATGGGCAAACCCTCTACTATGCAAGAGAAAAGGAAGAAGAAATAATTGGATTAAACCGGGCAGAAAGCAGTAATATTGCGATTAAGTTCAGAGAAGGGGAGATTTTTAAAATAATTTTCCTTAAACAACCAGAGGGCCAATTAAAACCTACGGATCAACTGAGTGAAGAAGAAAGACGTCTGAGCGGATTTGACTGGAAAATAAATTTGCGTCCACTTAACCGGTACGATATTTTCCAACGTGAGATTCCCAAAAATGAAGAGGAGACAAAAAACCTTGCTGAAGAAGAAAGTCAAAGCCCTAACTGACCTCCGGGATTCATAATATTATTCGGGTCAAAATGTTTTTTTAAAGCACGTAAAACATTCATTTGGTTTTTGCCAAGATGCTTTTCCATTAAAAATCCGGTCATCTTCCCCACACCATGATGATGTGACAAAGTTCCGCCACTTTTTACAATGGTTTTGATAATTCCTTTTTGAAAATCGTTATATGCCTTTAAATCATTTTCCTTCAAAATAAAAATAAAATACAGGTTGGTTCCCTGCGGATAAAAGTGTGATGCATGTGACAAACAGATTGTTTTTGGCCGCGCTTTGATAAATTGCCTCACTTTTTGGTGCACATCAAACAAGTTATCCCATTTCACACTGGTTTCCAGCGTATCAATCAGAATACCATAATCCATTAAATCTTCTTTCAAGTATGGATCTTTATAACGCCCGGGCTCCCATTTTTTTGCCGGAAATGAAGTCAGGTACATTCCACCGCTTTTGCGTGCGATTTTTTTAACCTGTCGTTTTACATTTTTTGTAAAACTTCGGGAGCCATCAGAAGTGGCAATAAACAGACATCTTTCTTTGGCTTTAAACCCTCGAAACGACATCAGTTTGTCGAAAACGGTTCCCTCAATTCCATACAATTTCAACCCGTGATGTGTCTCTTCAGCGTCGGAAATTCGAAAAACAGCCGGCATTCCAAATTCACCCTGACTAATTTCACGACTGGCCTCCACAGCCGATTTCCAATTTTTAAAAATAAAACCAAAATATTTTCGGTTTTCAGGCATGTATCTAAGAATTTTCCAGGTAACTTCAACCACTACTCCAAAAATTCCTTCGCTTCCTTTTATCAAATCTAAAATTTTAGGTCCGGTTGCAGTAGCCGGAAAATCAAGTGTTTTTATTGTTCCTGCAGGCGTAACCATTTCAATGGCTAAAACCAAATCAGCAGCATCTCCATAATACGATGATTGCTGACCGCTGCCCAGGGTGACGATCCAACCACCTACACTCGAATATTCAAAAGACTGAGGAAAGTGCCCACAGGTAAAATTATTTTTTGTTTGAAATTTCTCTTTTGAGTTGTTAAGTGCATTTTCAAGTTGTGGCCCCAAAATTCCGGCTTCAACCCGAACCGTTTGGTTGGTTTCATTCAGTTCAATAATTTTGTTCATGTGTGTAGACAAAACCAAAGTTACCCCTCCAATCGCGGGATACAAACCAAAATTTACGGACGAACCACCGCCATAAACAATTATCGGAATTTTCTCATTATTACAATATTTAATAATTTTCTCAACCTCACTTTTATCTCGCGGATGGACAACCAAATCACAAATCTTCTCCACTATTTTTCGGCGCAGTTTCATGTGCTCTACCAATGTTTGCCCGGTTGAATATTTTAATCTTTCATATTCATCTGCCGAAACATTCGCTTTTCCGGAAATATTTTGAAAAATACCGACCTGTTCAGCTGAAAGTTGTAATGGAATTTTAAAATCAACAATTTCATCTCCCGTGCTTTCCTTTTTTGTAAAATCAATATCTGATAACCCAAAGGTATTTTTCAACTCTTCAACCAGCCTTTTGTTGGGATGTTTAAATCCTTCCGGGTCGCCGTATTTAAAGATCGAACGAAACGAATTTGCCTTAGGAGCAGTATTTCTCCATTTGGGTTGAAATGTATTTTTATTTGTCATTTTTTAATTTTCAGGAATTTTAAAAATCTCTTCAACTTCCTTTAATTCGGTTTCTTTTCTTTTTTCATCCCAGTTCAACAACGTAGCAGCAATATTTAGAACTTTCGCCAGTGTTTCTTCTCCCGGATGACCAAGCGTTCCGATTCCGGTTCTTCTGAATAAAATATCACTCAATTTTATTGACATCTCATTTTGAATGGCGTAAACAACCTGAGCTTCAATTTCGCCATCAGCATTTAACCTTGCGGAAAGTCCTTTTTCTTTCGCCAAAAGCAAGAGGGAATCAATCTCGGTTCCATACATCTTGCAGAGAAAATCAATTTGTTCTCCTTCAAATTCAGGATTCTCTTCTGTTTTCTCATCAGCAAAACGTTGAAAATTTTCAATATCACTTCCTCTTAAAAATTTTGAAGTTGAAATTGACACAATAGGTTTCTTTCCTTCCTTTTTAAAAAGATAGTTAACTACATTTTCCGCCAGGCTGCGGCTCGTGGTATATTTTCCCCCTTCAACGGTAATAACACCGGGGATTCCGTCTTTTTCGTGATCAACAATTTCATATTTCCGCGATGATTCGTATACATCTTTTGTTTGATCTTCTACAAGCGGTCGTAACCCCCCGTATACAAACTGAACATCGGAATATTGTAATTTTTCTTTCTCTCCAAACACTTGATTTACCTCTTCAAGAAAATCGTTGACGGTACTTTTTGCTACTTTATATTCATCGGGTTTTCCAATAAATTCCTTGTCGGTTGTACCTATTAATGTGCGATTTCGCCAGGGAACAATAAAACAATGACGCCCGTTACGGGTAGTTGCAGTTACGATATAATTGTTCACCAGTTTTTTGGTTATAAAATGAATTCCCTCGGAACGACGCAACACTTTTATTGAGTCCTTTTGTAAAGCTTTATTTACAATAACATCTGCCCACGGCCCGGAACAGTTGATCACATACCTTCCTAAAACATTATATTCATTGTTTGCAACTTTGTCGAAAACTTTACATCCATAAACCTTTTTTTTATGTGACTTCTTTTCGAACAGGAAATCTTTCACTTCCGCATAATTTAGCACTTTTGCTCCTGCTTCAACCGCCGATTTAATAAATGCAAGTGTTAATCTTTCCGGGCTAAAGCTGATACAGTCGTAATATATTTGTGAGTATGATAATCCATCAGAGATTAAACCGGGTTCCAGATTCAAAGCATTGTTTCTCGATATTGTTTTGTGCTTTGGCATTCTTTTACTTTTATCGCGCAACCAATTTTTATCAAACGAAAGTAAATCGTACAGGATCATTGCTGCTTTCAGCATCCATCCCGGAGTTTTGCCATTTTTATACCCCGTTAAAAGATAGGGTGCAGGATGTACAAAATTTGGTGCAATATTGGTTAAAATCCTTCTCTCACGAAGTGATTCCCGAACCAGCTTCAATTCCATTTTTGCCAGATAACGTAGTCCGCCGTGGATCATTTTGGAAGTCGCCGCTGATGTTGCTCCACCAAAATCATCTTTCTCAAATAATGCCACCGAAAAACCCCTGGTTACAGCTTCATAGGCAATTGCGGCGCCCGTGATTCCGCCTCCAATAATCAAAACATCAAAATGATTGTCTTTTATAAAACTTGTTGTTCTTTTCACAGACTATTGTTTGCCTAAATTTAGTTTTTATTCAAATGATAAAAAACTATTCGCCATAATGATTGTTAAATAGACAAATGAAATTAAAAACGATAAAATAGCAGAGTATCTCATCTTATTTTTAAAGTTTCATAAATAAAATCGTTTATTTGTTTTCATTTTAAAAAAATATTTTCATATTTGCAGCAAATCGTAAGCAAAACGAATGAAAAACACGATTAACATATCAATTCTTAGCCTAATTCTAGGTATTATTCTTCTAATTAAGAAGAAATGAGAATGGTGTGTTATTAAAAGATATTTGGAAAAAGTGAAGCCATTCTCATCATAAGAGGGTGGCTTTTTTCATGTGAAGCATTTGACAGAGAAATTAAAGAAAAATAAATTTCAAATAATAAATTACAGATTACCATGAGTGACAGACTTTACATTTTCGACACAACTTTGAGGGACGGAGAACAGGTTCCGGGTTGCCAGTTGAACACAGTGGAAAAGATTGAAGTCGCCAAAGCATTGCAGGAGTTGGGAGTCGACATTATTGAAGCAGGATTCCCCATCTCAAGCCCTGGTGATTTCGAATCGGTAGTTGAGATTTCAAAAGCGGTTACATGGCCAACAATTTGTGCCCTGACCCGCGCAGTAAAAAAAGATATTGATGTTGCTGCTGAATCACTAAAATACGCAAAAAAAGGACGTATTCACACAGGGATTGGAACATCAGATTTTCACATCTACCACAAACTAAACTCGAATCCGGAACAAATAATTGAACGGGGAGTTGAAGCTGTAAAATATGCAAAAAAGTTCGTTGAAGATGTTGAGTTTTATGCTGAAGATGCAGGCCGAACAGAAAACGAATACCTGGCCCGTGTTATTGAAGCAGTAATTAATGCGGGTGCTACCGTAGTAAATATCCCTGACACAACAGGATATACACTTCCGCACGAATTTGGCGCTAAAATCAAATATTTAATGGAACATGTTTCCAATATCCATAAGGCAACCATTTCAACACACTGCCACAACGATTTGGGTATGGCAACAGCAAACACGGTTTCCGGTATTTTAAACGGGGCCCGACAGGCTGAGGTAACCATTAACGGAATTGGTGAGCGCGCCGGAAATACGTCTCTGGAAGAAGTTGTAATGACTTTAAAAACGCATTACAAAAGTTTGCAGATTGAAACCGGCGTAAATACGCAAAAAATATATGGAACCAGTCGTCTTGTTTCAACCTTAATGAACATGCCGGTTCAGCCCAACAAGGCGGTAGTCGGAAGAAATGCATTCGCACATTCATCAGGAATTCATCAGGATGGTGTTTTGAAAAATCGCGAAAACTATGAAATTATGGATCCTGCGGAAGTAGGAATCAACGAATCGTCGATTTTACTTACTGCACGAAGCGGACGCGCTGCATTAAAACACCGGCTTGAAATTCTTGGTTTTGAACTGACAAAAGAAAAACTGGATGAAGTTTACGAAGAATTTTTAAAACTGGCGGACAAGAAAAAAGACATCCGTGACGATGATATTGCATTACTGGTAGGTGATGCAACCCGTCAGGAGCGCAGAATAAAACTGGACTTTTTACAGGTTGTTACCGGCAAAAATATGATGCCGATGGCGACCGTTCGGTTGGACATTGCAGGTGAAAAATTTGATGCGACTTCGGCAGGAAACGGTCCCGTTGACGCTGCCATCAAAGCGGTAAAACAAATCATTCACCGGCAGGTGGTTATCGAAGAATTTTTGGTACAGGCAATTACACGGGGAAGTGACGATATTGGCAAGGTACACATGCAGGTAGAATACGAAGAAGGGATTTTCCACGGTTTTGGTGCCAATACCGACATAATTACAGCTGCAGTGGAAGCATTCCTCGACGCCATTAATAAAATTCCGGTGGGACAGCCCGCAACGGTTTAAATTGAAAGTAAAACATAATTAGATATTTCGCTAAAATAAAAAATGGAAGCAAAAACATTATTTGATAAAATCTGGGACGCCCACGCAGTAAAACAAATTAAAGACGGTCCCAGTGTTCTGTACATCGACCGTCATTTGATTCATGAAGTAACCAGTCCGGTAGCATTTCTGGGACTTAAAAAACGCGGATTAAAAGTTTTCCGTCCCGATAAAACGACAGCAACACCAGACCATAACGTTCCTACTGAAAATCAGCATCTTTCCATTATTGATGAACTTTCACGGCACCAGGTGGAAATGTTGAAGAAAAACTGTGCTGAACATGGAATTGTATATCACGATTTACAGTCAGAAGGGCATGGAATTGTCCATATTATAGGGCCTGAACTAGGTCTTACACAGCCAGGGATGACCATCGTTTGTGGCGACAGCCACACTTCAACTCACGGCGCTTTTGGTGCCATAGCATTTGGAATTGGAACAAGCGAAGTTGAAATGGTTTTGGCCAGCCAATGTATTATGCAGCCCAAACCGAAAAAAATGCGAATTACGGTAAACGGCGTTCTAAATGAAGGGGTAACAGCAAAAGATATAGCGCTTTACATCATATCACAAATCTCAACCAGCGGTGGAACAGGCCATTTTATTGAATATGCAGGTACAGCTATTGCCAGTTTGAGTATGGAAGGCAGGATGACGCTTTGTAACCTTAGTATAGAAAGTGGTGCCCGCGGGGGAATGATTGCTCCTGACGATATTACCATAAACTATGTAAAAGGTAGGAAATATGCGCCAGAAGGAGAAGACTGGAATAAAGCGGTAGAGGCCTGGAAAGAATTAAAATCTGACGAAGGTGCTGTTTTCGACACCGAATATACTTTTGATGCTGCGGAAATTGAACCCATGATTACATACGGAACCAACCCGGGAATGGGAATCGGGATTTCAAAAACAATTCCTACAACAGATGGTATGACCGGAAGTGACAAAGCCACTTTTGAAAAATCGTTGCAATACATGGGATATAAAGCAGGTGAGTCCATGAAAGGAAAAACAGTTGATTACGTTTTCCTGGGCAGTTGCACCAATGGAAGAATCGAAGATTTCAGGGCATTTACCGAATTTGTAAAAAACAGGAAAAAAGCACCAAATGTAATAGCCTGGCTGGTTCCGGGCTCTAAACATGTTGAATATCAGATTCGTGAAGAAGGCTTGGTTCAGATTCTGGAAGCAGCTGGTTTTGAATTGCGTCAGCCGGGATGTTCAGCATGTCTGGCAATGAACGACGACAAAATTCCGGAAGGCAAATATGCGGTTTCTTCTTCGAACCGAAATTTTGAAGGTCGCCAGGGACCGGGGGCCCGAACCCTGCTTGCAAGTCCGCTTACTGTTGCAGCTGCAGCATTAACCGGGAAAGTTACCGATCCCAGAGAATTAATGTAAGATTGAATATTGATTATTGATTAATTATGGATAGATATGAATTAAAGAATAGAACTAAAATTTTTGTACATCAATGTGTAAAAATTGCTTCTTCTCTCCCAAAAACAAAATTGGGATCTCATATTAAAGGTAAGTTAATCAGGTGCGCCACATCGGTTGCTGTAAACTACAGAGCAGTCCTTTTAGCGCAATCTGATGCTGCTTTTGCAGCAAAATTATCAATAGTCATTAAGAAGTAGACGAATGTGATTTTTGGATTGAATTTGCATCGGATGAAGAAATTGTATCATTAGAAGTAGTCGCTTCTTTTATAAAAGAAGCTAAAGAACTAACCGCAATTTTCATCGCCAGCAGAAAAAAAATTCAGTCTAAAAAAAATAGAAAATAATCAACAATAAATAATCAATAAAATGGCATACGACAAATTTTCAATTATAACATCACCTGCGGTTCCGCTTCCCATTGAAAATGTGGACACCGACCAGATTATTCCCGCACGATTCTTAAAAGCCGTAGAACGCAAAGGTTTTGGTGATAATCTTTTCCGCGACTGGCGTTACAATAAAGACGGAAGTCCGAAAGCTGATTTCCCTTTAAATGACCCAAATTTCTCCGGTAAAATTTTAGTTGGAGGAAAAAACTTTGGAAGTGGCTCAAGCCGCGAACATGCAGCATGGGCAATATACGATTATGGCTTCCGTGTTGTGGTTTCCAGCTTTTTTGCTGATATCTTTAAAGGAAATGCATTGAACAACGGCTTGTTACCAGTTGTTGTTTCTCCTGGGTTCCTTCAAAAAATATTCGACGCTACAGAAAATGATCCGAATACAACTTTTGAAGTGAATCTGGAAAAACAGACTTTTACGATTTCTGCTACAGGTGAATCAACAGATTTTGAAATCAATCCGTACAAAAAACATTGTTTACAAAACGGACTTGATGACATCGACTACCTTGTGGAAATGAAAGATGAAATAGAAGCATTTGAAGCAGAAAGGTAAGCTTTCTGCTCAGCTGCAAACAGATAAAAAATGACAGGCAGAACAGTTGAAATAACAGGTAAACACCTGACGATAATGGACACTACCCTTCGCGACGGCGAACAAACTTCAGGAGTTTCGTTTAGTGAAGGGGAAAAACTAAGTGTAGCAAAAGTTTTACTCGAAGATGTAAAAGTTGATCGCATTGAGATTGCTTCGGCACGAGTTTCAGAGGGTGAATTCAAAGGGACAAAACGGGTTATGCAGTGGGCTGCAGAGAAAGGACACCTGCATCAAATTGAAGTGCTGGGATTTGTTGACGACAAAACCTCACTTCAGTGGATTGCTGATGCCGGGGGTAAGGTAATCAACCTCCTTTGTAAGGGTTCATTAAAACACGTTTCCGAGCAATTGCGAAAGACACCGGAACAGCATTTGGCTGATATAAAAAAGGTAATTTCAAATGCTGCTGAAATGGGAATCCGGGTAAACATCTACCTCGAAGACTGGTCAAACGGGATGCGTAGTTCAAAAGAATATGTTCACCTTATGATCAAAAATCTTAAAGATGAAAAAGTTGATCGGATTATGTTACCTGACACACTTGGTATTTTGGACCCGGATGAAACCTATGATTTCTGTAGCGAAATGATAGAAGCTTTCCCTGAAGTAAACTTTGATTTTCATGCTCACAATGATTATGACTTAGCGATTGCCAACGTCTTTCACGCGATAAAAGCCGGGATTCGTTGTGTACACACTACGGTGAACGGCTTGGGAGAACGCGCTGGAAATGCGCCTCTATCAAGTGTAATAGCAACAGTCAAAGACCATCTGAAAATGAAAACCAATGTGAACGAAACGCATCTGAATAAAGTTTCGCGTTTGGTTGAATCATTTTCCGGAATCCGAATCCCTACCAACAAACCATTGATTGGCGAATTTGTATTTACACAATGCAGTGGTATTCATGCAGATGGCGACAATAAAAACAATCTTTATTTCAATGAACTTTTACCGGAACGTTTTGGAAGAATCCGCCAGTATGCGCTTGGGAAAACTTCAGGTAAGGCAAACATTAAAAAGAATCTGGAAGATCTGGGAATTGAGCTTGACGCCGAATCATTAAAAAAGGTTACACAGCGTATTATCGAACTGGGTGATAAAAAAGAAACGGTTACAAACGATGATTTGCCCTATATTGTTTCCGATGTTTTGAACAACGACATTATGGAACAAAAAATCAGGGTAATAAACTTCTCTGTAACACATACCATGGGATTGCGACCGGTAGCCAATGTATCGCTAGAAATTGAAGGAAGAAAATACGAAGAATTTTGCGACGGTGACGGGCAATATGATGCTTTTGTAAAAGCCCTTCGGAAAATTTATAAACGTTTAGGGAAGTCATTTCCAAAACTGATTGATTATGTGGTTACCATTCCCCCCGGAGGAAAAACGGATGCATTGGTTGAAACAGTTATTACCTGGAAAAACAGCCGTGAATTCAAAACAAAAGGATTAGATCCCGATCAAAATGCAGCTGCTATAAAAGCAACAATCAGAATGCTAAACATTATTGAAAATGATTTTAAGCCCGGAATTCTGGATAAAATTTTGAACAGTATTTCCTGAATCTCCGGTAAAAAAATTAAAATATCTCGGAATTCTATCTCATACCTGTTTTGGCATGTAGAAGGTATCCGATAAAAAAAACTATAAATGAAACTAAACATTGCAGTACTTCCCGGCGACGGAATCGGGCCGGAAATTGTTGAACAGGCCATGAAAGTTGTAAAGGCCGTCACCAAAAAATTTAACCACGAACTGTCATATGAATATGGTTTAACCGGCGCAATTGCCATCGACGAGGTAGGAGATCCCTACCCTGAAAATACGCACGAACTGTGTATGAAATCGGATGCAGTTTTATTTGGAGCCATCGGCGATCCCAAATTCGACAACAATCCCAAAGCTCCTGTTCGTCCGGAACAGGGATTGTTGGCTATGCGCAAAAAACTGGGGTTATATGCCAATATTCGTCCGGTTGAAACATTTGAATCGTTGTTGCATAAATCTCCTCTCCGCCGCGAATTGGTTGAGGGAGCTGATTTTGTTTGTATCCGCGAATTAACCGGTGGAATTTATTTTGGTGAAAAAGGGAGAAAAGATGGTGGTAACACTGCTTTTGATACCAACACTTATACCCGCGAAGAAATTGAACGTATTCTGAAACTGGGTTACGAATTTGCAGGAAAACGTAACAAAAAACTAACAGTGGTTGACAAAGCCAATGTTTTGGAAAGTTCACGTTTATGGCGCGAAGTAGCACAGGAAATGGCCCCAAATTATCCTGATATCAAAACAGAATACATGTTTGTGGATAATGCTGCAATGCAGATTATTCAGTGGCCTAAAAACTTCGATGTGATGGTTACCGAAAACATGTTTGGCGATATTCTTACCGATGAAGCCAGCGTTATTACAGGTTCACTTGGATTGCTTCCTTCTGCTTCCATGGGAATACACACTTCGGTTTTTGAACCCATCCACGGTTCTTACCCGCAAGCTGCAGGAAAAGACATTGCCAATCCAATTGCAACCATTCTTTCCGCTGCCATGATGTTTGAATATGCTTTTAACCTCATGGAAGAAGGAAAAATCATCCGCGATGCTGTTACCGCATCAATGACCGAAGGTTACGTAACAGTTGATATTGCCGAAGGTGAGTCATTCAAAACCTCGCAGGTTGGCGACTGGATTGCTAACTGGGTAGAAAGAAAATAAAATGACGATACGAATTCCCATTCACATTTCATCAATACTACAGTTCTGGAAATTACGAATAAGAAAGAGGCTGTCCAATTTTACCTTTGGAACAGCCTCTTTATGCCTACACCCGGAAAATACCGGGAAAAATTATGAGAATTGTATAATCTAAAAATCGAGTGAAAGAAATTTATCAGGATGTGACAAATCTATTTTATCATTCAGTAATTCAGGTTTTATTTCTCCCTTTAAATAGACCAGCACATTATCGTCGCCGCCAACCAGAATTACCATTTCCTTTATCACGTTGTCATTCATTTTTCCAAAAATAGTTACGTCTTCGTTGTTTTCATGAATAACAAGAAGCTCCTCATAATCGCGTTTGCGGTTAATACCGTTATAAAATTCTTCATGCAGATTTATTCGTGCATTTAAATCTTCATTTTCTACGGTAAGCACCCGAACTTTATCAATACTTTGCAAGATTTCGCGTTCCTCTTTATCGAGGTCGCCAAAACGTGAAGCCATACGAATTACCCAGCCGGGAACTGTAATAGTGGTAACTCCTTCCTTCAATCGGTATTTCATAAATGCTTCAGAAACTCCGGGGTCGTAGCCACTACATGAAGTTAAAATCAGCAGGGCTGCAAATATGAACAATACATTCCGTTTCATAACTTTGATTTTAGTAACTTAACCTTATGACGTTTAAGCTAAGATTTCGTTACCTCAAAGTTGAAGAAAAACGATTTTTTATGCGATTTTTTTCGATGAGTCAAGAGCAATTAACGACAAACGGGTTAAGAAGCTCCTCCGAAGTAGTTGACTGAAATTGTAAAACGCCTCGGTTCACCGAATCACTCATCTATTTTGTACTCAACAAGCCAATCATGTTGCCTGTCATAACTTTTATACCTGTTTCAATGGTTTTTTCGTAGTCAGGATGAAGGAGAGGCGAATGGAGCGGAGCCGGTTTTTCACCTTTGGTTTCAAGTTCCTGCATTAGTTCCGGGCTTGTACTTCCCAGCCATATCAAACAAATGGGTATATTTTTGGGCGTGCGGCCATATTTACCAAAATCTTCCCCCACCATAGCCGGAGAAACTTCGACAATATTCTTACCGGTAACAATTTCGGAAGCAAAACTGTGAATCTTTCTACTTAAATCAGGGTTATTCAGTACCGGAGGCGTATCGGCCGGAGAAACCTCAACCAATGGCAGTTTATCTTCCGGCATTCCAGCTGTTAATGCTGCTGATTTACTTATTCTGTTAATTGCTGCAATTACTTTTTCAATGGCTTCATCGGAATAATAACGCAGGGTAAGTTCCATTTTTACCTCATCGGGAATGATGTTGGGGCGTGTTCCCCCATGAATGGAACCAACGGTAACCACAACCGGTTCAAGCGGGCTGATTTCACGGCTTACAATGGTTTGTAAATCAAGAACAATCCGGGAAGCAATTACAATCGGGTCAATGCATTTTTCAGGGTACGCCCCATGGCCACCTTTTCCGTGAACGGTAATTTCAACGGTTTTTACACCGGCAAACACCGGTCCGCCCACAAGCCCGATAGTTCCCGATTCCAATTCGGGATTGATATGATAGGCCATTGCGTAGTCGGGGGTCGGAAATTTCTGAAATAAGCCGGTTTCAATGGCCAGTCCTGCTCCACCGCTAAATTCCTCAGCCTGCTGGGCAATTACAAGTAGGGTTCCTTTCCACTGTTTTTTTAATGCTGCCAGGGTATGTATGGTTCCGGCCCATACTGACATGTGAATATCGTGGCCACAGGCATGCATCACCGGAACTTCTTCACCGTTGGTATTTTTTGAAGTCTGTGTGCTGGCAAATTCAAAACCGGTTTTCTCCTCCACTGGCAGTGCATCCATATCGGTGCGCAGCATCACAACAGGACCATCTCCGTTTTTTAGGACACCCACCACATTGTTACCCCCAAAATTACGGGTAACTTCAAAGCCTGCTTTTTCCAATTCGGCAGCCATCTTTTTTGCAGTTTCAAATTCCTGAAACGACAATTCCGGATTCCGGTGCAAATCGTAACAAAGCTCCAGCATCGATGCGGTTTGTTTTCCCGCTTCCTTATTTATTTTTTCAACTACCTGAGCAAATACGTCCGAATGGACAAGTATCAATATAAAAAAAGTAAATAGTTTTGAATTCATTATCTTTTTATTTTAACACACCGAATGTAAAGAAAGTTTTCAAAACGAAAAGCCGTTAACAGTGTAAATCCTGCTAACGGCTTCTTTTTGTTAAAACATAGTTTCACTTTAAAGTTAAACTATGTCAGCATAAAAAATAATTTTTAGTTATTTTACAATTGGTGTTAAAACAATATTCCGATAAGATACTTTTCCGTGGTCGCCCTGCAAATAGATAGGTCCGGGTTTAAACACATCGGCAATAATTGCCCCTCCGGTTGGACCGTAAGCCGGTTGATTATCGATTATAGTTGTACCGTTCAAAACAACGGTAACATGGCGGTCGCACAAAGTTATATCTAAAGTTTGCCATTGCCCCGCTGGTTTTTCTGCATTTACCGAGGGGGTCACCCTGCTGTAAAGTGCTCCCATATTATGCGAATCCAGGGGTTTTCCATAGGAATCAAACACCTGAATTTCATACATTCCACGCAAATAAACGCCACTGTTATTGTGTTCCGGGATATTTACTTCGAGTTTCAGATTAAAATCTTCAAACTCATCTTTGGTACGTAAGTTTCCGTAAGAAATATGTTCACCTTCATTTTGAACAGGATCGTTTACCAAAGCTCCATCGATTACTTTAAAACCATTGGCCTGTTTTGGATTAATCAAACGCCATCCGTCAAGATTTTTCCCGTTAAACAATTCTATCGGCTCGCCATATTTTACTTTTGACAAATCGGGTGTTGGGGGAACAGGCGGTAACTTCCAGGCTTCGAATTTGGTTTTATTTATGCTCATCCTGTCGCGCGATGGAAAAACAGCAACACCTGTGGCTTTATCGCCATTACGTATAAACCGGTAGGTTTGTGTCACTACAAATTTTCTCCCGTCTTCATCGTTGCGATTAACCGGGCGTTCCTGGCTGCGTGTAACAACCAGCGTATTCTCGTCTTCGAAATAGACATTGGCTACCGGGAGCACACTCCCACCCTGCCAAAGCAATTCAGCATCGAGATATCCTTTATCTTCGTTTACATTAAGCCATCCCACCGAACCATTTTCAATGGCCATGGTCCACATTCCGAAAAAACCGTTTTTTGAATTTTGCCCCCACCCTGTTAGTACGGCAAAACAAAGTATGGCTGTAACAAATAGTTTTGATGATTTCATCTGAAAAATTTTATTGGTTTAAGTATTCTTTTCAAAAATACAAAAAGAAGTTGGTTTGTTAAACTCAAGGGTGCATTTGAAGACAAAATTACTTATGTTTTTTAATTCAGAATTTAGCATCTATTCGCTTTTCAGAACAAAACGGCACAATAGACAAGGTTAGACAGAATCATTTGCCTGTGCCCGGCTATTATGCTTACCGAAAACTTATACAACTTCCCAGAGGATACTTGAACTTTTGAAACAAAAAAGATATAGTGGTAGCACCATTAAAACTTACAGCGCCTACTTCAAAGACTATGCATCATTTTACCGACCACGACCTGAAAGACATAAAAACCGAAGAAATAAATGATTATATTTTATTACTCATCCGGTTGAAAACCATATCAGTAAGTGAACAGAACCAAAGGATAGACGCTATAAAATTCTATTATAAAAAAGTTCTGGATAGGGAAAAACAATTTCCAAAAATTGAACGGCCCCGCAAAGAAAAAAATCTACCCGATACGCTCAGTAAAACAGAAATTCAAAACATTTTAAGAAGCATATCAAACATTAAACACAAATGTTTACTGGAATTGATTTACTCAGCCGGTTTAAGAAGAAACGAGGTTTTAAACCTGAAAATTAACGATATTGATTCGGAAAGAATGCTCATTAAAATAAGAAGTGGTAAAGGGAAAAAGGACAGGTATTCTCTTTTATCAGAAAATGTATTGATTCATCTTCAGGAATATTTTATCCGGTGATTGGTTAGTTGAGGGGCTAAATGGCCAGCAGTATTCCAGTGCGAGTATAACAAGAGTGTTGAAAAAATCGGCAAAAAAGCAGAAATAAAAAAGAGAGTGTATTTGCATATGTTGCTTCATTCATTTGCCACTCATTTGCTGGAACAAGAAACAAATTTAACGGTTATTTAGAGTCTATTAGGTCATGAGAATATTCAAACGACAGAAATTTCCACGCATGTTTCAAACCTGGAAATCGGCAAAGTTATTAATCCTATTGAAGAAATAATAAGCAGCAAATAAAATGTTTAACTTACAGACCTGTTTTATTGGAAACTAAACATTTTGTAACACATATAGAAAAAATAACGTGCACAAATGTATCGTTCCTCATACATTAACCAAAATTAAACTGAAACACGAACATTAAAGGTTTTGATATTAGAAAAGAATAAAAAAGTACTGGCTACAACCAATCATATTAAATAATGGACAAAAAAGAATTCCATAGTAATCTTATAAAAGCAATAAATGAAGTTTACCCGTTTACAAAGGAAACGGTTATTAATAAATTGCCGGAACAGTTTAGGTTTATTGTTAAAATAAATTCCACCTTTAGAGAAGGCTTGGAAGACGGAGAAGTCACATTTCCTGAAGATAAAAAATTGAATCAAATATCAAAACCAATAGAAGCAGAGGATGTAGTTAATTTGTTATGGATGGATTATGCAATCCCTGAATGGATAAATATTCAAGTAAAAAATGCAGATAAGAATTTCACTTATTTTTCGTTGGAATGTTGCGGGAAATTTTCAAAACTTAAAGAGTTTTTATATCATAAGAGTGAAGGGTATCCTCCGTTTCATGCATTAAGTCCACCATTACCACCTGATTCTTTAAATGAAGAAAATAAAGTCGTTAAAAGGTTTGACCTTAATTGGAATAAGAATGAAAAATTGTGAGATAAATAAAAAAAACTGGCTATAAAGCATTGTATATGCCAGGCGGAAATTATAGTGGTCTGACAAGTCAGACCGGTGTTTCCTCCTTCTGCATGGGCAATTGAACAATTTTTTGACAAAAAAAAAATTTACAAACTATATAAAAGCCCTTATTTCATATTTGTTGCAAATGATTATTTTCACCAGGCATAGTAATTTTGATTAACTTGATGAAAAAAAAATATATAATATGGAAAATAAAAAGGGACTTTCAATTGTATTATTGATTCCAACAATCATTATAGGTGTTGCCATATTTCAGGAATTTGATTTTGAAAATTTAAAATTTGAGAATCCGGCACTTGCATTTGTTTACTTTATTGGCTTTGCCCTCTCAATTATCTTTCAATTTAAAAATTTCAAAAAACGACACGAGAAATAAAAACAACTACCAGCATTTTGTATAATCAATGGTAAGTAAAATACCAAATATTAGCCTACGCAAACTGCTTAACTATAGTACAATATTTCAAAGCTTTATTGTCAATAAAAAGACCAATAAAGAAACTATTTACTACAATAGTTCTGACCTCAATTCTGTTTGAAAATTATAGACAAACACAAAACAGCTTGGAAGATTCTGTAATTGTTGATTTGATTAACAGTACATTTAAACAGCAACAAACAGAAATGGTTTATAACAGAAAAGGAAAAATTAAAAGCAAGTCAAATCCCCAAAATAGTATTATTAAATAAAACAGAAACATTTTTATTCGACCCGAAAGTTTCTACAAAAAATGTTTAATCATAATGGACTATCACTTCTCGACCACAGAAGCTGAGAAAATTATCATCGAAAATATGGGTACAATTCAATAGTTAAAATCTCAAGACCTGGAATAAATACAAAAGAAATTTAGCATTCTATAGTACTACCTCTGGTGGATCGGACGGAGCAGTATTTTATATCGTTAAAAAAGAGAAAACGGAAAATGAATAGAAAAGGAATATTATCAGTATGGATATCCTAAAAGATTGATAAATGAAAAGATAGAAAAAGTATCTTAAACAAAAACAATCAGATAACTACTGAAAGCACTGCGAACTTCCTTTAAAGCCAAACTAACCTGGCTTTCCACATTTCGTTTGGTGGTGTCTAATTCCTGAGCAATTTCTTCGTTCGTCATGCCTTGTTGCCGAAGCTGATAGACTTTCTTTCGCTGGGCAGGCATCTTTTCAACAATCATTTCAATTAAAAGTTCTTTTTCCAAAGCAATATATTCCTCTTCCGGGCTGTGGGAAAATGTTGAAGGAGCCTGCATTTCAATGATGGTTTTGGTTGCATATTTCCTTTTCAGAAAATTGAGGGCTTTGTTTTTGGCAATGGTGTATAAATACGAATCGAATGATTTTTCGGGGTCGATACTTTTGTGATTTTGCCATAAGCCGACAAAAACTTCTTCTGCCAGTTCTTCTGCATCGGCCATGGTTTTAACATAGCCCAAAATAAAAATCCTGACCTTTATGTAGTAAAAAATGAAGACTTTTTCAAAAGCCGGATGACTACCTTTTTGCAATGCGGATAATATTGACTGGTCGATTTTTGTCATAAAGGGAACGAAGGTAGATTTTCATGTTCAGAGTGCAAAACCGGATTTACTTCCCTCAACCAGAATAAACTTTTTTTAGTAAAATTTAGATTTTTTATTGAGTTTCTGCCAACTTAATTGTATTCCTAATAAAATGACAAATATGCAGCATAAGCATTTATGGATAATTTTTCTGATAATACAGTGTTTCTCTGTATTTCAGGTAAAGGGGCAGGAACTTCAAAAAGATACAATTCCGGTTCCCCGTTCAGTGCAGGATAAAGGGGATTTGCGGCTACAGCCGGTTCAACCTACTCCGCAACTAGCAATGCCGGAATTATGGAACAATGACGAGAGCCTCCACAGAATTTCTATTGACCGGAAAATAGCAAGCTTCAATTTTAATCGGGAATTTAAATATTTAAATTCTCTGAATAGAGACTCGTCTTCCATACTTTTACCAATGTACCCCGGACTGGGCGATTATCAAAATTTTGGCGGGACATTGGGAAGTTTCAACATAACAAACAGGATGGCTTTAGATTATGGCGCTTTTATTAGTGCACAATACGGTTATCTTTTTTCAAGCAAACAAATTGTTTTAGGCAGTAACTTCCTGTTACGTTACCCTATTACAAACAAGCTACAATTTCAAACATGGGGGCAATACGTTACGCCCGGAAACAGTTCTGACCCCACTTTTAACATGCGAACCTTTTTCCCAACAACTAATTTCGGGGCAGGACTGCAATATGATTCCAACGAGAAAACAAAAATAAAAGTGGGTATTGAATATCAATACGACCAAAGTGATAAGACCTGGAAACCGGAATCGGGTGGAAAAGTTCTATTAAAATTTTAAGAATCAACAATATGAAATCGGACAAAAACACAGATGCTACAGAAATGTTACGGCTCTACTTACGTGACCGCTATGCTTTGGAAACGGAAGAAAAGGTACAGCAGTGGCTGGCAAAAAATCCGGTAACAGAAGAGATGGAGCAGGCCTCAAAAGAATATTGGGATTCACTAAGTATAGGAAAAGATGCGACCACGTTTGAGGCTTTAAAACGGGTGAATACAAAAATCGGTATTCAGTTACCAAAGACGAAGACTGTACGCTTAAAATTTTTCTCAAGAGTAGCAGCCATTTTCATTCTACTTGTTGGAATAAGCGGAGTTTGGCTTTACCTGCAACATTATAACCGGGCAACAATGATTGAGATTTCGGCAGCGTACGGAGAAACGAAACAAATAGCATTGCCCGACCAAACAGAAGTCTGGCTCAATGCAGGGAGTTCTTTAAAATACCCGTCAGAATTCAGTCAGAAAGTGCGTTCGGTTCGTTTAACAGGGGAAGCATTTTTTTCGGTAACAAAAAATCAATCAAAGCCTTTTGTGGTTGAAACAAAGAACCTGGCAGTAAAAGTTTTGGGGACAAAATTCAATTTGAAAGCCTACCCAGATGAGCACCAAACGGTAGCTACTTTACAGGAAGGGAAAATAGAAGTTCAAACGGCAAAACTCCAAAAACAACAATTAGTACCGAATGAGCAACTGGTTTACAACAACGAAACTTCAACCTTGAAGATGGCTAAAATCAATCCCGAAGACATCCCGGACTGGAAAAGCGGAAACCTAATATTTTCGGAATCTACATTGGGCGAAATCCTGCAAACACTTGAAAGGTGTTTTAATATTTCTTTCGATACAGATAAATCCATTGACTTATCGTCCGAACATTATACCATAAAATTTGAACGGGAAGAAACCCCGACGCAAATACTTCAGGTTTTAGCAGATATGGCCGGGGACTTTTCTTATTCTGTGAAAAACGAACAAATTATATTGAAAAATAAATAGTTAAACTTCAAATAAAATGCCTATGAAAAAACAGAACCGGTAAAAAGATAGCGCTTTCTACCGGTTCAAAACGAAGATACAAAATCAACTCAGCGAAAAGTAACTTAGTATCAACAATACAAATGTAATAGAATGAACTTAAAAAAATTAACGATAGTATTTCTTACCCTTTCAGTTTTCCTGTCTGCTTTCTCAATGCAGTCGATGGCACAGGAAAAACGCATAACAATTCAAAAAAAGAACATTTCACTAAAAGAGGCCTTTAACGAAGTTGAAAGGCAAACCAACTATAGCATCGCTTACAAAAAATCGGAAACAAACGAGAAGCAAAAAATCAACCTTACATTAAAAGATGTGAGTTTGGAAAAAGCATTGGGCGAAATTCTGAAAGAAACCGGGCTCACTTACAAAATTAGTGGCTACCATATTATTCTGACTCCAAAAAAGGAAAAGCCGGAAACAAAAGACACCGGCCTTACCCAAACCATACGCGGAATGGTTTACGATGCAGAAACAGGACAGCCTGTGGAATTTGCCAATATTTCTTTATTAGAAAATCCTTCGATAGGAACCATCTCAGATAGCCTGGGGCATTTTACCATTCGTGGAGTTCCAGTTGGGTATACCGACATTAAAGTCTCTTTTGTTGGATATCAATCCTACATTTACCGCGAGATATTGCTGACTTCGGCTAGGGAAGCATTGGTTGAAATTCCGTTAAAAGAGAGTTCTCAATCGGTGGGAGAAATAACTGTCCGTCCGCAAATAAATAAGGAACGTGCCGCAAATCCAATGGCTTTGGCGGAGGGGCGCATGTTAAGCGTGGAAGAAGCCAACCGTTTTGCAGGTGCATTCAACGACCCGGCACGTTTGGTAACTTCTTTCGCCGGGGTATCGGGGACAGGTGGAATTTCAAGCAATGCGCTTTCCATAAGGGGCAATGCGCCGCAATACACCCAATGGCGTTTGGAAGGTGTTGAAATTCCGAATCCGACACATTTTGCTGATATGATTTCATTGGGAGGCGGGGTTTACTCAGCTTTAAGCAGCCAGGTGATGGGAAATTCCGACTTTTTTAACGGGCCATTTCCGGCAGAATACAGCAACGCGCTTTCGGGGGCGTTTGATATGCAAATGCGTAATGGAAACAACCAAACGCATCAAAATACGTTTCAGGTAAGTTTGATAGGAATTGATTTTGCTTCGGAAGGGCCATTGAGCAAAAAACACAACAGCTCGTATATTTTTAATTACCGGTATTCTGCAACTGGTCTGGTTGCAGATGCTAACCTGAAATACCAGGACCTTTCATTCAAATTAAACTTGCCAACAAAAAAAACAGGTACATTTTCAATTTGGGGACTTGGTCTGACTGATAATAACAATGTTGGCCCGCTCGATAAAGAAGACTGGGAATCTTATGCTGACCGGCAGGATGTAAAAACAACACTGGAAAAAGCCAGTGGCGGGATTACGCATAAATATAACTTGAACAATGACACCTACATTAAAACAGTACTGGCAGGTACTTACAGCGGAATACTTCAGGATGTTGGACAAGTTGATTCGCTGGATTCACATGTGCAGGTAGTTGATATTAGCAACAAAAACTGGAATATTGTACTGAATTCATTCATTAATAAGAAATTTAGCTCACGCCACGTTAACCGGACGGGGATTACGGCTACCGAAATGATTTATGATTTGAACTATAATGTTACGCCCAACTACGGGCTAAATAGGCCAATGGAAAATGTGGCCAACGGTTCCGGGAACAATTTGCAGGTTTCGGCCTGGTCCCAATCGGTTTTTGAGTTATCTCCGAAATTTTCGTTGAGTGTGGGGCTAAACGCACAGTATTTTAATCTGAACGAAAATTTCAATTTAGAACCTCGGTTAAGTATGAAATGGAATTTCAGAACAGACCAATCCTTCTCTGTGTCTTATGGTTTAAACAGCAGGCGCGAACGACTTGATTTTTATTATGTGGTTGATTCAACAACAAACCAGCCCGGCAATAAAGGGTTGAATTTGGCAAAAGCACATCATTTTAACCTGGCTTACGACTGGCATATTTCCGATGTTCTTCACCTGAAAGTGGAGCCTTACTACCAGTATTTGTTTGATGTTCCGGTGGAGGCCAATACTTCTTTTTCGGTGTTGAATCTTAATGATTATTACCTCGATAAAATTTTGGTCAATGCAGGAAAAGGGAAAAATTACGGGATTGATGTTACTTTGGAACGCTACCTTAAAAAAGGCTCTTATTATTTGCTCACAGGGTCTGTTTTTAAATCGGAGTACATGGGAGGGGATGATATTTGGCGCAGTACCCGTTATGACCGTGGATTTAGTTTTAACGGCGTGTGGGGGAAAGAATGGCTTGCCGGGAAGAGTAAAAATAACCGCTTTGGCCTGAATTTAAGATTATCCTGCCAGGGTGGAGAACGTTACACCCCCATTGATGAAGCACTTTCAGAAACAAGCCACGAAATAAAGCTGGATGATTCAAGAGCCTTTAGTAAACAATACGACCCTTTTATAAGTGGAGACCTCACGGTAAGCTACCGGATAAACCGCAGAAAAGTTTCTCACGAAATTGCATTAAAAGGATTGAACATAGGCCTTTATACTGGTGAATCAGGGTATTTCTACAACGAATCAACCAGTGCCATAGAAAAAGGAAATGTAATGGGAGCTTTATGGGATATTTGTTACAAAATCAATTTTTAACGATAAAAGCAATAAACAACTGAGTTAATATGCAAATCAAAATCATAATCTTTCTTTTTAAAACTATCTGTTTTTAAAGGACTGTTCCAAAAAGAAAATGATTGACAAATAGCAGAATTTTTATAAGGTGGATCATATGGTATTCCAAATTGGACAATTGCAGATACTTGCTTTATTAGTTTATCAAACCTTACAATCAGTGTCAATTTTTCGATTTTCGTTTTTTCCCCGGCGTTGATAAAGCAACTGATACTATTGATTGTAATATTTAGCCCGAAAAATATGCTTAAATTATTGATTAAATAAAAGGCTTCTTATTTACAGAATCGTGAATGACCTTTTATGCTTGTAATGTACGCTTTCTTTAAGGCCGACTTTTTGAAACTAGAGTTTTACAAGCCTGCCAGGACGCATATGGACGAAACAATTTATCATTAAATATTATCTGCTGGTATATTGCATAAAAAGGACTGGTGGAGATTTCTGAAAATAATTGATAGAATGAAAACGATGTGTAAAATAAGGAATGAATGACATAAGGACTTTCTCAAACGAAAAAAGCACTTTATGCACAAAGACTGGAAGTTACAGTTGTTGAAATTGTTTCAGACGACTTATCAATTCGTTTCCGCCAAAGAGGAATCAAAAAGGATAGGAAAATACGTTCTCTATTGGCAAGAACCAAATATAAGACTATTCCAAAATTACAATAAACGTCATGTGGCAGGCAAATGTTTCCGGGTTAAAGAAAGGCCCGGTTCCGTTGCCTCCTGCGGACTTGAAAATCCCTGGTACACTGAAATTTTCCGGGACATCCAAAAACTCCTGAAAATTTGTTATTCAACAAAAAGTACGTAAATTGAGGGAATACTATCAGTAAAATACTTGCTATGAAAAAGAATGATTTAACACGACGTACCTTTATAAAAACCACCGGAGCAGTGTCAGCCGGTGTTATTTTATCGCCAATATCAGCTTGTTCAAGCTCGCCTTTCGATTCCAAGGGGCTACCAACAACTCTTCTGGGGAAAACAGGAGTTCGGATTCCAATTATGATTTTGGGTCTGGGGAGCCGTTTTATGGCAGTTAGCGAAACAAAAGGTTTGGAAATACTGGAAACTGCTTTGGAGAAAGGTTTGTATTACTGGGACACTGCTGCTATCTACAAAAACGACGAACAATACAGCGAAGAGAGAATCGGGAAAATTCTAGCACCCATTCGTGATAAAATTTTTCTGTCAACCAAAGTAAGTGAACGAAATGCCGACGACGCCAAACGAACCGTAGAAACCAGTTTAAAAAAATTAAACACCGACTACATCGATTTATACCAAATTCACAGCATTTTAAATGAAGAGGAAGTGCGCAAGTTTGGTGACAAAGATGGTGTTCTGCCTGTTCTAAAGAAATTTCAGGAAGAAGGAGTAATTCGTCATATTGGATTTACGGGACACACCTCAGCCAGCGCGATGAAACTGGCAGCTGAACTGTATGATTTCGACACGATGCTGATTGCCATGAACCACCAGCAAAACGGAAACCAGCCTTTTGAAGAACAACCGGTTCCGTACGCCGCAGATAAAGGGATGGGCGTACTGGCAATGAAAGTTATTCGCCCACGCGAAACTGTAAACGGGCTTTCACCTGACGATCTGGTAAAATATGCACTGAGTTTAAAAGGTGTTACTGCCGCAGTTATTGGTACCGACAGCGTTGATGTACTCACCAAAAACATTGATACTATCAAAAATTTTGAGCCATTGAGCGAGGAACGAATGAAAGAGTTACACGTGGCTCTCGACCCATTTTATAAAAGCAATAAATTACCATGGATGCAAGCCGGGTATTTTGACGGTATGCACATTGCGTAGTCAAAGCGATCCAGATTTTTCACTCTTCCAGGCTACGGGAAACAGATACATTTTTGTAAAGATGTTATCTTTGCCTTCTTATGGCGATAAAGGAACTTCTTACAAAAAAAATTCCGCTAACTCCGTTGAAAAAACAGCTGAAAGCCGGAGTTATCATAGGGCTTTTTGTATTTCTGATTTTATGGATTTTTCAGCCTTTTGGAACCTACGAATACACCATTGCATTTAAAGCATTATTTCTTTTGGGGTATGGACTAATTAGTGCGTTTTCATACATTTTGTTTTTTTCGGCTGGCTTCTTTTTTTTCAAAAAATGGTTTTCAGAAGACAAATGGAACATTTCCAAAGAAATCATAACGTTTGTCACTGTCTTTTGCTTTTTAGGATTCCTCTCGCTCCTTTATCACCACCAGTTTACAGGAAGCCGCAAAATTAGCTTTTCAGAATACATTTACTTTATGAAATTTGTTTTTCTGGTCGGCATTTTTCCTTTTGCTGTTTTGTACTACCAAAAATGGCTGACGCTAAAACTTGCATTATCAAAAGACGACCGGACTCCGACAGAGGAGAATGTGGAATACATTACGTTTTACAGTAATAACAAAAAGGAAAGCCCGGTTACCTTGCCCGAACAAGCTGTCCTTTTTTTAAAAGCGGAAGGAAATTATGTTGAAATTGTAAGCATCTTAAACAAGCATCAACAAAAATATCTTATTCGAAATACCTTGAATCAAATAAGCGAAGATCTGCCTGATAATTTTTCAAAAGTTCATCGTTCCTATGTTGTCAATAAACAGCGGGCAAAAAATCTCCTTATTGAAGGCTCAAGCTACAAACTTCAATTCGATTTGGATGACATCAAAATTCCGGTATCACGAGCGGCAGTAAAAAAAATAAAAATATGGTTGCAATTGTGAAAAAGAAATAGTTTTCCTCAAAAAATGCACTTGTATTTTATCCCTAAAAATTGTTCATCACCCCTAAAACATGCAAATCAGCACAATTTTCTGCAAGCGGTCACTTTAATTTTTTTGCCCGGAAAAACCGGGGTTCATTTGTATAGAATCCTTTGTTAAATACAGCGATTTTAACAGGAAATAAAAAAATTAAATACCAATACGATGAAAAAAAACAATCTTTTCTCTACATTTCTCCTCATCGCGGGATTTCTGCTCTCCTATTTTATCGATAAAATATTCTATTCCATCACCCCTAACTGGGCAACATGGTTTCCTGAAAACTATTTTATCAGGTATTTGTGTATACTCTTTTTGCGACTGGTTCCCATTGCAGGTGTTTCATTCATTTTGTTACAAAAGAATGTCTTAAAAGGACTCGGATTAACCGCTAATTTTTCAAAAGCCTTCTTTTTTGCCTTTCTGTTTACACTTCCGCTTTTTGTTGGATTTGCATTTTTTGCCAAATTCGATCCGGAAGTCAAACTTTCAAGAATTTTCACCCACTGCATTTCTCCGGGGTTTTATGAAGAATTGCTTATCAGAAGCTTTTTAATTGGCTTATTGTTCCGCTATTTCAAATGGGGATTTATTCCCGCATCTTTACTGGGCGCCCTGTTTTTTGGATCGTGGCATTTGTATCAGGGGCACGATTTAATGAGTTCATTTTTTGCTTTTCTGGTTACAGCAATGGGATCCGTTTGGTTTGCCTGGCTTTATTTCGAATGGCGTTTTAATGCTTGGATTAACATCAGCTTACATGCTTTGATGAATTTCTCGTGGATGCTTTTTAGTATCGATGGAGGCGCAACAGGAAATGCATTATCCAATATCTTTAGGGGAATTACCATTGCACTTTCAATTGTTGTTACAGTTAAAATAATTTCTTTGAAAAGAGGATTTATAATCAATAGAAAAACGTTATGGATTAACCAAACGGAAACATAGCTGCAAAAAACGCTACACCAGCTCAAAAAACTTTTTCTGCATAAACCGGGTAAGCTCGCCCGGTTTACTATTGCCAATAACAACATCGTTTACCTGTATTACAGGGGTAATCTCACTTCCTGTTCCGGCAATAATTATTTCATCCAGTTCAAAAAGCTCACTTTCCAAAATCGCCGTTTCTTGCACCGGGATATTGTTTTTAGTGCATATCTCCAAAACTACTTTTCGCGTTATTCCGGGCAGAACCAAGTTTGAAAGGGGATGTGTAATCACTTTTCCATTTTTTACCCCCAAAACACTGGAATGGGTAGCTTCTGTTACTTTTCCGTCGCGGATTAATATGCTCTCTCCTGCCCCTTTGTTTACAGCCTGGTTAAAAAGCATGCTATTGGGAAGAAGTGAAACCGATTTTATATCGCAACGTAACCAACGAATATCTTCCTGGGTAATTACTTTGATTCCATTTTCAAGGTTTTGGGTAAATGATGGCAATTCAAAAGCAAAAGCATACGCTGTTGGAATAATATCGGTTGGAAAAAAGTGAACACGTTTGTTGACACCGCGGGTAATTTGTAAATAAATGCCTGCATGTTTGTCTTCCAAATTATTTGATATCAATAGCTCTTGAAAGATTTTTTCCAACTCCTCCAGTTTTGTATAATCGATTAAAATCTCAGAAAGACTCCTTTCCAGGCGTTTTAGATGATCAGCATAACGAAACGGTTTTCCGTTGTAGTATTTTATTACTTCGTAAACACCGTCGGCAAATATAAAACCTCTGTCGTTTGGAGAAATTTTAGCTTTATCTTTTGAAATAAACTCACCGTTTAAAAAAACTGTTTCACTCATTTTTGCATGTTTTTTAAAAGCTGAATCTCATCAGCCCAAATCTGATCGTTCGGAGTCTCCAAAATTAATGGAATTCCGTTAAAACGGTCATCATTCATGATATATTCAAAAACTTTTAATCCTATGGTGCCTTTACCCAAACTTTCGTGGCGATCAACTTCAGAGCCTCTTTCTTTTTTAGAATCATTCAGGTGAATTCCTTTTAGATACTCAAAACCAACTACTTCTGAAAATTCATCAAATACTTTTTCGCATCCATCTGTGGTATCAATTTCATAACCCGCCGAAAATGCGTGACAGGTATCAATACAAACACCTACCCGACTTTTATCATCTACCAAATCGATTATTTTTTTCAAATGATAAAATGAATACCCAACATTACTTCCCTGCCCCGCGGTGTTTTCAATAACCGCCGTCACGCCTTTTGTTTTTTCGAGCGTTATATTTATTGATTCAGCAATAATTTTCAGGCACTGTTCTTCTGATATTTTTTTCAAATGACTCCCCGGATGAAAATTCAAACGGTCAAGTCCCAACTGCCCACAGCGCTGCATTTCATCAAAAAAAGCATCGCGTGATTTTTGTAAAGCTGCTTTTTCCGGATGCCCCAAATTGATTAAATAACTGTCATGGGGCAAAATCAACTGAGGAGCAAAATTGTATTTTTTGCAGTTCTTCCTGAAAGCCAGAATACTTTCTTCTGTTAAAGGTTTTGCCCCCCACTGCCGCTGATTCTTTGTAAACAAGGCGAAAGCAGTTGCGCCTATTTCAAACGCATTTTCAGGAGCGTTCTCTACGCCGCCGGAAGCACTTACATGGGCCCCAACTTTTTTCTCCATAAACCGTTAAAGATTAATAACGTAAAATGATTCCGAATAAAATTTGCAGTAATTTTATTTACTGTTAGTTAAAACTAAAAATAGAATTTATTCACCATAAAAAATTGAATACCATGAAAAAATTATTTATCATACTTGTGTTATTGATACCATTTGCATTGGTGAATGCTCAGGAAAATAAAAGCAGGAAGGAAAGAAGAACTAAAACATGCAAAAATTTGCCAAGCGAAGACAAATCCGTATTGATGTAAAAGATGCAGTTATCCTTAGTAATATAAAACACTGACAGAAATTTAATTGGCCAGCTAAATGTAATAACCATGAACAATGTACAATCTGAAACGAATCTTGTTTCTTATAGCGGATTTTACTTGGGCGCCTGTAAAAAGTATACCGCCGGTGAATCCTCTGGATAAAAAGGCGACACTCTCAGGTGTGTTGTGGATTACAAAGTCTGCAAGGTTCGCTCCTTTAATCATGAAAACGACTATTCCACCTGTGGCGACTGCAAAAAAATACGAAACAGTGAAAGAGTATAACATTTTTACCCCGTATATGATTCGCTTTGGACAATTTATTATCAGCACCAGCCACCTAAAAGGCATTGAATCTATAAAAGGAAAAAGCGAAGCAGTCTTTATACAATTTATGCACGACAAAAAACAGGTAACGGTAGAAAAAGGCAAATTGGCCGATTGAATTTCTTGTAAAATGCTTTTGCTTTTTATTGGAAAGGATTCTTCCTTTTAACTGTTTATTAAGAACTAAAAAAGATATTACTCTGGAAAAACATTTTATTCAATTTTACCAGAGATACAGGTATAGATTGGGAACACTAATCCGAATTAGAACTGATGTCTCAATGGAGATACGCAGAGGATATTAATTTCGGGCAGCCTGTTTTTCTTTTTTCCATTTGGAAAGATCTGTAAACAAATTACAGTCGGATTCTTCGCCTCTCTCCATTCTCCAAAAAAAAAATCCCATCTAGCTCACAATTACAAAAAGAATTGTACGCTAGGTGAGAAAAAGAGAATAATTTACAACAAGCCTAAAACGAATACTGCGGGATTTTGAGCCACTCACCATTTTTCATTGCCGACTCATGTGCTACAATACCGCCCACTGTAAGGTTTAATGCAGTGGCTATATCAACAAGCGGTTTACGGTCTTGAAGAATTGCAGACACAAATTCATCTGTCAACCGACCATGTGAACCACCGTGACCTCCCGGTTCCACACCCGGAGGAAGTGGCGGGCGGGTCAGGTCAGGAAGATTTTTTTCCAACCCTTCGTATTTATCGTAATAGGTACCTCTTGTTCCTTTAACCCTTCCTGTTTCCGCACCATAGCCATGTCCCGGAGTGTCAGCGCTCCTGCCCATTCGAGCCATTCCTCCTTCGCTAGTGCGGTAAAGTGAAATTTCAGTTGCAAAAGGATTGTCGTAAGCGTTGTTTCCTTTATGGTACCGTTCCATCTCGCTGGGCATTCCCAGGCAGGAAACCTCGGTAAATGTTCCCCCTGTAACACCTATATAATAAGCATCGGAATGGGTTGGGTACCATTGCGGTGGCATACCGTGACGCCAGTTTTTATATGAGGCAATTCCGTTTTTTGAATAATGCCAATACTCCCCTTCCGTGTAAACAAGTTTGCCAAATCCGCCGGCATTATAAATCTGACGCATGGCGTAAAGGTTCTTCCGGAACATGGAAGTTTCGTACATCATATATTTCAATCCCGACTGTTTTACTGCTTCATATAACTTATCGGCATCCTCAAGCGATCCAAAAACTGCTGGGACGGCCGAGGCAACATGTTTTCCGTGTTTTAACACTTCAATGGCGTGGCGTGCATGATTTGGGGCATCTGTTGCCACAAATACTGCTTCAATGTTATCGTCTTTAACCAGTTTTTCAAGCGAAGGATATGTCTTTTTACACCCTGTTACTTTTGCCAATTCCGCACATCGTTCAGGGATGAGATCACTCACAGCCACAACCTCCACATTAGGATGATCCTGAAAACCAAATGCTGCACTAAATTTACAAACTCCATAGCCAACCAGGCCTACGCGAATTTTTCTGTCAGAGACAGGAATCCATACTTTTGTTGTTTCTTCTTCAGGAGTATCTTCAAATCCGGCTATAGCAGGCCTTTTTTGCTTGCTGTTAGTACATCCGAAATGGTTTAGTGCAAGCATTCCAGCGCCTGCTCCCAACCCGGTCAGTTTTATAAAATTCCGTCGATTAAAAAATGATTCTTTGGATATCCTTTTCATTATTATCGGTATTAGTTGATAAGATTAATTTTCAATCAGGCTAAAATAATGATATTTTGAAAATGTACAACTAATTCTAATAAACAATATTTTATTTATGTTTTACTATACAATAAAGAATGGCCTCTGCAGAGAGCTGCGAGGTGACTGTTCACAGTCGGGATTATTTTGTTGAAACAGCAGTGATGCGTTTTCTGAATCGTACTCAAGTACCAGCAAATACCTCAGCACAATTTTCCAGACAACTTTTCATGGTTCCGGAGTTCGTTCAATGTGCCACCACTTCGGTTCCTTCATCCAATATTACGTCGGTGAGGAATCGTTTGTATCTTTTTATCAGCGTTCCGTGAACCAGCCTTTCATCAAACTTCATAATAAATCAGAGTTGTGTTCGTGCAAACGGCACCACATTCTGTCCTACAAATTCTTTATTCAAAAATTTGAAATAACCCGTAATTGCAATCATTGCAGCATTGTCCATGGTGTATTCAAACTTCGGAATTTGCAAATTCCAATGGTATTTTTCTGCACTCTCCTGAAGTGCATTTCGCAAGCCCGAATTTGCAGAAACGCCGCCAGCCACTGTAATTTCCTTTATTCCGGTTTGTTTGGCAGCCTTTTTTAGTTTTGCCAGCAAAATATCGATGATTGTTTTTTGCAGCGAGGCACACAAATCTTCCTGATTCTTTTCAATAAAATCAGGCTCTTCTTTGAGGTTATCACGCAAAAAATAAAGAAAATTGGTTTTTAAGCCGCTAAAACTGTAATCAAGATTTGGAATACGGGGTTTTGAAAACTCAAAACGATCCGGATTACCCAATTTCGCCAGGCGGTCAACATGTGGCCCCCCGGGGTAAGGCAATCCCATTACTTTTGCACATTTATCAAAAGCTTCACCGGCAGCATCGTCGATGGTCTGTCCAATTACTTCCATATCCAGATAATCGCGCACCAAAATAATTTGCGAATTTCCACCAGAAACCAGCAAACACAAAAACGGAAATTGTGGCGGATTGTATTCTTTATCTTTTTCTTTAATAAACAAGGCCAAAACATGCCCCTGCAAATGATTTACTTCAATAAGCGGAATTCCTGACGCCAGCGAAAAACCTTTGGCAAACGACGTTCCTACCAATAAAGATCCCAACAAACCCGGACCACGTGTAAATGCCACTGCCGAAATGTCTTTTTTTAAAATACCGGCTCTCTTTATGGCCAAATCAACCACCGGAATAATATTTTGCTGATGCGCTCTCGAAGCCAGCTCGGGAACCACTCCGCCATATTCTTCATGTACCTTCTGACTGGCTACAACATTGGACAAAATAGTCCTGTTTTTAATTATCGCTGCTGAAGTATCATCACATGACGACTCGATTCCCAAAATAATTATCTCTTTATTTTTTTCCGTTTTTATACTACTCATTTCTTTTCTGACGTTCTTTTTTTTCAAGGCGTTCAACTTCAGTTAAAAATATCTGCAAATGTTAATTTTTTTTATTAAACTATAACAGTTGAAAAATCGCGTAAAACATTACACAATTATTAACTGAAAAAGTTTAAGTTCGCTCAAAAAAGTACAAAATTATCAAAAAAGGCTGGAAAATAGTATTGATGGTGTTGGCAGTAATTTTTTTATTGCTTTCCGGTGGTTATTTTTCTATTCAGAATAGTCGCGTTCAAACCTATTTAACCCAGTTGTTCGCGAATCAGCTTTCAAAGCAGGTTCATTCAAAAATAACCGTTGGGAAAGTAAAAATTGCATTTTTCAATAAAGTAATTTTAAACGATGTTTTGGTTGAAGATTTAAAAAGCGACACCCTTTTTTTTACTCAAAAACTTTCGGCAAAAATCGACACCTTGAGAATCAAAAAAAAACATGTTACTTTTGATGAACTTTCTTTAATAAACAACAAAATAAATATTGAAAGAGACTCACTCACTCACTTCAACTTTAGCCATATAATTTCTGCTTTCCGAACGCAAAAGGATACCGTAAATTTTTGGGAAATTAATTGCAATAACTTTTCATTCCACCAGTCGGAGATAACTTTTAACGATTTGTATGCCGAGGAAAAAGAAAAGCTATTTTTAAATAATATCAATTTCGACATTTCTGATTTCGAATTACAACCTGACTCTATCTTATTTAGAATAAATGAATTAAATTTAAATGACGGAAAAAATTTGTTTGTAAATAGCCTGTCGGCCAACTTTGCTTTCTTTGGGGATAGTATTCGCGCAGATAGTTTATATATAAAGTCAAACAAATCCGAAATTCAAAACACTTCAGTAAGTATAAATTTCGATAAAAGCCGGGAGCGTTCTATTTCATCGGCCAAACTTGATGTTCGTTTTTCCAATTCAAATATTAGTTTTTTAGAAGTTGCTGAACTTGTTCCTTCACTGAGAGGAATGGATATGAACGTCAATTTATCGGGACAGATATACGGAACATTAAACGATTTAAAAGGAAAGAATCTGGTGATAAGGACTGGTGAAAATACCTCTGCCTTTTTTGATTTTTATATGAACGACGTTACTGATGTGGAAAATATGTATCTGTTTGTCGATTTAAAACTTTCAAAAACCAATTTTGCTGATTTAAGCAAAATAAAATTACCGTCGGCTTCAAAAATCAGGACGCTGAGTTTCCCTGAGCCTTTTTATGAAGCTGGCACCATTACTTACAGGGGAAATTTCTCTGGCTTTTTAAACGATTTTGTAACATTCGGCACCTTCTCAAGTACGATGGGAACCCTGACGACAGATGTCTCCGTGATGCCACAATCGGAAGGCACAATTAAATACAGGGGAAAAATTGATTCAAGAAATTTTGAATTAGGCGAATTATTCAAAATTAAAAATATTGGAAAAGTAACTTTTGACGGAAATGTAGACGGAACATTTAACAAAACCCAAAAAACTTTAAACGGAAAATTTAATGGGTTTATTTCCGAACTGGAAGCCTATGATTATACCTACCAAAATATTGCTCTTGACGGAACACTGGACAAACACATGTTTGACGGACTGCTTGTGGTTAATGATCCCAACCTGGTATTCGATTTTACAGGTCAGGTTAATTTAAATCCGGAAATTCCGGAATTTGACTTTAACCTGCATATGGACAAAGCTCTTCCCGGGAAATTAAATTTAAGTTCTAACTTTCCGGCATCGGAAATTGCTTTTAATATGGCGGCAAATTTCAAAGGCGACAAACTGGACAATCTGGAAGGTTTTATAATGGTTGAAGACGGATTTTATAAAAACCGGAATGGGCAGTTTACCTTAAATGGAATGGAATTAAACTCAGTGCAGACTGACACAACAAATCTTCTGACTTTTAATTCTGATTTTTTTAATATCAAAGTATCTGGCAAATACCACTTTCAGAGCATTCTGGATGCTTTCAAAAAAAATGCAAACCGCTATCTTCCGGCTACCAATTATGAAAAACTGTCTCATGCCAGTGAGAATATTTTTGATTTCCAGATTGAAGCAAATGATTTAGATACATTAACCACCATTTTTACTCCGAAATATAAAGTTGAAACTCCATTCCTGCTTTATGGAAAACTCGATTCAGAAAATACAGCATTTGAATTGGAAGGTAGTATTCCAGGTATTGCAACTAAAAATCTTCTGATAAAAAATATTTTTATCGGAAATAAACCAACAGGCGATGAGTATGCTTCTAAATTCAGATTTGGCGAAGTAGTACTTAGAAACGGCATGGCCTTGTATAATCTGACTTTTGATTCAAAAATTTCCGATGATATAATTGATAATCAAATCACATGGGCAAATTCAGAAGACTCGACGTACAGTGGAACCATTAAAACAAAAACAACTTTTTTGGAAAACGACTCAACAGACCATCCTCTGGTTACCATTGAAGGGGCTCCTACAAAAATATTCATAGGAGATTCAGTTTGGCAAATATCACCGTTCTCTGCAATGGTTGATTCAACAACAATCGAAATCAACAATTTTCGATTTTTTAAACAAGACCAACAGATCACAATCGACGGCAAAATCTCAGAAGATAAATCCAATATTCTTTCAGCAAAATTTGAAAATATTAATCTTGGCTCTTTTGACGAATACTTAAAAAGAGAGTTTGATATTTCAGGAATTTTAGATGGTTCAGCCGGAATTTTTGATTTTTACAATCAGAGAATGATTTTATCTGATGTAGGTATCACCGATTTCAGGTTTAAAAAACAGAAAATTGGTAATATTGTTTTTACAAATTACTGGAATAGCGCGGAATCTGTTTTAAACTCAGAACTTGAAGTCGAAAACAATGGAAAGCAAAGATTATACGCACGAGGGAATTATACTCCGGCTGGGAAAAAGCTGAATTATGATATTACTACAGACAGTTTATCGGTTGTTTTACTGGAGACATTAATCAGAAAAAATCTTTCCGATATTCATGGTTATGCAACCGGTCATTTAAAGTTACACGGCGGGCCGGAAAAATTGCTCATTGATGGTGCTTTACTGGGCTCAAATGCGGGTTTGACAATCGATTATACACAAGTAGAATACACGTTTAACGATTCAGTTTATTTTCGTCAGGACACGATTCTTTTTGACAATATTACAATACTGGATGAAGCAAACAACACCGGAATTTTTGACGGAACTTTAGTTCACACAAATTTTCAGGATATGATTTATAACCTGTCTTTGGGCTCACAAAAAATTCTGGCATTAAATACTCTGTCGAACAATAATGAACAATTTTACGGGAAAGTTTTTGCCAACGGAAGAGTTCAGATAACAGGTTTTCGAAAAGATGTTACCTTAAGCGGATCTGGCACAACACTACCCGGCACCAGTGTAAATATTATGCTGGAAAATGAAAGTGAAATTGAACAATATGACTTTATACAGTTTGTTGCTGATGATAAACCGGAAGAGCCTAAATTCTATTTCACAAACAACAAAGAAGACGAAGGTGATTTTCAAATGAATTTAACAATCAGAGCGACAGCAGATGCACGCGCTCAATTGATTTATAATTCACAAATTGGTGATGTTATAAAAGCACAGGGAGAAGGTATTCTTCTTTTTGGTATGAACAGCGAGGGAGACATCACCCTTTCCGGAGATTACACGGTAGCAAAAGGCGATTATTTGTTTACCCTTCAAAATGTGATAAACAAACGTTTTTCTATCGAACAAGGAGGAACACTGACTTGGTCGGGAGATCCGTACAATGCAGACATTGATCTAAATGCAATATATAAACTAAAGGCCTCGTTGTATGATTTACTAGTTAAGAGTTACAACAATATATACCAAAGTCAGCGGGTGCCGGTTGAATGCAAAATTAAACTTACAGAAGAATTGTCGAATCCGAATATCGATTTCGAAATTGATTTCCCGAGTACCGAAGAGAGAATTATTGCTGAATTGCAACAGTATTTCAGCACCGACGAAGAAATGAACAAACAAATACTATCGCTGTTGGTTTTGGGTAAATTCTACACACCCGAATATTTGAGAGGAACTTTTGCAGCTCAAAATCCTAACGTAATTGGAACAACTGCCAGCGAGCTATTTTCAAACCAGCTCAGTAACTGGCTTTCCCAAATTAGTAGTAATTGGGACATTGGTTTGAATTATCGCCCGGGAGATCAGATTACCAACGATGAAATAGAACTTGGACTGAGTACACAAATGTTTAATGACAGAGTAACAATCAACGGGAATATAGGAAATAATGCCAATCCGAATTCAACGAACAACAGCCAATTGGTTGGTGACTTTGATATTAACGTAAAACTTATCCCAAGTGGTAAAATACAGCTAAAGGCATACAACCGGTCAAACAACAATATATATTATGAAACTGCTCCCTATACGCAGGGGGTAGGCTTTTCCGTCCAGGAGGATTATAATACATTTGAAGATTTACTTCAAAAATTACGTTCATTATTCCGCAAAAAGAAAAGCAATGAATAGCTTAACAGCTAAGCCAAAATAATTGAATCCCTAAAATTGCTTTTGTAAACTTTTCTCCGCACAAAATATACCAGATAAAAATAGATGCAAGATGTTTACAAATTATTAAATTCGTCGAATCATGATTTAACAACATGAAAAATCGTTCAAATTCTTATTATAATTGACATTTATCAACAGAGATAAAGGCTATAATCAAAAACTAATATCAAAAACTAATACTATGTTTATCTTAATGGTTGTTATATTTGTTCTGGGCTATACAGCAATTGCTCTGGAGCATCCCCTTAAAGTCGACAAAGCCGCATCAGCTTTAATCATCGGTTCATTATGTTGGGTTTTATATATTTTAGGAGCAGAGGACATTCTGCACCTGGGATTTAGTCCAGCATGGGAAACATTTCTCGCCTCTCATCCTGATGCTCATGGGTTGCACGCCATGCACGAATTTATTGTTGAATATGAAATAATTCACCATCTTGGTGAAATTGGAGAGATTTTATTTTTCCTGATGGGAGCAATGACCATTGTTGAAGTTGTTGATCAACACGAAGGGTTTAAAATCATTACCGACAAAATAAAAACCACAAACAAAGTAAAACTCCTTTGGATACTAAGCATCCTTACGTTCTTTATGTCGGCACTGCTGGATAACCTGACAACTACAATTGTTTTGGTGGCTCTGCTTCGAAAATTAATAGACGACAAACAAACCCGTTGGTTTTTTGCAAGTATGGTGGTATTGGCAGCAAATGCAGGTGGAGCATGGTCGCCAATTGGAGATGTAACGACCATCATGCTTTGGATTGGAGGGCAGGTTACCACACTTAAAATTATTGAGGGAGTAATTCTCCCCAGTTTGGTTTGTATGATAGTTCCTTTGGCTATTTTATCTTTCACAATGAAGGGAAATGTGACGCGGCCGGAATTGGTTGATGACGACATAGAATATACTACACCCAAAGAAAGAATCTTATTTCTAATTTTAGGAGTAGGCGGTTTACTGTTTGTTCCTGTATTTAAAACCGTAACGCATTTACCTCCTTATATGGGAATGCTACTCTCTTTGGGTATTCTCTGGGTTGTTGGGGAAATAATCCACAAGGATAAACCGGCAGAGATTAAAGATAAGCTAAAAGTGACAGCAGTTCTTCGAAAAATTGATGTTCCGACTGTACTTTTCTTTTTAGGTATTTTATCTGCTGTCGCATCACTTCAATCTGCTGGTCATTTAAATATCCTGGCTAAATTTCTTGACGAAAAATTAGGAAATATTTTCTTAATTGATTTGGCTATTGGTGTATTATCTTCAATTGTAGACAATGTACCGCTTGTTGCCGGAGCCATGGGAATGTATCCGGTGCATGAAGTCGGAGTAACCGGTTACCAGGCATTCTTTGTTCAGGACGGAGCATTTTGGGAATTTCTGGCTTATACAGCCGGTACCGGAGGTAGCATTTTAATAATTGGTTCAGCAGCCGGTGTAGCAGCAATGGGACTCGAAAAAATTGATTTTATCTGGTACCTGAAAAAGATATCCTGGCTGGCAATTATTGGATATCTTGCAGGGGCTGCCGTTTACTATATCGAATTTGGTTTATAACCTATTAAAATCAAATTGTTCATAACTTAAACGACGACGGCATAAATCCACCCGTTGGATTTTAAAATATTGCTTAATTTCGCGAGGTATAATAATATTTAATGTTATACCTCGTTTTGTTTTTAGTTTTAAAAGAATAACTGTAAATACCCATGTTTCAACTTTTAATGATTCAAGCTGACATGGCTACTGAGATGGATTCAATAGCCGCAGGACAAGAAGGAATAACCACCAAATTTATCGACCTCGCTTTTAAAGGCGGGTGGATTATGATACCTATTATATTGCTTTCTTTTATAGCAGTATATATCTTTTTCGACCGATATTTTGCGATAAAAAGGGCCGGAAAATTTGATTCGGGATTACTCGAAAAAATCAAGGTATATATCACAAATGGGAAAATTGATGCTGCCGTGGCACTCTGCAGAAGTAATTCAAATCCGGCATCCAGAATGATTGAAAAAGGTATCTCCAGAATTGGAAGACCACTAAATGATGTAAATGCCGCCATTGAAAATATTGGTAATCTTGAAATTTCGAAGCTGGAAAAAGGGTTACCGGTTTTGGCTTCAGTTGCAGGAGGAGCCCCGATGATAGGATTCCTGGGAACGGTAATGGGAATGATTCAGGCCTTTTATGATATGTCTAATGCCGGCAACAACATTGATGTTACCTTACTTTCAACGGGTATTTATCAGGCAATGGTAACAACAGTTGCGGGATTGATTGTTGGAATTATCGCATATTTTGCGTATAATATCTTGGTTTCGAATGTTGAAAAGGTAGTTTTTAAAATGGAAGCTACCACTTCGGAATTTATGGATTTGTTGAACGAACCTGCCTAAAAATTTTTACAATGGCACTAAAAAAAAGAAATAAAGTAAATGCAGCATTCAGCATGTCATCGATGACAGATATTGTATTTCTGTTGCTCATATTCTTTATGGTTACGTCTACATTGATAGCTCCCAATGCATTAAAACTATTACTGCCGCAAAGCAACAACCAAACAGCGGCGAAACCAATTACTGCAATTTCTATTACTAAAGATATAAAATACTACATCAACGACGATGGAAAACAAACAAGGGTAACCTTTAATGAAATTGAACCTTTTTTAGTAAATAAGTTTGGCACGGGAAATGATGATATCTATATATCTCTTCACACCGACAAATCAGTTCCGGTTGAAGAAGTAGTAAAAATTATGAATATAGCGAGGAGGAACAGTTACAAAATGATATTGGCAACTGCTCCGGAGGGGTAAAATGAGCTTTTACAAAGAACATAAAAAAGGAATAATAGGTACAGTAATTTATCATGTTATAATTCTCCTGTTGTTGATTCTTCTGGGTTTTTTCACTCCACTGCCACTACCTGGGGAAGAAGGTATCCTTGTAAATTTCGGTAATAGTGAAAACGGATTGGGAAATCGAGAACCCAGTCCGCAAAGGAGAAACCCGGAACCATTGCAATCACAACCTGTCCAACAGGAAGAGAGGCAACAACAGACTCCCCCACCCGTTACAACGCCGCCATCAACTCCCGAACCGGAACCTGCAGAGGAAGTAGCTATGACCCAGGACTACGAAAAGACAGCTGCGATTGAAGCTGCAGAAAAGAAGAAAAAAGAAGAAGAGGCTGAAAAACGAAAAAAGCGACTGGAGGAAGAGCGTAAACGTCAGGAACAGCTGGAAAGAGAACGCCAGCGACAGGCTGAACTGGAAAAAGTAAAACAGGAAGAAATAGAACGTCAACGACAGGCTGAGCTTGAGAGAAAAAGACAGGAAGAAGCAGAACGGAAAAGAAAAGAAGAAGAGCGACAAAAAATAAGTGAAATAAACTCGCGGGCGCAAGGTGCTTTTGGTGAAAGCGGTTCCGGATCAGGCGGACAGGGAAACAGTGACGGAAAAAGTCAGGGAGCAACATTCCCGGGAGGAAACCAGGGAGTTCCAACAGGTGACCCCAATGCCGGAGCATATGGACCGGGAGGTAGTGGATCAGGAAACCAAGGGTCCGGACCATCATTCAGTTTGGAAGGTCGATCGGCAAGTTCTCTGCCTCGTCCGCGATATCCGGGAAATGACGAAGGAACTGTAGTCGTAAAAATAACAGTTGATAAGTTTGGGAAAGTTACCGCAGCAGAACCAGGAGTCAGAGGTACCACTATAATGAATCAACAATTTTGGAACGAAGCAAAACAAGCTGCTCTAAAAGCAAAATTCAACGTCGACAACAGCGCCCCCGCTTTTCAGCAAGGAACAATTACCTACAGATTTGTTTTGGATTAATAAACCAATACGTTTGTTCTTCTGTTGAAGGATGATAAAAATCAAAGATTATGTCTGTTATTTTTTTGTGATTTGCACAAAAAAACAACATGGCATTTCTCTCAAAAGATAGAATATTTAGTAGAAAATGGATAATTGATTACCTGCTTATCATAAGTGGTTCACTTATTCTGGCTACCGGATTTGTATATTTTGTAACTCCGCACAGGATAGTTCCCGGTGGCGTTTACGGCATTGCAATTGTTGTTCACTATATGAGCCAGGGAATCTTCTCTTTCTGGCCCGACGGAATTCCAATCGGATTATTCGGGCTTATTCTAAATATTCCCTTAACCATTGCAGGTATAAGAATTCTCGGGCCACGCTTCGGAATTAAAACCATCGTAGGATTTGTCTTAACATCTGTTTTTATTGATGGCATAACATACTTACGCCCGGATGGAAATACTCCTTTGGTTGATGATATTTTACTCTCCTGTGTTTTTGGAGGAGTTTTAATCGGCTTTGGTCTTGGCTTAATTTTTAAATCAAGAGCAACATCAGGAGGCTCAGATATCATAGCCATGATAATTGCAAAATATACGCGTCTTCAATTGGGAAAACTCATGATTTATGTTGATTCAACTATCGTTTTGCTTGGGTTGCTGGCTTTTCGCGATTGGCATATCCCTCTTTATTCCTGGGTAGTAATTTATATTACCGGGCGTGCTATTGACATGACTCTTGAAGGTGCAGACTACAACAAAGCACTTTTGATTATTTCAAAGAAACACATTCAAATTAAAAATAAACTCCTCGTCGACCTTGAACGCGGCGGGACATATTTAAGAGGAGAAGGTATGTTTACAGGTGAAGAAAAACAAATCATTTATACCGTAGTCAGCAGACGCGAAGTCGCTATTTTGGAAGAATATATCAGTAAAATTGATCCTGATGCTTTTATTACTGTAATGGACACAAAAGAAATTTTAGGTGAAGGGTTTCAAAGCTTGAACTCGAAAATGGACAGCTGAACTTCAACCGTTCTGAAGTGCTCTAAACCAAAGTATCTCCGTTTACTCCTGTTTTTCTCCTTTTTACCGAGAAAAATAGAATCTTTCTACTAAATTAAATAAATGCAAGCAGTCTATTTTGTAATTTTGGGCTATTCAGAAGCATCAAATTTACACCATGACCGGAAAATTCATACTTACTTTTTTCCTTATTTTTCTTTTAACTGTCGAATCAAACGCGCAGTCGGTAGGACTGGTTTTGAGTGGAGGTGGAGCAAAAGGTATGGCGCATATTGGTGTTATCAGAGTACTCGAAGAAAACAATATTCCGATTGATTATATTGCCGGTACCTCTATTGGTGCAATCGTAGGAGGGCTTTATGCAGCAGGTTATACACCCGACGAAATGGAAGAACTCTTTAAATCTGATGATTTTTATTTTTGGTCGACCGGAAAAATTCAGGAAGAATACAGATACTATTTCAAACAACCGGAAGAAAATCCATCATGGTTTGAACTAAGAATTACCAAAAGAGATGACAAAGTAAAATTACTTCCTCCCACCAGTTTAATTCCGGAAGAACAAATGGACTTTGCTTTTATGGAGTTACTTGCCGCTACAAATTCGGCATGTGAAAATGATTTTGACAGTTTAATGATTCCTTTTTTTTGTGTAGCAACCGATGTGTACAACCACGAACCGGTTGTTTTGCGGGAAGGAGACATGGGAGAAGCCGTTCGTGCTTCAATGACCGTTCCTGTTTACTTTAAACCCATTGAAATTAACGGAACTTTACTTTTTGACGGAGGTATTGTAAATAATTTTCCACATGATATTATGACCGATTTGTACAAACCGGATATCATTATCGGCCATAAAGTTGCAAGCGACCCAAAAGCAGCGGCGCCAGACGATGTCATGGAACAAATTTCAAACATGGTAATGCGCCCAACTAATTTTAAAATAAAACCGGAGGAAGGAATTTTACTGGAGACCAACTTTACGAATGTTAATTTACTCGATTTTAACAAAATTGAAACTGCAATAGAAGCTGGAAGAAATACAGCGACAGTGCTCATCGACAGTATAAAAACAAGAGTTCACAGGAGAGTTCCCCAGGAAGTTGTTCAACAAAAAAGACAAGAATTTAATGCAAAAAAACCACAACTCTTTTTCCAGAATATACAGGTTGAAGGAATTGAGGATCCCGAGCAGCGGCGATTTATAATTCAATCCATAAAACACCACTTTAACGTCGTTTCGCTCTCTTTGTTAAAAAAAGAATACTTTAAACTGGTAGCCGACGAGAACGTAAAGTCCATTCGCCCGATTGCCAGATACAACAAAGAAACCGGTTATTTTGATCTTCACCTAAAAGTGGAGCCGGAGAAAAAGTTCAAGGTGAATATAGGCGGAAATATTTCAACAAAGCCTATTAATCAGGGATTTGCCAGCATCGATTATCGCGCATTTAACGGAAGAGCGTATAATATCAATTCAAATATATATTTTGGAAGATTTTACAGTTCGTTTAAACTGGGCGGTCGTATTGACTTTCCATGGCGGGTGCCTTTCTATATCGCCGGATATTCAACATTAAACCGCTGGGATTTCTTTGCTTCGAGCTCGGAACTGTTTTTTGAAGATGTCCGTCCACCCTACATTATCCAGGATGAGTATAATTTTAGGTTGGAAGCCGGTTTTCCGCTTGGGCTACACAGTAAATTTTATGCAGGAGTCGCTTATTCAAACGCTACTGATGAATATTACCAGACAAATATTTTTAAAAAGGAAGACGACCCGGACCAAACAACTTTTAATGGATTGGTTACACAGGCCCAAATTGAGAGCAATTCGCTAAATTATAAACAATATGCAACCGAGGGAGAGTTTGGTTACCTTTCAGCAAAGTATATTACTGGAAAAGAAACCAATCTTCCGGGAACAACATCCAATAATGCTTTTAAAACAATTAAAAATCACAATTTTTACATTTTAAAAGCACACACAACAAAGTATTTTAGGTTTGGCAGGGCTTTTTCGCTGGGAACTCATGCTGAAGCGGTTTTTAGTAATAAATTATTGATGCAAAATTATCGTTCTACTTTGCTTGCAGCACCTGGATTCTACCCCACTCCACACAGCAAGTCTCTTTTTATCGAGAATTTTCACTCAAATAATTATCTGGCAGGCGGATTAAGCACAATAATTAACTTTAATCCATCGGTGCATTTAAGATTTGAAGGCTATGGATTTGTTCCAATGAAAGAAGAACTAAGCAATGCTGATTTAACGGCATATCAAAATACAAACACTTTTGAAAACTACTATTTACAGGGTATGGCTGCCTTGGTTTATCAAACGGGAATTGGTCCGGTAAGTGTTGCCTTGAATTATTACGAAAAAGAAAATACAAACTTCTATTTGACGTTGAACTTTGGTTATGTTCTGTTTAACAAACGAGGGTTCTGAGATAATCTATATCATCTTCCAAAATTCGGCATTTGAGGTCCAAGCTGAAATGAAATTTCTACAATTCCTTTTACCCTGTCATTTTCCTTCCAGGGAGTTTGATAAATAATTTTTCTGACACCATTTTTTTCTGTAGTATACATATTATCCGCAGGATTTTTCAGCATTTCTTTTAATTTCGATTTTGCCGGCTCAGGATGACAATCCAACAAATTGGAACCAAGCAATTGCTCTCCGCCATATTTATGAAATTGTTTTACAGAATATTCATTCATATACACAATTACTCCCTCGAGGTCGCAAACTGTTATTGCACCATTAAATCCTTCCGCCCAATCGATCATACAACACTTTATTTTTTACGATAACATTTTACCCATCCTATTTCAAAAGCATTTGGGAGAAGGTGCCCCGGAATCTCATCAACGACAATTGTTGAGGCATTTAAATTCAAGGGATATTGAATATCATTTTTGTTTATGCTTAAAACCTCTGTATCGTTTATTTTCCATGTAAAAGCAGAGCCCGATTTTTCGACAGAAAAAATATACCACTTCCCTGCTTTCAGATTTGATATATCCAGGCCTTCCATTTGTATCTTATTGTTGCTGTCGAGTTTAGAGATTCCCAACCTGTTTTTTGTTCCCATTTCAAGTAAATTTACCATTGGCGAACCATTGTCTCCGCTTAACGAGAGAGTGCTGACAAGTTGTTTTACAGGATGAAACTTAATCTTTGCTTCAAAAATCTCGTCTCCTTTTCCAAAACCGTTGGAAGTTGAAAGTAAGCCGGATGTATAATCAAAATCAACAGGAACAAAACCGGCTGGCATTTTCCAAACCTTCCCTTTCACCTTTTCCTTCTTAACTTCAATGGTAAGCTTTCCGTTGGTTTTTATATTTTCCCCGGAGGTAAAAAAATGCAAATCGCCCGGTAAAGAAAAATTTTCACCAACATGCTCTGCCCATTTGTTTACAGTAGACCACTTTCCGGAATCCAACGCACCTGAAAAATTGTCTTCAAAAGTTAATTTCCAGCCTTTAATGAAATCAAAATCACTGCTGCCTTTATATTTAAAATAGTTTTGAATATGAGGCCGCCCCTTTATTTCTTCAAATTTCTTAAGCTTTGTAAACTCTTCTGTCTTTTCCCATTTCTTTTTGTCTTCCAAATAGGCCTTTCGCTCCAAAAAGCTGTTCGAAGCCGTGCGTTCTTTTAACTCTTCGTACCTTCTTAAATCTTTTGAAGACTTTACATCCAGGTAATTTCTGTAAAGAGAAGACTTCTTAAACCGCGTATAAAAACGAACATCCGGATCGCTTTTTAGCAATTTGTATCTGTTCTTTTTATCTAAAGCTTCCTCTTTTTTTTCCTTTTTATCTTGTGTAAATTTTCCACCTCCAACATATTCTTTTAATGTTTTAAATTCTGCGGGCTTCTCCGAATTTGCTATTTTTTCAAATCGTACAAGCTCCTGCGAATCAACAACTTTAAAATAATGCTTTATTTTTTTTGTCTTCTTTAATTTTTCAAACTCTGCCAGTTCATTGTATTCTTTGCTTCCTTTAAACTGCAAAGACTCAATTTCAGCTTTCTTTTTCTTAAAATCAGACGAGTTGATATACGATTCCAATTCGATATACTCTTTTAATTCATCTGATTTTTCAACCGTCAAAAATTCCTGGTAATTTTTATAAAGCGCCTCGCGTTGATTTTCAATTTTTTCAACTGGTTTAATCTTCCCCGTTAGCTGTAATGAAAAAATTTTAAACGACATCTGTATTTTTTAATAGGTTTTATTCCATTCAAAAATAGAAATTATACGAATACATTCTAATCAAGACAATTATTAAATTAGAAATTTCTAAAAAGAAATATGTCTGTTAAACATAAAAACAAAGATTTCAACAATTTTAACATGAAGAACAATTTATAAAACACTAGCTGTTTATATGTTTTTACATTTACAATTGTCTATTCTTCTTATTTTGAATATTTTAGTCGGGAACAACTTAAAACTATGATTGGACAATCAGAACTTATCTTAAATAACGATGGAACAATTTTCCATTTACATTTGAAACCGGAAAACATTTCTGAACAAATAATACTGGTGGGCGACCCTGCCCGGGTTGATACCATTTCTTCCCTTTTTGAAAACATTGAATTTGAGACTCAAAATCGTGAATTTAAAACGGTTACGGGAATTTTCAACAAAAAAAGACTGACGCTCATTTCTACCGGAATCGGCACGGATAATATTGATATCGTGTTAAATGAATTGGATGCTTTGGTGAACATTGATTTAAAAAAACGTGAGATAAAAGACAAAAAAACATCTTTAAACATTGTGCGAATTGGAACTTCTGGCGGATTACAAACCGACTTACCCGTAAATTCATTTGTTATTTCGCAAAAAGCAATTGGTTTTGACGGGATGTTAAATTTCTACGCCAACCGAAAAAACGTTTGTGATCTTTCTTTTGAAACCGCATTTAAACAATATACAAAATGGGACAACTCACTCCCAACACCCTATGTGGTTGATGCTTCGGAAAATTTACTCGAAAAGTTTGAAGGTCCGGAGTTTAGGAAAGGAGTTACCATTTCGGCACCAGGATTTTATGGGCCGCAGGGAAGAGAACTCCGATTACCACTGGCTGTGCCTGAGTTAAACAGAAAAATAGAGGAGTTTTCATTTAACGATTTGAAAATTACCAATTTTGAAATGGAATGCTCGGCTATTTACGGTTTATCTAAAATGCTTGGACACAAGGCCCTGACTATTTGTTTGATTATTGCAAACAGGGTTTCGCTTACAGCAAACGAAAACTACAGGGAAGAGATGAAAAAACTAATCAAAAAAGTATTGAATGCCTTAACCAATTGATTTGAAATGAATAAACGTAAACTACAAGCTTTAATCGATTTACTCGACGATCCGGATGAACTGGTTTACGAACTGGTTGAAAAAGAACTTTTAAAAGAAAACTACAAAATTATTCCTGCATTGGAGGAAAAATGGGAATTAAGTTTTGATGAAAGCAGTCAGGAAAGGATTGAAAATCTTATTCAGAGCCTTCAGTTCAAACAAACCCAAAAGTTACTGGAAAAATGGATAGGATCCGCTGACCACGACTTGCTTTCCGGCTTTTTGCTTGTTGACCGTTTCCAATACCCCGATTTAAACCTTTTAAAAATCGACCAGAAGATTGATAACCTGCGCAAATCAGTTTGGCTTGAATTAAGCGATTCGCTAACAATTCTTGAGAAAACCACTATATTAAACCATTTTCTTTTTAATATTAACGGATTTTCAATTAATCATAATAATATTCATTCCCCGCAAAACTGCTTTTTAAATCAGGTTTTGGATACCAAGCGGGGCAATCCCATTTCGATAAGTGTTTTATATGTAATTATTGCGCGTATGCTGGAATTGCCGACCCATCTTATCGATTTTCCAAGAAATCCTTTAATTGCAATCGTTGATCCAAATCTGGCCGAAAAAGTACACGGGAATATCCGAAACTCAGATGTGCTATTTTATATCAATCCCTCAAATAAAGGTTCGATTACCAGCAGAAAGGAAATTGAATATCACCTACGGAAAAATAAATACGAACCGCTAAAATTATTTACTGAACCTAAAACCGATTTGTTTTTTATTCAACGGTTACTGGAATCGTTGGAGGAATCATATCAATCTGTCGGTTTTCAGGAAAAAGAAGAAAAAATAAAAACACTTCTGCGGTTATTTTAAAAACAAAAAGGCCATCCTTTCAGATGACCTTCTCTTCTCATATACTTATTTTTATTTTCTACTTCGCGTAACTTACCGCTCTTGTTTCGCGAATAACAGTAATTTTTATCTGCCCCGGATAAGTCATTTCATCCTGAATTCGTTTGGAAATATCAAACGAAAGCTGTTCTGTTTCCTGATCGCTCATTTTATCCGCACCAACAATAACACGTAATTCACGTCCTGCCTGGATAGCATAGGTTTTCATTACGCCCGGGTAAGAAAGAGCCAAATCCTCCAGGTCTTTCAAACGTTTGATATACGATTCCACAACCTCTCTTCTTGCACCAGGACGGGCACCGGAAATAGCATCACAAACCTGAACGATTGGTGCTAGTAACGATTGCATCTCTACTTCATCGTGGTGAGCTCCGATAGCATTGGCAATATCGGGTTTTTCCTTGTACTTTTCAGCCAGTTTCATACCCAAAACTGCGTGTGGCAATTCCGGTTCGTCATCCGGCACTTTACCAATATCGTGTAATAAACCGGCACGTTTTGCCTTTTTGGGATTTAATCCCAGTTCTGAGGCCATAATTGCACTTAAATTTGCAACCTCACGCGAGTGTTGCAGCAAATTCTGACCATACGAAGAACGGTATTTCATTTTACCAATCAGTCGAATCAATTCCGGATGCAAACCATGTATTCCCAGGTCGATTGCTGTACGTTTCCCCGTTTCTACTACTTCTTCTTCAACCTGCTTTTTTACTTTCTGAACCACCTCTTCAATTCGGGCAGGGTGAATTCTTCCATCGGTTACCAGTTGGTGTAAAGCAAGACGCGCTATCTCTCGACGTACGGGATCAAATGCAGAAAGAACGATGGCTTCAGGAGTATCGTCGACAACGATTTCGACCCCTGTGGCTGCTTCCAACGCACGAATATTACGACCTTCTCTTCCAATAATCCGACCTTTAATTTCGTCACTTTCAATATGAAAAATGGTAACGGCGTTTTCTATAGCTGTCTCAGTAGCAACACGTTGAATAGATTTTACCACAATTTTTTTCGCTTCCTTGTTGGCAGTTTGTTTTGCCTCCTCCATTATTTCGTTGATATAAGAAACCGCTTCCGATTTTGCTTCTTCCTGCAACGATTCTACCAATTGTGATTTTGCCTCTTCGGCCGAAAGACCGGAAATCTGTTCAAGCTTTTCAACATGCTGACGATACAGTTTATCCAGTTCTTCACTTTTGTGTTCCACTCTTTGTAATTGCGCATTTAAATTTTCGCGAATAGCTTCAACTTCTTTACGGGTTGTTTCAAATTCCTTTGTTTTTCGGTTGAGTTCGTCTCGCCTCTGGTTTAATCCGTTTTCCCTTTGTTTCTGTTTGTTCTCCAGATTGTTAATGTGAGAATTTTTATCATGAATGTATTTTTCATGTTCCGATTTTAACTGCAAAAACTTTTCCTTTGCCTGAAGAATTTTATCTTTTTTTATCACATCACCTTCCGATTTTGCCTCAGCAACAATCGAATCCTTTTTCTTTTTTAAGGCCTTATCCCAAATAAGATATGCCAAGGCACCTCCACCAACAAACCCTGCAGCCGCGCCTATTAATATTTCTATCCAGTTCATTCTTTGTAAAATTAATTAATATAAAACCCGTAATAAATCACTCCAATTCATGAGCAATTTAATACGGGTCCTGATAAATATTAGTAAACTTTATTACTATTTCTTCTTTTTTTCCTTCAAAAAATCTGAAATATCGTCATTTAAATTTTTAAGTTCCTCGATGAAAAGATCCTTATCCTCACTTTTTTTTGTTTCGGCAACGTTTAGTGCTATTTGGAAAGCACTCATCGCCAAAATATCCTGTGAATCATTGTCACGAAACAACCCTCTGAATCTTCGAACTGTATCGTTGACTATTTTTGCAGCTAATCTATATTTCTCTTCATCTTCACGATTGATGTCCAACGGATAAGTCCGGCTATCAATCTTAATATGTATTCTAAAGTTATCTTTCTCCACCTTCCATTACTTATTTAGTAATGCGATACATTTATCAATTTCCCGTATTAATCTGTTTATTTTCTGTTTTGCATCCCTGTTTTCATCATTGCCTGATAAAATTTGGTTTGCAATTTCCAATTGTTCATTGTTTCTGCTTAAATCTGTTCTCGCCTGTTCCAACAATTCTATTTCATTTTTTAAAGCTTCCACTTTATTTTCCAGCAATTTTTTTTCAGTAGTTAATCGTTCATATTCACTGAATAACTGCTGTACATTTGCCTTTAAATCATTCAGAAGCAAGCGATCATCATCAGTCATTTTAGCTGCATTTCAGCGACAAAGTTAATATTTTTCACATATTGTAAAAGAGATTAACCATAAATGAAACAAACAAGAAGCGATTTGTTCTTCACTTTTACCAAAAGTAAAGTTTTTAAAAAATAGAATTGTGTTATTTTTCAAACACTTTAAACATTATTTCAAAATAATTTTGTCTTCATGAAAATAATAACCGGAGTTCAGAAGTTCTATTACTTTGAAAACGTAAATTTGCGGCTTACACAAAATAAAGATCATTCAAATGAGGATTTCTTTTCTGCTTATTATTCTTTTTTTTTCCTATACTTTAAACGGTCAAAATACAACCTATACTCCACCGGTAAAGATTCCTATGCTTTTAAGCGGAAGTTTTGCGGAGTTACGCAGCAATCATTTTCATTCGGGGATTGATATAAAAACACAGGGGGTTACAGGGCTTCCTGTTTTTTCTGTAGCCGACGGCTATATTTCAAGAATTGTAGTTTCTCCTACCGGGTTTGGCCGTGCACTTTATATCGATCACCCAAACGGCACGACAAGTGTTTACGGGCACTTAAAATCTTTCAGAAAAGACATTGAAGATTATATACAAAAAATTCAGTACGCAGAGCAATCTTTTCGTGTTGACGTTTCGGTTCCTCAAAATACATTTCCTTTAAAACAGGGAAATGAGATAGCTCAAAGTGGAAACACCGGAAGTTCAGGCGGGCCTCATTTACACTTTGAAATAAGAAATACGGAAACAGAGGAACCTTTAAATCCACTAAAATACAATTTCCCGATAACTGATAATACGGCTCCCAAAATATTTTCGCTGTTGGCTGCACCGCTTGATGAATTGTCGCATGTAAATTATCAGAATAAGAAAAGCACCTTTCCAATCGTTTTTTATGATGGCAAATATCATTTAAAAGGTAATCCAACCATCCCTGTATACGGAAATGTTGGGTTTGCAGTGCAAGCCAACGATTATTTTGACAACTCGTGGAATAAATGCGGAGTTTATTCGGTTGAACTGATAGTTGACGATGAAGTTTGGTTTGCCTGGCAATTCGACAAATTCTCGTTTGACGAAACCAGATATATCAACAGTTTTATCGACTACGAAGAATACGTGAACATAAGAAAAAGATATCAGAAAACCTGGAAAGATCCGGGAAACAGATTACCGGTTTACTCCTTTGAAAAGAACAATGGAATTTTCGATTTTAGAGATAATGCCGGACACTCTGTAAAGATGATTTTAAAAGATATATATGGGAACACCTCTGTTCTTGAATTTAAAGTAAATAGTATTTTCAGAGAGATTCCTGTTTCAGAAAAGCCATTCGCAAAAATATTTGCTTATGATAAAAAAAATGTCTGGGAAACACAAAATCTAAAAATAAATATTCCCGAAGGTGCCTTGTATACCGACCTTAATTTTCGTTATAATACTTCTACCGCCGGTGCCGATTTTTTTTCTGAATTACACATTCTACACAAAAATACTGTACCGCTGCAAAAAAATGCCGAATTGAATATCAAAACATTTGGAATAACGGTTCCGCTAGAGTCAAAAGCACTATTCGTAAGTGTTGACACATTAACCGGAAAATATTACGCTGCCGGCGGTGAATATAAAAATGGTTGGGTAACCGGCGAAATTCGCAACTTTGGTAATTATGCTGTGGCGGTAGATACTGTTGCTCCTAAAATTGTTCCGTTAAGTATAAAAAGCAAAAATGCCTTAACTGAAGAGAACCGTATCCGTTTTAAGATTTCCGATGATTTAGCAGGAATGGAGAAATATGAAGGTTTTATAGACGGGAAATGGGCTTTGTTTGAATATGATCCAAGGATTGACCAGATAGTACATTATTTTGATGCAGAACGGGTTGAACTGGGTAAGCGCCATGATTTTTTATTAAAGGTAACCGATTATAAAAACAACACTGCTACCTACAAAGCAACTTTCTGGAAATGAGAGTAAGAAAATAACAAGATTGTAAAACGAAATCCTGTCTTTAAAAAACCGCAACTCACAAGCCTCAACTTTAAAAAGACGATTTTAGTCATTCTTCATCCCCCTAAATTCATGTATTTTGGGAAAAACTAAAATCTCAGGACCATGAAATTTAATCCGGCTAAAGCAATACAGAACTTAAAACAATTTGGTGAATTTGGTGGAGTAAACCCGTCAATTACCGATTCTTCGACCTATACATTTTTACACGGTGATACAATGGAAGAAACATTCCTCGGACATATGGAAGGGTGTTTTTTATACTCGCGTCACTGGAATCCGAGTAACAAATATCTGGCTGATGCAATAGCAGCAATGGAAAATACGGAGTCGGCGTGGATAACCTCTTCCGGGATGGCTGCCATCACCTGTGCTTTGCTTCAACTCTGTAAATCGGGCGACCACATTATTACAAGCGTTACAACGTACGGCGGAACCTATGCTTTCTTAAAAAACTGGTTACCTAAATACAATATTGAAGTTTCGTTTGTAAACATTACCGATTTGGACGAAGTAAAAAACGCGCTTCAACCCAACACCAAAGTTATTTATACCGAAAGTGTTACCAATCCGCTTTTGCAGGTTTCCAATATTCCTGAACTGGCAAAAATTGCGCACGGTGCCGGTGCCAAACTCATGGTCGACAATACCTTCTCCCCTATGATATTTTCTCCGGCAATGCTTGGCGCCGACCTCGTAGTGTACAGCATGACAAAATTTATAAATGGGAAAAACGATTGTGTAGCGGGAGCCATTTGCGGAACTAATAAATTCGTAAACCAGCTTTCAAGCGTAAACAACGGAACGGCCATGTTACTTGGCCCGGTGCTCGATCCGCTGCGTTCTTCAAATATTCTGAAAAATCTGAACACCCTGCACATCCGGATGAAACAACACAGCAGGAACGCACAATTTCTGGCTAAAAATCTTGAAAAAGATGGTTTGAATATTATTTATCCGGGATTAAAAAGCCATCCTCAACATGAAATCCATAAAAAATTAATGAATGAAGAATTTGGTTTTGGCGGAATGATGGCCGTTGACTTAGGTACAATGGAAAAAGCATACAATGTAATGCAAAAAATGCAGGAGGCCGGAGTTGGATATCTTGCCGTTAGCCTGGGCTATTTCCGCACGTTATTTAGCTGCTCCGGGCACAGCACCTCTTCAGAAATTCCTGTGGAGGTACAAAAAGAAATGGGGCTTTCGGAAGGCCTGGTTCGGTTTTCAGTGGGATTGGATAACGATATTGAAGAAGCGTTACGAAAAATCAGAAGTTGTCTGTAACGTTCAAATGGGGCAAATCATATTCAAAAAAGTAAAGAACAAGCTTATCGTCCCACCATATTAGTTGAGTGTATTATTTACTGTCCCGCAGTCATAAAATATCTGCATGCTGGATTGTCTTACACCTACCTACGTCGTTCGAAGACAGACATTTTATTTTTGTAAAACCAACTTAATTCAAAATTCGCATTTATATTTTGATTTAATAAGTTAATCTATTTTTTTGAGAAATCTATCCCAACGGAATTTACCGTTGTGATAGTTGAATAGCACAAAAATTGCTTTACCATAGATATTTTCTTTGTGAATTGGTCCAAAATGCCGTGAATCTTTTGAGAAGTGTCTATTGTCCCCAACCACAAAGTATGTATTATATAGAAAAATAGAATCCTTGATTAATTCAAATTCAAAACTTGCAATATTCAAATTATTTGATTCAAAAGTATGTACTTCTTTTTGAGTTAAGATTGTATCATTATTCTCAATTCTTACCCCAAGCATCGCTGGGCAGAATCTCTTTAATTTCCTATTCTTTATCCAATATTTATGCTTTACAGTAGAAGGATTTAAATAAAGATTACCATTTATGTAGATATGCTCATTCAACAAATAAATAGTATCATTTGGGTTACCAATAATTCTTTTTACAGATGGTATGTTCTTTCTGTTGGAAGTAAATAGACATATATCATCCCTTCCTATAGACATTTTTATTTTCTCTAATTTATTTACCAAAATAACATCTCCAGGAAATAACAAGTTCTCCATCGAAATTGACTGGACGATATATATTTTATCCCAAATCCATAAACAAAAGATACTCCAGATTAATAGAATAAAAAAAAAATGTAATATTTTGACTTACTCTTCATTTACAACAAAATTTTTCAATTCATTTGGATTATTAATAACATACTTTTTAATCGTTTCATTTTTTTTAATAAAAATCACTGGATAAATATTTATATCAATATCCGAATCAACATCATCAAAATATACCAAATCTGGAAAATTATTAGCAAAATCATTTATCTCTTTATAATTATTTCCTAATATAACATAAACAATTCTTTTCTCGTTTCTAATTAAATCTATTTCCTCCAAAATTCTCTGGAAACAGTCTGGACAAAAACTTGATCGAGTTACAATGAATAACTCATTATTTTTTATTATGTCTTGGTTTAAACATTTTAAACTGTATAATTCTTCTAAAGAAGATGTTTTTGAACAAGATACTAGAAAAACAATAAAAATTAAATACAACCTACTCAATCTCACTTCTTTTGAATTTTAAAATGATCAAAACAGAAATAATTAATATCAAAATCAGAACTATTTGGATGATTTGCCGATATATATAAACCATCGGGGGCGACAAAACTATTAAAAAAATAATATGTTTCCTTCGGAAAAACGAAGTCAGCTAATTTATTAATATTTATATCAAAGACTTGTATTCCAAAAGCTGGAGGGAATGAATTTAAGTCCATTAAATTATAGTCATTAGAGATTTTTTCTTCCCCAACTTTGTAAAATCTATAAACAATCTTGTTGAATGAATCATAAAATAAGTTACCATACTCTCCATTTTTGACTTTGTCACGAAGAATTGATTCTATGGAGGAATCATTTCTTCTCTTTGTATTTACCAATTTTTTAATATTGTTTGTTTTAGCAAAGAATGCCTTGGTCTTTCCATTTGCATCCAGCATGTACAAACTATCCAGTGCACCAAAAGAATATAAAAATGATTTATTAATCTGAACAAAAGAAAATGAAGGAAATGCTACATTTGGATATAGAAATGGCAGTCCTATTCCTGTTTTTCTTATTTTACCAGTTTGACAGTCGATATTGATTGTTGTGGAATATTTATCAAAGTACTCCTTACTAATATGATTCCAGTTCCCTATTAGATTTTGTGGTACAACGATCTCGTTATTCATAAAATATAAGTTATGTCTAAGATCTGAAGCAGCATAAGACGTAAATAAACTATCAATTTTGAACGAATAATTTTTTAATACTTTCCCTTCGGAATTAACAAGAAAAAGTTTTTGATAGAATGTAGAAGTAAATAAAATAGAATCTTTTGAAATTACTTTAAATCCGTTTGCCTTCCCAATACCATTATTTCCTTCTTTTTCTAAAATAATTTTTTTAATTAGTTTCCTATTTGAAAAGTTATATATCAAAAGTTGATTATTATTACATAATATATATAGTCTGCTTTGATCACCTTTCAATTGTACAAATTGTATATTTATTCCGTAAGGATTTATGGATTCGTCAACAGGAAAATAGATTCTATTCTTCTTAACTAAATCGTATCTATTAGTATTATTTTCCGTATGATTACCGCAGGAATAGACAACAATAATAAAAGTAATTATCAGATATTTTAATTTCATGATTTTGAAATATTAAACTGCTTGAATGTATAGTGTCTTATCATTTAATATAAATCAATATACATTGTAAGCAGTTTATTTTTATGATTCTAGTACATAGATTTAATTAAGAATAACACACACTTCCTCCTGCAGAGACACAAGGATCTTGTGGGTATGGGATAGTTGGATTAAAATATTTATAACCATCAGCATCTACTTTTTGATTTTTATTCGAAAAAATAAGTGCAGTTCCGATCATAGAAGCTAATACAAGTAAAATACCAAGAATTTTCTTTTTCATAATAATTAAACTTTAATTTTTTGCAAAAAAAATTGGTTTCCCGATGTATCATTTCACGAGAAGAAGCCATAGCTCCAAAAATTTTTCTTTCATATCTTTGTCACATCACCTCCTTTCTGAGTTGGTGGTACAGCGGGCAGCAAACCAGTTTTACTTTTGCGGGTAAAAGTTTGCCGCCCTTTTTTATACCACAATTTAAATACTGTTGTTCTTTCAATCTATTAATATTTTCTTATGTGTTTCAACACAAGTATATATGTCAAGCCAGTAATATATTAAATCACCAAAATTTCCATAAACATTTCGAATCATAAGCAACTGTTTTTCAGAAGACAAGTTCTCAGTCTCTTTAAACTGAACAGACAAATTTTTACCTTGAAGACAATTATATAGTGTTTCTATTCTTTGCTCCACAAAAGCAGCCCATTGTTTGTTGATGTGTTTATGTTTCTTATATAATTCCTCCGTATGGTTAATTTTACTTATAATTATATTTGTATTCACCAGCTTAAAATATTCATTCAAACTATTGTCTGACCTTTTTGAAATATCACTAAGATAAACCCCTAAAGATTTTAACCCTCCCTCAACTGTGATAGATGTATTTTTGAATTCATTTATTGAGAACATTAGTACATCAGGTATTCGGCTTGAAGTAGAAGTTAAATCCGACACATCCACTGGTCTTTCATAAGGGGGAATATGAGAAATTGCGTAAGGCAAGTGGCCTATATAAGCGTTACTAAAACATTTTTTTAAAACAGATGCAAAAATTCCATCAGAATTTCTGAAGTTGGGATGAAATGGAGGTAGGAGTTCTGTATTATCAAATCCAAGGTTCATTCCCAATAAAAACCTGGGAGACCCAACTGTTAAGGATTTGTGAGATTGAAGTACTGTTCGGCTATACATCTTTGATAAAAAATTATCTGTATCAGAAATCAGTGGGACAAGATTGTTACTTGGAACGAATATTTTCAAAATTGGTGATCCTGCCCCTGAATCACCGGCTGCTCCCATCATTGTAATCCGAACCTTTTTCTCTGTGTTTAAATTATCAACAATATAATTTGGTATAATTCTGGTTAAATTAATTTGATTTCGATACTCTTGAATTAAACCACCCATTGAATGGCCAAGTAACTTTTGATGAATGTTTACCGGATTATGGTGGTCAAATACTAATTTATTGTTTAATTCCTCTTGTCCAATAAAGAATTCACTCGACACATCCGCATAGGAAGCATCAGAGGTAATTGTCAATTTTTCATCGTCTCCATTTTTTGAGATTTGACAAAATATATCATCATCAGTTAAAAGAGAAAATTTACCTGTGGTAAATAACAGAAAAGCGTTACGGTTAGCTCCTGTCCGGTGATTTATACCGTTCAGTCCCATTAATCCATACTCCACAACATGTTTGGGGACTCTATTTTCTAATTTTTTGCTGAGTTTTATTAGAAATTCTTTTCTTTCATTTTCCCCTACTAATTTTATTTGGATTTGATACTTTTTATTTAGAAATTCTATATTCCGCTTATTTTTATTATAGTTTTCTACCGTTGAATCATCGAATACAATAAAGTTATATTTTTGAGTTATTTCATTTAAGCTTTCAATAAAACTTTCAACACTTTTTTTAATAGAATCAGGCCGGTCACGGGTTATCCATCCTAAAGTGTCGATGTTGTGAGAAACATTTTCAGAATGATTATTTGATAATTTATTTAGAAATTCTGACTGACTTATGAGAAGGCCTAATTTCCACAGTTCTTTAATTGATAATAGAGCCTTATGAAAATTAGTTAACCTACAATCTTCAATATATGCAGCATGTTCATATAAGGTCTTAAATTCATTAATACAATCTAAAATATTTGAGGTACTATTTGGTACTACACAATGGTTTTCATTATTGTAATGATTATATTCAAATACCCTTCCATTAGGAAGTTGCCCCTTTGATGTAAAGATAGAAATATATTTTTCATCCTCTTTTAAATCATCAAAAGGGAAAGCTGAGTAAATGCTTCTTCTTAACCGTTTTTGTATAGAGCCTTTAAAATTCATTTTCAATAACCGTTTGTGGAGTTTGATTTTGCAATTATCTGATTGTCAGATAAGGTATATGCGTTTCAGGAATAAAACCATAATTCAGCAATAATCTATTAATAATTTGTTGGAAAATTGTATTAAATGATCCGGTAATATCAACGTCTATGCGATTGGTTTGAGTAATCATTGAGTTTTGTTTTCGTCCGGTTAACAACGCCGGGGTTAAATTTGGTATAAGTTACATATAAACATGTGTAAAAAAAGATATTGTAAAACACAAAACTCTGAACCAGAGAGAGAGAGAGAGAGAGAGAGAGAGAGAGAGAGAGAGAGAGAGAG
>NZ_JAIKLE010000120.1 GCF_022267315.1 Maribellus maritimus
TATTACCTCATTTAAATTTGTCTCTGAATTTAAAACCTTCATTTATCTTTTTGTATCACTTAAAAAGGGTAGAATTTCTCGTTCAAAATACACCAGTTCTTTCCGACCCGGTTCATCTTGGATTTTGCAATAATAAATTTTGTCGACATAACGTCGGATAATCAATTTCAGCCCGGGATTTACCTTGGCGTATACTATCTCACCTTCATTAAATTTGTTTTCCATTTTTATGTTTCAATTTGTCGCCTGCTATTTCTTCGCCACTTATATTTCCCTTCGGTATTCCATTTGAAGTCAAAATTCAAAATCATCTTATTTGTCAAAAACTCCCTTGTCTCGATTGTTTTTTTAGGATAATCTGTTATCGGAAGTAACTACATTTATATTTTTTATGTTGTATGACAAAAGTTCATTTTCAAAATAAGCAACTTCTTTACAGGAGGGTTTATTTTGCTTCCTGCAATAATAAATCGGGGGTATATGCCTGCTGATCACTAGATTCAGAGTTGGATTAAACTTTGACCTTACAACCTCACCTTCTTTAAATTCATTTTTCATCATCATTTTTTCAGTTTATAAAGAATACTAGAGCAATGTTGGTTAAATTAAGTCTGAATCACTTTTCCCAGCTTTTTTTGCAGCTTTTTCTGCTCTTTTTTCTTTCAGACTTTTCACAGCCACCTTTTTCGTGTTTCTTCTTTCTTTTCCTTCTTTAGCTTTAGCCATAATTTTTATTTTAAGAAATCTTTATAATATGATTTCTTCATATCCGCTTTTAATTACTGTAGAAATCATTTTAAATCTTTTGTTTGCTTTGATAAGATGAGAGGTATGGGCTGGTACTATAATTCCTTCCCCCGTCTTTAGTGGGTTTGAATATTTATCAATTATTATTTCCGCATCACCCTCAATGATTAGGATAAAAACGTCAAATGCAGAAACAGTCTCAGGAAGTATCTTTCTGCTATCAAATGCCAAAATATTTACACTTCCCGTTGTTTTCTCGATAATGGTTTTACTTGTAACCGAATTAGAAGTATAATCAATAATTTCAATTAAGATATGTTGTTTCGATTTTTCAATCTCTGTATCCTGCATGTGTTAAAGGTACCTTAATGCAAACAGTAACATGTTACACTATTAATATTTTAAGTTACATCATTCACACATTCTTTTTTTGCGCTTATACTTAATTCAGAAATTTTTGGATTAGAATAGACGACTACTAACTGTATTCGGGCGACTAGGAAGTGGCCGATAACTAATCTGAAGAGTTTATTTGCAGTCATAGAAATTTTATTTATAGTGCTTTGTCTTCATTCTTTGTTCCAATTCGTAATATAAAAGGGAATATAGAAATCAACAGGAGATTCTTTATCGCTCTTTTCTTTCAATTCATCAATAAACTCTTGGTAAAACCGATTAAACCGTTCTAAGCCATCGTGAGCTAATAAAAACAGTAATTTTTGAGTGTTCTGAGAATTAAATTCTCCAACACTTGTGTAAATTACAACCATTTTAAAATCAACAATTTTATCATGCTTATGCAAATAAAAGCTAATGAATTTGTTTTTGTTTTCCTTTGGTGTTACTACATAGCGGTAATTCCTGGTTATACTATCCCATTCAGAAAAATAATATAATCAGTAATTGAAAAGTTAGGTCGAATAAATTTTTCAAAGATTTCCTGTAGATAATATTTTTCATTGTGATTCATGAGCATCCTTTTAATTTATAATCCTTTGTTTCTTATGCCCCGAATATTCACACTTCCTCAAGTGTATCCCGCCTTTTATTCTTTAGCTTTTTGAAATGAGAAGGAGTAAGTCCGGTAATTTTTTTGAACTGATTTGACAGGTGGGC
>NZ_JAIKLE010000121.1 GCF_022267315.1 Maribellus maritimus
ACGGTTGGTACATGTTGTCGGGGCGGATTTCGGAGAGCGTTCCTGTCCGAAGGACACGGAACTGCGAAACGGGAATCCGCAGTTGGCGTACCACCAAACCCCGCCCTGCAATATGTACTGTGTTAGCGCCAGTTTTTATTCTTCTTTTAATTTTTCTATCATTTTATCAACGTTCTCTTTAGTTGCAGGGATTGTTATTTCACAAATTGGGTCGTATGGCATTTTTTTGTCTGTGTCAATTACTGCCCAATATTGTCTCCAATATTCCCACCATTTATCATGTTTCTCCGGGATTTGGTTAAGTTGAATTTCTCCGTCATGTGACATAATTTTCATTGCGTCTGCGAGTACTACAAGTCCAACTTCTCCTGCCCAAAAGCCAAGTCTAACATTATAATTTGAAAGTTCGTTCTCATTCAGTTTTGCTCCAAATATTGTTTTAGACTCGTCAGCTTGTTCAATGATGTCTTTAATCTCTTTTGTTGAGAATGAGAAATATTCATAGTTAATTCCAAATGGTTCGAGCTTGTCTGCATGGAAGTCGTCAAGCCAATTGTCAGAAAGTGAACACTCCTTTTTTCTGATGACAGTCACGGATTTAGGCTCTTTGAATTGAAGTGCGATTTGGTTTGGTGGTGGTTGATTTGTCGATTTTGGTTGGAAATACAACATTGTTCCATTAAACTCAAGTTGTAAAGTATTCGGAAATTTTTCAGCCCACCAAGTCCAAAGTCCAGCATCCGAAATAGCATATGCTAAAATCTCCAAAGGTGTTTTTTTATTCACTTTGTCAGATTTACTAAATATTTTGTTGAAGAAATTCTTCATTCTTGTTCATTTAAATTGGCGCTAACGGTCACTTGTAAGTTGTCGTTGCGGATTTCGAAGAGCGTTCCTGTCCGAAGGACACGGAACTGCGAAACGAGAATCCAGCGAACGACACCGCACGAACCCCGCAATGCAATTTACAATTTGTTGTGTGCAGTTTTTTTATTTTTAATCTTTTGCTTTCGCATTCAAAGCCTCTGGTGTATAATCAGTTGTTCCAGTTACTAATGGAGAATAACCGGCATAGCCAGGATATCCCGGATAGCCAGGGTACCCAGGATAACCGGGGTAACCCGGATATCCTCGATATGGAAATCCACTAATTTTATAAAACCTGTCACCAAATATACTTCCCAAATAATTACCCTTTCTGTCGACTGCGTGCTCATCTTCCCACGGGAACCATCCAATCCAATTTGCACTGGTGCCATATAGATAGCGCCCGATTTTGAATGCAATCCAATTTCCAGAAGAGTTAAATAAATATTTCATAGTTTAAGCTTTTATTTTTCAATTAGGTTTTCTACTTCTTTCGAATCTTTCAGTTGAGAAAACCAGAGTAAGTTTGAGATATATTTTTTACTCAATTTAAATTCAAATTGCTTGTGTCTAGCCAATTGTTCAACTCGAACGGAAATAAAGGCTAAATCTTCATTGTCAGTGTCATTGCGATATGAAGTTGCAAAAAAGTATCTATAAGGAGCAACTCCTGTATTTTCAAAAGGTCTAAATTCTAGTATTTGTTTCAGTCGACCATAGTCAGAAACCAAAATACCAAATTTTAATTTGTACAACTCTTCATGAATTTGATGCCTTATCAATGACGAGAAAACATTATTCTCCTTTGAGACATCAAGTAATTCAATCATATTTTGGTTAGTGTCTCTCATTTTTTAAAATTGCACACAACGGTCACTTGTAAGTTGTCGTTGCGGATTTCGGAGCTCGTTCCTGTCCGGCAGGACGGAACGATGTTGCGAGAATCCAGCGAACGACACACCA
>NZ_JAIKLE010000122.1 GCF_022267315.1 Maribellus maritimus
CGGAGAGCGTTCCTGTCCGAAGGACACGGAACTGCGATGCGAGAATCCGCAGTTGGCGTACCACCGAACCCCGCCCTGCAATATGTACTGTGTTACAACCCGTTTTTTTTCTAATTTTTCATTATTAAATCCTTAATCCATATTTCATAAATGATTGTTGCAGCAAGTATTACAGCAACGGGTATTATAAAATATTTAATAATATTCCTTATTGATTTGTTGTGTTTTAAGTTGTTAAGCTCATTTGGAATCCGTAAAATCCACCACCACAAAGTCCATAAAAAGTAAGGTTTGTAATTTTTAGGCACAAAACAAGTATCAAATTTATAGTCATCAAAAAATTCAATAGACAGAATATCTGGGTTAGATAAATCACATTTAATGAATCTGAATTCTTGCGTGTATGAATTATAATTTTTATACATTAATTAGTTGATAATTAAATCCATAAATTCACTTCGTGGAACTTCAAAATATTTTTTTGTGAAAATATTTTTAATAAAAGCATCTTCATCAGAGTAATACATATTATTAAATGGCAATAAAAACCGTATTACTTCTTGTCCATTGACGATTGCATTATTAATTGCAAATTGATTATTTTGATTGTAATAAGAATCGCTTTTTTCTATACTTTTTTGTAGATAATTGTCGAATGATTTATATAGTTTTCTGGTTTTCTTGTCTCTTTCCCAAGTATTCGATGCCTTGCTTTCTACAGTAGATAAAAAGTCAAAATATGATTCAATTTTGTTAGTAATTTCAAATTTGACTTGATTTTCACTTATATATTCTGAAGTAAGAGCACTACAATAGCCTAATGCAACTGGTTTTAAAAATATAAGTCCTTGTGTTTTACTGTTGACAAAGTCTATCATAGATTGATAGTACTCAGGACGAAAAATAAAAAAATGAATTTCATTTGTTAAAAAGGGGTCTTCTTTTATTGAAGAATATAGATAGAGAGTCTTTATTTTTTTGAAAACCAGACAATAAAATGTGATGTTATTATAATTGAACTTATTAAAGTAGAGGTATTCAAAATTGTAATCTGAGGGATAACCTTTATTCAGGCTTTCATGTCTTTTGGATAATATATTTGTATTTTTTGTCCATTCTCCGTCATTGTTTATACACCAGCCGTCTGCTTTGGTTAATTTTACGGGATTTTCAATTAAAAATTCAATTCTTTCAGGTTTTATTCTTTCTTGAGAATAAGCTGATTCTATAAACACGAGTATTAATATTAGAGGATAAAGGCTTTTCATTTTGCTATTTTTTTGCAGTTCAAATTAGTTTACCTTAATAAATATCCTTTATAAGTCAGTCTTTTACCGTTGTATTTAAATTCAACTTTTGTGTTGTCACCAGATATTTTTGTAATGCAAATTTCACAAGTGTCGCCAAAATTGTCTTTTGCTGTAATTCCGCACATCGGATTATCTTCATTCATGCTGATTATTGTATATTTTATTTTTTCTCCATTTCGAAAATCTAATTCCCAAACTTTCAAGTTTCCAACCGTAAAGTATGCGTCTTTAGTAAGTTTTTTGTCGAGAAGATGTGTCAAAACAAAAGTGTATGATTGACTAGAATTACTTTCGCCCGATGAAGCTATAATTCTATTTGAAAATAAAATTGAGCTGACCATCACGAGCATTAAAATGAATAGTTTATTTTTTCGCATGGTTTCTTTTTTTTAAATGGGTTGTAACGGTGGTGGTATGAGGTCGTGGCGGTCAGACGAGAGTCTGACCAGTCCGACCGAAACTGAGGTTGGGACGAGATTCGACTTGTCGAATCCGC
>NZ_JAIKLE010000123.1 GCF_022267315.1 Maribellus maritimus
AGATATTCGTGTTAAACAAAATATTACAAGGCTGAGTACGAATTTAGTGTAACTTATGTGACTTTAACTTTGTTAACCATCTGCCTTAACGAACAGTTTGAGAAGAAAATATTTGTGGTTATTTGATAAGTATGTTCTTTGGCTTTTCGTTCGCCCCGAAAGTTGCTGTCACAAAACTTGCAAAAGAAAGTTTGGTACAGTTGCCAATTTTTGCAATTTGACATTTTGTAAAACTGTTTTGCAGCCTGACTCTGCAGCGCATTTTCAGGAACAGCCGGTGGTTATTTGACAGTTTGATTTTTGGCCGTTAGCTATCTGGGCTGGAATAAAAAAATTGGCAGGACAGTTTTGTACTCGCAAGTTTTCTGCCAGCGGCATAAGTTTAGGAATGGTAAAGCTCACGTTTCAACTTCCTAATCGGCAGCGGTTACCTGCAGCCCACAAGCAACTTTGACTTTTGGGGGTAAAAAAAATTGGATACCAAGTGGTTACTTGAAAAATCAATATGTAAATTGACATTTTTACAGTGTTAACAATTTGACGATGAATAAAAAACCAGCCGTTAACAAATTGTATATACCAGGCGGGGGTTTTAGCGGTCTGACAAGTCAGACCACTCTCCCACTTTCCTGCGGGTCTGACAGGATTTCTTTTCGAAATCCCGCCCGACCACATACAAGTGACCGTTATAGGCAAATTTAAAAAAGGGCACACAACACTGAAGATTAAAAGTAGATGAAGCAATTAAAAAATAGTTTAGGCTTTGATATTGGAACGAGCAAGACAAGAATCTTCAAAGGAGGAAAATTAATTGTTGAGACTCCAACTCAGTTTGAATACGAAGGTGAAATACTTCAAAATTTGATTGTAAATGGAAAAATTTCTGATTTCAATGCAACGGAACAATTTTTAAGACAAGAAATTAAAAAGGTTCAAAATCCATTATTTTCACTTTTTTCTCCGGCTTTAACAACTATTGTTTCTGTTCCTTCAGACATGAACGAGGTTGCACTGAGAGCTTTTCGAGATTCTTTTGAGCATGCTGGTGTTAAAAATTGCTATATGCTCTTTGATTGTTTAATAGCAGCAATTGGATTAGGGATTGATATAAAAAACTCAACTTCTATGATTGTAGATTTTGGAGCTGGAAAAACAAGTATTACAACAACACAAGGCTATAAAATTATAAAAAACAATATCCTCGACATTTCTGGGAACAGTTTAAACGAAACAATTCAAACCTATATAAGCAGAAAATACAATTTGACTATTTCGAAAGAAGAAGCGGAAAAGCTAAAAATTGAATATGTTGACTTGAGAAGAAATGGTGCAATTGAAAAAACGGTAAGAGTGACTGGAAATGAGAAAAAATCAAAAGAATTGAAAGAAATTTTAATTGAAAGTAAAGAACTAGCAGATTGTCTGGCATTGGAAACAGATTTACTCGTTGACAAAATACTGGGACATTTTGAAAAATTAGATGAATCGGACTCAGAAAAAATTCGAACTAATGGCATTTACTTGATTGGTGGAGGATTAAAGCTTAAAGGATTGATTGATAAAATTTCTGATAAAATAAATGTATCGGATAAATCATACAATCTAGACAAAAAATATATGAATATTGGTTTTGAGAAAGTACAATCAAATCCAGAAATACTATATAAAAGCATGATAATATGAAAAATCAGCCCATAACACAGTACATATTGCAGGGCGGGGTTCGGTGGTACGCCAACTGCGGATTCTCGCATCGCAGTTCCGTGTCCTTCGGACAGGAACGCTCTC
>NZ_JAIKLE010000124.1 GCF_022267315.1 Maribellus maritimus
AGGAAATCGTTGGTTAGTTTTGCGAAATCAGCATTGGTAAGTTTTATCCCATCAGGAATCGTTGGGCTCAGAACAAAGGAAAATGAATTTCTTTCACACCGGGCGTTCAGATTTTGAAAAACACGGAATTCTTTTGCAATTTTTCTCCCTGTTTCACCCGCAACATTATGCCGACTAATCTCTACCGCCCCTTTTTTGTTTTTTGCATAATTAATGGCATTGGAAACATGCGATATACTTTTAGCTTTCCCAATCATTGTTCAAATTTTTCAAGGTGAGCTTTAATCAGGCTTATCACTTCTTCCAGTTCAAGAAGAATGGTGTCATTCTTCTTGAAATAGTCACTTTTCACCAGGTTTCCAATCGCTTTAAAATTGCGGTGATAAGTATGAAGGTTTTTGTAAATCTCCAATTCTTCGGAAGAAAACCGCAGCGTTACTTTCATGTTTAATGCAGCCCTTCGGGCAAATTCACTGGTGCTCAGATTCACGGCTCTGGCGGCAAGAATTATTGCCTTTTTCTCCGTGTAGCTTACCCTGAATGAAATGTATTGTGTCTTCATTTCTTAATCATTTTTGCCGCAAGAAAAATCTATGATTTTTCTCCCTTTGCGAGTTTAGGAGCAAAGCAAGAGGTCAATTGTGCAACATTGACACCTCTTGAAATAGCTTACCGCACAGACCTTCGCTGCCGTTGAATTGGAGTAGTCAATAACTGGTTCAAATCCTTTTTGCCCACGTAAAGGGCAGACATATCGACACTGTTCGAAAGGTCGGCCAATAACTGTTTTGTCGCCTTTTTTCCTGCCGGGTCATTATCGAGGTAAAGTCCCACTCTGGAATATGGCAAAGCAACTTTTTGAATCCGTTTGATAAAAGAGACCGAATTCAGAACCAGGAAATCTGATTTGTGTGGTAAGCCCGGATAAAGCGTTAGCAAACTGAAAAAATCAAACATTCCTTCAGTCACGCTTAACATTTCTTTTTGGGTGGCAAAACAGGAATAGTTTTTCGGTGCAGCAGCATTTTTGTAATACGGGTTTCGAAGTTCCCAGCCTCCTGAGACATTTTCCAATCCAATGGCAAAATATTTTTTGTCATTCATGGAATAATGGACTTCCCTGGCATACCTGCCAACAACTTCCGGGTTAATTTTCCTTCTCTCCAAATATCGAATTAACGCCGGATGCCGGATGGGAAGAATTTTACCGATACGGATTTCTGCTTCAGGCTTCAACACTGCAAAAGTATTTTGCTGTTGAAAAGAGAAAGACGGTACTGTCCGGTCAAGAATTGAAAGCGCTTCCTGAACATTGCAACCGTTATTCATCTCTGTAACCAGGTCGATAATATTTCCTCCTTTCCCGATTCCATGGTCATACCAACGATTAAGAATTTTTGAAACCTTAAATGAGGCTTCGTTTTCATTTCGGATTGGACTCAGGTACCAGGCTGAGTTTTGATTTTCTCTTACCGGGGAAATTCCCAATTTTTTCAGGAACCCGGTTATTGAAATTTTCCTGGCTGTTTCGCATTGTAGTTTTTTGTTTTTCATCAGCAAAATTTTTAAAAAAGTTGATTTTCGCTTACCTACTTACCCACGGTCAGAATATCAGTTTCTTAGGAGATAGGTAAGTTGATTTTGCATCCTACCTATCTTACCTGATAGGTAACTTAGGTAAGTTCCAGGTAACTTAAATATTGTTCATCTTACCTAAGCAAAGCTCAATGTTTATAGTACTTGTCATTCTTTTAGGTAAGTAGGTAACTTGTTTTCTGC
>NZ_JAIKLE010000125.1 GCF_022267315.1 Maribellus maritimus
GAAATTACTCATCTCTCTAAGTTAATAATTTTAAATGCAAAGCCATTTAAACATGACCACCACCAAAGGAGGTGGTTTTAAAGATTATAATAAAACAGGAAAGGTAATTTTAACGGAATCTTCAAAAGTGGAGTTTTTACACCAACGTTAACGATTATTAAAGCAGGTAATACCAGTGAACTATAAAATTCGGTCATAAAACTTTGGCAAAAGCGCATAATTTCACTATTCAATTTCCCTTCTGAACTAAAATCCGAACCTCCTTTTCCACCTCCCACAGAAAGCGTAGTTAAACTGTTTTTAAAGTTTTGTTCGAAGCCTAAAAACTTCATTCAAAAAAAGACGCTAATCAAAAAATATTTAGCATCTTCTTTTATACCGATTAGTATTTAAAATTACCCAATTAATTTACGGTATAACTTATTGTCTTTAAAAACATCTATCTACATAATACCATATTTAATGTGCAGATTAGCGTGTAAAATGGAACAAGTTACCTCCGCAATAAGGCGTGGATACCATTCGGTTATTTTACTGCTGCTGTTCTTTCTGTATCATTTTTTATAAGTACATTTTTCATCAATATTTCAAGCGAGTTAAGGCGTTGTTGTAAATCCTGTATTTCTGCATCTTTCTCGGCTTTTAAAGCTGTATTTGCGTTTTGCAGGTTTTCGATGGTTTGTTTTAGTTCGTCGTTTTGGCGGCTGAGTTCCTGGATGGCGCCAATACCTGCTGAAAAAACCTGGTCGTAGTCGATGGCGCGGAAATCATCTACTTTTTTTCCATACACGAAAACTTCAGAACAATCGCCTTCGGGTTTTTGAACGGTAAACTTGTTGTCAGAAAGAATAGAAAGTACTTCTTTTTCATGTGTTCCTCCGGGCGTTATAAAACGCAGCATATCGCCTTTTTGTAAGTTATGTTCCACCGGAGTACTTACTGTAATTGTTTTAGCAGCAGAATCAACAACCACTGCTGTTGCTTCTTTATAAATATCGGGGATAAATGCTTTGCTCTTACCAACCGCATTGGGCAATACTTCTTCTATTTGCTGGGCTATAAAACCTTTTTTGGTAATGTTGCCTTTTTCTACTTTATCAATGTATTGGTAATCGACGACCTCAATTTTATTGATTAGTGCCAGCTCATTTTTGCCATTACTGTGTTGGACATTATTTTTTATTCTTCTGTCAGAAACGGCATGGAAACTATAAGCTTTTATTCTGCTACTTGTAACTATTGAGTAGTTTTGACTTGTAGATGTTGTAGAACCATAATAAACACTGCCATCGCCCTTTATAGAGTAATAAGCATAATCGCAGGCATCGCCGGAAGAACTTCCGCTCACTTCCAGCGGGTAATCGGGTGAAGCCGTGCCAATACCCACATTTCCATTAGGCGCAATAATCATCCGGTAAACTCCGTTGTCACTATCCCAGGCTCCCAGTCCTTGGTTTGAATTATTAATCACCCATTTTTTTGTGTTATTTATTAATGCAAAACCTGCATAGTTCCCTCCGGTTTCAACTACCAGTGGCTGTCCGGCATTTTCATCATAAACATGAAGATTATACCAATTTGAGTATATAGTGCCGCTGTATTATCTTTGAAGCATGGGAAGACAAAGCAAATTCAATATAAAAGAGGATTTAAAAGAACTTGA
>NZ_JAIKLE010000126.1 GCF_022267315.1 Maribellus maritimus
CCTGCACCGGCCCGGGCTACTTTGGCAGGCCTACGCACCTTTATCCGCCGGGGGCAGATATTGAAAGTTTTTAAATTTCTATTGTGTTTATAATTTTTTAAAACTCTTTGCCAGCTCAAATTAGTGTGTAAGCATTTCCCATGGAGGGCAGGGCTGGCAATGGCTATTTTTGTCTTTGACTTCTTTTTCTATGTGAAACGTTTGCTGCTCATTTCTCACCGCTCACTTTCTCATCTCTCTTTTCTCACCGTCTCAGTGCCCGCCCTCTTTTCTCTCTTCCGTATCTGCTTTCCAAATCAAAAGACGAGGTTTATCTTTGAAAACTTCCATCATCTGTTCTGCGGTTAGGACAAGATAACGAATTTTTCGCCCGATTATATTTTCTGCTTTTTCTACCAATTTATGGATATACTTTCTATCCAGATTTTCTCCTGTCAGCACCAAATCAATAATTTGTGAATCGCGTCCTTTGGCAAAATCCCCGGTAATAAAAGCGGCCTCCAAATCGCCCACTTTGCTTGTAATACGGTCAATGATCTGGTCGATTCCCACAAATTTTTTAAGAATACTGTTGATGTCATCAAATAAAGGATGAGCGGTATTGGCGCTAAAATATTTTCTGTTTCCACTCATTTCAGCAGTTAATAATCCGGCTGCCTCCAAGCGGTTTAACTCCACACGGATGGCATTGGACGATTCGCCAAATTCCTGTTCCAGGTGACGCAAATAACTTCTTGTCCGAGTATTTAAAAAAAACTTGAGTAAAAGTTTAATCCGGGTTTTGGATGTTATAATGGATTGAAGCATATTCTTTTTGATAAATAACAGGTGGCGAATAAGCGGAATCTTAAAATCGGCAACAAAAAACCAACTCTTTTAAAAGGAGAATAAATCTGTGTGGATAAATTGATAAATTTTATTCTACAAAAATATTTTCAATGCTAATCGTCTCAACACTCATCTCTCTTTTCTCACCGTCCCAGTGCTCACAGTCTCACTTCTCATCTCCGCTTTTCAACGGGGCTTTGCCCCGAACCTCAATTCCTTTTTTCCTATAGCTGAAAAAAGGAATCAAAAAAAGCCACTGCTCAAGATTAAAAGCTAAAAATCAATTCCGTTTTGCTAAAATCTTTTAAACTCCTCCTGCGCTATAGCTTGGAGTCAAACAGAAAAGATTTTTTAACGCTACACTTCATTTATTTTCTTCACGCTTTTACTCTTAGGCGGGTCCGTTCTTAACCTGTAAGTCAGTTCTTCTTTTGTGTCTTATTCTTTTATGTATAACGTTCGGTACTCTTTTCCCATCGTCTCAGTGCTCACCGTCTCTCCGCTCATCTCTTCCCAACGACGGGGCGTTGCCCCGAGCCCCAAATACTTTTCTTCTTAGATGAGAAAAGTATTCAAAAGAATCAAGCCAAAGTTATCCTTCAACGCTTTGGGCCTGCACCGGCCCGGGCTACTTTGGCAGGCCTACGCACCTTTATCAGCCGGGGGCAGATATTGAAAGCTTTTAAATTTCTATTGTGTTTATAACTCTAAAGCTCTTAGCCTGCTCAAATTAATGCGTAAGCATTTCCCATGGTGGGCAGGGCTGGCAATGGCTATTTTTGTCTTTGACTTCTATTTTCTATGTAAAACGTTTGCTGCTCATTTCTCA
>NZ_JAIKLE010000127.1 GCF_022267315.1 Maribellus maritimus
GGTGCGCCAACTGCGGATTCTCGCATCGCAGTTCCGTGTCCTTCGGACAGGAACGCTCTCCGAAATCCGCCCCGACAACATGTACCAACCGTTAGGCACAAGCTTGAAAAAGAAGACAACATCACACAAAAACATAACCAACGGTGAATTAATTCATCAAATGTTGTATCTTTGAAATAAAAAATATGTATTCAAGATACTTAAGTGATTTAATAAAAAAACGAATTGGTTCAGGGAAAGCCATAATCGTAATTGGTCCAAGACAAGTTGGTAAGACAACTTTGATTGAATCAATTCTTGGAAACGAAAATTATCTCCTTCTTGATGGTGATGACCCAAAAACTAGAACTTTACTGACTGAACCTAACACGGAACAAATTAGGACAATTCTTGGAAAATATAAATTCGTGTTTATTGATGAGGCTCAAAGAATTGAAGGAATCGGTCTGACAATGAAAATAATAACCGACCGGTTTAAAGACGTCCAACTATTTGCAAGTGGTTCATCTTCGTTTGACTTGACTAATAAAATCAATGAACCATTAACAGGAAGAAAATGGGAATACCAGTTGTTTCCTATTTCCTGGGAAGAGTATGAAAACCACCATGGATTTTTGTATTCTGAACAGCAATTAGAAAATCGTCTTTTATATGGACTTTATCCGGATGTACTAAACAATGTCGGGGACGAAATTAATATCCTACGCAACTTAGTTAACAGCTATTTATACAGAGATATTCTTTCATATTCAGATATACGAAAACCAGAAATACTAGATAAACTAGTGCAAGCTCTAGCACTTCAAGTTGGAAGTGAAGTAAATTATTCTGAATTGGCTCAAATCGTGAATGTTGACAAAAATACAATCAGTAAATACATCGACATTTTACAAAAAGGATACATAGTTTTTAAGCTAGGCAGTTTCAGTCGAAATGTTCGAAATGAAATCAAAACAAGTAAGAAAATCTATTTCTATGACAATGGAATTCGAAATATGATAATCGGAAATTTTGACCCAATTAATTTGAGAATGGATAAAGGCGCTCTTTGGGAGAACTTCCTGATTTCAGAGCGAATAAAACAAATTGAATATAAGCAAAGTCTGGCACGAACATATTTTTGGAGGACAAAACAACAACAGGAAGTTGATTTTGTAGAGGACAATGGTGGTAAAATAACAGGATTTGAATTTAAGTGGATAAATAAAAAAAATGCAAAATTACCAAAGACATTTACAGAATCTTACAATGCGGAAAGTATGGTAGTTGACAAAGAAAATTTTAGAGAATTTGTAAAAATAAATTAAAAGCCAGTGCCTAACAAAAGCTATATGTAATGCGGGGTTCAGCGGGTAAATCAACCGCAGTTCTTCGTAGCTGGCAACGCCAATTCGTTTTTGACGATTTGGCTTAAAAACTAAAATATGAATAAACGAATTGGCTCAGTGGCAACCTGACAGTGAAGTGTTTCAAAGTCCCGCACTCCACATAGCCAAACCGTTATGCACCAATTTGAAAACCTTCGAGAATGAATAAGAAAAAAGAAACAGAAACTAAAAAACAACATTTTGTTCCAAGGACTTATCTAAAG
>NZ_JAIKLE010000128.1 GCF_022267315.1 Maribellus maritimus
GAAGACAAAAATAACCTCTTACAGACCGGCAATGCAGGTCGCATACTCCATCCACAATACAAAGAAGGGGAAACAACACCTGTATTTCTTTCCATTGACAAACTAACCAACGAGCTTGTTGCAGCCCGTGCGGATAAAATAAATATTCCGGAGGAAATAAAAGGAATAAAGCTGAATGAAAACCAACAAAAAGAACTGGCTGAAGGTCGGGCCATTTTTATGGAAGGTATGACAGCCCGAAGTGGAAATGAATTCAGCGCCTGGTTACAGGTAGATGCCGACAGGCGGGGCATTGGCTTCCGATTCGACCAACAACAGAACCAACAGCAAAATGCAAATGACCAGCGGCAGGTTCGTATTCCCAATTCCCTGCTTGGAAAGGAACTCACTGAAGAACAGCAGCAGAAACTGGAAAAGCGGGAGACCATTTATGTTTCCGGGATGAAGGACAAAGAAGGCCAGGAGTTTAATGCGTATGTAAAAATTAACGATGAAAAAGGGAAACTCGATTTTTACAAATGGAATCCTGACAAATCCCGGAGCCAAGGGGCTGAAGTTACACCTGACAAAAACAGCAAAACGCAGGTAGCTGTAAATTCAGAAGGGAAAACCAATGAAGCCACCAAAGATGTAAAAGAACCTTTAAACAAAGAGCAGGTCACCCCAACTGAGCAGCAAACAGACAAACGTAACCGCTCGAAAGCACATTCCATGTAACAAGTTCACATGTGACTGAAACGAGGCGTTCAGGAGGTGACCTGGCGCTTTCTCAAAACTCAATTTTTAACATCAAAAATCAGAAAGTCATGAATAATAGCTATCAGGAGTTGTCCTGGTTTAAACTGTCGCTTTTGCATTTTTTATATGAAAGCCATCCTGAGTTAATCGATAACAATGATTTACTCAACACACGTAGCGACCTTGCTTCCAAAACTTATTCAGAAGGCATAAAAAACGGACACACACAGCAAGAGGCTGAAGAATTGGCGCTCAAAGACCTTTACCGGGGTCTTCACTTTTCCAAACACGATACATTGGTTACCATCCTTTGGAATGAATTCTCCAGGGAAATACCAATGGGACAGGCGAAAGAGTTTGCCATCAAACTGCTTCCCGAAGTAGAGGGTATTTTTTCAAAATACAAGTTGAACGACGAGTTTGTATTTAGCCCGGAGTTTAACGGTTTATATACCGAGTTGACCGGGGAACTTTCAATCTGGGTGGAAGAACATGAGCTTCAATAAAGAGAAACACCTTCGGGCAAATATTGAAGCAATAAAACTTGCTTTTCAGCTTGAACGGGAAAATCGAAACCCGACAAACGAAGAACAGGAAGCCCTGAAACAATATTCCGGTTTCGGGGCTTTAAAATGTATTCTTAATCCGGCAGAAAGTTTATCAGATATAGCTCATTGGCCAAACTCAGAAGTCGGGTTGTTTCCTCTGGTGACCGAACTGCATGATGTATTGAAAAGCAATTCCCAATCGGAACAGCAGTACAAACAGTATGTTGGAAGCCTTAAAAATTCCAT
>NZ_JAIKLE010000129.1 GCF_022267315.1 Maribellus maritimus
GAAGACAAAAATAACCTCTTACAGACCGGCAATGCAGGTCGCATACTCCATCCACAATACAAAGAAGGGGAAACAACACCTGTATTTCTTTCCATAGACAAATTAACTAACGAGCTTGTCGCAGCCCGTGCTGATAAAATAAATATTCCGGAGGAAATAAAAGGGGTAAAGCTGAATGAAAGCCAACAAAAGGAACTGGCTGAAGGCCGGGCCATTTTTGTGGAAGGCATGACAGCCCGTAGCGGAAATGAATTCAGCGCTTGGTTACAGGTAGATGCCGACAAACGGGGCATCGGTTTTCGTTTTGACCAACAACAGAACCAACAGCAAAATGTAAATGACCAAAGACAAGTTCGTATTCCCAATTCGTTGCTTGGAAAAGAACTCAACGAAGAACAGCAGCAGAAGCTGGAAAAGCGGGAAACTGTTTATATTTCCGGGATGAAGGATAAAGAAGGCCAGGAGTTTAATGCGTATGTAAAAATTAACGATGAAAAAGGCAAGCTTGATTTTTACAAATGGAACCCTGACAAAGCTCAAACCAAAGGAGCTGAAGTCACTCCCGACAAAAACAGCAAAACACAGGTAGCTGTAAATTCAGAGGGGAAAACCAACGAAGCCACCAAAGATGTAAGAGAACCTTTGAACAAGGAGCAGGTCACCCCGACTGAACAGCAAACAGACAAACGTAACCGCTCAAAAGCTCATTCCATGTAAGGGTTCTCATGCGATAAAATGAGGCGTTCAGGAAGTGACCTGGGCGCTTTCTCAAAACTCAATTTTTAACATCAAAAATCAGAAAGTCATGAATAATAGCTATCAGGAATTGTCCTGGTTTAAACTGTCGCTTTTGCACTTTTTATATGAAAGCCATCCCGAGTTAATTGATAACAATAACTTACTCAATACCCGCAGTGACCTTGCTTCCAAAACTTATTCCGAAAGCATAAAAAACGGGCATACACAGCAGGAAGCGGAAGAACTGGCCACCAAAGACCTTTATCACGGCCTTCACTTTTCCAAACACGATACGCTTGTAACCATCCTTTGGAACGAATTCCCCAGGGAAATCCCCATGGGACAAGCCAAAGAGTTTGCCATCAAATTGCTTCCCAAAGTTGAAGGCATATTTTCAAAATATAAGCTAAATGATGAGTTTGCATTTAGTCCGGAGTTTCATGGTTTATATGTCGAGTTAACCGGGGAACTTTCAATCTGGGTGGGAGAACATGGGCTTCAATAAAGAAAAGCACCTTCGGGCAAATATTGAGGCGATAAAACTTGCTTTTCAGCTTGAACGAGAAAATCGAAACCCGACAAACGAAGAGAAAGAAGCCCTGAAACAATATTCCGGTTTCGGGGCTTTAAAATGTATTCTTAATCCGGCAGAAAGTTTATCTGATATAGCTCATTGGCCAAACTCAGAAGTCCGGTTATTTCCTCTGGTGACCGAACTGCATGATGTATTGAAAAGCAATTCCCAATCGGAACAGCAGTACAAACAGTATGTTGGAAGCCTTAAAAATTCCAT
>NZ_JAIKLE010000012.1 GCF_022267315.1 Maribellus maritimus
CCCAAAAGGATTTTGTATTCGGGTAGGTATCTGAGAAATTTTTCAAATACTCAACTCTTCAAATACATAATCAGACTTTTGGGACAGCCTCTTTTTATTCTTGGTTCACCGGCAAAAACCATACTTTCAACGAAAAAACTTGTAAGCTTCTCATCATCTGGTGTACATTAGTATCTCATTTCAACTAAGTTAAATAATTAAACAGAAAAATATGAGATCAAAGATTTTCCTTTCGTTGATAGTCATCTTTACCGCTTCATTTTTTTCGTCGTGTACCTTTATGGGGCCTTCAATAAAAGGAAACGGAAATGTGGTTGAGGAAACCCGGGATATTGGCTCTTTTGACGAAATAAAGGCACGCCGGGGAATAAATGTTTACATCACACAGGGCAACACAGAGAAAGTGGTTGTTAAAGCCGATGATAATCTGCTTGATGCAATTGAAACAAAAATTGAAGCTAATACACTTGTGGTATCGATAAATAAGAACATTAGAAGTTCAACTTCATTAAAGGTTTTTGTAACTGTTTCCGCAGTAAACGAAATCACATCTACTGCAGGAAGCAATGTTTTTTCAGAAAATACAATTAAAACAAAAAGTCTGGAACTGTCTACATCTGCAGGAAGCAACATGAAATTAGATGTGGACACGCGAAAACTGAATGTCTCTGCATCTGCCGGTTCGAATATAAAGCTGGAAGGACGCAGTGAATTGTTTACCGGAAAAGCTTCCGCCGGTTCGAACATTAAAGCCGGAGATTTAACCGTTGACGATTGTGATGCGAGTGCAAGTAGCGGTGCAAATATCTGGATTGATGTAAGGGAAAAACTGGACGGACGTGCCAGCAGCGGAGGCAACGTTTTTTATTCAGGAAACCCAAAATCCATAAATACAGATAGTTCTTCCGGTGGAAATGTCAGAAAAAATTAGCCTAAAGTGTAACTTCCATTATTTTAACACGTCCTTTTAAAAATCATGCTAATACAAAATAATATGAAAACAATTCAAAAGCTTGCCATCCTTATTTTTATTGCTGCCATTGGAATTAATGCTTCGGTTTATGCCGGAAACAGTGACGAAACCGAGAACAGAAAAGTAAAAAATTTTAACGCAATAAAGGTTTCAACAGGAATTGACCTTTATATTACAATGGGTAACAGTGAAGAAGTTAAAGTTGTTGCCGACGACGATATTATTGACGAACTTATAACAGAAGTAAAAGGCGATGTCCTTCATATCTACATGAAACGCAATAACAACTGGTTTAACTGGGGAGGTAGAAATGAAACCAAAAAAGCCTACGTAACAGTAAAAGAATTAAACGAAATTGATGCTTCTTCAGGATCGGATGTAAAATCGGAAAACACTTTAAAAGGTGAAAATATCAATATTGAAGCCAGCAGTGGAAGTGACGTGGATTTGAATTTGGTTTACAAAAATATAAAACTGGATACAAGCAGCGGATCAGATGCAAAACTAACAGGGAAAGCAAAAACTTTTGAAGCAGAAGCAAGCAGCGGCAGCGACATTTCTGCACGTGGTCTCGAAACAGCGATTTGCAGAGTTCGTGTTAGCAGCGGCTCAGATGCCGATGTAACGGTAAGCGAAGAATTGTACGCAAAAGCAAGTAGCGGAGGTGATGTTCGTTATTTTGGAAACCCTAAAATAAAAGACACTGATGAATCAAGCGGTGGCGACGTCAGCCAGAGATAACTCAATAAAAATATTCAAAATTAAGGCGGAATTTCCCGCCTTTTTTTGTATCCTTTCAATCCTAATAAAAGTTAAATTTGCAGGTTGAAACAGAATTCTTTCAATTATTTACTAAAATTGCATTGATGGACATATTGACAATATTATACATTTTCAATTTTATACGAACGCTGTTTGTAATTGCAATTATCTATTTTGCAATTCGTATCATTTCGCGTTATGTTTTACCCATGCTAATTGACAAAGGTGTAAAAAATATGCAGCAAAAAATGCAGGAGCAACAACGGCAAAACCAGCGTTCAACCAAACGAGAAGGAGAAGTCACTATCGAGAAAAACAGACGACAAAATAAAAATTTCGATCCTGACGATGGTGAATATATTGACTTTGAAGAAGTAGAATAATTCTTCTGAAACGAAATTCTAACCCAATCTTTTTTCGCGGCAATCAATTATATTATATTTTTGTCGTTCAATTTGAAAATCGAATAATAAATGGCACAGGAAGACATCTTCAAGAAACTGGTTGCACACTGCAAAGAATACGGTTATGTATTTCAGTCAAGCGAAATTTACGACGGGCTTGGCGCAGTTTACGACTATGGTCAATACGGCGTTGAATTAAAAAATAACATTAAAAAATATTGGTGGGACAGTATGGTTCTGCTGCACGAAAATGTAGTTGGTATTGATTCTGCAATTTTTATGCACCCTACCATTTGGAAAGCTTCCGGTCACGTGGATGCGTTTAACGACCCGTTAATCGACAACAAAGATTCGAAAAAACGCTACCGCGCCGATGTTTTAATTGAAGAACAACTGGCAAAATTTGAGGCCAAAATGGATAAAGAAGTGGTTAAAGCACAAAAACGTTTTGGCGATTCCTTTGATGAAAAACAGTTCCGCGAAACCAATCCGCGGGTTTTGGCCAACCAGAAAAAATACGATGAACTTCATTCCCGCTTTGCACAGGCATTGAACGACAATAATCTGGAAGAACTAAAACAAATCATCATCGACCAGGAAATTGTTTGTCCTATCTCAGGAACACGAAACTGGACCGATGTCCGTCAGTTTAACCTGATGTTTGCCACAGAAATGGGCTCAACCGCCGATGGTGCTTTAAAAGTTTATCTTCGCCCGGAAACGGCACAGGGAATTTTTGTGAATTACCTGAATGTTCAAAAAACCGGACGTATGAAAATTCCGTTCGGAATTGCTCAAATTGGTAAAGCTTTCCGTAACGAAATTGTTGCTCGCCAGTTTATTTTCAGAATGCGCGAGTTCGAACAAATGGAAATGCAGTTTTTTGTACGTCCCGGCACCGAGCTCGACTGGTTTGAAAAATGGAAAGAAACCCGTATTAAATGGCACCGCGCTCTTGGTTTTGGTGATGAAAATTACCGTTTCCACGAACATGAAAAACTGGCTCACTATGCCAATGCTGCTGTAGATGTGGAATACAAATTTCCATTCGGATTTAAAGAAGTGGAAGGAATTCACTCGCGCACTGATTTTGACCTTTCACAACACGAAAAATATTCAGGCAAAAAAATCAGATATTTCGATCCGGAACTGAATGAATCGTACGTTCCGTTTGTAGTGGAAACTTCGATTGGTGTCGACCGCATGTTTTTACAGGTGATTTCAGCATCGTATTGTGAAGAAGAACTGGAAAAAGACTCACGTGTAGTTCTGAAAATTCCGCCAGTATTGGCTCCGGTAAAACTGGCTGTTATGCCGTTGGTTAAAAAAGACGGACTGCCGGAAAAAGCACGCGAAATTATTGATGATTTGAAATTTAATTTCAACTGCCAGTACGACGAAAAAGATTCTATCGGAAAACGTTACCGTCGTCAGGATGCAATTGGAACGCCGTTCTGTGTTACTGTCGATCATCAAACAACGCAGGATAACACAGTAACCATTCGCTATCGCGACACGATGGAACAGGAACGTGTTGCTATCAGCGAGATTGGGAAAATTATTGGCGAGCAGGTGAGCTACAAAAAATTATTTGCAGAAATTTGATCAAACCAAATATATCTTCTTGTAAGTAAATCCCCTCTAACAAAGAAGTAGAAACTAGAGGTAGATGATTTTTCTCAACCTAATTTTAGGTTATTATATGTATTTTACGAGATGAATAATCTATATTAGAACAACATAAAACAAATTAAATCCTTATGAAAACTCATTTAGTTTCCGGTGGTTGCGGTTTTGTTGGAAAGAACATGGTGAGACGGTTGTATAACTCAACCAACGATCGTATAATTTTTATTGATGATCTTTCTGTTGGAACGCATCCTAAAACGTGGTTAGACGCTCCTTATCAAAAAAATATAAAGGAAATTGAAGTATACGGAAATGATGAACGACTACTTTTCCTCAAAGAAGATTTCAGAAATGTTTTGCATTGGCTTGGAGAAGATGCTGAATGGTTTAACAATCATTTTGAATTGGACTTTGAAAAATTCCACGATGTGTACCACTTTGCCGCTATCGTTGGAGGCCGCGCCAAAATTGACGGCGACCCGATTATGGTTGCGCTAGATCTAGCCATTGATGCTGAGTTTTTTTATTGGATTAGCCGTCATAAACCAGAAAGAGTCCTCTACCCAAGCTCAAGTGCAGCTTACCCTGTCAATCTTCAAACTGAAGAAAATCAGGTACAGTTAAAAGAATCGGATATAGACTTCAACAATATGGGGCAGCCAGATATGACTTATGGCTGGTCAAAACTCACCGGAGAATTTCTGGCGAAAATTACTGCGAAACATTACGGTGTAAATATTACATGTATACGTCCATTTTCAGGTTATGGAGAAGATCAGGATTATTCATATCCTGTGCCGGCGATTGCCAGAAGAGCAGTTCACAGAGAAGAACCATTCGAAGTATGGGGAACAGGATATCAGGGGCGCGACTTCGTTCACATTGACGATGTTTTGGACTGTATTCATGTAGCGATGGAAAAAATTCACGATGGAACCGCTATCAATATCGGGATGGGAAGACTAACTAACTTCAGAGAGATAATCAAACTTTTCTGTGAGTTTGCAGGTTACAGCCCGGAAATTAAACAACTACTAGACAAACCTGTAGGAGTCCATTCGCGATACTGTAACATGGACTGGGTAAATAAAAACCTGGGATGGGAACCCAAAATCTCTATTCGCGAAGGTATGAGAAGAGTATACGATGCGGTTTACAAAAAAGAAATTAACCAATAATCATGACTGATAAAACGGTTGTCTGTTTTGGTCCGGGACCTGCTTTTAAGGGAGGAATGGCCAACTACAACACCTCTCTTGCAAAAACATTCGACAAACTCGGAAACATAAAAGTTCACATCGTTTCCTGGACTCAACAGTACCCAAGTATCATTCCGCGTGAGTTTAAGGACAAAAAAAGCAAGGTAGATTTATTGGAAGGAACAAATATCACCTGCACTTATCTCACCAACTACAACAAGCCGGGAAGCTGGAAAAGAACTGCTGATTTTATATCTTCGGTAAATCCCGATATCGTAATTTTTCAATGGTCAATTGCATTGCAGGGCCTTCCTTTGAAACATATCGCAAAACAAATTAAGAAAAAATCAAAGGCAGAAGTTATTTTTGACCTCCACTTTGTTGTTCAAAAAGAAAAAAGCAAAATCGACCGTTTTTTTACAAAATACGGAATTAAAAATTCAGATTCATATATTGTACATGCATTAAAAACGTTTAATGAATTACAGGAGTTGTTCCCAACAAAGAGTCTTCATTTAACAAAAACAGGAGAGCGTTCAGAAAATGCACAAACCGTAATTAAACTTTATCATCCTATTTACGATTTGTTTCAACCCGATTCGAAATTTAATGTTGAAAAATTCAAAAAAGAAAATAATTTACGCGAAAATGTTTTTTTGTTTTTTGGATTTATCAGAAAATATAAAGGACTCCACAATGCTATAAATGCTTTCGCTAAAGTAGTCGAAAAAAGAGATGACGTAAGTTTACTTATTTGTGGCGAATCGTTTTGGAACACACTTGACAGCAAAAAACTTAGCACCAAAATAAAAAAGGTATTATTCGGGTTCGCAAAAAAAATATTTCTTGGAAATAAAGAGGATGAAAAAGACTATCACCCTTTGGAATTGATTGATAAATATGGCATCCGTGATAAAGTATCAGTATTTAATGAATTTGTCCCGAACGAAGATGTCCATAAATATTTTCAGGTTAGCAATTGTGTTGTTCTCTATTACCTCACAGCAACACCTTCGGGAATTGAGTCCCTAAGTTATAATTTCAAACTACCTATTTTAGCTACCAAAGTTGGCCATTTCCCGGAAACAGTAAAAGACGGCTTTAACGGATACCTCGCCGAAGCAAATAATATTGATTCAATGGCGGAGCAAATGATGCGTTTCCTTGATTCTCCTTTGCCTGGTGCAAATGTAGAAAAAACAGCAGAAAATTTGAGTTGGGAGAATTATGCAAGAGCAATCCTGAATAAATAGACTACCAAGAGGGTGTATGAAAAAAGTCCTAATCATTACATATTATTGGCCTCCAAGCGGAGGAGGTGGGGTACAACGTTGGCTTAAAATGTCAAAATATCTTCCGGATTTTGGATGGAAACCGATAGTCTACACACCTTTAAATCCTGATCCTTCTGTTTTGGATGAAAGTTTGACATCTGAAATTCATCCTGAGATTATTGAATTAAAAACACCAATTTGGGAACCTTACCATATTTACAGGAGATTATCGGGAAAGAAAAAAAATACAAAATTTAAAGCCGGATATATCTCAGAAGCATCATCGGGAAACTGGAAGAATAAACTAGCTGTATTTCTTCGCGGAAACCTGATGATTCCCGATCCACGAAAATTTTGGATAAAACCTTCTGTAAAATATCTTTCATCCTATCTGAAAAAAAACCATGTTGACCTGATTGTTTCAACTGGCCCGCCACACAGCATGCATCTAATAGCACTTAAACTCAAGGAAAAAATTGATATTAAATGGATTGCCGATTTTCGCGATCCATGGACCAATATAGATTTTTATTCTCAACTAAGATTAACCAAATGGGGAGATAAGAAGCACCACAAACTGGAAAAGCGTGTATTAGATTCTGCAGATCACGTAGTTACAGTAAGTCCTTCATGGCAGCAGGAATTCCAGAAGCTGGGAGGTCGAAAAATTGAATTGGTCAACAATGGCTATGATCCTGAGGACTACCATTTCGAAAATGAACCAATGGAAGCAAAATTTACGATAACTCATTTGGGAGCATTAAATAAAGATCGCAACCCTGCATCATTGTGGAAAGCAATTTGTGAGCTATGTAAAGAAAATAACGAATTCAAAAAATCAATTCAAATCCATTTAATTGGCCAAACTGATCATTCAGTAATAAAAAGCATTAGAGACAACAATCTATTTGAATATCTTAAAATCACACCACATCTTCCTCATAAAAGAGGGCTAAGAATGCTCCATCGTTCACATTTACTGTTACTTCCTATAAATGATACTCCAAATGTCAAAGGAATCCTCCCCGGGAAAATGTACGAATACCTGGCCGTCAACAGACCAATCCTTGCCATTGGGCCTAAAAATGCAGATTTTGCAACTATTATCAATGAAACTAAATCGGGTGTGACCCACAATTTTAATGATGCTGCTGGAATTAAATTGTCTGTTTTAAATTATTTTAAACTCTTTCAACAAAACCAAATTGAATCAAGTATTTCATCATTTGAAAAATATTCAAGAAGGAATCTAACTAAGAAATTCATTGAAATTGCTGAGAAATAAGTTACAGGTTATGACGAATTAATAATGGGTGCACCTCCCCTTTTATTTCCACCGAGGTTGTATTTCTTATTTTGTCTGTTAGTACAATACTTTCTCTGGCATCGTCAATTCCAAATCCATTCCCGCTTAAAATATTCTGATAAGTTACTGTATGCAAATCAGTAAAACCTCCACTAAACTCAATTTCTTCCCCCGAAACATTTATCGAGCGGTAAGTTCGTAAACCTTTTTCTTTTGTATTTTGAGGAAGGTCATCACAATCGAGGCTCATAAACCAGCGTACATTTGCCTTTTCCAACTCAAGAAACCCGGCAGCTTTGTGTGGTTCGTAAATATGAACTACATTTTTCCTAACCTTGCCAAAAATCCAAAGTAGCATATCAAAGAAATGAATGCCAATGTTTGTCGCTACCCCACCCGATTTTTCGATATCGCCTTTCCAGCTTTTAAAATACCACTTCCCCCGTGAGGTAATGTAAGTCAAATCGACATCATAAACTTTATCCGATTTGTTTTCAATTTGCCTTTTCAACGCGAGAATTTCCGGATGATAACGCAATTGCAAAACAGTAAATACCTTTTTCCCGGTTTCTTGTTCCACCCTTTTCAACTCAACCAACTCATTTGGATAAATAACAAGCGGCTTTTCGCAAATCACATCAGAAGAATTTTTAAGTGCAAACCGAATGTGTGAAGCATGTATATAATTCGGCGAACAAATGCTGATAAAATCAACCGGCTCTGTCTCTGTTATCAAGTTTTGAGTTGCATTTTCGTGTAAATAAAACTCTGCTTCAGGAAAATAACTATCCATCCGTCCCATTACATCAAACTGGTCTGCCGCCCAAAGCAGCTTGTTTCCGGTTTCTTTGATGGCTTTCATATGCCGTTCGGCGATATAACCTGCTGCGCCTATTAGTCCAAATTTTTTCATTTATAAATTAATCTGCACTTGTCTCCAATTCGAGATTAGCTTAATTTTTCTGTAACCAATTCCAAAAATTCACCATTGAGTTTATATCTTTCACCAGTTTCAGGGCAAACCAAATCATCTCCTAAAATGGCACCTGACCGACTAACCCAGCCATATTGTTTAGCAGGCACGCCTTTCATTAGCGCAAAAGCTTTTACATCTTTAGTAACAACGGCACCTGCACCAATAAAACAATATTTTCCCAAAGTTAAACCACAGAGAATTGTAGCGTTGGCGCCAATTGTTGCTCCTTTTTTTACAAGTGTTTTTTTGTATTCATTTTTTCGTTCGATAAAACTTCGCGGATTTATAACGTTGGTAAAAACCATCGATGGCCCGAGAAATACATCATCTTCGCAAACTACACCTTCAAAAACCGACACATTATTTTGCACCTTCACACTATTGCCCAGGTTTACATCGCTCCCCACAAACACGTTCTGACCAAGAATACAATTGCTCCCAATTTTCGCCGTTCCCATAACATGACAGAAGTGCCAAATTTTTGTTCTCTTCCCGATTTGAGCTCCTGAATCAATTATTGCGGTTTCGTGGATAAAAGTATCAGTCATAGTTATTTTTTGAAGAATATTTTAATTGAATCAACTATATATTTCAATTGTTTTTCAGTCAATTCAGTATGCATGGGCAAAGATAACACAGTTTCTGCCAATTGTTCGCAATGAGGAAAAGCTCCTTTTTTATATCCTAAAAATTGGTACGCTTCCTGTAGATGAATCGGGTGAGGATAATATACCATCGACGGAATTCCTCTCTTCTTCAGAAACATTTGCAATTCATTCCGCTTTTTCGTTTTAACAGTATATTGATGGAAAGTATGTGTACTATAATTTGCTCGTGTCGGAATTTGAAGTCCCTCAATTTCTTTTAAATATTCATCGTAAAAAGCTGCAACATCTTGCCGCATTTTTATATGTTTCTTAATATACTTCAGTTTTACCTCAAGAATGGCAGCTTGTATACTATCAAGCCGGGAATTTAAGCCCACACGCTCATAAACATACATTTCTTTTCTTCCGTGATTTGCGACAGAACGGACCATTTTTGCCAGTTCATTGTTGCTTGTATAAACTGCTCCTCCGTCACCAAACGCTCCCAGATTTTTTGACGGAAAAAAAGAGTTACATCCTATATTTCCAACTGTTCCGGCTTTTTGAATTGTGCCGTCTTCAAAAAGGAAGTCAGTTCCCAGTGCCTGACAAGCATCTTCAACTAAAAAAAGACCATGTTTTTTACATAGCGATTGAATTGTCTCCAAATCCGCACACTGACCAAACAAGTGAACCGGCAAAACTGCTTTTGTTTTATCGGTAATTGCAGCCTTAATTTTCGAAGAATCGATATTAAATTTGTTGGGGCAAACATCCACAAACACCGGTTTTAAACCAAGCAATACCAAAACCTCAACCGTTGAAATAAATGTAAAGGGCGTAGTAATAACCTCATCTCCGGATTTCAATTTTAAGGCCATAAAAGCGAGTTGAAGAGCATCCGTTCCATTTCCGCAAGAAATCACATTTGTATCCAGATATTGAGAAAGCTTTTCTTCAAACTCAAGAACCTTTCCACTTTTTATAAATTTTGCTGAGCGAATAACTTCCTGAATGGCAGCATCAATCTCATCTTTCATGCTTAAATATTGGCCATATAGGTCAGACATTTGAATGGTTTGCATTCACGATTAATTTTGTCAATTAAAATAATAAACTAATAAACACACAAAATTAGTGTTCTGAAACTTTTTTATTTATTATGTTCTTACCAAAATAGAAACAAAATCTTTTTAAATAACCTTATTTCTTCTGAATAATATAAATTTGTCAATCCGTAACCGCAACAAATAAAAATGGACAAAAAATTTCAAAAGGCTGTAATGATGGGGCTTGGGTACATTGGGCTTCCAACAGCTGCATTAATGGCGAAAAAAGATATACGCGTGATAGGTGTTGATGTAAATAAAGATGTTGTCGACACAATTAATCGTGGTGAGATTCACATTGTTGAACCTGAACTGGACGGATTAGTAAAATATGTAATTGACAAAGAATTATTAACTGCATCAACTCACCCCTCAGAAGCTAACGTCTTTTTGATAGCTGTACCAACCCCCTTCAAAGACAATCACATTCCGGATATTAGTTTTGTTGAGTCGGCAACAAAAATGGTGATCCCCTTCCTACGGGAAGACAATCTCTTTATTATTGAATCTACCAGCCCCATTTTCACTACTGAAAAAATGGCTGAGCTTATATATTCAGAAAGACCGGAATTAAAAGACAAAATTTATATTGCTTATTGTCCCGAGAGAGTTTTACCAGGAAATGTTATTTATGAACTTGAAAACAATGACCGTGTTATCGGTGGCATTGATGAGAAGTCGACAGAAGCGGCTATTTCTTTTTACCAGCAATTTGTAAAAGCGCCTCTCCACCCAACAAATTCGCGTACAGCTGAAATGTGTAAATTGGTTGAGAACTCATCACGTGACGTAAACATTGCCTTTGCGAATGAGCTTTCTATAATATGTGATAAAGCTCAAATAAATGTTTGGGATTTAATAAAGCTGGCCAATAAACATCCGAGAGTGAATATTTTGCAACCGGGAACGGGAGTTGGAGGACATTGTATTGCCGTTGATCCCTGGTTTATTGTTTCCGACTTTGAAAAAGAAGCCAAAATTATTAGAACCGCGAGAGAAATAAACAACTATAAAACCCAATGGGTTATTGAAAAACTGAAAGTAACTATATTACAATTTCAAAAAGAAAATAACCGGTTACCTAAAATTGCTTTAATGGGTCTAGCCTTTAAACCTAATATTGATGACTTACGAGAATCTCCAGCAAAATTTGTTGTTCAGCAGATGCTCTCTTTCGGAGAGGCAGAGTATCTCATTGTTGAACCTAATCTCAAAAAGTCAATTGAACTTGAGCTTACGGGCTATATGGATGCTTGGGAGCAAGCAGACATTATCGTATATCTTGTTGCACATCGCGAATTTTTAATGCTGAAATATAAACCGGGAGAACTAGATTTTTGTGGCGTAAGAAAATGAAATTAAGTTTCAGATTAAACCTAATATTACAAAATGAAAAAAATACTGAGCGTATTTGGAACCCGCCCCGAGGCAATAAAAATGGCTCCTGTGGTTAAAGAACTCGAAAGGTTCCCCGAACATATAAATTCAAAAGTATGTGTTACAGCACAACACCGTGAAATGTTGGATCAAGTGCTTGATATTTTCGATATTTCACCCGACTATGATTTGGATATAATGAAACCAAACCAGGATTTATTTGAACTTACCAGCCGGGTTCTTTTAAAAATGAGAGATGTACTTGATGATTTTCAACCCGATGTGGTTTTAGTACACGGAGACACAACCTCATCGTCGACTGCCGCTTTGGCTGCCTTCTACAAACAAATTCATGTAGGACACGTTGAGGCCGGATTAAGAACTGGCAATATCTACTCACCCTGGCCGGAAGAAATGAACCGTAAAATGACAGGGGCACTTGCCACTTACCACTTTGCTCCTACCGAAACAGCAAAAACAAATCTATTAAACGAAAATATCAATCCCAAAAATATAAAAGTAACCGGGAACACAGTTATTGATGCACTTTTTACGGCATCCGCCAAAATTAAAAGCGACGTGTATCTTAAAAAGCAGATAAAAACAGAAATAAATAAAAACCTCGATCAAAATATTTTAAAATCAAAATTTATATTGGTTACCGGGCACCGACGTGAAAACTTTGGTGAAGGATTTATACAAATCTGTTCTGCTTTAAAAAAAATAGCAGAAAAATATCCTGAGATAAATATCATCTACCCTGTTCATTTAAACCCAAATGTTCAAAAACCAGTATTCGATCTTTTAGGAGAAACTTCAAATATTCACTTAATTTCTCCTCTTTCATATCTCCCATTTATTTATATGCTTGAAAAATGTTATTTTGTCATTACCGACAGCGGAGGTATTCAGGAAGAAGCACCCAGTTTTGGAAAGCCGGTTCTCGTAATGCGTGATACCACCGAGCGTCCGGAAGCTGTTGAAGCCGGTACTGTAAAATTGGTTGGCACTGATAAAAATATCATTTTTTCAGAAGCTGTAAAACTTATTGAAAATACTGAATATTATAAGTCCGTATCTAGTGCTCATAACCCTTATGGAGATGGAAAGGCGGCCGAAAGAATCGTTGAAAATTTAAAATAATTTCAATGCTACAAGCAATCGTAAAAAAAGGTAAAGTATTGGCAGAAAAAGTACCTGCTCCTTTAGTACGAAAAGGAGGAATTCTGATAAAAGTAGTTAACAGCTGTATCTCTGCAGGGACAGAAATGTCAAATGTGGATATTACAAAAAAATCATTAGTCAGACTCGCTCTTGAACAACCTGAAAATGTTAAAACAGGTCTGAAAATGATAAAAGAAACAGGTATCAAAAAAACTTTCTCTAGGATTACAGGCATGCGCGAAGGAGGAAAACCCACAGGATATTCCATAAGCGGTATTGTTTTGGCTGTTGACGAGGAAGTAACTGATTTCAAGCCTGGCGATCGCGTTGCAGCGGCCGGAGCTGGATTAGCAAATCATGCTGAGTTTGTCGATGTCCCCAAGAATCTGGTAATGAAAATTCCCGATAGCCTTGATTTTGAAAAAGCTTCTACGGTTACACTTGGTGGAATTGCAATTCAGGGAGTAAGAAGAGCCGATTTACGATTTGGAGAATTTGGAGTTGTAGTTGGTGCAGGAATACTTGGGCTTTTGACTGTCCAGTTATTACAACTTTCCGGAATCAGAGTTATTGCTGTAGATATTGATGAAAAGAGATTGGCCATTGCCAAAGAGTTAGGGGCAGAATTAATCATTAATCCCTCAAAAGAGGATCAGGTAAAACTAATAACAAATTACACAGGAGGAAAAGGTACCGACGCCGTGATATTTACAGCAGCCACATCAAGCAGTCACCCTTTGTCTGAAGCATTTAAAAGCTGCAAAAGAAAAGGAAAAGTTGTTCTGGTAGGCGTTTCAGGAATGGAAATTAAACGGAGTGATATCTACTCAAAGGAACTTGATTTTTTAATTTCCAGTTCATACGGGCCGGGACGTTATGACGCAGAATACGAAGAAAAAGGACATGATTATCCTTATGCTTATGTACGATGGACTGAAAATAGAAATATGACAGAATATCTTCGGCTATTGTCAGAACATAAAATTGTTTTAGATAAGATTATCCAGCATAAATTTGGAATTCAAAATGTTACTGAAGCTTTTCAATTACTGAATAATAGCGAACAAAGACCTTTAATGGTTATACTTGATTATGGAAGTATAGATTCAGACCAAATCGTTTCTTTGACCCAACATTCCCGAAAAATAAATATAAAAGCAGTACCTGTTCTTAGAGAAAAAATTAATGTTGCTTTAGTAGGTGCTGGTAGTTTTGCTACAGCGATGCATTTGCCAAATATGAAAATGCTGGATAATAAATTTCAGTTAATTGCGGTGGTAAATCGTACCGGTCATAAAGCCACAGCAGTAGCCAAACAGTTTGGAGCTGCTTATTCAACGACAAATATTAACGATATTCTATCAGATGACTCCATAGACCTTGTTATAATTTGTACACGCCATGGCGAACATGCACAACTTACTCTCGACGCATTGAAAGCAGGCAAACATGTTTTTGTTGAAAAGCCACTTGCAACAAACCAAAAGGATTTGAAATCTTTACAAGATTTTTATGACAGGGATGGAGAAAAACCTTTATTAATGGTCGGGTTCAATCGCCGGTTTAGTAAATATGCACAGGAAATTAAACAGCATACCCAAAAAAGAATCAATCCGCTATTCATTCATTACCGAATGAATGCCGGGTATATACCGCTTGATCACTGGGTACATGAAGAGGGCGGCCGCATAGTTGGTGAGGCTTGCCACCTCATTGATCTGATGACCTTTTTTACTGAAAGTAAAATAAAATCAATAAGTGTGGAAGAACTAACTCCAACCAATGGGGCCGTTAGCTCGTCTGACAATAAATCGATTGTATTAAAATACCAGGATGGTTCAGTATGCACCATTGAATATTTCGCCGTTGGCAATAAATCTTTACCCAAAGAATATATGGAAATTCATTTCGATGAAAAGTCGATTGTGATGGAAGACTATAAGCAACTGAAGGGCTACGGAATAAAAATAAATGAAATAAGAACATCCGGAAGTGAAAAAGGACAGCTGGAAGAACTAAAAGCCCTATTTGAATCCCTCACAGAAAAAGACAAAAATTGGCCCATTGAATGGTGGGATATGGTGCAAACAACAGAAATATCATTGGCAATACAACAATAAATGCTCTTTCATCTTGAAATATTAAAAACAGGCTCATTTTCCAAATTAGAACCTTTTAAACAAAAATTTGATCTGGTTGAGCTTTTCAAATATGAAAAAGATAATATCAGGTTATTTGTATTCTCTTATTTAACAAAAAGAAACATAACATTAATTGAAGATGATAAAAAATTGCTTTTTATTCACGGACATAGTAAAAATGTTACTCTTGAAAATTATACAAAAACAGAATCATTATTTGGAAACTTTAACTTTATTGTAATTAATAAAAAAGAACATTCCGTTGAATTTATCAAAGATTTTACAAACTCTTTTGATACATTTTATGTTGACACAACCCAAAGAATTACACTGTCAAATAATCCCTTATGGCTTCCTGTAAATTCAAAAACTATTAATTCAAATTCACTTGCACAGTACTTTTCTCTCACCCAGGGATTTTATCCCGAGTATTATTTTTTTGATGAAATTAAAAAAATCAAGCCGGGCTCCAAATTGGAAATTCAGGGAGGAGAACTAAAAGAAACCGCTACTCTGCCGAAGATAGAGCATCCTTCTTACAGTGATTTTGTCAATAATTTTTCAGAGGTCGTAAACAATGGAATTAGAAACAATTCATCTATTGATTTAACAGGTGGATATGACAGCAGATTAATAGTTTCTGGCGCACTCAATCTGAGAAAGAACTTCACCGTTGCCGTTCATGGAGAAAAAGATAAGGAAGTTGAGTTTGTAAAAAAAATGGCAGGAAAAATAAAAGTACCATTACATACAATTGAAATCAACAACAAAATCAATGATTCCTTAAAAAAATGGGAGCATTACTTTTTTTTATCTGGTGGTTATTATAATCTATTTGAAACAATAAAAGAAGGCACAAGAAGTACCGTCAGACGACAATTTACCAATACAAAAGTTGGAGGTGGTTTGGGTGAGGTAATCAGAGATAAATGGTACGTCGATAAGATTTCGAGAAAGAACCTATTGAAGTCAAAACCCCTATGGAGCATTCTGTCGAAAAGACTATTCAATTCAGACGTAGCTTATCGTTATTGCACAAAAGAATTCTGTAAAACAATTGATACATTTAGAGAAAACAGCAGGCAAAAAATATCACAACAAACTCAAAACCTTAATGGATACGACGCAAGCCAGAAATTTGTTAACATTTTATTCGAAAGATATACGCGTGGATGGATTGGAACACTATATAATTTTCATAATAATTTGTTAGAAGTTGTAGCTCCTTATATGGACAATCAATTCTACATTAAATGTTTAAATGTCGATAACGATTTTAGAAATTATTCAGAAGGGATTACAACAACTATTAATTCTTTCTCGAACCAATTTAATAGAATACCTTTTATAGATGGGCAAAGGTGTGCTCCAATAAAAGGATTTAATCGAATCCGATATATTTTTATGCACTATATTCATGAATTCAATAGTCGTATATTAGATAAAAGCCTTAAAAGAGAGTATAACCACTCAAGTTGGTTAAAAAAACTACTTGAGAGCGATCAGTTTGGGTCGTATATAAATAAAAAGGATAAAAATTTTGATAAAATAATTAATAGAAAGGCATTTAATAAATTGTTGCAATCAGGGCTGGACAATAAGCTTCCTGATAAAGATTTTATTTTTTTATGGAAATTAATTACATTAAAAATTGCGATACAATACCCACAAAAAATTTCTAATTAAAACCCGAGTGTGAAAATTTATATTTAAAGCATCTGAATTATAATTGTATAAACATTTAAGAATATACAAAATTATATTACTGAAATTAAACAACATAAGCAAACTCGATGATTAATTTTTCTTTTGTAATCCTTCACTATCAAACTATAGAAGACACAATAACCTGCGTTGATTCAATATTAAAAAACATAGTTTACTCAAATTACAGTATAATTATAGTTGATAACGGATCAACAAACGAAAGCGGTATCTATTTAAAAAATAAGTACTTGAAAAATAAAAACATTCATGTATTGGAAAGTCCAAAAAATCTAGGCTTTGCCAGAGGCAATAATTTAGGATTCTCATTTGCTAAATATAAGTTAAAATCTGAATTTATATGTTTGTTAAATAACGATACGTACATTAAACAGGATGATTTTGTGGAAGAAATTTTGAGAAGATATTATATCAGTAACTTTCATATCCTTGGTCCAGATATTATTTCAACTGTTGATGGGAAACATCAAAATCCAAGAAGAGTATTATATACTGATTTAAAAATAGTAAAACAGTATTTGAGACATTTTAGGATTATGCGATTTCTTAATCTGTTTTTGTTGGACAAAGTACTTGTAGATTTCAAAAAAAAATTTTATAGTAAGTCATATTTGCCGAGTAATGATCAAGAAGAGTCATATAAAGACGAAAAAACAGGATTACTTTTACATGGAAGCTGTTTAATCTTTTCTCCGTTATATATAGCAAATTATGATGGATTATATCCTAAAACTTTTATGTATTCAGAAGAGTCAATTCTTAATTTTATTTCCCACAGAGATAACTTGATATCTCTATATTATCCAAAGGTTAAAATATACCATAATGAAGATTCCTCTACAAATTATCAGTATCCTAAAAGTTACAGAAAAAGAAGATTTTATTATAAAAATATTATAAAATCATTAGTAGTTTTAACTGATTTGATGAAAGGAAACAATAATGAACGAATGTAGAATTTGCGGGAATTCAACAAACAATACTGAACTTGAAATTAGGGAAATGTATTATAACCTTAAGGAAAAATTTCGTTATTTCAAATGTGATAATTGTGGATGTTTACAAATTTCAGAGTACCCTGAAAATATAGCCGACTACTACCCCAAAATATATAGTTCATTTACAAAGCCTGTTGAAAAAAATAATGGCTGGCTTTTGCATAGCCTGAGAAAAAGTAAATTAAAATACTGTTTATTAGACCAATTTGACATAATTGGATTATTGCTTTCTAAAATTTACAAATGTGGATTTGAAAGGTTACTCAAGTATCCGAAAGTAAAACCTAATTCAAAAATTCTTGATATCGGATCAGGCACAGGTGCCTTAATTAAAAGACTTATAAACAAAGGATTTGAAAACATAACAGGAACTGATATTTTTATTGATGAGGATATTATTTTCGACAAAAGATTAAGGATTTTGAAAAAGGATATAAATGAAATTAATGAAACATTTGATTTTGTAATGATGAATCATTGTCTTGAACACATGCCACATCAGTTAGACGTTTTAACAAAAATAAGTCGACTTTTAAATAAAGATAATTTCCTAATGATCAGAATCCCCATTGTAGATAAATTCTCTTGGAGAGAATACGGGTTAAACTGGATTGCTATTGACCCTCCGAGGCATTATTATTTGCACACCGAAAAAAGTATAAAAATATTGGCCGATAAGAGTGGTTTTGAGTTGGAACATATAGCTTATGACTCAACTGAATTTCAGTTTATCGGGTCAGAACAAATTCTTTCTAACATTCCACTCCGATCAGAAAACTCATATTATGAAAATCAAAAAAAATCAGTATTCACAAAAAGAGATGTTAAAAACTATAAAAAGATGGCAGATAAACTAAATGAACAAAAAGATGGAGACTTTGGTGTGTTCTACTTAAAAAAAAGATAATCTTATTTTGTCTATAATAAACTCGTAACTTTTTAACAAAAAAAGAAAATATTGGCAATGGGCATTATTCAGAAACAAACTATACGTGGCTCTATTTATTCATATTTGGGAGTTGGTATCGGATATTTGAATGTGGTTATCTTAATGCCCCAATTCTATTCTGCTGAAGAAATTGGCTTAACCCAAATTGTTTTATCTATTACGGCTATTTTTAGTCTGGTTGGCACACTTGGATTTAATGGCGTTTCAAACCGTTTATTTCCCTACTTCAGAGATGCCGCAAAAGGGCATAACGGATTTCCTTTTTTAATGACACTCGTTGGACTTCTTGGTTTTTTTATCGTTGTAGCTGCTTTTTTCATTTTAAAGCCTTATTTAATTAATAGTAACATTGAAAAATCTCCTCTTCTTATTGAGTATCTTTTTTTACTTATCCCTATTACTTTTTTCAGATTAGTTTTTATTTTACTGGATGGCTACAATAAAATAATGCTTGATGCAATTACCGGAACCTTTTGGATGGATTTTGGTTATAAGGCACTGAATTTTATCTTTATCGTCCTTTATTCACTTCATATTATAACCTTCCAGCAATATATGTTTGGCTTCACACTGGCTCTTTCTTTCCCGGCATTCCCCGTATTATTTAAATTAATTAAAAGAGGACACTTCCAAATAAAACCACAATTAAGATTCATTGATAAACCCTTATTTAAGCAAATAATAACCATATCGCTCTATAATTTTCTGGGAGCATCCAGTGGAGTGATTGTTACCAATATCGACCGAATTATGGTCAATGAATACCTGTCGTTGAGTTTAACCGGAATATTTAGTATTTGTGCTTTATTTGGCACTATTATCAAAATACCGTTTATTTCGCTTAACAAAATCTCTGTTTCATTTTTGGCCGAAGCATGGAAAAAAAACGACAGAAAAGAAATATCGAATATTTATTATAAAAGTACTATTAATCAAATGGCATTTGCAACTCTGATACTTATTGGAATTGTTGGCAACTTAAATAATATTTTTCGAATCCTTCCAGAAGAATACCTTGCTGGTAAGCCAGTTGTAGTACTGTATTCATTTGCCTATTTATTACTTACTTCTACAGGTGCAGCTGGTTTTATTCTCGGCACCTCAGATAAATATAAGATACAAACATATTTTATGTTTTTAACCATTTTTTTCACCATTGCATTTAATATGCTTTTTATTCCCCCTTTTGGGATGAAAGGTGCAGCGATAGCAACCGTTTTGACTTTTTTGTTGAGCGCATTATTTAGGGTTCTCTTTTTAAAAATAAACATGAAATTATTCCCTTACAATCGTAAACACTTATTGATTTTAGTTATTGGAGCTATCAGTATCATTCCTTCTTTTTTGCTTAAACCGTTCAACAATCTAATTGTAGATATTTTTATTCGTAGTACCATCATTGCTGGATTGTTCATAGGCTTTACTATTATTTTAAATATTTCTGATGAAATCAATGGAATTATAAAACCGCTAATAAATCGTATTTTTAGAGTCAGAAATGAAAATAAATAAAGAAATCCTTTTCTTCCTTTCTCATCAGCCAGTTACAAAACTGGTTCAATTTTTTATTTCTACTTTTCAGAAATCTTTAAAAAAAAGATTTCCTTTTCTTATCAAAAGAAAAAATATTGAGCTTCCGAAAAATATTAATATTTCCAACTCATATTTCAAGAATCTACCCATCGAATCATCCTACATCAACCCCAAGGTTGCTGTTTATCTTTTCGAAATGTACCATTCACATCGCTTTAATTTGCTAGGTAGTGGATGGGTGAAAAACAGTTATTCCAGCGAATCAATAGGAACAGAGGGCATTTGTTATTCGATGAATATTGATATAGTGACATTCGATAAGGAAGGGGAGTGGCTAAAAACGATTATAGCCGAAAAAGACCTGAAGAATTCAAAAGATATATGGAAACTAATTTCTGATGAGGCATACATTCCTATCGACTGGCAGAAAGATTTTAAATGTAATTTTCGATGGAATCAGAAATTATCTTTTGATCTCCAACGAAAACTTACCAAGAAAGGTGCAGATATTAAAGTCCCCTGGGAATTAAGCCGTATGCAACATTTGCCGCAAATGGCTTGTTTTGCCATTGCTTTCCCTGAAATGAAAGATAAAATTGTCAAAGAGTTTCACCACCAGGTACTCGATTTTCTTTCTGCAAATCCTTACGGGATGGGCGCAAACTGGAGCTGTCCCATGGATGTTGGTATAAGGGCGGCTAACCTTCTTGTTTCATACGATTTGTTAAAAAAAACAGATACAAATAATATTTTAGATGGTCAGTTCAAATCAATATTAAGCCAAACAATTTATAAACATGGTCATTTTATCGTATCACACCTGGAATATAGCGAATTGGTTACCTCGAACCATTATCTTTCAGATATTTGCGGATTACTATTTATTGCCGCTTACTTAAATAATAGTGAAGAGACGAATTGCTGGTTAGCATTTTCCATTCAAGAATTTTTGAAGGAAGTAAATAAGCAATTCTTTGACGATGGAAGTAATTTTGAATCATCAACTGCCTATCATCGATTGAGCGGAGAACTATTTACATACGGATTAGCATTAATCAGGGGATTAGATGATACAAAAAAAGAAGCATTACACCGGTACAACCACAAAATGTGGAAGTATAGACCCAAGCTGGAAAAACTGGAAAATCAACCTTGGAGCAACGGTTTCGATTTTCTTGAAATTTTTGATACAAAACTTTTCAAAGCACTGAAATTTAGTATTTCAGTTACTAAACCAAATGGAAATATCATACAAATTGGGGACAACGACAGTGGTCGTTTTTTTCGATTTTCGCCAAATGGTAAATTTTTAAATACTACAGAAGCAGAAAAAAAATATAAAAATCTCAGCGGATATTTCTCATTAGTTAAAAAACTTGGAGAAAATGAGCAAAGTTTATTTTGGGATGAGAATTGCCTTAATCACCAAACCTTCCAAGCTGCAACCCTGGGATATTTTGCAGAAAAACCAGAATTCTTCCCACTAGAACATTTGATTGTCCAAACATTAAGCAAACACTTCCGTGCCAAAAAAATAGAAATTGAGAATCGCCTGGAAACTTTGAAAAATCCGCAAATTCCACATTTAAAATATTCAGCAACCCGAACATTTGCCTACGGAATTTCACTTGATAAATCAAAAATCACACAACATTTTTATCCAAACTTTGGAGTCTATATTTTTAAAAGTACAAGAATTTTTGCAGGAATTTATGTGGGTGTAAATGTTGCATGTGGATTGGGAGGACATTCACATAACGATAAACTTTCCATCTTTTTAACAGTCAACGGGAAGGATATTTTAACCGACCCTGGAACCTTCCTTTATACTCCATTACCAGAAAAACGAAACCAATTTAGAAAAACAGCAGCTCATAATGTGCCAATCCATAAAAATAGTGAGCAAGAATCATTAGAAAATGGGCTTTTTCACCTGATAGGGCATCACAAAACATATATTTTGTCGTTCAGTGATACGTCTATCTCAGTGCTGTACAAAAACAGAAAAATTATCCATACAAGAACTATTGAAATTGGAAATAAGCAAATTACAGTCACAGATAGGGCAAATACTCCCTTTGCCCAAAATTTTAATAAAATATATCCATTCTCAAATGGATATGGTAAACTTTTGAACCAAAATTATTTACAATGAAAATTTTATATTTAAGAACTATATATTTTTTTGGCCCTGCAGGTGGAATGGTAGGACATACGGCTGGTGTTATAAATAGTTTATATAAAAAAGCTAAACTACATGTTATTAGCAACGCTCAACTTCCGGGCGTACATATTAAAACCGAAGTTATTAAACCAGTACGATACAAATTTCTATTTAAATTTATTAATGAGTTTTTATACAATCTCAAAATAATTAAAAAATTGAAGGGCCGGGTTAATGAATTCAATTATATTTATCACAGGCACTCTGAAGCTTCTTTCTCAGGGGCATGGCTCGCCCAAAAATATAAAATACCATTAATTCTGGAATTCAATTCTTCTGAAGTTTGGAAAATAAAAAACTGGAAAGGACAGAGTAAACAGAATACCTCTGTTAAAAAGACGTTAACTAATTTTCTTAAAAAATACATTTTACTACCTGCTGTAGCCCGGATAGAACAATACAATTTAAATCAGGCAAGTTACATAGTTGTTGTCTCAGTGGCCCTAAAAGAAAATCTAATAAAATTAGGTATCCCTACAGAAAAAATAATCTTTTATCCTAACGGTATCGATCTTGAAAAGTTTAATCCTCAGATTTCGGGAAATGCCATTCGTAAACATCATAAGCTAGAGCAGAAGACTATCGTTGCAGGTTTTATAGGAACTTTTGGAGAATGGCACGGTGCAATTGAACTAGCGAAGGCAATTATCCTGTTTTTTAATCATCCTCATAAAGAAAAGGTGAAATTTTTACTCATCGGTTCCGGAAAACTATTTGATAAGGTTTTTCAAATGATAAAAGATTCGGGCAACCTCGAAAATGTTATTTTTACTGGAGTTATTCCGCAAAATAAAGCCCCGGAATACCTCGCGGCATGTGATATTTTGTTGTCACCTCATATTCCAAATTCTGATGGAACTTCCTTTTTTGGAAGTCCTACAAAATTATTTGAATATATGGCTATGGGAAAAGCTATCGTTGCAAGCGACCTTGACCAAATTGGACAAATTTTAGAACACGAAGTAGATGCTTTGTTAATACAACCGGGAGATCCAACAAAAATAGTAGATTCAATTAACCTGCTAATAAGAAAAAATGAGCTGAGGAGAAAACTGGGAAACAATGCCTTTGAAAAAGTAAAATTAAATTATACCTGGGACTCACATACTCAGAAAATATTTGACAGTATTAATTTTAGTGAAAAGTGTTAGTCTCCTTAAAAATATTTCCGATATAAAAACGAATAACTTACTTTTAACCACAAATAGATTTCTTAAAGAACTAAAAGCATGATCAAGTCAACTTTAACAAAATCAACACCGATTATTATTGCATTACTAGTATTTGTTTTGCTGTCAATTATATATTTTTATCCGGCCCTTGAAGGAAAGAAAATAGTTGGGCATGACAATTTAGCTTCAATTGCAATGTCTAACGAAATAATAACTTTTCAAAAAGAAACTGATACAAATCCTCTATGGACCAACAGTATGTTTGGAGGAATGCCGGGTTACCAAATTAATTTCGGACAAAAAAACGTCATCCTTAAATCAATAGACCAAGTAGTGAAGTTTCTAGGGCGACCTTTTAGCTTTATCTTTTTATATCTTTTTTGTTTTTATATCTTGTTGATCTCATTGAGAATAAATCGGTGGTTAGCTATTGTTGGAGCCATTGCTTTTGCTTTTTCAACATATCTTATCATAATTCTTTCAGCAGGCCATACTTCAAAGGCTATTGCAATTGGATACCTCCCGGGAATAGTTGCAGGCATCGTTGTTGCTTTTAATAAAAAAAGATTTTGGGGTGCGCTATTATTATCTATTTTTTTAGCACTGGAAATAAAAGCCAATCATTTTCAGATTACTTACTATGGTTTTATACTTATTGCCATTTATTTGACTGTTATGTTTATTGACTCACTGATAAAAAAAAGACTGTCTCAATATCTAAAAACAATATTAACATTCATCCCCGCTGTCCTTATTGCTATTGGCCTAAACCTCACGATACTTCTGACTACCTGGGAATACTCCCACGAAACTATACGCGGCCCCTCTGAATTAACACACCAGGAAGAGAACCAAACTTCCGGTCTAGACAAAGATTATGTTGTTCAATGGAGCTACGGAATTGATGAAACACTTACTTTATTGATTCCAAATTTTAAAGGTGGAGCAAGTCAGATAAACCCGGGGATTGATTCCGAAAGCTACCAAACCATGAGAAGACAGGGAGTACAGAACCTTCGGCAAAATATACGGGCAGTAAGTACCTATCACGGCGATCAGCCAAGTACAGCCGGGCCTGTTTATGTTGGTGCAATTGTAGTTTTGCTTTTTATTCTTGGCCTTTTTGTTGTACAGGGACCAATGAAATGGTGGCTTCTTTTAAGCACTGTTTTCACAATTATTCTTTCCTGGGGAGGAAATATTATGTGGTTGACCAGCTTTCTTCTTGATTATCTTCCGCTATATAATAAATTCAGAGCTCCCACAATTATATTGAGCATTACTGAACTGGCTATGCCTCTGCTTGGCTTTATAGCGCTTAACAACATATTAACCGGAAAAGTTGATAAAAAAATCTGGTTAAACGGACTTAAATGGTCAGTCATAATTACAGGTGGTATTTCTCTTCTATTTGTAATTTTACCCGGCATTGCAGGTAATTTTTCAAATGCCACAGATGCTATAAGATATCCGGATTGGTTAATTGACAGTGTTATTGCAGACCGCAAAGCCATGCTCCGAAGCGATGCTTTCCGTTCTTTCCTCTTTGTTATATTGGGAGTGGGAGCATTGTATGTATGGAATTTACAAAAAATCAAAACAAATTTGTTTGTTGGAATTCTGGGAGTTCTGATACTTATCGACCTTTGGGGCGTTGATAAACGCTACCTTAACAATGATAACTTTGAGTCGAAAAAAGAAGTTGAGAATCCCTTTCCAATGATGCCGGTCGACAAGGAGATTTTAAAAGATACCAACCTGAGCTACCGTGTTTTACCCCTGCAAAATCCTTTTCAAGATGCAAGAACCTCATATTACCATAAAAACGTAGGTGGGTATCATGCTGCTAAACTCAGGCGTTATCAGGAATTGATCGACTTTCACCTAATGCCGGAAATTCAGGAAATGGTAAAAAAATTACAGGCAGGTGATAATATGGAATCCGTTTTTAGCGACCTCCCTGCAATAAATATGCTCAATACCCGATACATTATATATGATCTGAATCAGGCACCAATTCAAAACCCCAATGCCTTGGGTAATGCCTGGTTTGTATCTGATTATAAAATGGTTAAAAATGCAGATGATGAAATAGATGCGATGAATGATTTTATTCCCTCTGAAACAGCAATTGTTGACCAACGATTTGAAGAATTTTTAAATAATAAAGAGTTTAAAAAAGACGAAAATGGTTCCATAACATTAACCGAATATCAACCAAATTACTTAAAATATTCTGCGCGTACAGCCACTGAACAACTAGCTGTCTTTTCTGAAATATATTATGCAAATGGATGGGACGCTTATGTTGATGGCAATAAAGTTCCGCACTTTAGAGTTAATTATGTTTTAAGGGCTATGGTTTTGCCCGAAGGCGAACATACAGTTGAATTTAAATTTGAACCAAAATCATATTACATTGGCAATAAGATCTCTCTTGCAAGTTCCTTTGTTCTGATTTTTGCTGTTATTGCTTATGGCTTTGTTGAATTTAGAAGGAAAAAGAAAAAAAATTGATGCATCTGCGGCTTTCATGTGATTTTTTTCAGCACGATGTTATACATATTGCTCCTAACTTGCTGGGAAAAACTCTCATTCGAAAACTTGATAACAAAACAATCCACCGTTACAAAATTACCGAGGTAGAAGCTTATCGCGGAACCCAAGACTTAGCTTGCCACGCGAGTAAAGGAAGAACGCCCCGAACAGAAATTATGTTTCATGAGGGAGGCGTAATTTATGTTTATCTCATTTATGGAATGTACTGGATGCTAAATATTGTAGCGGGTTCTGAAAATGATGCGTCTGCAATTCTCATTCGTGGATTAGAAGGAATTTCCGGTCCGGGAAGAGTTGGGAAAGCGCTTCAACTGGACAAGACATTTTACGGTGAAGACCTCTCAACATCAAACCGGATATGGATTGAAGATTCCAACGAAAAAGTGACTATTCATACATCTCCCCGGATTGGAATTCAATATGCGGGAGAGCCATGGATAAGCAAACCGTGGAGATACTTTATCGATGATTAGTTTTTCCCGATTACAAACCTATCATACAACCAAAGGAAAACAACAGCGCCAACTGCTACCCCGGCGTATATCATCCAAATATTTGCGGGATGATAATTGTTCCATAAAAAGTTGGTGAGCTCTGTTCCCTGCAGACCAAGCTTTTCTGACGCCATTTCGACATAATCATTTTTTGTCACTTCTTCTGAGATCTCCGGCAAAGAAATTCCCCTGCTGGTTACTTCCTGTTGCAACAAATAGATTTTATCAGCAATTTTTTCATAAACACCACCTGAAAGCCAGCCCGCTAACTGATGTCCGGCAGCAATCGGGAGAAACGAGGTTCCCATATAAAGTGCCTTTTTATCTGGTGGTGCAATTCTTCCCACATATTCGGTAAATTTTGGAGAACTAGCCATTTCCCCGAGAGCAAAAATCAAAACACCTAGTAAAATGAGCCAGCCACTTTGATTTGAAAACATTAATCCAAGGCCACCGGCTAAAACCAGTATTCCTCCCATCATTGCTGCCAACGGGCGAAAGCGCATTACAAAAGCCGAAACCATCAACTGAAAAATAATAATGTAAAAAGAATCCATACTTGACATTGTTACCGCTGTAATTGTACCCTCACTTGTCCCAATCGATTCTGCCAACCACGGCCAAAACGAGTGAATACCATTATAAACAACAGATGTATCAACCCACTGATCGATAAAAACAGGAAACGAATAATACAACTGATTAAAGGCAGTCCAAAACAAAATCATTATTATCAGAAACATTACATATTTCCAATTTTTAAGCGTAGTAAAAATATTTACAAATGCCTGTAAAATATTGTCAAGTAATGATGAGTCACCTTCTTTAATAACCGGTTCACGAAAGAAAAACAGAGTAATGATATAGTTTACCCCAATTGCCATAATTGACATATAAAATACATAGTCCCATGTTTTTTGCATTAAAATACCGGCAATAAACGGCCCGATAAATCCTCCTATGTTTATCATCATATAAAAAATGCCAAACCCGATTGATGATGTTTCATCAGTTGTAGTGCGGGCAACCATGGCCGAAATAATGGGTTTAAAAAAAGCGCCCCCCACGCAAGTCCATACAAATGCAAAAAACATCCAGCCGAAGGTATCAAAACTCTTAATCATGTAAAATCCTGAAACATAAAGTGTAAATGAAAGAAACAGAATTTTCTTATACCCAACTTTGTCGGCAATGGCTCCCGTAATTACAGGCAAAAAATACAACAACATAGAACCGGTTCCCATGATCACTCCTTTTTGTGCCTGCGTCAACCCTAAGGCACCTGTATCTTTTGAGTTTACCAAATAAAGCGCAAAAGCGAGGTAAAATCCGTACCAGGCCCAGCGTTCAAAAAGTTCAATGGTATTAGAAGCCCAAAAAGTTGTATTGTACTTTTTCATTAAAGAGATAAAACCCATATTCTCAATTTTTTTGATGAAGGCGGAAAGGTAATAAATATGACAGAAAGGAAACTGTAAAAAATCAGGTCAGCACACTTTTTTTAATTTTTAGTCAACTAGTCCCTGACTTTTTAATAACTCACCAGTCTCGGTAAGCGTTTTAATATCTTCCTCCGGAAATCCTCCGTCAGGCAAAGGTCCAACATTCATCAAAAGGTTAGCATCCTGCACCCATGTATCTTTTATTATCTGCAACAGTTGTTCAGTTGTTTTATGATTTCCGTCGTCCTGTTTATTGTAGCCCCAGGCATGGTTCTGAAGCGTATTACAAATTTCTTTGGGTTTGTTTTTATTTTTTTCGTATACCATTTGAGCAACCTCAAATTCTGCGCCTACCTTTGCACCTGCATTTCTTTCGGGTGCTGAAAAATCTTCGTCGCCGTTGGCACCTTGTTTAAATGAAATAAGCGCATGAGGGCTCAACTCCCGGATGAGCGCATAAGTTTCTTCTACCGGGAAAAGGTCTGGCCGGTTATATAATCCCATTATCGGATCAAACCAAATACCTGCAATGGTTGGATATTGTGTTAACAACTCTTTCACCTGCGCATGAACATAATCCACATAAATTTTAAAATCTTCATCTTTTTGAAATTTATACTCCGCCTGTGGTTCTTTATAGGCAGGTCGTGCATTTTGCCAACCCGCTTCACACGAATAAAAATAGGGATGTTTCCAATCGGCGGCATAAGAATAATATAAAAATATACCTAACCCTTTGTTGTTACAGGCCTCTACCAGCTCTCCAATTAAATCCCTTCCACAGGGAGAATTTATGCTGTTAAAGTCTGTCTGCCCGGTTTTAAAAAGACAAAAACCATCATGATGTTTTGATGTGATGGTAATATATTTCATCCCTGCTTTTAGCGCTAGATCGGTAATAAAATCAGCATCAAAGTCAGCGGCAGTAAACGTTTCCTTCAATTTAGCATATTCAGCCACAGGAATTGTATCCCTTAATTGTACCCACTCTCCTTTTTCAAGTTGTGCATAAAGTCCGTAATGAATAAACATGCCGTATTTAGCATCGGTAAACCATTTCAAATTGGCTTGCCTCGGATTCTCAAGATACTCCTTTGAATATGATTTTAAATAGCCAGGAACTTCCTTTTCTTTCTGCAAACAGGAAACAAGTGTAAAAGTTGTAAAAAACAAAACAACAAATAGCTGTATATTTCTTTTCAATTTAAAATGTTTTAGGTTGAGTTAAAAATCAGGAAAAAGAAAGCAAAAAATTACAAATTAAAGTCTTCCAGAAAAATTGTCATTAATATAATTACCATAATGATAACAAATAACATGATAAAAAAACCAATGACACCTATTTTAAATCCTTGCCTGATTTTAATTTCCCTGGTTACTGAAATCAGATGTTCGATTGAACGTAGCAAATTATGAGGTGCTTTTTCATTTTTTATGATATAGTCAGCCGCCCCCATCCGCATAATTTTTACTGCAACTTCAACTTCGTTTTGGGCGCTTAAAAAAATAAAGTCAATTTCCGGATGATCTTCTTTCACTTTTTTCATCAACTCAAGACCATTAATTCCTTCAAATGAATAATCTAAAACAATCAGATCAGGCTTTAAATCTATCATTTTTAAACACTCTTCACCGCTTTTAAATGTTTTAATGTTCTGATACTTTTTTGATTTTAAATAACCAACAATTAAATCCTTGTAAACCAAACTGTCTTCTACGACAAAAATTAGCGGATTTTTTGCTTTTTGCATATCATCTGATTTTTACTTTAGCTTCTGTTTAAAAATACTATATTTTTTTCAGATCGCAAACCATTAACTTCTTAACCAAACAATAAAATAACCCTTTTACAGCGACATAATAAATTAACGCTTAAATGTTTGGTTTAGTCTCTCAAAATCGCGTATATTTTAAACCAATTAATTTGTTATGAAATATATTGCTGATTTACATATACACTCTCACTTTTCAAGGGCAACAAGCAAAACACTCACACCTGAATACCTGGACTATCATGCAGGATTAAAGGGAATTAAAATTGTCGGTACGGGGGATTTCACGCATCCCGGATGGCTTGATGAGTTGAAAGAAAAAACAGAACCGGATGGAAATGGTTTTTTCAAACTTAAAAGCAATTATAAACTTGAATCTCCTCTGGGCGATAACGATACACATTTTTTGCTTACTGCCGAAATCAGTAATATTTACAAACGTGGCGGAAAAGTGAGAAAAGTACATAATGTTGTTTTAGTTCCCGGTTTTGAAGAAGCAGAAAAAATAAATCAACGACTTATCGATCTCGGAGGTAACCTTACATCCGACGGGCGTCCAATTCTCGGGCTCGACTCCCGCGATCTGCTTGAAATAGTTCTGGAATGCGGAGATAACAATTATTTTATCCCTGCACATATTTGGACTCCATGGTTTTCGATGCTGGGGTCCAAATCAGGTTTTGATTCGCTTAAAGAATGTTTTGCCGATCTTTCTCCACACATTCATACCATCGAAACCGGACTTTCAACAGATCCTCCGATGAACTGGCTTTGCTCTTTTCTCGATAATGTTACATTGGTTTCCAATTCCGACGCACATTCTCCCGACCGGCTGGGACGAAATGCCAATGTTTTTAATACGGAGCTTGATTATTTTTCGTTGGTGGAAGCGCTAAAAACGGGAGATCCGAGAAAGTACCACGGAACCATTGATATGTTTCCGCAAGAAGGCAAATATCATTACGACGGACACAGGAAATGCAATATCTGCTGGGATCCGGTTGAAACACTAAAACACAATGAAATCTGTCCATCATGCAAAAAGCCGGTAACCGTTGGAGTAATGAACCGCGTGATTCAACTTACCGACAGAGAAGATATTTCAGCACGTCCCAACAAATTGCCCTTTAAATCGATAATTCCACTTCCTGAAATTCTTTCAGAAATTGCAGGAGTGGGTGTAAAGTCAAAAAAAGTTGCGGAAGAATATTCGCAAACCATTCAAAAACTGGGTAAAGAGCTCGACATTTTACTGGAAATGCCAATTGAAGAAATCGAGAAAAAAACGTCAAAAACTTTGGCAGAAGCCATTCGACGAATGCGCAGTCGCGAAATTATCATACAGGAAGGTTACGACGGAGAATATGGTGTTATTAAAGTCTTCAAAAACGGTGAGGCTAAAAACTTCGAAGCTACAAATGCGCTTTTTCAAATAGAAAAACCTGCGCCTCCTGAAAAACGAGCGTTGATAAATTTTGATTTAAAAGGAATTCAAAAACTCATTCGCAAAAAAACAGAGTTAAAAAATCTGGCTGCGGAAAAAGAGCAAAAATATGAAACTCAAAAAGCACAACAGCCAACTTTTGACAATTTAAACGCGGAACAATTCACTGCGGTTCAGCACATTGAGGGGCCCTCGTTAATTATTGCCGGCCCCGGAACCGGCAAAACAAAAACCTTAACCGGCAAAATTGCTTGGCTGATTGGAAATCATCATACAAAACCAGACGAGATACTGGCCATCACGTTTACAAACAAAGCCGCCGGTGAACTAAAAGAACGCCTTGAAGCAATTTTAAAAAATAAAAACCAGTCGGGTGAAGTTACGGTTTCAACATTTCATGCTTTTGGGCTTGCTATCTTGAAAGATTATAATGCGGAGTTCAACCGTAATGCAAACTTTATTCTTGTTGATGAAAGCCTGAAAAAAGAAATTATCAAGTCAATTTCCAAAGAAAAAGGAAGTGAAACAAAAAGACTTTCGGCGGAGATTTCCAAAATAAAAAAAGGAAGCCTGCCGGAAAATCCGTTTTTTAAAAAGTATGAAAACGAATTACAAAAACTAAATGCTTTTGATCTTGACGATTTGATTGAAAAACCGGTTCAGCTTCTTTCTGAAAACAAAGAAATAACAAAAAAACTAAGAGACAAATATCAGTTTATTTTTGTTGATGAATACCAGGATACCAACGATACGCAATACAAATTGCTTCGTTTGCTGGCCCCCGACTCCAACTCAAATTTATGTGTTGTGGGTGATGCTAACCAATCGATCTACGGATTCCGCGGTGCAAATTCGGGTTATATCTCAAAATTTTCGGAAGATTATCCGAAAGCCAAAATCTTTCGTCTCACCAAATCATACCGCTGTTCTCAAACCATTCTAACAGCTTCGTCAAATGTAATCGAACAATCCGGCCTTTTGGAAGGATTAAATGAAGGCGTACAAATTTCAATTTCCGAACAACCTTCCGGCGCTGCCGAAGCTGAATTTATAGCCCGCCAGATTGTTGATTTGGTTGGTGGTGTAAGTTTCTTTTCCATTGACAGTTCGGTAGCGCAAGGCGATAAAAACGAAACCATAAACAGTTTGTCTGATTTGGCAGTTTTATGCCGCACGCGCAATCAGTTTGAAGCCATCACAAAAGCACTGCGCGATCATCATGTACCCTACCAGGAAGCAGGAACCATACCCTATTTTAAACAGGAACCGTTTCAAAGTTTTACAGATATTATCGGTGCATTTTTGCTTGATTCGTTTGAACAGGCAGCCCCTGTTTTTAAATTGAAAAAGAAAAATATTTCCCAACTTCAGTTTGAATTGGTAAAAACACAGTTAAAAAAGCCAGATGTAAATTCCTTTCTCGACTTTGTTAAAAAAGAATATTTTGACAAAGAAGAGATTCAACCCAACGAGTGGAAACGTTTTATCAACCTCGCAACGGAGAAAAAATCTGTTTCTGAATTTTTGCAATTTCTAAAACTGGGATTGGGAACCGACGCATACGACAAAAGCCTGGAAGCCGTCTCGGTAATGACGTTACATGCATCAAAAGGACTGGAATTTGAATGTGTTTTTATTCCCGGGTGCGAAAAAGGACTACTTCCCTATACTTTATATAAAAATGAAGTGGATGAAGATGAAGAAAAACGACTGCTTTACGTGGGAATGACCAGAGCAAAAAAGTTACTTTACCTCACCAATGCAAAAACGAGAACCATCCGCGGAAGAAAATTTAATCTTCCGAAAAGCCCTTTTTTAAATTCAATCCAACAGGAGTTGCTTCTGCAAATAAAAAACAGACCTCCTCAAAAAGAAAAAGAACAAGATAACCAACTCAGTTTATTTTGATTTTAATGAAATGCTAAAACTTCATCTTAAAAATCCTATGAAAAACCTTTTGCGAATTTACGAACAATGAAAATTATCTGATATTTGTATTTTGGAAATTGAAATTTTAACCAATTTATCATGTTACTGGCAATAGATGTAGGAAATACAAACATTGTTTTTGGAGTGAACGAAAATAATGAATGGAAAAATCATTGGCGCATTCAAACCGACCACCTAAAAACTGCCGACGAATACGAAGTCATTTTCCGATCGTTATTAAACGGCGGAAAAATTTGTAATACCAACATTACACAAATTATTCTGAGCAGTGTTGTACCATCGCTTGTACATCCGTTTTCAGAAATGTTAAAAGGTCTGTACCCCGAATCAAAACAAACTATCGTAAATCCTGATATTTACAAAAAGTTGCCCGTGAAGGTGCTAAATCCTTATGAAATAGGGGCAGATTTGGTAGCCAATTCTGTTGCTGCATTTCAGAAATACGGCAAATTAACTACTGTTATTGATTTTGGTACAGCACTTACTTTTACCACAATCGGAAAAGACTCGGAAATCAGAGGAGTCGCTATTGCTCCGGGATTAAATACAGCGGTAAGCGCGCTTGCAGGAAAAACAGCGCAGTTACCACAAATTCATCTTACTCCTCCGCCTTCAGTTTTGGGCGAAAATACCATTCATGCAATACAGTCAGGTATTGTGTTTGGATACACCGGCCTTGTTGATTCTATTATTGAAAGAACAGAAGAAGAATTAAACGAAAAACTGCATGTGGTTGCTACCGGCGGTTTGAGTTCTGTTGTTGCGCCACTCACAAAAAAAATAAAGACCATTGAGCCGCTTTTAACACTCGATGGTCTTTACCATATAAACTCGTTTGTTGGTGAGAAATAATTTCCGGCAAACAAAAACGTTGCCGTCTTTTTAGCGTTCACTATAATTGGTTCAGTTCATATCAATAATTTCGAGCAATTCGTCCAAATTGGGTGTAAGAATAATTTCTGTTCGACGGTTCATCTGGCGTCCTTCCGTTGTTTTATCAGCCAAAAGCGGTAAATATTCACTTCTCCCCGCTGCTATTATTCTTTTTGGATCGATTTGTTTATTTTGAGTCAGAATTTTTGTAACGGCAGTTGCACGCATTACACTTAAATCCCAGTTGTCTTTCACTGCTCCGGAACCATGCATCGGAACATCGTCTGTGTGTCCTTCTACCATTATATTAATGTCGGGATTTTGTGCCAAAACATTACTCAGTTCTTTTAAAGCCTGCTGCCCTTTGGGATCAACATCCCACTGTCCAGTTTTAAAAAGCAATTTTTCTTCCAGCGAAACATACACTTTTCCATTTTTTTCATGAACTGTCAACCCGTTGTTGTTAAAGCCAACCAAAGCATCCATAACCTTTTTCTTTAAATCCTGAACAGCCTGTTCCTGTTGAGCAAGTATATTCTGCAACTCTATAAGCTTAGCATTTCGTTCTTCCAGTTCTTTTTCCGCCGCCCGCAATTTGTCTTCCCGACTATTCAAATCACCCCGGGCTTCCTGTAATTCAGCTAAAAGCTTTTCAATCTCAGCAGAACTTCCCGAATTTAGAGCCTCCATTTGCTTTTGAAGATCATCTACGTCTTTTTGTAAAGCGCTGTTACTTTGTTTCTGAACATTTAAATCATAAAGCGCTTCCTCCAGCTGACTCCGCAATTCCTTATTCTGCGAATTCAATTGTTCTACCCGACTCTTTAATTCAGCATTGGCGGCCTCCAAATCCATTTTGTTACGTTTTAGCTGCTCATTCTCTGTTGTAAGCCTGTCTTTGGTTTCATTAAACTCTTTTAGGGAGACACATGAAGATATGAAAATAATCAGACTGCCGAGTAACAATATCTTTTTTCCTGTTTTCATAGTTTTGTCATTTTATTTTTTTGATAAAATTACTTCTTTTACAATGTAGAACAAATAAGATTTAAATCTCTTTTGAACAAACTGTTGTTTAGGATTTGTTATATCTTTGACGATATTTTTTCGCAAATATGGATGAAATAAAGGGGAGAATACTTGAAAAAATAAATAACCCGGAAGAACTCAAAAAAGTGAAACTTGAGGAACTTCCGGTAGTTTGTGATGATTTAAGAAATTTTATTATTGATGTTGTTTCGACAAACCCCGGGCATTTTGGGGCCAGCCTTGGAGTTGTGGAACTTACCGTAGCCTTGCATTATGTTTATAACACCCCGCATGATCTTTTGGTTTGGGATGTTGGACACCAGGCTTACGGGCATAAAATTCTGACTGGTCGCCGGCAAACTTTTATCACCAATAGAAAATACAAAGGATTAAGTGGATTTCCGAAAAGAACAGAAAGTGAATACGACGTTTTTGGCGTTGGTCATGCATCAACTTCTATCTCTGCCGCACTTGGGATGGCAGTAGCTTCCAAAATAAAAGGAGAAAAGGATAGAAAAATTGTTGCCGTAATCGGCGACGGAGCAATGACAGGAGGAATGGCTTTTGAAGCCCTGAACAATGCCGGAGCAGGAAAATCCGATATTCTTGTTATTCTGAATGATAACAATATGGCAATCGACCCTAGTGTAGGTGGATTCAGCCAGTATTTGTTAAACATTTCAAAATCTCATTCCTACAACCGATTTAAAAAAGATGTTTGGGAAGGATTGGGTAAACTTGATGGCTTTGGACAGAAAACCCGTCGGTTCCTTCAAAAAAACCAACATGCCCTGAAAAACATAATCTTAAAAGAAAACAATCTTTTCGAGGCATTTGATTTCAGGTATTTTGGCCCGGTAGACGGACACGATATTGTTTATCTTACAAAAGTTTTAAAAGATTTAAAAGACATTCCCGGCCCTAAGTTATTGCATGTTATAACCAAAAAAGGAAAAGGATTTAAACAAGCTGAAATCAACCAAACCAAGTTTCATGCTCCGGGTCTTTTTGATAAGGTTACAGGTGAAATATACTCGTGCGACTGTCCGATTGATAAAGCACCAAAATTCCAAAATGTTTTTGGTGAAACATTAGTCGAATTGGCCGAAAAAAATAAAAAGATTGTTGGTATTACTCCGGCCATGCCAACCGGATGTTCAATGAACCTGATGATTGAAAAGATGCCTGATCGCGCATTTGATGTGGGGATAGCAGAGCAACATGCCGTTACTTTTTCGGCCGGATTGGCAACCCAGGGAATGGTTCCGTTTTGTAACATCTACTCCACTTTTATGCAACGTGCCTACGACCAAATCATTCACGATGTGGCCCTGCAAAAATTACATGTTGTCTTTTGCCTCGACCGCGGAGGGCTTGTTGGAGAAGATGGGCCGACCCACCATGGAGCTTTTGACATTTCATACATGCGCTTGATCCCCAACATGATTATTTCTGCTCCAATGGATGAAATTGATTTACGTAATTTGATGTATACCGCCCAACTTGATGATATCGCTCAGCCGTTCTCAATTCGTTACCCGCGTGGTTGCGGAATAAAACCCGACTGGAAGAAACCATTCGAAAAAATAGAAATCGGCAAAGGTCGCGTATTATCCGAGGGTGAAGATATTGCCATTTTAACTATTGGGAAATCTGGAATTTTTGCACAGCGGGCAGTAGAAAGTCTTTCCGGAGAAGGAGTTTCAGCAGCACATTATGATATGCGTTTTGTAAAACCACTCGATAAGGAAATATTAACACAGGTATTCAAAAAATTTAAAACCATTATAACTGTTGAAGACGGGACAGTTAAAGGTGGTTTTGGAAGTGCTGTTTTGGAATTTATGGCAGAAAACGGATTTTCAAACCAAATAAAAATTCTGGGTATCCCCGACCGGTTTATTGAACATGGAACCCCGGAAGATTTATACAAGGAATGTAATATTGATGCAAAAGGAATAAAAACTTCAGTCCTGGAGATTCTGAAAAAATCATAATTACAGCGTGGGCCCGTTCAGTAAGAAATCCTGTTTTATCTGATATAATATTTATATCTTTCATTCGTTTTCAACTATTGAAATAAAAACGTTTTGTATTGGATATTTATTTAAAAAGAAAACGCGGCAAAATTTTGCTGCTTATTGTGGCAGTAATAATTGGCGTTGTATCACTCCTTTATACCAACTGGCTTTCAGGGAAAATGGCTCAGGAAGAGCGTAAAAAAGTAGAACTCTGGGCTGAAGCAACAAAACGATTTGTTGACAGCGGAAGCGCAACGGGCTCATCATCCGATTTTCAAAAACTAAATTCTGCTTATTTAACATTTATAAATGAAATTCTGGAACAGAATACAACCATTCCAATTATTATCGTAAATCCCGACGGTTCTTTTAATAATGATTTCAACATCAATTACAAAAAGGAAAGAAGGGAACAAGTTCTTACAAAAGAACTTAAAAGAATGAAAGACTATTCTCCCCCTATTCCGATAAAACTCTCAGAAAATAATACGCTTTTACTTTATTTTAGCGAGTCAAATATTTTGCGCAACCTTCGTTATTATCCGTTGGTTCAGCTTGTGGTAATTGTAATATTCATTTTGGTATCCTATTTCGCTTTCAATGCCACACAAAAGGCAGAACAAAATCAGGTTTGGGTTGGCATGTCAAAAGAAACAGCCCACCAGTTGGGCACGCCAATTTCATCGTTAATGGCCTGGATTGAATTATTAAAATTACAAAATGTTGACAAAACCCTGGTTAGTGAGTTTGAAAAAGACACGCAACGACTGGAAAAAATAACCGAACGGTTTTCCAAAATCGGTTCTAAACCGGAATTGTTACAACAAAATCTGGTTGACGTACTGAGCTCAACCGTTAGTTATCTTAAAACACGTTCTTCGGGCAAAGTTAAATTTGAAACTTCCTTTGGCGAAAACCATTTTATTCCCGCTCCTTTAAATGCAGCCTTGTTTTCATGGGTGATTGAAAACCTTTGTAAAAATGCCATTGATGCAATGGACAACAACGGCACAATAACTATTAGTGTAAAAGAAAAAGAAAATACAATTAACATCGATGTTTCGGATACCGGTAAAGGAATTCACAAATCGCAACACAAAACAGTCTTTAACCCGGGCTACTCAACAAAAAAACGGGGTTGGGGGCTTGGGCTTTCACTGGCAAAACGAATCATTGAAAACTACCACAATGGCAAAATTTTTATAAAATCCTCAGAAATTGGAAAAGGAACCACTTTCCGGATTGTGTTGAATAAGTGAAACATTATAGAAGCCACTCCTAAAGCATGATTTCTTTAGGAGTAGGCTTTGTTTGATTCTGAAGCTAGTTCTTCTTAGTTCAATAGTTAAACGTATATATTAATGAAACTTGAAACCCATTAAGATCCATTGTTCCATAAGATATTAAGTATGGTGTTAAAAGATATTTTAAACTTATATCAAACTGCTTCAAAATTCTAACTTCTGTACCAAGAATAAATGCTAACTGCAACTTGGATACTTCATTTTTTTGAATGTTTAAAGCAAAATAATCAGTATCACTGTAAAAGCGCCAGATGCCTTCAATTCCTAAAAAAGGGTGAGCGTAATTTATTCTTGTCCAGTAATATTTTAAAGGGACACTTAAAGAGTAGGTATTATTCTCTAATAACAGTTCATGTTCCTTATGATCATCAAATCTAGTATAAATTATAGATACTCCTTTTTCAAATGAAAATGATTTCGAAATAACTTTTCGAGAAAATAGATTAATCTGGAATCCAACATCGGCTTCATAGTTGGACCCCGTATTTGTTGGCTGCATCCTATTCACCCCAATGCTAATACTATTCTGCTTATTCTGAGAATTACCACCAATTGATAAAATTATTAACAAAAAAAAGAGTACTATTTTTCTCATAATTATATGTTCAACTAGTTAGAAACGTCTATTTGCAACTTAACACCCCAATTAAAGCCTGCACTAAGTTCAGTACACGTATTATCGAAATAATTGTAATACGTTGTGCCACAATCTTCGGAATGATCTTCAAAACTGAACGCAAGTTGTCCCGTTAAAGAATAACTCAATGTTGCATCTTCATCATTTTTTAAATTAACTTTTGTTCCAATTGAAGAATTCTCACTATTATCCCCTAAATCTTCGTCATGTTCTATTACTTTTATTGCAACCAAATCCTCCCAATACTGTGGGTTCCAGAGAAATAATGCATTTTCACTGAAATCCTGAGATTTAGTCCTGGAAGAAAAGTCATAACGCCTACCACTTTCTTTATTTGTACTCCCCACCACAAAGTCCTTAAAACCGGTTATTTTATCAGCATTAGCAACCCAAATCTGGAATTCAGGTTTACCCGCAGGCCACTCCTCTAATTCCCAATCAGTAAACGATATATTAGTAATATACACAGGACTGCCTGTATTTATATCACGATATGGAATTCGGACAAAATCATATTTTGCATTCGATTCATCGATCCCATTTACATGCACAATTTTATAATGATATTTTTGGCCAGGTGTTAAATTAGTATCAAAATAATCAGATGTATTATCAGTATAACTTTGAAAAAGTTCAAAATAAGGATTTGAATTTACATTGGTTCTATATATTCGAGTCTCTGAATGATAGTCATTGTTATCGTTATTCCAGTTTAAAAATGCTGTCCTATACGCATAGTTTGTCACATCGAAAGATATTACGGGATTTGGAGGGTTAGGAGCAATCGCAGAAGCAATGTTGGAAGGTAACGACTCTCCCGCTAAACCATAAGCAGTTACATAGTAGGAAAATGACTTATTAGCATCTGAAGATTCAAAGTCAGAATCATAATACACCCTATCTCCACTAAAGATATTCTGTCCTAAAAATGTAAAAGAGGACTCATCTTCTGCCTTTCTATAAATTTTGTATCCAGATAAGCAAGTTACTTCGCTAGGATAAGTCTGTGACCAACTCAACATAATGCTATTTCTTGTTGTCGTAGCATTTAAGCTACTTGGAGAAGTAGGAGGAGAAGTACATGGTTCACCAATTATTCCGTCTTTTAAATTTAAAAATTGATCTAATATTTCTCCATTGTTATCAGATCTTTCATTCAAGCTAACTACTATTACAGTATGGTCTGGAGCCTCTTTATTACTTAATTCAATGAGATTTCCCTTAGCATCAAAAGCTTCAATTACTTCCATTTTTTCGTCATATTCTGCAGGTAAAAAAGCAACATATGGTGAATAAGTATCTATATCCCACTCCTCGCATTTAACTGGTATTGAAATCTGAAATTTCTTGTATTTTTCGCTAAAGTCATCAATCTCTTTAATATTTTTTTCCTTTTGTTTCCCATCCATCTCCTTCGCGATAACATTTTTCACAGTTTTTTCTCCATCTGTACTCTTTATATTAAAATGTTTAAAATTCTTCCAAATGACATCGTAGTCACCATCAATCTTGCATAGTGCTTCTTGTTTTAAAATCTTCCTCATATCTCTATTATCCAAAGACATAGCAAGTGACCTAGCAAACTTTTTGACAAATACATTATACTCATGTTTTTCAAATTCAGAATCTGATACACTTTTTGTATTTACTAATTCTTCTAATGAATCATTTGAAACATTAACAACTTCTTTCTGGCAACCATTAAAAATGATTAAAACCGACACGACCATAATAAAAACAACAAATTTTTTCATTTTCTTTGTAATGTTTTATGAGTGGAAGGCAGCAACTTCCCACTCTGGTTAATAAACAAGTTCTGCAACCCGGTCTTTTTTATAAGGGCTGGGTTGCTTTAACCCTTGAATTTATATTGAAAACATAGACTTTAAATTCATAAAATATTATAAATTCTATATTCTCTTTTTAAGTATCATCTTTATGAAAATATGTATGTCACCATAAGGGGCTTTTTCCTAGGAGGAACAAATCAAATGTAACAATACGAATATTAAATTCAAAAAAAAATATTTACAACGCGAAAAATTTAGAACTGTTCTAAACGTCACAAGATAATATTCAGGAGATTAAAGAAAACAAATAATTCTTTGAATTTTTCGGGTGTTTATAAAAAATTTATACTTTTGCAACACTTTTTTCGAGCCGTGAATTGGAAAACAAAATATAACATTGCTTTTAAAGGTCTTTCTGAAGGCGAGCATAAATTTGAATTCCAAGTAGACGGTAAGTTCTTTGAACACTTTGAAGGTAGCCTGGTTGATAACGGTGAAGCAGAGATAAAAGTAACGTTGGAGAAACGAAGTGCTTTTTTGAAACTTCACATTAGAATAAAAGGTTGGGTAGAACTCATGTGCGACCGATGTCTGGACAATTACCAGCAAAAGATAAAACACAAAACAGAAATTTTTGTAAAATTTGGCGAACAGGAGTTTGAAGACGGAGAAAATGTAATTTGGGTTTTACCCGAAGAACATCATATTAACCTGGCGCAAATTTTTTATGAATATACAATGTTAAGTATTCCTTTGCGGCATGTTCATCCCAAAAATGAAGAAGGAAAAAGAGGATGCAACAAAGAAATGCTAAAAAAACTGAAAAATTATATGAATTCTCCGGCTGAGGAAGAAGAACAGGAACAAATTGACCCTCGCTGGGAAGCATTACGTAAATTAGGAAATAACAATTAAAATTAAAATACGATGGCACATCCGAAGCATAAAACGTCAAAATCGAGAAGGGATAAAAGGCGTACGCATTACAAAGCTACGCTCCCAACGCTTGCAACTTGTTCAAACTGTGGAACCACAGTAAAGTACCACACCGTTTGCCCGGAATGTGGATACTACAGAGGCAAGCAGGTTATTGAAAAAGAAATTGCTATTTAAACCAGGTACAACACCTGGTTTTTTTATTTTTCGAACATACGAATTAATTGTTCAGGATAAACTTAATTATTTGTTAACCTCTTTGCCTGTCACACCCCTGTTTCATTGCATAAACAGCATATTACTTCTATATTCACCCAGATTTTTTTGAAACAATTATACAACAATGCGCAGAACAAAGATCAGGGCAGCAATTACAGGAGTTGGAGCTTTTTTACCCGATTATAAATTAACAAATGAAGAAATAAGTACCATGGTTGACACATCCGACGAATGGATCATGCAACGCATTGGTATAAAAGAACGCCGTATTTTAAAAGAAGAAGGAAAAGCAACCAGCGATATGGGTGCGGCGGCAGTAATGGAACTGTTAAAAAAAACAAACACTTCTCCTGATGAAGTAGATATGTTAATTTGTGCCACCATTACACCCGACATGCCATTTCCGGCTACAGCAAATATTATTGCACACAAAACCGGGATTCACAATGCCTGGAGTTTTGATTTAAATGCTGCCTGTTCAGGGTTCATTTTTGCACTGTCAACCGGTGTTCAGTTTATCGAATCGGGTCGGTATAAAAAAGTTATAATTGTAGGGGCCGACATGATGTCTTCCATTACAAACTACAAGGACCGCACAACTTGTCCGTTATTCGGAGATGCCAGTTCTGCAGTTTTGCTTGAGCCAACCATCGATGAAGTTGGGATTATTGATTATATCAATCGGGTTGACGGACTTGGGCGACACCATCTGCACATGAAAGCAGGCGGTTCGTTACGCCCGGCTTCCTGTGAAACAGTAGAACGAGACGAACATTTTGTGTACCAGGAAGGACAGGCAGTCTTCAAAGCAGCAGTTTCAAGCATGGCCGACGTAGCTGTTGAAATAATGAAAAAAAACAAATTAAAATCTGAAAATGTGGCTTGGTTGGTTCCGCACCAGGCAAACATGCGTATTATCGATGCCACAGCACGCAGAATGGGGTTAAACAAAGACAAAGTGATGATCAACATACAAAAATACGGAAACACTACTGCTGCAACAATACCACTTTGTTTATACGATTATGAAAATCAGCTGAAAAAAGGCGACAACATAATTCTTGCAGCATTTGGAGCAGGATTTACCTGGGGAAGCGTTTTCCTGAAATGGGCCTACAATCCAACTGAAGATAAATAATACTAAACAGACCTTCTTTCGCAAAAAAAGAAAATTACTTTTGGAGCCATTACAAAATTTTGTAATTTCAGACACCAATTTTTCCCCTTTAAGAAGTTGTAAGACCAGTATTCTAAAGAGAAATTATTAAATGATTCTAAAAATGGCAAAGCAAACAACAAAACCCTACGACGAAACACAACCCCAGATAAACATAATCGGCGAAGGAACCGTTATTAACGGGAATATTTCAGCGTCCGGAGATATTCGTATCGATGGCACGCTCGAAGGAAATATTACCGCAAAAGGAAAACTGGTTATTGGTCCCAAAGGGAAAATTATCGGAGAAATAGATAGTAACAATGTAGAAGTTGCCGGATACACCAAAGGAAAAATTAGAGTTCTAAGTGTCTTATGCATGAAGTCTACAGCAAAAGTTTATGGCGACATCGTTGTCGGGAAACTTTCTGTGGAACCGGGTTCAATCTACATAGGCAATTGTAAAATGGGAGGAGAAAAACCTGCCTATGAACCACCAAAAACAAAATAAGCCTAAAAAGAAACTTGATAACTTCATTCGCTACTCCAGCCTGGGTTTCGAAATGATGGCCATCATTGGAATTTTTACTTTCCTGGGCTATAAAATTGACCAGTGGATGAAAAATGAATTTAAAGGGTTTACATTGGGATTAATGGTATTTTCAGTTATAGTTGCAATTATTTACGGAACCAGAAACCTGCTAAAAAAATGAACACCAGTTTAAACCGATTTATAGCAAAAATACTTGCCTTATCTACGGCTATTGTACTAGTTGGCTGGCTGGCTTTTTCACTTTTTATTCCACAATACTATTTATCAATTTTCCCGTATGCTTTGGTTTTCTTTTTAATTGTTGCGATAGCTGTTCACACCTATCAGTTAAAACTCGCAAAAAAGGATATAGGGAAATTTACACGAAGCACCATGTTGATCACTTTTTTCAAATTGATCGTCTATTCGGTTTTTGCAGTTGTATATATTGCCAACGACCCGGAAAATGCGCTCGTTTTTGTAATTGCCCTGTTTTTCCTTTACCTTGTTTTTTCCTTTGTTGAAGTTTCAGAAATCACCCGGATTTCCAAAAGAAAAGACACCTAAACCATGTGTCTTTTTACCATCAGTTATTAAAAATCATTGACTCCTGTTATCGTTTTGCAGCTTTTCCCTGTATGCGGAACAATCGATATAGCTCCACTTAGATTAATAGCGTATTCATATAAACCCAAATCAATAAAGTTTGAATAAGCTTTTTGACAATAGTCTAATGATCTTCGTAAATCCCTTTTTATCCGGTATACATATGCAATTTCGTTTTGCGACGTAGCAAGCAAATTAATATTTCCTGTTTGTTCAGCAAGTTTTATAAAATGGGCACAAACAATAGCAAGCATCCACGGTTTTTCATAACATAAATGGTTGCAAAATTCTCTACAAAACCTTCTGTTTTTGTGCCTATTTAATTGAAACAATATGTAGCGTCATCAAAAAAACACCTAAAACATTTTCTTTAACATATCTTTTTAAATCTAGTTTTTCGACATTGTTAATTCTTACGGGAAAAAATTAAATTTTCATAGACGGTAAAAAAATTCTTTTAAATTTGTGGACACTTGACAAACTGGATAAAACTATGCTGAAAACCGCGAAGATATTTTGGATATTTCTTGCCTTGTCAGTGATTTCTTCTGTGCCAACTTTAGCGCAACATGCAGAAGAACATTCAGCACATGCGGAAGAATCACATGGTGAAGGCTCTCACGAAGAAGAATCTTTTAATGCCGGGGAATTTGTAATTGAGCATGTTTCCGATGCGCACGACTGGCATATCGTATCGTTTGGCGATATTCATATAAGTATTCCGTTGCCAATAATTGTTTACAGCAAAAATCCGGAATTGCACGATGGCAAAAGTTTTTACGTTTTTATGTCATCCAAATTTCATCACGGTCATGAGGATTACAAAGGATTTCGCCTTTCGCAAACCGAAGAAAATAAAGGAAAAATTGTAGAACTTGACGAACACGGCCTGGAAGCAGGTAAACCTACTGATATTTCAATTACCAAAACAGTTGCCGGAATTTTGGTTTCGGTTGTTATTTTGATATGGGTTTTGCTTGCCGTTGCCTCATCAGCAAAGAAAAATAAAGGGAAAGCGCCTTCAGGATTACAAAATGCATTGGAGCCAATTATTGTTTTTATTCGTGATGAAGTTGCAAAGCCCGCTATTGGTGAAAAGAAATACGAAAAATTTATGCCATTTCTTCTCACTGTTTTCTTTTTTATTCTGATCAACAATTTTATGGGCTTGATACCCATTCCGCCATTTGGTGCAAATGTAACGGGTAACATTGCCGTAACAATGGTTTTGGCATTATTCACTTTTGCAATTACTACCATTAGCGGAAACAAACATTACTGGAAAGAAATTTATAACCCGGATGTACCATGGTGGTTAAAATTTCCTTTGCCATTAATGCCGATTGTTGAACTATCGGGAGTAATTACAAAACCGTTTGTTTTGATGGTGCGACTTTTTGCCAACATGATGGCCGGCCATATGATTGTTACGGTTTTTGTAAGTTTGATTTTTATTTTCGCCAGTTTATTTAATGCTGGTGTTGGATTAGCTGCGAGCCCGATTTCAGTTGCATTTTCAGTGTTCATTTTAATGCTGGATGTACTGGTTTCGTTTATACAAGCTTATGTTTTTACGCTGTTGTCGGCACTCTATTTTGGAATGGCGACAGCAGATCATCATTAATAATTATTAAAATTAAATGCTATGTTATCAGCAATTTTAACTGTATTGCTACAAGCGGCCGCCGGTGCAACCATCGGTAAAATGGGTGCTGCTTTGGGAGCTGGGTTAGCTGCAATTGGTGCAGGTATGGGTATCGGTAAAATCGGTGCCAGCGCTATGGAAGCTATCGCCCGCCAGCCCGAAGCCAGTGGCGACATTCGCTCTAACATGATCGTTTCTGCAGCGTTGATTGAAGGTGTTGCCTTCTTTGCTGTGATCATTTGTGCACTCGTTATTTTCGTTTAGCAAAAAAAAATGGGCAACCATCCCCGGGATTGCCGGGGATGCAGTTGCCGCAACTTTAAAAAATTAAAATTATGGGCTTAGTTACACCAAATCCCGGTACAATATTTTGGATGATTATTATTTTCGGAATTGTGCTTTTTATTCTCCGGAAATTTGCCTGGAAACCAATTCTGAATGCGTTAAAAGACAGGGAAGAATCAATTGCCAATGCATTAAACTCTGCCGACCTCGCTCGTAAAGAAGTGGAAGGTTTAAAAGCAGATAATGAAAAAATTATTGCTGAAGCCCGCAGGGAAAAAGATGTAATCCTGAAAGAAGCAAAAGAAATAAAGGAAAAAATTATTGCTGAAGCAAAAGAAAAAGCCGGTGCCGAAACACAAAAAAGTATCGAACAGGCACGCCAGCAAATTCAAAGTGAAAAAACAGCTGCCATTAACGATATTAAAAAACAGGTAGCCGAATTGTCGGTAATTATCGCGGAAAAAGTGATAAAAAAAGAATTGGGCAATAAGGGCGAACAGGAAAAAATGGTAGATGGTTTAATCGATGAAATTAAGCTGAATTAATCCTATGGACCAAAGTGCAATTACAGTAAGATACGCCAAAGCTTTTTTTGAACTGGCAAAAGAAAAAAACCTCCTCGAACCCTTAAAAGCAGATATTGAGTTGGTTGCTTCTGTTGGAGCAGACTCTGCCGATTTTATTCTTTTGCTGGAAAGCCCAATCGTAAAAACATCAAAAAAAATAGAATTGATTACAGCAATCTTTCAAGGGAATGTAAATGAACTTACACTAAACTTTCTTAACCTGATTGCAAAAAACAAAAGAGAAGTGCACATTCCGGGAATTTGCAGAAATTTCCTTGCGCTCACCCGGAAAGATCAAAATATAAAATCTGCAATACTAACAACAGCTTCGGAAATAGGCACCGATACAGTCAAAAAAGTTGAAAAGCTGATGGAGAAAGAACTCACTGCAAAAATAGAGCTTTCAACCCAGGTCAATCCCGACATTATTGGCGGAATGATTTTGCGACTGGATGACAAACAATATGATGCCAGTATTGCCACACAGCTTAAAAAAGTGAAGCAGACATTATTGGAAACTGAATTAAAAAATTAACCGAAAGCGTAAAAAAATATAAAATGGCAAATATTAAACCTGCTGAAGTATCTAAGATTCTGAAACAACAATTGGAAGGCTTCAAATCGGAAGCGGAATTGGAAGAAGTTGGAACCGTTTTGGAGGTTGGTGACGGAATTGCACGTATTTACGGGCTTTCAAACGTAGAAGCAAACGAAATGATAGAGTTCGACAGCGGAGTAAAAGGAATTGTTCTTAATCTTGAAGAAGACAATGTTGGTGCAGTTTTATTAGGGCCTTCCGAAGAAATTAAAGAAGGTGATACCGTAAAAAGGCTCCAAAGAATTGCCTCAATTATGGTAGGAGAACCATTACTGGGCCGTGTTATCAATACTATTGGAGATGCAATTGATGGAAAAGGAGCTATTCAGGGTGAACTGTTTGAAATGCCGCTGGAAAGAAAAGCTCCCGGTGTTGTATTTCGCCAACCGGTAAAACAGCCACTTCAAACCGGATTGAAAGCCATCGATGCCATGATTCCAATTGGTAAAGGTCAGCGTGAATTAATTATCGGTGACCGCCAGACAGGTAAAACAGCTGTTGCCATTGATACGATTATCAACCAACGCGAAAATTTTGAAAAAGGAAAACCGGTTTATTGTATATATGTAGCAATCGGTCAGAAAGGTTCAACCGTTGCCAACATTGCAGCAACATTAGAGAAACACGGTGCAATGGATTATACCGTAATCGTGTCGGCAACTGCGTCAGATCCGGCAGCGTTGCAATTCTATGCTCCGTATGCAGGTGCAGCTATTGGAGAATATTTTCGGGATACCGGCCGCGATGCGTTAATTATCTACGACGATCTTTCAAAACAGGCCGTTTCCTATCGCGAAGTTTCGTTGTTGCTCCGTCGTCCTCCGGGTCGTGAAGCCTATCCGGGTGATGTATTTTACTTACACTCCCGTTTACTGGAACGTGCCGCGAAAGTTATCGAAAGTGATGAGATTGTAAAAGATATGAACGACCTTCCTGATTGTTTAAAAGATAAAGTAAAAGGAGGCGGTTCGTTAACTGCACTTCCAATTATTGAGACACAGGCAGGAGACGTTTCTGCATATATTCCCACCAACGTAATTTCAATTACCGACGGGCAGATTTTCCTTGAATCAAACCTGTTTAACTCAGGTATCCGTCCTGCAATTAACGTAGGTATTTCGGTTTCGCGTGTGGGGGGTAGTGCGCAGATTAAAGCAATGAAAAAAATTGCCGGAACATTGAAGCTCGACCAGGCTCAATTCCGTGAGCTGGAAGCTTTCTCAAAATTTGGTTCCGACCTTGATGCAGCTACCATGCGCGTTCTCGACAAAGGACGAAAAAACGTAGAAATACTAAAACAAGGTCAGTATGCTCCGATGAAAATCGAACAGCAGGTGGCAATAATTTATTGCGGAACAAAAGAGTTGCTGAGAAATGTACCGGTTGAGAAAGTAAAAGAATTTGAAACCGACTTCCTCGAAATGATGGAAATGCAATACAGAGCAACTTTAGATGAATTAAAAGAAGGGAAGTTAACAGTCGAGGGTGAGGAAACCATCCGAAAAGTGGCGGCTGAAGTTGCAGAAAAGTTTAAAAAGTAATTAAGTAACGGAGTGAAAGGGTTATTGAGAAAATGAGGATGTAAAACCTCAGTCGCTCAATCACTCAAAAACACATTCACAAATAAATTATGGCTGGTTTAAAAGAAATACGAACAAGAATTGCATCGGTAAAAACTACCCGGCAGGTAACGAGTGCAATGAAAATGGTTTCGGCGGCAAAATTAAAAAAAGCCCAGGATGCTATTTTACAAATTCGTCCGTATGCCGAAAAACTGCATCAGATTTTAACTTCATTAAGCGCCAGCCTCGAAAATGTTGAAGATTCGGTTTATACTCAATCAAGAATTCCAGCCAAAGTACTCGTGATCCTTGTCTCTTCAAATCGTGGTTTGTGCGGCGGTTTTAATACCAATATTGCCAAAAAGGCAATTGAACTGGTTAAAACCAAATACAGCCAGCAACTTCAACTGGGAAACGTTGAATTTATTTGCCTTGGAAAGCAAGGTGAAAGACAACTAAAACACCGGGGAATGAAAGTTTCGGGAAACAAGAATGAAATTTACGATGAACTGACTTTCGATAATGTAAATGAAATTGCTTCCGAAATTATGAAAGCTTTTGTTGAACGAAGTTACGATCGGGTTGAGCTGGTATACAACCAGTTTAAAAACGCAGCTGTTCAGGTTCAAACCAGCGAACAGTTTTTACCGGTTGAAATTGAAGAGGACGATGAAGCACAAAATACCAACTTCGACTTTATTTACGAGCCTTCAAAAGAGTACATCATCCAGGAACTAATTCCGCGTTCATTAAAAATACAGTTTTACAAAGCACTTCTCGATTCAAACGCAGCAGAGCACGGCGCCCGTATGACAGCCATGCATCAGGCAACTGATAACGCAACAGCACTTCTTGGCGACCTTACTTTACAATACAACAAAGCGCGTCAGGCAACTATTACAAACGAAATTTTGGAAATTGTGAGTGGTGCCGAGGCATTAAAAGGATAAAAAGACAAACATCAGATATATATAAAGGACTATTTCTTTGGGAAATGGTCCTTTTCTTTTTATAAACTACTTTTTACGTCCAACAATTACCACATTGGTTGCAGGTTGAAAGCCAAACTCCAACGCCTTCTCCCTGAATTCTTCAATTTGTGGTTGCATTTCTTCAAATTCAGGTCGCTCGCTGATTGTTTCAAGCTTTTGTTTCATCTTTTCCGTCATTTTGTCAAGTGCACCTTCCTCTTCAATCAAATTAATTTCTCTCTTGTGTTCAAAGAAAAACTGAATTGAAATTCCTGCCTGCCGGATAATCTGAAGAATTTCGTCTTTTCTGAAGGTTTCACGATGACTGACACCGGTTAACCTGTCAACGCGACTGCGAAAGTGATGATACATTTTCTGCACTTCCTGTGCCGGATTTAAATTATCGCTAAACAATTCATTTATAATAATCCACCCCTGTGGCTTTACTACACGTTTTATCTCCTTTAATCCTCTTTTTACCTTTGGCAGGTGGTGTAAGGCCATTGAAAGGCTGACTACATCAAAGTAATCATTTTCAAAATAAAGCTCTTCTGCCCCCATTTTTTGAAATACCACATCGGGAAAACACTCTTTTGCTTCTTTTAGTGAATTTTCATCAGGATCAACGCCAAAAAATTCTGCCTCAGAAAATGACTTCTTCAAAACCTCAATAAACTTTCCGGTACCTGTACCGATGTCCAGGACTTTCTCTACCTTTTTGTCGTAAAAAAAATTTCGTAAGGCCTCCATAAAGTTTCTTTTAAATTAAAAGTAAAAATGCCGACAGAGCTGTTACAATAATTACTGCCGTGCGGTAAACATCTTCAGATAATCTTTTTACCAGCTTAATACCAAGGAATGCGCCAAGTGCAATTCCCGGCAACATCAAAATATCAAGGGTTAAGGTATGCCAGTCTATTGTCTTCCACACAAAAATATGCAAAGGAAATTTTGAAAAATTGATGATTAGAAAAAACCACGCTCCAGTGCCAATAAAACTATTTTTGGGAAGATGCATCGCCAGCAGATAAATGGCAAAGATAGGACCTGCCACATTTCCAATCATGGTTGCGAAACCACCCAAAACGCCCATTGTAGCTGCAAACCACCAGGTATCAGGGAACAAATTATTGCCTTTTTGTCTGTCTTTCCAAATCATCAAACCGATACAGACAAAAACCAAAATTGCAATAATATTTTTGAACCATTCGTCATTTACTACTTCTCCGACCCAAAGGGCAATTCCTACCCCGATAAATGCCCAGGGTAACAGTTTCCAGAGATATTTCCATTCGGCATGCCTGTGGTAATAACCAACTCCAAATAAGTCAGCCATCATAAGCATGGGTAACAATATTCCGGTTGATGCCTTTCCGCCAAAAATAATTGCCAGCGTTGGAACAACAAGCATCGAAACACCCGGAACACCAACTTTAGACATCCCTACAAGCACTGCGCAAAAAGCCAATAAAAACCATTGGATTATTGTAAAGTCCAGTTGTTCTATCATAAAAAAAAGTTTGGAGTCCAAAAATATGGAAAATAATATAAAATAGCCGGCTTTTATACCGGCTATTCATGCTAACAGAAAACAAAAAACAAGTTCGCCGACTGACGAACAAAAGCCAAGTTTGTAAATTTGCCTGGTTCTTATCAGTCTTAGATATCTAGATATTTAAATAAACGCAAAACTAATGCCACATTATTTGCAAGAGTTAACGAATGTTAAAAAAGAAGCTTACAATTAGGGATTTTTAATTTTTCTAAAAAATCTTATTTTCCAGTTCAAGAAGTTCATTCTCATCAATTTCACCAAACCATTCAGCAAGCTTGTTGCGGGCTTTTTCCTTTACCTCTGGTGTTATGTTGGCAGAAATCTGAGAAAGGGCAAAAATAAGAACTCCCAGATCATCTGAATAACCAATGATGGGCGTTAAATCAAAAATTCCGTCGGTTGGTAAAATAAAATACCCCAGCGCAGCAGCAATAGTAAGTTTTGTTTTCACCCCCACACTTTTATCTTTCATTACATAAAAAAGCAACAAAACACCATATACAACCTTGGAACCGGCTGATTTTGAAAACTTCTTTATTTTTTCCCAGAGCGACTTTTCAGAATAATATTTAGAATACTCGTTTTTCATTATTTTAGGCTTGCATTTGTAAAGTCTGGTTGGTAACTCCCATACATATCAACGATCTTATCAAGAATTTCGTTTACTTCCGTATTGGTTTCTGCAGTGAGTAATTTTATTTTCAGTTCGCGGAAACCAGGCAAGCCCGGAAAATATTTTGCAAAATGACGACGCATCATCAAAATTCCGGAGCGCTCGTTGTCTTTCCACTCCAGGTTCATTTTCAACTGCCCGCGCAGAACATCAACTACTTCAGCAACAGTTGGAGGTGCCAGGTTCTCTCCTGTTCTAAGATAGTGTTTTATTTCTTTAAACAACCATGGTCTTCCGATAGCCCCCCGCCCAATCATTAAAGCATCAACACCTGTCTGTTCAAGAAATACCCGGGCTTTTTCTCCGCTGTTGATATCTCCGTTTCCTATAATCGGAATAGCGATTTGCGGATGATTTTTTACTTCACCAATCAAAGTCCAGTCTGCTGTTCCGGTGTAAAGTTGTTCCCGGGTCCTACCGTGAATTGCCAGCGCCTGAATCCCTGCGTCCTGTAAACGAAGTGCCGCTTCAAGTACTGGTTTATCACTTTCAGTCCATCCTAATCGTGTTTTTGCAGTAACCGGAACCTGAACAGCCTTTACAATTTCTGTGGACATTTTCTGCATTTTGGGCAAATCTTTCAACAATGCCGCGCCGGCTCCGTGGCGAATTATCTTTTTCATCGGGCACCCAAAGTTGATATCAATAAAATCAGGATTGAGTTCCTCAGCCACCTGAGCGGCTCGAACCATTGAATCGATATTGTGCCCGTATATTTGTACAGCAACCGGCCGATCAAAATCAAACAACTCCATCTTCAGTTTTGATTTTTCCACATTACGCACCAAAGCCTCTGAAGACACAAACTCGGTATACATCACATCAGCGCCAAACTTCTTGCACATCCAACGAAATGATTTATAGGTTACATCTTCCATTGGAGCTAAAAAAAGCGGCACTCCGTCAATTTCCAAATTTCCTATTTTCAATTGCTTTCCCATAGCTGCAACAAAGGTAATGAACTCGTTAAATCCTATCCCTTCTTCCCGGTCGAATTAAATAACAAGCTCATAGAAAAAAAATTCAGATAACTAAAAAAACAGGTGTTCGAGAAGAATCTTTGTTCCGATTAAAGTTAAAATTACTCCTCCCAAAACAATTGATTGGTGACTTCGTTTTGCGGGGATATTTTTCCCGAAAAGCATTCCCAACATGGAAGCAATAAAAGTAACACTTCCGATTACGATTACCGGGAAAAGAATAGGCATATCCAAAAATCCGAAACTTAAACCAACCACCAGGGCATCAATGCTTGTTGCTACCGAAAGCCCGACTAAAACCCTTATTCTGAAAGGATCAAAACTTTGAAGTTTCCCGTCGGGTTTGAGGCCTTCAATAATCATCTTTATTCCAATAAAGATAAGCAGCCCAAAAGCTATCCAATGGTCAAAACTGGATATCAGATTTTTTACTCCGGTTCCGATTAACCAGCCAACAACAGGAAAAGTACCCTGAAAAAAAGCTAGTGAAAATGCGACCAGGCAAGCTTGATGAAAACGAATTTCTCTTTTCATCAGACCGCAGGAAACCGAAACAGCAAATGAATCAAAACTTAGTCCTATTCCTATAAGTAAAAAGGTGATGAGTTGTTCTATTGTCATACCAAAAACAAAGTTGCAAAAATAAGATTTTCAAAGCGACTAGCTAAATACATCCGGGCGTTTTGTAAAAAAATCATCTCTTTTGTTATAATTTAGGAAGGAAATCGTCCATATAATCAGATGACTGCTGAAGAGTTTAAAAATAAGGTAATACCATATTCACGAAAATTATATCCGATGTTAAAACGGATATTGAAGGACGAGGAAGAAACGCAGGATGCTTTGCAAGAACTAATGATAAAGCTGTGGAATAAAAAAAACGAGTTGATAAAGTGCTCAAATTTAAACAGCTACATTGTAACCGCGGCAAAAAACTACAGCTTCGATTTGTTGAAAAAAAAGCGCCCGTCGACCTTTGGAGAGAACGAAGAATACAAAATATTAAATATTGAATCGACAGAAACGCAACCTGATGTAAAAGAAAAGTACGAACAGGTGCGCAAAATAATTGATGATTTACCTGAGAAATACAAAACTGTAATCCAAATGCGTGACATCGACGGATTTAGCTTTGAAGAGATTCAGGAATTTACGGGATATGAGGTACCTAATATCAGGGTAATACTTTCAAGAGCCCGGTTAAAAGTAAAACAGGAAGTAGAAAAAATTTACGATTATGAAAACGGAAGAGAAAGACAAATTGCTCGACAAATATTATAAAGGCGAAACGACAATCGAAGAAGAGCGTTGGTTAAAAAACGAAATTCTTCTGGAAGAAAATCAAACGTCAGAGCAGGATATTTTTGGATTTTTCAATTCAGAAAGCTCTGTTCCCGAAGATTTGGAAAAAACGATTTTTGACAAAATAGAGCAAACTGCTCAACCCAACAAAATTGTTAAAATGCGCTGGTTTCGGTTTGCATCAGTTGCTGCAACAATAGTCATTCTGTTAACCGCCTATTTGGGCTACCGCGAAATGAGAAACACCAAACTGGAAAACGAATTTCTGGTAATGGAAAAGGCTCTGTATCAGGTTTCACAGAACATACAACCAAAAGAACAGGAAGATATGCTGATACTTTGGGTAGGAGAAGATGTAATAATAATAAACTAAAAACAATCGTCATGAAAAAAATTATGATTTATCTATTGATGGTGGTATTCTCGCTACCGGCGTTAGCCCAAAGAGACAACAACCTCTTTGCCCAGCTAACAAATGCATATTCAGATCAGGAAGGTTTTAGTGCCAGTATGATAACCAAAGACATGTTTGATCTTTATCTAAAAAAGAAAAATGTTGACAGTGAGTCGTCGGCATTTGACGCGATTAAAAACCTGGATAAAATTGTGGTGGTTTCACAAAGCAACCTAAACCAGAGTTATACCCTATTTGCCGAAGCAGAAGATAAACCGAAAAAAGAAGACAAAAACTCACTGTCGGAAGGCTTGTATCAAACCATTTTAAACCACTACAAAAATGGAGATTATACTTTACTGAAGACTGAAAAAAGGATGGGAGAAGAGGTGAAAGTCTATCTCAAAAAAAATCAGGATAAAATCGAATCATTGGCTGTTTTAACTCATTCCAATGCAAATACCGGTTTGATAGAACTTCAGGGAAATATCAATTTAACTGCGGTTGCCGACTTAAACAAAGCACTCAATCTACGTGGCCTTGAAAACCTCTACAAAATAAATAACAACAACGGAGCAGCTGTTTATTTTGGCCAAAACTCCAATGTGTACTTTCCGCAGGAAAGAATAGAACAAATGGTTGCCCGCCAAAAGGAATTGATTGAAAAACAACAGTATTTCTCCGATGAACAACGTGCAAAAATTGAAGAACAGGCACGTGTTCAGGCAGAGAGACAAATGGAAATGGCAGAAAAATACCGGGAAATGGCAGAGAGATATCAGCGGCAACCTGTATTTCTGAATTATCCCGGCGACAGTACAGAATACTTTCTGAACGGTAAAAAGGTTGACGCCGATGAAATAAAACAACTGGATAAAACAGATATCGTAACCATTGATGTTAAAGCAAACAAAGACGAGGATATCACAACCATTCAAATTAGAACGAAGTAAAATATACCAATCATATAAAAAGAAATGGGCACCGGAAATCCGGTGCCCATTTTTTATTTCCGGTTTATCATCCTACTGCTGCAAAAATTTTGAATATGTTATAATCAATTGTATTCCTGTTTCACTTGTACTCCCTTTTAAAACAACCCTTTTCGCTTCGCTATTCTTAGTAGCTGTCGTCAAGTTAAATCCAAGGTTTCCAACCTCTCCATCTATTATTTGCTGCAAATGTTGTGTAACATTAAAACGATAAGTATAGTCCAAAGTATCTAATACACCGCCATAAAATGCGGGGCTAAAGGAGTAATCCTTAGGGAGAAATTCCTGTCCGGTGCTATCAATATAGGTAAGTAAAAGCTGGCTCGGAGCAGGATAATTTTCCAAATCGGATACGGTCGTGTCGACCTGAAAAACAAGTTCCGCTCTGTTAATCGCCGTATTTACCGAATCCCGCCAAAGTGAAAGATTGTCGATATCAATCTTTGACTCAAGCCCACCGGTTGTTTGGATATATATCAGCGAATCTTCTACCATACCCGGATTACTCAAACTTCCAAAAAACGGAGTTCCTGAATAATCGTGTTCAATATGATTTACCCGGGCACTAAACTCTGTAACAATATAAGGCATACTTAGCAACGTATCGGTCGTTATATTTCGGATTTCTTCATTGTTGTAATACACAAGAAGCGCAGACCCCTGAAAACTATTATCTGAAGCTGCTTCCAAAGACAGAATTGCTCCCTGATCATCCGTTATTCTTTCTGTTTCAATGTACAGTCCTTTAAAATAATTCAAAAAATCATCATTACTAACCATGTCTGCTGAATCTGCATTTACCAGTTTATCCCCCAAAGAAATATCCAGCGGCACCTTTATTACCTGATAAAATGTATCCGTCTCGGTTGAATCAAGTGTTATCTGAGGAACAAAATCCAGTTCACCAAGCAGCTGGTCGGAAGCCATACCTTTTAAGCCCACATTTTGGTAGTAGGGGTAACTTGTATTATCCCCTGTTCCTTCTTCCTGATCAGCATACAAACTTTCTTCCAGCTCATAAACTCTGATTTTCTGAGTTGTTACCGTATCTCCAAAAATCTTTTTATAGTACAAATACAAAAAAATGGAATCAGCTTCGGGCGCTTCACCAAAATCAGGATAACCAACCAGTCTGAATTGTGTGGCAAAATCAATGGTTGTATTTCCAAATACCGGATCATTAAAGCTTCCAAACAAACTTTTAGATGCCCCATCAGTGCGAATTGAATCTTCCCTGATGGTATAGGCCCTGATATCGTCTTTTAAAATCGTATTTTTAACTGAGATTAAATCCGTAGAAGGTAAAATCTCCATTCCAAGATCGTCGTACTTTTTGCAATGTGTAAAAACAAAACTTGTTAAAAACATCACAATCAACAAGATAAAATATTTATTTCTAGATTTGGCTTTCACGTAGTTTCTTCATTAATTTATTTGCAATTTGGCTTATTCAAAAAGTTACACAAACGTATAAAAAAACAAACGATGGCAACACGTAAATGATTGTATATTTGATTTTTTTTAGATAAAATTCAATCTTTTAACACTTACACTTTATCGTAAAATTCATTATACGCATCAATGTAAGTTTCTTTTGGTTGGTAATTGAGAAACAATTTATTTGTTGACTGAATATATCTTTCAACATTTTCGTTAATAGTTTCAGTACCCTGTACAACTGCATCCGAATAATCAATTGCCATTTTCGAAACATTTTCGAATGTAGGATCATCAATGGTTTTTACATCATCTGCAGTAATTCCTTCCAACAACAACTTGTTGTTAAAGCTGGAATTTAAAGTTTTCTTAAAATCGTCATTATAAACAGAGTATACGACTTTTGAATTCTTGAAAAGCGGGTCGTTATAATAATATTTCTTTATGTACAACGGAACAAGTGAGGTTAACCATCCGTGGCAATGGATAATATCAGGAGCCCAGCGTAATTTAATCACTGTTTCCAAAACGCCGCGGGCAAAAAATACCGCTCGTTCGTCATTATCCTCAAATTCATTGCCTTTGGAGTCTTTTAACACATGTTTGCGTTGAAAATAATCTTCATTATCGATAAAATACACCTGCATTCGTGCGGCCTGTATCGAGGCCACTTTAATTATCAGCGGGTGATCGGTATCGTTAATTACCAGGTTCATTCCCGATAATCGGATAACCTCGTGAAGTTGGTTTCTACGTTCGTTAACACAGCCGTAACGCGGCATAAAAGTTCTGATTTCCCTTCCTCTTTCCTGAACTCCTTGTGGCAAATATCTAGAAATTTCTGACATCTCAGTTTCAGGTAGGTATGGGGTGATTTCTTGTGAAATATAAAGGATCTTTTTCTTTTCCATTGACCTGTATGCGCAGTTTATTACAGGCTGCAAAGGTAATAAAAATATCCTGAATATTCAATTCAGACGCTTTATCCGTGTTATCAGAGTACTTGTCTGCATTCTTTTCTTGATATATTCCGGATTAATTTTATTTACTTTGCACCGTTAAATTTTTTGACAAATGAAGCTGGTTAAAACAGTTAACGATTTACAGAAAGAACTGCAGCAGTTAAGGATGTCCGGAACGGTTGGCTTTGTCCCTACGATGGGTGCTTTGCACAAAGGACATATATCGCTGGTTGAAAAAGCCGCAAAAGAAAATCCGGTGGTTGTTGTAAGTATTTTTGTGAATCCAACCCAGTTTAACGACCCAAAAGATTTGGAACGCTATCCGCGCGACTTGGAAGCCGATTTAAATTTACTTGAAAAATCGGGAGTAGCGCTGATTTTTGCTCCTTCGGTTGAGGAAATGTACCCGGAAACCGATACGCGAAAATTTGATTTTGGAATGTTGGAAACCGTAATGGAGGGAAAACATCGGCCGGGGCATTTCAATGGCGTTGCACAAGTGGTGAGTAAACTCTTCGGGATGGTAAAACCCGACAGGGCATATTTCGGGATGAAAGATTTCCAACAGGTTGCCATTATTAAAAACATGACAAAACAGCTCCATCTGCCGGTAGAAATTGTTGCCTGCCCAATTATTCGTGAAAAAAGCGGCTTGGCGATGAGTTCCCGAAATGAGTTGTTAAATTCCGAAGAAAGAAAAAATGCAGCCTTTATTTCGGAAACATTGTTAAAAGCCAAACAACTTGTCGGTCAAAAATCCGTAAAGGAGCTTACAGAATGGGTTATCGAAAACATCAACAAAAACCCGTACCTGTCTGTTGAATATGTAGAGATAGTTGAAGATAATAAACTTCAACCCGTTAGTAACTGGGAAGAAGAAAATACAATAGTAGGCTGTGTTGCAGTATTCTGTGGCAAAGTCAGATTAATTGACAATATTGTTTTGAATTGAAAGGACAAGGTCATGCAAATTGAAGTTTGTAAATCGAAAATACATAAAGTAACGGTTACCGAAGCCAACCTGCAATATGTAGGCAGTATTACCATCGACGAGGATTTGATGGATGCAGCTAACCTGATTGAAAACGAAAAAGTGCAGGTGGTTAATATCAACAACGGCGAACGTCTGGAAACATATATTATAAAAGGCGAACGCGGCTCTGGTACCATTTGTCTTAACGGCCCGGCAGCACGTAAAGTAGCTGTGGGCGATGTGGTCATCATTATTTCCTACGCTCAAATGGATTTTGAAGAAGCCAAAAACTTTAAACCCTGGCTGGTTTTCCCGGATACCGAAACCAACCAGATAGTATAAAATGTATATTACTGAAAGAAAACGTTGAGTACCTGGCAGGCAAAAAGGCCAGCATTCACATCGTATCTGTCAAGCCTTTTTGAATATTTTTTACAAACATCCCATCACAACATAATTCGTCTTCTGCATTTATATCCGTAAGGTAACAAACCACAAACCCTATGGTCAGCCTGAAGCGTAATTTTAGAATACGGTTTTGTGTTTATTTTCTTGTTTAGCCGGCAGTCGAAGGTATGCATTATTGTATCAATCTCGCTGTAGGCAATTATTTTGCAGGAAGCATCTGTTAATTCCGTAAAATTACTTCCTTTTTTATATCCTTCTATGCTTATCGTTTGCAGGTCTTTGTATTCTGTATAAAATATTTCCAATACATCCGGTTCTGCACCATTATCGCAAGTAACAGAATTACAGGCTGCGAGTAAAAACATCAATAAAATCAGAAAAAAGGGGATTTTTTCATTTTACATTTTTATTTAAGAAAGCGTTACCGGAGCTTACTTATTTTGTCATCTTCAATTATTCTGTTGAATTGTATCAAAATGTGCGGGATCATTTTTACACCCGAAAAATACTGCAAAAAAGGGAAGCACCCATCTTTTATACTTCCCTTTTGTTTTAACTGTGATAATTTTATTCCGTCAGTTCCGGTTTTTTCCGGCGTTTTTTCACCATTTCGTTGTTATCGCTGATGATTTGTGCGTTGACACGGGCAAATTTGCTGTAATTTTCTGCGTCAACCATTTCCATGGCGCGAAGATAGATCACCAGCTTGTCATTAATAATTTCCACCACTTCATTTTTAACATCTGTTGCACTCCTGTGCGTACTTTCCCTGGCTTTTTCGGATTCCCAGTCTAAACGCGTTTGTTCAAAACCGGTTTGTGCCTCCTGTAAAGCAGTAATAAGCTCAGCGCAACCCGATAGCGCAGCAACAGAAGATTGCAGTAACGGTTTCGCTAAATCGCCCAGCAAAGATGAAATAAGTGACGACTCGGCAGAATAGGTTTCACCTGTTACCGCCAGGCCATATTTGTCGACTATTTTCTTTACTTCCTTCGCGGCATTCTGTACAGCAGGGTCAGGATGATGCAGAAATCCGTTAACCAGATAATAAAGGGCACGTAGCTTGTTGTCACGTATTTCGTCTTGTTGTTCAAGTTCCGATTGGGCTTTTGTTTGCTTCACTGCATCCGTCAGGTGGGCCGAACTATCCTGCAGGTCGGAAAATATCTTCGCAAGATGAATATCGCCACCCAAATCACTTTTTTGATAAGCGCCAATCATTCGTTCAGACACGGCATCTACTTCCGTAGTGCGGCTTTGGTAAATTAACTTTTCAATCATTTTTCTTTGATTTAAGTGTTATAAGATGGGTTCATTTCTTCTGTTTATGGGTTTGTTGCGATTTTAAATGTATAAATTAAAACTGGTGCAGATAAATATACACCAATGTTTTAGGGCATAAACCAACCTCCAAAGGCTCGTTTCCGTTATTTGAAACGATGAATAAATATCCATACCCCCACTTTTTATTTAAACTGGCTTTGGACGTTCATCCACGACTTCTTTTTTTATCCGGACAGGGTTTGGATAAACATCCATGGTTTTACTTTTTGCCCGGACGAGGCCTGGACATTCATCCATGGCTTCCTTTTTGTTCAGGCGGGCTTTGGATGGATATTCACAATGCTTTGGCAAAATTTAGCCCCTACCGACGGATGCCGGCCACAGGCAGCCTATTCCCCTCAATCAGCATTTTTTTCTCTCAACCTGTTTTTTCAATTCCTTTTTGTACGAGGTTGTATACTCACACTGGTGCAGATTTGCAAAGTCGGTATTTTAAAACTCTTTTATCAATCCTATTGTAAAGCCCAACTCACTGTCCTCTTCTGTAATCAATGGTTTGTTTAAAACGACTTCAAGTGTTGTGTTAAATGGAATGTAGGTTGATGAAAGACTTAAAACCTCGCCAAGAACAAAAATATTCCTGCCGGACTCAAAAATTTCAATAGCAAGTGTGGAAAGGCTTCCGTTAAACGTCCATTTTTCATAGTGTTTGGCACAGTTGTATTTTCCACTGATGTATCCGCCATCCTGGTATTCATTTCCCCGTTGAAACGACATCCAGCCGGAAACTTCAGCGCTTAGTGTATGTACCGATTTCGATGGATTTTTAATAAAATTCCAGTCCCAGGTAACAATGGGTTGAATCCATGAAAGCTGGCGAATGGTTTCGCTGTACTGGTAACTTACAAAGATATTTCGGGAATATTTCGGGAAAACTCTCGCTTCGGGCGATGAAAATACCAGGCTATCGGTTCTTACCGATTCGCGGGTGTTGTTTACGCCGCCAATTAAATAAATCGGTGTCAAACCTTCAATATCGTGCGCATAATAAAAGTACAGGCTCCAGGGCCCGCCAACTGAAAAAGTGGTGCTAAATTCTGCAGTTGGTACTTTTTCTGTAAAAAGATTGGTTGGATCGAGCCACTGCGATTTTAACGATACACTGGTTTGTGCAGTTACATTCAACGATAAAAAAAGTGCAGTTAGAGTCCCGAAGACAAATTTAATATAAGTTATAAGTTTCATAGTTGGTTTTATTCATAAAGACTGTAAAATTAGCAAGATTCAGAAAACCGGCAACTTTCACAGCATTATACAGTTATACGGTCAGACTCTGGCTGAAACTACATTTTAAAAGCTGCTTTTTATTTTATTTGGCTGTAATATTTTTGTTTTAACCTTACTCAATTTCGTCAGTTTATAACATAACCGTCTGATTTTTTTGATTTATACCGATCGCGTTTTCCGGCGATAAATCATTTTTGTTCTGCTTATTTGTTCGCTGTAGTAAAACAAACAAAAGTATCTGATTAAGATCGAACACTCGACATAATGATGAACAGTACACAAATAAAAATCAGATAACCAGAGATGTGTGTTTTCGGGGCTGAAGCCCGGAAATTAATGTTTTTTCCAATAACCTCAGCTTAAGCCTGAGGTTATTGAAAACCATCTAACTCAAGGACTTCAGCCCAATATTTAAAAATCGAACAGTAAAACAAATACAAATGCGAGCTTCTGTGCGTTCTTTCAACCGAAAACATAGTGGCCGCATACGCAAATCACTGTATGCATAAATTTCAGCATGCAACAATCTATAATTGAGACCAATATCAATATGGGTTCTCTCAAATAATTGATAAGAAAGATAAATTCTGATAGCTGACGAAAATCCCTGTTGTTTGTCACTACTTTCAAATATCCCTTCATTTTTGAGGAAATAATAACCGGCGTTTGCAGTTGCTCCCCACTCAAAATTCTTTTGTGTATTTGTAATTCCTGCTGTAATGCTCAAAATCAGTAAGACTTAAAATTCATATTTAAAACCAACCGAAGGAATAATCGGAAATAAGGTAATCTGTTTCATCTGGTCGCCTTTTTTATAGTAATACCAAGGGTTTAAACGGTTGTACACATTGTAAACCGAAAAATCCCAGATAATGGTTTTATCCGCACTCTGCCGCTCGATACGGTAGGAAAGATTGAGGTTGTGAAAATCGGGCATCCGGTAATTATTTACTGAATTTATATAACTCCGAGTAGCAAACCAATCGGCACGGTAGCGGGAACCTTCCATAAGCGGCAACGGAATAGCCTGGTATTCCTGTTCCGCCAATGTAATGTATTTGCCCGATGCAAAATTGAATGTCCCGGATAAGTTCCTTTTTATAACCATGCCTTTTTTACTTTTTTGCCCCAAAAACCAGTTGACATTCACGTTTAACTTGTGGCGACGATCGTAAGCATAAGGAAAGATTTTACCAAAGTTAATTTCATCAAACTGCCGTGTACTTTTTGAAAGTGTGTAGGCAATCCAACCTGTAAGGTTGCCGGTTGTTTTTTCGGCCATCAGTTCCAGTCCGTATGATTCTCCTTTGCCGCTGACTACATAATCTTCCCAGCTGTCGCCGCGTTCTTTTAAAGCTGTTGTTCCGTCTTTATACCTGATTACATCCTGTAGCGACGTATAAAATGTTTCGGCTGAGAATTGATACTTCCCCTTGAGTTTCCAAAATAGTCCTGCAGAAAATAAATCAGATGTTCCGGGTTTTATTTTATCGGTGGAAGAAACCCAAAGTTCGGTGGGAATTCCAAGCGTGGTGTTTTGTAACTGGTGCAGGTATTGTTTCATCCGCGACCAGGATACTTTCCCTGACACCTGTTCTGAAAAAAGATAACTCAAAGCAACCCTCGGGCGCAGGCTCCAATAATTTTTGTTTTGTGTTGCCAGGTTCCCGCCCCGTAAACCAAAACTCCCTTTCAAATTGCCGGGAAGTTCTACTTCGCTTTCGAGGTAAACTTCAGAAATAATATTCCGTGTAAAAATATCATCGTTCAATGTAAACGAAGTAGAATCTGATGTATAGGAAATAATCTCAGGGCTGAATTTTTGATTTGAAAGTTGAAACCCGAATTTAAAGCTGACCCCTGTTTCCGGCAACCAGTCGAAGTCGCCCTTCAGCGACCAGTCGTTCAGATTATTGTAGCCTTTGTATTCATCTTTTCCGTTTTTGTCAAATTTATTTAAATACTCCTGCCTGAAACGGCTGTTATAAGCCGAGAAATTAGCAAAGAGCACAGGCGAAAAAATGCGATTCCAGCGCAATACACTGGTCAGATTTTGCCAGTTGTAACTAAATTTTGTGTAATCCTGGTACCTGCCGCCTCCGTCTTCGGTAACAAAAGCATCGCGCCCGGTATAAAAACTAAGATAAAGGCGGTTGTTGCGGTTAATCATCCAGTTGGTTTTGGCATTTATGTCCCAAAATCCATAGGTGAGAAGCTGGCTTTCTTCGTTGTTTTGACCTTCCAGCCGCTGGGCTGCCGAAAGCAACAGGTTAGCCCAGGTTGTGCGCCCGGAAACCATAAACGAAACCTTGTCTTTTACAATGGGCCCTTCCAGCGTATAACGCCCGGCAATGGGGCTGACGGAAAAAGTACCCGTGCGTTTTTTCAGGTTTCCTTCCTTCATCCGTACATCGAGTACCGAGCCCAGCCTGCCGCCAAAACGAGCGGGCAGGCTTCCTTTATACAGTTTGGTTTCGCTAATGGCATCGTTGTTAAAGGCCGACATAAAACCCCACAAATGGTTTACATTATATACAGGTACACCGTCCAACTGGATTAAGGTTTGGTCGGGACTGCCGCCGCGAACACTAAACCCTGTTGAACCTTCGGTAGAAAAAGAAACCCCTGGCAGTAACTGGATGGCTTTTAACAAATCGGGCTCGCCCAGCACAGCCGGAATTTGTTCCACCTGTTTTGCATTGAGGCGGTGCATCCCAAATGCGGGCGACAATAAAAAATCTTCCTTCGAAGTTGCGGTTACTTTTACCTCTTCAATCGTATTGTTGGCATTTAACTGAACATTCAGAACCGTGTCTTTCGGAATTTTTAGTTTGAAAACAAAAGGTTCGTAACCCACAAATCTGAAAACTACTGTTGTTTGTGCAGATGGAATGGTGAGGCTAAAAAAGCCATATTCATTACAGCTCGCACCTTTCCCGCTTTCGGGAACATAAACCGTTGCGCCCGAAAGCCGTTCACCGGAAGATGCATCGGAAACATATCCGCTTATGGTACTGTTTTGTTGCGAAAAAGCTGGTTGAAATACAATCAGACTAAAAAGAACGATTGCTACAAATTTTATCTGGTATTTTATATTCATGGCTAATCCTTCGAGAATTTTTGTGAAACACCGGTGAAAGACCCAAAAATCCCTGTTCCGCCATGAACATTGGAATACACAGGCTGAGGAGAATAAATAATGGGTGTATCTTCTGCATATAAATCCATCCGTTCCAGCAACAGGCTCGATTTCATATATTTATCCAGGTGATAATCGGTTGACAAAAGAAATACCGTGATAGGAGAATTAACACATTCCGGCCTAAATAAAATAGAAGTACTATCAGTCAGTTGATTATCGGAGAATCTTAAATAATAATCGTACTCAAATTTAAATGTGCCTTCACTTGTGTAGCGGTTAAAATCGTCAGCATATTCAAAATCAGAGGATATAATACAGGCAATATTTTTGTACTGATGTTCAGAAGCTCCCACATATCCGGTTGCTGTAATCCAATAGAAATTATCGTCATCATCGTTGTCCTCCAAAGAAACCTGATAGCCTTCTATTGATGAAGCCCGTTTTTCAAACCTAGCTTCTGTTTCTTTTGGAACAGTTGTTTCTCCCCAAATTTTACCGTCACCTGTTTCTGCTTCCAAACGGTATTTCAATCCCGGTTTTGGATTGTATACCAAAAAATAAGCGCCAGAATCTGAATAAGTAAAGTGCCCTAGTTCTTTATCATTCTCAAACAGTACGATTTCTGCGTCTCTTACTGCTTCAAACGATTCCGCTGAAGTAATATTCTTTGTTTTTGTGAGCCGGGCCACAACAGTATCCTTACTTGTATCAAGAATACTGTTTAAAACAAATTGTTGATTTTCTGAACCTATTTTTAAATCAACATTGCTAATACAGGCAAAAAATAAGAATATGCTCGTGCCGGGAAATAAAAATCGCCTAAAAATTTTTGCAGAAATCATAACATTTTGCTAATTCAATTTAAACAAAGGCACATTTATCTTTAGCTGCAGGTAGTTGTTTCGATGATTTATGCCCAAAGGGACTGAATAATCGAAAAATGAAAGGTGGTACGTTAATCCATATACATACTCCAGCATAACATCAAAAGCCTTAAAGTCGGCGCCAAATGCAAGACTGGTGTGATAAAAAATCTTTTTTAAGTAGCGGTCGGTAATATGAACATATTCCCAATCTTTTGAATAATAGGTTAAAGCATACAAATCGACACTCTCATCAAGCGATTTTGAGAAACCAAAAGCCGGATAAAAAAACAGCTTCTTATTCAAAAAAAGTTTAGCTCCAAGTGAAAACTGTAAATAATGAAATATTTTGTCGCCAAAGTTCTCTGCTACTGCAGCTTTATATCCGTACCCGGCTGACTCATTAAAAACCAATCCACTTTCCAAATAAATATTATTTACCGAAGTGGAAAGATATTTTGTCTCAAGTATTGGGTGAAACCGGGAAAACAAATCATATTCATAAAACACTCCGACTGAAAAACCTAACCCATTTCCGACTGAATTATTATTGATTGGATTCTCAAAAAATTCGACATGCGGATAAAAACGTGCAACTCCACCAGTAAAACCAATCTCGGTGGTTCGTTGAGCTTTTGCACCCAAATTGCACACTACAAGAAGGAATACAAAAATTGTTTGGTTTAAACTTTTCATAATATGGTACTATTTTGATTGTAAGTTTTAGCAAGAAATTATCTCAATCTGTATAAGGGAATCTGCACTTTCAACTGCAGGTATGTATTCCGGTGGGTGGTAGCAAACGGAACCGTTGGATCGTACACAATACGCTGATATTTTAGTCCGTAGGCATATTCAAGCAGAATATCAACTCCTCTGAGATTTACCCCTCCTCCAAGTTTTAAATTGTAAGTAGTTTTGTTGATATCTACATCACTGTTTAATGCCCGGGCAAACTCAAAGCCCGGATATACAAATAGCTTTTTATTCAGAAAGTATTTTATACCTCCCGAAATGGCTATTTGACTAAACGATGTGTTGTCGTAATTCCCGTAAATGGGTTGACGCTCATCACCAATCCCCCAGGGGCCTTCAGGATTTTTTTGCAAAAAAACGTCACTGGATAACTTGTAAAAATTTATTTCCACAATTTGGTGAATTTTGGGTTTCCAGTGGTCTTCAATAAATACTCCCGCCGACCAACCCCAGTCGTTATCCATGGAATTGTTTCGATTTGCCCCCATGTGCTGAGCCTCGGGATAAAAACGAGCAGCGCCCCCGGTGAGGCCAATTTCGGTGATACGTTGAGCCAATACCGGGTATACAGATAAAATAAATAATAGATTGAGTAAGAAAAGCTTTTTCATTTTGGGTTTATTTGGGTTTAAATTTCTGTTTGCCAGCTGTGTTTTACATCAAAAAAACTAAGTCCAAAAGTAACAAAGAATCGATATTGAAAATTTGAAACTATGTTAAAAACTAAATTCTAAAATGTAAAAAACAATAAATTAGTTGTACAGAAAAGTCAATCAGTTAAAGCTAATGTTTGTTATTTCTATCTGGCTGACAAAACACTTAATATTCCAAAATTCTGTCTGAAAAAACTTTTCATCACAATCTCTTTTGTTCTCTGTTTCAGTTTTACTCTTTTAAAAATTTTTAAGACGGATACAGATTTTCAGGGGAAAATATTTATCAGCTCCCGGTCTGTCTCTACTTAGTTTTTAATTTATCATACGATCCTGCCATCACGACAGAACACTAAAAGCTCCACAGCGGGTATTCCAACCTGATATAAATCTCCTGATGTTTGAATGATGCCATTAGATAATTCTGACTGTCTTCTATTTTTGCATATTTGGTGACATTATTAAACCCACGTTCAAATTGAACCGATATTCGTCCTTTTTTTAAATCAAATCCTGCCCCAAGTTTCCAGGTCATTTCCGTATTTTGCCCATTGTTGGGAACTTCCTGTAAACTCGTTAAAACAGAAATTCCGGTTGTTGCAAATATTTTCTTTCCGAAATTTTGACGAATTTCAAACGGAACAGCCAAATAATGCCACGTTACAGCAGGATGCAAATTGCTGTGTGCATAAACTTCAGTATGCAACAATCTATAATTGAGACCAATATCAACATGGGTTCTTCCGGACAATTGATAAGAAAGATAGGTCCCGATAGCTGACGAAAATCCCTGTTGTTTGTCACTACTTCCAAATATCCCTTCATTTATGGGGAAATAATAACCGGCGTTTGCAGTTGCTCCCAACTCGAAATTCTTTTGTGCATTTGTAATTCCTGTTGTAATGCTCAAAATCAAAAGACTTAAAATAATTTTTTTCATGGCTCAATTTTTAATATGTTCAAAAGACTTAAAATTCATATTTAAAACCAACTGAGGGGATAATTGGAAACAGTGAAACCTGTTTTACCTTACCTTCGCTTTTGTAATAATACCAAGGGTTCATCCGGTTGTACACATTGTAAACCGAGAACGACCAGGTAACACTTTTACTGTCGGTTTTTTGTTTTACAATACTGTAACCAATATCGAGATGATGGAATGTGGGCATTTTAAAGTTGTTGGGATTGTCGTAAGTTTGGCGTATAACTTCCCAGTCATAATGATAGTCAGCAAGTTCTCTGCCTGGAGTTAGCAGGCCTTCATATTCCACATCGGCTACACTTAAATTGTTGCCTGACTGTAATGTGAATCCTATTGAAAAAGAACGGGTTGTTTTCCATGATTCTTTAAACCTGTATTCTGCCAGAAAAGAAACATCATGACGGCGATCATATTTAAACGGAAACCAGTTTCCGTTGTTTAAACCAACATATTTTCTTTCGGACCACGACAAGGTATAGGACAACATGCCGGTTAGCCTGCCACTATTCTTTTGAGTCATAAATTCCATTCCGTAAGCCCTGCCTTCACCTACAAGAACATTTCTATCCCAGGCAGACTCTTTTGGATTTAAAAAAGCCACACCTTCATCGAACCGCACAACATCATGCATCCGTTTATAGTATCCTTCAATGTTAAACGAAATTTCATTGCGAATTTGTTTACTCAACCCCATCGTAAACTGCTGTGCCAACTGAGGCCCAACTTTATCGGTTGAAGCGACCCACAAATCAGTTGGCATTCCGAATGATGAATTGGTTAGCAAATGAATATTTTGAACCATCTGTGTATAGGATGTGGAAATATTTATGTGGGGAAATAATTCAAAACCGGCAGAAAAACGCGGCTGAATATGGAAGTAATTTTTCCCTTCCGTAAAATATCCTGATAAACGGCCTCCTGCATTTAGTTTTAATTTCCCCAGATCAAAAGCATTCTCAAAATACACATCGGCTCGGGCAGCCTGAGTTCTATTTTGATTATTAAACGAAATGTCCGATTCGGTACTTTTTACCTGGATAATGTTCGGGTTGAACACCAAGTGTGAAAGTTTTGAACCAAACCGAAACGTATATTGAGGAGAAACATAAAAATCAAAATCAGATTTAAACGATATATCCTGAAGTTCAGACGTTGTTTTAAACAACGTTTGTGTGTTTTTATCTTTTGCTTTTCCCAACTCATTATGTCGGAAACGGCTGTAGTAAAGAGAAAAATTCGAAAATAACTTTGAAGAAAACACTTTATTCCATCGCAATACAGTGGTTATGTTTCCCCAGTTATAGCGGTACCTCGATTTCCAATCGTTTCCTACCCTCGTATTTGAAAACAGATTATCTTTTCCTGTATAGAGGCTAAGATAGAGCCGGCTTCCCGGATTAAAAATCCAGTTGGCTTTTGTATTTAAATCATAAAAATAGTAACCGTATACCCCCCCTTCTCCATTCAATTTCTGAATAGCCGCCATGGGAATATCGAAAAATGTACGACGTGCTGAAACAATAAATGCGCCTTTATCCTGTTTAATGGGGCCTTCATATGTAAAACGTCCCGAAACCGGGCTAATGGAAAACACACCGCTGTTTTTGTTTAAATTTCCTTCTTTCATTGAAATGTCCAGCACCGAAGATAAACGCCCTCCATAGCGGGCAGGAATACCACCTTTTATAAGTACTACATCCTTAACGGCGTCAGTATTAAAAACGGAGAAAAAGCCCATCAGGTGATTTACGTTATATACGGGAACCCCATCCAAAAGAATCAGATTTTGATCTGCGCTGCCTCCGCGCACGTTAAAGCTGGCCGTATTTTCAGCCCCCTGTTTTATCCCAGGCATAAACTGGAGCGTTTTTAAAATATCATGTTCACCTAAAATAACCGGCGCCGATTCGATCATCTGCATTGTAATTCCGGGTTGGCTCAGTATGGATAACTCGGGATTACTTCGTTTTATTTCATGGCCTCTTACTTTAATTTCCTCTATCTCAATGCCTCTTTGCAGGCTGACATTTAGAAAAGTATCTTTCTCCAAATATAAAACCAAGGCCTTCTTTTTAAATCCCACAAATCGAATTTCCAGTTGGCAGTTGCCCTCCATATCGGTTAAACTAAAAAAACCATAATTGTTGCTCACCGTACCTTTTCCCGTAGTTTTATTAAATATTGTTGCCCCTGTCAACCGTTCATCCGAACTGCCGTCGGTTACATAACCGGAAATTGTATGTTTATTTTGGGCATTGATAAATAGTGGTGTAAAAAAGGCAAGAATCAATATAAAATTTTTCATGCTGCGGGGTTTACAATTTAACACTCGTTATGGCACAGGAACCAAATATCCCGTAACCGTTTTGAATATTTGAATACATTTGAACCGGCTCAAAAAAAGGCAAATCAGAGGTTTCTTTAATCCGGTTAAGGATTGAAGTTTTTATATACTTGTCATAGTGCTCATCAGCATTTAAAAAATGAACTGCTTCCGTATAACGGTATTCTGTCGCTTCAATAAAATCAGAAATAACAAAATCCATTGACTGTCCGTCGTACCCTTCGTCAGACAAACGCACACCCAAAAAAAGTGTAAAGCCGTATTTGACTTCTGTATCAATTTCTTTGTTAAAATCATCTATAAACAGTGTATTAATTTCCCGACCCCCTCCACCATATTTTACCCCGCTTACTACATTATTCTCATAAATCCAGTAATTATCTTTTCCGGGTTTATCTTTAAGCTGCACATTCAGGTTATAAACATCCAAGGTACTGTCATAAGAGGCATGTCCGATAATTTCTTTGGAATATTCAACAACCGGGAAATCAGGAAGGATTGTGGTGGCCGAAATGGTGTTATAACTGCCTGCTTCAGCAATAATTTTATATGTTTTCCCTTCTACCGGCCTTTTATTTATCAGGTACCTGCCGTTTCCCTGTGGTTCAAATATGCCGAATAACTCATTCCCTTCGTACAACGTAAGATTTCCGTTGTCAACCGTTTCAAATTTCCCTGAATTATCGAGGCGGTGCGACAAGGTTAATTTGGCGCTGACAACTGAATCGGGATTAAGAATACAATTCAAACACAATTTGGGTTCGTTGTCAAAATCGAGAGTAACCTCCTCTTCACAGGAGGAAAACAATATCCAAAATCCTAAAATAATTAAAAAACTCTTTTTTTTCATCAATCTGTTTCAATAAGAGCAGTGGATAAAACATCTTCTGCTTCCTGATTCTTTTTTAAAGTGTTGGGGTACTTTTTGCCCTTGAGACTATTATAAAAAACAAAACATCTGATATTTGTAAAAAACTACAAACATCTTATTTCTCGTTTTTCTTAATGCGTGTTATAAAAATATGTGCTACCGGCAGGGGTTCTGTCCTGGAGTAACAAGACGAAAATAACAATTAATCTTTTCTAAACCCGGTTTACTCAAAATAATTTTTTTGGGGGGGGGATTTAGAACCATTCTAATTTTCAGGAGGGGAAGCAAATTTGCATTTTCTTTCTGCTTGTGAGCGAATAAAAAAAGTAGCATGGAAGCGGGTTATTGCAGCAGTCCGGGGCCTACTGAATCGATCTCCTTTCAATCCATTCCAACACTCCCGACATTTCCTTTCAGCCAAAATTACGCTCCTGAAAAAACTTTTCATGACAATCTTTCTTGTTCTCTGTTTTAGTTTTATACTTTTGGGAATTTTTAAAATGGATACAGATATTCAGACAAAGATATTTTCCAGCTTTCAGGATTTTAAGGCACTTGTAAAAAAGTGGAGAGCAGATAACGAAACCATTGTATTCACCAATGGCTGTTTTGACGTTATTCACCACGGGCATGTTGATTCGCTGGAAAAATCGGCTCAACTGGGAACCAAACTGATTGTGGGGTTAAATTCCGATGAATCGGTAAGACTGTTAAAAGGCTTCGATCGCCCTGTAATGGATGAAAAGGCCCGCGCTATTATCCTTGCTGCTTTTGGTTTTGTTGATGCTGTTATTCTTTTTTCTGAGGAAACTCCTGCAAAATTGGTTGCGCAAATCAATCCCAATGTACTGGTAAAAGGGAAACAATACGAAGTTCATGAAATTGCCGGACACGACACGGTTCTAAAAAACGGGGGAAAAGTAATTACACTTGATTTGGTGCCGGGAGTATCAACCAGCGATATCATTCAAAAAATAAAAAGTCTGAAATAGACAACTTAAAGAAAAGAGATACCTTTGTGCAACTGAACGTTTAGCAACACAAAGAGCAACAAGGCTATGCCGGCAACAAAATCGATATACACGTGCCAGAACTGTGGTTTTCAATCTCCAAAATGGATGGGGAAATGCACTTCATGTGGCGAGTGGAATACTTTTTTGGAAGAAATTATTGAAAAAAAGAAAAGTGCCGCAAAAGTGGCTGCCCGGCACTTGGGAAACCAGCCGATAACATTGGAAAATATTCAAGCCGCAAAAACACAACGGATTGTTGCCGGAATTAAGGAATTCGACCGTGTACTTGGTGGCGGAATAGTTCCCGGCTCATTGATTCTTTTGGGCGGTGATCCGGGAATCGGAAAATCGACACTGGCTCTGCAGCTGGCACTTAAATTAAACAAACAAAAAATTTTGTATACATCGGGAGAAGAGAGTCTGCAACAGATAAAACTTCGTGCCGAGCGACTAAACATCAGCAACAACAATTGTCTTTTTCTGAGTGAAACTTCACTGGAAAATCTGCTCGCACATTCCGAACAAATTCAACCCGATGTTTTGATTATCGATTCCATTCAAACCATTTCAACAGAAAATATTGAATCTTCACCCGGGTCAGTTTCACAGGTTCGTGAGTGTACTTCGGCCATTTTAAGATTTGCAAAAAAAAGCGGAGTTGCAGTTGTTCTTATCGGTCATATCAATAAGGAAGGAAGTATTGCCGGCCCCAAAGTGCTGGAGCATATTGTAGACACCGTTTTGCAATTTGAAGGTGATACCAATTACATGTACCGGATTTTACGTTCGAACAAAAACCGCTTTGGCTCCACCAACGAACTGGGTATTTTTGAAATGCGCAGTGACGGATTACGGGAAATTACCAATCCTTCGGAGCAACTGATTTCAAAAGTAAGCGACGATGTGAGCGGCACAGCCATTGCTGCCACAATTGAAGGAATTCGCCCTATTTTAATCGAAATTCAGGCGCTGGTAAGTTCAGCTGCCTACGGAACACCACAGCGCTCATCCACCGGATTTGATTTACGCCGGCTAAATATGTTGCTGGCGGTTCTGGAAAAACGAGCCGGTTTTAAACTCATTCAAAAAGATGTGTTTCTGAATATTGCCGGCGGATTAAAAATAAACGACCCGGCTACCGATTTGGCTGTCATCTGCTCTATTCTCTCTTCAAATATCGACATTCCCATCGACCATAAAATTTGTTTTGCGGGCGAGGTGGGATTAACAGGCGAAATTCGTGCAGTAAACCGAATTGAACAACGAATAGCCGAAGCCGCCAAACTGGGGTTCAAAAAAATCATTATCCCCTCACTAAACAAAGGATTTGATGCATCCGGATTTGGAATTGATATTGTAAAAACCAGCCGTGTTGAAGAAGTCTTCAGAAGTATTTTCGGATAAAATAGCTTTTTTTAACCATTTGAATATTGAAAAGTCAAGGAACAATTTATAATTTGGCCCCCTGAATGAAAAAGAACATCATCATAATCATCTTTACAATTTTGGGTTTTGCAGCCTGCGACGAGCCAACGGTTGAAAAACCCGAGAATTTGGTCAAAGAAAACCAAATGATTGATATGCTTATCGATGTCCACCTTGCTGAAGCAACCTATTACAATCGCAACCGGCAGGATTCAACCATTAAAAACACTACATCCGCTGATTTTTACTACGCTATTTTAGATAAATACCAGGTTCCGGATTCTGTTTTTGAAAAATCGCTTATATTCTATCTTAGCAAACCCAAGAATTTTGAAAAAATGTACCGGAAAGTACAAAGCCGGTTAAGCGAAATGGAACAGGATTTATCGGGACGTAAAAACGAATTGCTTGAATTTGAGGATGAAAGATAATTCACCGTGAGGAAACTTTCTGCTACATATATTTTCCCCGGAAATAGTGCACCTGTAAAAAACGGAATTCTGATTTGCGAAGACGACGGAACAATTATTGAAATTCAGCAACAAAAAGAGAATCAGCCGGAACAGGCAGGTCTTGAGTTTTACAGTGGTATTTTAGTACCGGGTTTTGTAAATACCCATTGCCACCTCGAACTTTCGCACATGAAAGATGTAATCCCCGAAAAAACCAGTATCAGCGACTTTGTAAAAGACATCAACCGCTTACGCAATAACGAAACAAAAAATCAGGAGGAGATCGTTCGAAAGACCGACCGAAAAATGTGGGCCAACGGAATTGCAGCGGTGGGCGATATTGCCAATTCATCTGTTACGATTCCAACAAAGCTAAAAAGTAAAATTCAGTATCATACTTTTGTTGAATCATTTGGATTTCATCCTTCGCGAGCAGAAAAATCATTTTCAATCGCACAAGAGGTAAAAAATCAGTTTGCAGAAAACGGGCTGTCAGCGTCAATTACTCCTCATTCGTCTTATTCGGTTTCCGAACCACTTTTTAAAAAGATTAGGAAAGACGCAGCAACTGAAAAAAGTATGCTGAGTATACACAACCAGGAAAGTAAAGCCGAGGAACAATTCTTTGTCGACGGCACAGGTTCAATTTTACATCATTTTAAAAATAACCTCGGAATAGATACTTCGTTCTGGAAAGCCACAGGAAAAAGCTCCATTTCCTCTGTATTAAAACATTTGCCGGAGGAAAACCAACTTCTGCTTGTGCACAACACATTTACAAAAAAGAAAGATATTGAGAACCTGAAAGAGCACCGCTCGCTATCCAATACTTTTTTTGTTCTTTGTCCGCTTTCAAATCTGTACATCGAAAACCAACTGCCACCGGTAGAATTATTTCAAAACGAAAATCTTCCTATTTGTCTGGGAACCGATAGTCTGGCTTCCAATCATCAGCTTTCTGTTTTGGCAGAGATGCTTACTATCCAGGAAAATTTCCCGGGAATACATTTGGAAGAAATCATCCGGTGGGGATGTTACAACGGAGCAAGGGCACTTAAAATGGAAACACATCTGGGAAGTTTTGAAACAGGAAAGAAACCCGGAATTAATCTGATTACAGGCATCGATTTCAAGCACATGAAACTTACCGGAAGAAGCAAGTTAAAAAGACTTTCTTAGAAAAGTGTGAGTCGCAATCCGCAGGAAAAAATAACTCTTCATATTCGAAAATCGGAATTCTTCAGGCTATCTTTGCAAAAATTTTTAAGATGGCTACTTTTCTTTTTGATGAGATTATTTTTGGGCCGGTAAAAAGCCGGCGTCTTGGTGTTTCGCTCGGAATCAACCTGATGCCTACCCATACAAAAATCTGTTCTTTTGATTGTATTTATTGCGAATGTGGTCGCAATCCCAAAAAACGGGAAGAAAAAGCGAAACTGCCCGCTCGCGAAGAAGTGAAAAAAAGACTTGCCGAAGTGTTAAAAAAAATGGTAGCTGAAAGCCAGTTGCCCGATGTAATTACATTTGCCGGAAACGGAGAACCAACACTTCATCCTGAGTTTGCAGAAATAATTAACGACACCATTGAACTACGTAACCAGTTTACACCAAATGCAAGAATTGCAGTTTTATCAAATGCCACCATGCTTCACAAAAAACCGGTGTTCGGGGCGCTGAAAAAAATAGAAGACAACATTCAAAAACTCGATTCGGCATTTGAAAAAACCGTTGAACAAATGGATTGTCCACAGGGATATTTCAATTTGAAAAAAGTAGTGGAACAACTCACTGATTTTAAGGGAAACGTAATTATTCAAACCATGTTTATTCGTGGCTGCTACAAAAGGAAAACCATTGATAACACTACTGAAAAAGAGGTTTTGGCCTGGATTGAACTGCTCAAAAAAATAAATCCCAGGCAGGTAATGATATATACCATTGCCCGGGACACACCGATCGATACCCTGGAAAAAGTTCCGCTTCCCGACCTGAATCAAATAGCCAAACAAGTGGAACAAGCCGGATTCTCCGTGCAGGTTTCCGGATAGTTCCTACAAAATATTTGTAACGAAAAAGACTATCTATAAAGTCGTGCGGTACCACTCCGAGCTGCGGCCCAACCAGCGCATTCCCCCAACAAAACCCTTTAGTTTGAGCAGATCTTCGTTTTCCATCCAGCCGTAACAATCATAGGTATTCCCCGATTTTGGATCATAAATTGTTCCTTCTTTCCATTCTTCCTTTTTGGCATTGTATTCAAAACCGCTTAAAATCTGCAAGCCTACAATCGAACGATCGCGTAATTCCGGTTCCGGATTTTCCTTATCTTTTGGTGGTTGTCCGTTTTCATACTTTTCGGGAATCATATAAACTATGGTTCCGATATATTTCCCGTCCTTCTTTTCAACTTCAATTTTTGTCGTTTTCTCATCGTTCCACCAAACACCCAGAATTTTATCGGCATCCTGCGAAAATCCGGCGATAGCATACGTTGCCAGTAAAAAAAGAACAAATAACTTTTTCATACGTTAAGCTTTTTAGTTTACAATAAATTTCCTCTATTTTAGAAGTAAAGTCTATAGCTGAAATTGAATATTTTAATGGAATAAATATATAATTATTTGAAATTCAATTGGTAAATTTCCACGTCTTTTTTGAATTTCACTAAAAATACCAAAATGCGAACACTAAAACGAATTTTACTGGGTCTGCTGATTTTAATCGTCATTGTTGTTGCAGCCGGATACATTTTGTTAAAGAGTATGCAAAACGACGCCCTCCCCGACTACAACCGGGATTTAACATTTTCCCGGCTAACTGACAGCGTATCCGTTTTCCGTGATGAAAATGGAATCCCGCACATTTTCGCACAGAATGAAAAAGATTTATACCGCGCTGTTGGATTTGTAATGGCACAAGACCGCTTGTGGCAAATGGATTTATTACGCAGGGTCACACAGGGCCGGTTGTCTGAAATTATGGGGAAAGATCAGATAAACACTGATTTGTTGATGCGTTCGCTCCGCATTCAGGAAAAGTCGGAACAAATACTCCAAACATCGTCTCCTGAAATCGTTGCTGCGCTGGAGGCCTTTTCCGAAGGGTTTAACTATTTTATTGAACGAAATCCTCTACCCCCCGAATTTCGTGTTTTAGGGTATCATCCGGAATACTGGGAACCTGTTCACTCCATAAACTTAATTGGTTATATGGCCTGGGATTTAAGTTCCGGCTGGGGTTCTGAAATATTTCTGCACAACATCAAAAAAGAAATAAATCCCGAACAACTGGCAGAACTTATCCCCGACATGAAAAACCAGCCCACAGAAGTATTTCCGGATTTTACACTCCCGGAAGAAAAAATTGCTGAAACCTTACTATCTGCCAGTGAAAATCTGGAAAAAATGGGCATTGAAATTTTTCACGGAAGTAACAACTGGGCAATTTCGGGCAAAAAAAGTAAAACAGGCAAACCGATTCTGGCCAACGACATGCACCTAGGACTTTTTGCACCGGGAATATGGTATCAAATCCACCAAAGTGTACCGGGAAAACTAAATGTCACCGGTCTGGCCATCCCGGGCCAACCATTTATCATTGCCGGCCATAACGATTCCATTGCCTGGGGAATGACCAATGTAATGGTTGATGACCTTGATTTTTATGCCGAAAAACTGAACGAAGATTCAACAAAATATTTATTTGACGGCGAGTGGAAAGACCTTATCATTCAGGAAGAAATTATAAAAACCAAGGAAGGCGACGAAATTCATGAGACCTTAAAATTTACACACCGCGGGCCATTGGTAAACCGTTTTAAACACGAAAAAGAAACTCCGCTTTCCGTTCGTTGGCTTGGAAATGAAATGAGCAATGAAATACGGACTGTTTTCCTGTTAAACCGGGCAAATAACTGGAGCGACTTCCGCGATGCTGTAAAGACTTTTATTTCGGTGAGCCAGAATATTGTTTATGCCGATGTAGAAGGAAATATTGGTTTACAATGCAGTGCCGGAATTCCCGTTCGGGAAGGAAACGGCATTCAGATTTACCCCGGCGACAGCAGCAAATACGACTGGAAAGGTATTGTACCTTTTGAAGAACTTCCTTATGAATTAAATCCTGGGCGGGGTTATGTTTCTTCGGCAAATAACAAAACGGTTCCGGATGACTATCCCTATTACGTCAGTCACTGGTTTGCCGTGCCCAACCGGATAAACCGAATCAGGGAAATGTTGCAGGAAAAGGAAAAGCTGGGAATTGAAGATTTTAAAAAAATGCATGCCGATTACAAATCAAAAAAAGCGGAAAAATTTACTCCCGTTTTTCTTGAGGCATTGGCTGCTGCACCGGATCTGAATGAAACAGAAAAAGAGGCTCAGAAAAAACTCGCAACCTGGAATTTTGTGCTGACACGGGAAAGCCAGGCAACATCGGTTTTTGAAATATTGTACCGGAAAGTATGTGAAAATCTGGTGAAAGACGAACTGTCAGAAGAAAGTTTTAAAGCAATAAAAAGCCAGCGTTCAATGCTTGAAAACCTGATGTTAAGCATTTTATCAGGCAAAAAATCGGACTGGATTGACGATAAAAACACCACAGAAACCGAAACCTTTAATGATATAATCGTCCGCTCTTTTAAGGAAACGGTGGCAGATCTGACTGCTCAGCTTGGAAACAACGTGGAAGACTGGAACTGGAGCAAAATTCACACGTTTACCATGAGTCATCCTTTAGGAGTGGTAAATGCTCTGGATAAAGCATTTAAACTCAATCGCGGACCATACGGAGTTCCCGGAAGTTTTCATACGGTAAGCCCTTTTTCCTATTCCTATAATAACCTGTACACAGTAAATCACGGGGCTTCTCACCGCCATATTTTTGATGCAGGGAACTGGGATGCTTCCAAAACCATTATCCCGACGGGAACCAGCGGAATTCCTTCCAGTGACTTTTACCTCGACCAATTGGAAAGATATTTAAATAATGAATACCACGCAGATCCATTCTCAAAAACCGAAGTTAAAAAAGCAGCAACTTATAAAATGAGTCTAAAACCGGAATAATACACAACACGATATTATAAAAAGATTTTGAGCCTGTCGAAACCCGGCGGGCTCTTTTTTTGTTCAAGAATAAAAGACAGCTTATGAACATTCAAAAAAGTATATTACCTCCCCCAATATACGTCGTTTCAGGAGGGCGCGGACTTGCCGGAAACAATATGGTGCAATCATTACTTATCCAATATCCGGAGAATGACATCCCGGTGGTTATTGTTCCACATGTTTCTGACGAAGACCAGATTTTTGATGTGGTAATGCAGGCCAAAACCGACGGAGGTTTGATCACGCATACCATGGTAAACCCTGAACTCCGGTCTAAAATAAATGAACTTTGTAAAGAATTTAAAGTCAGAGTCGTCGATTTTATGGGAGATTTAGCCAACTATCTCGATTCGTCTCTGGAAGTGGAACCACTAAAACATCCCGGCCTGTACCGCGAAATCAACCAGCAGTATTTTGACAGAATCGATTCGATTGAATATACACTTTCACACGACGACGGTATGAGTCCCGAGCGCCTTAAGTCAGCAGAAATTATTCTGACCGGTGTTTCACGTGCGGGAAAAACACCGCTAAGTATTTACCTGGCTATGTATGGCTGGAAGGTTGCAAATGTTCCGCTTGTTAATGGCATTCAACCACCTCACGAATTATTTAAAGTGGATCCGCAACGCGTTTTTGGATTACACATCGGGGTTCATCAGCTCATCGCCCACCGAAAAAAGCGTCTCCTTAGCTGGAATAATCACCAGGATGAAAAGTACATCGATGAAAAATCAGTAAGAGAGGAAATACGAAATGCCATGTTTGTTTTTGACAAAGGTAATTTTACGGTTTTAAATGTAACAAACAAACCCATCGAAAATACGGCAAATGAAATTTTGAATATCATGTCGAAAAGGTTTTCCTACCGGGGCAGAAAGTTGGAATCGCCCTACCATGATCAGGACAAAACGCACTAAATTTTCACAAAAATATTTACCCTCCGCAAGTTTTGTTTTGTTGTTGTGTCTTACCTCAAAATAAAGAACAATTGTAAAAAAAGACACAAATGAAAAACAAATTTAGCTGGCGGGCATTTATTAGTTTCGGACTAAGTTATTCGTTTATTGTAATCATCGTTTCCGGAATTATTTTATACGTGGCTCCTCCCGGGAGGTATGCCCACTGGGTAAACTGGGAAATAGCAGGACTAACAAAAGAAGGCTGGCAGGCTTTACACACTGTTTTCTCTTTCAGTTTTGTTATTTTATCCGTCTTTCATCTTTTTACCATCAACTGGAAAGCATTTCTTTCCTACATAAAATCAAAAGCAACAAGCGGGCTGAATAAAAAACGGGAGTTTATTTTCTCCTCAGCTCTGTTTGTCATTTTCCTCTTTGGAATTCTTTTTTCGCTTCCCCCGTTCCAGTCTGTAATGGATGCAAGCGAATATTTTACAGACTCGTGGGAGAAAGCAGAAGAAGAACCACCCATTCCACATGCAGAATTACTTACTTTAGCCGAACTTGACGGACAACTAACGAATATTACGCTGGAAGAAATAACCAACAATTTATCGCGACATCAGATTAGCTTTAGCAATACGAACCAGCAAACATTAAGTGAAATTGCAAAAATTAACGGCACTACTCCACTGGAAATTTACAGACAAATTACCCGAAAACCGGAATCGCAAAGACAAGGATCGGGCATTGGAAGAAAAACCATCGAGGATTTTGCACTGGAGTTAAACAAAGACGCTGACGATGTTTTAAAGCTGCTGAAAGAAAACCGGATAAAAGCAGAAAAAGGTCAAACATTGCGCGATATTGGCGATAACAACAATATTCCACCTCGGGATATTTATGACCTGATTTCAAAAGAATAAAATCCCGAAGTTTTTTATTCAGCAAAATTAAGCTAATTTAAAAGATGTTTTTTCTGAATGACAGAAGCCGAAATCATAGAAAAACTTCAAAACGGTAGCGAACAAGCGTTTAAAGAGCTGGTTGACAAATACCAAAAATTGGTTGTAAATACCTGTTTTGGAATGCTGCATGATAAAGACGATGCCGAAGATGTGGCGCAGGATGTTTTTATCGAAGTTTTTCGTTCTGTTCAGAGTTTTAGGGCCGATTCAAAAATTTCGACCTGGTTGTACCGAATTGCTGTAAACCGCTCGCTGAATTTTATCCGCGACAATAAAAAACGCAAGTGGTTTCAATCGCTTGACGATACAGTGAAATCAAAAAATGCCATTTTTGAAAAATTTACTTCGGGAGACAGTGATGATGCTGATTTTAATCTTGAAAATAATCAGAGGGCAAATGTGTTGCATGAAGCTATTAACTCGTTACCGGAAAATCAGAAGGTAGCTTTTTCACTCAATAAATATGAAGACCTGTCGTATAAGGAAATTTCAGAAGTGATGGACCTTTCAGTTTCATCCATCGAATCGTTAATTCACAGGGCTAAAAAAAACCTACAAAAAAAATTATATACCTGCTACAAAAAAAAGTGTATTTAGGTGCAAGTTATAACTCAGAATTGTGTCATATAAACAACAAGCAAAAAATGAAATGCAAGACAATACATAAAAATTTAATTTTCTTTCTCGAAGGAGACTTACCGGAAAAAGAAGAAAAGCAAATTGAAGCACATATTTCAAGCTGTAACGAGTGTTCAGCGTTTGCACAAGACTTGAAAAAAACGCTTGGGATTATAGAAAAAGAAAAAACGACAGAAACAAATCCGTTCTTTTACACCCGGTTAAAAGCTCGTTTGGAATCTCAGGCTGAACCTGCAAAAGTTCCGTTCTGGAAACCGGTTTTGGTTAACATTATTCAACCGGTATTTTTCTCGATATTACTGATCGCCGGGATCTATACTGGTTTTAAAATTGCTACTCCTGTGCAGGTAAATACTGCTTCTGTACATTATACATCCGAAGAAATTTTTCCATATTTGAATGAAATGCAGTCGGAACCGATTGAAGGATTTTTAATGGAGTAAGCAATGGTAAAATCAAATAAATACAGGATTCTGATTTGGGCAATTGCCATTCTGCTGGCAACCAATATCTCCATGGGCTTTTCATTTTTTTATCACAAAATGCAGGATAAAAAAACGATGGAACAAACCGAAGAGGTAGCTATTGAAGTTCCGGCAGAGCGACGCACGCGTTTTTTTAGAGAACAATTAGACCTGCGTTTTGATCAGATGGATACTTTTCGTGAGTTGAACAGAAGTTTTAATCAGAAAGCCTGGAAAATTAACCACGACCTGGAAGCGCTGAGACATGAAATGGTTGAAGAAATGGGGAAAGAAAGTCCGGTTCAGACAAAACTCGATTCCATTTCAGTACAAATAGGAGAATTGCATACCGAACTAAAAAAAGAAACTATTGCCTATTATCTGGCGATGAAAAACGAATGCGATGAGCAACAGCGCGAAAAACTGAATGAAATTTTTATGTCGGTACTGCAAAAAAACGAAGATGTTAAATTACCAAAATACGGTAGAAACAGATTAAATAGAAGGTAAAAACAAAAATTCAATTTAAAATTTTAAAATCATGAAAATTAGCAAGTTAAAAAAATTTGCCGGGGTATTTTTTGCCCTCGCATTAGGAACAAGCACTCTTTTCGCTCAAGGGTGGAGAAACGGAAACAGAGCATTTGCTCAGAACAATGAAAGAGTTACCTGTGTAAACTATCTTCCCGATTTAACAGATGATCAGGTTGAATCCATCACAGCACTGGAGAACAAACACCAGGAACAAATGGATGTATTACGAGACAAAAGACGTGCAACAGCAAACTGGGATGAGAAAGATATCATCAGGGAAGAAATGTTGGAGAATGTAGTTGCACATCGAATGGAAGTAAAAAAATTACTCACTGAAGATCAACAAAAAGAGTACGAACTTCTTCAGTTACGTGGAAATAATTATAGAAATCAACGAATGGCTTATCAGCGCGGAAATGGGGCCGGATACGGAAACCAGCAGGGTTTCGCGAGAGGAAACAGAGGAGGATCCAGAGGGGCCGGATATGGCAGAGGATATTACAGAAATTGTCCACGGTTCAATTAAACAAACAACAGATTAATGTTATCCCCCAAGGTAACTTAACAATATTCAAACAAAAATTAATGTTATGAAAATCAGAAAACTATTATTCAACGCCTTTTTGGCCATCGGTTCAGTTCTAATGGTATCGTGTTCCGAAACAATCAGTCAGGTAGAAGAAACGCTGGCGACAGCCGATGAAGAAAAAAGTAGTGAAATAGCACTTGCTCCAGGCGATAGTTGTACTTTTTCAGGGAGTCTGACAGATGCAGAAGTTGCAGGACTGATGGAGATGCGCGAAGAAGAAAAACTGGCACACGATGTTTATTCTTCGTTTTTTGAAACCTACAACTATGTAATTTTCGACAACATTTCAAAGAGTGAAAGTGCACACACCAGTGCCGTTTTATACCTGATGTCAGGTTACGGACTCGAAGATCCGGCAACGGATGAAGCAGGTGTTTTTTCAAATCCGATGTTTAGTGAATTGTTCGCATCATTAACTGAAGATGGATCTGCAGGTCTTGTTGAAGCTTTAAAAGTGGGTGCATTTATTGAAGAGTTTGATATCAACGATTTACAAAACCACTTGGAGGAAACTCAAAATGAAGATGTAATTCGGGTTTACTCAAACTTACTACGTGGCTCTAAAAACCATTTGAAAGCCTTTACTTTTGCCTTGTCGCGCCAGGGCGAAACCTACACTCCTACTGTAATTACTGAAGAAGAGTACCACAAAATTCTTGACGATTCAAATACTTCAGAATGGACTCCGGGATATTACTATTACAATTCCAATGATTCTACTACTTGCGATGGAACCGGACCCAATTTTTAGTTCATATAAAAAACAGAAAACCAGAAGATCCCGGATTTACATCCGGGATTTTTTTATCCTATTTTTTATAACTTGTGAAAGATTTCCACAATTAATCTCACAAAATCTGTCCGTATAATACACACAACACTTTCAGTCAAAGAATGAAATAATCATTTTAGTATCAGGCATGTAACCCAAAAAAACCATTATTCAACTCTCTCTGGCATAATCTTTTATTAATTCTGTTTACTGAAAATTTTTTATAAACTGAAAATTAAAGAGTATGGGAAATATTTTTACTCCCGAGTTCTGGGAAACATTTGCAAAAAGCTTAACCAGTTGGATTGTGTCGGAATTACCTTCACTTGTAATTCTGGTCATACTACTAATTATTTCGCTGCGCGTCGGATTTTTTATGGTTCGAAAACTAAAATCTGTGCTCGCAAAAAAAACTGTCAACCGAAAAGAAGAGCCCAATCTGGAAGTAGAAAAACGTTTAAATACACTTATGGGAATTGTAAAAAAAGGAATTTCCATCGTCATTTGGGCTGTTTTTATTATGATTTTCCTCAAAAAAATAAATATTGACATTGCTCCCATATTGGCTGGTGCCGGAATTATTGGTTTGGCTGTTGGGTTTGGAGCACAGGAATTGGTTCGCGATTTTATCACCGGCTTCTTTATTTTGCTTGAAAACCAAATCAGAACCGGCGACGTGGCAATAATAAACGGGACTGGTGGATTGGTTGAAAAAATTGAACTCAGAACAATTACTTTACGCGACCTCTCGGGTGTGGTTCATATTTTTCAAAACGGAAAAATCAATACGGTTTCCAACATGACTAAAGATTGGTCGGCTATGGTTTTTGATATCGGCGTGGCTTATAAAGAAGATTTAAATAAAGTGATGAAACTGATGAAACAGGTCGCCGACGGAATGATGGAAGAAGACGCATACAAAAACAATATTCTTGAACCAATGGAGATTTTTGGATTGGACAGTTTTGGAGACAGCGCCCTTGTTGTAAAAGGTCGAATTAAAACAAAACCCATTCAACAATGGACAATTGGTCGTGAATACCGGAAACGCTTAAAAGAAACATTTGATGAACACCGGATTGAAATACCATTCCCACATCAAACGATTTACTGGGGCGAAGAAATTGAACCGTTAAAACTCACTATGGAAAAAGCAGAAGATAAGGCAAAAGAAAAAAAATAATAACGCAATAATATATAATATTGGAAGAACCGTAGATTTTAAAAAATTGCCGTTTTTTCCTATGGTTGCCGCTTATGATTGTGTTATTTATTTACTTTATCAATGTCAAACCTTCGGTAGCCGACTCATCGTTTGGATTATACAAATGAACTTTATGAAACAAGACTTTTGCCTGGTTGTAATTCCCTAAAAAATAGGAAGTCCAGCCGAGCATTAACAGCCCGTCGTAGCCAAACGGATATAAATCGACTACCTTTTTAAAGAGCGGATAAGCCCTGGAATAATCTTTACGACCATAGTAAACCAAACCTAAACGGTACATGGCAACGGTATTGTTTGGATTAATTTCCAGGATTTTATCGTAAAGTTCTATTACTTCGTCCCAACACCCAAGCGCAGCTTTTGGTAAAATCAATCCAAAGCGGGCTTCCTCGGAATATGGTTTTAATTCCCGCGCTTTGTTATAAAAAATGGTAGATTCGTCAAATAAACCGGCATTATAATTTAACCAACCCAGCCGCAGGTTAATTTCGTACGATGACTCATCGTATACTTTTTTTAACGGATCCATTGCAGCTTTAAAATCTCCGTTTTTCTCCGATGTGTAACTTTTTGCAAACGCGTCTTCCAAAAGTTCCTGGTTATTCTGTGCCCACGCTGAAAAAGAAAGTAGCACGAGTAGAACCAAAATGCTGTTTTTTCTCAAAAATTCCATGATATTCCTGCGGTTAAAGTGTGTTTTACGTAATTATATTCCAACGAGTTGCTTTTAACACCGCTGGTATAAACCTGATAATTTTCTTTAATATTTTGATTAATATATCTAAAAACAAGCTGGTATTTTTTCCCTACCGGAAAATACAAACTGCCCATAATCTTCTGGTCCGAGCTCCCGGGAAAATTAGAAACTACATAACCGGCCGATTCAACAAAATTGCGCATATCACCGTTTAAATATTTCCCTGATAAATGAACCGGTCCCAACTGAACACCACCAGAGATTTCAAAAGTGTTATATCCAAGACTTTCCGCCTTATCATTCCGAAAATACACCCGCGGAGTGATGTAAAAATTTGGTTTCGAAAAAGGATAATAGGTTATCCATGCCGACATTTGGGTAAAACTTACATCAGAAATATTGGCCAAGTTTATTTCTGCTCCCGGTGAAAAATTTCCAAAATGCGACCATGTAGATGTTGAAAATATAAAATCGGAATATTTTAAGTTATACAGATAAAAGGTATTCGGATCATAATTCCCTAAAATCAATTCACTATTTCCCCAAACAATACTGGCTGACGGAGAAACATACCATTTATTCCCCAACACAAAAAGAGGATTTATAAAATATTGAAATTGATTGACTTTTATTGGAAATTCATTTTTCGCCCCCCAGTAAACCTGCTCCTCTTTGTTCATTCCTAAATACGTAAAATTATGACTCAGACTAACACCCGGGGCCAGCTGATGACTCAAATCAAACGACTCAAAATGATAATTTTCCAGAAAATATGCTTCTCCGTAATCATCATCAGCAATTAACTGCTCTTGATAGGAAACTTCACGTATTTTGTCGAAATCAGGATTAAAACTGTAGCCCCCTTCAAAGGCAATCCTTGAAATTTTTGCAGGAGCATAATTTATTTTCTGCTGAAGTGCCGGCGTAAAGTCTTTGGCATATTTTAGTGCCTCCGCCGTTCTTCCACCAAAAACCAAACTGTAGTATAAATACTCCTGCAGCCAATCAAACGACTGGTCATTTTCGTACGCTTTTAAAAACCATTTTGTTGATTTCCGATACAGTTTTAAATTGTAGTAGGCAATTCCCGTACGTGCCTGTAAATAGAAAAAATCAATTCCATGATTCCGCGCTTCTTTTGAATATTTAATGATTTCAGCCCAGTTTTTTTGCTGATATAATTCATACGATTTTTTATCAACTTCAACATAGTTCCAGGTTTCCTGTGCAGAAACAGCCAGAAATAGCAGCCCAAAAACTATTATTAATCCAACTCGTTTTGACATATTAGTTTAATTTTATCTTCATTGAATTCTATATTAATTTCAATTTTTCCCTCCTGCCCTATTTTTATTTCAGCCAAAATTTTACCGGCTTCGCGGCCAAATATTTTTTTAGTTATTTCTGCGGTCATTTCAATATCTCCGGAAGACAAAATATCCCCGGATTCTTTCATTGTCAGCGCATAGTCCACTTTCAGAAAGAGAAAAACAGGCGCAATAAAATCCTGCAAAAATTTCAAAATCCCTCCAAACATCATGTTTAACGGAATACTGTCATTAATTTTGCTATTGGGCAGAAAACCCAGCGGCACTTTAAAAAGCGAAATAAAAAACCAGTAAAGTGCGGTGTTTTTAGATCCGGTGAAATTGGTAAAATAGTGCAAATCTTCATCGTTGTATAAATAAGCTTTTGCAGCATTTTGAGGGCATTGAATATAAGTCGTATTAAAAACATCGGTCTCAACTTCTAATTCGAAATTACCAGCCAGTTTTTGCCATTTTTGTTTTTTTGAATCTACTTCAACATCAATTTTTAAGCGCTGCCCCGGAATAAAATGAAATGTTTCTGAAAGAATTTCATTTTTTGAAGGATTTACAACCACCTGGTTATTCTTTGGGAAATCAAAATTTTTCTGAGTAAAACCATTTTCTTCTTTCAGCAAATAATGACCAAAAGGATAATCGAGTGTCACAGAACCAATGTATGGAGTTGTTTGAAACTGAAAATGCAAATGCGGATATGGCGAACGCCCAGAATTTCCACATCGTCCAATAATTTGGCCCTTTTTAACCTGGTCGCCGGGTTTTACTTCCACTGAATGAAATTTCAGATGGCTGAGTTTGGCAAACAGATAATCGTTGTGTTTTATTATCACCGTGTTCCCCCAATTGGCCTTTGTATTAATGTCGCCAATCGTATTATCTTCAACATTATTTACTGCCTCAACAACTGTCCCGTCGAAAGGCGCAAGTACTGCTTTCCCAAAACAAAAATAGTCTTCATGAAAATCGCCTGAGCCTTTAAATTGTGCCCCGTTTTTATCAGTAATCACAAAATCCCATGCATGACGCCAGGCTCCTTTGTGCGTATGTTCGCCATTGTGTCCCTGATTAATAGTCCACTCGCCATAAAACGGTAACGAAGCTGAAACCGGGTAAGCAGAAGGAAAACGTTTTAGGTTACCGGAATACAAATACAGATTTTTCTCTGGTTTCCCCAACTGAACAGGCGTTTCAACCAGTTTCTTGGGCCGCACCTCACGCAGTTTTAATGCATACAAAAACATCAAAACAATTACGTTGAACGGCAACGAATAGGGTGAAATTTTAAATGTTAAAAATATTTGCTGTGTGCTGGTTGTAATCAAAACCACTGCAGGAAGCAACAAAATTATCCAACCGTAACTCACTCTTCCAGGAACGAGGTAATATCCGCCAAGAGCAATTGCTGTTAAAATGTAGTTGAAGCCAATAAATGTGTATCCCAGCGAATTAAATTCGATTCCTACAAGGTGATAAAAAAGATACGCGATGGAATAACCTAAAATCGACAACACGAAAGTTATCCGAGAATAAATAAGTAAACCAATGGCAATGATAATTCCGGCCAGCAAATGGGTTTGAAAGAAAATTGCACCCAGTGAATGAAAATAAATCCGAATAAACGAAGACCGAATATGAGTTTCAAGAAAATCGTAAAAATTTACAAATGCCTGCCCGCCCAAAGCATAAAGTTCGTTGTAGGTGTAAATTCCTCGTTCACTTATATTTAAAGCCGAAAGGTCGCCCGCAGAAAGCGCGACAACCCAAATGGCTAACAAAAAAGGAACACTTAAATAGGGCAATCCGTATTTCCCCAAAACACCCTGAAAAACAACGGTTAAAAAGAACGTAAGTATGGCCGCAACCGCAATTAAAATATACAACGGCACCGATGGCTGGTAAAATAAACCAACACCCAGCCCAACCAGCAGCGCATTAAATCCATACAAGCCGGAATTCAGAAAATATTTATTGTACCCCAGAAAACGAGCCAGTGTATTTGCAATAAAAACGGAAATCAGTCCACCAATTCCCGCACCGTAATCAAAAAAACTGATTACAATTAAAAATGCGGCAAGTAGTTTTGATTTTGAAAAAAATACCTGCGCGTAACTGTTTAAAACCGAATCAACAATATCTTTCCCGTTCAAGGTGTTGTTTTTCATCCAAATTGCTATTTTTTAGGATTCATTTCGAAGCTGGTTATGGTTTCCAGTTTTTCTTTATTCCGAATAATATGCGTTTTACCCTCCGTGTCAATCAAAATAATATTTGGCCGGAATGTAATAAACTGCATCCACTGGGTCATATTATATGCGCCAACCCGTTCAATAACAAGCTGATCTCCAACTTTTACTGATGGAAAATTTATGGCATCGCGAATAATATCGATATTCATACAAAGCGGACCATAAATAGTAGTTTCTTCCAAAAAATCAGAAGTTTCCTTGGTCGGAAAAACACCCAGATTATACCAGAACGTTGTAAAAAGAATGTTTACTCCGGCATCAATTACCATCAAGCGGCGGCCAATAGACGAACGTTTGTTGGCTAAAACTGTAGTGAGTAAATAACCGGCATCGTCAATCAGTGCCCTGCCGGTTTCAAGGAAAAGAACGGGTAGATTTTCATGCGGAATTTCCGAAGAAATCAAAGCATTTGAAATGGCTTCTGCATATTCGTCAAACGACGGACAAGTTTCCGAACCCGGCATATAAGCGCCTTTTAGCGTATTTTTTGAAGCAAAACCACCGCCCAGATCAATATACTTTAACCAGTGATCAAATTTCCGGTGAGTAGCCATATAAAGATTTGCCAGTTTTGACGCAGCAACAGCGTAAGCAGAAGCGGACATAATATACGTTCCGATGTGTGTGTGCAGCCCGATTAAATCAAGACTTTCTGCCAACATTATCCGGTTAATGGCATTCCAGGCTTCTCCGTTTTCATAATTAAAGCCAAAACGGTCCCACATCGGATAAATACCAGTGTCCATATTTACCCGGATGGCAACCCGCGCTTTCTTATTTAGTTTCCGGGAAGTTTCAATCAGTAAATACAGTTCATCAAAATGATCGATGTGAATGCAAGCATTGTGGTTTATTGCTAAGGTCAAATCTTCTTCAGACTTTTCAGGACCATTAAACAGAATTTGTGAACCATTTACGCCCAGCGAGAGCGCCTTTTCAAATTCAAATCCTGAAACCACTTCAGCCCAAGATCCCTCATCATGAAAAATACTGCACACAGCATCCAGATAGTTGGTTTTGTACGACCAAGCAAACTGTACTTTCGGATAGCGGGTTTCAAATGCTTGTTTTGCCTCAGCATACGTTTCCCGAATAGTTTTTTCTGAAATCACAAATACCGGTGAACCATATTGTTCCATTAATTTTGACACCGGAATTCCATCAATTTCAGAAACTGTTTTTATTTTTGAAGGCAACCCGAATTTATTGGGCATCCCTGCCGTAATTTTACTGATAAGCGGCTTTTCATATTTTAACTTTTCCATTTTCTGTTGTTTTAAATTTCCTTGTTCATTGAAATTGCTGCAAATTTTTCGAGGTCAACAATCATATCGTACGAATAGCGAACAAACATTTTCCCAATTTTATAGGACGTCATTGGCTGAACTTCCTGCCCGAGTGCTAATTTTATTAAAGCTTCCGGAATATTTTGCCCGGCCCCAACGGCCAGATAGACCCAGGCAGGGATTCTCGGATTTATCTCAATCAAATAATACTCTCCTTTGCTGGTTTTAATCATTTCCAGTTCCATGCCGCCTTTCCATTTTGTTTTCTGAATAATAGAGCGAGTGAGTTCCATCATCTTTTCGTCAGCCAGAGTGATTCCCCCCCAGGCTTTTCCTTTGTCGGTAATATATTGTTTTCGCATCGGAACTGCCGCAATTGTATTCCCTTTTCCATCGCCCAATGCAACTACATTCACTTCAATCCCTTTTACAAATTCCTGCGCAATTACAGGGAGTCCCCATTTCGATGAAATCTTGTAAAAAGCCTGCTTTACCTGTTCTTTATTACTGGCTTCGTAAGCATCATAAAACTGGCCTTTTATCATGACAGGATAATCAAATTTGTCTTCCATGTCGGAAATCTGATTTGTACTTCCCAGGTTGATGCTTCCCGGAACTTTCACATCGTACTTTTTACCAAACTCAGGTAACTTTTCTTTTTCTCTTTCCTGAAATTGTTTCAGGTTGGGCAAAAAGGTGTGGATTCCTTTATCAAGCAACCGCTGCTCATTTTTCATAAACGAAAAAAGTTCGGCGTCGAAATTCGGAATCAGCACATCGATTTTTTCCTGTTGATGAATTTTTTCAATCCGCTCAATCAATTCGTTCGAGCCTGAAGAAGGATAAGGAATCTGAAAAATCCGGTCGCACAAACCCTCCATATAAATTCCGGGTTCAAGGTTTTCGTAAACCAACCCAATTACCCGAACATCCAACTCTTCCGATTCTTTCGCTGCGCGAATCACTGGTACTCCCGGCCCCGGATTATCTGTATTATTCAACCCGGTAACGGCCAATGTAATTTTTGTTTTTGCCATTTTGCGATTAATTAAAATCGAGCGGATCGCCCTGTTCAAGAATTTGGTGATGTTTCAGCAACGCGCAGAATTCATAAAAATCCTTCTCAAAAGTAAGGTCATCAACATCATACTTTTCAAGCATTTCCTTTTTTATAAAATCAAAATCTTTTCCTGCCTGGATATTTTTAATCAGTTCCAGGCCAAAAGGATTCAGATTAAATGAATCGCCGGTTTTTGAATTAAAAACAAACCCGTTATTACTAATCTTTACTTCTACAGCTATTTTCATTTTAATGAATTTTGAACTTTTGACACCAACTCTTCTTAAAACTTGCACGTTCAGAAAACTTTTTAAGGGGATAAAAAAAATACATCTCCTGAAGTTGATTACATTTGGCATTAATATTGTTTAACACTTTTCATAATTAACCATTTTTAATTTTTTAGTCATGAAAACAATAGCAAGTTTATTTTTAGTTTTAGCGTTTATCATTACAACATCGTGTGAAGGACCAGTTGGCCCTCCCGGCCCTCCCGGAGAACCAGGATTTGATGGAATAGATGCAGAAATCGGAACTGTTTTTGAAACCGATCCGATTAACTTTACTGCCGGAAATGAATATTCAGTTCTTTTCGATTTCCCAAGTAATTTTACAGTCTATAATGAGGATGTTGTTCTGGTTTATATTTTATGGGATGTTTGGGATGGCAAAGATATCTGGAGATTACTCCCTCAAACAGTTGTTATAGAAAACGACGGTGTTGTTCAGTACAATTTTGATTATACAGTTGAGAATGTACAAATCTTTCTGGAATGGACAACATCAGAATTGCTCCCGGCAGAAACAGATAATCAAATATTCAGAATTGCAGTTCTTCCGGCGGCATCTATGCAAGACAAGTCATTTGATATAGGCAATTTTGATTCAGTAATGAAATCAATGAATAAAAATCTGAAATCGATTAAAAAAATTGATTCTTCAATACAAATGAATTGATTAACAGATTAAACAATAATTCTAAGCCGCCCTTTCTAAAAAAGAGCGGCTTTTTATTAACCTTTATGTTTTATCTCCAAAAGCCGGTTTTCATCTAAAATGGTAATTTTATTTTTTTCCATTTTAATTATACCTGCTTGCTGAAACTCCTTTAATAACCTTGAAACGCTTTCACGCGATGTTCCAATCAACGAAGCAAGTTCGGTTTGATTGATATTCAAATTAAACTCTTTTTGATTATAAACTTCGTTCCGAAAATAATAGAGTGTATTTGCCAGTCGACCGGGCAGCTGTTGTTGTACATTATTTACCAGCCGGTCGAAATAGTTCATTTCATCTTCAAAAATATACGAGATAACTTCAGTTGCAAAGGAACCATTACTTTCAAGCAGTCTGCCAAAAACATCAAGTTCGATAAAACAAACCTGAACATCGGTTATTGCAATGGCTGAAAAATAACAGTTTCCCTGTTTGTGGCTTAAATGCTGAACACCCAGATAAGCTCCGCTTTTCGAGATATTTAAGATAAAGTCCTTTTTACCAAGACCTTTCTTCACCAGCTTTACAAAACCACTTCGTATGTAACAAATGGAATGAGCCGGTGTATTTTCTTTAAAAAGCAATTCTCCTTTTTTAAACTCGTGCTGAGAACATCCGTCTTCTAAAACAGACAATTCATTTTGATTCAAAATAGAAACAGCAGTCGATTTTATTGTACAACCCAAACATTTTTTTGTTCCCCGCTCCATTTATCTCCTTTTTTAATATGTAACAAATATCACAATAAATAAGAACAAATATCACACAACATTATGGACAAATGACCAGAATTAAATTTATTTTTACATTATGAAACAAGCATAAGTATTGGAGTTTGAAAATTTTGTCAAAGAATATACAATGCAAAATTCATAAAAAATTATAAAATGAAAAAAGAACTGTTCTTAATTGGATATAATTTAGGCATATGGGGAATTCTGGGATTCCTGGCCACTTTACTTTTTGGTTTTTTGACATGTTGTGCAAATTTACCATCAAAATATTTCTATGGTTCTCTTATCGCTTTTGCAATAATGGGAATTTCGATTACAACAGTTTGTGTAACTAGAGGTTGTAAAAAAATGAAAAAAAAATAGTTTCCTCGATATTAACTCCTTAAACATTTTTTACGTAATTAAGATTTTAAGGTTAAAGAAGGCCGCATGATAATATCCTGCGGCTTTCTTGTACCTGTATCATTTTTCCGGTATTTATTTTAGCTCTCTTATCCGGACCTCGATCTCTTTCTCTGTATTTAACAGCTCAACAAGTTCCCTCGTATCGGTTTCGCCAAAATGATACGGATACAAAATCTTTGGCATAAACATCCTGGCGGCATCGGCTGCCATATCCGGAGTCATTGTATAAGGCAGGTTCATTGGCAGGAATGCGATATTAATCTCCTTTAAATCTGCCATTTCAGGGATATTTTCAGTATCGCCTGCAACATAAACGTTTATATCGCCAAAATGCAAAACATATCCGTTCCCTTCTCCCTTAGGATGAAAAGGATTTCCTTCGCTTCGCACATGTTTAATGTTATATGCGGGAACAGCATCAACGTCGATGTCAAAGTAATTTACCGAATCGCCATTTTTTAGCACTAAGCCATCCGGGTATGTCTCTTTGCACGACTCGGTCATTACAACAACTGTGGCTTCCTTTTTTAACAGCTTAATCACGTTTACATCCAAATGGTCGCCGTGCGAATGGGTTACCAAAATCATATCAGCTTTTGGTAATGCGGAGTAATCGGCAAACATCCCCACCGGATCAATATGAATAACTTTCTCGTTAAATTCCATCATTAATGTTCCGTGGCCAATAAATGTTATCACTAAATCGCCATCCGAAGTTTTAATTGTGTCTTTATCAAACGTGGCTGCTTTTAACGAAATTCCCGCCACCAGAAGACAGATTCCAATTATTATTTTTTTCATTTTTTCAGAATTAAGTTTCATTAAAGTTATAAATTTCATGGCTTCATTTGCAAGCATTTTACACCTTTACTTTTCTCTGGTTAAAAAAAGCCATATATTGTAATCCTTAAACGACTAAAAATGAAAACATTAATTTTACTTTTACCAATCCTTTTCCTAGGAAATACATTTCAAACTGTGCCAGAGAAAAAACTTTCAACAAAAGTTTATGACTGGAATGCGTTGAAAATAGAAAAAACAAATTCCGGGGAGCGAAGACAGATCTTGGAAGGAAAAACAAATGCGTTGGATTACCTTGAAATTCACGTAACTACTTTAGATCCGGGAAATGCACCTCATGCAAGCCATGTTCATACCGACATAGAAGAATTGATAATTGTAAAAGAGGGAAAGATTGAACAAAACATTAAGGGAGTAAAAAAGATTTTGGGACCCGGTAGTGTAATCCTGGCTTTACCAGGTGATGATCACGGGATTCAGAATGCAGGAGATACTCAGGCATCCTATTATATCATCCGTTGGAAAGCCAACTCACAGGTTGATAAAAACGGCACAAAACAAAATGGAGGATCTGCCTTTTATGACTGGGAGAAAATTGCGTTTCAAACAACCAGCAAAGGAGGAAAACGGCAGATCATGGATCGTGAAACTTCACTGCTTTCGAATCTGGAAATGCATGTTACCACATTAAATGAGGGAGTTACCAGTCATGCTGAACATGTTCATTCCAATGAAGAAATTATTCTGATAATAAAAGGTGAGGCTGAAGAATCCATAGCCGGAACTCCTCACCGAATGGGGCCAGGTTCACTGGTTTTACTTACAGATGAAGTTCCGCACGGAATACGAAATGCAGGAAAAGGACAATGCGAATATTTTGCTTTTAAATGGGTAAAATAATCTATATCTTTTTTTGTGAAGTTTTTCTTCGAAAGTAATTTTCGAAAGATAAAAATTCCCAAAAAATTGAATTATTAAGTAACTTGCCGACCTAAAACCAAAAAAACTTAATAACAATGAAAAAATATTTATTTATTACTCTGTTTAGTTTCCTGATTTTAAATCTAAACGCAAAAGAATACACGGTTTCTTCTCCCTCCGGAGAATTGAAGGTTACTGTTTCTGTAGATGAAAACATTACTTACGCTGTTTCACTTAATGGAAAAGAAATCATCACGCCTTCCGCAATTTCGATGAAGTTGGATGACGGTTTGGTTTTGGGTGAAAACGCAAGAGTCAGAAAAACAAAAACAACGGAAGTAAACCAGGAAATTATTCCGGTAGTGAACAGAAAACACGCTCAAATTGAAGATCATTACAATTTGCTCACACTATCTTTCAAAAATTACTCGCTTGAATTCAAAGCTTATAACGACGGAGTAGCTTATCGTTGGGGAGTTGAGAAGAAAGAACCGTTTAAAGTTGTGAGTGAGCAGGCTACTTTTGCATTTCCGGCAAACCATGAAATTTGGTTCCCCGAAGAAGAGAGTATGTTTACTCATCAGGAGCGGATTTATGAAAGAGTAAAACTTTCAGATGTAACTCCTAACCGTTTCTGTTCTACGGGAATGCTGGTTGACTGCGGAAACAACACTAAAGTATATATATCTGAATCGGATTTAATGGATTATCCCGGAATGTTTTTAAAAGGAAGCACCGAGAATTCAAATGCTTTAGTTGGAAAATACCCAAGCGTAGTTTTGGAAACCAAACAAAACGGCGACCGTAACGTGGCTCCTACAAAATATGCCGATTATATTGCCGAATGTAAGGGAACAAGAACATTTCCGTGGAGAGCGATGATTATTACCGATGATGCCGGATTGGTAGAATCGGAAATGATTTACAAACTGGCTCCTGAAAATGTACTGGAAAATACGGATTGGATAAAACCGGGAAAAGTTGCCTGGGACTGGTGGAATGCAAACAATATTTACGGTGTTGATTTTGAATCGGGGGTGAATAACAATACATACAAGTATTACATCGATTTTGCGTCGAAATACGGATTGGAATACATTATTTTGGATGAAGGCTGGTATCACCTCGAAGACATTATGGATGTGGTTGACGACATCGATATTCAGGAGCTGGTTGATTACGGAAAACAAAAAAATGTTGGCGTAATTCTTTGGGTAGTATGGAAAGCTCTTGACGATAAACTTATCGAAGCACTTGATCAATTTCAGGAATGGGGTGTAAAAGGGATTAAAATCGACTTTATGCAGCGCGACGACCAGTGGATGGTTAATTTCTATGAAAAAATAGCGCGTGAATGTGCCAAACGCGAGTTGCTTGTAGACTACCACGGGGCCTATAAACCATCAGGTCTCGACAGAAAATACCCCAATGTAATTTCGTATGAAGGTGTAAAAGGCCTGGAAAATGCAAAATGGTCAAATCAACCAGACCCGGAACACAATGTTACTTTACCTTTTACAAGAATGGTAGCCGGGCCAATGGATTTTACACCGGGCGCAATGTTAAATGCCAACAAAACCAATTTTAACGCAGTTTTTACAGAGCCGATGAGTCCGGGAACTCGTTGTCACCAGTTGGGTATGTATGTGGTTTTTGAAAGTCCGCTGCAAATGCTTGCCGACAACCCTTCCAATTACTACCGCGAACCGGAATGTATGGAATTTCTGAAAGCTGTTCCGGCTGTTTGGGACGATACCAAAGTTTTGGAAGCAAAAGTAAGCGACTACATAGCAGTGGCCCGTAAATCAGGCGATAAATGGTTTGTTGGTGCAATGACCGACTGGGATCCGCGTACACTAAATTTGGATCTAAGTTTCCTTGGAGATGGAAATTATACAATGGAAATTTGGAAAGACGGTGTAAATGCCGATAAACATGCTGCCGATTTTTCACAGGAAAAAATAACCGTAAGCAGTTCATCAAAAGTAAAAGTAGAAATGGCACCCGGCGGTGGTTGGGTAGCAGTTATTACAAAAAAGTAAAATGTGAGATTTTAGTACCAGGATAAAAATATAATGTAAAAAAGGTTGAGTTTTCCGAACTCAACCTTTTTTATTCTGTACTCCGTATTATTAATCTCACTTTTATTCATCTGTCCATCCAAAGCTTAAACTCCCCTGCTTTGTCGCGGCTAACAATTAGTCCTTCCGAAGAAAAATTATGAAGTTTCAATTTTAGCCGGCTTGTTGAATAACTTAATATTTCAGAGATAGAATTGATATTGACCAAAAAATTACGGTTTATCCGAAAAAACAATTCCGGGGCCACTAACTTTTGTATCTGGTCAAGTGAATAATCCAGATCGTAATTCTTACCGGTTTTCGTCTTTAGAAATGTTGAACGTTCTTCAACAAAAAAACAGGAAATATTTTCAACCGGCACTGATTGAAAGTGAGTTCCTATTTTCACCAGGAACCTCGATTTATAAGTCTTTGCCATGTGCTCAAACACTTTCGAAATATTTATTTCTGTTTGTTTTGCAGTATAAATATTCCTGTATTTACGCAGCGAATTTTCAAGGGCAGCTTTCTCAACCGGTTTTAAAAGATAATCCACACTGTTTACTTTAAACGCCCGAATGGCATATTCGTCAAATGCAGTGGTAAAAATAACCGGGACTTCAATTTTTAAGGTGTCAAAAATTTCGAAGGATATGCCGTCATCAAGTTGAATGTCCATAAAAACAAGATTGGGCGAAACATTTGCAGAAAACCAGTTTACCGATTCCTCAACCGACTCCAGTACTTTTAAAACTTCAATGCCGGAATCGACCTGTTTTAAAAGCCGCTGTAGTTTTTCAGCAGCCAAACGTTCATCTTCTACAATTACTACTTTCATATGGATTCAATCTTAACAGGAATTTTTACAACAAACTCACTTTCAGTTTCACGAATTTCCACCTCCTGGTTTAGTATTAATTTACACCGTTCATTTAAATTTTTCAGCCCTATTTTAGAGGATTCTTCCCATCTTGTTTTCTTTTGTAAATTATTTCGAATAACCAACTTGTCCAATCCATCAGTGCGAATGATAATTTCCAACGGATTGTTGCGCGTTGCAGAGTTATGTTTTAAGGCATTTTCAACCAGAAGTTGTAAAGAAACCGGTAGCACTTTGGCTCCCGGCATTTCACTGATTTCAATTTTCAAATCAATCTTTTCTTCGTCTCTTATTTTCCGCAGGTAAAAATAGTCTCTTACAAAATCAATTTCTTCAGAAAGCGGCACCAGCTCTTTTTCTTTATCACGAAGAACATAACGATAAATATGTGACAGCTTTTGAATAAATTCTTCTGAAAGATCAGGATTTTCGCGAACCAACGATGAAAGTGTGTTCAAACTGTTAAAAAGAAAATGCGGGTTCACCTGGTTTTTTAAAGTTTCGTACTGAAAAACGAGCTTTTCCCGTGTGAGCTTTTGCTCGCGTTGCAAAGCTTCTGCCCATTGGACGTAAAAAAAGAAAAGCGCACCCAACGAAAAACCAATAAGTGCGGCCGTTAAAAAACCTTTCATCTCTATTTCTCTCAACCCGATAAAATAGTAACTAAAGTCAGCGCCGTTTAACACAAAATTTGCGGTGTAAACCGTCATAAAAATTACAAACGCAATAGCCAAAACGGCAAGGTAAAACTTTAACAAACGCGAAACCATTTTACGTTTGTAGTTAACTGATTCTCTTTTTATATCTCTGAAAAAACGATTTCCCAACCACAGAAATATTTCAAGCTGAATATAGGTCAAAACCAACATGTTCCATAAACCAGAGCCGAACAACTTTCCGCGAAGAACCAAACTAAAAAAAAGCGAGATACCCAAAGCTCCGCCAAAAACTTTTAACCGGGTAAAAAATATCTTCTTTGAAACTTTCACATGTTCGTTTTTTGGTGTTTTAACTCAATATTACCGGAAATAAAATTCAGCAGAAAAACCGGCATTTGAAAATAAATCTTGCTGAATCGTAAATTTTAGACGCTTATTCGTAAAATGAGAGGACTTTCCGCTTGCTAAAATCAAAACAGGCAATTAGTTTTATAACACAAAATTAGTTTAGAATGAAAACTTTACACCTCATTTTTTTAATTTTTCTTTTTAGCGGAAAAGGATTTAGTCAGCCTCCCATCCCTGAGACTGAATGGAAACATTATTCTTCGGAAAACGGAGATCTGGAGGTTCCCAACGGCAGCGAACAACAAACAAGTTGCGCTGTTTTTGACATCGACAAAGACGGAATAAATGATTTTATTGTCGCTGAGCGAGTGCAGGCGCCGGCAGTAGTTTGGTACAAAAAAAACGGAGAAAAGTGGGACAGATACATTTTAGATGCCGGGCTTTTGCGAATTGAAGCAGGTGCAGCAGTTTGGGATATTGATAACGATGGTGACCTGGATCCCGTTTTTGGTGGCGAATCCCGCTCCAGCGAAGTATGGTGGTGGGAAAATCCATATCCCGATTACAGTCCGGAAATACCCTGGAAACGCCATACCATAAAAAAATCGGGCGCCACCAAACACCACGACCAGCTTTTTGGGGATTTTGACGGAGATGGTTCAATGGAGCTGGCATTCTGGAACCAGAATGCAAATACGCTATTCCTGGCTGAAATTCCGAAAAACCCGCGAGAAAGTGAAGAGTGGGAAATGATTCCGATTTATTCCTACGCAAACGACAGCGAAATGCAACCTCCGGGTGAAATGCCAGGCTGGAAACGTGTAAATGAACACGAAGGGCTGGCCAAAGCCGACATTGACGGAGATGGTATTACCGATATTATCGGCGGAGGCCGGTGGTTTAAAAAAATAGGAGACAAAAAATTGCAGGAAAATATTGTAGATGCCTCTTACTCTTTCTCTCGTTCTGCAGCAGCACAACTTATTGAAGGTGGACGACCGGAAATTGTACTTGTGGTTGGCGATGGAATTGCTCCCATGTTTTTGTATGAATGGCAAAACGGAACATGGAAACGAAAAACTTTAATTACTGAAATTGACAACGGTCATTCGATAGAAATTATTGATTTTAACGGCGATGGACACCTCGATATTTTTAATGCAGAAATGCGGTTTAGCGAACAGCACAATCCTGACGCAAAACTTCGGATTCTACTTGGCGACGGAAAGGGAAATTTTACCGACTATATAATTAACGAAGGTTTTAGCCACCACGAAGCTAAAATTGCCGACCTTGATGGCGACGGAGACTATGATATTCTTTCAAAACCCTACGCTTTCCGGGCCCCGGGAATCGATATCTGGCTGCAAAATGGCACAAACAAAAAATAACAGAGAAAAATGGCTTACTGCGAATATCTGGCCGACCGTGTCCGCAATTCATTAAAAGGAAACAAAATAGGATTTGAAGAGAAAAAAATGTTTGGTACCCTTAGTTTTTTTGTGGATGAAAAATTGTGTGTTGGAGTGTCCGGAGAAGAGTTATTGGTTCGTATTCCTCCGGAGGATCAAGATAAATATTTGCAAAATAAAGATTGCCGTTTGCTCGATGATTCCGGCAAGTCGATGAAAGGGTTCCTGTTAATTAACGCTGAAGCAGTAGATATGGATGAGGATTTGGATAAATGGGTAAAACGTTGTCTGGAGTTTAACCCAAAAGCAAAATCGGGCAAAAAGAAAAGAAGTATGTAGATTGTTGGTTTTTACCAAATTACTTATCTTTATAACTGCCAAAATCTTTTAAACCAAATAAAATGAAACGCCTTCTTCACCTTCTGTTTTTGTTTTCAATGTTTATTTCCTGCAATGAAAAAAATGATCAGTTAATCAATACAGAACCAGAACCAGAGTTGGAGGCTGAAGTTGTTGATTCTTCTTATGTAGGATTCAATATGTATTTTTTGAAAGATGAAAGTTTAACAGGGGCCGATGTTTCCAATGCAGACATAAATAAACTGGAATTACTAAAACCACCATTTGTAGCTCAGGGGAATATTGAATTGTACGACACTTCTGTTCATGCCATTTATTTGAACAAATCCGTAGATTTTCCAGAGTTAGGAATATCAGTTTATGGAAGACCTTTCGTGGTCGCAATTGATTCAGTTCGACATTATACTGGCGTAATTTGGCCCGGGTATTCTTCGACAAGCTACAAAGGACCCGTTATTGATGTTATGCCAAGACTTTATCCACACGATATTATAAAAATCTCAACAGGTAGAATTCCGATGGAACATGATTTTCGCATGAACGATACGATTATTCAGACTTTAAGAAATTATGAGATTTTCCATGCCGGTATTGATTGTTCTATCGATTCTGTAAAAATTATCGAAAACGATTCAATAAACAATCGTTGCAAGCTGCGGTATACTTTCACCATTAAAAATAACGACGAATTAAATCTTTATGTTTTTGATCCTCTGATTATGGGAGAAGCACATTTCCATTACTACCATAATGGAGTGTTTTTAAGAACTACAGAAAAAATTTATCAGAGCACAAGCGGTTCACAGGCTCCTGCGGAAAGTGACAACCCACTGGATTGGATGATAAGATTAAACAGTGGTGAAACAATAACCCGAACTGTTCAAAAATCGGGATACCCTTTTATTCCCAAAGGGACTTACGAATGTGGATTCCGCTTTTCGGGAATATTCTCCCTTAAAAAGCCGGACAGGGAAAAGCCGGATGGCAGAGTTTGGATGGGAGACAGACTGGCAAAAAGTTCAGCAATAATTAACTGATTCTTTAAATAAAAAAAGCTGCCCAAATCAAATCGAACAGCTTTTCAAGTCATATTTTTACATCTTTCTATTTCCCTTTTGCAATATCAATTCCGATGCGCTGACCTTTGTATTTAGCATTTTTAAATGATTTCAATACCTCTTTTTCGAAACGTTTATCAACTTCAAAAAACGAAAAACTTTTCAGCACCTCTATATTTCCAATCTCAACGCTTTTATTGGGCAAATTCTGGTTCACTAAATCGATAATGGTCCGTTTACTGACACCGTTCTTTTTCCCCAAATTAAAAAAGAATCGGGAAAACTCATAACCGCCTCTCCTCCTGTCATTGCGGTCGCTTCGATCATTTCGGTCACCTCTTTTTTTACGGTCGCGTTTTCTGCTCCGCCGCCCTTCCGGGTAATCATCGTTTTGTTTGGATTCATCCACATTAATATCGGGTGCATTTTTATAATAATCGAGGAATCGATTAAATTCAACCGAAACAAAACGTTTGATCAGTTCTTCACGATCGAGCCAGGCCAGTTTTTTGTAGATTACCGGCATAAATTCGCCAATTTGTGATTCGTTTACTTCAATCCTCTCCACCTTGTCGATAAGACTAAAGAGCTGCTTTTCACAAATTTCCTTTCCGGAGGGAACCTCTTTTTTAACAAACTTTTTATTTACAATTTTTTCAACCTGGCGTAATTTACCTTTTTCACGCAGGTGAATCAAAGTAACAGAAATACCTTTTTTCCCTGCACGTCCTGTTCTGCCACTACGATGAATATAAACTTCCGGATCATCCGGCAAATTATAATTTATAACGTGTGTCAGGTCGTTCACATCCAACCCACGCGCTGCCACATCGGTAGCCACCAACATTTGTAGATGTTTTCCCCGGAAACGAGCCATTACATGATCGCGCTGTGCCTGCGATAAATCACCATGCAGTGCGTCGGCATTGTATCCATCCTGCATCAATTTATCAGCAACTTCTTTGGTTTCCATTCGGGTACGACAAAATATAATTCCGTAAATATTCGGATTGACGTCGGCAACTCGTTTTAACGCCAGGTACCTGTCTTTTGCATGAACCACATAATAATTGTGTTCCACATTCTCAGCACCGGTATTTTTCTTCCCAACTGAAATTTCAAATGGATTGCTCATGTATTTGTTTGCAATACCTACAATTTCTTTAGGCATTGTAGCCGAAAACAGCAAAGTTTGTTTTCCTTCCGGCGAATTTTCCAAGATTGCATCCAAATCGTCTTTAAAACCCATGGAAAGCATCTCGTCAGCCTCATCTAACACAAGCCACTGAATATCGTTTACTTTCAGCTTTTTACGTTTGATTAAATCGAGTGTTCTTCCGGGTGTTCCGACTACAATCTGTGCGCCTCGCTCCAAATCTTTAATTTGCTTTTTTATATCGGCGCCACCATAAAGAACGGCTACATTAATTTTGGGAAGATGTTTTGAAAATGTATTGATATCATTGGCAATCTGAAGTGCCAGTTCCCGGGTTGGGCTTAATATCAAAGCCTGAGAATCTTTGTTTGATGTATCAATCTGCTGAATAATTGGCAACCCAAAAGCGGCAGTTTTCCCCGTTCCGGTTTGCGCCAGGGCAACCATATCCTGTTTTTCTTCCAATAAAAATGGAATTGTTTTTTCCTGAACTGGTGTGGGCTGCTCAAAACCAAGTTCTTCAATTGCCAACTGAATTTCGGAGCTTAGCCCCATTTCATTAAATAATGTCATTCAAATACTTCTATAAAATAATGCGCGCAAAGGTATTCTTTTAAAATGAAATACAGGCATTTATAGCTTTTTCTTTTTGATTGTAAACAAATCGTATCTACTGGAAACTATAAAACAGTAGTTCTAATCTTCCAGGTAAACAATCAAATTTACTTTGGAACGAATATTTTATTTTTTATTGCATATATCACAAGCCCCGTGCGGTTTCGCAAATTTAATTTTTCAAACAAAGCATCTCTGTATCCTTCTATTGTTTTCGGGCTTAAATACATTTCTCCGGCAATCTCCTTGTATGTTTTTTCACTGCAGGCGTGCCGAATAAATTCAATTTCCCGTTCTTTCAGGGAAAAGGCGCTGTCTCCTCTGTTTTCCAGTGAATGAATTAAAACCTGTGAAACGGTATTCGTATAATAATAGCCCTGTTTCAAAACCTCAAGCAAGGCATTTTTAAGTTCAGTTTTTTTTACATCTTTTAATAAATATCCTTTCGCACCTGCACGTAGCATTTTTATAATGGTTGTTTCATCTTCTTCCACGGAAAGCGCCAGTACTTTTACTTCAGGAAAGTATTCTTTTAAATGAGCAGTAGTTTCAATTCCGTTTAGAATTGGCATATTCACATCCATCAAAACAACATCAGGAATGTTTTTAGGATCTTTGAATTTTGTGAGCAATTCCTGTCCGTTTTTACAAACATAAAGTACAGAAAAATGATCAAAATTGTCGACCAGGTCACCTATCGCCTGTGACAGAAGGGTATGATCATCTACTACAACTACAGTATAATTCATATTTGTTCAATTTTATAAGTTAGCGAAAGTTGGGTTCCACAATCTTTTGCGGATAAAATTTCCAGATCTGCATTAATCATTTTTGCCCTGCTTTTAATATTGTTTAAACCAATTCCTTTACCGGGACCAAAATGGGTGGAATCAAATCCAATACCATTATCAACAGCATTAATTGTTAATGTTTTGTCGTTATAGCTTATTTCCACATTAAGTTCTGATGCTTTTGAATGCTTGATTGTATTTGTGAAAAACTCTTGCAATATCCTGAAAATGATAATTTCAACTTTATTATCTATAGAAAAAATAGTCCCGGAACATTGGATTGTAGCTACCAGGTATTTTAAACGATTATATCGTTCTATTTCAAGTTGAATTGCTTCCACTAATGAAAGACTTCTCAATGTGTCGGGATTAATAAGTTTAGACAAACTTCTTAATTCTTTTAAACTTGTTCCGATTGTATTAATGGCCTCGGTAATAGCTTGTGAATCGTCGTTTGCATTTTGTAACTGAATTTTTGCCAAAGTAAGCAGTTGCCCGATATTATCGTGAAGTTCCCAGCTGATATTGCGTAAAGTTTCTTCCCTGATCTCTATCTGTGTATCGGTCAGTTCTTTTTCAAAGGCTTCCTTTACCTTCTCCTGCTCTTTTAAAAGTCTGTTCTTCCGGGTCACGAAAACAGAAAATAACGTTATAATTATTATTACAAGAACAACTAAAATAATTACAGAGACTAGCGTGGCAATTTCTTTTTCATCCATAAAAATCCAATAATAAAACAGCCGTTTAAAATCAATATCAGTATTCTATGCACTATTCTTAAAGCTAAGTATACATTATCCTGATACTCAAAAAATACTCTTGTTAGTTTTATCGGGATATAACCAACATAGAAAAGCAATAATCCAACACTTATCCAAAACAAAAGATCCCGCCTGATTAACAAGACTTTGGATGTGGATAAAATTTCGATGTAATACAAAATAATACAAAACAAAAGAGCGCATGCCCCAACTACATAAGCCAGTAACTGAGATTCTGTTATAAAATTCTGAAAAAAAGGATTGACGACGCTGGCTAAAACAAAGATACCTACACAAACAACAATCCAGTTTCTATACTTTTCCTTTGTTATTGAATACCAAAAAGCATTGTAAAAAAACAGAAAATATATAACATTGTATATATTGTAAATCAATACATTATTGTTATTTGAATAAATATTGAGGCTACCAATTATTTCATTAACCGCAGTGTAAATTAAAATGATAGATATGTATTTTAGTGGCGTACTTTTATACGCCTGGTATTTAACCACTGCAATAACAGCAACGGCTACCTGAATAACTAAAACGAAATAACCTAAAACAATATCTAAAAATTCAACTTTCATAAATTGGTCTTATGTATCAACTCAATCAAAATCAGTTTGATTTGGTGGCGGGACTAAATTTGATTCATTCAAAATTAAACTTCGTTGACCAGACGATGCATTGGCAGCGGAGAAACCTGAGCCACTACTAAAACCAACATAACTAAAAAAACTGTTAACCTGTCCTGTCTTATTGGCAATTGATCCGCTTTTGTTGTGTTTATCAATTTTTTGCAACCTATCAGTCATAATCTTAGCCCTTTCATTTATCAACACTGCCTGTCTCTCTCCATCTTCCGATTCAGCGGTAAAGAACCCATAGTCTTTCCCTTCAACCTTTAATGTTGGTACAATAAAAAATGAATTCTTTCTTGGATAGGTTACCGTTGTTCCGTCTTCAAACTTTGTCCTGTCCGGATAATTGGCAAAATAAAATTGTAATCCTGAAATCTCAACACCAGCTGCTTCCGCTTCCTGTTCAATAAAAGTGATGTACTGTTTAATCGTTCGAAAATCATACCAACCGGAACGCGTGGGATTAAACTCCTCATCATTATTGTTTTGCTCTTTCTCATATGCCCTGATAACGGGAACCCTACGTTTGGAATAGGTTTCATACATCTCCCGGGCAGTTTCTAAAGATATAATTTGCTCAGGAGCTTTTACCGGATCAGGCTTTGGAATTGTTTGTTTGCAGGCGCTGAAAAAAAGTGTTATTAACAATAAAAACAACAATCCTGTTACTTTCATCTTGATAATTCTCATGATATTAAAAATTTAATGGTTTAAACAAAGTTACGGGCATTTCTACGTAATGCAATATATATTCTACATCAAATAAAAACAAGAAAGCGGTATCGCTCTCACTACTTGAATATTACAAACATCATTTCCTGTCACAATGGGTCAAAATCCTTTGCAAAGGGGGGATTTACCCCGTTCAGCCTGAAGGGTTTTCACCCTCAGAATCAAGAGCTTTTACCTCGAAACATAAGGGGCACATATGAATGTATATCAGCGGTTTAACTCTTGACTCATGCCTCCACTGATACTAATTTTGTGTTATGCAGATATTGAAAAAACAATTTTCCCAATGGGCGCAATCCGAAAAGCCAATTGTAAACAGAGTAGGAAATATTAAACATTAATAATCATGTCAGAATTAAACGAAAAACAATTGTTAATAGCCCGGAAAGAGTTTAACTTCTTTATGGCTGTAGGAGAAAAAGATTTCCCAAAATTGAAGCTGAACACACCTCTGGATTTTTTTAAAACAAAAATGAATAAATTTTATGAGGAGTTAGGATGCGTTGGCTTTAATCCGGCTTTTAATGAATTAACTGCCGTAATAAAAATAAAAAAAGAAACGGGCTATTCAGGTAGTTTGTGCACCAAGGGCTCATTCGAATATGTGCGGTTCTATTTGGATTATAACGATGGTTCAGGGTGGAATGACATGGGATTTACTGCTTTTAACGCCCACGATATTCCTACTCAAAAAGACTGCGATAGTAAACCCGAAAAACCAATTGATTATGTAGTTCGGTTAAAAATTAAGCCAAAACAGGATTTGTGTGTAAAAGCAAACTTGCCAAAGGTTAAAGCTGTGTTATCATGGAATTCTGTTCCTGCGCCGAATGACCCCAACTTAACTACAGGGAGCTACATTTGGGGAGATGTAAAAGAAGAATATATTCAAATTAGCCCCATAAAATTCTTTATCCCTAATTTACCTTTACTTGAAGTTGGCAGCTTATTTGAAAAGGCATTACTGAATCCGGAAGTTTCGTTAAACGATATCGCTACAACAATTCCCGAAGGCGATGTCTCTTTAAAAAAAGCAAAAAAGGAAATGCTATCCGGCAAGGTTGATTTTCAGGAATTAGCCAATACTTACAGAAAGAAAAAAATAGAACCATACCGCTTTGGATATAAACTTTTAGAAGAAGCAGGAAGTTCTCCCGATTACACAATTTCAAACAATGTATATAAGTTGTTTGAATCCAATAAATTATCGTTTGTTGAAAGTTTAGGAAAATTAAATAAGTTAAAATGCAATACGACTTATGAAGAGTTACTTTGTGTGGGAGCAGATTACAATCAGGAAGCTTTAATCGGAACTCTGAAAGTGAAGAAACCAGCCGGTTATAACGGAGATTTATGCAAAGACGGAAGCAGAGAGTATGTTTCTTTTTGGATACAGGAAGAGGATAATTGCAGCTGGGAACATGCAGGTACAACCTCTGTAAATGTTCACGACATAGCAAGTATTCCCAGGGGAGGATTGTCATATTCAGTTATCCTGCCTTACGATTTCTCAAAATTTAAACGTAAATGCAATAGGCCAAGGGTGTTGAAAGTCAGGGCAATCTTGTCATGGAATGTTCCGCCGTCCGGAATGGAATGTTCTCACTGGGGTAATATTGTTGAATCTTATATCCAAATAAAACCAGGAATGGTGTGGACTGCAAATTCACCTAAAATAATTACCCTAGGCGGAGTTTCTACAGATAATATTGACAATTTTACCGGACTTACTTTACCGGGAGCAAAAATAGAATTTAACCAAACAAACACCTTTAATGGAAGTCCATTCGGTGGAATTATCGTGGTACAAGGCGTATCAACCTCATTTGCCGGAATGAAATACAAGGTTAAAATTACAAACCTCACGACGGGTGGAAGCTACTACCTGAACAATAAACTTGCTTTGTTAGGCTATAACCCGGCCACAGGGATAGTCACACATCCGGTAGAAGTTCCGGTTAGCGATGAATATACGTATCAGCCATATTATAACAATATCGATAGTGTGTTAGCGAGGTTTTCACCCGGCACCAACGATAAACTGCTAGTTACCATAGAAAATCAAAACGGAACTTCTGATAGCCAGGTTATACAAATGGATAATACATTTCCGGCAGTTAGTTTAACGATCGATGATCAGGGAAACTGCTCTCATTATGCAAAAGGAGATACAATACACGGTGAATTTACAGTTGATGACAATTATTTAGAGAAGTATTCGATAACAACAAACACCGGAACATACACCAAGGTAGGAACCGGTCTGGGACAAAGTGGCACAACCACAGGTTCAGGTCAATTTAATATCGTAACATTTACAAATAGAAACTGTGGTTCCATCTACTTAAAAGCTATCCAAAAAACCATATGGAATAGCGTAAAAACAGGAACTTACAGTGATACTCAAAGAATAATATGTCTTTCTGAATAAAACCATCCTTTAAATAATCCCCAAATCCATCCCTCAAACAAAGAGCGGGTTCTGTAATCGGACCTGCTTTTTTTTCCTAAAAAAGAGTGTTATTCACCTGTTTCTGGAAAAAAATAAACAAAATTCTGTTAATGCATTTCAGCAGATTATAAAACTTTCTTTACATAAACTCCTCAATGTTAACTAAACCTGAGGTAAATACTAAACTTAGTTTAAAACTGAAATTGACGAACGTTTAGGATTTGTAGTTTTATAAACATGAAACCATTACCTTTGTTGTCTTATAATATTCATTTCAAAAACAAAAAAGGTATGAATATTAATTTGCCAATGAAAACATTACTCTTCCAAATTACAATCTTGTTTGTGCTTTTGGGAGCCGTAAAAAAAATACAGGCTCAGGAAACAGATTCAATTATTCCTATTCAGGAAGATCCTGAGAAAATCCTTCGGAAAATTGATATTCGTGAAATTACACAACATGGTTTTAATTTCTGGCAAGATAACTTTATCGGTCATTGGGCGGGTGTTGATTTTGGGTTCAACTCATTTCTGAATAAAGATTACTCGGGTTATGAAACCGAATTTATGAATAACGATGTATTCCGTTCAAATTCTACTTACATCAATTTTATTCAGCAAAGTATTGGTTTACAGCACAACAGAAATACAATTGGATTGGTCACGGGTTTGGGTCTTCACCTACAGAGCTACCGCCTTGACCAAAATACAACAATTTTAAGGGGTGACAATGATAAAATTGAATCGGAAACCCTGTATTTCGACCAAAATCAGAAATCAAAACTTTCTATTGTTTCTGTTCTTTTACCTCTACTTGCCGAGTTCCAAATTCCTATTAATCATTACGAAAACAGGCTTTATTTATCGACAGGATTATACACCAGTTACCGAATTAACAGTCATACAAAAATAAAATACCGGATTGAGGGGAAAAAAGAAAAATTGAAAGTGCCCGGGCATTATCATTTACAAAACTTTAAATACGGATTCATGGCTCGGATCGGTTATCGAAGAATCAATCTTTTTGCCACTTATGAACTGCTTCCGCTTTTTAAAGAACACAAAGGCCCGGAATTAACGCCTTTTACTTTTGGCTTTACCATAGTAAGTTTTTAAAATTGATAATATGAAACCATACATTTTAGAACAAACCAACTGGAAACAAATAAAAAGTCAAAGATACGAGGTTGCCGTTTTACCCTGGGGAGCAACCGAACCACATAATTATCATCTTCCGTATGGAACTGATTCGCTGGAAACAGCTAAGATTGCAGAAGAAGCGGCAGAAAAAGCATGGGAGAAAAGCGCAAAAGTAATGGTTTTACCCACCATTCCCCTGGGTATTCAAAACATGGGGCAAATTGAATTGCCATTTTGCCTTCACACCTCGATTTCTACTCAGCAAATGATTCTTCGCGATATTCTGAAAGCCTTGTACAACCAGGGAATCAAAAAATTCGTGTTGATGAACGGACATGGAGGAAATGACTTTAAACAGTTGATTAGAGACCTGCAGCCCGAATTCCCGGAAATGTTCCTTTCTATTGTAGAATGGTTCAAATTGTTTGACAATAAGGACTATTTTGAAGAGGATGGTGACCACGCCAATGAAATGGAAACCAGTATTATCATGCATTATTTCCCTCAATTGGTAAGACCTCTTGAAGAAGCGGGTGAAGGAGTAGAAAAATCTTTCAAATTAAAAAGTTTAAAAGAAAAAACAGCCTGGACACCCCGGCGCTGGGATAAGGTATCGGAAGATACCGGAGTTGGTAATCCTAAAAAATCCACTCCCGAAAAGGGAGTCCGTTTTCTAAATGATGTAACAGACAGAATTGCTGCCTATTTTATCGAACTGGCCAATAGCGATATCAACTCTTTGTACGATTAACGATTTGTTAACTTATAAATTGTCAAGGTTTTAGAAAGAAAACGTGAAGACTATTTGCAAAACTATTTTTATAATTACAAATCTTTACTTTTTTCAACAATAAACGGAATAAAAAATTTGACCAACATTTTAGTTCAAATAATATCAGGGTTTTATATAATTTCGCCGTCCAATTTCAACCATTAAATTATGAAACTTCTTTTAATCAGCAATTCAACAATGCCCGGAGAACCTTATCTGGATTATCCGAAATACGAAATTCAAAAATTTTTTGGAGAAAAACCTGTAACAGCAGTTTTTATCCCCTACGCTGCGGTAACTTTTTCCTTTGACGCATATTGTAAAAAAGTAGAAGAACGTTTTGCAGAAATTGGCCACCACATAAGAGGAATTCATACTTTTGACAATCACGCTGAAGCAATTAAAAATGCAGAAGCAATTGTAGTTGGAGGAGGAAACACCTGGCAATTGGCCCGGATGCTAAACGATGAAAAATTAATGGAAGCCATAGCTCAAAAAGTAAAATCAGGAACGCCGTATATTGGTTGGAGTGCTGGTTCAAACGTTACTTGTCCTACGCTCCGCACAACCAACGATATGCCGGTTATCGACCCGAAAGGTTTTGATTGTATGAATTTAATTCCTTTTCAAATTAACCCACACTACTTAGATGAAAACCCTGAGGGACATGGCGGAGAAACACGTGAACAGAGAATCTCGGAATTTATCGAAATAAATCCTTCTGTTTATGTCGCCGGACTGCGCGAAGGGACAATGCTTTTGCTTGAAAATAATCAGCTCGAATTAATCGGAGACAAAACGTGCCGTATATTCAAAAAAGGAGAGCAAGCAATCGAACTTTCAGAAGGGGATGATTTTAATTTTCTTCTCGAATAGTTTGAATTTCTGATCCGCTTTTTTCTCAAATCGTTTCTTTAATTCTTTGTTACAAATAAAGGGTAGAAATAAGAATTCTATCGTAAATTCAGCAATTCCTTACCTTTGCAACGAAAATTGGAATGGAAAATGGAACTTTTGTCAAACAGTTATTTTGCTCTGTTTTTAATAGTCGCGCTTGGGTTTATCCTGGGCAGAATTAAGATTTTTGGGCTTTCGCTTGATGTTTCTGCGGTTATATTTATCGCGCTTATCTTTGGCCATTATGGAATTGTTATCCCAAAAGATTTCCAAAACCTCGGATTGGTTCTTTTTATTTTCACCATTGGAATACAGGCCGGACCAGGATTCTTCGAATCATTTAAAAAGGAAGGTCGCCAACTGGCCTCATTTGCTACAGTGTTGATTGTAATAGCGGCGGCTTTTACTGTCTTGATTGTTTCTGTTTTCAAAATTGACAAAAATATTGCCATCGGACTTCTAACGGGTGCTTTGACAAGTACTCCCGGATTGGCTGCGGCAATTGATTATACAAATTCTCCTCTTGCATCGATCGGCTATGGAGTCGGATATCCTTTTGGAGTAATTGGAGTAATTCTTTTTATTCGTTTTTTACCAAAAATTCTAAATATTTCACTTAAGAAATCGGAGGAAGAATTCAATTCAAAAATAAAAGAAGAGTTCCCGGAAATAAATCGACGGAATTTTTTTGTTGAAAATGAAAACATTGTTGGAAAAACGATTGGAGAACTTCGCATTCGTTTTATGACCAAAGCAGTAGTATCGCGTGTTGTACATGAAGGAATTGCGGTAACACCGACACCTGAAACCATTCTACATAAAGGAGATTTAATAAAGGCAGTAGGAACAGAAGAAGCGTTAAAAAATGTAGAATTACTTATTGGGCAGCCGACAGAGGAGGAAATTCCACTTGACCCTAAATATGATGTACGTGGGGTTTTAGTTACAAACAAAGAAGTTGTAAATAAAACCATCGGACAAATAAACCTGCTTTACACTTACAATGCAACGATTACCCGGATTCGTCGCTCAGGAATCAATATCTCACCTTCGCCTGGTTCTAAATTACAATTTGGCGATAAACTAATTATTGCCAGTAGCAAAGCAAATATGGAAATGGTTGCCAAAATCTTTGGTGACGATCAAAAAAGGCTTTCCGATACAGATATTCTACCCGTTGCACTTGGAATAATCCTGGGAGTTCTTGTTGGAAAAATCGGGTTAAATATGGGAAGTTTTTCTTTTAGTCTAGGACTTACAGGCGGTGTTTTAGTAATTGCACTTGCATTAAGCAGGATTGGAAAAACCGGTCCAGTGATATGGACAATGAGTGGCGCTGCAAATCAGTTGCTGCGCCAATTCGGGCTTATTTTATTTCTTGCTGCAGTAGGCTCTGATGCAGGGGCTGAAATAGTGAAGACCTTTAACGAATACGGCATTCAGCTTTTCTTATTTGGAGGAATAATAACACTTTTCCCAATGATAATTGCTGCACTTGTTGGAAAATGGTTTTTCAAAATGAATGTTTTAAGTCTTCTCGGTGCAATTAGTGGCAGCATGACAAGCACACCGGGTCTTGCCGCTGCCGATTCTATGACAGAGACCAACGCGCATTCTATTGCTTACGCAACTGTTTACCCAGTGGCAATGGTGCTTTTGATTGTCGTAGTTCAGCTTATTTCACTTCTCCTGTAAAACAAAACTATCATTTGTAATTTTCCGGTTCTAAGGCTGACGGAGCCCAATTCTTAAAAAACCTTAAAACCTTATTTCGATCATATCCATCATCTTTTTCAAGAAAGGCAGAATTTTGTGTGTGAATCCGATTTCCTTCTCCGTCAAGAATGACAAATACCGGAAATCCGAAACGTTGTGGGAATTCGAGTCCGGCAAGTACTTCTTTGTTTTTATTCTTTGGGTCATAATTCACCCGGACAATTTCAAAATTTTCCTCAACAAAAATTTTAATCTCGGAATCTGCATCAACAAAACGATGAAACTTTATACACCAGGGACACCAATTTCCTCCAACCTGAATAAAAACATGTTTATTCTCCATTGATGCTTTTTTAACCGCATCAGCCAACTCCTCTTTAGCATTGGCTTCCGGGTCATAAATTTTAATTTCCTGAGCGTATATGGAATTTACAGTAAATAGTATTATAATTCCTGCAAATAAATTTTTCATTGTTGTTTACTATTTTTACTTCTCTTCTGACCAAACTGACTCCATTTTATAAGCATCCATTTTTATAACTTCAAGTTCTCCTCCATTGGTAAAAAGAACGAAGTCATCAGCCTTTTCTGAAGGCGTAAAGCAATTTGAAACCACTGCTTGCCCGTCATTGGCATAGATCTCAACAGAAGCGCGATCAACCAGGATTTCCAATTTTATTTTATTATCAATGATCGGCAGCGGAACAGTCGCTCCCAATACAGAGAGTGTCTCACGCTTTACGTTGTATAAAACCTCGGTGCCGGCATCCTTTTTCCCATGACGAAGCATAAAACCAAAATTATCCGAAGTTTTTATATCAAACTCTGCAATAATATGATAACAATCTCCACTTATTTTCTTTAAAATATTGTCGTTTATTCCGGGAATAATATTTTCATTTTTCCAGCTGGTATGTTTTCCATGCAGCGTTTCAACTTCTCTAATTGGCTTCCGAATCAACTTATAACCAAAACTAAATTTTTCAATCGAAAGTTCACTGGGGAAAGTCATCTGCCCGTTAAACGGCATATCGGGAAATTTTCCCCCACGCATCCATGCTATCTGTATTGTCCTGCCGTCATCTTCAGGAATATTACTCCATGTTTGAGTTGCGTAATAATTTTTCCCAAAATCACTTTTCATCTTTCCGGTTTCAGGCGAAAAACTTTCACCGTCAAAGTCACCTATAATATAACTTCCATCTCCGTCAAACAACACCCATTTCTTTTCTTCGGGGCGGTTGGTTACCGGCAATTGAACCAGATCCGGACATTCAAAAAAACCGACGATGTGACTTTTCCATTCCCAGTCAACCAGATTTTCAGACACATAAAAAGAAACACCTCTCGTTATATCATCATCTTCTGTTTTTCGATATAACGCCATTACCCAATTCTGGGTGGGTTCATGCCAGAAAACCTTCGGATCCCTTGCATCATCTTTTTCGTCAAATGGAATAATTGGATTTCCTTCATACTTTTCCCATGTTCTTCCTTTATTTGTACTATAAGCAATACGCTGCCCACAGTGTTGACTTGTATAAAGAGCAACCAGCGTTTTTTCGTCTCCCTCTTGTTTTCCCAACAAATTATCCTCATCAACTATTGCCGAGCCCGAAAAAGCGGTACAAAAAACACTATCTTTTGAATTTTCATCAGGATAAAGTGCAATGGGAAGATGCTCCCAATGAACCAAATCGCTACTTACAGTATGCCCCCAATGCATATAACCCCATTCATTCCCATAAGGATTGTACTGATAAAACATATGATACTCCCCCTCATAATATACCAACCCATTGGGATCATTATGCCAGTTTTTTTCCGGTGTAAAATGAAACTGGGGTCTGTATAATTCTGAATAATAGCCCTTTTCAGGTGCTGACGAAGTAAAAATCAATAGGGCAAACACCCCGGCAATAGTTGTTGATAAAAATTTCATAAAAATTATTCTGCTTTTTTGGTTGCTTAAATTTTAGGCGCATCTAAACTATAAAAATTACTTGGAATAATAAATATTATTCATATATTTACCCTTGCAAACCCATAAAATAGAAACTGTCATGAGACGGACGCTTTCGGTCGTCCTCTACATTGTTACCTTTTGCAATGCTAGGGCGATTAAAAAATTGTCTTCTGTCAGAAGATCAGTAGGCAATAATTTGAAGATGTATATTAATACTATCTCAGCTTCATCAGCCCCATTAAATCAGGGAATTTTCCCATTGTTGAAAAAATGCTTATCCCATTTTCAGCATTCATTACTCATTAAATCAGCGCTTTATTTTTCGAAACCCGTCTCAAGGTTTGTTATTTTTGAATATTACAAACCCATAAATAGAAACTGTCATGAGACGGACGCTTTTAATCGTCCTTACCATTGTTACCTTTTGCAATGTTAAGGCCCAAAAGCAACTGTTGACGCAAACCATTAAAGGCGAAAGCCAGATCAACATTGCTTTGGATGACATAAAAAATGAATTTACGCCCCCACCTACCAATGAGAGACAATTGAAGTCTGGCAGCAACGCCGGAAACTTCTTAGTGACCTACGAAAACGTGCCTACTCAGGCTAAAGCTGCTTTTCAGTATGCAGTTTCAATCTGGGAAGGTTTTGTTTCTTCTTCTGTTCCTGTAAGAATCATCGTAAAATGGGAAGAATTGGGAACAAACATGCTGGCTCAAAGCCGACCTTCGCAATTTTACAAAAATTTTGATGGTGCTATGTTTTCCAATGTATACTACCCGGTGGCTCTGGCCGAAAAACTTGCGGGAAAAGATATAAACGGAGAAAGTGAAGCCGACATTGTTTGCAGTTTTAATTCGAATATCCCCTGGTATTATAAAACCGACGGAGATACTCCGTCAACAAAGTATGATTTTGTTACTGCGGCTTTGCACGAAATCACCCACGGACTTGGATTCTCCGGATTTTTAAAAGCAGAGGATGGAAATGGTTATTTAAACAATACAAACAATTTGCCTAGCATCTATGATTATTATATATATAATTTCAATGGTCAAAGAATAGCCGATAACGATAACTTTAAGAGCCCTTCAAGTTCATTGTTTCAACAACTAACTTCTGAAAAGCTAAAATTTAACAAGGAAACGGTAGCCGAAAAATCAGCAACACCGGCACCAAATTTATATGCGCCTGAGAATTGGATAGCAGGCTCAAGTTTATATCACCTTGACCATGAGGATTTAAACTCAAATGACGACAACAACCTGATGACAGCATATAAATACAAAGGCCAGGCAATTCACACACCAGGAGATTTGACGGTACAAATGCTGGCTGAAATGGGATGGAAATCTGTTTCGTTTGATTTTGAAGTTATTAAGGATTTTGAAGAAACCTGCCTGGAACTCCCGCTCCAAATAGGCATAAACAGCGAAATTCCGTTTGACCCAACAAACGTAAAAATAGTCTTTTCAAAAGACTATTTTACCACAAAAGACTCTGTTCGTTTATCTTTCGATACTTCGTTGCAAAAGTATACCGGCAACCTTCCTGTAAACAATTTTTTGGGTAACATTCAATACTATTTTGTTGCTCAATCCACTAATAATATATATAAATTACCAAGCACTGCACCGAACAAAAAATTAACTTTTAGAATTGGACCGGATTATTCTGCGCCGGTTGTTTTTCATAACCCTGTAAAACTTGTTTCAAGCTTATTGAACTCGGTTCAACTAACAGGCAAAGCAGAAGATAACCTGGGAATTAAATCTGTTAAAGTTGAATACAAAGTTGATGGAATTGACCAGAAACCTGTTTTACTAACAGTTAATGAAGAGAACTTCTCGGGGACCGTTGAACTTCCGGGGAACCTTCAAAGTGACGACAAAGTTGAATATCGTATAATAGCGAACGATAATTCAAAAAACAATAACAAAATAGTCGTTCCGTCAAACGGATACTATTCGGTCAATATTTTTGAACCCGGTGAAGCTATTTCTTCATACGAAACTGACTTTAATGATTTCTCAGAAGACTTTATCGGGACTGATTTTGATATTTCAACAGTTGAAGGATTCTCAACCGGTGTTTTACACAGTAATCATCCTTACCAACAATCAAATATCGAAAATGAAAAACTTGATCAGATTACTCAATTAAAATACCCGATTATTATTAAAAATAATGGACTGATGTCCTTCAAAGAAGTTGTTTTGGTTGAACCAGGAGAACCTGAAACCAAATATACAGAATTACTCTTCTGGGATTATGTAATAGTTGAGGCAAGTAATGATTATGGGAGAACCTGGATACCGTTGACTGAAGGATACGATTCAAACAATGACGACCGTTGGTATTCAAGCTTTGTAAATTCATTAAAAAGTAACGCTTCAAGTACTTCATCAGGCGATGAAAGTTTATTCGCGACTCGCACTATAAATCTAACTGAAAACACTGGCCTTAAGGCTGGAGATGAAACACTTATTCGTTTCAGGTTGTCGTCTGACAAATCAGTAAATGGCTGGGGTTGGGCTATCGATGATTTAACAATTCAAAGTAACTCATTGGACACAGAAGAAATAGCTTCAAACGAAAACATTGAGGTTTATCCTAATCCGTTTGCCGACAACTTTTATGTTGACTGCTCCAACTATAATGACATCTCAGCTTTAGATATTTTAGTTACAGATTTGACCGGGAAAACTGTATACCGCGAAACCTGGAACGACCCGCAATATTCTTCAAAAAAACAAGTAAATCTCAATAGTATAGAACCTGGCATCTACCTTGTAAATATGGTAACTGATGCGTCACAAGTAATTACAAAAAAAATTGTCAAATATTAAAATTTACCTATTATGAAAACATTACTTCTTATTGCGTTAATTGCAGCATTTATCGGACTAGTAACTTCTATGGTTGTTTTTTACAAACTCGTTTTTGTTAAAAAAACCAAGTCGTTGTAAAAATTTTATGGGTTACATGAATTTTATTCATGTTTTTTTAAACAAAAGGTAGGAAAGTGCCGGGTGTTAGCATCCGGCCTTTTTTTAAATTGTTTTGCGAGAATGAACTAAATTAGGGATTATTCCTTCATATTTGTATCCGGTTTATGACGGTGCTAAAACGACAAATGAATGAAAAGATTTTTTTTAATAGACTTAATCCTGTTTATTGGAGTAATCAATATCTCAGCTCAACAAGATTGGAAAAGAAATAGCGTCAAAGTTTTACCTCCCGTGTGTTATGCATCTGGAAAAATCGAAAAAGCTGCTATTCCTCCATCAAATGGCTTGTTAAACAGCTTAAAATCGGGAGAAAAAAAATCTGAAATTATAGTTAACTACCGGCTTTTCCCGCAAAACGCAAAAGATGCCTTTGAATATGCTGTTAGTTTGTGGGAGGGTATTATCGAATCACCTGTCCCCATTTATATCCAGGCAACCTGGTCATCACTGGGCACAAATGTACTGGGCAGCTGTGGCCCATCGGAATATTATCAAAACTTTGAACACACTCCTCACCAAAACCGGTTTTATCCAGTTGCTGTTGTAGAAAAAATTACAAAAACTGAAATTACAGGCTCTGAAAATCCAGACATGATCGCTGAATTTAACAAATCAATAGACTGGTATTTTGGAACAGACTTAAATACTCCTGATTCACTATACGACTTTGTTACTGTCGTAATGCATGAATTGGCACACGGGCTTGGATTTACAGGTTTCTTTTTTGTAAGTGGCAACGAAGGTGCTTATGGTTATAATGATTTTGGCGATGCCGCAGCTTTTGATTTGCTGGTAATAAAAAATACGGGAGAACAGCTAACGGATACATCCTATTACCCCAATCAATCAACAAAATTAAAAGATGCGCTTACATCATCAAGTTTGTATGCAAACAGTCCGGTAGCAATAGCTGATGGGAACGGATTCCATCCACGGCTTTATGCCCCTTCTGAATGGAACGATGGCTCAAGTATCTATCACTTAAATGACGCACACTACCCGTCAAACAATCCCAATTCACTTATGACTCACGCCATTGGAAAGGCAGAGGCCATTCACGATCCCGGTCCATTAACAAAAGGAATAATGGCCGATATTGGCTGGAAACATATGTATCTCGACTTTGAACCTTTGAAAGACATAGAGGAAGCCAACCCCCTCATTTTTAATGTTACTATTGAAAGCGATTATCAAATAGATACAACATCTCTTATGATTATCTATTCAACTGATTCCTTTCAATCTCAAATTGACTCTGCTTCTTTATTCCCGACAGAAACAACAGGGCTATTCTCAACTGAGATAACTCCAGGCAACCAAACAGATATTATTCAATATTATATAAATGCCGGCGATATAAAAAACCGAACATTCCGCTTACCAACAGAAGCTCCCAACATCTTTTATGAAATTAAAATTGGACCTGATACTGAGAGTCCGGTAATAGAACATGAACCGATTGCTTATTATTTGCCTGGTAATGAAAATTTAGAAATTTCAGCAGAGGTAAATGATAATTTAGGAATCGACACTGTTTATGTCGGTTACGATATCAATGGTGTAAATCAAGGATTTTTTGGGTTAGAACGGGAAAATGAAACCACATTTTCCGGGTATTTCAACTTTGATCGAAATCTTCTAAATGATGGAGATATTGTTCATTACCAAATTTTTGCTGAAGACAGTTCAAGTGCAAAAAATATTGCAGTCTCCCCGGAAGACAGTGCCTTCTCTTTCCGAATTGAAGAAATTTACTACCCCGTTGTCAACTATGTGAATAATTTTAACAACCTGACATCCGATTTTATTATTTCTGACTTTGACATTTATACGGAAGATGGCTTTGAAAATGGTGCGCTCCACAGTCCACACCCCTATCCGAGCCCGAATGACAATAACAAGGAATTAAACTTCTCGACCATTCTAAAACACCCAATTATTATTCAGGAAAATGGATCGATGACATTTGACGAAATAGTGCTGATTGAGCCTGGTGAAAACAATACAAATTTTGGCGATACGGAATTTTGGGATTATGTGGTTGTTGAAGGAAGTAAAGATTTAGGAAAAAACTGGCTACCACTATCCGATGGTTATGATTCAAGAAAAAGTACCATCTGGCTTACAACCTACAATGAAGATATAACCGACCAGGTTTCGAATGCTGTTGGTGAACCCGATTTATATATCTCCAACGGTATAAATCTGCTCGAAAACGGAAACTTCATGGCGGGAGATACAATTTTAATACGGTTCCGTTTGTACTCCGACCCATTCGCCCACGGATGGGGTTGGGCAATTGATAACCTGAGGATTCAACAACCCGTTTCTTCTCCGTTAACTGAACTTTCACCCGGTAACATTTCTATTTTCCCCAATCCAGCCGAAAGCCAGGTGAACTTAACCTTTGAAATCTCAAATAATAAAATTAACGATATACAAATTGTATTTTACAATACATTTGGACAAAATGTAAAGTCAATTCAATTTGAAAATAATTACGGGACTACCACAAAAACAATCAATATAAGTGGATTCACTAAAGGGATGTATCTGGTAAATATTCTGGAAAACGGACAAAAAGTAACTTCGAGGAAACTGATAAAAAGATAAATTTAACGTTAAAACTCGATTTCAAATTCAGATAAAATTTATTCAAAAACAATTTATTGTTTCATTTTTAAAATATATACCTATCTTTGTTTCCACATTATAAGAAAAATGAATATAACAATTAGCAATACCTATTTTTACTATTACTTTTATTTTGGTTCTAAAATCGGGATCAGGAAGTAAGGTATTGTTTAATGTGAAGATATGTTACAGAAAGGTCTCGAAAATTCGAGGCCTTTTCTTTTTTTATAAACATTAAAAAAATGAAAATAACATTTATTGGGCTTGGTTTAATCGGTGGTTCGTTAGCTAAAGATCTAAGAAAAAAGAAATTTGCCACAGAACTGATTGGTATTGAAAATAACCAGAAGAATGCTAAAAAAGCAGTTGAGATTGGTCTGGTTGACCGGACTGAAACACTTGTAAAAGGAATTGAAGGTGCCGACCTCGTAATAATTGCAATTCCTGTTGATAAGGAACTTGAAGTACTACCTGAAGTTCTGGATAAAATCTCAGCCAACACAACGGTAATCGACATGGGATCTACAAAAAAAGTGATTACTGATAAGGTTGCAAACCATCCCAACAGAAAAAATTTTGTTGCGGCTCACCCCATGTCCGGAACAGAAAATTCAGGACCTACCGCTGCCATAGATAATCTTTTTCGAGGAAAAATTACTATCCTTTGCGACCAGGAAGATTCAGGTCCCCAGCACGTTGCGCTTGCTGAAAAAATGTTTCAAGCGCTTGGAATGGATGTTGCCTATATGTCATCTGACGAACAAGACCACAGCACGGCTTTTGTTTCACATCTTCCGCACGCCGCAGCTTATGCTCTTGCAAATGCTGTTCAGGCAAAAGAAGACAGAAGTATAATTTTTGATTTGGCGAGTGGAGGTTTTCGGTCAACCGTCCGTTTAGCAAAAAGTTCACATAGTATGTGGCATCCTATATTTCAACAAAACTGCAAGTATGTTGTTGAATCGCTGGATGTCTATATCAAACATTTACAAGAACTTCGCGACAGTATGAAGGATAACGATTTTGACAAATTAAAAGACCTGATAATAAACGCTAACAAAATCAGAGGAATCCTTGATGGAGAAAATCCTCATTTTGTAAAGAATGAAGAAAAATTTACAAAACTTTATACAAAATAAAAATGACTTTAAAGCTTGAAATTAATCCAATAAAAGAGTGGTTACCACACATTGATAATCCTCTTTTAATTTCCGGACCTTGCAGTTTGGAAAGTGAAGAACAGGCGCTGGACACAGCAAAACTACTGGCTCAGGATAAACGCGTATTTATTTACCGTGGAGGCGTATGGAAACCAAGAACAAGACCTGGTTCTTTCGAAGGAGTAGGTTCCGTTGGATTAAAATGGTTACAAACGGTAAAAAAAGAAACCGGATTACCTGTGGGAACCGAAGTAGCAAATGCCCAGCACACCGAGGAGGCGCTAAACGCAGGATTAGATGTATTGTGGATTGGAGCACGCTCAACTGCCAGCCCGTTTGTGGTGCAGGAAATTGCCGACGTTGTAAAAGGAACAGATGCTGTGATTATGATCAAAAACCCGGTAAATCCGGATGTACAGCTCTGGATGGGTGCTGTTGAACGGATAAATCAGGCAGGGATAAAAAATATCGTTGCCATTCACCGCGGTTTTACTCCTTTCAGAGAAACAAAATACCGCAACTACCCCAACTGGAAAACAGTTATCGAACTCAAACGAATTCTTCCCAATCTGCCAATTATTTGCGACCCCAGCCATATTGCCGGAAAACGCGAATATTTATACGAAATTTCACAAAAAGCATTTGATATGGGAATGGAGGGACTGATGCTGGAATCGCACCGGGATCCTTCGTGTGCCATGAGCGATGCCGCTCAACAACTTACTCCGGATGACCTCGGAAAATTACTGGATAAACTGGTTATCCGTCACGAAAATGCAAATAACCCTAATTTTGAAAGCCAATTGGATGTTCTGCGTAATCGCATTGATGCACTCGACTCTGAACTTCTTGAAATTCTTGCATCAAGGGTTGCCATTGTAAAACAAATCGGGCAGTACAAAAGAGAAAACAACGTTACTGCACTGCAGATGAATCGCTGGACTCAGTTGATGGATAACAGGGTAAACCTGGGAAAGCGCCTGGATATCAACGAAACATTTGTAAAAATACTTTTTCAGCTCATCCACGAAGACTCCGTAAGAATGCAGACTGAAATTATGGATGAAGAATAAGCGCATTAAATATCACCGATAACCCCGGGGAAAATTTTCCGGGGTTTTTATTTGAATAATAATCTCAGAACCTTAAAAACCCACTTTTTATACGGAGGATATCGCAGAGGCAAATCAATTTTCGAAGATGTTTTCATGACTGAACGTTCATGCGAAAAAACATCAAAACTGTGCTTACCGTGATATGAACCCATTCCGCTATCGCCAACCCCGCCAAAAGGCAATAAAGGATTTGTAAAATGGAGAACAACATCATTTATCATCGCATCTCCCGAAGTAGTTCTATTCAAAAATTCTTTTTGCTTTTTTCGGCTTTCAGAAAAATAATACGTTGCCAGTGATTTCTCTTCTTTTTTCAGGAAAGAAAATACATCATCCATACGTTGAAAACTTAACACGGGCAAAACCGGACCAAAAATCTCATCTTTCATTACCGGTGAGTCCGGTAAAACATCAGTTAAAATTGTTGGTGAAAAATAATTTGTTTTTTCATCGTAATCACCGCCGTAATAGACAGTAGAACCTTTCAATAATTCTAATATCCGCCGTACAGCAGAAGAATTAACGATTCTTGTGAAATCACCATTTTCTTTAGGAGCTTCTGAATACATTGATTTGATTGCCGCTACCATCAATTCCAAAAATCTATTTTTTACTGATTCATGTACAAATAAATAATCGGGTGCTACGCATGATTGTCCGCCGTTTAACAATTTCCCCCAAACAATACGTCGGGCTGCAATTTTAAGATTTGCATCTTTATCTACAATCACAGGATTTTTTCCGCCCAGTTCGAGTACAACCGGTGTGATGTATTTTGCAGCTGCCTGTAAAACAATTTTTCCAACACGCGAACTTCCGGTAAAGAAAATTTTATCCCAACGATAAGAGAGCAGTTCCTGGCTTATTAATGCATCACCTTTTACAACGTAAACATACTGTTTGTCAAAAACTTCACTGATTATTTTTTCAATAGTATCCGTAACGCTTGTAACTGCCTCTGAAGGTTTTAGAACAGCAACATTCCCTGCTGACAAAGCTCCAACCAACGGAGCAATTGTTAGCATAAAAGGATAATTAAACGGACTGATAATCAACACTCTACCTAAAGGTTGTTTGTGAACAAAACTCTTCGAAGGAAACGCATGCAAAGGAGTCCCGGCTCTTTTTGGTCTGGCCCATTTTTTTAAATGCTTTATGTGCTGTGTTAGTTCATTTTGCACCAAGCCAATCTCGGAACTTATTACTTCAAATCCACCTTTCCCCAGATCTTTTCGAAAACCTGTAATTAATTCCTCCTCGTACTTTTTTATCGCCGATTTTAATTCCTTTAACTTTTTAATCCGAAAATTAACGTCAAGGGTAATGTTTGAATAAAAAAAATCATCTTGCGCCTGAATTATCTGTTTCAGATTTTTCATTTCTCCGGCATGTGGATTTTCGAGCATTTGGTCAGCGATTTTATCATCGATTGTTCAATAGTATTGTAATCCAGAATTTTTTTCCCAATAAAAATAACAAAAATTGCCAATTGTTTTTCTGCCTCTTTTTCTGTCAATAAATGTTTATTCAAACGATACGCTTCCCGCATTCTCCTTTTTAACAGATTTCTTTGCACAGCTTTTTTGAAATTTTTCTTACTAACGGAAAAACCGATTTGAACCTTATTTTTAACTGGCAATTCGCAAGGCAGATAAATTACTTTTAACGGAAAAGATATAAATGATACTCCTTCAGAAAAAAGTTGGTCGATCATCTTCTTGCTGCAAAGCTTCTCCTTCTTTTTAAAGGTGTAGCTGCCACTATGCATTTCAAACTTTTGCGGAGATTTTTCCATTGTAAAGTAAAAAGGCTATCCATAAAAAAGGACAGCCTTTAAAATTATATATTTTTCTTGTTAGCCGCTATTTATTATTCTTTTTAATGTACTGCTCCAGTGCCATTGTCATTGAGGGCGCCTGTGCTGTTGGCGCTTCAATATCCAAACGTAAACCGGCTTCGCGCACTGCCTGTGCTGTTGTTGGCCCAAAACAGGCAATCCGGGTATCGTTTTGTTTAAAATCCGGAAAATTCTGAAAAAGTGATTTTATTCCTGAAGGACTAAAAAATACAAGGACATCGTAATTTACGTCAGCCAAATCTGACAAATCGCTACTTACAGTACGATATAAAATCGCCTTTGTATATTTATACCCCTCTTTATCCAAAAGTTCCGGTATTTCCTGTTTATGAATATCAGAAAGCGGGACAAGGAATTTCTCGTCTTTATGTTTTTTCATCACATTTACCAAATCGGAAAACCGGCCGTCGGCATAAAATATTTTTCTTTTTCGGTATACAATATATTTCTGAAGATAAAATGCAGTAGCCTCAGAAATACAAAAATACTTCATCGAATCGGGTACAGTCAATCTCAATTCCTGGCTTATCCTGAAAAAGTGATCGATGGCTGTACGACTGGTAAAAATTACTCCTGTGTGCGACAAAATCTGAGTCCGGGTTTGCCGGAATTCTTTTGCCGATACACCTTCCACCTGAATAAACGGGCGAAAGTCGATTTTAACACTATTTTTTTCAGCCAACTCAAAATACGGTGATTTTGTTGTGCTTGGCTCCGGTTGTGAAACTAATATGCTCCTGACTTTCAAAATTTTGATGCTTTTAATGAAACTTATCCCCTTCTTACATGACAACTATTTTATAAATTAAAAGCAAGGGTAAAAATTCAAGGGAACAAAGGTACAAAAAGAGATAAAATATAGAAAACTGTTTTTTTAATAAAATTGAAATCCCTCTTCCCAACAACAAAAAATAAAAAACAACTAAAATCACGCATCCGGTAAATATCAGAAAACCAATGCTTTCAAAAGGAATGAAAGAAATCAAAACCACGATTGGAAATAAAATCAAACCTGCAACCCTGTTAAAATTATCATGATTAAACAGGTATTCACCTGTTTCTTCCCAGCCTTCAATAACCGTCCCTACGGCGCGATAAATCATCTTTTTGGCGACAAAATAAATGAGAACACTTCCAAAAAGCAAAAGAAACAAAATCCAGCTCCCAAAAGGAGATTTAAAGTTAAAATAGCTAACAAGCTGAAATAGAAAAACAGAAAAGGTTAAATAAAAAAATATTTCCAGCCGGACAGCTCCACTTGAAATGGAGTAATTTTTTTCTTCTATCATTCGAAATGAGCTGGAATAATTTACAACCGACTGAAACAAATAGTCGATATATTTCGAAAAAGAAAATCTAACCGAAGCAAACAAAACAAAAGTCGCTATTAAAACAAAAGTCAACCAATCCGTATTATAGGCATTTCTTTCACGAACGGGCAATCCGATTCCTTGTTCGGGAGCAACTTCAGATGTTGTTAAATTTACCTCCGTTTTTGGCTCCATATAACGCTTCCCGTTTACAACCAACCTGTTTTCTCTTTGGCGTTGCCAATACCTTATTTGCGCCAAAGTTGATTTTTCTGTTTTCGGAATTGTATCTGTTGTGGTTTTTGAAAGGGTGTCGCTTTCCTGAAAATTGGCGTTAATAAAATAAATCTCCCTAAAGTGTATCTCTCCCTTTTCAACATTATTATGCGTTGAATAAGGTGTTGTAAAGATATTATGCGGGTATTTAAAACTCAACTTCTATTTTCAAAATAAACCAGCCACAAAGATATGAATACAAAAACGATTGTTAAGATTTGTCTTCAACTTAAATTCAAATATTTTTGTTAATATTTAATTTAAACCAGGTTAATTTTATGATTTATCTCGCTCCTTTGCAAGGATATACGGACTACATATACAGAAGTGCATATTCAAAGGTGTTCCCGGGGATTGACACTTTTTTTGTTCCTTATATTTCTGTAAAAAACAATCTGATTCTAAATAAATATTTTGCTGAAATTAAGCCTGGTAATAACCTGCTTGAAGCCCGGTTAATTCCACAAATACTGGTAAAAAATGAAAAAGAAATTGTTTTTCTGTCGGAAGTACTGAAAGACTTTGGTTACAAGGAGATAAATCTGAACCTGGGCTGTCCTTACCCAATGGTAACAAACCGAGGTAAGGGCGCAGGATTATTACCAAACACCGAACAAATCAAAAAAATACTATATGCCTTTTATAATAAATCGCACCTTAAGCTTTCAATAAAAATGCGGGCCGGATTGGAAAACGAAAAAGAGATAGAAAAAGTTTTGCCTGTATTAAATTCCTACCCTTTGACTGAAATCATATTACACCCACGAAATGCAAAACAATTGTATAAAGGAAAAATTGCTGAACAAGCCTATTCCTTTGCTCTTGAAAACACAAAACACAAACTGGTATACAACGGTGATATATTTTCAATTGAGCACTTCCTGGAAAAACAATTAAAATTTCCGGGAACGGCAGGCTGGATGCTTGGGCGGGGCGTGCTAATGAATCCCTTTTTACCTTCGGAAATAAACGGAATCTCATTTTCACTTAAAGAAAAAGGAGAAAAACTTATTAATTTTCACCGACTCATTTTTGAAGGTACTTTTGCAAAAATGGATAATGAAGGAAATGCCATAAATAAAATGAAACAGTTCTGGATCTACTTTAGTTATAATTTTTATGCTCAAAAAAAAGCATATAAAAGAGTCAAAAAAACGAACTCGACAAAATCCTACCTCACAGAAGTCAATAACCTTTTTAGTGAGGATTTCAGGTAAACGAACAATTGTTTCGCTCATATTTCTCCATTAAATCCATGAGCAAATAAAGTTCCCGTTCTTCTTTGGAATCCTTTGGGGCCGCACAAATTTCAAGAAACCTTTTTAACGCGTCCCGATAATCGTCTTCTGTTTCAATTTGTAATAACATATTGCTAATGAGCATCTAACCAATTTTCGGCATTATTCATTTCAATCGTTAACGGAACGCCTACTTCAACAGCGTTTTCCATCTCCTGTTTTACTATTTCTTTTACCTTGTCAAGCTCAGGTTTAAACGCATCAAAATTTAATTCGTCGTGCACCTGAAGCACCATTTTCGATTTCAGTTTTTGCTGGTCAAACTGCTTATAAATATTGATCATGGCTATTTTTATTATGTCAGCAGCTGACCCCTGAATTGGTGCATTTATTGCGTTTCGTTCAGCCATTCCGCGAACCACTGCGTTTGCTGAATTTATATCATTTAAATAACGCTTGCGTCCTTTAATTGTTTGTACATATCCTTGATTTCTTGCCAATTCTATTTGTTTATCCATAAATTCCTTGATTTTTGGAAAACTTTCAAAATAACCATCAATCAATTCCTTTGCCTCTGTACGTGGAATATTTAGTCTTTGAGACAACCCAAATGCCGAAATTCCATAAATTATTCCAAAATTGGCAGTTTTGGCTTTCCGCCGCATATCGGAAGTTACCTCCTTCTCAGGAACTTTATAAATTTTTGCAGCTGTAATGGAATGAATATCTTTTTCTTCGTTAAATGCCTTTTGCATTTCATCGTCGTTGCTGAGAGCGGCCATTATTCGAAGTTCTATTTGCGAATAGTCAGCCGACAGGAAGGTGTGCTCGTTATCAGAAGGAATAAAAGCTTTACGAATTTCTCGTCCGCTTTCATCGCGAATAGGAATATTTTGCAGGTTGGGATTAACGGAACTTAATCGGCCGGTTGCCGCAATCGCCTGATTGTAAGAAGTATGCACTTTCCCTGTTCTTTTATTTACCAGCAATGGAAGTGCCTCAACATAGGTTGAAAGCAATTTTTTTAAGCCACGAAACTCCAATACTTTGCCCACAATCGGATGCCTGTCAACCAACCTGATTAATACGTCTTCGGAAGTAGAATACTGCTTGGTTTTTGTTTTTTTCGCGTTCGAGTCAATTTTTAATTTTTCAAAAAGAATCGGTCCAAGCTGTTTGGGAGAAGAAACATTAAACTCTTCCCCTGCCAAATCGATAATTTCTTCTTCAAGTTCAATTATTTGTTCCCGGAGACGCCCGGCATAATCCTTTAACTCATCTACATTTAGTTTCACTCCGGCATTCTCCATATGAACCAGCACTGGAATGAGTGGCATTTCCAACTCTTCAAAAAGCTCGCGAACTTCAGTTTCGTCTAAATCCGGATCGATAGCATGTTTTAACTGAAACGTAAGATCAGCATCCTCGCAGGCATAATCACGTAATTTCTCCGGCGGGACAGAACGCATCGTTATTTGTCCTTTCCCTTTCTTGCCGATCAGATGTTCAGTCGGAATCTTTTCATAATCCAGGTAAATTTCACACAAAAAATCCAGATTGTGTTTAAGCTCCGGCTGAATCAGATAATGAGCTATCATGGTATCGTAAATTTTCCCTTTTACTTCAATACCATAATTACTCAGCATTAAAATATCATACTTAATATTCTGTCCTATTTTTGTAACATTTTCGTCTGAAAAAACTTCACGGAACTCCTCTATCACCTTTTGTGCTTCTTCGCGGTTTGAAGGCAATGTGACACAAAAAGCTTCGTGTTTACGAAATGAAAATGACATACATACAATTTCCGATGAATGTGTATCGAGTCCGGTGGTTTCAGTATCAAAACAAAATTCTTCCTGAATAGAAAGCTCGGCTCTTAAACTTGCACGTTGCATTTCATCCTCTATCAGATAATACTGATGCGGAATCGTTTTAATAGTGTTTCTTTTTTTAACTGTCGTTTCAGGTAGATCAGAATCACCAAAAAGTGAACCTTGCATGGCTGTTTCAACTTTAACTGCCTCAGTTAATTTTAGCCTTTCTGCAATGGTTTTAAATTCTAAATCGTCAAAAATAGCTTTTAATAGTTCTCTATTGATTTCCTCGCGGGTTAACTTTTCTTTTTCGAAATCTATCGGCACATCCTGAATAATAACGGCTAATTTTCTTGACAACCTGACCTGTTCTTCATAATTGACCAGATTTTCTTTTTGTTTTCCTTTTAACTTGTCAATGTTTCTGTAAATTCCGTCGATACTCCCAAACTCCTTAATGAGTTTTTCAGCTGTTTTGGAGCCAATTCCGGGGCATCCCGGTATATTATCGGCACTGTCTCCCATTAAACCCAGGATATCGATCACTTGTTCCGTATTTTCGATCCCAAAATTTTCCTTTACTTCCTTTTGCCCCCATACTTCTGCAACTCCACCTGATTTAGCAGGTTTAAACATCAAAACCTCTTCGGAAACAAGTTGTGCATAATCTTTGTCCGGAGTCATCATATATGTGATAAATCCTTCTTTTCGAGCCTTTTGTGCCAGTGTGCCAATAACGTCATCTGCCTCAAATCCTTCTTTTTCGATAATTGGAATATTAAATGCTTCAATAATATTCCGAATGTATGGTATTGATTTACGTAAATCTTCAGGCATTTCTTCCCTGTTTGCTTTGTACTCCGGATACATCTTATGGCGAAAGGTAGGAGCAGATACATCAAAAACAACACCAATATAATTTGGATTTTCTGTTTCCAGTAATTGGACTAAAGTATTTGTAAAACCATACATCGCAGAGGTATTTACACCCTTGGAATTGAATCTTGGATTTCGGATAAAAGCAAAATAACTGCGGTATATTAATGCGTAAGCATCAAGAAGAAAAAGTTTTTTTGAATCTTTATCGGTCATTTTTTTAAAGTTTTACTGGTTATCGGAAGCAAACCATTCGGCAAATGCTGTTACCGTTTCATATAAACGTATACTAAACAATGAAACATCTGAAGGCAAATGTTGTTGAAGTATTTCAGCGATATAAGCGACAATGTTTTCTGTGGTTGGTTGAAAACCGACTAATATTAAACGGTCGGTCGTTTTCTGCAGTAATTCAATTTGTTCTCCGGATACAAGTTCATTCACCATCAGCGCATGGTCAAAACGGTTGACAATCTGTATTTTTACAATATTTTTCAAATCGGCAAAATCGAGTACCATACCATCTTTCGGATGCTCCGGTTGTTTTTTGGGCTCTCCTAAAAGTGTAACTTCCAGATTGTAAGAATGCCCGTGAATATTCCGGCACAAGCCATCATATTCATAAAGCGTGTGTGCCATCTCAAAATGAAAGCGTTTTGTAACTCTGATTTTTGGCATAAGTCGAAATCCTTTTTTTAAGTCTGTGAAAGTACAGTTTTTTGAGAAAAACGATAAAAAATGAATATTCTATTTCAATATAAATTAGCAGAAACAAAAAATCCGGGTTTACCCAACCCGGACTTGCTGCAAAAATATCTCTTTGTTATTAGTCGTCAGAAAAACTTCTCCCGGTTTCTTTTAATCCCTCCAAATCTTGTACAGTAAAATCGCCATAAAAAGAAACCACAAAGCGCATTTGGTCATCTGATTCATTGTTTAAAAAAACATGACATTCCTTAAATTTTTTCCTTCCACCCAGAAGCCAAATCTCAGCATCAGAGTCGTTATCTTCATCTTCATATTTTTTGTATTGCGAAGGCAGCATCCCTACTGCTCTTTTTGTAAATTCAGGGCCACTCATTCCACCTTTTTTGGGATTATACGACATAAATCTTACCTCATTTAAATCTCCGGTAACCTTTTTTTCATCGTCATCATCACCGAGGTCAATGTTAAATGCATCGGTCATGTTTTTGGTGAAACTAAAATTTGTAACTCCGTCTTTATTTGCAAATGCATCGTACATTCGGTATGATTTACTTTGAGCATTTGAAAGGTGAACTGCCAAAACAAGTGTAACTACAATAAAAATTCTGATTGTTTTCATGATATATACTATTTAAATGGAGACGATTATAAACAAATTTTATTACATATTTTTAATCACGAATCCCGTTACTTTATTAGTCGTTATTGCTTTTAGTTTTATTTGTCCATTCAATAAACTCCCCGAATACTTTACTCCAGCTATCTATTATCTGATCGTTTTTCCTTTCTCTGTAGGAATGATCGTAGTTTATACATACCTTAAATGTCAAATTGTTTTTTCTATGTTGAATAAATTGAATTGGGAGTAAATAAGCTGTTTCAATTGGCGTACTTTCATCTTCTGTAGCAAATACTGAGTAAATAGGGATATCAATTTTTAAAAGATCATTAATTGGAGCTTCCTCATAAGAAGACCACCTTCTATTTGTAAACCCCCAGTCATCAATTTCCGTTGAATTTGGGTTTTCAATAATATCTTTATACCAGTCAATAAGTTCTTCGATATGAGTGTGAGCCGCTGAGTCTGACTGTTGCCCCTTCAAGGCAGCAATCCTTTCAAACAAAGTAAATTCATAAAAATTGTTCAAAACATTGCCTGACCAAAACCCAAGATGTGTGATGTTTGTATCCACCCGGGCAAGAGCAGCAGCTATTTGAGCTCCTTCTGAATGACCGTAAACAATAATTTTTTCAGGATCTTTTAAATGATGCTGTTTAATATCTTCTATCGTTAAACGAATTTGATTGACCCGATATTCCCTGTAATTATATTCATTATATTTTTTAGGAACAGAAAATTCATCTTGATTGAAAATTCCAGATAAACCCGGCTTCGCTACTATTGCATATGCATAAGTGAAATCCAGGGTTTTGTAGTCGTCTTTGAACCATTCGATTAATCTCGTTTGTTCGTTTTTAAACTGATAGAAAAAGATAGGAAAAGGATCAGTCCCTTGTATAAAAAGAACCAGCTTATCAGGCTTAGATGTATAATCTGTCAGATAATATACAATGGTATCTGAAGCTATGATAATTTTTTGCTCTGTAAACCCAAACTTATCCAGGGCCTCTTCGATTGTCGGTTCTGATTGAGTGGACAATACGTAGTTCTGTGCCTTTACTGAAAATGAAATCAGAGTAATTACACTAATACAAATCACCTTTATTATTGTATATGAGTTTATTACTTTTTTCATTTTCATTCAAAATGTTTGCAACTCAAAAAAATTTTGTCAATCTATCAATAGAATTCCTGATTTATTCCGGAGAAATATTTTTGGTGGTTATTAATTTGATGATTCTCTCATGGTAAGTCCGTCGGGCTTCATTTCCCAGTATTTGCCAACCATATCGCCATCCCAGGTGTTGGAAACATTTTCAATGTCGTGAATTATTCTTACCATCTCGTCGCCCAAATAAACTGTTTTGCCTTCGGGGACTTTTAATGTGATATCCACCTCCTGGTCGCGCCATTTTCCTCCTTCTTTTATAAAAAAGTTGGGGTCGAAAGTCAAAGTCGAATCTTTCAAATCAAAATTATATACGATTTGTTCTGTTGATTCCTGCGCATTTTCCCGGGTCCTTCCACGCGATGTTTTTTTGATTAAAAGTGAAAAATTATCTGTTCCTGCTTTTTCAATATCGAATGTTGGCAGACCAAGCATCACTTCCTCCCCATTCATTACAACCACTTTGAAATTATCAATCTCCCAATCCATTTCCACGTAATCGTCAAATTTATCTTCATCCAGTTGCAAATAAAGAGTGCTACAACTGTCGCACGAAAGTATCTCGCTGTTTGAAATAGACGAACGGCTCTTATAGTTTCCAACCTGGCTTGCCGATACTATAATTAACGACACCAAAGCAACAAGCCATAAACCAACCATAGTTAATCCAATAGCTGTATTATTCGATTTATACCTGAACACCAGTTTGGTCCCAATATAAAGCATGGCTAGCATCGGGATACCAACCAAAAATCCAATGGCGATCATTCCAAATGTTACAGTTCCCGGTTCAACAAAATGGTTAAGAAAATTAGGCATGTGAATCTCAGGCCCCCAAACCAGTGGCCAGCCTTCAACAAACGATTGTCCGATTATTAAACTCGAAATAAGTCCAAGTATCCCAAAGAAAGCTGAAAGAATGAGTATCACGCCGATAATTATTACAAAAATTTTCAGGATAACTTTAAAAACATTAAACAAAACATCGCCTGCTCCTGCAACCGATTTTTTCCCTTTTGAATAACCATCTGATTCCTTAAATTTTTTATAACTTTCTTTTACCTCTTTTACCTCTTCTTTAATTGATTTTTCAATATTTTTCACGGTTGCTTCCTGCCCTCGCATTTCAAGACGTTGCGCCGTTGTAATTGCTTTCGGAACAGCAATCCAAAGAATAATATACGCTATCATTGCTGCCGGGAAAGTGGCAAAAAACAAGATTGCAAAAATGATTCTCAGGACAACAAAGTCCATGTTAAAATAAGCTCCAAGACCACCGCATACTCCACCCAAAACACGATGATCGGGGTCCCTATACAGTCTTCTCTTTCTCTTACTTTCTTCTGAAACAGGTTCTTCTTCACCTTCTTCTTCTGCGAAATCTTCGGGTGTTCCCATTGTTTCAACAACCTCTTCTACCCAAGCGAGAGTAACTACATTTCTATCATTCTCTGATTTCTCCGTGAAGATTTCTGCTATCCTCGCTTCAATATCCGACAAAATCTCTTTGCCCTCTTCAGTATTGCCAAAATGATTTTTTAGATTTATCAGGTATTTTTGCAGCACTTCATAGGCATCCTCCTCGATATGAAAAATAGTACCGCTTATATTTATTGTAAATGTCTTTCTCATTTCAGTTGTTTTTTGTTTTAAGGAATGTAATGGAACTTGCCTTTTTTGCTACTTTACTAATGGCTTGTTTCATTTAAATGATTTTTGAATTTCAAATACGGAAATATTAAGCTCTGCTATTTTTAATCTTTCCAACCGCGTCAACCAGTTCAGTCCACGAGCCCTCCAACTCTCCTAAAAATTGCCTTCCACTATCGGTTAATTCATAATATTTCCGCGGCGGCCCCTGTGTCGATTCTTCCCAGCGATATGCCAATAATCCGGCATTTTTCAGTCGGGTAAGCAGTGGGTACAGTGTACCTTCCACCACTATCATCTTTGCTTCTTTTAACGACTGAATTATATCGCTGGCGTACAGAGGCTTTCCATCAAGGACAAGAAGGATACAATATTCCAGTACCCCTTTCCTCATTTGTGCCTTTGCATTTTCAATTTTCATTTTTGCTTACTTATATTTTCTACCATCCCAATTGCTCTCTCCAAAGCCTTTTCATACAAACCTCAGCTATTCCAAACTTCATGAGAGATCATCCATGCTTCCAGTTCCATTGGCTCATCATCTATCTTTTCAGGTGTAAGAAAATTCTCATTCATCATCCAATCCTCCAACTCAAGAACACTTTCAACTTCAGCTTCGTTTTTAAAATGCACTAAATTAAAATAAAAATCTGTTGTCATCCATGATTCCAGGTTGAGATCATTGTCAAATTCCTGAACAGCGTAAAACTGAAAATTTGATTTTTCCCCTGAATTAACAGGAACATCAGCTTTGTCATCAGTTGTTTCAATCATAGCAATAGCGATTTCGTTAAAACTACTATGAGTCAATAGTTTTCTCCAAAATTCCTGAGCACTTACCGTAAAACTAATAAGAACAAAACTAATAATCACCGCTCCCGACCTTAAAATTGCTTTCTGAACATTGTTTTTTGTTTTCATGGCTTTTGTTTTTTTTGAAGGAAAACCCTTCATTTTTGTTTTCTGTTGTTTTCTGTTTGTTATTATTTCCCGGCCTTTAATCCGGTTGGCTTTTCCGTTTTTAAGACGATGTCAATTTCAATTCGTTACAAAAATTAAAGAACTATTTTAAAAAAACTACTCTTTCTTACCCTGTTGTTTGCATTACAAATATATATATTTTTTCAAGTACTATGCAACACATAGTACTAATTTTTTTTAAAATAATTTCATATTTCAAGATTAAAGCATTGACTTTAAACCAATTAACAAAATAAATAAAAATTGACCTTTAAAAAAAAATACATTTTCAGTAGAAAAATTAAAGAGACTAACGACTATTCAACTACCTGATCGCAAAATAAAGACCCAATAAAAAATCTAATTTCTGCACAAAATTAGTTTTGCAGGTAAACATTCTATGTGTTGATATCTTCTTGAAATGCTGTTAACAAGTCCCATAAAATATTTAATAAAATTCTTTTTCAGATTTTGGCAGTAATATTGAATATTCTGAACTTGGTAATTCGATTTCCACAACCGGTTACAAGAAAAAAACAAAATAATAATTTGATTTTAAAGAGATAAGAGAGAATAGCCACCAAAGCTTTCTTACAGGAAACAAAAAATTAACTTCTAATTAATATTTATTATAAATAAAACAATTTCATTTGCAGTACAATTTATTGCGTGAACAATATAGCTTAAAAGCAGTTGTTATATCGGCAAAAATTAAGAAACAAAAGATGGATAATATTGGCTTAACAAGCAAAACACAAACTTGTATTATCAGTTTCTACCAACAACAAAACTATTTGAATACCATACTATAATCCCGGTTATTTATATTAAAACATTAGATATACACATAGTATTCATTTATTTTAATTCAAATCCAATTTTCTATGAAAAAAACAATTTTATCATCTTTAATTTTGGCTGCATTCAGCCTGTTTTCGCTGGCAGCTGTTGCCCAAGGAACAGTTAAAGGCGTTGTGGTCGATTCTGAAACAAATGAAGCACTCATTGGAGCAAGCGTCGTTCAAACGGGTACTACCATTGGAACGATAACAAATGCCGATGGTGAGTTCTCATTAGCAATTGATGCGGGAGAAAAAACGATTGAAATCTCTTACATTGGCTACGACACGCATCAACAAAAGGTGAAGATTTCTTCAGGCCAAACGAATGATCTTGGGAAAATATTTCTCAAAACCAGTTCAATCTCACTGGAAGGAGTCGTGATTGTAGGGAACGGTGTAATCGACATTGCCCGCGACCGGGAAACTCCTGTTGCCGTTTCAACAATCAAGCTTGCAGAAATCCAAACAAAATCCGGAAACCAGGAATTTCCTGAAGTAATGAAAAACACACCTTCGGTATATGTAGCAAGTCAGGCAGGAGGTTACGGTGATTCCAGAATTAACATTCGTGGTTTTGCACAAGAAAACATTGCTTTACTTTTTAATGGCCAGCCTGTTAACGGAATGGAGGATGGCAGAGTTTATTGGTCCAACTGGCAAGGATTATCAGACGTTGCCAATGCAATTCAGATTCAAAGAGGGCTTGGCTCATCAAAACTAGCCATCTCTTCAGTTGGAGCAACAATTAACGTTGTAACAAAGGCTACCGACCAAAAAGAAGGAGGAAGAGCTTCTGTTCTTTATGGTAACGACAATTATCAAAAATACACCGCTTCTTATTCTACAGGAATAAACGACAAGGGCTGGGGATTAAGCTTTCTACTTTCACACTGGCAGGGTGACGGATATAATGACGGCACCCAGGGACAAGGACAAACTTATTTTATATCAGTAGGATATAAACCATCGGAAAAACATTCATTTAACTTCTCAGCAACCGGTGCGCCCCAATGGCATAACCAAAACTACTCGAAAGACATTTCGGAATATGATTTAAATAGTGATGGTAAAATAAGCAATAAAGAACAGAGATATAACGATAACTGGGGATATAAAAATGGTGAAGTATGGAGTTGGAGAAAAAACTTTTACCATAAACCCGTTGCCAACCTTAACTGGGACTGGAATATAGACAGTAAATCGTCTCTTTCAACTGTTCTCTATGCATCAGTCGGGCAAGGTGGTGGAACAGGCCCTTATGGATCTGGCAGCCAAGCATATGTATACGGTAGCGACGGACAAATTGATTTTGATCAAATTATTGCGAACAATAAAGCCATCGACAGTTCTGAAGAAGATTTTAACATTGACGGAAAGACCATTGGCAGATATGGAACAGGTGCACTTCGGCGCGCCTCAATGAACATGCACCGTTGGCTGGGAGCAGTGGTCAATTTCAACCACGACATTAATGAAAGCTTTTCTTATAACGTAGGAGCTGATTTCAGAACTTATTATGGAGAACACTTTCGACAGGTTGACAATCTGTTAGGGCTGGATGGATACTGGGATGATAATTATAATGGTGCAGGATTTCAGGAAATGTATCCGGGAGGTGTCGTTTACACGGTAGAGCATGGTTCTTCTCCCTACAGTTTCTGGACAAAAAGAAACTCTGAAATGGAAGCCAAACTGGATTATTACAACAACGAACGTATCTCTTATAACGGCGCATTTGGACAACTGGAATATAAAAACGAAATAATCTCTGCTTTCATACAGGGAGCAATTTCAACTCAGGCATATCAGCGTTTTGATTACCATTCGTATTCTGATCCTGACGAACAAGTATCTGAAAAACTTCACCACGAAGGATTTAACCTAAAAGCCGGTGGAAACTACAACATCAATGAACAACACAATGTATTTGTAAATGCAGGATATTATTCACGTCAACCATTTTTCGACGATTTATTTCTGAACTATTTAAATGATGTTAATGAAGACGTCGGCAACGAAGGCGTTTTAGGACTGGAAGCAGGATATGGTTACAGAAGCCGCGTCCTCGATGTCGACTTTAATGCTTATTACACAAAATGGAGTGACCGCCAGATTAGACAAAGTGGTGATTTTGACAACGATGACTTTTTTGACGATGTAGCACTATTCGAGAATGTAACGGAAAACCACATAGGTGTAGAATTAGAAATCGAAGCAAGACCGACAAGCTATTTGACTATTGGAGGTTTTGCCTCAATTGGGAACTGGGAATACGCAGGAGATGTTGACGCCAATATTTGGGACGAAGACCGTAATCCGATAGGTGGAGCCAATACACTTTATTTAAATAATGTAAAAGTGGGTGATGCAGCTCAAACTTCATTTGGGTTACTTGCAGATATCAACATAACAAAAGGATTATCTTTTGATGGAGATTACCGTTATTATACGAACCTTTATGCAGCAATCGACCCGGAAGCATTTGATTCGCCCGACCATAGAGGTTCTTTGGAATTACCTTCTTTTGGTATTCTGGATGCCGGTTTATCTTATCGCTGGTACCTCAAAAACAATAGCGTTCTAAAAATTAGATTTAATGCAAATAACGTATTAAATAAACAGTATATATCTCAGTCAGATACCAATATCCATGCAGAATCAGGAGATCCGACCTGGGAAGGAATCCATACTGACAACACTGTGTACTTCGGAAACGGATTTACTTGGAATACCTCGGTTAGTATAAGTTTTTAAGAAATTACCAAAGCATAAAAAAAGCCGCATATTGCGGCTTTTTTTATGCTTCATTTCCAAACAATTAAAACTAATCGCTGTTTTTTATTACAGGAATTCTTATTTTTGCCGCCAATTTGATGGGGAAATTCAGGGAGAACAAAAATGGAACAATTAGTAATAAATCAGATGTTGGAAGATAAAGGATTTATCGAAGAAGCGATAGATCCAAAAATGAAACTGGTGGAAGAAATCAACCGTCTGAAGAAAGAAAAGAATGCTGTTATCCTCAGTCATTTTTATGCGGAGGGTGAATTACAGGATATTGCTGACTATGTTGGCGACAGTTTAGGCCTGGCACAGGCAGCAGCACAAACAAAAGCAGAAATGATTGTCTTTGTTGGAGTTCATTTTATGGCAGAGACAGCAAAAATAATCAACCCTTCCAAGAAGGTAATTTTACCTGATTTGAAAGCAAGTTGTTCGCTGGCTGAATCAGCTCCCGCCGACAAATTTGCAGAATTCAAAGCCAAATATCCCGACCACAAAGTTGTAACCTATATTAATGCTACAGCTGCATTAAAAACAATGTCAGACATTGTTTGCACATCGGCAAATGCAAAACAAATTGTTGAAAGTTTTCCTAAAGACCAGAAACTGATATTTGCTCCGGATAAAAATCTTGGCAATTACATTAACAGCATCACCGGACGAGAAATGGTGCTTTGGGACGGAGCCTGTATGGTACATGAGCAATATTCAGTAGAAAAAATAATCGAATTGATGGATGAACATCCAGATGCTGAATTTATCGCTCATCCTGAATGTGAAAAGCCGGTTCTTCTTCTTGCAAAACACATTGGCTCAACAACTTCTCTACTGAAATATGTTCAGAAAAGTGACAAGAAAAAATTTGTTGTTGCAACTGAAAGCGGCATCTTACATCAAATGACAAAAGCCTGCCCCGATAAAATATTTATCCCGGCTCCATCTGCTGATTCAACCTGTGCCTGCAACGACTGCTCTTATATGAAATTAAACAACTTACAGAAGTTGTACATCTGTTTGAAACACGAGCAACCAGAGGTAACGCTTTCAAACGAAATCATTGAAAAAGCCAGGATTCCCATTCAAAGAATGCTCGAAATTTCAAAGTAGCCAGATATTTTGTATTTTCATTTCCCAAAAATCAGCTAAATGAAAATCAAAATCCTACTTCTTTTCACTTTGTTGTTTCTAAATATTTCCGGGAAATCTCAGGAAAAACCATTTGATCTATATTTGCTTATCGGCCAGTCAAACATGGCCGGGCGGGGAACTGTTGAAGCCCGGGACACTATTATTCCCGAACGAGTTTTCACTTTGGATAAAAACAACAAATGGGTTCCCGCGCAAGACCCAATTCATTTTGATAAGTCGGTAGCCGGTGTTGGACTTGGACGAACTTTTGGAATTGAAATGGCCAAAGCCAATCAGGAAAAAATTATCGGACTTATACCCTGCGCAGTTGGGGGTTCATCAATCGAAGCCTGGACTCCCGGTGGTTTCCACGACCAAACCAACTCCTATCCCTGGGATGATATGGAAAAACGACTTAAAATTGCCCTTCAAAAAGGGAAACTTAAAGGCATTTTATGGCACCAGGGAGAATCCGACTCAAATCCGGAAAAGTGTAAAACGTACAGCGAAAAACTTGAAGTCCTTATATCTGAAGTAAGAAAACTTGCCGGAGATGAAACAATCCCCTTTGTAGCAGGAGAATTGGGGCGGTTCAAAATAAAAGAGAATTCAAAAAAATTTGCGAAAGAAGGCATCTCACCGGCAAAAACCGTGGTAAAAGAAACCAAAACGCTAATGAAAAAAGATAATAACGCTGCGTTTGTTTCTTCACGAGGATTGCATCACAGAGGAGACAACACCCATTTCGACTCAAAATCTTACCGCACTTTTGGAAAAAGATATGCCGTGAAAATGACTCAGTTACAGAAAAAATAACCTCAAAGTGCCTGAAAGCAACATAAAACTGGCTAATGAATTTGCAGATGAGTACGATAATTCAATTGCGAAAAACAATTGGACCAGCCCGCAAATTCTTTTCAAAATGATTGAAGAAAGACTTCAACCCAAATCTGCAATTCTTGATGTCGGGATTGGGACAGGAGAAAGTTCAGCACCGTTTTACCGGGCAGGCCACTCGATTACAGGAGTTGACGGCTCAAAGAAGATGCTGACAAAATGCAAAAGCAAAAACATTACGGAGAGGCTGACTCAAATTAACCTTGAAACCGAATCGTTACCATTTTCAGACAAATTTTTCGACCTTGTAATTTCCAATGGAGTGTTCCATCTGATTTCTCCTTTAAATGATATATTTTCTGAAATCTCGCGGGTTCTAAAATACAGAGGCTATTTTGCTTTCACTTTTGAAAATGCAAACGATACTTCCGGCTACGATGAAATTGCTCCCGGAATCTGGGAAAACAAAACTCCAACCGGTGTTTTCACCTTCAAATATAACACCGGCTATATCTCTGAACTTTTGCAAAATAACGGATTCACCGAGATTAAACAATCAACCTTTCTGGCTTTTCAAAACAAGGAACTCCGGAAAGATTTCTATTTTACTGCAGTTCTGTCTCAGTTGGAATAGAATCGGGATTATCGACAAGATTTTCCACTAACAAATTTTGCTGCGATATCTCGATTGCTCTTAACAGTGTTTTATCGATTTGTTTTATGATCGGATAAAAGCCTTCCTCGCCAATAATATTACGGGCGATGTATGCTTTCAATTGTGTTTTTATAATAAAACCAGACTCTTCAAGCCCGTCGGAGTCGCGTTTAACCCCTTGTTGCGTCGCATAACCAACAAAATCATTCAAAACATTATGGTCATCAAGATAAGTATCAAATTCATCTGCAGCTGTAAACTGAGTTAATGTCTCCCTATTCTGATCGGCGTAACGATACGCATAGGTATAAATAAGACCTTTCCTGTAAATTTTATTAAAATAATCAGAGTTTCCTGCCGTATCAGCCGGAACAAAAAAATCGGGCATAATTCCGCCACCTCCGTAAACAATTCTTCCGCCTTTTGTAGTATATTTTAATGAATCGGCAAAATGCACGCTGTCGGCAACCAGCTGCTCCATGCTGTGAAAACGTTTGTAAATATTATTGTAATATTCATCATTCCCGTCTTCGTAAGGACTCTGGATACAACGCCCACTTGGAGTATAAAACCGGGCAACCGTTAAACGGAGAGCTGAGCCATCCATCAACGGTATTTGCTCCTGTACCAGTCCCTTACCAAACGAACGCCGGCCAATCACAATCCCACGATCATTATCCTGCATCGCTCCGGCAAATATCTCACTGGCCGATGCAGAAAATTCATCGATCAGCACGTAAACCTTGATATCTTTCCAGGTAGCTTTTGCCGATGCATTGTAGGTTTTTCGCGGTTGATGATCCCCTTCAGTATAAAGAATAGGTTCTCCTTTTTGAAGCAACTCATCAACCATTCGAAGTACACTAACCAACGAACCACCTGTATTTTGCCTCAAATCAATGATAACTTTTTTTGCTCCCTTATCCGAAAGTTTTTCCATTCCTTCCATATATTCATCGTAGGTAGTTTCTGCAAAACGGCTTATTTTCATAAAACCCGTTTGTTCATCAATCATATACGAAACATCTACACTAAAAATAGGAATGTCTCCCCTGATAATTTCAAAATCCAACTCCTCGTTGTACCCTTTTCGAATAATACCAACATCAACTTTCGAATTTTTCTCTCCACGTAATAAACTAAGTACCGTTTGGTTGGCAACATCATTTCCTGCAATAATTGAATCGTTCACCCGAACAATCCGGTCTCCAGGCAAAATCCCAACCTTGCTTGAGGGCCCACCTGAAATGACTTCTATTACACGAACTGTATCTTCCTGAATAGAGAATTGTACGCCAATTCCTGAAAAATTACCTTGCATTTCTTCCTGCACTTCCTGCATATTTCGCGCCGGAATATAGGTTGTATGCGGGTCCAGGTTCTTCAAAATCTCAGGTATCGTCTCTTCCACTATACTACTTGTATTTACACTGTCAACATAACCCTGATCGATCAAATCGAGTATGGTCGTAATCTTATTGGGGCGGCTAAAATTCATCCCAGCGAGCGTCGGATGACTATTATTTTTTAGCATATTGCCAATTAAAATTCCAATAGCTATTGAAACACCAACCAATAAGGGTATAAATAGTGTTATCTTTCTTTTCATTTTCTTTAATCTTCTGAATCTGATTCTACTTGTTCTACTTCTACATTTGCTCTTCGCAACAGATTAATACCGTCTTCCAGGCGATAGTTTTCGGTAAAAACAACCCTTTTAATTCCTGCCTGGATAATCAATTTAGAACATTCCAGGCACGGTGATGAAGTAACATAAAGCGTCGCTCCGTCGCTACTATTATTTGACTTAGCAACTTTTGTTATTGCGTTAGCTTCCGCATGTAAAACGTAAGGTTTGGTTTTATTGTTTTCATCTTCACAAATATTTTCAAAACCTGAGGGGGTTCCGTTGTAGCCATCAGAAATGATCATCTTTTCTTTAACGATAAGTGCTCCAACCTGTCTTCTTTTGCAATAAGAATTTTGTGCCCAAATCTCAGCCATTTTCAAATACCTCTGATCTAACAGTTGTTGTTTTCTATCTTTTGCCATTCTTTAATTGTTATAAAATGGGTATCCAATTTATCTGCGGGATTACAAAAGTAACATTGATTTTGTATAATCTGCTCATTTTAAAAAGGAAACCCTTAAAGCAAAGGTCTAAATTTTAATTCTTTAACATTTACGCAACCAAACTTTGCAGTTGTTCTCATTTTTTGAAACAAAAAAACCGTTTCCAAAAGAAACGGCTCTCTGATATCCGAAGATCAACTTTAATTCGTTATCGTTTTATTCTTTAATCAACAGCCATATATCAGAATATTTCGGAAATGCCTGCCTTACCTGTGAAACCCGGGTACGTGCTTCCTGTTCGTTTTTGTAAGAGTTTACACAAACCCGGTAGTAGCCAGTTTCACTGTGAAGAATAATTGGTGTAAAACCCTCACTTAAAAGCGTTTCACGATAATTTTTAGCATTCTCCAATTGGCTGAAAGAGCCAATGATTACAAAAAATGAGTTGGCTTCGTTGCTCACCCTGTCGGCTTGCTGCGTAAATGAAACCTGTTCCTTTCGCATCGAAACGGGTTTTTCTTCTACCGTTTTGGGTTCTTCCTTTTTAGTAACTGTTTCGGTACTGCTTGTTGGCACCGAAAATACTTTTGGCTGAGTCGTAGGATCGGTTGTATAAGGTGACTGTGCAGCTTGTTTTGTGGTTTTACATGCCGCCAAACCTATTACCAGTACGATTGAAATTGTAATTATTCGCTTCATTTTTAAAAAAATTTTCTTTTTTCATAACAAACGCACCAAGATACATAAATAGTTACCGTACGTTTTTACAAATGAACGCAAGTTTTGAACATACTATTGTTTGCAAATAACTGAAAATTGATTTAACGTTTACGTTTCCGGGAACCGGCTCCACCTCCACCAAAAAAGAACATTACTCCTAAAACAAAGCCAAAATTATACCAGCCTCCTGCATTGGGAAAGGCATAAATCTCGTAATCGGTAAACAAACTGGCTAAAAAACTGAACAAAAGAATAAATCCGTGTAGCAGCCCTTTAAAAAAACCGGGAGGATCAACAACGTCAGCAACAGAATGAGTAGCACAACTTGCCAGAAACAAAACTAAGCTCAACAGAATAACAAGAAGAAAAACTATTTTTTTCATCGCGTTTCGTTTTAGGTTAAATTTTCAATTTAAAACAAATTTATGACGAAATGCGCAGAATAGCAGCCAATTTTAAAGATGCTTTTTCAAAAAATCAAGAAACCCGGTTTCTGTTAAATATTCGTTCTGCATAACAAAGTATGGATTTTTCATTACCGGTTTATTGTATTTCATTTGCTCAAGGTTGTCAAGCCGAACAACACTTCCCCCAAATTCTTCTACCAGCAACTGCCCCGGGGCTGTATCCCATTCCGAGCATGGTCCGGCTTTCAAATACATATCAGCCTCTCCGAGGATAATAGCAATTTGTTTGATTGAGCTCCCCCTGTGTATAATTTCAATTTCATACTCCTCTTTTATTTTATCAATCAGCTCTTTTTCCCGCGGTTTAAAAAAGGAACGACTTGTAATAATTCTTAATTTTTCAGAATATATTCCAGGTTTTTCTATCTTCCTGACGATACCTTTTTGATCAAATTCAAAAATCCCCTTCCCTCTTTTACAATACCAACCACGTTTAGATAAAGGATGATAAATCCATCCCACCTGGGGGCTATCACTTTCAATTAATGCCAGGTTTATACAAAATTCACCATTTTGTTTAATAAACTCCTTGGTGCCATCCAGCGGATCGACTAGAAAAAATTCTTTCCAGTTTTTACGAACGGAATAGTCAGGAATAACGGTTTCTTCATCCAAAATTGGTATTTCCGGGAAAACCTTACTTAACTGTTCATTTATTATTTTGCTCGACGCCTTATCTGCGCGTGTTACAGGTGTTCTATCGGTTTTTAACGAGGTTTTATAATTGTCACTTCTATACACCTTCAGAATTGTATCGCCTGCAGAAGCAAGTATGTTAAAAACAGATGTAAAATTTTTCTCTTCCATAAAAACAAACGGGTTATTGTAAAATTACCAGATGCCTGTTAAAAAGTAAAACATAAGCCTACAATTAGAAGCGATTTAATTGTTTCTTCACAAATATTATTCTGCGAATTCCCTTGAAACAAACTATATATTATGAAAAACAAAGCTTTTTATACAAAAGATATTTAACTACTTGAAAAACACGCAAAACTTAGTTTGAAATAATTATTTTTTTATCTGAATTTATCTATTTTTACGCCGTCATTAAAATCAAACCTTTATAGTCGAATTTTAATAAAAATAAAAATCATGGATCATAAAATGTGGTATGATACAGACAATGATATTCTGTGTCTGGAATTCACAAGAGATTATTTACTTGAAGACGTTGACCCTGTAATAAATAAAAGTATTGAACTCCTGGAAGGGAAACCTTTCCGGCAAATGATGATTTTCATCAATAAAACTGCCAAAGTTGAAAATCGGGAAACCCGGGAAAAAACGAGTCAGGCATTTGTAACTGCAGATATACAGGATGTAGCATTTGTAGGGGGTAGCGCAGCCAACCGAATGATTGCCAAAGTGATGTTAAAAACCGGCGCCATAAAAACGCAAGGTGATTTTTTTAAAGACAAGGAAAGTGCAACTCAGTGGTTAAAAAGTAAAAGATAGAAAATGGAAAACAACTTAGATTTTAAAAACGCCAAAGAAAGAATCGAACATATTGAAGACGTTTTATCTTCGGTTGCAGCCGGCGATTTGGATAAAAGACTTCAAACTGATATTGAAGATGATCTGACAGGCATCGAAGAAGCGATTAACATTTTAATCGAGGACTTAACTTATGAGCTCAAACAGAGTAAAAAAATGAAAGAAGAGCTTGAAGATAAGTTAAATAAAATTCAGGAGCAGCAAAAAACCATTGTTCAGCAACAGGAAGACCTACTGGAGCTTTCAAGTCCGGTTACAAAAGTTTGGGACAATGTTTTAATCCTTCCTGTTATAGGCACACTCGACAGCCAGCGCACCCAAATTATGATGGAAAACCTTTTGCAAAAAATTGTTGAAACAGGCTGTACAATCGCCATTCTTGATATTACCGGAGTTCCAACTGTTGATACCCAGGTTGCAAACCATTTATTAAAGACGGTAACAGCAGCTCGTTTACTTGGCGCAGATTGTATTATTTCAGGAATCAGCCCTGCAATTGCCCAGACTATTGTTCATCTTGGAATTGATCTTTCATCGATAAAAACGAAGGCAACGCTGCAAGATGCAATGTTGTTTGCTATGAAAAAAAATAATCAGCTTTTTGAAGGAAAAATACATTTGGAACATAAAGAACAGGAAGAAGACGATAAATGAATTTAGATATCCACGATAAAAAAATTCCTATAATCAAAATTCGTGATTTTTTGATTGTATCTATTCAGGTTGACATGCACGATAAGTTAGCCGTACAACTACAGTCACAAATTCTTCACGAAATTGAAAGAACAGGGGCCAAAGGTGTTTTGATTGATATTTCAGTTCTTGAAATGGTCGATTCCTTTATTGGAAGAATGCTTTCAGGGATGGCTTCAATGGCAGCCATTATGGATGCCGCAGTTGTAATAGTAGGGATGCAACCTGCTGTAGCCATTACCCTTGTAGAATTAGGATTGGAAATGCCCGGCGTAGATACTGCCCTTGACATGGAAAAAGGAATGGAGATGCTTGAAAAAAAACTCAGGGAGAAAGAAAGCTAAATTAATTTGACTCGAATGCAGGAAATCATTTCAGATAAAAACTGGAATAAACTGGGGATTTACCCGATTGTTGACGAACACGACATCGTAAAAGTGCGTTCAATAGTTCGCCAACATGCGAAAGACTTCAGGATGGGTATAGTTGAACAAACCCGAATAACAACAGCAATTTCAGAATTGTTAAGAAATATGTACAATTATGCCAATGGCGGCGATGTTGTTATAGAAAGCGGTGACATAGAGGAACATAACGCACTTATTATTACCTGCATAGACAAAGGTCCGGGAATTGAGAACGTTGAACTAGCCATGAGCGATGGTTATACTTCAGGAATGGGAATGGGATACGGTCTGCCCGGAGCAAAACGATTGGTGGATAAATTTGAAATCTATTCGGAGCCGCAAAAAGGAACAACCGTGAGAATAATGAAATGGAAATAAACCGTGATCATATTTTATATCTTCAAATTGACAATGAATCGGATGTTGGTGTATGTCGGCGCAAAGCTGTCGGGCTGGCTAAAAAAATCGGGTTTGATGATATAAAAACCGGAGAGGTAGCCATTATGGTTACAGAACTCGTAACAAATGTCTTGAAGCACGGAGGTAGAAAAGGAAAGATTCTGGTTTGTCAACTCGAAAATGAAAAAAGACAAAAAGCTATTGAAATCTGGTGTTGCGACATGGGTAACGGAATAGCAGACTTTAATCAATCGGTTACCGATGGATACACACAACAAAATTCATTGGGCCTGGGTTTGGGAACCATTCGAAGATTCTCCGATGAACTGGATATAAATCCTAAATCCGTCCAACAGCTGTATGACAGTGGATTATCTGACCTGAAAAATTATAAACATTGTATCCGCTTGCTAAAATGGGTTCCAACCAAACATTGGATCGGGACAAACAAAAACATAATAACAGGTGCCGCATCACGGGCAAAACCCGGCGAAAAACTGAACGGTGATTCCTATGTGGTAAACCACTTAAACCAGACAGAAACCGTTGTTGCCGTTATTGATGGTTTAGGGCACGGTAAAGAAGCAAACATAGCTTCACAAATGGCAAAGGAGCAGATACTGCTTCGCCCGGAACTACCTCTCGACGCTCTTATTCAGCATGTTCACAATGGAATACGGGGAACAAGAGGAGCTGTTATTGGGCTGGTATTCGCCGACACTCAAAAAAATAAATTACGATTTACAGGAATCGGCAACATCGAGGGATTTTTAAATACCTCATCAGGTAAAAAAAACCTGATTTCTTTTGGAGGAATCGTCGGACACAATATGCGAACTCCCCGGATTTTTGAATTTGACTTTAATCCGGGTGATATTCTTTGCTTAACGACTGATGGGATCACATCGCGCTGGAATCCAGACGATTTAAACTGGAAAGATCATCCCCAGCAACCAGCTGAATATATATTAAGAAATTTTTCAAGGCAAAATGATGATGCAACCGTTCTTATCCTCCGTTACAATATTTGAAGTCGGGCGGCTAAATATATTAACCGAATCGGATGTGGTTGTTGCCAGAAACATAGGCTCACAACTGGCAAAAGAACTCTGCTTTGACAAAACTACATGTATAAGAATTGGAACAACAGTATCGGAATTAAGCAGAAATATTATTGAACATGCCAATCAGGGTGAGGTAAAGTTAATGATTGGTACCAAAGAAAATGATAGTTCCGGCTTGATCCTTATTTTCAAAGATGAAGGAAACGGAATAGAAGAGCTTGATAAAATAAAATCCGGGAATTTTGTCTCCAAGCACGGAATGGGCGTCGGGTTAACGGGGTCTCAACGATTAATGGATGATTTTCACGTTGAATCAGTACCCGGAAAAGGAACCACCATCACTGTAGCAAAATGGTTGCCGCAGTATTCAAAAAAAATGTCTGCCAAACGAATTTCCTCTATACAACAAGCGTTTAAAGAATTTATTGCCCGGGGTGAGGATAGCATGGTTGACACAATCAATGCCCAAAACCAGGAATTACAATTTCTGTTAAAAAAACTACAGGAACGAAACGAAGAAATTGAAACAATAAACAAAGAGCTGGAAGAAACCAACAAAGGAGTAGTTGCTTTAAACCGCGAACTGGAAGACCGTGCAATTGCAATTGAAAAAGCCAAACAGGAGGCGGAAATGGCCAACAAAGCCAAAAGCGAATTCCTGGCTAATATGAGCCATGAAATCAGAACACCAATGAATGCAATTCTCGGATTTACTGAGATTCTCGAAAATAAAATAACGGAAAAGAACTTACTAAAATATCTGTCATCCATTTCCTCAAGTGGAAAAGCTTTACTGAACATCATCAATGACATTCTTGATCTTTCGAAAATTGAGGCCGGCAAAATGGAATTACAATACGAACCGGTTAATCTTTTTTCACTGATGAATGAAGTAGGCCAAATTTTTGATCATAAAACAAAACAAAAAAAGATAGACTTTTTTATCGAAATAGATCCGTCAATTCCAAAAGTTATCTTTCTTGACGATGTCAGGCTCAGACAGATTCTGTTAAATCTGGTTGGAAATGCCGTTAAATTCACTGATAAAGGTTTTGTAAAACTTTCTGTTGAAAAAGCTGTCAGTAAAACTGATAAACAAACCATTGATTTGCTGTTTCAGGTTGAAGACTCCGGGCTGGGGATTCCTGAAAACCAGATAACAAAAATCTTTGAAGCCTTTGAACAACAAAAAAATCAAAACTTGAACAAATATGGCGGAACCGGGCTGGGTCTAACAATAACCTCCCGTCTGATAAATATGATGGGAGGAGACATCAAAGTGGAAAGTCAGGTGGAAAAAGGAAGTAAATTCAAAGTTTATCTTTATGATCTAGAGGTAAGTTCGATGGTAGAACCGGAACAAAAAAATAAAGAAACCGATATTTCAAGCCTTATTTTTGAACCTGCAAAGATTCTTGTTGTTGATGATATTGCGCATAACAGAGAACTCATTGTAAGTTTTCTCGAAAAATATGAGTTAGAAATTTACAGTGCTGAAAATGGAAAAGAAGCAATTGATATTGCGATAAAATACAAACCCAATTTGATTTTGATGGATCTTAAGATGCCAATAATGGACGGTTTTGAGGCAACTTCAGTTCTGAAATCCGACGACGATTTAAAATCGGTTCCGATTATAGCACTCACTGCTTCGGCAATGAAAGAAGAAAAGGACAGAATCTTGAAGTCGGGATTTGACCATTTTCTGCCAAAACCGATATCCCAAAAAGAACTCGTTAGGGAACTTTCCAATTATCTGGAATACAACACTCCCGGTTCAAATGAAACAACAAATTCTTTCTTTGGCATTCAAAAACAAACACTGAGCGAAGAAAGTATTCAACAAATACCCAAACTCATTCCTGTTTTAGAGGGTAAGCTAAAAAATAAATGGAACTCCATTCGCTCAACCTTTATTTTAAATGAAATAAATTCTTTTGCTGAAGAAATTAAAGTGGTTGCAGAAACTTTTAAAATCAACCAGCTTGTGGAATGGAGTGATAAAATTATAGAGCAAATTCAAAATTTGGATATGGAAAACCTCCCCTGTACAATAAACCAATACGAAAATTTCATATCCGACTTAAAAAAACTAACCGATAAGGAAGGAGTACAAAATGAATAAGACAAATGCAAAAAAAAGTAAACAACCTGTAATTCTGATCGTCGACGATGTTCCAAGAAACATACAGGTACTCGGTGCTCTTTTAAACAAACTTGATTTTGAACTTGCTGTTGCAATGAACGGACAACAGGCTCTCGATACGGTATCAAAAATTAAACCCGACCTCATTTTACTTGATGTAATGATGCCGGTTATGGATGGGCACGAAGTATGCCGCCGACTCAAAAAAAATGAAGCGACCAAAGACATTCCCATTATTTTTATTACAGCCAAATCGGAGTCGGAAGACATTATTACCGGCTTTGAATTAGGCGCTGTTGACTATATTACAAAACCATTTATTGGAAGTGAACTTATTGCCAGGGTAAAAACACATTTGGCACTAAAAACAACAAAAGAAACCCTGCAGGAAGAAGTCGCCACAAAAAACAAATTCTTTTCAATAATCTCCCATGACCTCAGGGGCTCCTTTGGTATCATTCTCAGTTTTGTTCAACTCATACAGGAAAACAGAGAATACCTTTCGCCTGATGAATTAAATGAATTACTCGACGACATTGGAAAGACATCAAAAAATACACTGAATTTGCTTGAAAACCTTTTGGAGTGGGCACGTTCTCAAACCGGTCGCATCAACTTTAATCCGGAAGAACTTAAAGTACATGATCTTTCTTCCAACATCATTCAATCTCTTCAGGAAATTGCATCAAATAAAGAAATTCAGCTGACTTCAGATGTAAATATGGATTACGAAGCTTTTGCAGATAAAAACATGGTTTTACTGGTTATCCGTAATCTGGTTTCCAATGCCATAAAGTTTACACCCAAAAAAGGAAATATTAAAATTAGTTGTTCTGAAGATGATAATTTTATAAAAGTTGCGGTAACCGATTCCGGGATAGGCATTGAAAATGATAAAATAGAAAATCTATTTAAAATTGACATGAAAGTCTCAACACTGGGGACAGAAAATGAGCAGGGAAACGGTCTTGGCCTTGTACTTTGCAAAGAATTTGTTGAACACAATGGTGGAGAAATTGGTATAGATAGCGAATTAAATAAAGGGACTACCGTTTGGTTTACTTTGCCTAAACCCAGTTAGATTAAAACGTTTTTAGCCATTTTTCGTAAATTACACCTATGGAAAACCGGCTACAAAAATACAAAAACAGAGAGGCTGCTGTTGCTGGAAGGTTTTATCCCGGCACAAAACAGGCACTTCGTTCAGAACTTGAACATCTGTTTCGTGCTGCCCAAAAACGAAAAGAAACACCTTATCAGCTACAGGCTTTAGTCTCACCCCATGCCGGATATATTTTTAGTGGCGAAGTTGCCGCATCGGCATTTAATCAAATTCCTGAAAACAGCTCATATAAAAGGATTTTTATAATTGCTTCAAGTCACCGGTATCATTTTAACGGAGGAGCTGTATACAACGCCGGTAATTACGAAACGCCGCTGGGCGAAATTGATGTAGATATTAAACTTGCAAATCAACTTATTCGTTCTTCAAAGGTAATTGTAGAAAAAAACGAAGCACATCAGCTGGAACACAGTCTTGAAGTTCAGTTGCCACTACTTCAATACAAACTGAATAATAAATTTATGCTTGTTCCCATTATTATCGGAACACAAGATCCGGACGTTTGCAAACATCTGGCAAACGCGCTAAAACCCTATTTTAATCAGGAGAACCTGTTTATTTTCAGCACCGACTTTTCACATTATCCGGCATACGCTGATGCTAACAAAATTGATTTTCATACCGCGCAAGCCATTTGCGGCAACAATCCAAAAGAATTACTAAATGTTTTAAACAAACATAAAACCCAAAATATCCCCAACCTGGCTACTCCACTTTGTAGCTGGCCTTCGGTTCTCACCTTGCTCTACCTGACCGAAAGCCAAAATTTTCTTTATGAAAAAATTGAATATAAAAACTCAGGCGATGCGGAAATATATGGCGATAAAAAAAAGGTAGTAGGGTATTGGGCAATTGCCTGCTATAAAAAAAACGGGGAGCTTTTTATCACTAACGAGGAAAAATCAGAACTTCTTGAGAAAGCACGAACTGCTATAACCCATTTTATTAAAAGCGGAGAAAAGGCAAAAACTGTTCCATCGGGTTCCGGGGGTATTTTAAATGAAATTGCAGGTGCATTTGTAAGTATATACATAAACAATGAATTAAGAGGATGCATCGGTGGCTTTGCCCGAACAAAAACATTAAACGAAATGGTGCAATCTATGGCAGTTTCTGCGGCATGCGACATCCGTTTTGAAAATTTACAGGAAAAAGAACTAAACAATATGCAACTGGAAATCTCAGTTCTTACTCCTCTCAAAAAAATAAAGTCTATTGATGAAATAGAATTGGGAAAGCACGGCATTTATATTAAAAAGGGGCTAAACACGGGCACATTTTTGCCACAGGTAGCAAAAAAAACCGACTGGGATTTGGAAAAGTTTCTGGGACATTGTTCACGCGACAAAGCAGGCCTTGGCTGGGAAGGATGGAAAACAGCCGAATTATTTACCTACGAAGCCGCTATTTTCAAAGGATAAGTTACTCATTCAAAAACCTCCTGTAAAACTTTTAATGATTTTATTTCTCCCAGATGTTCAAAATGCAAATTATAGTACTCAATTAACTTTTCCAGGAGAGTTTCCCGGATTCTACGTGGAATTTTAAGTTCAGCAATTTCATGAAACTTTAAGGTTGACAAGGTACAGAAATACGCTGTAACTTCCTTGTTCATAAACAAGGGATGAGAAGGTTCATAAGGAACAACAGTACCTTTTTTTAAATCAAACCAATTTTCAAAAGCCTGGCGGGTAGTGTCGGGAAAAAATCCAAGGTATTCAGTTAAACGATACAAAAAATACAAATGAAAATTAGCCAGGTTCTTTTCCATAAAATCAAAAAGCAGCAAGGCATTTTTTATAAAATCGAACATTTCCGGATAACTTTCTTCTTCATTAATGGTTTTGTAAAGCATTTCAGCTAAAAAAACCGCTTGTGTTGATTTTACTATATCAAAAGGAATATTTTGATAAACCGGTGTATTTTTAATTTCTTTTGTTCGCTGAACTTCCCTGCTTTGTTTCTGATACGTTACCAAATCGACAAGAAAGAGCGGCTGTAAAAATCCGGCTTTTGTTTTTGATTTCTTTTTTCTGACCGAATTTATAATAAAACTTTGCCGGCCAAACTCCCGTGTAAAAATAGTAGCGATAACACTACTTTCGCCATACTTGATCAAGCGTAAAACAATACCTTCTGTCGAGGCCAGCATTATTATTTAATTAATGAATAAAAGCTTTGTGATGTGCGTTTGTTCTCCGGTTTCGTCATTACAAAGTACAAGATAAATACCGGTTTTCACACGGTGTCCATTCAAATTTGTTCCATCCCAAACCGCCTGCCCGCCCAACGATTCTGTTTGAAAAACCAGGTTTCCGGTGATATCAGTTATTTTAACATCAGTATTCGCTATCAAACCGGTAACTGTAATTTGTCCGTCATATGTTTCACGAACCGGATTTGGATATACATATACATTTTTATACACGTCATTTCCTTCGGTTGCATTCCCCTGATAGGAAATTAATCCTTCATCAGTACCAAAAAAAACTTCACCCGAATTTGGATTGATTGCGATTGCTGTAATGTTGTTTGAAAGCAGCGGGCTGTTATCTTCCGTAAAATGTAAAATCTCTTTCTCTCCTGATTCAGAAACCAGGTAAACACCTGAACCAGATGTTCCAAGCCACTTCCGGTTAGCGCCATCTACCGCAATTGCAGTCACCGTTTCCGTTTCTAAAAGCGGATTAAATAATCCGTCATTTAAATCCAGGCTAGGCTGTGTTGCATAAAATGTTTCGGAATCCCAAATTCTGGAAGCGTCGGAAAAAACAGCTACGCCTTTTGTTGTCCCTACCCAGATGTCACCTTCATCATCTTCTGCAATGGAATATACATCGTTCATCCGGTTAAACTCTTCATAATCTCCATTGTTAAAGTATGCCGTAACAGGAAGGTATATTTTTTCTGTTCCGCTACTGTTAACTACGTAAAGATCGTTTCCTCTTACAACAATCCATTTGTCATTATTTTCAGTAACAATTACTTCTCCAAGATTATAATCATTGGCTGCTTCAGGCAATTCAAACGATTCCCAGCTGCCATCTGCAGAAAGCTTATGCAAATTATTGCCTGCCTCTGAGTTTGAAATCCATAAATTTCCTTCTGAGTCAAATGCCATTCCGTCAACTCTTACATACGGTTCATCGGGCTGCTGAGGCAATGCGCTTTCCAAAGGACTGTTATGATTTGTGTAACGTTCAACGAACTCATCGTTTTTGTATTCCAAAAGTCCGCCCCCCCAACTGCCAATAAAAAAATGATTTTCATCCGAAGGATCGACAGCAACCGAAATAACGTTAAAAAAACCATCCAACTCAGAATGATTTGAATTTGAAAAATAACTCCACTGGTCATTCCCAAACTTTTGAAAATGGGGTTCAATCCAACCAATCTGAGCGCCGGGCATGATCCACAGGTTTGTCCCGGTGTGAAGCAAAGAGAAAACATCATTATCCATAGGTCCGTTTATCTGAACCGCTTCAAAACTTTCACCGGCAACTTTTACAAGTGATTTTTCATAGTCGGCTATCCAAATGTTTCCATCCGATGTCATTCCAACACTTCTGGGCTGAATAGCAGAAATCTGTTGGCCATTAATCTGATAATTATTTATCCTTTTAACGATACTATTATTGCTATCAACGATAAAAACATTTTCCCTGCTTGCAATGGTCAGGTAATTATTATTTTCCTGAATATCATATATATATCTGATACCCGCCTGATACAGGGTCCAGCTTTCACCATCAAAAGCATACATCTCATCAGCATACCATTCTTCGGGAGTATAATTTGCGATAAGTTTACCTGCGTACATTTCCAAAAAATTAAACTTCCCTGTTGAACGAGGAATATTTTCAAGATAAACCCAGTTCGTGTAATCCAGTAAATTATCTTCTCTATATGCTTTTAGTATTCCATTATCGGTAGCGGCATAAACTGAATCATTCAAAATTTCAACATCATTTATATTTAAATGGGTTCCTCCTTCTCCAATAATATAGGTATCCTTCACTTCTTTCCTGTCAAGATTCAAAACCACAATTCCGAAACTGCATGCCAAAAAAGCCTCGTCACCAATAAAGGAAATATTATTAACTGCTTTTTCACCGGTGATTTGCTTTCGCTCCAGATCCGATATGTTTCTAACCGTTGTTCCCTCAAGTAAATCAATATTACAATTATTGTAAACAATAACAAGAATTTCGTTTTCTTCGCTATATGCAATGGTATTGATACCAAAATCGGAGAGTTCCGCGACGTCAGCAATCCTATTTATACTATTATCCTGTAAGTCGTAATAAATCAAACCACCCTCTGAAAGACAGTAAACTTTTTCACCGGCAACTGCAATTTTTTTGGCATTCGCATACGAAAGATAATCCTGCCAGCTTCCACCGGATCTTTGCGCCTGTGTTTGAAGAACAAAAACAAGCGAAACAGTAAATAAAAATATTCTATTCATGTATAATTTGGTCATTAATTACTGCATTTGAAGATAGTTAACCAATTTTTCTACTGCCCTGCCGCGGTGACTGATTTTGTTTTTGTCTTCAAGTTTCATTTCCGCAAATGTTTTTTTATATCCGCCGGGTTGAAAAATCGGATCGTAGCCAAATCCCGAATCTCCTCTTTTTTTTGTTAAGATTGTACCTTCAACAACGCCTTCAAATTGTTTTTCTTCCCCCTTTGTTATCAACGAGATTACAGTCCTAAAACGGGCATTCCGTTGTTTTATTTTGGTCATTTTATCCAATACTTTGTCCATGTTCGCATTGGCGTTTTTATCCTCGCCGGCGTAACGGGCAGAATATACTCCCGGTTCACCTCCCAGCGCTTCTATTTCAAGCCCTGTATCATCAGCAAAACAAGAATAACCATACTTTTCAAAAATATACATTGCCTTTTGCCGGGCGTTTCCTTCCAATGTTGGTTGTTCTTCAGGAATTTCTTCATCACAACCAATATCTTTTAAACTCAATAATTTAAAGCGATCGCCTAAAATGGCCTGCAATTCTTCCAGTTTGTGTTTGTTATTTGTAGCAAATACGAGTTCCATTTTTTTAGGTAAAAGTAAAAAATTAAGAGAAATTAGTCCGGATGGTTGAAAACATATTTCATTTTCAGATTATCAATGTGAAAGGGGACTTTTTCAATATTCCAAAAATAAATTTTAATACTGTCTCCCTTCTTTAATCCTGAACTCATATCAACCGAAAATGCTATTCTCCGCCACTGACCTGCCTCATCCACAAATTCAGAAACATCTAAAACTTCATACAAATATGCTTTCCCTCCGCGTTCGGCAGAAACAACAAGTAAGGTTTTACTTAATTCCGATTCAAACAAGATATCTGAAACAACAACTATTTCTTTCAGGTCTAACAATCGACCTTCCACAGATTTTTCAATCACCTGCCCCCATTCTTCCGAAGTACCAAAAGAATAAGAATGATTACCTGAAACAGAATCCCTTTTTATCCTGTTCCGGTCTTTTGTCCAATTACCATCTCCTTGTTTTTCAAAATTTTGATAAAATGCGTAGCCAAATTCTGTTTTTCTCTTTTCAGCCAATATAATCCCCGAGTTATTTCCAATACTTTGTTCCACAATTTCAGGATAAAATGAATATAAAAGTTCCTTTAAGTTATTATCAATAATGCTGCCTTGCCAGGCAAAAACAAAAAACCTGCCTTCTGAATTTTCCAAAAAGCGGCTAAAACGGGCAATATTGGTTTTCTCATCCACAAAAAAAACTGTATCGGCTGGAACAATTTCGATTAATTCTGAATTTTGCGTACTTAAAAGAACTGTTATATCATCTGCATAATCATGCCGCCATTGTTCCGTTTTCTCAACAATAACCGGAGAAAGCCCCTTTGCATTTTTTTTGTAGAAATGTCGATTCAGCAAACTACCTGCAATAAAAATTGCTACTCCCGACAACAATATGAAAACTATATTTTTCCTTCTTTCTGGCCGCTTAATTATAACATAATAAACCAGGAAGCCGATTAAGACCAAAAAAACCAGATAGCTAAAAACAAAGGCATATTTGATGAGTCTGTTCTCAAACTTAAAAACAACAGTATGTTCTCCGGAAGGGACAAAAACCGCTAAGTGGGCATAATTACTTTTTAATAAATCCTGCTGCTTTCCATCTATAAATACCTGCCATCCGTTAAAATAATTTTGCTGATAAATCAATAACTGCGGAGATGAAGTTTGTGTTTTCACTTCGATTTCTTTTGGAGAAAAAGCACGTATTTTTAAATGAGAATCATCGTCCGGCCTGATATTTCTCCCTTGTAGTTTTGAGTAGTCTGTTTGTGAAAGAAAAACGGTTTTTGAAGTAAAGTTTTGAACCTTTGAATTTGGCCGAACATCTCCCGATAAATACACAAGCGGCTCTTTTTTAATGGCCTTCAGCAACGCGGGATAGGTATCGGAAAGAAAAGCATAACCATCGAGTTTGAAAGAGACTAAACCATCAAAAGTTACTTTCTTTGGAAAAACATTGTTGTTCATCCATAAAAAATCATTTTGCGCTCGTTTATCTGAATTTTCTTCGATCGGATTTAACTCCGGAACAGGAAATCCTTTTGGTGAGGATTTCAAATAATGATAAAATTCTACCGGATTTGTTTTGCCTGTTACGGTGTAATGAATATTTAGTTGTGTGGAAATAATTCCATCAAAAACAAAAAGAAATACCACCGCTGTTGAAAACATACGAATATCCTTCACTTTCCAAAGCAACAGTAAAAAAACAATCAAAATCGCGAATTGAATCGTTCCCTGTAAAATAATATTATCGAAACGTGTGGCTGCAAAAAGTTTCCCTGTAAAGCCAATACCCGATTGAAAATACGCAAGGTCTTCTACTTGAGTGAAAGCACGAAAAACCAATACGATAATCAACAAAATAACTCCTGCTGAGATTGCAGACAACAAGGTTCGCTCTACTTTTCTGAATTCAAAATTTTTCAAATTAATCCCTGCAAAAGCCAAAAATCCAAAGATGGCAAACCCTCTGAAAATTGAAGGATATTGAAACATATCCATCAAGGGAAAATAGCGATACAAAAATTCGCGTAAAAAAAACTGTTCCCCAAAAGAAACAAGCAAAGCAAAAATTCCAAAACCCAAAACGATGTATGATTCTTTCCGACGTATTTTTTTGATTAAAGCGAACAAAAACAAAACCAGGCTAATGATACCAAAATAGGCGTTTGACATGGATTGATCTGTTTGGAAATAACCAGTGTCAGCGCCGGTTGCCATCGGCAAAATGAGAGAAATGAGCGATTGAAAAGTAAAGGAATGTTTTTGTGCCAAATGGAGCGGTAGCCCGCCATAACGACTTAAAAACGGTAAACCCTGAAAATAGGCAACAATCAAAACCAAACTGAAAAGAACAACAGTAATAATCAACAATAAATGATATCCAAACAACTTTTTAAGATAGTTTTTGTCCGACCAATTTTGAACAAGAAGAAACAGGAAAATGCTCAACAAAAAATAACCAAGAATAATTGTAAACCCGGGATAGCCGCCAAAAATTATCAGAAACAAAGAGATGGATAAACGAACAAAATTGTACCTGTTCAACTTGTGAAGAAAAGAAAAGTAAGAAGCCAATACAAACGGAACCATTGCATAACTGTATACAAAGGCAATATGTTGTGCATTTCCGATGCTCAATCCTGAAAGCATGTATGCAACTGATAATGCCAACGATAATTTTCGATCAACACTAAACTGTTTCAAAAAATAATCGAATGAAATACCGGCGATAAGAATATAAGTCAGAAAAACATATTGTAAAGTAATATTTGAATAAGCAAACAAATTGCCGACAATCCAAAACTCGGGATTAAAAACAGAAACCAAGTCAGCAAAAACCGGTATACCGTATAACAAATAGGGATTCCACAACGGAAACTGATTATTTAAAACCGACTCAGAAAAAAAATAACGCGATGGTAAAAAGGCATCTACAAAATCCCACTTCATTCCATTTTGAAGGAAAAAAATCTGCCAAAATGCAGCAATTACAACCAGAACAAAAAGCAGGTATTCTTTTTTTCTCATGAGGACGTCTAATTTTCCAGACAGAAAATACGAGTTAAAGATTTTCTGAATTTGAGGTAAAAATAAATAAAAACTATTGCTATTTATTTTGAAAAGTTTGAAACTTTGGTAAAACCAATTTCAAATGAAAACAGCCACAATTATTTCGGAACTAAAATCGGTTGCCGACCCTGCGCGACAGGAAGCTTACAAAACGATGTTTCCCACATCAATGAAATACCTGGGTGTGAGAGCCCCTGCAATGCGTGAGTTAATAAAAAACTGGTGGGTTGAAATAAAAAAATGGACTCCCGAAGAACTTACCAGTTTCACCAAAGAACTGGTTGATACAAGAGTATTTGAAGCCAACCAGGTAGCTTTTGAGCTACTTTGGAAAAACAAAAATGCATTAAAACAACTCAATTTGGCCGATTTGGAATACCTGGGAAAAAACATGGACAATTGGGCTACTACTGACGCTTTCAGTGTCATGCTTTCGGGCTGGGCATGGCGGAATAAGCAAATAAACGACAATGATGTTTTGAAATGGCTTAACTCTAAAAACCGATGGTGGAGAAGAACAGCGATTGTTTCAACTGTACCTCTAAACAGAGTTGCCCGGGGTGGAACCGGTGATACAAAACGCACATTAATAATTTGTGAAAAAGTAGTTGACGACCGTGATGATATGATTGTTAAAGCGCTCTCCTGGGCATTACGCGAACTATCGAAAAGCGATAAACCAGCTGTAAAAGAATTTATGGAAAAATACGACTCAAAACTGGCTGGCCGGGTTCGCAGGGAAGTTTACACAAAACTGGAAACAGGAAAAAAGAACGGATAAAAAAAATGCCGCCGGAACCAATTTCCAAAGCGGCATTAATATATGTTGTAAGTTTTTATTATTCACATGTACAAGAATGCACACATTCAACAATCTGGCTTAAAACCTCATACTTCAGATAATAAAATGTGTTTTTTCCCTCACGCTTTGAGCACAAAACTCCTTTGTCTTTCAAAATTCCCAAATGATGCGAAGTAGTAGACTGCTCAATCCCCAACAACTCGTGAATTTCAGTAACAGTCAAACGTTTACCTCCTTCAAGATGCTTGAGAATAGCAATACGCATCGGGTGTGCCATAGCTTTTAGCATACTCGCTGCCATCTCCAATTTATCGATATCTAACTCCTTGATTTCTAACATCGTCAATTTCTTTACGAATGCAAATATATAAATATTTAAGAATAATACTATGCCAAATATTTTATTTGAAATAATTTTGAATAATATTAGAGAAATTAAGCTTTTTTTTGATAAAATCTGCCGGAATTAAACGAATTTATTCTATGTTCGTTTTTTTAATTAACACTGGGGATATACATTTAATGTCAGCAATAGAAAGAATCAAACTTCCGATTGAACAGGAAATAAAAGATTTTGAACCTTATTTCAAAAAATCGTTACAAAGCGACATTCCCCTTCTTGGTACCATTCTTAACTTTTTATACCGTACAAAGGGCAAACAACTGCGCCCTATGTTTGTATTTCTTTCGGCAAAGCTGGTAGGTAAAACCAACGAGTTCTCCCAGCTGGCAGCTTGTTCCGTTGAACTGCTTCATACCGCTACACTGGTACACGACGATGTGGTTGACGAATCGTATGAACGACGCGGAACTTTTTCAGTAAAAGCGCTCTGGAAAAACAAGTTAGCTGTTTTGGTAGGCGACTATATTTTAGCAAAAGGGCTTCTTCTTCAACTGGAAAATAAAAAATATAACTTTCTTCATCTCATTTCGCGTGCTGTGCAGGATATGAGCGAGGGAGAAATCCTCCAGGTAAAAAAAAGCAGGAAACTGGATATCGATGATGAGACATACTTCGAAATTATCAGAAAAAAAACCGCATCGCTAATTGCAACGAGTATGGCCATTGGCGCAGCCTCAGCAAGCGACGATGAAGAAATCCATGAAAAAATGTACCGCATTGGACAAGACGCCGGTATTGCCTTTCAAATAAAAGACGACATTTTTGATTATCAATCAAAAGGTTTAATTGGGAAACCTACGGGAAACGATATTAAAGAAAAAAAAATTACGCTGCCACTTTTATATGTCCTGAATCATTCCAACTCCTCGGAAAGAAAACGGATTCTCAGGCTTATTAAACGAAAAAACAAAAATACTGCGGTAATAAAAGAACTCATCGAATTGGTAAAAGAAAAAGGCGGTTTGGATTATGCAACCCAAAAAATGGAGGAATTTAAGGATAAAGCCATTCAGGGCTTAATGGAATTTGAAGACAACAATGCAAGGAAATCCTTGATCGAATTGATGAATTATATAACTACCCGCAAAAAATAGCATGCCTTTGCCGGAAGCTGCCAAATGCTGCAGTATCTTCTTAAAAAAGTATTTTCAAAACTACAAAAGCCCTGTCTTTAAAGCTTTCTCATTAAACACTAAAAAAGCAGCTCTTTTATTTGGCCATAACCTTTACAACAATCTTTTTCACCTTTGAATTCGCCCCTGCTTCCATCATCGGGCGGTGTGCATCTTCCGGGAAAAACAAAACAAAATTCTCTGGCGTGGCCTTGATATACTCACCCCCGTCAAAAGAATAAAATGCGATATCTTTTTCTTCATTATAAGGCTCTGTAATTTCAACTTTGTCGAGCGTTGTTAAGCCCATCATCTCCTCTCCTTCAATAACATACTGAATATCAATATATTTCCGATGCGACTCATAACGAGTATCCTTTTTGTCTTTTGTAGTATATTCATCAACACTAATATAAAGATGATCTCCTTCGAGGTCTTGTCTGCCAACCGGCAGATTAATCAGGTCGGAAGATTTTAGAAACTGAAAAGCCTGATCCCAATGTTTTTTATTTTTAAAATAATCAATGGCAAAACTTCTCTTGTTAATCGACTCGTCAGGTTTTACGCCCCAGCCGTTTAACCATTCCTTTTTTTCAAACCATTCATCAACTTGTTCATTCGTCCAGTTTTCCGGATCCTCCTGTTTTGGAGTGCAGGCAGAGAAAGCAAAAATCATAGTTATTAAGATTATCAATTTGTTCATCACATTATTTATTAGGCCGTTGAATTAAGTGTCAGGAATTATTCCTTTAGCTTTTTGTTGTTTCGGTGTCGTTCCTTGTCGCGGCTGGTTTTCTTTTCCATATTTTGCAGGAAAGCTTTGTTTAAATCCACTCCGGTTTGATTGGCCAGACAGATCAACACCCAAAGTACATCAGCCATTTCATCTTCCAAATTATATCCTTCATCTGATTTTTTAAATGACTGATCGCCATATTTCCGGGCCATGATTCGCGCGAGTTCTCCTACTTCTTCTGTCAAAATAGCCATGTTTGTAAGCTCGCTGAAGTATCGTACACCAATGGTTTGAATCCATTTGTCGACCATTTCCTGGGCTTCATTTATTGTCATTTGTTTTTCATCCATCCTAAAAATCTTTCTGTTTTGAATCAATAATGATGGTTACCGGGCCATCATTTACCAATTCCACGTCCATCATGGCACCAAAAACACCGGTTCCCACTTTTTTACCGATGGAGTCTTCTGTTTTCTGAATAAACTTTTCATACATGGGTACGGCGAAATCGGGTTTCGAGGCACGAATATATGAAGGCCGGTTTCCCTTTTTTGTACTGGCTTGCAGGGTAAACTGACTTACAATAATTAAATCTCCTTTAACATCCTGAACCGAAAGATTCATTACACCATTTTCATCGTCAAAAATTCGCAGGTTTAACATCTTTTTTACGAGCCAGTCAATATCTTCATCGTTGTCAGCATCCTCAATGCCAACCAAAACCAGCATTCCCTTTCCAATAGATGAAACAATTCTATTTTCGACAGTAACCGAGGCTTTAGAGACCTTTTGAATTACAATTCTCATATTAATTCTGAATTTGCCTCACTAAGATAAAAAAAGAAAATGTTTCTCAACTTTTTTATTTTTCCTATGTTTAACTATTGAGTAAAAAAAATAAACAAATTAGCAACTAATGAACAAGTTGATTTCATTTTTTATTGTTTTTTTTCTAGCCGGATGCATTTCTTCCAATAAAATAAATGAGGAAATTGTAATCCTTAAGACATCTCCTGAAAACGCAAACCATAGTTTAACCATTGAATTTTTCAAAGGAAAAGCCTATAATCATCCATCCTTCGCGGTTTGGACAGAAGATTTGGAAGGCAATTTCATAGAAACACTTTATGTAACGCAATTTGTAGCTACCGGAAAATTCGGACACGGTGAAGTTGAGGCAGGAAAGTGGAGTGACAAACCCGGAACAATACGCCGCCCGGCAACACTCCCTTACTGGGCCCATAAGCGCGGCATAAAAGCTTCCGACGGATTGTATGTTCCTTCGCCGGAGACAGCTGTTTCTGATGCACTTAGCGGCGCAACACCGATAAATAATTTCAAACTAAATACAGCAACAAAAATGCGTGGTGAAAAATTCCGGTTGCTTATGGAAATTAACCAACCCTGGGATTCCAACAAATTCTGGACAAACAACAAATTTCCGGGAAACCTCGATTATTTTACTTCGTTACAGCCGGCCTTGGTTTATGCGGTTACCATAGATCCCGATTGGGATGAAACCGATTATTATTTAAATCCCATCGGCCACAGCGAACCCTCCGGGCGAAACGGAAATTTATATACCAATCTTACCACCGTTACAAGCGCCAAAGAAATCGTCAGAAAAATAATTGTTCACCTCGAATAAACAGAACCTCAACACTATGAAAGTACTATTTACATTTCTATTTTTTTTATTCTCCATTTTAACTTTTGCACAGGAAGCATCGCTAAAAGGAAAAGTTGTTGACGCTGTGAGTAACGAGCCACTTCCGTTTGTAAATGTTGTAGTTTCAGGAACAAGTATCGGAACCACAACCGATTTGGACGGAAATTTTCTATTAAACGGTTTGCAACCCGGCTTTGTAAGAATTGAAGCATCGTTTGTAGGCTACAAAAAGGCCATTTCTTCTGAAATTGAAGTAAGTGCAGCAAACACCAACTCCATTGAAATTCAGCTGGAACAACAAAAGGAACAAATTGATGAAGTTACCGTAACGGCATCTCCCTTTAGAAAAACACCGGAAAGTCCGGTTTCACTGCGTTCTATTGGAATTGGTGAAATAGAAAAAAGTCCGGGGGCCAACCGCGATATTTCAAAAGTGATTCAGTCTTTTGCGGGAGTCCAGTCAACACCAGCATTTCGCAACGATATAATTATTCGTGGCGGAGGACCATCGGAAAGCCGTTTTTATCTTGACGGTGTGGAAGTCCCTTTTATCAATCACTTCGCTACGCAGGGCGCATCAGGCGGGCCGGTGGGAATTATTAATGCCGATTTTTTGCGTGAAGTGAATTACTATTCGGGCGCTTTCCCTGCCAAGCGCGGAAATGCGTTAAGCGGAGTGCTTGAATTTTTCCAGGTAGATGGAAATAATGACAAACTTAAAATACAGGGAACACTGGGCGCATCGGAGGTAGCAGCAACTCTTGACGGGCCAATCGGAGAAAAAACAACGTTTGTCTTTTCGGCCCGAAGATCCTACTTGCAATTTTTATTTAGCGTGCTGGAACTTCCGTTTCTACCGAATTTTACCGACACACAATTTAAGATCCGCACCCGTTTTGATAAAAAAAATGAATTAACAATAATCGGACTGGGTGCGTTTGATGTTTTTGATTTGAATCTGGACATTGAAGACCCGGATGAACAGCAAAAATACATCCTCAGCCAAATTCCGGTTAACGAACAATGGAGTTACACGCTGGGAGCGGTTTACAAACATTTCAAAGAGAATAGTTATCAAACGCTGGTGGTAAGCCGGAGTCATTTAAACAACGGGGCCTATAAATATTTTGATAATGATGACAGTTCTGAAGAAAATAAAATTCTAGACTATTCTTCCGAGGAAATTGAAAATAAAATCAGATTTGAAAATACGCTGCGACTAAACACTTTTAAGTTGAATTTCGGGGCGAATTTCGATTTTGTGACATATAAAAATACCACACAACAAAGACGGTTTTACGGCGACGAAATTTTAAATGTAAATTACGATGCAAAACTGGATTTGGTTAAATACGGGCTTTTTACACAGGTTAGCAAAAATGTTCTGAATGAACGCCTGGCTTTGTCCCTGGGAATCCGGGCAGACGCAAATAATTATGCTGAAAGTATGAATAATCCTCTGGAACAGTTTTCTCCGCGATTTTCGGCTTCGTACAGTTTAACCGACAAATGGAGCCTGAATTTTAATACCGGCAAATATTACCAGTTACCATCGTATACCACGCTGGGTTTTGAAGAAAATAATGTTTTTGTAAATAGGGAAAACAAGCTGAAGTACATCACGGTTGATCATTTAATCGCCGGGCTGGAATTTCGCCCAAGAACCACTGTGCAATTTTCACTGGAAGGATTTTGGAAAAGCTATGCGAATTACCCGTTTTCGGTAAAAGACCAAATCAGCCTTGCAAATAAAGGAGCCGACTACGGTGTTGTTGGCGATGAAGAGGTTATCTCATCATCAGAAGGACGTGCATACGGCGCTGAATTTCAGGCTCGTGTAAATTCAACAAAAGGATTCAATTTTAACTTGTCATACACCCTGGTTCGAAGCGAATTTCAGGATGCAACAGGGGAATACATTCCCTCCAGCTGGGATTCAAAACACCTGTTAAATGTAACTACAACAAAAGATCTGAAGAAAAACTGGCGGATTGGTGCCCGTTGGCGATTTGTAGGTGGTTTGCCCTACACGCCTTACGACATGGAGAAAAGCTCGCTGGTTGAAGCATGGGATCTGAAAGGCAGTCCCTACCTCGATTATTCAAAACTAAACTCCGAACGCTTCTCAGCCTTTCACCAGTTGGATTTACGTGTTGACAAATCGTTTTATCTAAATAAAATAACAGCAAAATTCTATCTTGACATTCAAAATCTCTACAACCACCAGGCTGAACAACAAGATATTGTAATACGAGCCGAAGATGCAAACGGCAGTTTTGTCCTTACCGACAACGGATCGCGGTATAAACTTGAAACATATAAAAATACATCGGGAACTGTACTTCCGACAATTGGTATAATTATAGAATTTTAAATTAATGCTTCCGCTACCTCGAAGAACATAAAAATTATGCGATTAAAAAAAGGTCGCTTTGAAGCTTACTCCAACATACTTACCTGTTTTTTAATTTCTGCGATGGAGGTTACAGACTCCGATTCCAGATTATCCCAGTTGCACTCAATTGACATCATTCCACTGTACTTCACCTTTTTTAGTGCTTCAAGATAAGGCTTAAAGTCCTCGTTGTAGGTGCCAGGAGCAGCCCTTCCTTCCTTTTCAGCAATATGTGTATGTTTAATCAAATCCCCATATTTAATGATATTGTCAGGGTTTTCGTTATCCATTAACATGTGGTAAATATCGGCAAGGAGCATAAAATTAGGATGATTTACCTCTTTAACAATTTCACCTCCTTCTGCTACTGAATTAATAAAATTACACTCTTTTTTATTCAATGGTTCAAGAACTACAACAACATTATATTTACCGGCAATAGGTGCCATCCTGGTGCAAAGACTCACAAACTGCTGCCTGGCATCATCCTTTGAAAATCCTTCGGGAATAGAACGCGACCCCCCACTACCAAAAACAATATATTTAACACCTGTTTTCTGCGCCCTGCGAAAAGCAATTTCAACATATTTCAAAATTTGCGAATGCACTGCCTCTGGTCCAACACTCTTTAAGTTACCGGGAATAAAACTATTAAAGGCCATTACGGAGAGTTCTGATTCTTTTGCCTTTTCTAGAATTTTATCGAATTCCTCTTCGCTTTTTGATGGAATGAGAAATCGACCTACACTTTCTTCTATATAAGTGCAACCACTGGCCGACAAAATCGTTGCATTGTTAAAATCAGTGCATATACCAACATCCTGTAATAGAATATTATTATCTGATTTACAAGATATTATAAATAATGAAAAGGAAATGGTTATTATTACAATACCTTTTCGGATTACATTTTTTAGGTTCATAATAAGTTTAGTTAAAAGTTTTATAGTTGGTTCTTTTCAAATAAATCTTCTATAGAATATGGAGATGTTTTGAATTTTCCTCCTAAAACAGTTTACCTGTTGCGCTGAATAATTATTGCCTAATAATTTCTGTTCTATTTTCGGAGTGAGGATCTTTTACCGTTTCACCGCTATTCAAAATTCCATTGATTGCATTTTCACGAAATACTTTGCTCGCATCGTAAAAATTTTCTGAAATATCCATATTTGAAATCAAAATTACGGGGATATTGGGCGCGAGTTTATTTTGAATAAGCCCGTCGGGAGTAATAAAATGACATGGCCAGCTTTCCATAGCAGAGGAGTTGGTCAAGGAGATATAGAAATAATTGGTAGCTGCTCTCGCCTGCGAAGTAATTGGCATTATTACAGGATGAATGCTCCCCTTTTTCTGTCGGGCATTGTAAAACGAATGAAAAATTAAGTCGGTATCTCGTTTTCTATATTCGCGATATAACTCCGGGAAACGTACATCATAACAAATGAGTAATCCGCAATTCACTCCGTTCAAATCAAAATTTACAAAATGGTCGCCAGGTGAAAAATGCTTCAAATCTCCGCCGGTACAAAATCTTTTGTCGTACCGATCCACAATCTTGCCTTCGTCATTTATCACATACAAACTATTGTGTGGCTTCACACCATCGCTTAACCGATGAATGGAACCCAACAACACCCAAATTTTCAACTGTTTCGCCAGACTTAAAATTGAGTCGGTTTTTTCAACCAGCAAATCCCAGTCAAATCCATCCAACGTTTTTAAATCCACTTCCGGGTAACCCGACAATGCACATTCCGGAAACTGAACGATATCCGCGTTTTTTAGCTTTGCCTCAATAATTTGTTTTTTTATCCGGTCATAATTTTCAGCAATATCAGCCGAAACGGGAAACTGGCAAGCTGCAACCACCAGTTTCCAGCTTTGACCGTCAGTATTATTCTGACCTTTCACTGCAAAATCAAAGCAGCAAACAAGCAGTGCCAAAATAAAAACTGACCGTTTCATCTTGTTTTTTCTTAATTCGACCTGAAATCGAACCACAATTTTATGGCATCGTTTTCGTCTCCCCTGCGTTCGCCATAAACACCCTTTTGCCCGTTTGGTCCCATAATTTCAGCTTTTTGAAATTTGGTTCCGATTCCCGGAATTTCATATAAGAATGAAATGTCAGCATCGGGGAAAGCCGGATACGTGCCACCGGCCACATGTTGTGGTTTATCGGGCGTAAACAATTGCATATAAAGTTTTGGAGTTTCGGAAATTATGGTTATCGGCGATTCGGTGGTTTCCAAAGTAGCCCAATAAAGATTTCCATGGTAGCCTTTGAATTCAGGATAAACCAGGTTATTAAAACTTTCACCGGTGATGGTGTTGTTGTACTCTTTTTCCCAAACGCCCAAAGTTGCACCTTTTAAACGGTTCTTCCAAACGCGGTAGGGACCACGCCCCATCCACTTAATACCGGTACATTTTTCTTCCGGATAATTAAACGAAATACCGATGTAATCAATATCCTTCATCCACCCTATCAAATGACTTGCTTCCAGTTTTAACAAGCCACTCTTCTCCAGTGTCCAGGTTATTTTTCTCGGATAGTCTTTTCTGGATACTGTAAAAATGAAATTTCCACTTCCGTCTTTCTCCCATTTTGTTCCGGTGATTTCCGAGTCTGCACCTACAGGCATTGGGCCGCCGGTAAATGATACATTTCCGTTACTGTTTTCTACCGAAAGTAATGTTCCGTCTTTTTTACTCAACGAAATTTCCAAACCGGAAACCGAAGCAGTTACAGCATCACCGTTTTCGTTTACAGAAATTTCTGAGTTTCCGGATTTGAGTGTCTGCAAAATTTCAGCAGCTTTTTCCTCGGGTTGAATTACCGGCCAACTCCAGGTATACAGCTCATTTCCATTATGATCGGTAGCGGTAAACTCAAACAAATCCGCATTTTGAAGAGCATTGCTGCAATCGATTTGTACAGCTGCTGTTTCTCCCGGTTCTACATTCGGACTTTTGGCCTGACCCTGACCTAAAACTTTATTCGCTGTATCGCCAAAACCGGTTTTAATCGCTTTCCAGCTAAACGTACATTTATTCAGGTTTGTGTAAATGTATCTATTCGAAAGGAAGAGTTTGCCGTTCCATTTCTTATTAACTGTAACTGGCAAAATTTGTACCGGAGACCAGATATCTTTTATGGTGTAAAAACTACCTTCTTTTTCGTGATGCGGCCCCAGAATTCCATCGGGTGCATGATTTCCGTCCGAGTCGTAAACTGTTCCTTCCTTATCAGTACGCAAAACTGCTTCATCAGCAAAAACCCATAAAAAAGCTCCGGCCAAAAGTGGCGATGTTTCATATTCGTTCCAGAAATCGTTCAACCCGGCACCGTGGCCGCCATCATACAAGCCATGCATAAACTCGGTGGGCATAAAAGGTGCATTTCCGTGGGTAAACCGGTTGACAGCATATAAAAACTCAGGATAATGGTGTGTGTCTACTCCATTCCGCAGTAACCAGGGATAAATTACCGGCCGTTTCTGAATATCCAATTCTTGATATGTTTTTTCGTTGGCAAAATCCCAGCCACCTTCATTTCCATGGTCCCAGAGAACCACACTTGCATGGTTTTCATCTTTTAAAATTTCTTCCTTAATCAACTTTGGACCAATGATGGTATCGTAACTGTCTTGCCAACCTGTTACTTCGTCGAGCACGAGCATACCCAGCGAGTCACATAAATCAAGGAATCTTTTATCGGGATCATAATGAGAACATCGAACCGCGTTCATATTCATTTCTTTCATCAATGTGATATCTTCAAAATGATCCGAATCACTCAGTGCACGGCCTGTCTCGGGCCGGAATGAATGGCGGCAAACGCCTTTGAATATTACTTTTTCTCCGTTGACATAAATCCCATCGTGTTCACGCAATTCAACCGTACGAAATCCAATACGTTCAGTAACCTGATGTAAAACATCATTTCCCTTTTTCAACGATATTTTCATATCGTAGAGCTGAGGCCATTCCACATTCCATTCTTTTACATTTTCAAATTTCCCCGAAATCCAGTTTTCAGTTTCACCCTTAGTGATTTCTGCCTGAACATTTCCACTGACATTATTCCCATCCAAATCGAACAATTCAACACCGAGTGTATAGTCTGCCTTCGATTCGTTTAACGTTACAAAAGCTTTAAATGAACCGTCAGCTTTTGGATCGATTGCTGTGCGTGTCATATGTGTTTCCGGCAAAACTTCGAGGAATACAGGCCTGAAAATACCACCAAATATCCAGAAATCAGCCTGACGTTCAGCTCTGTTTACTGACTCATTGGAAGAATGTTTGGCTACATCTACTTCCAGCAGGTTGGTTTTGCCATAGTTCAGCAATTTTGAAATATCGTATTTAAACCTATAAAATGCCCCTTGATGAATCTCTCCGGCAAGTTTCCCGTTGATTTTTACTTCGGTATCTGTCATCGAACCATCAAAAACAATATTTATGGTTTTGCCTTTCCACGAAGAAGGAATATCAAACTCATGTTTATACAAACCATGTTCTTTCCCCAGTTTAATATCTTCATTTCTCCAGTCGTGACCGTAATTGTACGTTCCAAATCCCTTTAATTCCCAGTTTGAAGGCACAGGAATCTCAGTCCATTCACCACTGTTTCGTCCATCGGTACAATAAAAATCCCAATCCACAGTATTTGCAGCATCTGTTCCCGACAAATACACAATTTCAGTAGTTTGAGAATAAAGTTGTAACGCAATAAATACTCCCAGAGTAATAATTAATAGTCCTTTTTTGATCATGTTTTATAGTTTAGTAATTAATATCTCATCAGGTTTTGTTTAATGATATCCATGATTTTATCAGGCTGTGAAAGATTCCGTGGATAATAGTAATAAATCAAATGATCTGCATTGCTTTGAACCACCTCCCGCATCCGTTTTTCAAGAATGGGAATATCGGCATCTGCCATGTTATGATTTTCGATGAGCCATAACGATTTTTTGTTGTTTTCTCTTGCAGCATCAATAAAACGTTGTCCAACTCCGCCAAGTAAAACTTTTCCCTCGCTTTCCTGCTTTCCTCCATCTTCAGGTGACCAGGGCCGACCGTCGCAACCGTAAGCATCCATATCACTGATTGTGGCACATTTGTTTACCGTCATATTGTCTTTGTTGGCGTATATAAACATAGCAATTTGTTTATTCGGAAAATCGGCCTTTATATGTTTATTAATATTAGAATAAAATTCAACATTTTCGTCAATATATTGCTCAAGAGAAGCATTAACTCCCAACTTTTTAACGGCCAGTTCATGATAATCCCGGGTCAATGATTTTGGTTCATCCCAAATTAATCCTTTAAAATCCCAGGTTTTGAACAATTTTTTGCCCGATTCCTGCATAAACTCAGCAGTAGCGGGATGAAAAATACTACTTATCCGACCTGAAACTGAAGAACTGGCATAGGAGCCATCGCGATTTTTTTTCCAGGTATCCTGATTCAGAGTAGTAAAAAGGCTGGGGACTTTTGGTGCACCGGCCACAAGACCTCCCCAGCGGGAAGGTACTGCCCAAACATCCATTCCTAATTTTGAAGCTTCGTTACAAATGATTTCAATGTTTTCAACAGCTGCAAAAAAGTCCTGCTCCAAAACGGCTACCGAAACAATATTGGTTCCAACATCGGCCATCCATTTCAAGTCTTCCCGCACATGTCGCGGAACCAGCGTATACATATGCGCCCTGAAATAATATGCATTTAGCTTTTTCTCTGAACTTCTTCCTGTTCTCGAAGAAAATCCTGAAGAGGATAAAAACCCAATAGCAGAACCAGCCAATGCTGTTTTTTTTAAAAATTCCTTTCTGTTCATCAAATAAAGCTACAACTTTTTTTAATCATTGGTTACCATACTCCCCCACCAATTATTTCCGGGCTCATAGTCTTCTGAAAGAAATTCAAGCCGTTGTTTCTCAAGTCGCGGCCAGCGTTCGTTCACTACTTTTTGAAGATATTCTTTTTCTTTTTGGGGATCGTATTCCGGATCTCTTTCCGGGTAACGCGCACCAACCTCGTCCAAATATGAAAACAATTTTTGACTCAGTTCTTTTACTTTTTCCTTATTTTCTGTAGACAGGTCAGTGGTTTCTTCCAAGTCATTTTTCAGATTGTACAACTCTTCATGCCCATCCTCATAATAGTGAATCAATTTCCAGTCGCCCAATCGAATTATGGAGGAAGGTTCTCCACCCTGATTTCCGTAATGAGGATAATGCCAAATGAGCGGCCGTTCAGGAATAGTCTCTCCTTTTAAAAGCGGCACAAGGCTCACTCCGTCATTGTGTTCCGATGGTTTTAACGGTACTCCGGCTAACTCAAGTATGGTGGGGTAAAAATCGGTTCCGGTAACCGGCGTATTATTTTTTTGCCCATTTCCTACTCCCGGAACTTTTATAAAGTAAGGTTCGCGAATTCCACCTTCAAACTGATAACCTTTTCCGGCGCGAAGTGGTAAATTTGATGTAGAATAGGAATCGCCGGCAGCTACTCCTCCATTATCTGAAGTAAAAATAACTACTGTATTTTCAGATAAACCCAGTTCGTCCAGTGCATTCAAAACTTCGCCTACAGCATCATCCATCGCTTCAACCAAACCTGCATAAACCGGATTATCCTGCACTTGACGAATAGGTAAAAAATGTCCCATTTTATACCCGGTTTCTGCTAATCCAAGCTCCTCTGCTTTTTCACGGTATTTCGCCCATTTTTCCTGTGTCGTCTGAATAGGGCCATGTACAGCATAAAATGAAAGGTAAGCAAAAAATGCAGTGTCTTTATTTTCTCTTATAAACCGGGCAGTTTCTTTTGCCAGGCGCATCGAAAGATTTTCACCATCGGGTCCGCTGGACAAATTCGGATTTTCCCAGGGAGCAAAATAACCACCTTTGGGGCTTCCTACATCCCAACCTCCTTTATTAATATCAAAACCATGATCTTCAGGCCACGAACCTTTGCTACCTAAATGCCATTTCCCGGCAAAAAAAGTTTTATATCCTGCCTCTTTCATAGCTTCCGGCAAAGTAGTGTAATCCAAAGCAAGCTGATGTTCGTATTCCGGTGGTAACAATTGATTAAACCGACCTGCGTTGCGCCAATTCTCACCTGTTGCTGCCCCAATCCAATCGGTAATTCCATGACGTGCCGGAAATTTTCCTGATATAATACTTGCCCGTGACGGACTGCAAACCTGACAAGTTGCATAACCATCGGTAAAAATCATACCTCCTGTTGCAATACGATCAATATTGGGCGTTTCATAAAATTGGCTTCCCGAAACACTTAAATCATGGCAGCCATAATCATCTGCCAGAATAAATAAAAAATTCAATTTTTGTTTCTTTTCCTGTTCTGGTTTTGGATGACAAGAACTCAATACAAAGACGCCTAAGGCTAAAAAATAGAGCCAGCTATATTTTTTTTTCATATTCGTTAATTTTATTGTTTTTCTCCGATGTAAATTAAAAAAGGAGTTTATTTGATAATCGTTGGAGACTGAAAAGTAAACACTTCCGATTCAGTTCGTGCAGATTTCATCTGTTCCAGAAGTTCTTTTACAATCTCAGGATGTTCATCTGCCACATTGTGTTCCT
>NZ_JAIKLE010000130.1 GCF_022267315.1 Maribellus maritimus
ACGGGGCTTCCGGTAACGATAGTGTCGGTACTCTGGTCGCATGTAATGGTAATATCCGGCGGGCAGACATCAAATACCGGCGGAGTGGAATCTTTGATCGTAATAAATTGAATACAATCATCAGTATTATCACAGGAATCTATTACTGTAAATGTTCTTACAATTGTTATCGGACAAATTCCGGAAGAAGCATCAAAATAATTGATTTCCTTGATGGAGCAATTATCAGAGGCGTCGCCCCCTGCACTTAACAGTTCGTCTAATGTTATTATTCTTACCGTTTCAGAATATGGTAATGATAACATTGTATCCGCTTCTTCAATTGAACATGCTTCATAACTTTCATCAGCAGGACATATTATTTCCGGAGGAATAGTGTCATTTAATGTAATTCTCTGAACGCACTCATCTGAGTTTCCGCAGTTATCGGTTGCAATCCAGGTGCGGTAAATGGTTTCCGGGCACCAGTTATTATCTGATGAATCTCTGAAGGTTATCGTTACTGGCATACATTCGTCAATTGCCGTGGCAACACCTGTTATCGAAGTATCGAGCAACTCGAAACATTCCACATCAATATCTTCCGGACAGGTTATCTCGGGCGGAGTATTATCGCCGGTTTTAATAATTTGTGGACATGTGATTTTATTGTCACAGGCATCTGCAGCCTCCCATATTCTGTATATGGTAAATTCGAGAGGATTATTTCCAGGAACAATTGAGTCGGTGTAAGTAATTTGTAGGTTTGGATCACAATTATCAGTTCCGGTTGCCCATCCTGTATAAGAAGGTGCAGTATCAGTTACAGTAAATATTGTTGTATCCGGAGGACATGTGATTTCAGGAATGATAGTATCATCAATTGTAATAATTTGTTGACAAGTATCATTATTACCGCACTCATCAGTTACTGTGAATGTTCTTATAATGGTTATCGGGCATATTCCTGTTGAATCATCAAAATAAATAATTTCGCCAATTGCGCAATTGTCGTTCGCCGTTCCTCCTGCGGCTTGCAATTCGGCTAAGGTAATTGTCGTTTCTGTTTCAGTATATGAAAGGGTTGTTTCAGTTTGAATTATCGACAAGTCACAAGCTTCATAATTTGCATCAGGTGGACATGTAGTTGCAGGAGGGATTGTGTCTCCTGCAACTGTAAATGTTGAAGTACATTCTACCGTATCACACAAATCTGCTACGATATATGTGAATGAAAGTTGTCCTCCGCAGGTCATATCAGTCAGAGGCGGAATCTCATCGATATTATCGGTTGGATCATCGCAACCACCGGAGTATGTAAATCCATCTGCCCAGTTATTGTATTCATTTTGGATGGTTGCCTGATCTGTACACGCTGGTAGATTTGGATCTGTCGGGCATGTAATTGTAGGCACAACAGCCGGCGGCACGGTGAATGAAGCAGAGCATGTAATCGGCGCAGCGCAGCTGTCAGTAACAGTCCA
>NZ_JAIKLE010000131.1 GCF_022267315.1 Maribellus maritimus
ACCGTTAGGTGCAATTTTAAATGAGAACAAATGCCAGATTGGGATAAAATAATATCAGAACATACAAATAAGGAACTTGATGAAATACTTCTGGATTTCAAAAGAGTGAATTCCGATATCCTTTTAGCTACCTGCAAAGAGCTCGAAAAACGTGCTTACAAAACAGACAAGATAGAATTGATTGAATCTGAAATAAAAACAAGAAATCAAATCTTCAAAACTGTTGCAAGCAAAAACTTCCCATTAAAAGTTTCTTTCAAATGGACACCAAAGCAGACTGCTTCCCCCAAAACGAAACTTCCCAAAGAGTTAGTAATTAAAAATTTCCAACGTGCAATGTTCGCTTTAGACTGGGACGTAGTACATTTTGACAAGGATAATGTAGAGGGAAAAAGTGGAAATGATTGGGGAAAATGGTCGGAAAAGATTACAGTTGAAGTTGCAGACAATATTAGGATAACTAGTAAATCACTGCAAAATAACTTAGTTGATTTTGGGAAAAACAACCGTAGAATTGAAGAATTAAAACTTGCTTTCAGTTTAATTGAGGCAGAATATGATAGCGAGACAATAGAGTCGGATTTAGAAGAACTTAGGATAATTGAAGAAAAGACAAAATATCAGGTTCCTGATGAATTAACAAAGCCCAAAATTCTAAGAGAAAAGAAAATGGGGCTACTTGTAGGTGGTGGTATTTTAACCTCTGTTATCATTGGAGCTGTTTTGGCTGTCTTGTCTAGTGTCATTTATATTATATTGCTTTTTGATAGTGGCATTGGGTTCTTAACTGCTCTTGCTTTTGGATATTTAATTAAAATAAGCGGAATATCCGATTTCAAAACCATAAAATTGATTGGATTTGGTTCAGTTACTTTAACCTATTTATTCAGTCAAATATTCAGACTAATTTATATCGTAAAAACAAATAATATCGAGGATGCAACACTAATTGATTTCTTAATGGCAAAACTAAATCATGGTTTGCTTTTCAAAGATTTAAATTTAGGAGCAATTGGTTTAATCATAGCTTGGATATTTGAATATGCTGTAGCAATTTTTGTTTTTTATATTCAAGTGATTCAACGAATAATAACCTACGACCTAGATAATGCTCCAAGAGATGTACTCGAATTTGCCGCCTATCAGTTTGACCAAGGGAAAAATGAAGACGCGGTAAGAATCGAATTAGCGCAAAAAGGATGGAGAGAAAAGGAACAACAAGATTTAATATTTAAAGCATTAGGAGCAGAAGTTGGAAGACAACAAATTGTGAGAGCGGAATGAAAATAAAAAAAACAGCACCTAACACGTGGTATAAGTCATGGCTGGGTTTGTGCGGATTCGACAAGTCGAATCTCGTCCCAACCTCAGTTTCGGTCGGACTGGTCAGACTCTCGTCTGACCGCCACGACCTCATACCACCACCGT
>NZ_JAIKLE010000132.1 GCF_022267315.1 Maribellus maritimus
GAGAGCGTTCCTGTCCGAAGGACACGGAACTGCGATGCGAGAATCCGCAGTTGGCGTACCACCGAACCCCGCCCTGCAATATGTACTGTGTTATGCCGTCGTGTTTTTTCTTTTTCTTGTCAGGTTTTTCTTGTTTTATATGCAAAACATTTAAATTCTTTGTCATCTTTCTGGTCGTAGCGAGTCATGTTGCAAAAGATTTCCTCATTTGGATTATCGTCGTTGATGCAAGTAATACACAACGAGGGTTTCTTAATTAAATCCGTATTAATTTCATATCCATCATCATCAAAAAATCCTGCAATTTTATTAGGAGGAATTTCGTCAATATGTCTTCGACCTTTAATATTCTCTCTTTTCTTTATTGCTGATTCAATTTCATAATCGTCAATCGGATAACTTTCTCCTGTAATACAAGTAAAACAACTATTCCCAACTGAAGCAGAACCAATTACCCAAATATCATTTCCACAGGAACATTTAATTCCATTTTTATAATCTGTCAGTGCTTTGTTAAGTCGTTTCCTTAAATCTTTTTCATTTTCACTTGGGTTATTTTTTAAGTGTTTTTTTAGGTAAGCATTTATCGAAATTGGCACAAATCCCATTTTGAATTTAATATTGTGTTTTTAGTGTTTTTAAGTTTTTATTCTAAATCGATTATTATCATTAAATTCTCTTTTGCTTTTTCAATTAGGTCAAGAGGTAAATTCCCAACTTTTTTAACTAGTCGTTTATTGTCAATTGCCCTAATTTGGTCAATCATTATATCGCAGTTTTGATGCAGATTTGCTTCTCCTTTTTTTAAGTGAACTCGCAATATTTCCGAGCCTTTTTTTACATTTGTCGTTATTGGACAAACTATTGTTGAAGGATGTGGAATTTGATTTAAAAGATTTGTTTGTATTGTAAGAACTGGTCTTGTTTTTCCAGGTTCCGTTCCTATTTGTGGATTTAAATCTGCAATCCAGATTTCGTATTGTTTAATCGACATAATCAATCTCCTCAAAATCTTTTAGTACATCCATTGAATCTGTTTTAACTAAATCTGATTCTTTTTTTAGCTTTTTTTCAATAATAGCACGTCTTTGCAATTTATTGTAATACTCAATTGCTTCGTTGATATACCTGTTCCTTGGTTTTTTAATTTTTGAAAGAATTTTTTCGGTTTCTCCAAAAATTGAATCGTCAATTTTTAATGATACTGTTTTCATAATTTACACTTTTAGTATTTCAAAAGTATATCTTTTTAGTGTATCCTGCAAGTATTTTATTTTTTTCTTTTCAACATTCTGACTAACGTAAAATTTAGTCTCTGATTTTCAGTTGTTTAAGGTTTATTCAAATTTATCATTTTTTAGCTCATTTTTGCACCCCATTTTTACGTTAGCAACAGGATTTAATAAGCTCTGGAAGATTAGATA
>NZ_JAIKLE010000133.1 GCF_022267315.1 Maribellus maritimus
AGCACTATCTCATAAACTGTGTAAATAGGAATACCGGGGGTTGCAACCCCCGGTATTTTTTGTTTAATTTTAAACTTTATGCAGTAATGAAAAAAGAAGATTTATTAAATGATGATTTTCTCAAACAGTTTAAATCAGGAGAGGAACTCAACGATTTTCTGAAACAAATCCAGAAACGAGGCATCGAAAAGATGCTCGAAGGGGAGCTAGATGGTCATTTGGGGTATGACAAAAACAAAAAGTCAGATAATCTTAATTCCCGCAATGGCTATTCGGAAAAGAAAGTTCGCACATCTTTGGGCGAGTCTAACATTCAGGTTCCACGTGACCGTGACGCTTCGTTTAATCCCATGATTGTCCCTAAACGGGGAAACATGGTTGATGGCATAGAAAACGTAATTGTTTCTCTGTATGCTAAAGGAATGAGCAATAGCGATATTGAAGAGCAAATCAGGGAAGTCTACGGTTTTGATGTGTCTACATCTACAATTTCCCGAATTACTGATGCCATTACAAACGATATAGTTGCCTGGCAGAACCGTCCGTTAGAGCCGGTTTATTTAATCGTTTGGATGGACGGTATTGTGTTCAAAGTACGTGAGAACTCCAAAGTAATCAACAAGACTGTTTACATTGCCGTAGGGCTTCGTAGAGACGGGAAAAAGGAAGTGCTTGGACTGTGGCTGGGCAAGAATGAATCTGCGGCTTTCTGGATGAGTGTACTTACCGATATGCGTGCCAGGGGCGTAGAGGATATACTGATTACGGCCACCGATAACCTGAACGGTTTTACTGATACGATTCGCAATGTTTTTCCCGAGTCAAAAACTCAGATTTGTGTTGTCCATCAGATCCGTAATGCCAGTCGTTACGTGGTTTGGAAAGATAAGAAAGCCTTTACACGCGACATGAAGCAAATCTATAATGCTCCAACCAAAGAAGCTGCACAAGCAGCTCTGGAAGATTTTGCAGCCAATTGGGAGGACAAATATTCGTATGCCATTAAAAGCTGGCGGGACAATTGGGAAGACCTAACCGTATTCTTTGAGTTCCCACTTGAAATCAGGAAAATAATCTACACAACAAACCTTGTTGAGAACCTGAATGGGAAAATCAGAAAGTACACTAAAAACAAACTTTCTTTCCCTTCAGACCAGGCTGTAATGAAATCCGTATATTTGGCAACAAGAGAAGCCACTAAAAAATGGTCGATGCCCATCCAAAATTGGGGCATCATCCTAAATCAGTTCTTAGTCATATTTGAAAAAAGGGTCCAGCTATAAATAGCTAAACCCTCGGTATTTTTAATTTACACACTTTGTGAAACAGTGTC
>NZ_JAIKLE010000134.1 GCF_022267315.1 Maribellus maritimus
TGTTCGTTAAGGCAGATGGTTAACAAAGTTAAAGTCACATAAGTTACACTAAATTCGTACTCAGCCTTGTAATATTTTGTTTAACACGAATATCTTTTTCATTAAAGTAACCTAAAAATACATTACGGTAAAATACTTTCCAAACCCCGTTTCCAATTTCTTCAGCAGCTACTTGTCTGCCTATCAATCCACTTGACATATACACCCAGTAATAAGCTTTCCAGCGCATTGCCCCGCTTTTTGAAACATTCATTGTTTTCATGTGTGCAGGATAGATATATGGTTTAATTTTCTCAGGGAAAGGCTTGTTTGAGAATTGGTGGGCCTGAGCAGGGGTTTTCATATCCAGAGCTTCATGTGGCCTTATTGAGTTATATTCTTTTACAAAATAGTTCAATTTCCTTTGTTGAGAACGTAAATCGAATGCTGAAGGGGCTGCACAGGCTGCTTTCAGGTCTCTGTGCATGCGTTCGTGCCTTCCGTTCTGTTCGGGGTGGGCGGGGTCTGAAAACACGGGGAGTATTCCCAGGTCGATAAACCAGTACGACAATGTGGTAAAGCGCTGGATGGCGGATACGGAGCCAAAGGGGATGCCGTTGTCGGTATGTACCTGTTTTGGCAGTCCGAACTTTCTGAACACCCTTGTAAACTCTTCTTTTACGGATTTGTAATTTTCTTTGTGATGAGCTTTTGCAGTAAACAGGAACCGGCTTTTAGAGTCGGCAATAGTTAAGGGGTGACAGTATTTTTTGTTGCCCATTAAAAATCTGCCCTTGTAATCGGCACTCCAAACTTCGTTGCAGTCTTTTGGGTCAAATATCGGGTACAGGGGTTTTACCCTACGCAAGCGTTTTTGGGGGCATACCAGTCCGTTTCGTGATAAAATGTTGTGAACCGTAACCACCGAGGGGATTTGGTTTTCAGGAAAGTCGTTAAACAACAATATCCTTAATTTTTTAGCTCCCCAACGTTGATGTTTATCCTTTAAACATAGAATTCTTTTTTCTATTTCTTTGTTTGTCCGGTTGGGGTGGTTTATAGGTGCTTTATCCTTCATACGGAGGCCTTCAATACCAAATTTTTCATAGCGCTGAATCATCCTGTACGCAGTTGTCCGGGATATTCCGAATCCGTTACATAACTCTGTGATAGTATATTTTCCAGAGTTCCATTCACAAATAAATTCTACTTTTTCTTCCATAATAGTTTTTTCTTTCCAAGGCATGGCAATCTGATTTTTATGTCAAATTACAAACTTTGAAAAGTGTAAACTATGTCCCTTTAACTTTGTAACGGATGTCCCTTTATCGTACC
>NZ_JAIKLE010000135.1 GCF_022267315.1 Maribellus maritimus
GGCATGGCAATCTGATTTTTATGTCAAATTACAAACTTTGAAAAGTGTAAACTATGTCCCTTTAACTTTGTAACGGATGTCCCTTTATCGTACCAGCATGAAACACAACGGTTGGTACATGTTGTCGGGGCGGATTTTGGAGAGCGTTCCTGTCAGAAGGACACGGAACTGCGATGCGAGAATCCGCAGTTGGCGTACCACCGAACCCCGCCCTGCAATATGTACCGTGTTATGCCCTGTGTTTTATTTTTGATTATTTATATTTTCATTTATTAGAATCTCTGAATTTGTTGAACTACGAAATTCTATTGCATCTGGAAATACTTTAGATAAACTTTAATTATGAATTACCAGTCTCAAAATAATCTCGGCAGAATTAATTTCTCCTTGAAGAATTTCTTTGTCATCGTATAGATAACAGCTAAATTTCATTTTAATCTTATAAATATCCTCAGATTTCTCAACGACTGAAACAACTTCGAGTTCAGAAAATTCTCCAATCAGTTTTTCTCGAATAGGATGAAAAATGTTAGTTTCTATTTCTTCCTTATCTATTATTTTTCCATACTCCAACTTAAACCCTTCTTTGTCAGTGTCAGATAATTTACCAATAGGGAATAAATTAAGAACTTTTTCTTTATTAGTTACTTCTGTTTCTGGCGTAATAATTAAAATATGTTTATCTCCAATTTCAAATGGATATGTATTGAATCCAAGGTCATATTTTCCAATTGGCGGTTCATTCCAATTAGAACTGCTGCCTGTATAAATTTGATAATTATCTTCATCAGCATTTATTACTACCAAGTCATTATTTACAATGCCGGAGAAATAATATTCGGAGGAAATGGCAGGAGGAGGAGTAAAGTCATCTTCATTACACGAAAATAAAGCTACTAGAATACTAAGAATTAAAAATTTATATCTTCTCATAATGATGGATTTAAGTTAATTGATTTTTATTGCCGAATTTTCAATGACTATGCCAAACATAAGAATGAAATTAAAAATATATAGACTACTTTTTTTAGGACGGGTCAGAATGCGCTGTAACGGTGGTGGTATGAGGTCGTGGCGGTCAGACGAGAGTCTGAGTGTCCGACCGAAACTGAAGTTGGGACGAGATTCGACTTGTCGAATCCGCACGACCCCAGCCATGCCTTATACCACGTGTTATAGCCATGTGCTTTTTTTAATTTAATGAATACCCGTATATTTACCTAAGATAATTATCTTTGGAAAAACGCATAAATTATGAGCTTAATTGATTTCATATCTCAATTTCCTGATGAAGA
>NZ_JAIKLE010000136.1 GCF_022267315.1 Maribellus maritimus
AATAGAAATGCAACCCGAAACCATAATGTCAATAACCGGAAACAAACACTACCTAAAAATTTTCAATGCGGCATTTTGTATTTAAAATGGTATTATTTTTACGCTTATATGATTTTTTATTGGCAACGTGCTGTTTCTTGTTGTGGTCCTGGTCGATAATATCTTCAAGTAGGTTTTTTATTTGGACATCAACTTCACTGATTTGTTTTTGTATATGCAAATAGGTTTCCCATTCCTGTTTGAGGGCAAACAGATAATCTTTTCTTCCATTATATTGTAATGCCCTATTTCTTTTTCAGGGTTACGGCAATTGTAATGCCGGTATTTAGCGAGTTCTATACCCTTGGTTTCACCTTTAATAAATGCATTTATGATTTTGGTTCCGGTTAAACCAACGATGTCGTTTACAACAACATCCAACCTCATATTCATTAGCCTGAGGTATTTCTGGACTTTCAAAACTGTTTGCCCGGTTTGTCTTATCAGGTTTTGCCTGTGCCTTGAATAAGTTCTGATTATTTCAGTGGTACTGTCAGGAAGGAAGCTATGGCTCAATAAACCTAAACAATGTAGCTTTTGTATCCATTGGCAATCTTTTATGTCTGTTTTTTCCCTTTCACGTTTTTAGTTTGTTTCCCATTAACCAGTATCACTTCAAAACCTTCTGCTGTTAATGCACTAAACAAAGTTTGCCAATAAGTACCAGTACTTTCCATCGCAATTGAGGTGATACCATTTTTAGATAACCATCGGCAGAGTTCCTGATGGTCTTCACTATAAACACCAAATTCCCTAATGTCCTGGGCATCCTGTCCAATGGCAACCCAGTGGCTTTTGCTTCCTACGTCAATCCCTGCTGCATCAGGGTTGACTACTTCTAAACTCATTTGTTTCTTTCCCATATCTTAAATGTTTAAAATGTTAAAAAGCTCCTGGGATGTAACTCTTTAACTTTGAAAATATTCCGATCGGGATTCCGTCAACAGACGGATCGCCATTAAACTCTAACCCAAGTCAGTAAAGAAATATCACTGACTTTTTACATCCTAACCTTGATTGCGCTCGGGTTTAATAAACACCATTGCTTAAACCGGCCTTAACTCGGAGCTCAATGCTAAGATAACCCGTTAGCACAAAAACTCAACTGTTTTACAACCAGTAGGAGGAATGTCTAGTCCTAGAATACGGCTACAGGTTAAACATTGTATTAAGCAACATCATTAAACACCGTATTTGGTGTTTTATACCTTAAAGATAGATGAA
>NZ_JAIKLE010000137.1 GCF_022267315.1 Maribellus maritimus
AGAGAAATACGCGTTAGCAACAGTAGTTAATTGGCTCGGAAAGAATAGAGTAATTTATTTGAACTCTATTCTGGATGTGCTTATGTGGGGAATGGTGGCTAACGGTTTTGCAATATGGCAAGTGGCGGTTTGCGGAGCGCGTTACTATCCACCGACATAAAAGCCCGATGCGAGCTACAATGCCCGAATTTATTACTTTCACCGCCATTTGCTATATTGCATGTTAGCACCAGTTATTCTATTCTGTTTCTATCATAAAATTTTATTCTCAAAGTATTTTTATCTATACCAATCAATGCAGTCCATTCGATATCAGTCTCAGGAACATTGGCAAATCCTAAATAAATCAATTTGTCATTATCATACAACGGAACAGGTTGTAAATCTCTAATTATAAAATCCTTTGTAATTGAATTAATCAAATCACTGTTTTTTAATATATAAACTTTAGTATCATTTGTCTGATAATCAGAATACGAAATAAAAGAAATTGTATCATTATTGATTATTGTAAATCCACTACCGAAAACAAATTTTTTCTCCAATTGTAATTTTTTAATTATTAAATCAATATAATTTGAATCAATAATAAAATCAGGTGTTTTTTTAATTACATATTTATCAGAATAATTACAGCTAATTACTAAATTATTTTCATAATTATCTTTACCAGAATAAGTTGCTATCAATTCAGAGGTTGTCATGGCATCATAATACTCATAATCTTTTCTATAGATTGTATCAATTAACTCTTGTTTATCATTAAATATCAATAAGGTGTCAAGGTTATCAACGAGCAGGTGTCTTTTTGCTAAATTATTATCAATTTGCAATCTTGTCTCCTCTAAACCACTGGTTATCTCTCTAACATTTTTGGTTGTAATCTCATTAGCGACTGTCTCGTTATACTCTGTCCGATAATAGAGAGAAATATAATAATCTGATGTATCATAGAATTTGTCGAGTGTGCTTGCAAATATTGAATTATTTTGAAAGGTATCAATCTCCATGTTATCAATAATCAATTTATCAGAATCTGAAGTATCCTGTTTATCATCGATTACAGTCTCAGTTTTTACTCCTTTTTGAGTGTCAGTTTGTGAATTACAACAACTCAATAAGTTGATTATCAATATGTATGCGATTTTTTTTCATAATTGGTGCTAACGGTCACTTGTAAGTTGTCGTTGCGGATTTCGGAGCTCGTTCCTGTCCGGCAGGACGGAACGATGTTGCGAGAATCCAGCGAACGACACACCA
>NZ_JAIKLE010000138.1 GCF_022267315.1 Maribellus maritimus
TGGTACGCCAACTGCGGATTCTCGCATCGCAGTTCCGTGTCCTTCGGACAGGAACGCTCTCCGAAATCCGCCCCGACAACATGTACCAACCGTTAACGCCAAGCTTGAAAATCAGGCAATACACAAAATAATTATCTTTACATCTATGAAAAAAGATATACAGAAAAATCAAAATAACCTGATTGATAACATTAAAGAAATCATTTTCTCCGCAAGAAAATCAGTAGCAATTAATGTTAACAATGAGCTAATTACAGCTTATTGGAATATTGGGAAAATAATTATCGAAAATGAAAAGGTAAATAACATTGACAATTCTTCATCAAGACAAATAATCCTTGAATTATCAAAACAATTAACTGACGAGATTGGGAAGGGTTTTTCAAGGTCGAATCTTTTCAATATGAGAAAATTCTACTTGGAATATCCCGATGTCCAGACACTGTCTGGACAATTAACTTGGTCTCATATATGTGAACTTCTGATTATCGAAGACACTCAGAAAAGAGGATTTTACGAAAAAGAAACTATCAACTCATCATGGTCGGTTCGGGAATTAAAAAGACAAATTGATAGTTCTCTTTATGAACGACTGCTACTTTCAAAAGGAGAGACAAACAAAAAGGAACTTCTGGAATTATCCCAGAAAGGACAACAAATATTAAAACCTCAAGACATTGTCAAAAATCCTTATGTCTTTGAATTTCTTGGAGTACCTGAGCATAAACCAATTTTAGAAAAAGAATTAGAGAAAAAATTAATCCGGCATATAGAAGACTTTCTACTGGAACTGGGGCGAGGATTTATGTTTGTTGGTTCGCAGCAAAGATTAACAATCAACAATACTCACTATTATGTAGATATGGTATTCTACAACAAAATTCTTCGGTGTTATATTCTGATTGAGTTAAAAACCACTAAGTTGCAAATCAATCATGCCGGACAATTAAACACGTATTTGAATTATTTCAAAACAGAGGTTAATGACAAAGACGATAATCCTCCTATCGGTATAATACTATGCGCTGAGAAAGATGAAATTGCAGTAGAATATATCCTCGGAGGGCTAGAAAATAATGTATTTGCCTCAAAATTTACATATGTTTTACCGGACAAAGACGAACTTATTAGAGAATTAGAAAATGTAATAAGAGAATAAAAGCCAGGCGTTAACACGTGGTATAAGGCATGGCTGGGTTTGTGCGGATTCGACAAGTCGAATCTCGTACCAACCTCAGTTTCGGTCGGACTGGTCAGACT
>NZ_JAIKLE010000139.1 GCF_022267315.1 Maribellus maritimus
CGGTGGTGGTATGAGGTCGTGGCGGTCAGACGAGAGTCTGAGTGTCCGACCGAAACTGAGGTTGGGACGAGATTCGACTTGTCGAATCCGCACGACCCCAGCCATGACTTATACCACGTGTTATGCCGTCGTGTTTTTATTTTGTTTTTCAATAATCTTATGTATTCTTGGTTGTAAAATCCATATTCCAATTGGGTAAAACCAAATTAGAAAAAAGTCTCCTAAGTATTCCGAAACTTTTGCACTTTCGCTTAATTCGGCAGACTTTAGAGTCTTTGCTGCGAAAATCATAGCATAGAATGTGAATACCATTGCAGCAATATGCATTGGCATTACAACCCATCCATTTGTAAGCATATAATAAATTGCAAATACAAAATATGCTAATGGGTAAAAAATAGACAACTTGAATACTAATAATTTAAACTTATTTGTCTTCATTTTATCGGTTTGCAACTTTGTCCCAATTGACCAAAGCCAAATGTAAATAGGTATTCCTAGTAGGACTGACATCCAAAACACATATGAACTATTTTTAGTGAGCATCGTTGACTACCATTTTGTTAATATTCGGTTGTATTATCCAGACTCCAATTGGAAAAAATAATAGTAAGAAAAAGTCGCCAGCAAAATCAGAAAATGATACTTCTCTCTGCAATTCAACAGTTTTATATGTTTTTGCGACATAATAAAATGAATAAAGGAATCCGAATATGGAGAGAATGTGCAATGGGAAAATAATAGCAAAAGAAATACCCATCATTAATCCGTTTACCTCTCCATTTGATTTTTCTACACTGTCAAATAATAAATCAAATAATTTGAAAGCAACTGGCATGTATATCATTGGTATTAAAAGAAATATTTTAAATTTCTTTGTTTTCATTTTTATTCCTGTCGGAATATTTTCCCTTAGTCCGATTGCAATTGACCATAACCAACCGAATAATCCAAGAAAGAAAACAACAATGATAAATGGAGTAAAATCCATTATTTTATCTTGGTCATTGTTCGTAATTGTCATAGCCAAGAATTGTAAAGAATATGGAATTATAAAAATTGCTATAAAAATTTGCCAGTGTTTTGCTTTTAAAAATTTCTCTATCATTTTATGTGTTTTTTCGGTTTTTCAACATGCGGCATAACGGTGGTGGTATGAGGTCGTGGCGGTCAGACGAGAGTCTGACCAGTCCGACCGAAACTGAGGTTGGGACGAGATTCGACTTGTCGAATCC
>NZ_JAIKLE010000013.1 GCF_022267315.1 Maribellus maritimus
AATAGAAATGCAACCCGAAACCATAATGTCAATAACCGGAAACAAACACTACCTAAAAAATTTCAATGCGGCATTTTGTATTTAAAATGGTATAAATTTCTCGCAGGAAAAAGTTTTTGAGGCATGGAGTAATCCGAAACATTTAAAAAACTGGTGGGGCCCCAATGGATTTACAAATACATTTCACGTGTTTGACTTTCGCCCGGGTGGAAAATGGAGCTTTATTATGCATGGACCCGACGGTACCGATTACGCAAATGAGTCGGTTTTTGTAAAAATTGAAAGACCATCAATGATTGTGTTTAATCATGTAGTATTGCCGCATTTTCAAATTGCAGCCTCTTTTGAAAAATTGTCGGCTGCAAAAACCAAAGTGAGTTTCAGAATGCTTTTTAAAACGCCCGAAGAATGTAGCCAGGTGAAAAAATATGCTGAAGGTAAAAATGAAGAAAATATGGATCGGCTGGAAGAAGAATTAAAAAATGTAATGATTGAATAATTTACTCTCAAAAATATAGTCATGAAAAATCAAATATACCCGTGTCTTTGGTTCAACGGAAAAGCCAAAGAAGCAGCAGAATTTTACTGCTCAATTTTTAGTAACACCAAGATTACTTCAGAAAGTCCGATGGTCGTCAACTTTGAATCAGCCGGACAAAAATTTATGTGTTTAAATGGAGGTCCTCAATTTATCTTTAATCCTTCCATTTCGTTTTATGTAGTTTTTGAGAATGAAAGTGAAATTGATGCAGCGTGGGAAAAACTGCTTGAAGACGGACAGGTTTTAATGCCTTACGACAAATATGACTGGAGTGAAAAATATGGCTGGTTGCAGGACAAATTTGGTGTTAGCTGGCAACTGGCGTTGGGGAAAATAGAAGATGTTGGTCAAAAAATTACTCCAGTTTTAATGTTTACGAAGACTCAGGCAGGAAATGCTGAAAAGGCAATCGGATTTTACACATCCGTATTTGACAACTCTTCTGTAGTGGGAATTATGAGATATACAGCAGAAGATCCGGATACTGAAGGAACAATAAAACACGCACAATTTAAACTCAACAAACAGGTTTTTATGGCCATGGATAGTTCGCTTTCGCATAATTTTAGTTTTAACGAAGCGATTTCCTTTGTGTGCGAATGTGACACACAAAAACAAATCGATTATTACTGGAAGAAACTTTCTGCTGTACCCGAAGCTGAGCAGTGTGGCTGGTTAAAAGACCAGTTTGGAATTTCATGGCAAATTATTCCGTCAGTCCTTGAAAAACTAATGAGTGATCCTGCCAGTTCGGAACGAGTTGTTCAGGCATTTTTAAAAATGAAAAAGTTTGATATTGTGGCACTGGAAAATGCTTAAACCAAATTTCAAAAGTTGAATTAGCTATATTTGCATTCAGTAAAAACTTCTGAAACATTGAATGCAAAAGCTAATTGATTATATAAACCAATATGCAAAGCTTGATGACGCTGCCATCCTTGAACTGGAATTAAGAGCGGAAATTGAAAAATTCAAAAAGAATGAGTTTATCCTCGAACAAGGAGAATATTGCAATAAAATCTGGTTTATAAAGTCGGGAATGGTCCGAAAATTTCATTTGCATGAAGGAAAAGAAATAACCGCCTGGATTCATGTTGTAAATGACATTATAACATCTTTGTATAGTTATTTTCATCAAACTCCGGCAATTGAATATTTACAGGCCTGCGAAGAAACTGAACTTATTGGGATTTCAAGGGAAAACAGCAAAAAGCTAGCTCAATTTCCACAGTTTGTAACTTTTACAAATGTTTTAATGGGTGAACACTTTGTTAAAATTGATACGAATTCCAGGGAGTTTGGACTGATGTCGGCAAAAGAAAAATACGATTACCTGAAACAAATTTCGCCGGAAATGATAAAACGTGCCAAACTGGGTCACATCGCATCATTAATGGGAGTAACACAAGAAACATTGAGCCGAATCAGAAAACAAACCTAATTTTTTGATCTACATCAAAAAAACTGCAATTATACATCCCGAACTTTGCCAAAAAATTAAAAACAATGGCAAAGAATTTAGTATTCAAAACAGGAACAGGGAGAAAAGAAATCCTTAATTATTACGACCAAATTTTAAATCGATGGCCACAAAACTGTAGAAAACAGTTTATAAAAACACGTTATGGTTTTACGTTTGTAATCGAGTGTGGAGTAAAATCAAAACCGGCGTTGATTTTATTGCACGGAGCAGGCTCCAACTCAGCCATGTGGACTGCTGATGTAAATGAATACTCAAAAAATTACAGGGTATTTACCGTCGACATAATTGGTGAGTGTGGCAAAAGTGCGGAGAACCGGCCCGATTTTAAAAGTTCGCATTATTCCAACTGGTTGATTGACGTTTTTGAAGCTTTTCAACTGGAGGATGCAAGTTTGGTAGGTTGTTCATTGGGTGGTTGGATTGCAATAAAATTTGCTACTCAACATCCGGAAAAAGTAAAACAACTGGCGCTGATTTCAACATCGGGAATTACCCAAATAAAACCATCTTTGATTTTTTGGCTGCTGGTAACTTCTGTTTCGGGGAAATGGGGGTTTAATAAAATGAATAAAATTGTTTACAACAACATACAACTCGATGAACAAACCATACAATTTACAAAACTCGTGAAACAGCATTTTATTCCGCGAACCGATGCACTTCCTCTGTTTACAGATGCAGAACTGCAAAAAATTACAACACCTGTGTTTTTTATGGGTGGCGAAAACGATTGTTTTTTTAATTCAGAAAAAACAGCCAACCGTTTAAAAACCAACATCGAGCAAGCTGAATGTAAAATACTTGAAAATACAGGACATGTAATTACAGTTTCGGCAAACTACATTCTTACTTTTTTAAAACGTTGCGAAAATGAAAAAAATTAAATTCAGCGGAATTTTACAGGAATTTATCAACAAAGCAAACAATGGGAATAGTCAGGATATTGACTTCATTATAAAACACTTAACAACAGAATCTTCATTACCAATGACACGTTATGTTGATTTTGCCCTGAGTTTGGTAAAAAATGAAGCTGGAATCCGGCAACTGGAATTTTATCTTTTCCACGGAAGTTTGATACAACGAAATTATTGCTCGTTATTTTTTAACCGCCGTGGCGACTGGCCCGTTGTAAAAAAAGCCTTTCAACTCGGATTAATCGATGAAATTCAAGCCTATTCAAGATAAAATGAATGTTAACCTGCAAACACTTAAGCAAACACAACAATAACACACTGAAAACCAGAAATTTTACAATTCATTAATTTTTGTTCGCAGAAAGAACATCGAATAAAAAAATGGTTTACATTTGGTTCAGTTTTTTAGGTCAAAAAATAGGTTTTAACTTTTATATCGTTTAGACAAATCGCATGAAGATTACGATTCGAAAATCAGCGTCCAGCGACCTTGATTTTCTTGAAGAATTGGAACAAAAATGTTTTCCTCGTTTTCAACAAAGTACCCGGCGGGCTATCCGCTACAGTCTGTCAAGCCCTTTCCAAAATATAGTCGTTGCAGAAATCCTCAAAAACAAAAAATTCATACCAGTAGGCTCTGCTACGTTGTTTCTTTATCCAAAAACCTTACGTTTGTTTTCAATCGGCGTATTCCCTGAATACCAGGGACAGGGAATTGGCAAACAAATTATGGAAGCTATTTTAAATATGGCAACCACCGGCAAATTTGAACGAATTTCATTGGAAGCAAGAAAAGCGGACAAAAAATTAGTTGAATTTTATAAAAACGCAGGATTTACAATAACTGAAGAATTGCCTGATTATTATTCAAAAAACGAAGACGGTCTGCGAATGGTTTTTAAACTCGAAGATCACCAGGAAAAACAAAGTATTTCAAATATTATTATTGTTCGCGATCCCAAAAGCTGGAATCTGGAAATTGAAGGAGTTAAAGTAATTTCATCGCGGAGTTACATTACTGACCCCGAATTTCAGTCGTTAAAAAATGTGCGGATTTTTAATCTTAGTAACTCGTACCAGTACCAAAAAATGGGGTATTATGTGTCGCTCCTTGCATCGGCGCGTGACCACCGGGTAATTCCTAACGTTACAACTTTACGCGATTTTTCAAGTCTTTCGTTGGTAAGGTCCATTTCCGGTTATGTAGATGATAATATTCAAAAAAGTTTAAAACACGTTCAGCAAAATAAGATTAGCATTTTTGTTTATTTCGGGCAGTCGGTAAATCCCAGATTCCGTTTGCTGGCACAAAAATTATATCATTTGTTTGAAGCCCCGTTAATCCAAATCGACTTTGTAAAAAACGAAAAATGGATTGTGCAGAAGGTCTCACCTTTAAGCCTGAAAAAGGTAAATCCGGAACATATGGAAAAGGTGCAGGAATTTGCAAAAAACTATTTTTCAAAAAAACGTTTTAACCGGCCTCGTTTTAAAAACTACAAATACGACCTGGCCATTCTGGTTAATCCGCAGGAAAAAAATCCCCCCTCCTGCCCCGATGCTTTGCAAAACTTTAAAAAAGCTGCTGAAAAAATCGGTTTTTATGTTGAATTTATTACCAAAGACGATTTTAGCCAGTTGCCTGAATTTGATGCGCTTTTTATACGCGAAACCACAAATGTAAACGATCACACCTACCAGTTCTCACGTTCAGCGTATGCAGAGGGATTAGTAGTTATTGATGACCCCTGGTCGATTCTGAGGTGCTCCAACAAAATTTTTCAAAATGAACGCCTAAAACAAAATAAAATAAAAACACCTGCTACTGTTATTTTGGCAAAATCAACTTACCATAAATCAAAATCATTACATCTGAATTTTCCACTGGTTTTAAAACAGCCCGACAGCGCATTTTCACTGGGAGTAGAAAAAGTAAATAATAAAGAAGAATTGGATGCCTCGCTAAAAAAACTATTTAATTTATCGGACCTTGTTGTGGTGCAGGAATTTATGCCGTCGGAATTTGACTGGAGAATTGGTGTTTTGGATCAAAAACCATTATACGCCTGCAAATATTACATGGCAAAAGACCACTGGCAAATTTACGACTGGAATACGGAAAGCAACGAAAATTATGGTGAATCAGAAACGCTGGCGATTGAAGAGGTTCCTGAGATTGTAGTAAAAACTGCTGTAAAAGCTGCTTCGCTCATTGGTGACGGTTTGTACGGAGTTGATTTGAAAATGATAAATGGTGAAGTATATATTATCGAAATAAACGACAATCCAAACATCGATGAAGGAATTGAAGATTTGGTTCTGAAAGATGAAATTTATATCCGGGTTATGAAATCCCTCTTTAACCGGATTGAGATCAATCGTAACATCGCCCAGTTTGTAACGGTTTAAAAAAAACAAAAATTAGTATCTTCGCCGCAATTTCAACAAATTTTGAAATTGTAATTGTTAAACGATTCTATTTGAATTCGTTGATAAATTATTTGTTTTTGAAAAATACCCCGGGGATAAAATGGAAAACAAAACAAATCTGGAAATTGCGATAAAAGCCGCTGTTAAAGCAGGTGAAAAAATTTTGGAAATTTATAATGATTCGGATTTTTCGGTTGAAAAAAAAGCAGATAATTCACCCTTAACCATTGCCGATAAAAAAAGTCACGATATTATTCAGGAATATTTATCTAAGACTGAAATCCCTGTTTTAAGTGAAGAAGGGCGTAATATTGATTATTCAGAGCGAAAAGACTGGGAGCAATTCTGGATTGTTGATCCGTTGGACGGTACCAAAGAATTTATAAAAAAGAATGGTGAGTTTACGGTAAATATTGCTTTGGCGAAAAACGGCAAGCCGGTAATGGGAATAATTTATGTTCCGGTTTCTAAAACATTATATTTTGGCGAGATTTCTTTAGGCGCGTTTATGTGTGAAAATATTAGTGGTGAAATTACGCTTGATTCAGTATTGAAAAAGAGTGAAAAATTACCAAAGCCCAAAAAAACGAAGAAATATTTTGTGGTTGGAAGTCGTTCACACATGAGTCCTGAAACTGAAGGATATATTAATGCGTTAAAACAAAAACATGCCGAAATTGATATTATTTCGAAAGGAAGTTCGTTAAAAATTTGTATGGTTGCTGAAGGTGTGGCGGACGAATATCCGCGTTTTGGACCAACCATGGAATGGGACACCGCTGCCGGACATGCTATTACAAACGCTGCAGGGAAAAAGCTTTGGCTGACTGATTTTTCGGAAGAATTAACATACAACAAAGAGAATTTATTAAACCCTTATTTTATAGTAAAATAAATAAAAATGATTGAAGACAATATACATCCGGTGTTTGATAAAATTAAAGGCAGAAAATCAAAAGAAATCTATCTAAAACAACGAGCAAAAGTTATTTGGTTTACCGGTTTATCCGGTTCGGGAAAAACGACCATTGCAAGTGCTCTTGAAAAAAGACTGTTTGAATTAAATTATTTCTGCCAGATTCTGGATGGAGATAATGTTCGTTCAGGAATCAATAAAAATCTCAAATTTACTGCTGAAGATCGGATTGAAAACATCCGACGAATTGCCGAAGTTTCCAAGCTTTTTATGAACTGTGGAATTATCCTGATTTGTGCTTTTATAAGCCCAACCAACGAAATTCGCGAAATGGCAAGAGAAATTATTGGCGATGAAGATTATCTGGAAGTTTTTATAAACACACCGCTTGAAGTTTGCGAAAACCGCGATCCGAAAGGATTATACAAAAAAGCCCGAACAGGTGAGATTAAAAATTTCACCGGAATTTCTGCTCCGTTTGAAGCACCAAACCATCCGTTTGTTGAAATTGATAATTCAAATCCAAATATCGATAAAACGGTTACAGAGCTTTTAAGAGCAATTATTCCTGAAATAAAATTTGACCCTTTAAAAGAACTATAACTCTTTTGCATCTCTCTCATACTCATTGAAAAAAAAAAACACACAAACAGCTACTCCTCAATATATTAAATATAAGAATTGTGTTTCTTTCATTTTTAAAATAGACACCATCTAAACAATCTTATGTTCTTTTTTGTTAACTTTTTTGATAAAATCGAAAAATAAAACTAAGACTTAAACAGATGAAGATTGTTGTTTTAGGCGCAGGCATTTCCGGTCATACTGCTGCCGCTTTCCTTAAGAAAAAACTCGGTAAAAAACACGATGTAATCGTAGTTTCTCCAAGTCAGTATTATCAGTGGATTCCTTCCAATATTTGGGTTGGAGTCGGAAGAATGACGGTTGATCAGGTGCGTTTTAAACTTGAAAAAGTATATAGACGTTGGGGAATCGTATTTAAGCAAGCCAAAGCCACGGCGATTTATCCTGAGGGTGATGAAAATACAAACATGGGATTTGTTGATATTGAATACACAGCTGCCGATAAAAAAGGCCAAACCGAAAAAGTAGAATACGATTTTCTCGTGAATGCAACCGGACCAAAACTAAACTTCGAAGCTACAGAAGGTTTGGGGCCGGGGAAAAAAACGGTCTCTGTTTGTTCTTACGACCACGCTGCACACGCCTGGGAAGAATTGGAGAAAAGCATAAAATTAATGCAGGAAGGTAAAAAACAACGTTTCTTAATTGGAACCGGGCATCCAATGGCAACCTGTCAGGGAGCTGCTTTTGAATATGCTCTGAACATCGCTTTTGAACTTAAAAGAAGAAAACTTTCGCATCTGGCGGAAATTACATGGATAAGCAACGAATTTGAAGTTGGTGATTTTGGAATGGGCGGTGCATTTGTAAAAAGAGGGGGTTACATTACTTCAACCAAAGTTTTTACTGAATCGGTTTTTGCAGAAAACAATATCAAATGGATAAAACGTGCCGGAGTAAAAAAAGTGGAACAGGGAGTGGCACATTATGAAACGTTGGATGGAGAAGAAAAAACAACAGAATTCGATTTTGCAATGCTTATTCCCGGGTTTGCCGGACAGGGAATAAAAGCTTACAACAAAACAGGTGAAGAGATTACCTCTACCCTGTTTGCAGCCAACGGTTTTATGAAAGTTGATGCCGACTACAATCCAAAACCTTTTGAGGAATGGAGCATCAAAGACTGGCCTCAAACTTACCAAAACCCAACATATTCAAATATTTACGCCGCCGGAATTGCATTTGCGCCACCACATAGTATTTCAAAACCTATGAAAAGTGTAAATGGTACGGCCATATTTCCGGCGCCACCGCGAACCGGGATGCCATCCGGAGTTATTGGTAAAATTATTGCTCAAAACATTGCACATGCTGTAAAAACAGGGAAAATAGAACACAAACATACGGCAAGTATGGGGAGAATGGGTGCAGCTTGTATTGTTTCTGCCGGATACAGTTTAACAAACGGACTTGGTGCTACGATGACTGTTTCTCCGGTTGTTCCCGACTGGGAAAAATATCCAGACTGGGGGCGAAACATAAAATCTACTGTCGGAGAGATTGGTTTGGCAGGACACTGGATTAAACTTTTCCTGCATTACATGTTTCTGCACAAAGCCAAAGGTTATCCGTTCTGGTGGTTACTGCCTGAATAATAAAGTGATTGAATTGAATGAGTGAATTTAAAAAAGAAAAAAATGAAAAATAAAATAACTTTCGCCAACAAGGATGAATTTTACCCGCCAATTCCAACCAAAACGACAAAACGTTTGCGTACAAATATATTTGTTCAGATTTATAAATTTTTCAGGCTAAATCTGAAAATAATGCTGATTGTTGTAAAGGGACATTCCTAAAAATCAGCTAAAAATTTTCACCGAAGTCATTGTTAATGAACCGCCAACATATTTATCATTAAAAAATTCGACTTCATCCTTTTTATCCTGTAAACCAAGAGTATAAATAAGCGGGTAATAATGGTCAGGTGTTGGAATTGCCAGCTTTGCCGCACTGCCGAGATTTTCGTAATCGATTAATGCCTGATGTTCTGCTTTTCCAATTTTTTCTTTGAATATTTCATTCATCTCCTTTGCCCAGTCGAAACCAAAGTTGGGTGTATCCATATTTTGCCAGTCAACACGCCGAAGATTATGAACCATATTTCCACTGCCAATAATCAAGACGCCTTTTTTCCGAAGCGAAGCAAGTTCTGCTGCCAGCTTATAATGATAGTCAGCGGGTTTATAAAAATCTATACTTAGTTGAATTACAGGAATATTAGCTTCAGGATACATATGTCGGACCACTGTCCATGTACCATGATCGAGCCCCCAATCATGATCCAACCCTACACTTGTAGTTTTTACAATAGACGACACTTCTTTTGCAAGCTCAGGTCTTCCCGGCGCAGGATATTGCACATCATAAAGTTCCTGCGGAAAACCACCAAAATCGTGAATCGTTTTTGGATTTGGCATTGCCGTAACATGGCTTCCGCGAGTCAGCCAGTGCGCTGAAATACACAAAACGGCTTCCGGTTGCGGAATTTCTTTTGCAAGTTTTGACCAATATGCAGAAAACTCATTTTCTTCAATTCCATTCATTGGTGAACCATGCCCCATAAAAAGTACAGGCATTTTATTATCTCTTTCGGCTAAATCGCCGGTTGCTTTTTGCAAATCTCTTAATCCTGACATTCCTGTTAATCCTCCAACTAAATATAAAAACTCTTTTCGTAGCATAAAATACCGATAAAGTGGATTAAAAAAGGATCTGACCAAGCGATCAAATCCTTTCTAATGGCGTATATACCTTATTAAACCAACAATTAAATGGCCTCAGCCGTTGCAACCAAATTAAATTCAATTTCAAAATCATCATAAATCATTTTATCGCCAAGACCACTAAAAAATTTACCCGATCCGTATTTTACATCATATTTTGTTCTATCAATCTCCGCAGTACCATTTGCCGTAACCGTACCATCATTTACCTCAACTGTTGCAGGAAACGAAAGCTCGTGAGTGATACCTTTGATGGTAAGCTTTCCGGTTACAATATATTCTCCGTCAGCTGCACCAGCTTTAAATCCCGTTGCTTCAAAAACGGCGTGAGGATGATTTTCTACAGAAAAGAAATCATCTGACTTTAAGTGCCCAACCAATTTTTGATTCATATCACCTGAAAGATCGGTACAAGCGATACTGTTCATATCCATTTTAATATTTGCCAACTCCAGGCTTTCTCCACTAACATGTACTTCTCCATTATTCACCGAAACTGTACCTGTGTGTTCTCCTGTCACTTTTTTACCGGTCCAGGTTACTTTACTCTTCATGGGATCAACCTTGTATACAGCCTTTCCATCGTCTACACCTTTTGCCATTACTCCTACCGAGAGAAATAATACGCTTAATAATACTAAACTTAACTTTTTCATTTTTCTGATTTTTTAATTATTAACACTGCAAACTTACATTGTCATAAACATCAAAAAAATAAACTAGTTTAATAAAAAGACAAATTAGTCTTTTTTTCTTGCGCGTTTTGACAAAATTTTGCTTAAAAATACGGGAGTAACTCCTAAATAGGATGAAATATGGTACTGGGGAAGCCGATTTATTAATTCAGCATGGTTATTTACTAAATCTTCGTAGTTTTCTTCGGCGGTTTTTGCAAGAATAGAAATCAGCCTTTTTTGCTGAAATATGTATGAACGTTTCAAATAACGAACAAACGAAGCAAAATTATTGGTGAGTTTATTCATGTTCTCGTCAGTAACTGAATATACGACACTTTTCTCTACTGCATCAAGAAAATAAGAAGTTTCGGCGGGTGTAGCCAAATCACCAATCCATTGGTTTTCGCGGGCAAACAAAATATTAAATTCTTTGCCGGAAGAGTCAATAACATACATTCGCAATAAACCTTTTTCAATAAAATAATGACGAGTATTTGTTTCGCCACTACCAAAAATGAGTTGTTTTTTTTCAAATATTTCTTTTCGAAATGAAATCTGAATCAACTCCTTCTCTGCGATTGAGAGTTCCCGCTCAAGATTTTTTTCATAAAATTTTTCTATGGCAACAAAATTTTCCATATCCTTTCAGCGCTTATACAGGTAAAAATAAGAAGTTTTAGTTGAAACAGATGCCTGAAAAAGAAAAAGCCTTATAAACCAATAAATTTAAAATAGAGTAGCAAAATAATTTAAAACTGGATTTCATTTTTTCACAAATAACTACAAACCTTTCAACAGAGTATAGGATAGCCAGAACCAAATTATTATATTTGACAGCACAGATCAATTAAAATTTTTATTCATTTCCTTTAAGGATTAAAAAAACTAATCATGAAAAAGAACATTTTAACAGTAGTTATTTTTGCTGCGGGGATTTTGCTTTCTGCAACAACAATGGCACAAAAACCAAACACACTTACGAGAGCCGAAAAAAATGACGGCTGGGTACTACTTTTTAACGGTAAAGATTTCGATGGCTGGCGCCAATGCAACGGAACGGAAATGCCTGCCAATTGGGAAATTGAAGATAACACAATGAAAGTATTTACCGGAGAAGGAAAAAATCCCGGTCAGGGAGCTGGCGGCGATATCCTTTTTGAAGACAAAAAATTTAAAAACTTTGAATTGTCAATTGATTGGAAAGCGGGAAAAATGGCGAACTCAGGAATCTTCTACTATGTCCGCGAAGTTCCGGGTAAACCTATTTATTTTGCAGCTCCGGAAGTTCAGGTGCTTGATAATAAAGACGCTACCGATAATAAAATAGATAGTCATCTTGCCGGTTCGCTTTATGACATGATTGCAGCAGATCCATCAACTATAAATCCTGCAGGAGAGTGGAATACCTGCGTAATTAAAGTAGACGACGGTGAAGCAACCATCAGCATGAACGGCACCGAAGTAGTAAAATATACACACTGGACACCTGAATGGGATGAACTGGTACAAAACAGTAAATTCAAAAATTTCCCCGGTTTTACCGAAGGTATTGCCAAAGAAGGTTATATTGGTTTGCAGGATCACGGATATACAGTTTGGTTCCGTAATATAAAAATTCGCGAACTTTAAACGGGCATAAACGACCAAATTTTAAAACTAATTCTACATTCTGCTATCCATTTATTTAAAAAAAATTTGTTTTAAAATTTGTTATTATGAAATTATTAAACAGCAGGCTTTTTAGTCTGCTACCTCTTTTTTTGTTCTTTTCCTGCGGGAATGAACAGCAGGTGCAACAATCGACGGATTACACTCAGTTTGTAGACCCGTTGATTGGAAGTGGTTACCACGGTCACGTATTTGTAGGAGCGAGTGTTCCTTTTGGTGCGGTTCAACTTGGACCAAACAACGAAACACAAGGTTGGGACTGGTGTTCCGGCTATCACTATTCCGATTCGGTTTTAATCGGATTTGCTCATACACATTTAAGTGGCACAGGAATTGGAGATTTAGGTGACCTTGTTTTTATGCCTGTTTCCAACGCTTTCAATCCTGAAGAAGCAAAAGAAACACCTTTCCCCTGGAAGTCAAAATATTCACACGACAATGAAAAAGCAAAAGCCGGTTATTATTCGCTTCACATCGATCGATATAATGTCGACGCCGAATTAACAGCTACCAAACGGGTTGGTTTCCATAAATACAATTTTAATGCTGATGGAAATTCAAAAATTATAATTGATTTGAAATACGGAACCGGTTGGGATAAAATAACAAAAGGGGCCATTCAACAGGCAAATAACAATTCTGTTAAAGGGTTTCGTTTTTCGAGTGGATGGGCACAAGACCAGCAGTTATTTTATTACACACGGTTTTCAAAAGACATAAAAAAATTTGAAATACTTGAATCCGATGAAGAAACAGGCGATATGACTGCCATTATCGAATTTGAAGGAAATGGCGAGCTGATGGTAAAGACTGGAATTTCTCCCGTAAATATGAGGGGCGCCGAAAATAATATGCTTGCTGAGATCGACGAGGAAATCGGTTTATGGAATTTTGATGCAGTGAAAGAAATGGCACAAACGATGTGGAATAATGAATTGGGGAAAATTGATATTGAATCAACCAATCTTTCAAACAAAAAAATATTTTACACATCACTCTATCACACAATGATTGCGCCGTCGTTATTTAATGATGTAAACGGAGACTATCGGGGGGCAGATCGACAAGCCCATGAAAATCCGGGCTACGACACGTACACAACTTTTTCGTTGTGGGATACCTATCGTGCAGCTCATCCGCTTTATACGCTTACGCAACCCAATCGTGTTAACGACTTTGTAAATACAATGCTTGATATATACAACCAACAGGGCAAACTTCCGGTTTGGCATCTCCACGGTAACGAAACCAATACTATGGTTGGATATCATGCAGTTCCGGTTATTGCAGACGCCTACTTGAAAGGATTTCGGGGTTTTGACGCTGAAAAAGCGTTGGACGCAATGAAAGCTTTTTCGATGCGGGACGAACGTGGACTGGATTTCATAAAAAAACAGGAATATATTCCTGCAGAGTCACAGGTAGAGTCTGTTGCGCGTGCGATGGAATATGCGATCGACGATTGGTGCATTGCTGCTATGGCAAATGCTATGGGAAAAACAGAAGATGCTGAACTTTATACAAAACGATCAAAATATTATCGGCATTATTTTGATAAAGACATTCATTTTGTTCGTGGTAAAATGGGCGACGGAAGCTGGAGAACTCCTTTTGACCCTATTTCGTCGCAACATCGCAACGACGATTTTTGCGAGGGAAATGCCTGGCAGTACACCTGGCTGGTGCCACATGACCCGGAAGGGCTAATTCAACTATTTGGAAGTGAGGAAGCTTTTATCAATAAACTGGATAGCCTTTTTACCATTGATTCAGAACAAGTAGAAGGTGCTTCTTCTGATATTTCCGGATTAATCGGTCAATATGCGCATGGAAACGAACCAAGTCATCATACAACTTATATGTATGCTTATGCAGGACAACAATGGAAAACCGCTGAATTGGTTCGCGAAATTTGCAGTACCATGTATACTGATCAAAATGACGGTTTGTGCGGCAATGAGGATTGTGGACAAATGTCGGCGTGGTATGTTTTTTCATCGATGGGAATGTACCCGGTAAACCCGGCAGCTGGAGCATATGTATTTGGCAGCCCGGTGTTTGACACAATAACTATTAATTTACCTGAAAATAAATCATTTACCATTATTGCTGAAAACAACAGTCCTGAAAATATTTATATCCAATCGGCAATGCTCAATGGGAAGGAATACAAAAAGACATTTATCACCCATAAAGATATATTAAACGGAGGCACACTCAAATTTGTGATGGGGAACCAACCGCATGAGGAATACGGAGCTGCATTGGAAAATCGTCCAGAATCAAATGTTTACTAAAAAAAGAGATAAAATTTATCTACTGCTGTTTTCAATATTTCTTGCTTCTGTCCTATTCAGCTGTAGGGAAACAAATTCTCCACGGCCATACGGGGCCATACCGTCAGAAGCTCAAATAAGATGGCACGAAATGGAGTACTACAGTTTAATTTGTTATGGACTGAATACGTACACCGAAGAAGAATGGGCCTACGGAAATGTTGATCCAAAATTGTTTGATCCGAATGATCTAAACACCGACCAGTGGGCAAAAACAGCTTACGAGGCTGGCATGAAAGGACTAATTTTAGTTTGTAAACACCATGACGGTTTTTGTCTTTGGCCAAGCAAGTACACCGATTATTCGGTAAAAGCAACCCCATGGAAAGACGGACAGGGAGATGTATTGGGAGAGTTGAAAAAATCGTGTAAAAAATACGGGTTACATCTGGGAGTTTACCTGTCACCATGGGACAGGAATCACGCTAAATACGGGTACTCCGAATATGTAGAATACTATTACAACCAACTGGAAGAGTTAATGACCAATTATGGTGAAGTGTTTGAGTTTTGGATTGACGGAGCAAACGGTGGCACAGGGTATTACGGAGGTGCAAACGAAAGGCGTAATATCGATCGCAGAACCTATTATGGTTATGATTCTATTTTCTCAATTGTGCACAAATACCAGCCCGATGCAGTAATTTTTAGCGATGCAGGTCCCGGGGTACGCTGGGTTGGAAACGAAGCCGGGATAGGAAATGAAACCAATTGGAACACTTTTGATCCGGAGGGAAAATTTCCGGGAGAAAGTGAAAGTTTTGGAAAAAGGCTTGGTACAGGCGATAAAGGTGGGCCTCAATGGATTCCCGCAGAGGTAAATACAACTCTACTTTGGCCTAAAGCCTGGTATTTTCACACCGGCCATCAGCCACGAAGCCTATCCAACTTAATGGATTTATATTATACATCCATTGCACGCGGATCAACTCTGAACCTTGGTATTGCCATTGCTCCAAGTGGCCGTATACAGCACAGCGATGTCCGGGCTTTATTAAAGTTTAAAAAGCAGGTTGACCTTGAATTCAGTGAAAACCTTATTGTTGAAGCAACGCTTTCTGCCAGCAATACAAGGGGAAATTCAAAGAATTTTAGTATACAGAAATCCGTTGATAATAACACCAAAACTTACTGGGCTAGTGAAGACAGTGTAAAGGAGGCTACCATCGAGATTAATTTTGCAGTAGCTACGCGTTTTAACCGTCTGCTTTTGCAAGAATATATTCGTTTGGGACAACGTGTTAAAGCTTTTACTTTTGAAGTGGAACAAAATGGTAAATTTGAAAAAATTGCGCAGGGAACTACCGTCGGGTATAAACGAATATTACAAATGGATGAAATAACAACAACCAAAGCGAGATTAACTCTAAAAACCGATGCTCCATGTATCACGATTTCGGAATTGGGACTTTTCAATGCGCCTGTTTTAATCGATGATCCCGTTTTACACGTGTCCTTAAACAACACAGTTACTTTTGAAGAAATAGAGGGAGCAACCGTCTTTTATTCCTTAAAACCGAAACCGGAAGTAGAAGACTTTATTGCATACTCCTCTCCACTTATACTCCCCGGTGGAGGAGAAATACATTATTTTGCAAAAGCCGATTCTGGAGATTATTCAACAGATATTATTGACGAAGAAATTGGTATTTCCAGGGAGTTGTGGAAAACTGTTCCGGCAAATCTGATGAAAAATGCAATCGATAATAAAGCGAGAACTTTTGCTGACTCCAAATCCGGAGAGATTATAATTGACTTTGGAAGAAATGAAACGTTCGAAGGTTTTTCCTATCTTCCACGACAAGACGGAAAAAAAGAAGGCATAATATACGAATATGAGTTATATTGCAGTCGGGACAGTAAAAATTGGGGTTCTCCGTTGGCAACAGGAATATTTAGCAACATTGAAAACAACCCTGGTTTGCAAAAGTTAAAGCTAAAAAATAAGGTTACCGGAAGATTCATCAAGCTGATTTCAAAATCGGATGTTAAAAACAGCGACCTTGCAACTTTTGCTGAAATAAAGGTTTATTAAAAAATCAGGGAGGCAGACAACTCCTTTTCTGTTGCATCTGGCAGTAAAAAAAGAAAAAAGATAATCTTTGGAAATAAAAAAAATCAATTCGAATTAATAACTAAAAAAATATAAAGATGAAATACACAGCATTAATTATCACCTTACTATTTCTGTTTGGGTGTAAAAACAGTGGTAATGACACCTCGCATACCGTTGCCACTTATGGCAATGAGAATTTAACGGACCTGGTCAATCCGCTAATGGGAACTGATTCCGAGTTTTTATTATCAAACGGAAACACTTACCCTGCCATTGCGCGACCATGGGGAATGAATTTCTGGACACCCCAAACCGGAGAAATGGGTAATGGTTGGGGCTACACTTACGATGCGTATAAAATCAGAGGTATCAAACAAACCCATCAACCCAGTCCGTGGATAAACGATTACGCAGCGTTTTCGTTTATGCCGATCACGGGAGAATTAAAAGTGAATGAAGACGAACGGGCTTCCTGGTTTTCACACAAGGCAGAAACAGCCAAACCTTTTTACTACAAAGTTTATCTGGCAGATTATGATGTGACTGCCGAGGTAACACCAACCGAACGCGCAGCAATATTCAGATTCACATTCCCCGAAAATGAAAACTCATATCTGTTACTTGATGCATTTAACGGTGGTTCATCGGTAAAAATCATTCCTGAAGAACGAAAAATTATCGGCTACTGCCAAAATAACCACGGAGGAGTACCGGCCAATTTTCATAACTATTTTGTTGCAGTTTTCGACAAAGATTTTGAAGTCACTAAAACATGGAAAGAGGAAAATCTGGGTAATGCCAAAGAAGCAAAAGGAGATCACACCGGTGCAGTTGTTGGCTTTAAAACCCAAAAAGGTGAAAAGATAAATGTAAAGGTAGCTTCTTCATTTATTAGTCCGGAACAGGCAGAATTAAATTTAAGCCGTGAAATTGGCAGCAAATCATTTGAAAATATTTATTCAGAAGGTGAAGCCATCTGGGAAAAAGAACTTTCAAAAATAAAAGTTGAAGGAGGTACTGATGAACAACGCAGGACGTTTTACTCCAGCCTTTACCGCACCTTGCTTTTCCCGCGCAAATTTTTTGAAATTAATGCCAGTAACGAAATTGTACATTACAGTCCGTATAATGGCGAAGTCATACCGGGCTACATGTTTACCGACAACGGTTTCTGGGATACTTTCCGCGCGGTTTTCCCGTTTTTCACGCTAATGTATCCCGAGCTGAATTCACAAATAATGGCAGGCCTGGTTAACACTTATAAAGAAAGTGGTTGGTTACCGGAATGGGCAAGCCCCGGTCACAGGGATTGTATGATTGGTTCCAATTCTGCATCGTTAATTGCCGATTCGTATTTAAAAGGAATCAGAGGGTATGATATTGAAACGCTTTATGAAGCAATTGTAAAAAATACGGAGGACTGGATGGAGGATGTAAAATCAGTGGGAAGGTTTGGTGCTGATTATTACAATAAACTCGGGTATATTCCTTACGACGTAAAAATTAACGAAAACACAGCACGCACCCTGGAATATGCTTATGCCGATTATTGTATATGGAAACTGGCTCAGGAGCTGGATCGCCCACAGGAAGAAATTGACCTGTTCAAAAAACGCGCCCGGAATTTCCGTAACGTTTTCGATTCGGAGTATAATCTTATGCGAGGGAAAAATGAAGACGGAGTTTTCCAGTCACCATTTAGCCCTTACAAATGGGGAGATGCCTTTACTGAAGGAAACAGCTGGCATTATACGTGGAGTGTTTTTCAGGATATTGAAGGGCTCAAACAATTAATGGGCGGCGATGCCGGTTTTGTAGCTATGCTTGATTCAGTGTTTGTTGTTCCTCCTATTTTTGACGATTCCTACTACGGCTTTCCAATACACGAAATACGTGAAATGCAAATTGCCGGTATGGGAAACTATGCGCACGGTAATCAACCAATTCAGCATATGATTTATCTGTACAATTATACCAACCAGCCATGGAAAGCTCAAAAACATGTACGCGAGGTTCTTACTAAATTATATACTCCACAGGCCGATGGTTACTGTGGCGACGAAGACAACGGACAAACTTCGGCATGGTATGTTTTTAGCTCAATGGGATTTTATCCTGTTTGCCCTGGAACCGATCAGTATGTTTTTGGAGCTCCTTTGTTTAACAAAGTCACACTTCAGATGGAAAATGGAAATGAGTTTGTTATTCGCGCCGACAACAACTCAAAAGAAAACCTCTACATTGATGATGTAAAACTTAACGGGGAAGTATGGAACAAAAACTATATTACACACGAATTATTACAAAATGGCGGAGAGCTTGACTTTAATATGGCATCCTCGCCCAATAAAAATCGTGGAGCAGGGAAGGAAAGCTATCCCTATTCGATGACAAATGAAGAAGAGTAAAAAACTCTCCTGCCTTCGTCTGTGAAAAAATTATAAAAGATCCATCTTTATTTAAGAATAAAAAAAGATGGATTTTTTTCAAACAAAACACTTTTTCAGGAAAAAAGAAAACAGGAATAAGTGAAATCACCTACTCCTGTCTTTCTACCTAATAATCAACTTATACATTTTAAAACAAAAATCCGATATTCACTGAAGCCGATTTATTTCTAACATCATCATTATCTGCTATTTTACTTAAACCCATATCATAATTTACTGAAAGCTGTAATGCATTACTTTTACACACCGGAAATTCGAAACCAAGCTCAAACGACCATCCCAAATCAATATCGTTTAAATTGTCTAAATCGCTTGTTTGCCCCTTGAATTTTTGTTCGGCATTTATTAAATAAGCGCAGTACGGCCCTGTAGCAAAAAACAAACGTTGCCCATTTTTGAAACCGGCTTTTTCACTGGCTGAAAACTCCGCTTTAAGCGGTAAGGCCAGATAACTCAAGTTGTTTTGAAGTTTCGAGTCTTCACCCAAAACATCAGTTTTAGCTCCAATCGTTTTATATTCGATTCCCGATTTAAAAGCCAACCAGTTACTTGCCTCATACCTGCCGATAATTCCTGCATCAAAGCCGGTTCGCAAACCATCATTGTCAAAAACATTTCCAATATCAGATTGAGTAGAAGTATTTACTCCAAGCTTTATTCCCCATTGAAACTGGGCAAATAAATTGGGGCTAAAACTCAATAATACCATAACTAGCACCAAAAATTTTTTCCGGTTATTGTTTCCGCTTTTTTGAGATTTGTTTAATAAAAATCCTTCTTCTGATGAAGAAACCAGCCGGGTCCTCAATTCGTACTGGTCTGATTTTCTAATTTTCTGTTTCATTGTTTAACTGTTTATATTTCAAAATCTAATCATTTCGACGATTTTAGTCATTTAGTCGAATTTATAGCAAAATTTTTTAGGCACAAATACCATGAAATAAAATTTCCAACATGTCGTCAATTTCTTTTCTAAAATTTGTTTCCAAATCTTTTCCAACAATTAAGGGCACCTCTAATCCTTTCATTGCAATTAATACTGTCTTCGCTGTTAATTCGGCATTTAAACCTTTAAACTCTCCACCATCAATTCCATCTTTTATGATCTGAGTTATTGAATTAACTTCGCTTTCATCATAACGAATCCTGATTTTTTCTATAAAATCATAATTTGAAAGATATTCATCTTTTAACGCAACATAGAAATTTCCCCAATTTTTAAATCCTTCCATGCGTACAACAATATAAGAACGTAATTTTTCTTTAGCTGAACTACTCTCCGCTACTTTAGCGACAATTTCTGAGCGTAATACACTTGCCTCTTTTTCTACTACAGCCTGAAAAACTTCTTCTTTACTTTTAAAATAGTAATACAAAGAACTCTTTCCCTTACGCGCTGCATACGCAATTTCATCCATTGTGGTTTTTCTGAAACCGAAACGCATAAAAATGTCCTGCGCAACTGTAATTATATTCTCTTTAACTTCTGATTTCATATTACGACTTTTCGACTATTTTAGTTCAAAAGTACAACTTTTATTGAAAAACAGAACAGGTATTTCTATTTTTTTTAAAATATAAACTGAATGTTAATATAAAATCTAAATGCTAAAACTCAATATTAATTTCCCCTTAAATTGCAACAAATTTCCTTTCACATAAAAAATTTGTTTATACATTTGCCTCCAAATAATGAATGAACATTCATTTATTAATAAAATAAAAATGGCACGAATTACAGATCAAAACAGGATTGAAAGGTTAAAGCAATCAACAATGAAATTGGTTGTGGAACGAGGATTTGGTGGCGCCTCCGCATCATTAATTGCCAAGGATGCAAACGTAGCATCCGGATATTTTTATATGCACTACAAAGGTAAATATGAAATGGTAAATGCGCTGCTTCATGATGTTTACCAGGAGGTTGTTGAAAAATTTGAAGAACTAACCAGTCTTGATTCTACATTCACAGGCATTGTTGAAAATATGATTCGCCACTTTTTTAAGATGGCAAATACTGCCCCGAATAAACTCAAATTTCTTTATGTGCTAATGAACGATTACAGTTTTGTCATAGATGAAAAGCTACATGACGAGATATTTAAAATTCTGAATATTTTGGTGTACGATGGTCACTCATCCGGACAGTTGGACAAAAAAATTAGCCAATCTGACTTGTACCTGATTGTTGTAATCAACACCATCCAGTATATAAACCAACATTACAAAAACTCGAATAAAAGGGTCATTTTAAGGAAAGAAGATGAAGACCACCTTATTTATTTAACAAATAAAATTTTAAAAGAGCCAGGAAAATGAAAAAAAGAAAACAAACCATTTGTACCTTCTTTTTGGTGTTTTGCGGTGTTATCGTTTCATCCGGGCAGGAAAATAATCAAATGCTCACTTTTGAAGAAGCATTTCAAATGATGACCGAGCAAAATCCCGGAATACAACGCGCGAAACAACAAATCAAACAAAAAGAATACGAATTAAAGGCAAAAAAAGGATTGTACATGCCCCAGGTTTCGGTGAGTGCCAAAGCTGTCTCCATGTCAGACATGCTTCATCTCGATTTAACCCCAGTGAAAGAAGCAATTACGCCTCTGTACAATACTCTCGGCACATATGGTGTATTCAGCGGTGTCCCCAATCCCGATCCGGTTACCAACGCAGTTGTTCCGGTTTTACCTGATGACATGAGCACCGGTGCAGTAAGAGAAAAATTACTTGAGGCCGGAAATGAAATTAACAATGCAAACTGGGATAAAGTAATTCAGGAAAAGAATTTTGCAACAGTTTCAGCAGATATGATATGGCCTTTATTTACAGGGGGAAAAATAAAGGGCGCCAATGATGCAGCCAATGCTGAACTCGCGATAAGCAAAGAAGAACTGCGACAAACTGAGGGAAATCTGCTTACGGAACTTGCTACCCGTTATTACGGACTTACTCTTGGCATGCAGGTATTGAAAGTAAGGCAACAAATGATGAATATTGCTGAACAACATTACGTTGACGCACAAAAATTATTTGACAATGGAATGATTGCCAAAGTAGAGCTTTTACATGCCAGGGTTTCAAAAAATGAAGCAGAACGGCAACTAAAAGAAGCAAAACGAAATATTGAAGTTGTTCGCTCGGGACTGGAAGCGACGCTTTCGATTGACTCGATGTTTACTATTTTGCCTGCAAGCCACTTGTTTATCAATAAAGAATTACAGGGTATTTCCTACTGGGTAAACAAAGCATATGAGACAAATCCGCAACTAAAAAAAATTAATAAAAAAAGGGAGTTGGTGAACATAAACAATAAGGTGAACAAAGGAGAGTATTTGCCAACTATAGCTATGATTGGAAGCTATAATCTGGCCGAAAAAAATCTTTCGCCCTATATGCCCGACTGGATGATGGGCGTAGGTTTAAAATGGTCGGTTTTTGAAGGTTTAGGGAGAAAAAATAAAATAAAGGCAGATAAAACATTGGAAAGCCAGGTGAACTTTGCCGAACAAAAAGCATATTCCGATATAAAAGCTTACATAACCAAACTTCACGAAACCTTACAGATGCAAATGGAACAACGCAATGAACTGGAAAGTACGCTTGAGCTGGCACAAGAATACGCTGAAAGTACACAAAAAGCGTTTAAAGAAGGGCTGGCAACATCAACGTCAGTAATAGAAGCTTACACTAAAGTGACTCAGGTGAAAGCACTTCGTTTAAAAGTATTTTATAATTACGATGTTACACTTGCACAACTCATTCAAACAGCCGGTGTTCCGGAACAATATACTGCTTTTTGCAAAGGAAATAACACTATTACAGAATCATTAATCAATTAAAGAATCGATAAATCATGAATAAAAAAACGATAGCTACCATTCTTGTTGTCACAGCAGTTTTAGCATTTATTATTTACACTTTTACTGTTGTTTTGGAAAAAGAGCCAGTTGTTTTACAGGGAGAAGTTGAGGCTAAACAATTGAAAATAGCATCAAAAGTTCCGGGAAGAATTTTAGATATTGCGGTAAAAAAAGGACAAAAAGTCAATGAAGGAGATTTTATCTTTTCTATTGACAGTCCTGAAATTAATGCAAAAATGGCAGAAGCAACGGCGGCTCGTTCAGCAGCAAGCGCCCAAAGTAGGAAAGCACAGAACGGAGCCCAGCAGGAAGATATTACAGCAGCATACAGTACATATGTAAAAGCTGAAGCTGCGGCTCAATTTGCCGAAAAAACGTTTGAACGCATTCAGAATCTGTTTGAAGAAGGTGTAGTACCAGCACAAAAACGCGATGAAGTAGAGACTAAAATGAAAGCTGCCCGAGAAACGGCCAATGCAGCAAAAGCAATATGGCAAAAAGCAGAAAAGGGAGCACGCGAAGAAGACAAAGATGCTGCAGCTGCTCTTGTAAAAAGAGCTGATGCTGCCATTGAACAAGTACAGGCTTATCTTGACGAAACATCTGTCAACGCAATTTCAGGTGGTGAAGTTTCCGGCATAAACGTTGAAGAAGGAGAACTGGTTCCAACAGGGTTTCCGGTGGTTACCTTACTGGATCTCGAGGATATCTGGGTAACATTTTACATTCGCGAAGACTATTTGTCGCAATTTAATATGGGGAATACATTTAAAGCTAAAATTCCCGGTTTGAATAATAATGAATATGAATTTGAAGTAAGTTATATTAGTCCTACAGGTGATTTTGCCCGTTGGAATGCCACCAAAACATCCGGCGAATTTGATTTAAAGTCATTTGAAATTGAGGCCCGCCCGGTTTCAAAAATCGTTGGTCTGCGTCCGGGTATGACCGCCGTTGTAACTTTAAGTGAATAAATCATGAAAACGAAAAAATCCCTTTTTGCCGTAACAAAACGGGAATTAAGGCGGATTTTTCACAATCCGGCTTACCGTTTTCTCTTATTGTTAGGTCCAATCATCGGTATTGGCTTACTATTTTTTATTTTCCATAAGGGGGTAGTAAAAGAGCTGCCTGTTGCAGTTGTTGACCGAGATAATTCGACCTTATCGATAAAAATAGCAAATGCTCTCGATGCATCTTCCGACGCCGATGTAACCGTGCAAACACCTGATATTTTTAAAGCCAGGGAAATGCTCAAACAAGGTTTGGTTGAAGCAATAGTAGTTATTCCTTTCGAAACAGAAAAATCAGTTTTCCAGGGAATTCGGGCTGAGATTCCGGTTTACATAAATGGTACCAATGTTTTAAAAGCAGGCATTCTTCAACGTTCCGTTCTGACCACAATAAAAACCATTTCAGGTAGTGTACAACTTCAGAAATTAATGATGACAGGCAAAAACGAAGAGGAAGCAATGGCTCGGATTATTCCTGTAAATATCCAGCGACATGTCCTCTTTAATCCATTTACCAATTATTCATATTTCCTCAACTCTGCACTGATGTATGTGATGTTATTTCTATTTGTGCTGCTAAGTTCAATCTATACGCTGGGAAATGAATTAAAAAGAGGTACAGGTTTAGATCTTTTGGAAACAAGCAGAAACAGTGTTCGTTTGGCAATTGTTGGCAAACTCTTGCCTTATACCGTTATTTTTTCTGTTTTTGCTCTTTCCATCAATATTCTGTTATACAAAATCGAAGGAATGCCTTTAAACGGAAATTACCTCATAATCTTCGGTGCTCAGTTCGTAACCATTTTAACCTACCAGCTGATGGCTCTTATTTTTGTTGGAACAACTATAAACCTGCGTTTGGCCCTGTCAATCGCCAGTGCTTATTCCATGATGGGAATCACTTTTTCCGGTCTTACATTTCCGTTGGAAGCCATGCCAAAATTTGCACAAATTTTTGCTTCACTTTTCCCGTTTACATGGTGGCAAAAACTATTTATTTCGCAGTCACTCCGCGGCGCACCACTCAAAGAAGCTCTCCCCTACATCTGCTATATCCTTGTTTTTCTGCTGGTTTCTCTCTGTTTCATGCCTTTTTATAAGCATTACCTGGAAAACCCAAAATATTGGGGTAAAAGCTAAAAAAGTTGCTGAAAATAAAAACGGACATTATAAAAAATTAAGCAATGAAAACAATTCAAAATAAAATCAACGGATTCCAACTTACAGCCATTCATTTTTCCAAAGAATTAAAAACCATATTTACCGACAGTGGAGCTTTGCTCATCCTCATTGGAGCCGTGGTAATTTATCCCATTATTTATTCCATTGGTTATTATAATGAAGTGATGACAGACACAAAAATAGCGGTGGTTGACCAGGATCATTCTGAGGCCAGTCGAAAATATACAGTGATGATTGATGCGTCAAGTGAGTTGGAAGTTGTTTACAAACCGTTGGATTTAGTCAGTGCCGAAAATCTGTTTATGGTAAACAAAGTAAGCGGTGTAATTCTGATTCCCAAAAACTTTGAAAAAAATGTACTATCCGGCAAGCAGGCAAACGTTGCTGTTTACGCGGATGCCAGTTATTTTCTAAAGTACAGGAATACCATTTTGGCAAGTACATATTCCAATGCTTATTTTAGTGGCGGAATCTCCTTATTACACTACATGGCAGAAGGCCAATCTTTTCAACAAGCCAAAATAAGTAGCGATCCGCTGCCGGCATACACACATATTTTATACAATCCGTCATCAGGTTACGGGAGTTTTGTAATGCCAGGCGTAATTCTCGTTATTTTTCAACAAACGCTGTTAATCGGAATCGGATTACTGGGAGGCTCATTTTCTGAATCAAAAGCATCACCCTTTATCCTGCCCAAACAAAAAAGAAGAAAAGAAATAATTCCGTATCTGACAGGAAAAACAGGTGCATATATTTTCATTTCACTCTTTAATATTGCTTATGCTATTATTTTGGTTCATCATTGGTTCAAATATCCTGACAAAGCAAGTATTCCGGATGTTTTAATGCTTATGTTTCCTTTTCTTTTGAGTACTATTTTTCTTGGAATTGGAGTATCCACTTTATTCAAACACCGAGAGTCGGCGCTTATTTTTATGGTTTTTCTGTCACCAATAGCATTATTTTTAAGTGGATTATCGTGGCCTGCATCTTCCATTCCGCAATGGCTGGTTTCGCTTTCAAAACTAATGCCGAGCACAACGGTAATTCCGGCTTACCTCAGGTTAAGAACAATGGGAGTCAGTCTTACGGATATAAAATCAGAGATGGTATTTATGTATATCCAAGCTGTTGTTTACCTTATTCTAACACTTGTCTACTTCTTTGTAAGAGTAGACAAGAAAAGTAGAAAGGCTTAAAAAAAATAGAATCATATTACACAAATATTGAAAAAAGTTAATACTTTTCCAGCATAAAAAAGTCTAAACTACACTTAAAATGCATCAATCTACATCATCTCAGGAAAGAAACATAAGTTCACACATAAGTATAATAATATTTTTGATATCTGCATTCTGGGCTGCAACCCCAAATTTATCAGTAGCGCAAAAAACGAAAATAAAATTGCATTTCGAGGTTTTTGTTCCGGAAGCACAAAGTCATAGCTACGAAGTTGATTTTTATGTTAGTGGTATAAATAGAGATACTATCGTTTTGAAAATGCCGAAGTGGATGCCCGGTTATTATCAAATTTTAGATTATGCCAACAACATTTCAGAAATAAATGCGACTACGGTAAAAGGTAAAAAAATTCCCATTCAAAAGCTAAACGAAAATAGCTGGTATATTACAAATCAAAAAAATAAAGCATTCACTGTTCATTATAAAATAAAGGCTGAAAGGTCTTTTGTTGCACTTAGTTTTGTCGATGCGGAACATGCTTACCTTGCACCGGCCAATACTTTTCTATATATTGAAAATTTGATACAATGCCCGGCTTCCGTAAAAATAAATCCTGCAAACGGATGGAGTGATATAGCAACAGGATTGGATACAATTAATGGAAAGAGCAATGAATTCTCAGCTCCTGACTTCGACATTCTTTACGATTGCCCAATTTTAATTGGAAACCTGGAAGAGTTGCCTTCATTTACGGTTCAGGGAATAGAACATCGCTTTATTGGTTATAAACTTGGCGACTTTGATAAAATTTCTTTTATGCAGAAATTAAAAAAAGTAGTTGAGGCAGCAACTGATTTGATGGGCGATATTCCGTATAAAAAATATACTTTTATAGCCATTGGCCCCGGACAGGGTGGAATTGAACACCTAAATAACACAACCATTAGTTTTGACGGAAATTCATTAAGAACGACTGAAGCTATAAACCGTACTTTATCGTTTATCGGACACGAATATTTTCACCATTATAACGTAAAACGTATCCGGCCTTTTGAATTGGGGCCATTTGATTATGACAAAATAAACCGTACCAATCAACTTTGGATTAGTGAGGGATTAACCGTATACTACCAAAATATGCTAATGAAACATGCAGGGTTAGCAGATAAAAATACGCTTCTCTCCTGGTTCGAAAACGAAATTAATGCTGTAGAAAACGACAACGGACGATTTTTCCAATCGTTAGCCCAGTCGAGTTATTATACCTGGGAAGATGGTCCCTTTGGCGCCAGCCGGGGCGAAGAAGACCATTCAATCACCTATTACCAAAAAGGACCGGTAGTTGGTTTGTTGCTCGATTTTGCAATTCGAAATGCAAGCCAAAATAAAAAATCACTTGATGATGTAATGAGACTGGTTTACCGCGAGTATTACCAAAAGCAAAAGCGCGGTTTTACAGAAGCTGAATTTCAACAGGTATGTGAAAGCATCGCGGGGAGTCCACTTACTGCGTTTTTTGAATACATCTATACCACAAAAGAACTTAATTATAAAAAATACCTGGGATATGCCGGGCTTGAGCTAATAAAAACCCCGGAAAACTCTTTTAAAATCAGCCAGGTAACTAATCCTTCCAAAAACCAGAAAACCATTTTAAAATCGTGGCTTGGGGAATAAATCCTTCAGATAAGATGAAATAAAACAAATAGTCCGACAATGCTCTCCTCCAATCAGCCTTTTCGTGGAGAAATTGCCGATACCCCCTCTGTTGGCTAATTTTTATTGCTTTACAATTTTCTGGTTCAACATAATTTGTCCTGCTCCATCAATAAGTATAATAGTATAAATACCAAGCAGAGCACTAAAATCAACGATTGTTTTTATGTTGTCTGTTTGCAGCCTGAAAACAGAACTCCCGCTTATATTATAAATATTCATAAACAGACTTTTGCCGGTATTATTTTTACTTTTCAATCATCCAATCTTAGGGAGCCGTGAATCCGGATTTCCCGACATTATATCTGGAAATCTGATGGTCTGATTTTGTGTCTGAAAACGTTTCAACAGCTTGCAGAAGTTCTTTTAAAAGTTTTGGGTTCTCTTCTTTAACATCGTTGCTTTCAATATTCAAGGAATCAAAATAAAAAAGCATATTTAATGCTCCGCATCGGGATACTCTGTCCTGGGCATCGCGCTCCAGAACCAACTTCCAGTTATTGTAATTCACCGCGAATCGTTCTCTTTTTTCAACGTTTTGATCTAAATATGCAAACCACTTGCGCTCAACATTCTTACCATTCCCTCTCATATTCTCTAAAACATTTATACTATCAAACTCATTATCATTTGTTGTTTTACCCTGAGTAATAGCCTTTAACGTAGGAAAAATGTCGATGTACCCCATTTAAGTATGTATAATTTTGCCTCCGCTAACACCGCCGGCGGGCCAGTGAGCTGCGGCAACAACACGAATGCCTCCTTCGTAAACAGTTAATTTATTTCCCTTCATTGGTGAGTTATCGCCTACATTTTTAACATCTCCATTGTCGCTAAAAAATAAAGGTATTATCTCTGTCTCCGCGTTTTTCGACAGCATCGATTATTCGGCCAATTGCCTGATCCATACAATCCACCATCTCCGCATAAATGCGTTGTTTTCCTTCGCGATGCGGATATTTGGCAATGTCCTCCTCTTTCGCCTGATAAGGTGAATGCGGGGCAGTAAAAGGTACATAAAGAAAATAAGGTTCTTTGTCGGGAACACTGTTGATGAAACCAACTGCCTCATCTGCAATAATATCTATTACGTATCCATCCGCATGAATAGTCTGCGAATTTCTGTGCCAATCAGCTTCTCCTTCCCTTACCTTTGTAAAATAGTCTATTGCTCCGTTGTAACAGCCGGCAAAATAGGTAAAGCCCTGACTGTTGGGATGCCACTTCTTTCTTAAATGTCCCAAATGCCATTTGCCAATGCATGCCCGGTGCTCATAGCCTGCCTCGGCAAGCATTTCCGGCAATATAATTTCATTCGGATCCAATCCAAAACCGCGATATGGCGGTATCACCGATCGCATCAATCCATAGCGGATCGGATAGCGTCCTGTCATCAATCCTGCACGCGTTGGAGTACACATCGGGCAGGCTAAAAATTTTCAAGTCTTACTCCACTATACGCCAGCTTGTCTATGTTTGGTGTGTTAATGTCGCTGTTATGAAACCCAACATCAGCATATTTCAAATCGTCGTCCAGAATAATTAAAACATTTGGTTGTTTCACCTTTTGAGCACTCCCGCTAAAGCTACAACTTTGAAGAAAAACTGCTGTTACTAAAAGCAAAATAACTTTCATCGATATTCTATTATTAAACATGGCACCCAAGACATATTCCACTATATATCAATATATTACACGAAAATCCAGAAACATAAATCAAGTACTGAACCTCTCTGTAAAAAATTTCAATGAATTAACAGCGACTTTTTTACTTTCTATTTCGAAGCTGATTCCATATATCTTTTATCCCCTTTTCACCATCAAAATAATCCGCTTGCACATTTTTGTCAAAAATTTCGAATGACGGTGCCAACAATATTTTATCGGAATCAGGGTACTCAGCTATGTCATAGCCGTTATAGGTTCTTATGTCTAAGTAAACACACGACTCTGAAGTATGATTATACAGTTGATGAGCCCCTGTTTCTCCCTTTTCAAAAAAAATCAAATCTCCGCTGTTTACAATCTCCAATCCATCGGGAGTTCTTAATGTTGCTGAGCCGGAAATAATCATAAAAAGTTCTTCTGCAAATCGGTGAAAATGGTAGGGAGCGGAATATTGATCGGGATTCAATTTTCTCAAATCAAAATTCAGATTTTCAGGTTTTATGCCATTTTTTTCCCGCGAACTATCTGTAAATATCTTGTAATTATCAATCTTATTTGGATTTTCCAGATATTCTCTTTGATTTGCTTTTAAAATTTTTGCCATGGTTTCCTATTTAAACTTCATGGATTTTTATTTCGAGATTTTTTGATATTCACAACACACCTAAAAATTTTACTGTTTAACAAGGTAATCTTATAAAGCAGCTTTTTGGTAATACTGAATATTATCAAAATGTTTCCCTTCCGCTGTAAAAAAGCGTTGAATAACTTTCATTTTTACCTCACTTTCAATTATCCTTGACGCAAAAGCTATCACCTTTTCGCCTTTGAAAGTATAAGAATTCAAAATAAATTCCGATTCAAACTCACTCATCACTTCGTCTGCTACCTGCGGATTTTCGTACTTTTTCCTCTGCCCGTCCGGGACAGTTTGGTATTCAACCTCGAACTCTTTTCCTTCCTCATCCATCCAATTTATAAAAACTTCGAAACCATTATTCTTGCTTTGTCTGAATTCATAAGTTGCTTTTAAAGGAGGAGTTCCCCGCTCGTACTACGACTTATCGGGGATTAAATCCCATTTTCCCAGAAAATTATTTTTCATTTGTATTTCTTTCCATTCGTGCCTCAATATACTATAATAAATTGTATCTCGCCTTCTCTTATGTGTCATTAAAGTATGACTTCTCAAACCCCCTTCTTCAACAGCACCTATTCGCTTCAATGCGTTTCTTGCCGGTTTATTCAAAATATCAGTCTTAAATTCAACACGCTCACAATTTAGTTCATCGAAACAATATTTCAGAAGCAAATATTTAACCGCTTCATTTACACCTTTTCCCTGAAACTCTCTGCCAAGCCATGTCCAACCAATTTCAATCCGCTTATCCCGTTTTGAAATATTTCCAATGCTGGTTGAGCCGGCAACGGAATTTGTCTGTTTGTCAACGATTAAAAAGACGATCCTCTTTTTAATTTTTGTTTCCTTTACACCAGCCTCAATCCAATTTTTGAGTTCATCCTGGTCTGACAAATCATTTGTAAAATAAGTCCATAGACCAGTATCTCCGCTTATTTCTTTCAGGATATCATAATCTCCTTGTTTCAATGGTCGTAATAATGTCTGATTTGTCTCCGGTATCTTGTTAATAGTCTATCATTTGCTGTCCGTTCAGAAAAATAACAATCCAGCGCAGTTTTTTGCAACTGCCATCAAAAACTCGGATTCTCTCCATTTTACGCCGCCTTATCTACCTGAAATTGAGTCTGTAACGATTTTTTTTTAAAAAAAACTTGTCATGGCATATATCCTGCCTATTTTACCGGATAAATAATCCATTATTTTTTACTTCTTTTTGTTGCTTTTTTTGCTGGCAGCTCATCACTCCATTATGGGTTTTAACTTCTTAAAAACAGATATTATTCACAAAAACGATAATAAATAAACAAACATTGGGGCCGGCCAGATTGAACTTTTATACATCGGGGATTTGTGATTCGGAGTGGCAACTTTATCAAATAAAACAAAAAACCGCCTTTCCACAACGGAAAGACGGTATACTTTTATGATTAATTGATTCTTTTTATCAGCTTGCCATCAGTGCATTTACTTCTTTCATGATGGCGCGTTTGGTTTTCACCCCAACAAAACGGTGTATTTCCACTCCGTCTTTTAGAACCACCAGAGTCGGAATATTACGTACTTTAAATTTTTTTGCCAGCGGTTGTTGCTGGTCAACGTTTACTTTGGCAACCGTAACATTATCTTCGCTGTCAGCAATATCGTTTAAAACCGGAGCAATAATTTTACATGGTCCGCACCAGGGAGCCCAAAAATCAACAAGTACTACTCCTCTGCGGGTTACCGTTTTAAAATTTTTATTCCCCAAAACTTTAATTTTTTTGCTATTGGCTACCGGTTTTGCATTTTTCATCCGAAAATAGTTAAACGTTATTAGCCCCACCAGAGCAGCAATAACAGCAACGATAATGATTAATGTTGTCGACATATTTTTATTTTTAATTCAGAATTACAATTTCAGAAGTCATTTCAATGGCCTTTTTATACATTGCGCTTACTCCGCAGTATCTCTCTTCTGAAAGACTTACTGCCTTCTGTAATTTTTCCATCGGCAAATTTTCGCCCTTGAACTCATAAATAACCTTCATCCTTTCAAATTGTTTGGGATGTTCTTCAGTAACATCGCCTTCAACCCGAACATTAAATTCTTCGGGTTCAATACGCATTTTTTTCAGGATAGAAATCACATCCATTGCAGTACAACCTGCAAGGCCAACCATCAATAATGGTTTTGGCCGGGGGCCGCGATTTTCTCCTCCCACCTGTTTACCAGCATCTATCGTAATTTTATGTCCGCTCACATCGGCTTCAAAGGCCATGTTTTCCAGCCAGTTTATTTTAATTTCCTGCTTTGCCATATCTTTTTTTCCTTTCGAATCTTCAGCGCACAAAAGTACACCGTTCTTTATAAAACTAAAATTTGATTGACTATTAATTCCTTAAATATTCTGAAACGCTTAATGCAGCGATGGTTCCATCGGCTACAGCTGTAGTCACCTGCCGATAACGTTTTGTAATACAATCGCCGGCAGCAAAAACACCGTCAACACTGGTTTTCATACCGGAATCGACAACAATTTCGCCACGTTCATTTAAATCTACCAGGCCTTTTATACTTTCGGTATTCGGCTGATAACCCACAAAAATAAATGTGCCGTCGGTAGTTAATTCTGAAGTTTTGCCACTAGGCAAATGCTCAATTGCTACTTTCTGCAACAGACCATTTCCATAAAATCCGCGCAGTTCCGATTCCATGATAAATTCAATTTTCGGATTCTTTTTTGCTTCCTGAACTGCGTGTTCAAATGCCTGAAAATGATCAAACTGGTGGACAATGGTAACTTTTGTTGCGTAAGTTGTTAAAGCCACCGCTTCTTCCAAAGCAGAATTTCCGCCGCCAACGACCACTACTTCCTTTCCGGTAAAAAAATCGCCGTCGCAGGTTGCGCAATACGAAATCCCCTTTCCTTTGAATTCGCCTTCACCCTCAATGTTTAAAGAACGCGGTCGCCCTCCAGGTGTTAAAATCACCGATTTTCCTTTAAACGATCTCCCGTCCTCCAGTTCAATTTCCTTTACTTCACCTTCAAGCTTGTATTTTGTAATTTTTATATTCGACTTTATTTTGCAGCCAAAACTTTTGGCTTGCTGTTTCATCGTGTTGGCGAGCATATAACCTTTGGTAGCCGGAACGCCCGGATAATTGGCAATTTCTTCGGTTAATACCATTTGTCCTCCAACTGCACCTTCGTTTAAAATAAGCGTTGAAAGTTTGGCGCGTGAAGCATAAATCCCGGCAGTTAAACCGGCAGCTCCTGCTCCAACTATTATCACATCAAAAACTTCATCCATCGTGTAAAACATTAAATAAGGCTGTCCTGAAAACTTTGTATCTACCCAATTAAAAACATCAAAAACAACTAAACTAAATCAAAAACCAACAAAGCCTCACTCCCTTCCAATGAACCAGAACAGCCTTATGATAATTTTTATTCTCCAAATTTTTCATCAAGAATGCCGGTTACCTGCTGCATATTCTGTATGCTGCTGGTTGCATGAGCTACTTCACCATTTTTATAATACATGGTAAACGGCAACCCCATAAAACCACGACATTCAGGAGCGTTGCGAATTACAGCTGCTTCAGGATTGTCAAATGCCATTACTGCAAATTTCACGTTTTCACGCTCGTCTTCCAGCTCTTCCATTACATCGTAAACCGGCAAACACATTGGCCCCATCCGACCACAGCATACCATTACATTTTCATTTTCGTTGATAAAACTTTCCAATTCTGCTGCGGTTTCAAATTCATGTAAACCTGTTTGTAATAATTTCATGATTTTAAATCTTTAATAATTAATATTCTGTTTGTGTTATTTCTGCTATAATTCTTTTGTCCGATTCTAATCTTCCCTCCAAATATTTGTCGATTAAGTGCTTTGGATTTCCCAACGGAACGCCGACAAACAAATTCACTTTGCGGGAAGCAAACAGCGATATAATTTTCCGATTCACCCGAAAAGTGATAACATCGGTAACGCCTTTTTCTTTCAGCCAGCCGGGTAATTCCATAATGTCGGTTTCAGTAGGAATTTCCAAAACATAACTCCTTAAAACCTTCTTTTCAATCTCGAAAACTTTGTAGTGGTTACACGTCCCGAAAAATTCGCTTAACTGATCATTTGTTACCGGTATGGCTACTTTTTTCATTTGTTTAATTTTTCTGATACAAAGTTAACTGGGCTCCAAATGAAAAACGATAAAAACACGGTGGAAGAAAACGGGTTAAAAACTGAAATTTTATGGTTTTTTTCCTACGAAACGAAAGTTCTCAGAATAAATAATCTGAAAAACAAAGCAATACATCACTCAAAAATTGTCCATTAATCAGCGAAAATCATCCATTTCTCCATATACGAGGTTTGCAAATCTTTGCAATGTCAATTTTGACCAGAATTTAAAAATGTAAAAAATGCAAAGAATTGAAGCACTAAATCCGACAACAACAACAGGAAAATCAAAAGAATTATTTGAAGGAATTGAAGCCAGGCTGGGGATGGTTCCGAACATGATGCGAACCATGGGAAATTCTCCCGCAGTGTTAGGCGCTTACTTAAATTTTAGTGAGCAACTTGGAAAAAGTACAATCGGTTCCCGATTGGGTGAACTGATTGCCATTTCGGTAGCAAACGCAAATGGTTGTGAGTATTGTAATGCAGCTCATTCGTTTATCGGTGAAAAACTGGTAGGGATCGACAAAAAAACACTTGAATTGGCAAAAGAAGGAAAATCAGCAGATCCAAAAACCGAAGCTGCACTTCGTTTTTCAAGAAAATTAGTGGCTGCCAAAGGCCGTGTTAGCAACGATGATATTAACGAAGTTAAAAATGCAGGATATTCCGACGCCGCAGTAACAGAAATTATTGCCCACACCGCTTTGAACATTTTCACAAACTATTTTAATAACGCAATTGAAGTGGAAGTAGACTTTCCAAAATCGTCGTTAGTTGAAACTGCGGCAGCTTAAATAAAATCAGAGAAAGGCAAATAGAACTGCCTTTCTCTTCATTTACTCAATCTAATATCAAAATTATGAAAACAAACGTCCATTACCCCTATTTAATGAAGAAACAACTCTTCTAAAAGCTCAAATGGATGAAAATGACCAGGAATCAAAAAAAAACAGAAAATGGTTCAGGGCGTATGGAAACAAAATGTGGGCGTTTAATGAACACGAATTAATGAGAAAACGTTATGCCAGTATCGCTGATTTCGAAATAAACAAAATCAACAGACACCAGTAATCTAAAAAAATGATACAAAAAAGTAACCACACGCTTATTAACCACCAAACCGGGAACCTTGCTTTTAAACTTTATTCTGTTGACGGTACTAACCCGTTCGACCATATTCAACGTTTAAATTATTATTCGCTGATATGGATACATCAGGGAGAAGGAACATTACAAGCCGACTTCAGCGAATACAACATTAAGGAAGGTTTATTGCTTGCTTTTTCTCCTTACCAACCGTTTTTGTTGTCGGCAGAAAAAGAGATAACAGCCACAGTTATTCATTTTCATTCCGATTTTTTCTGCATTCACAAACACCATAAAGAAATTGCCTGTCATGGTGTTTTATTTAATAATATTTATGATCCTCCTTTTGTAAAAATTCAGGAAGAAACAAAAAATAAACTGCAAATTCTGGTTAGCCAAATAAAAGAAGAATTACAACAAACTGAACTGGCACAGTACGAGTCGCTTGTTTCTTATTTAAAAATTTTTCTTATCACAGCCTCTCGGCATAAAGCTGCACAGTACCCGGATTTAATTAAAAATGAAAACATACAAACAAATGAACCTTTTGTGTTACAAAGCCTGAAAAACAGTATTGAAGAATACTATAAAACCAAACATAGCCCCAGCGACTACGCGGAAATACTAACCATAAGCCCGAAAGCCCTGGCTAAAATCACAAAAAAGCATTTTAATAAAACATTAACCGAAATCATTTCCGACAGAATAATTATTGAAGCAAAAAGGGAATTGTATCTAACCAATAAAACGGTTAAAGAAATTGCCTTCGAATTAGGGTATGACGACGAATACTATTTTAGCCGTTTTTTTAAAAAAAATGCAACTGTTTCACCACAAACATACAGAGAAACAGTCGGCTTTAACAAGTCAGCTCTAGTTTAAAAAAAGGGCATTTATACCAATATATTAAAGGTTTTCATAATTTTGCACTAGGTAAACAAAACCGGAATTATGGAGGACTCTGAAAATATAACCACACCGAATCCGATTAAAGAAATGGATTTGGTTCAAAGCAGGGTTTTGAACGAAAACAAAACCCGGGTTTCTTATCTGAAAGGTGAAAATATTTTTAAACAAGGTGCCTTTGCGCCTTATGTAATTTATGTTGTTGAAGGGCTGGTTAAAGTCTACCTGCAAACCGGCGTTGAAAAGCAGATTAACATTAGCCTTGCCAAAGCCGGCGACTTTCTCGCTTTTTCTTCCATTTTTGGTGAAAACATCCATACCTATTCAACACAGGCCCTAACCGACTGCGAGATATGTATGATTGAAAAAGAGACATTGAAAGATTTACTGTTAGAAAACCCGAAATTTGCGCTTGAAATAACATCAAAGAACTATCGAAACGAAAGGCATCTTTTTGAAATAATAAAAAATGTTTCCTATAAACAAATGCGCGGAAAACTGGCTTCCTCCCTACTCTATCTTTCACAAGAAGAATTTTTAAAAGAAAATGTTTTTAAATTTCTTACCCGGCAGGAAATTGCCGATTTTGCTTCTATTTCTACCGAAAGCGCCATCAAATTTTTAAAGGAATTTGAAAAAGAAAAAATCATACAACTAAAAGGTAAAGATATTTCGATTCTTAATCAGGAAAAGCTGGAATCGATAAGTAAAAACGGATGATATGATTTTTTCGGAAGAAATAATAAAACGCCTCGAAAATGAATGCACTTATTCAGCCACGCGGAGTAGCGGCCCCGGCGGACAAAATGTAAACAAAGTAAATACCCGGGTTGAACTTCGTTTCCCGGTAAATGAATCTTCTGTATTTTCAGAGAAAGAAAAAGACCTCATCCGCCAAAAACTGGGCAACCGGATAAACTCGGAAAGCGAATTGTTACTTTTCTCAGAGTCGGAGCGTTCACAACTGGCCAACAGGAAAAAGGTATTCGAACGCTTTATCTTACTGGTAAAAAATGCTTTAACTCCAAAAAAGAAAAGAATAAAAACCAGTCCAACTGCAGGGTCGAAACAAAAACGGCTTGAAAAGAAAAAAATAAATGCACAAAAAAAACAGCTCAGAAAACCACCGGAAATATAAATATTGCTCCATTTTTTTATTTATTACCCGGAATTTGGTTTCTTTACGACGTTAAACGGGGCAGTTACTATTTATGAGTTATTTTTTTAACAAAGTTAGAGATCTGATAATCCGGATTATCGATTGGTTTTATTTCCCTTTTTTTAAATTTATCCCCATCGAAATTTTCAGGTATGCAGCTACGGGTGGAGCAAACACCTTGTTTGATATCTTCCTGTATTTTGTTTTTTATCATTTTGTTTTACAAATGCAAATTGTCGATCTGGGATTTGTTGCCATTAGTCCGCACATTGCAGCATTTTTAATGGTTTTCCCCATAACTTTTACTACCGGGTTTTTATTGGCAAAATATATAACTTTCACAGCCTCTGAATTACGTGGTCGTATTCAGCTTTTTAGATATGGTGTTTCAGTAGCCGGATCTGTTTTATTAAATTATATTTTTCTGAAACTATTTGTGGAAGTGGCCGGAATGTATGCAACTTTAGCTAAAGGAGTAACCACTTTTATTGTAGTTGTGTACAGCTACATTATCCAACGCTACTTTTCTTTTAAAACCAACAAAATTCTGGCTGCTGAAAATGTACCCGATTGACATTTTTACTATTTTTAATCTGAACATTTTTAGGTTTAATTTATTTACATAATCAATAAATACAGCAGTAAAATAAATGAATGAAGTGAGACAAAAATATTATCCAACAATTCTGCAATCCATTCATTTACTTATCCTCTACATGTTTATTCAAACCATTGTAGATTTTCCGCTTGCTCTAGTCGATTATTACAAGGACACGGAATACCTCTACAATCCGGTAAAAAAGATTGTACTTGGCGTTGGCTCTACACTTTTTATACTGATTTACGGTTTTAAAAAGTCCAAAGCACCTTTCCTGAAAGTATTTCCGCTAAAAATGTTTAACCCGCTGATTCTTATTCCTATTGCTACTTTTTTCTGGGGAATACAAAATCTCCTGAATGACGTGAATGCATGGGTAGAAAAAATGATTCCTGCACCCGTGTGGTTTTGGGAAATGTTCAGTAAAATTTTCGACAGTGATTTTGGCTGGTGGGGAGCGTTCATAAAGGTAGCTGTGGTGGCCCCTGTGGTAGAAGAACTTATCTTTAGAGGAATAATTTTACAGGGATTGCGACGCAATTACAATGCCTTTGTGGCTGTTTTTATGTCAGCGCTATTGTTTTCCTTATACCATTTAAATCCGTGGCAGATGCCCGCAACATTTATTTTAGGCCTTCTTTTGGGATGGATTATGATTCGGACAAATAACATTGTCCTTTCAATTCTGGGCCATTCTATAAACAATTTACTGGTGCTGCTCACAATAACCTACTGGGAAAAAATAAGCGCCCACGCGATATATTTGCTCGAAAAACAAGAATTTATGTATCTCAGCGGCCTTGTGGTTGCGCTTTCGGTGATTCTCATTTTCCTGCTCAGTATAAAATGGAGAAAAGATAACCGAAAATAATCCGGTGTTTACCGAAATAAAAATGACAGTACAATTCAAAAAAATATTTTTACCGGAAATTTAATTTACAATTATGGATTATGTTTTAATTGGGTTGGGAGTCATTTTGATAATCAGTGGAATTCTTGGTTGTGTACTCCCTATTATTCCCGGACCTCCTTTAAGCTATATCGGCCTACTCCTCCTTCATTTTACAGAAAGATACCAGTTTTCATCCCGTTTTCTGGTAATATGGGCCATTATAACTGCTGTCGTTTATGCACTCGACTATATTATCCCCGCCTGGGGAACAAAAAAATTTGGTGGAAGTAAACGCGGTGTTTGGGGCAGTATCATAGGGCTGGTTATTGGTTTGTTCTTTTTCCCGCCATTCGGAATTATTATCGGCCCGTTTGTTGGCGCAGTGGTTGGTGAGTTAACTGCTGGAAAAGACTCAGGTGCAGCGTTAAAATCCGGCTTCGGCTCTTTCCTTGGTTTTTTAGCGGGAACACTGCTAAAACTTATCACCTCCGGAATGATGACATGGTATTTTTTTCGAGAACTGGTGGTTTCGATCTAAAAAAGGATTTCGCGAATCTACCTCCGGAAACCCTTTTTTCATTACTGACCAAATAAACAACCAACTATTTTTGATGATATATTAGTACCGGCGTATCAATATCGTTTAGTATTTCCTTGGTTGTGCTTCTGCCAAAAATTTCTTTAAAAAAATTCTTATTCTGTTTTAATAAAACAACCAAATCGGCATACGATTTTTGCGTAAATCTGCGGATGCCTTTTGCCGGGCTACCGGCTTTTTCCTGTTCTACCTTCATATCGTTCAAATCAATCTTTTTATTCACCACTTCCTGGAGCCCGTTCCTTTTAAGCTCAGCATCAAACTCTTTTGATTTTAGTGCATGAAATACAGTTACCGACGCAGTAAACTTTTTGGCCAGTCGCGCAATTCGTTTGAGTATTTTTACATCTTGTTTCTGATAATCGGAAGCATAAACTATGGATTTAATTTTGTGATACTCCTCATCAAGCGGGAAAGTATATACCGGCAAATCCAAATCGTCAATCATCTCAAAAACTACAACATCCATTCTGTTTTTTGTTGTGAAGGGCACAATTACCATTTCCACATCATCTCTTTCGTGAAGCATTTTTGCAACGACCGAAACAGAACCCGGTACAACAGTAAAATGAACCGGATAATCATAATCTAACGAAACTTTTTTTACATGAAGTAATTTTTGCAAAATACGTGTCCGCTCTTTAACCAGTAAATCATTCTCACCCTCTGCAACATTACTTAGTGAATTGTATTTTGTAATGGTGGGATCCCAATTGACATTTTTAGATTCGGTTGCATGTAAAAATTCCAGTTCACGATTTAAATCGCGAGCTAACTTTATTGAATAGTCAGCTATTTTTTCTACATTTTCAAAAGAATAAATTATTGAGACTATTTTTTTCATGGTTGTTTTATTAAATCGTTCTACTCTATCTGTTTCAATTGCAAATTTCGTTCTATTACAGGTTGTAATCTTCAAATAAAAATCCAACAAAACACAACAAGCAGTTTTTCAATACTTTATAAACAAGTATCCGCAAAATCGGGAAAATATAACCTTTTTAAGTAGTGTAGATTTCTTGTTGACCTGTGGATGTAATGCCACAAAATTATGAGCAAACGATTGTGTTTTTATGTAAATAAGAATAGTGTGAGAAACAAAAATGGGAAGCTAAAATTTCAGCTTCCCATCAACCAAACTTATAAAATTTGATTATGAAAAATACCTTTTCCTATTTAAAACCGCGTATTCCACCTGCTATAACAGAGAGAAGCAGCAAAATAATAAATATGAAAAAAACGATTTTTGCTATACTTGCAGCGCCTGCTGCTATTCCACCAAAACCAAATATGGCTGCAATAATTGCAATGATGAAAAAGATAATGGCTAAACGTAACATAACTATAAATTTTTCGGGTTAAAATTTCATTCCAACGTACACCTGGATTACCGAATTTTTCGCATCACCCAAAATATCATAAGAGGCATCATCATCTTTTGCCACCTGATTGAGCCCCAGGTTGTAATTAAATCCTAAAATTAAAGGCTCAAGGTCAAAGCCAAGTCCGGCAGTCAATCCATAATCCAATGAGTGAAAGTGTTCCCGGTTAAGTTCGTCGTTTGATTCAATGTTCCAGAAGTCGAGAACTTCGGCATTGGTATCCACATTCGCATTTATAAGGTAACCCACATACGGACCAAATTGAAATTCAAAATCTTCAGAAAGATTAAATACCAGTTTTACCGGCAAATCAATATAGTTGAGATTGAATTTTGTTTCTCCATCGGCAAATGCACTTTCGTCGTAATTTAATTTTATGCCCTTACCCGAATACATAAGTTCGGGTTGAATGGCAAAACTCTCGCTCAACGGGATTTTTGTATATACACCGGCATGAAAGCCGGTTTTCAGATTTTTATCATTGTTCCCATCGGTGGTTAAACTCGACAGATTAAGTCCTCCTTTAATCCCACTTTGCGATTCCTGAGCATATAATGCTGTACCACTTATCAAAATGATTGATAACGTAATTATAACTATTTTTTTCATATTCTCTGTTGTTGTTTTAATGTGTTTGTTTTTACTTGAAATGTTCTTTTACGAGTTATCAAGGTCTCCCCTTTCAGCAGCACGTTTTAATTTTTCATTGGCAAAAATGGCTACTTCAACTCTTCTGTTCAGGCTTCTGCCCTGTTCCGTTTCATTGTCGGCAACCGGCATCTCTTCACCGTATCCAACTTCTGATATTCTGTTTCCGGCAACGCCTTTACTTTTTAACAGATCGGCAACAGAGGCTGCACGTTCTTCCGAAAGATCCTGGTTATAACTGTCGCTTCCTTTACTATCGGTATGACCTTCGATAATAATCTTTGTATCATCATATTTAATAAGCGTTTGTGCCATTTCCGTAATGTTGGTTGTTGAAGTAGATGTTAGTTCCGACGAATCGAAACCAAAAAGAATCCCGGAGTCAAAAGTAATTTTGATTCCCTCTCCAATTCTTTCAATTTGGGCACCTTCCAAATCCCGGGCAAGTTCCTCTGCCTGTTTATCCATATAATTTCCGATTAATGCACCGGCTGTACCGCCGATTACAGCCCCCAGAATAGCTCCTTTGGCTGTGTTGTCTGATTTTGAGCCAATAACTCCACCTATTGCACCACCGGCACCGGCACCAATTGCTCCGCCTTTTAAGGTTCTGGTTGTATTACACGAAACGAATAAAAAAACAACCGATAAAAAAACCGGCAGAATAACTTTGTTTGTTTTTTTGCATTTTTTCATATCATTTAAATTTTGAAAATCTGCTAAATACCAGCGAACAATTATGCCAACTCAAGAAACACATTTAACCTCCAAATCCTACGAACTGAAAACCAACATATTAAATTCAAAAACCAATATATTCCTTGTTGTATTTTCTGGTGTGGACTTGGTAAAACGAATCCACACATTGAGGTTAATAGTCTACAAGAATGAAACAAATGAAGCGCATTCTCGGAAAATAACTAAAAACCTAAAAAACAGACATTTAAAAACAAAAAATACAAACAATTGATATTGTGGTCGGGAATTTGGCTGAGCAATCCCAAAACATTAAAAAAATTATTATGAAAAAAATCGTTTTAGTTACGCTGATGATTTTAAGTACGGGAGTTGTAATGGCTCAATATGATTTTGCAATCGGGCTCCGCTCAGGGGGGACTTCCGGTATTACACTGAAAAAAAACAACGGAGCCTCAGCATTTGAAGGTATTGTGGGTTTCTGGCACGACGGCGTAAGTTTAACCGGACTATGGGAGAAAAATCAAATGGCTTTTAACGAACCCGGGTTAAATTGGTTTTATGGTGTTGGAGGCCATGTTGCATTTTATGGCGATGATTTTGACGGAAGATATGGAGCATCGTGGTACAACCATCCGCACGGTATTGATGACGGAGACTTTGGGATTGGTATTGACGGTGTAATCGGTCTGGAATATAAAATACCGGATGTTCCCATTGCATTTGATATTGGACTAAAACCATACATCGAAATTGTTAGTGAAGGAGGAGTTTTCTTCTCGCCTGACCCGGGAATAGGAATTAAAATCGCTTTTTAAGCGATGAGCAATGGTTATATTAACCATATAATTACAAAGCGAGGGGGTTCCATTGAGCCCCCTTTTTTCTTAAAAAAAGTTTCTTCTTAAGGGTTATTCGGGATATTCAAAAAGTCATAATATCTGTTCGAGATTAAAATACAATATTTCTCCTGAACTACTCCGAAACCTTTTAGCCACAATGCCGCACCAACTACTTGTATCCACATATAATCAACCCGTTAACAACTACATTTTGATTAAAATAAAAGAGATTAAAAAAACACTCCGAAGGATTTTTTCGTTGCCTGTCAAATAAAGATTCACGAGAATAAAAAGGAATATTATTCCGAATTAAGTTTGAATATTACATCAAAGCCGCTGTCGTTGGAAGAGTTGTTAAGCTGAAGAAAAAGAAATTTAAAAAGTTCATATTCCAGCTTAACTTCATATTTCGCCATTTCTTTTTCATCGGTTTCGCCAAAACGTTGTTCATAGCTCACAAAAAGATCATTTGTAATGTATTTTCCCACTACTACAGTTGCGTTATCAAAATCACCGTCACTTTTAATTTCTATATAATCCACATCCAGGTTTTCACCTAAAAAATTATTTAACTGCGATGATAAAATTGCTGCAGCAGCTGTTCCGGCCAGACTTCCGGCCCCAGCCACATTTTGTTGCTGGTCTATACTAAGTTCATCCATACTTTTCCCAAACAAAATGTATGAAAGTGCATCCCCCTCGCTCACATTGCCGCCATCCAAACTGAAATTTACATTTGGTTCTTCAGCTGTACCTGAAACCTGAACTGTCAGTTTTTGTTGCGCCCTTTCTGAATTTCGAAATGTATAGGAAGCGGTTATATCAATACGGGGCATCAATTCTTCCCCGCCCTGAAAACCAATTGTTCCGTCGTCGATAATAAAAGTTTTCCCCAGTAAATCATATTGCCCCCGCACCACATCAACCGAACCAAATAGTTCGAAAAAATCTTTGTTTTTTCTTAGCTCCACATCCCCCGATATTTCTATGTGCATATCTTTATTTTTAATCCAGGAGTTTTTGGGGATTTTTAAATTAAGTGTTCCGGTAAAATTGTCGAGATAAGAAAAATCAAAACTATCGGTTTGAATGGTGTCGCCAACAAATTTGATCGAATCTTCATAGAGCTGCATATTCTTCATCTCACGCACCAAAATCGGATCGGGTATTTCCGGGGCGTTCATTCTGCCCATCATATTAAAAATAGCCGGCAAGTAAATTTCTGATTCAGGGATGTTCAGATCGCCGCTAAAAACCACCTCCCCTTTTTTCCCCTGCAGATTTGCATCTCCCGACAGCTGCATATTAAATTGCCTGTGATCTACCGGATTAAAATCATTAAATTCTACATTTATTTCCGACTGGCTAATATCACCTTTATAAAATGCTGTGTTAAAATCGATGGTTCCACTTGCTTTCATATTCCCATCTTTACTTTTTATATAAAACGAATCGAGCTTAACCGCTTCAGAGAAAAATTCAATATTTAAAGAAAGCTCTTCATAATCAATTCCATATTCGGGCACCTCCAGCGAGGCATCTACCAAATGAAAATTTCCTTTTGGGTCGGGGGCTTCGAGTGTTCCTTTTACATCAACATTTCCTTCTACATAACCTTCAATATTTTTTGCGATTTTAATGTTTTGTAAAACGGCCAGAGGAAACTGTTCCACAATCAGATTTGCATCAAGAGAATCTTTAGGATTAAGGTTGAATTTCATACTATCCAACTCTGCCAGCACGGGAAATACACCATTTAGTTTTAATCGACCTTCCCTGGTTGGAATAATGTTTATATCAGTGCTCAATTTCCGTTCTTTCAACCCAATATTACCACTAAAATCGGTAAACCTGTATTCATTCAAAGTTGCATTGTCAACCGAAAAGCTCCCCGTCAACAGGGGTGATTTTGCCGTGCCCTTTAAATCTGCTTTTAAGTTTAATATTCCGGAAGCAGCAAAATCTATCTCAAACATTTCCAAAAGTCGCTGTATATTGATATTTGCTACTTCCATACGAAAATCTTCTTTGCCATCCCGGGATATCAGACCATCCGCCATAATATATTGAGCAGAATCGGAAAGGTTAGAAGTAAGCTTAAAATTTGAAATTTTGTATTGGGAAGAATCCAATTCAAAAACGGCCGGTGGATTTTGAAGTTCAAAATGCTGGTTTTTGTAATCTACTGCCCAGTCTTCAACGCTTATCTTTTGCGATTTTCCCAAATTGACTCCAGCCGTCAAATTTGTTTTCACATTGTCGCCTGAAACTCTTCCGTCAACAAAAAGAGAATCAGTTAAATAGTCAACATCAAAATTTACTGAATCGAGAAGTAATTTTCCTGCTCTGAATTTGTTTGCTATAATACTGGCATTAAGAGTGGTATCTCGTTGAGTTAGCTGTCCGTTGACTGTAACTGCTATTTTTTCAGTTGTTAAACCATCATATTGAACGTTTTGTAAGGTTAACATTGTTTCTACATTTAAAGAATCAGTTATTCCCTTTAAACGGGCATTAACTTCCCCTTCTGCAAAAACCTGTTCTGTAGGAATAAACCGGGCAAATTCCTCAAGACCTGTAAAGCTGGCTTTTAATATCAAGTCAGAATTTCCTTCCATATTATAATTCCCCGATGCATTTAGTTTAACGGTTTGTGTTTCTGTCCACAACGAATCGATTTGAATATTTTCAGATTGATATCGGGCTTGAGCAACCAAAGTATCGAGAACCACTTCCTGAAACCGGGACTTTGATAAATTTAAATTTGAGTTGGCCCGGATTTTTTTAGGATCAAAACTTTCACCTTCAATCTGTGCAATTAAATTTATATCCGACTGAAGACTGTCGTTCCCGGTAATTTCGGCCAAATTAAATTTCCGGGTTATCAGTTTTAACCGGTAAGAGGGTGTTCCCTGTAAATCTTTTATTTCAGGGGTAATATTTATCGTTCCAAAATTTCCCTCTCCTTCTACTTTTCCATCCAGATTTCCGTTTTTGAGGTGCAGAGAAGCCAATAATTTATCTACCGGTTTTTCTTTTATGATACAATCTTTGAAATCTCCATTTAGTGAAATAACAGCAGTTTCAGGGTCTGTTCCTTTCCCTTTAATCTGAAGCCGGCCATTTACAAGATAATCCAACTGAGGGTCGCCCAACCAGTGCGCAAGATCTATCTTTTGAAATGTTCCTTCAACATCGTATTGCAGGAGTATCGTTTTGGTATCATTTAAAAACTGAGCAAAATTTTCTGAATTTATCAAAAGATCAATCTGTTGATCTTTGTCAGCCAAAATAATTTTTGCTTCCAGATGCCCTTCTTTCACACTGGTTGAGATATTTAAAGTTGGCGAGGCCGGAAGTGTCAGCCCCGGAAGGAAAAATTCAAATTCGTTCAGATGTAAAGGTGCACTTTCAATATCGGCTGTCGCGTTTAACAACGTATCCTGAACATAGTCGGCGCTCGCTTCCAACTTATTATTGGCCGTTTTTAAATAAAAATCCTCCATTTTAATTTTGTTGGAATTTCGTTCAGCATTAAATGAAAGTTTTTCCAGAGTGAGCGTTGGCTCTGCGGTGGAAAATGAAAGATTATTCAACATCAAATTTTGGCTTTCTGACGAATAATTTAAGTCCAACCTTGTATTCAAATGATTTATTCTTTGAGGAATTATTGTGTCCAACGCGTCGATTTTCACATTCCCTTCTTCGATTTCAAAATTTGAAATCACTATATTAAAACTGTCCGAAGACTTTTCGGTGCTTTTATCACCTGCCGTCTGTTCAACCAGATTTTGTACACTCCAAGTTGAATCTTTATTTTGTTTTAGGTAAAAATACGGATTTGAAATATGTGCGCTGTGAACAAGTAGCTTATTCTTCAAAAGAGGCCTTAACTCATATCTGGCATCAAATTGTTGAATAAAAGCTATCGTATCACTTTCATTCAGCCATAAAATATTTTCTAAAGAAAGGCTTGTAAAAAAATTCCCATCTAATTTACCAATTGTAATATCACCCTTTAAAACGTCGGATACTTTTTCCTGTGCGACAGATGCAATCTTCTTTTTCACAGGCTGAGTTTGCAGTAACACACCGGCAATAACAATTAAAAGAATGATTCCCGCAACTAACCATCCCAAAATAAGCAGCCCATATTTGAAAAAATTCTTCATTTGTTTAAAAAGCCTGTCCAACACTAATAAAAAACTGGGGGCTTCTTTTTTGATTCCAAACCGGTAGCCCCACATCAAAGCGAACCGGCCCGATTGGTGTTTCAACCCTTATTCCGCCGCCGGCAGCATATCCTAAATCATTTAACTTATACTGGTACGACCCCGTCCAAACATTTCCACCTTCAAAAAAAGCAACTCCGCTAATTCTCCAAAACAAAGGATAACGCAACTCGATATTTGTTTCGATGATACTTTTACCACCAAGCGGTGAACCACTTTCTCGTCTTGGTCCCAATTCTGATCGATTCCAACCGCGAATAGAATTACTCCCTCCCGAATAGAAACGGTCTTCAACCGGAATAAAACCGTTCTCGTTGGAAGAATTTATTCCTCCCGCCATAACCCGCAACGCAAGTATCCAGTCCCCGATTTTCTGGTAGGTTCTAATATCGCCCCATAAACGAGTGTAACTAAAATCGCCACCAAAAACATAACCGTTAAACTTAAATCCAAACGACATACTCACGCCGCTTTCCGGAGAAAATTTAGGTCTGGCTGTAGAAAAGACGGTACTTAACAGCATACCCGATTTATTGTATGGAAACTTCTCACTTTCAGTATCCTCAAAATCCGGATCTCCGGCTTCTATTTCCTGTTCAACATTTTCAAGATAATAGGTAAGCGTCGAATTCAGCCGGCTGTTAAAATTGTATGTGAGCGGCACATTAACTCCATAAGTCCGTGTATTGTAACCAGGCTCCGAGTTGCTTGAAATAAATGGATTTAGAGAAACCGATCCGTTTTTATTCAAAATTTGCGGTTGTGTCCATTTTAAGCTTATATAATAGGGTTCAAGAGCAGAGTGTTTTGCATACAGGTTAATACGCCGGGCAGTGCCGAAAAAGCCAAGGTAACTAAAATCAACAAACGTCCGGAACTTATCTTCTGTCCCGTAACCGACACCAAATTTTGTATCCACACGCGGTGCCTCTTCTACATATAACTTCACCGGAATGGGGCTTTGCCGGGTTTGCGGATCTTTTTGCGGCAAAACGGAAACAACACGGAACAATTGAAGATGATAAAGAGACTGACGGGTTTCAGTTAACAACGACTTATTATATAATTCTCCTTCTTCATACTCAAACTGTTTTCGAATAAATGTTTCTGAAACATGTTTGTTTCCTGCAACTGTAGTTTCTCCAAAGTTACATACCGGACCGGGTGTAATTTTATATCTTATTGATGTTGTTTTTTTGTTAGGTTTCAAACCAAGCTCATAACTAACACTCACATACGCATGCCCCAAATCTCTGAAAATATTCTCGACATACGCTACATCTTCCTGAAGAGCCTCATCGCGAAACCGTTTTCCCTCTTTTAGCTGTAATTTTTTTATCGCCTTTTCTTTTAAAGAATCGACATTTATTTGTTGCTTGTTTTCAACCATTATCAGATAAACTGAATCAACCTGAACGGGCTCTCCTTCTTCAATGATAAACTTTAGCTTTACGATTTGTTTTTTGTCGTTAACATCAGGTGGTTCGGCTGAAACTGTTACATCGATGAAACCTTCGCGCTGGTATATCTTTTTAAGTCTTTCCAGATCCAGCTCAATAAGTTCCTTGTTGTAAAGCGGGGGTTCATCGCTTGTAATTAATTTCTGAAAACCGGAAACCTCTTTTAACGCCATCCTCTCCAGCAAAAAACTCTCTTCCAGTGATTTATCGCCTTTAAAAGAAATCTTTCTGATTTCATAGTTTTCCTGTCCCTGCATTTGAACAATACAGCCCAAAAAAACAAAAATTAAAAAAAGTAAGCGACGAAGCATATTGATATTTATTTCAAAACTATTCCCGTGTGTTACAGAAATAAAATTCAGTTTCTATTTAACTTAAAATTGAAGACTTTGTTTTAACCGGAGTTTTTTTTCAAATTTCGGCATTTAAACACTTTTTTCAAAAAAACCACAAAATACAAAGTATTTAATGATTCCGAAGTGCGTGTATCAAATCGTTTTTGTTCATTTTACTTCTTCCTGAAATACCTATTTTGGCTGCTTTTTTATAAAGTTCTTCTTTTGTCCATTTTTCATATTTTTTACTTTTTCCGCCTTTTGTTCCGGAGTCCGGTGTATTGGCAATTCTGGCTGCTTTTTCTTTACTGTAGCCTTTATCTCTTAATGCCTCATATTGTTTTTCATTTTTAACCTGAGGGATACTATTTTTCTGTGGCATAACTGTAATGTTTAAATTCGACGTAAACTAACAATGAAAAAATATTGCCAAAAATATGTAAGCAAACAACATGCTTGAATTCTTTGAATAACGGGAACTCCAGACCACATACAACTGTGGAATTTACGAAACTGATTTTCGTATTATGTAGATAAAATTCCCCATTCATATTTCACAATTCTCCTTAACAAATTAAACCTTCTCAAAGAAGTTTTCAATATAAGTCTTATCAACATTTTCTTAAACTACCTTACCAAACATTGGCAAATTAATTTACCATCACCCCTGAAGTAACTCCCAAAAACCGCATCTGGTTATCTCCCCGGGAACTTCCGCTGAATGCCTGGCACAATTCTTTCTTTATTTCAAACAAAGTTTCAGCATATGGAAAATCAACGACTTATCCGTTTTACGTTAGTTTTATTTATCATCACTATTCTGCTTGCAGGGATTATTACTGCAAAAAGTATATTAATTCCTTTGGCAATAAGCGTGTTTTTCTCCTATCTTTTTTATCCTGTTTCATGGAAAATAGAAAAACTGGGAATTCACAGGGCGATTGCCATTTTGTTTGTAATACTGGTTGCGATACTAATTATTGGAAGTGTAGCTCTTTTTTTATCGGCAAAACTTTCGAATATGACTATCGACCTTGCAGAGCTAAAAGAAAATTTTGAAACGAAAGCAGATTCATTAAAACTGATTTTAGAAAGTAAACTTGGCATGAATGCCGGAGCCATGGACCATTATGTGGACCGGTTCTCAAACAATTTTTTCTCTTCCTGGGAGACACAACTGGGGAATTTATTTGCAGCAACCACAACAACTATCTTTCAAATTGCAATCCTACCAGTTTTTACTTTTTTTCTTCTTTTTTACAGAACGAAATCGGCCCATTTTATATTTCGTGTTGTTGGAAGGAAAAAAAGAGAAAAGACGCTACATATTTTGCGAGAGGTATCTACCGTAACAACCCGATACTTAGGAGGTCTGTTTATTGTTGTTGCCATTCTCGCCATTTTAAACTCAACCGGGCTTTATATAATTGGAGTAAAACATGCCCTGATTTTTGGGATATTAGCTGCACTTCTAAATCTGATTCCATACGCAGGAACATTTCTCGGCTTTTTAATTCCATTTAGTTATGTACTGTTCACTGTTCCTGACCCCTTTTCAACCCTGCTTAAGGTTGCTGTATTATTTATCGTTGTCCAGTTTACTGAGAACAATCTACTGACCCCCAACATTGTAGGTAACAGCATTAAAATAAATCCGTTGGCAATCATCCTCAGCCTTTTGGTTGCCAACATGATATGGGGAATAGCAGGAATGCTGATAGTTGTCCCTACACTCGCCATATTAAAAGTAATCATGCGAAATATCGATGAGTTAAAGCCCTATGCTTTTTTGATTAGTGACAGGGGAGTTGACAAGTATCGTGTTAGTTTCAAAAAATTGTGGAAAAGAAAAAAATAATTTTAGTTATGAAAGGCAGAAAAACAGGAAAAATAATTCGCGACAGCTTTTTGATCTTAAAAAAAGCATTGGTAAATTTTGGTTCAAACAATCCGGTTGGTATGGCAGGTACAACAGCATACTTTGCAATATTCTCAATCGCTCCAATACTAATAATCATTATTTCTGTTTTCGGAATTTTTGCCGGTGACATTACCATTCGCCAAAAATTATTTGATGAAGTAAATGTATTAATCGGTAGTGAAAGCAGCCAGCTTTTGGAGAATGCCATTGAAAATTATCAGATTGCGGAAAACAGCGGAATAGGTGCTGTTATTGGTGGAGTTATATTTCTTGTTTCGGCCACTACACTATTTAGCATTATGCAAAATTATATCAATTATATATGGCGGGTCAAAGTAAAATCGAAATTAAAGCAGAATATTCTTAAACTTGTCAAAGATCGTATTTTCTCCTTTGGGATGATTCTGAGTTTGGGTTTTATTTTGCTCGTTTCACTAGTTGTTGACGCTTCAATTGCTTTTCTTCGCGATATTTTAAGTCAGTATTTCACAGCTGATTTTGTTGTATTTGCCCAGGTTATAAATGTTTTCATTTCGCTGGCAATTATTACCCTGGTATTTTCCTTTATTTACCGTTTTTTGCCTGATGTCAATGTAAAATGGCGCTCAAGCTGGTTTGGTGCTATATTTACAGCCGTATTCTTTTTTATTGGAAAATATATCATCGGTTTTATTATTGGAAACAGCAAATTAGGAGCTGTTTATGGCGCAGCCAGTTCGTTTGTGGTTATTCTAATCTGGATTTATTTTGTTTCACTTATCTTCTATTTTGGAGTGGAAATAACCCATCAGTATTCAAAGTTTTATAACCATAAAAATAAACCGCTAAATTTTGCTATTCCTTTTGAAATAACTCCGGTAAAATAATTGAAAACATAAAAAAAACGGACCATCGTTCGAAAGTCCGTGTAACTTTTGCTCTTTTGTTTGGTCATCTGCCCCTGATTATTGAAATCAAAATTGAGATAACCGCCAGCACCAGTAGTATATGAATTAAACCACCGACGGTGTAAACAAAAAATCCAAAAATCCATCCAATTACCAAAATAACGGCAATAAGGTAAAGCAGCGATCTCATGACTATAACTTATTTAATTCATCTATTAATTCTTCACGCGCTTTGCCGGTCTTTTTTTGCAAACGACCGAGTAATTCGTCTTCTTTTCCTTCTACATAAGTGAGATCATCATCGGTTATATCCGCATATTTCTGCTTCAATTTACCTTTTACTACATTCCAGTTTCCTTTTACCTGTAATTTATTCATGACTTTAATTTTTAATTGTTAAACATTATTCTAATATCTTTTTTACTATTTTCCTTTTCTGATCAACAGGATTAGAATACCGATTACAGTAACGACCCCGCTTACAATAACAGGAGTCCAGTTGGCTTCACTTACGGCAACATCAATCCCCAGTAAACTAAACGTCTCCGAGTTGTTGACTGCCTGAATGCCAAATAAAATGGTACCTATCAATCCCAATACCGTTAAAATAGTTCCAAATGCTTTCATAATCATAATTTTAAAGTTATACACCAATGCTTATGTGAAAACTGTGCCAGCATAACCAAAACCGCGCAAACAGCTAGTATTGAATAGATAAAACAAAAAAACCAAAGAATTATTCTGAGAAAAGAATGGATAAAATCCTCCACAACATGCGACTTTATTTCTACGGTTTGATATGGGCTAAAAAAACAAAAGTTTATTTATAAACTATAGACAAATTACACAATATGTAGAATATATTCACATTTATAATTGTTTGCCGCAATCTAAGAAAAGACTCAAATCACTGACAATAAATAAATTATATTAAAACGAAAAATATTGGAATATTTTTTTCAAAAAGCTTCTTAAAATCAACTTAAAACAAAGGAAAAAACAAAAACATAAGTTAGCAAGTATATAAACATTTTAAAAATTACAATTATGAAAAAGGGAACAAGAAACGCATTATTAGGATTTATTGCAGGCGCAGCAGCAGGAACACTAACCGGAATATTGGTAGCACCTGACAAAGGAGAAAAAACCAGAAAAAAAATTGGTAAAAAGGTAAAAGACACTTCAAAAGAAGTAACCGAAACTTTGGGAGAAAAAGTGGATTACGTAAAAGAAAAGCTTAATGAAGTTATTGATGAAATGCGCACTAAAAAAGAAGAAGTAGAAAAAGAAGTAAAAGAAAAAGCGAAGGCAGGCGCGTAATCAATTAATAAATTTAGTGTGTTACTCCACTAAATCTTAAAATAATGAGCAATAAATTAACGAACAATATAGCAGAGCTTAATGATTCTGTTAAACAATATATTCAGGTAAAGTTTGACTTGTTTAAGCTTCTGCTGTTAAAAAAAACATCCACTTTTGTGAGCTATTTACTTAGCTACCTGGTTATTATTCTATTTTCAGTAATAATAATCATGTTTCTCGGAGCCGCATTTGCCATTTGGTATGGACAAAAATTTAACAATTATGTTGAGGGTGTTTTAATCGCAACCGGTTTTTTAGTTTTGATAGCTGTTTTGTTCATCATCTTCAGAAAGAAAATTTTAACCAAAGCCCTACTCAGCAATTTCTCAGAAGTTTTATTCGATGATGAAAACCAGGAAAAAGAATAATATGAAAAGAATAAAAAACATGAGGGAACTGGTTTTAATGCAGGAAAAATTAAAATTCCAGGAAAAATTTGTGGAAAAAGAATTGGTTGAATCTTCTGCAAACATCCTGGATAATTTATCGGACAAAATAAAAGACCTGGCGTACGATTTGGGAACAAACCTAACGATGCAAATCATTTCATCATTTCGAAAAAAGAAGTCTTCGAAAGATTCAGCAGATTCCTAACTACCGGGATTTAAAAAGATTCTTACACTGAATTCAAAGAAAAATCCGTGTTGAGACCGAAGGAAGGATATTTTTCTGCATTTACCCTGAAAAATTGTTTACTGATCAGTCCGGTGGCAGGAATGAGCCAGGTTTTGTTTACGATAACATTAAACTGAATCTGATATCAGATTGTTTTAGTCACAGAGCATAAAAATTTTGTATATTCTACTCATTCATAAAACAATGTTTAATGCCAACTGAATATCGGAAATTCGACAAGAGGCTTCTTAATGTTTCGGAAGCCATCGAAAAATTATTATCTGAAGAAGAAAATACGTCTGAATTAGAACAAATTGAAAGTTGGCTAAACACCCAGCTTGGCAAAATAAAACTTCAAAGAATAAAGGAAAGTAATATTTTAAAAGACCAAAGTTACGACAGAAACCTTTGGCAGGATGGAATAATGATTTTAAATTCGGCTATGGAAATCATCCATTATTCCGGCTTTAAAAATTATTTCTCAAGCAGCACATTTAATTATTCACGCAAATTTAAATTTACTGAATTTATTCACGATACAGACAGAGAGAGTTTCGAGGAAGCATTCTCTCATGCACTCTCCCACTTAAAAAATGAAACCATTGAAATTGACCTAAAAACCGGAGTAGGAAACCTGAACCGGTGTGAACTGGAAATTGACATTGAATCGAGTAATATAAACAGCGACAGATATATTTTATATTTCCGATTTATGGAAAGCAATGATATACAGGCTTTCGACTACCAGTCAATCGTTTTTGAAAATCTGCCCGACATGGACGTTTATCTTTACGATAAAGACTACCGATATATATTATGTGGCGGCAGAGAAAAAGAAAAATTTAACTTAAACAATTCTGACTTTATAGGAAAAAAAATGTTCGATGTTTTTGATAAACAAACGCAACGAAGAGTTTTTCCATTTTATAACAAAGCTTTAAACGGCGAATATACGGAAGGCGAAGTAAGATACCGGGAAAATGTCTATTACATTGTAGCCGCCCCTGTAAAAAATCACCAAAGCAAAACCATTGCAGGAATATTAATTTCGCAAAATGTTACCAACGATAAATTGCTCGAAGAAAACCTGATAAAAAGTAAGGAGCAGGCTCAAAAAGCTGACAAAGCAAAATCGATTTTTATTGCCAACATGAGTCATGAAATCAGGACACCTCTAAACTCAATATTGGGTTTTACCGAGCAACTGGAAAAAACAGAACTAAACCAGAAGCAGGAAAAACTGATTAACCTTATAAAAAATGCTTCCGACCATCTTCTTTACCTGGTAACTGAAATTGTTTTTCTATTCAAACTTGGTATGGACAAGGTGTATCTGGAAAATATACCTTTCTCGGTAAACGACATTTTTGTTGAATTGGAAGAAGTCTTTAGCCAACAAACAGAAAAAAAGAGTCTTGATTTTGAAATAATAAAAGATAAAAAGCTTCCACAGGTTTTAAGAGGGGATCCGTTCCGGTTAAAACAGATTTTAATGAACCTGCTGGTTAACGCAATAAAATATACCGATAAAGGGAAGATTACTTTGATTTGCGAGGTTCAAAAGGAAACAAAAGGCAGAGCCGAGGTTTTGTTTAAGGTATCGGATACAGGAATTGGAATAAGCGATAAGGATTTACCTTACATTTTTGATGTTTTTGAACAGGGAAATAAACGAACCGAAAAAATACGGGGTGGCGCAGGTCTTGGTCTTGGAATTTGTAATCGACTGGTAAACCTGTTAAAAGGAGACATTTGGGTTGAAAGTAAACTAAATCTTGGAAGCACATTCTTTGTATCGCTACCCTTTAAAAAAGCATCAGTTGATCAACTCAAAGAACGGGAACAGCAATTTGATCTGGCTGAAAAGCTGTTAAAAGGCAAAAAAATACTTTTGGCAGATGACGACGACCACAATCTTATTCTGGCTGAGATGCTGCTAAAAAACTGGAGAACCGATTACACGTTGGTAAAAAACGGAATGGAAGCGATAACAAAATTAAGCAGCGAAAAATTCGACTTAGTTCTTCTCGATATCCACATGCCGGAAAAGGATGGTGTTCAGGTTGTAAAAAACATGCATTCTGACAATACCGCAATCAATTACAAAACGCCTGCCGTGGCTTTAACGGCCAACGCCTTAAAAAGCGACATTCATAAATACCTGAAAGCCGGTTTTGACGATTATGTAATAAAACCTTTTAAAGAAAACGAGTTATACAATAAATTATGTAATATTTTAGGAATTAAATCGGAAGAAATAAAAAAAACCAATCAAGAAAAACCACCTATGGAAGAAAAGTCAATTTATACCGAGGACAAGTTTAATGTTCAGGAACTAAAAAAGGCTGCCGGAAACGACAATAGTTTTTATAATATGATGCTAGACAATTTTATAAAAAATGCCGGCACCATGTTAAAGGCTTTTAACTCCTCTTTAAAAATTAAAAATTGGCAGGAAATTGGAGAAAAGGCACACAAAGCAATTCCTTCATTTAAATTTTTTGGGTTAACCAACCTAGCATCAAATTTTGAAAAAATAGAAGATTTGGCCTTACGCAAAAAACACTTTGAAGAGCTTCCTGAACTAACAAACCAGACTATCCTCGAGATTGAAAAAGTTATAAAGAAAGCAGAAACAGCAAAAACCGAATAAATACGATTCATGAAAATAAACATTAAAGAATGAATGGCTGTAGTATAAAAAGATATAAAAACAATAACCCAATTTAAAATCGCATGAGCAAAGTTCTAATTATTGATGATGACAATTTTATTTGCGAGATTTTGAAGAAACACCTTCAAAATCATAAATATGATGTACAAATAGCATACACCGGAAAAAGTGCGGAGCAAACCATAAAAAAATCAAATTTTGATTTAATACTTTGTGATTTTCGTCTTCCCGACACCAGTGGACTTGAATTGTTACAAAAAATACGAGCAATCAAACAAGAAATTCCGGTTGTTATTATGACGGCTTATGCTGACGTTCGAATGGCTGTAAAACTGATGAAAATGGGTGCCAGCGACTATATTACAAAACCAATTCAACAAGAAGAATTGCTTTCTTTAATCAAAAAGCTGGTAAAAAAAGAAAAACAGCCAAAACCACAGCCTACCCATTCTACATATATAAACGGTGATTTTATTATTGGCGACAGCGAAAAAATAAAACTCGTAATAAAACTCGCCCGCCGGGTTGCACCAACCAATATGTCGGTGATAATTGGTGGAGAGACCGGGATCGGGAAAGAGTACATCGCCCGGTTTATCCATGAAAATAGCCTGCGGAAGGACAAGCCTTTTGTTGCCATAGATTGCGGAGCGATACCAAAAGATTTAGCAAACAGCGTTCTTTTTGGCCATGTAAAAGGTTCGTTTACAGGAGCCATCTCAGATAAAGACGGTATGTTTCAGAAAGCACATGGCGGTACTTTATTTTTAGATGAGATCGGAAACTTAAGTTACGATATTCAGCTAAAATTGTTAAGGGCCATACAGGAGCGGGTAGTTTCGCGTTTGGGAGACGACAAACTTTTTCAAAACGACATAAGGATAATTGCAGCAAGCAACGACAATTTGCTAAGTGAAGTACACAATAATACGTTCAGGGAAGATTTATACCACCGGCTAAATGAATTTAAAATTGAAATTCCTCCCCTGCGGGAACGGCCGGAAGATATTGAAGTATTTGTAAAACACTTTATCTCAATGGCAAATAATGAGTTAAACAGAGAAGTTAAAGGAGTAACCCCTGACGCCAAAAAAATTATTATGGAATATTCGTGGTACGGAAATTTGCGCGAATTAAAAAATGTTATAAAACGTGCTGTTTTAATGGCCGACGGGGAAATGCTCGACCAATTTTGTTTTCCGGAGGAAATAACTTTTCCTCAAAATTACGACAGGCCAAACGGAGCTGAAACAATTGAGGTAAAAGCATCAGACTCTAAACTAAAAAATGCTTCTTATGAAATAGAAAAACAACTCATTATAAAAACCATCAGAGAAGCCGGATTTAACAAATCCAAAGCTGCAAGAATTTTAAATATTGACAGAAAAACACTTTATAATAAATTAAAATTATACGATATAAAACTATAGTTCAGTTTACAAAATTGTGTTTCAAGATGTATTGTTTTTGGAACAGAAATTGAACTTAAACATTTTAAACGTGAGAACAATGAGTATAAGTACAGATTATAAAAAGATAATTTTTATAGATGATGATACTGAGTTGGTAAGTATTTATAACTCAATTTTGGAAAGGAAAAATCTTTCAGATTATCTGCTGCATTTCGAAAATGCAAAGGACGGGCTCGAATATTTGAAAGGAATTAAAAACAAAGAAAAACTCCCCGACTATATTCTTCTGGATTTGTATATGCCTGAAATGGATGGATTTAAATTTTTGGAATACTTTGAAAGAATTAGCAAACTGAAGGATTCAATAGAGATATATGTTTGTACCTCATCAAGAAAAAAGGATGACCGAAACAGAGTAATGAAATACCCCTTTGTAAGTGCATATCTTGAAAAACCACTCCCCAGTGATTTTATTGAGTTGTTGATTCGGGACCACACTGTGTATTGAAATTTTTCCACACTTTGTGAAAGGAATGCTACATGACAAAAAACGTACAAGCAAAACCCAGCTGAAGTTTTTCAACAATTATTTCAGTCTATTGATCTTTTTCGCGGTCTTTCCGCTTTTTTGAAAAGAGATTGAGTAACCAGCTGCTTTCAATTGCATCAGCAGCTTCTGCTACGTTATCAATACCATAATTTACTTTTACGATTGCCGTATCAATATTATCTGCCATTACTGAATCATAAACAAGTCTTTGAATTATACCATTCCCCGAATTAAGATTTCTCCCCAGGGTTAAAAGTTCCTCAGAAAACAAATCTGCTTTTACGGTTATACTGTCAATGTTTACCAGCAATTCACCAATTTGATGGCTATATGTTGTGTCGTTTATAAAACGACCTAAATCACCTTCTCCGTTGTTAATCTTTCCGGATATATCATTCAGGTTTTTAGTAAAAGTGAGCAATTCATCGCCTGTTTGATTTAGCTTCTTTGAGATTGTATTTTCATTTAGCAAAATGGCCAAATCTCCATTCCCGTTATTAATTTTCTCACTAATCTCCACTAAATTTTTCGCTACAAGTCGCCCGTCTTCGATTACCCCTTTCGCCTCTTTTAGAATTTCGTCCATGTCGATAGAATTTGCACTATTCAACATATCATTATCGTTTATACTACCGGCGCTTGAACTCCCGGGTTGTATTTCAACAATTTTGCTCCCCATTAAGCCATCGCTGACAATTTTGACTCTTGAATCCTTTCGTATAAATTCTTTAACATCTTTTTCTATAAGCATTTCCACAAGTACGGTTGAATCGCTTACAATATTAATTTCCGAAACGGTTCCGATGGTGATACCTGAATACCGAACCTTATTTCCCTCAACTAAGCCTTTTACATTGTTAAAGTAGCTTTTAACCATTACTGTTGAAGAAAACAGATTTTGTTTACTCCCTAAAAAATAAATGGTAATAATAAAAAGGAATAGTCCGGCAGCAACCAGCATCCCTAACCGCAATGTTTTATTTTTCGAATTTGCCATGTCTTCTATATTTTAGTTAAAATAAGCAGCAACCTCACGGTCGTCACTTTTTCGCAATTCATCAAAACTACCTTCGGCATAAAATTTTCCGTCCTTAAGGAGTTTCAATTTGTCAGCTGTTATTTCAGCACATTTCATATCATGCGTAATAATTAGCGAAGAAGTATTGTATTTCTCTCTGATTCGCATTATAAGCTCACTTATTTCTCCCGACGTTACAGGGTCGAGTCCGGTAGTGGGTTCATCATATAAAATAATTTCCGGTTTAAGAATTAAAGTTCTTGCAAGCCCGATTCGTTTTTTCATTCCTCCCGACAATTCGGCAGGCATTTTGTGTTTTGCCTCAAGCAAACCGACGCTTTCCAATGCCTCGTCAACCATATCATTTACTTCCGATTTATTTTTGGAAAGCTGGGTACGCCGAACGGGAAACTCAAGATTTTCTTTTACCGTCATCGAATCGTATAAAGCACCGCCCTGAAAGAGGTATCCTACTCTTTTTCTTATTTCATCAATCTGGTCGACCTCCATTTCTGTAATATCATTGTCAAAAACATTTATTTTACCCGAATCGCATTCAATTAACCGTACAATACATTTGGTAAGCACTGATTTACCTGTTCCCGATTTTCCAAGAATAGCAATGTTTTCTCCCTTATGAAGCTTCATATTCACTCCTCTCAGAATAACATTACTCCCAAAAGCCTTTTCTAAATCCTGTATTTCAATTACATTTTTCATATCTGTATTTCTTATGCAAATAATAATTCAGAAAACTGAACGGTAATCAAATCAATAATAAAAATTACCAATGACGCGCTTACAACTGCTGAATTTGCTGAGAGTCCAACCGATTCCGTTCCTCTGCTCGCGGTATACCCTTTATAAGAACCTATTAATCCGATAAAAAATCCGAAAAAAACTGATTTTATGGTCGCCGGAATAACATCGTAAAAGCTCAGCGAATCAAAAGCCTGCGAAAGAAATAAAACAATCGACACCTTTTCATACATTCTTACAGCCAAAAATGATCCCAATAGTCCAACGGCATCAGCAATAAAAACCAGTATCGGCACAAGAAGAGTTGTGGCCATAACACGTGTGGCAACTACAAAATTTAAGGGTTTTGTTCCCGAAACTTCCATCGCATCCAATTGTTCTGTAACTTTCATAGCCCCAAGCTCTGCACCAATTCCGGAACTTATTTTTCCTGCGCACAACAAAGCCGTAATCACCGGGCCAATCTCTCTGATTATTGAAATAGCTATCATTCCGGGTAACATCGACTGGGCTCCAAAATCAACCAAAACCGGACGCGACTGAAGTGTTAAAACCAGCCCCATAATAAAACCAGTTATAGCAATCAACGGAAAGGTCTTATTTCCAATAATGTATCCTTGCTTAACAAGTTCCTTAAATTCAAACGGAGCAATAAAAAATTGCTTAATTGTATTTAATGTAAAAAGAACTATGTTTCCCAGCTCAACCAGAAAATCTTCTACCGAAATTTTTATTTGATTCGTTAATTTTTTCATCTTACAGAATTAAAACCCGAAAAGGTGAATTACTTTTTGTAAATGAGTATCGGCAGCTCACTCTTCTTCAGCATTTTTACGATAGTTCCTTTAGCAAACAGATCCCTGAAAATATTTTTATCTCGCTTGAGCAATACCAGCAAATCGGCAAAAGCAGCCTTCGAAAAATCCGTTATTCCTTTGGTAATACTGTTTTTCTTTTTACTGTGGACCTCAATATTCTGGTAAGCTATCTTCTTTCCGATTAACTCTTTTAAGCCGGAATCAATAAGTTGTTGTTTGAATTTTTCACCTTTAAACACATGTAAAATGTTGATTTTTGCCTTGAAATGAGTTGCAAAAACAGAAAGTGCTTTTATTGTATCAACATCCTGTTTTTTATAGTCTGAAGCATAAACAATGGTTTTTATTTGCCGAAACTCTGTACCCACGGGAAAACACCATACCGGTAATTTCATTATATCCAAAATATGAAAGATTGATTTTATATGAAGCTGTTTTCCTGCTTCCGAAACAGGAAAAAGTACCAATTCACAGTGATTCCGGGAAGCAATTGTTTTAAACATCTTGTCAAAAGCCCCCGAATAAATGGAATAGACGGCTGTAATGTCCTTCTCATTCCAATTCTGACTCTCAACCAGTTTGCCGATTTCTATCTTTTTCTCTTCAATAATCTTTTGTTCCAGTTCTTCTTTGGAAATGTTGTTGTCTTCCCGCAAAGATTCGACAACTTCGGGGTCGACATTGTACACATAATGAATATTTAATCCTAAACGTTCGGCTACCTGAACCGAATAATTTACGATGTCAAAACCTTTTTCAAGCGGTGAGATATAAACTATTATATTTTTCATTTTTGAGAGATTTTTGATTCAAATAAATTTTGTCTTTCTATTTGATATACTTTTCCCCTGCCGTTTCCAGCCGCCGGGACGTATCAATAAAGTTTTCTAAAACTATTTGGTATTTCTAATGGTGCACATCAAATTGTTTCTGAGCGACTTTATTCATAAATTTTGATGTTATTTCAGAACCGTTTACTCCGTATGAATCGACAACTAAGCCTCTTTTCCCTGAACTTGTCTGAACCGCATAAACAATACTCATATCAGCTGGATTAGTATTCCCTTCAAACCGATGAAATTCATGAAGTTCAACTTCGCCTGCAATATATCCCTCTTCTTTTCCTTCAACCAGCAAACCATTTTCGTTTATTCTGAAATTATGAGTATATCCCTGTTCTTTTAGTATTTCTATGGCTTCAACAAGTGTGTCGTAACTATTATTTTTCTTTTTCATCTCTTTCGCTTTAGCATTTATATCTATATTGAAAATATCTTGCCAAGTCGACAAAAAACATATAAACAATTAAATAACAAAACCTTACACCACAAACACACATTAAAAAACAAATTTTTGTGTAGAATAATTGTCACTCTTTGGGTACTGAAATTCACATATTTATTGCTGTACATTATATTGGTAGGCCCATTTTATAAAAGAATAGCAACAAATGGTTCTGTTTCGCAAATAGTCCAGACGTACACCTATTTAAGCAACCATTTTCAATGTATGGTTTGTTTTGAACACAATTCTCTACATATTGAGTACATAAATCCACATTCCAACAAAAAGCTTCTTTTTGTGAATTCTTTAGGCATAGCAGCAAACAAAAACACTAAACAACTAATAACAAACAACTTACAATCAAACACAAAATCAAAATCCACTTTTGGCACCATTTTTAATCATTGTAAGAGTGAAAACAATTAATGTGAAATTTTAAAACGAAGTATTATGAATATGAAAAGGAAAATGACAATCGTACTGGCAATTGTAACTCTGATAGGGAGTGGAATTCTATTTTCATGTCAGAACAGCCAAAAGCAGGATAATAGTTTGGACGACACGCTGGACAAAGCCGAAGTAAAATTTGAGAAGTTTAAGGAAGATATCGAAGACCTGTCTGAAGACGATCCTAAATTTGTGGATAAACTCGAGAAAAAACTCATTGAATTTGAAAACAACATGGAAGAGTTAGGAGAAAATGTAGACGAAGCAGGTGACCAAACTGCTCAAAAATTCAACGACTCTATGGAAAATGTCCGTCAGGAAGCCCGTGAGCTAAAAAACAAAGTTTCACAGTGGTCAGATAAAACCGGCGACAACATGGAAGAACTTGGCAATGAGATAAAAGAAGATTTTGAAAACTTCAAGGAATCGTTACGCGACATTACGACCTAAAATCAACGTTAAACTTTACATCAGGTTGTTACAGACCTGATTTTTTTTCAATTAAAGAATGAATTATTTAGATAACGCATATCAGATAATTACGGAAAAAGTAGGAGGTTGGGTAGAGCAAATTGTTTCAATGCTACCCAACTTTGTTATTGCTATTCTCATTCTAATTTTTTTCTATTTACTGGCGCGTCTGGCAGCGGCTTTGGTTTCAAAAACCTTATCGCGCTTTTCCGGAAATGTTGCAATAATAAAACTGGTAGTTTCTTTAACCCGGATAGCCATAATGGCAGCCGCACTCTTTATCGCACTTGGCATTCTGGAGCTTGAAAAAACGGTTACTTCACTTCTGGCCGGAGTCGGAATTGTTGGTTTAGCTATTGGATTTGCATTTAAGGACACCATTGCCAATTTTTTGTCGGGAATTTATATCGCAATTAAGAGTACAGTAAATGTAGGCGATATTGTTGAGTTTGGCGACTATTACGGAACAGTAAGTTCTATTGGTTTACGCGCTGTAAAAATACGAACATTCCAGGGCCAGGAAGTAGTTATTCCCAATCGTTTAATATTTGAAGATGTTTATACTCATTTTACCATTTATAAGGAACGTCGGATTGATTTAAATGTGGGCGTAAGCTACGGCGAAGATTTACAACATGTGGAGGACATCACACTTTCTGCAATTAAAAGTATCAGTTCCTTAAAAAAGAACAAACCCATCGATTTATACTATCAGGAATTTGGCGACAGTTCCATAAATTTTGTTGTACGATACTGGGTAATATTTGAAAAACAAACCGATTATTTACGTGCCTTAAGCGAAGGGATTAAGAGAATTAAGTCAGCTTACGATAAAAACGATATTACCATACCTTTCCCAATCAGAACACTGGACTTTGGGATTAAAGGAGGAAAAACATTAAGTGATGTTTTCTCTTTGAAACAACAATATCTTAAACAAAAAGAATAGATTGTAAAAGTTAAAAAACAATGCTTATAAAGACGGTATCGGTACTATAAAAAGGCTTGAAATACCGAGAGTTACCGAAACTTTTAATCCAATACGTGACAATTGAATATTTTAGTTATCTAATTATTATTGTCTTCTCATGAAACAAAAAAGTCGCCTCAGAAAAATGAAGCGACTTTCATAATATTTTTTTCTAAAATTAAAGAACAGCTTTACAAGCGTCAAGTAGTTTTTGTGCGTTGGCATTTGAAGCATCCAGATTTTTTGCCTTTTCCAGAACGTCAACAGCTGCCTGAAATTCAGTTTTGGCTTTGTTCACTTCTGCAGTATAAGCATCGTCTGCCGTAGTCATAGCTCCATCGTTAACTTTCTGGTTTGCAGCGCTTAAAATAGCAGCTCCTTTTTTATACAATTCATTTCCTTCTGAAACATACACATTTGCCAAAGCTGATGTAATTTTGTCATCTCCCGGGAATTTTTCTGCTCCTTCAACCAAAGCCGCTTTGTATTCATCATCCTTGTCTTGTTTTTTTAAAACAACTGCTTTATAGTATTGGGCTGTTTCGCCTTTGTATCCGTTTTCAACAGATTTACCGAACAACTCAATTGCCTTGTCCAGCATATTTCCACGGTATGCAGCAATGGCCGCATTATAAACCAAATCTTTTGAATCTTCTTCTGAAGTGGCAATTGCCTGTTCAAAAGAGCCGACTGCATTGGAATAGTCTTTTTTATCAAGATAAGCCAAAGCCTTATATTCGTGTGATTTAGAAACATTTGTTCCTTGTTCTATCGCCTTATCCAAGTATTTAACTGCACCCTCAACATTTCCTGCTTTATAAGCTGCAAATCCAATATTAAAATTAATGGCATCATCTACCTGAACATCTCCAAGATTGTTCATGGCATCATCATACAATTCAAAAGCTTTTGCATAATCCTGAGCTTTTAAAGCCTCATTTGCCTGGTTAATTTTTTCCGCCGCATCCTGGGCAAACGAAAATACGGTAAAACAAATTCCGACAACTAATAATACTACTCGTTTCATCTTTTAGTTTTTCATTTAATTTATTTATACTATTTCAATTTATTTTAATCAATTTTTTCATCAAGCTTCCAAAAATAACAATTATGAATTAAAAACCTAAAACTTATTTATAAGATTAATGATTTGATTGACACGATGTTGTGATAATCAAAAATTTCGCCATTCTATTTGGAGTCAATTTTAAACAACCAACTAAACAAAATGATAAACCCTTAAGGATTAAACATTTCGGGGTTCCAAAAGTTTATAATATTTTGAATAAAATGAAGATTGTTTTGTGCTTCCTGGTTATTTTCATCTAAATCCAAAACTTTATTAAATGCATTAATCGCCTCACCCCAATTTTGAAATTTTTGTTCCAACTTACCTTTTATCATCCAGTATTCAACCGTTTCAACCGTTTCTATTTTTTTGAATTCTTCCCTGGCTTCTTCCGTCTTTTCTCGTTTAATTAAATCAAGAACAAACTGCAATTTTTTATCCATATCAGACATTATGACCGTAACTTCTGTATCAGTTTTGCCAACTCATAAGAAAAGTTATACACCAGCTCACCGGCATTTTTCATAGCAAACTCCAATGTCGTTGGTCCGTTAACCAAACTAAAAATACCATCAAAAGCTTTTGAAGCCTGATGTTCCGTTTTCCCGGCTATGGCAAATACTGGTTTATTATATTTTCGGCTCATCTTTGCCACAGCAAAAGGAGCTTTATTGTTTAAGGTCTGGCTATCCAACTTTCCTTCTCCCGTTACTACAATATCTGCCCATTTTACATCCTCTTTAAAATTTATTTGTGATAAAATAAAATCGGCACCCGGAACAATTTCAGCATTAAAAAAAGCCATAAGCGGCACTGCTATTCCACCCGCAGCTCCGGCCCCTTTAACATTTGAATAATTAATGCCTGTTTGTTTTTGAATAACTTCCGACCAATTTTCCAAGCCCTTTTCAAGTTGCGGAACCATCTCTTCACTTGCCCCTTTTTGCGGACCAAAAACATTTGCTGCACCTTTTTCGCCCAACAAAGGGTTATCAACATCACAAATTATTTTTACGGATATATTTTCAGGAATTTCGGGTGTAATAATTTTCTGTATGGCTTGTAAATTTTCCCCATTTCCTGCCAAAACATTCTCATTTTCATCAAGAAGTTTAAACCCCAATGCCTCCATCATTCCGGTTCCTCCATCCACTGTGGCACTGCCCCCTATTGCTAAAAAAACCTTGGTGCACCCCTTATTGAATACTGCATCAGCTATTAACTCCCCCGTTCCGTAAGTTGATGCCTTCATCGGATTTAACTGGCTGCTTTCAACCATTTTCATCCCCGAAGCATCAGCCATTTCAATAATTGCAATTTCTCCGGAAATACAATATTTTGATTTTATTTTTTTTCCCAGTGGGCCTATAACGTCGATGTCAATTTCAGTTGCTTCTAAATTTCGCCGCAAGACTTCACCTGTAAAATCGCCTCCATCGGCAACCGGTGCTTTTCGTATATCAAAGCCGGGGGAACAGTCATAAAATGCTTTTTCAATTGAGTCAGCAAAATCAAAAGCGTTAAGGCTCCCCTTCATTGAATTTGGTGCAATAAGTATTTTCATTCGTATAGATTACAATTCATATTTGTACCCTCGGATCAATATAAAAATAATATCTTTTTTATTTTTGTCTTTGCAAAATATGCAAATGTAATTCACTTTATTCCTTTTTCATTTTCACCGATATTCGTTCTATTTTTCACCACGGCTAACAGAAATTACGCCCTTTACTTTTTTGAGTTTATGAATTAAAAATTCAAGATGATCCAGATTATAAACCAGAACTTTTAGTACACCTTCAAAGTTCCCTTTATCCGATTCGATATTAATGGACCTCATCTGTGTTCCTATGTCTTTCGCAATAATATGTGATATTTCAGAAACAATTCCTAACTCATCGGTTCCTGAAATATATAACGTTGCAAGAAAAGACCCCTGATTTGCATTTGCTTCATCCCGCCACCGGGTTTTGATAATTCGATACGGATACCTTTCTTTCATTTGTAAAGCATTCGGACAACTTTTCCGATGAATTTTTATACCTTCTTTTATACTCACAAATCCAAAAATAGGATCACCAAAAACAGGATTACAACAGGGTGCCAGTTTGTAATTTAGATTTTTAAGATTGTTATCGATAACTAAAAAATCATCACCTCCTTCAAAAGCCAGATCTTTTACCTCGCTTTTTGGCAACAACTCTTCGAGCGTCCTTTTGGCGCTCTCCTCCTCCGCAACTTTCTCTGTAAAAAGCGACTTTATATCCAGCGGATCGATTTTTTCGGTAGCGATATCATAATACAAATCAGCTGCAAGCTTAAAACCGTAATTTTTAAGCATTTTTCGGATTGCCTCGTCACTTAATTCAATTTTCCAATTTTTAAATTTCCGGGCCAAAATTTCCTTTCCGAGTGCTGCCTGTCTGCTACGTTCTTCATTTAAACTTGCTTTTACTCTGCTTTTGGCTTTTGATGTTACCAAGAAATCAAGCCAGTCCATTTTCGGATTTTGGTTGTTCGATGTATCAATCGAAATCTGGTCTCCGTTTTTCAGCTTATACTTCAGCGTTACTTTTTTCCCGTTTACTCTTCCTCCCACGCAATGATCTCCCAGTTCGGAATGTATCTCATAAGCAAAATCAAGCATCGTTGCACCTTGCGGTAATTTTTTCAAATCTCCTTTTGGTGTAAAAACAAAAATCTCGTCGCTGTAAATATCAATTCTAAACTGATCGATAAAATCCACTACGTTTAATTCCGGATTTTCCAGGATATCCCGAATTCCGGCCAACCACCCATCAAAGTTCGAACTGTCTTTTCCTCCTTTGTATCTCCAGTGTGCTGCCAGTCCTTTCTCGGCTATTTCGTCCATCCGCCTTGTGCGAATCTGAATCTCCACCCACTTTCCCTGCGGCCCCATCACCGTTGTGTGTAACGATTCATACCCATTCGATTTTGGAATTGTTATCCAGTCGCGCAATCGCTCTGTATTGGCCTGATATTCTTCCGTTACAAATGAATAAGCTGTCCAGCAGTCCGATTTTTCATCCTCAGGCTTTGAATCCAAAATAACACGAATGGCAAACAAATCCATTACCTCGTCGAAAGAGACATTTTTTTTGTGCATTTTATTCCAAATGGAAAAAACGGACTTTGTACGTGCCTTCATCGAAAAGTTAAGCCCGCGCTTTTTTAGTTTCTTTTCAACTGGTTTTACAAACTCCGCAACAAAATTTGCCCGTTCATTTTCTGTTTCTTTTAACCTGGTTAAAACATAATTATAGGCTTCAGGCTTTTGGTATTTTAAGCATAAATCCTGCAATTCTGAATTTATTGCATACAATCCCAGACGATGCGCCAAAGGAGCATACAAATGAGAAGTCTCGCTTACAAGACGTTCACGACTTTCCGAATCATAAATATCAAGATTACGCATTACCTGCAGGCGATCGGCAATTTTAATAATAATAACACGCACATCGCCGGCAAGCGCAAGCAAGAGTTTCCTGTAATTCTCGGAATGTAAATCGACCGTATCAGTTCCCAGGGCATTTATTTTTGCCATCCCGTTAAGGATAGAGTATACAGATTCGCCAAAGTTTTCTTCTATCTCTTCCCGGGTGGCCTTTCTTTCCAGCCCGGCGTACATTACGTTATGCAACAATCCAGTCACCACAGAGTCAATTCCCATACCAATTTCAGTAGCCACTATTGTAGCCACATCAATAGAATGATTTAAAATAACTTCACCCGAGTTAAAAGTCTCCTCTCCGAGTAACGACTGAGCAAATTGAAAAGCTTTTTCAATTTTTGACGTGGCATCGTCATCCCAACCTATCCTGAAAAAATCTTTCAGATATATGTATCTCGTGTATATTTGTTCTTTTACTTCCATTTATTAACAAAAAAAAGGCTGCAAAAGAGCAGCCTTCCCGTAAAATATATGTCTACTTTATCTATTCTGCTCCTTGTGTTTCGTCAACAAATTTACGCTGACGCAATTCACGATCCAACATAAAAATACCATTCCCCTGTCCGTTAATCAACTTTAATGTATCCAGCATTTCCTCAACATTCGCTTCTTCTTCTACTTGCTCGTCAACAAACCATTGTAAAAAACTTTGAGTTGCATGGTCGCGTTCTTCAGCTGCAATATCAACCAGGTCGTTTATCAAACCCGTTACATGTTGTTCGTGCGCCAACGTTTTTTCAACTACGGCAATAATCCCATCAAATTCAGTATCCACTTGAGCAATAGCTTTTATCACTGCTTTTCCTCCACGCTCATTCACATAATTAAATATTTTGTTGGCATGAGTCAATTCTTCCTGATACTGAACATACATCCAGTTGGCAAAGCCAGGCAAGCCTTTATCATTAAACCAGGCAGACATTGAAAGATATAATAAAGCTGAATATTGTTCTGCATTAATCTGTTCGTTCAGCGCATTAAGCATTTTTTCTTTTAACATGACTTTTCGTTTTTCAATTTGGTTAAAAATAGAAAAATACGACGAGATAGAAAAGAGTATGTTTCAAATTTGACTTTTTGTTCACATAAAACTCACAGCGTATGAATGACTATATACTCAGCACCGATCGCAAATAGTAATCTTTGGTTAATGTTGTGCAAATAATTTTTTTTTTCATCTCTTTACCGAACTTTCATTAACTTAACCGACGAAACTAAAAGCTAAACCAACATGAAACAACTTGTAAAAAACGTTCTGCTGATTTCCATAGCCATATTTGTATATCCATGTTTTACAAATGCACAAAATATTCAAAAAGAAAAAACCGGAGCGGGGATAAAAGCGCCAAAATCTGCTGAGATTCTTTTTGATGGTTCCCGGGAAATGCTTGATAAAAAATGGACCTACTGGGAAGGGCCGCGTTTTTCTGCTGAATTACCAATAAAATGGAAAATAGAAAAAGATCCGTTAGAAAAGGGAACGGTTGTAAATAGTAAGGATCCGGCAGCAGATGGAGGTTTATACGGGGCAGCAGATATTGTTACTAAAAAGAAATATCGTGATTTCAGGCTACACGTTGAATTCCTGATAAAAAAACAGGGAGGAAACAGCGGTGTATATTTACAAAACCGCTACGAAATACAAATTCTTGACGGAGACACTACCCGGCATGGTTTAGGTGCGGTGATCAACGAAACGGAATCTCCGTATTTTGCTTATAACGGAGTTGGAAAATGGAACGCATACGATATCAAATTCAGGGCTGCCCGTTTTGAAAACGGAAAGCGGACAGAAAAAGCACTGGTTACGATGTATTTCAATGGACAAAAAGTACATACTAATGTTCCCATCAACCAGGTTTGGGGCGGTCCAAATTCAGGCATCGACGGTGGAAATGATGGCGGGAAGGGAATTACTGATACTCCGGGTGGAATAAAATTACAGGCGGAAGGTCATGAAGTTTTATATCGTAATATTTGGATAGAAGAACTTACAATTGAAAATTTCGATACTGATTTTTAACCATTTTATCAATCAAACTAAAATTTAAAAACATGAAAAAAATTTTGCCGCTATTTCTTACTTTTCTCATTCCGGTAATAACCCTGTCTCAAACCGGAAAGGTATTCGACAACCTGTCTATGAAAAGCGAAATCCTTAAAATGGAACGTAAGTACGCCATTTATCTGCCACCTGATTACGAGACATCAGAACGGAGCTATCCTGTATTTTATCTGTTACACGGTGCAGGTGATGACCAAACCGGCTGGGTACAATTTGGCGAGGTCTTGTACCTTGCAGACAAAGCTATTAAAGAAATGAAGGCAACTCCAATGATTATTGTTATGCCGGATGCCAATACCGGGCAACGAGGATATAACAACGACGCAAAAGGAGAATGGCGTTATGAAGATTTTTTCTTTAAAGAGCTGATGCCCTATGTTGAAGAAACTTACCGGATAAAGAGAGAAAAGAGATATCGGGCCATTGCCGGTCTTTCCATGGGGGGTGGCGGAACCTTCTATTATGCACTTCATCACCCGGAACTATTTTCCTCGGCTTGCCCGTTAAGTGCAGCTACCGGTCCGTTAAACATGGATGATATGGAAAGGTACAAACAACGTGGTAGAATGGAAGGAGCTACGAATGCCCAAATAGAAGACTGGTTCAAAAAATACAGTGTTCTTGATATGATAAAAAATATGCCTGATGAACAGAAGAATGCTGTGCGCTGGTTTATCGATTGTGGCGATGATGACTTTTTGTATGAGGGCAATTCGCTGGTTCATATCGAAATGCGAAAGAAAGAAATTCCACACGAATTCAGAATTCGAAACGGAGCGCACAACTGGACCTATTGGCGGGAATCATTGCCGGTTGTTCTTTCGTTTATTTCCGATACATTTCATCAACATTAAAATATTAAAAGTCCGGAAAACAGATGCCACGGTTACAAGAAAAGGCATCTGTTTTTATGAAGCAATTTCTTTTGTACTTTTGAAAGAATACAAATAAAAGTGATGAAAAGAAAAATACTATTGTTTGTGGCTTTGCCGCTTTTTTTTGCCTGCAACGCTGCAAAAGAAAATAAAGCAGAGGAAAAGGAAAAGATCGTTGTACAAGCAAAAGATAAACAAATACTGGAAGAAATCCTCGAACTCTTTTCTGGCGAGAAAGATAGCCCCCTTCCGGTTTTAATAATAAAAGTTGGAACGTTTTTTAAAGAAACGCCTTATGTAGCTCGCACGCTTGAAACCGAACCGGAACAATTGGTTATAAATCTCCGTGAAATGGATTGTACAACTTTTGCCGAAAATTGCCTGGCTATTTCCAAAACAATAAAAAGTAAAAATCCGGGATTTGAAAAATTCGCAAAAGAGCTTCAAAAAATAAGATACATAAATGAAAAAATTGAGGCGTACCCATCTCGTATTCATTATTTCAGCGACTGGATTTTCACCAACGACAAAAAAGGAATTGTAAAAAAAATTTCGAAAGAAATTGCGGATACAGAGTATGATTTGAAAGTTAGTTTTATGAGTACGCATCCCGACAGTTATAAACAGCTCAAAAACAATCCTGAATTTGTAAAACAATTGCAAGAACAGGAAAAGGAAATTTCTTCGCGAACCATGTATTACATTCCGAAAAATAAAATTGCTGAAGTTGAAAACAAGTTTCAGGATGGAGATATTGCCGGAATTACAACGAATATAGGAGGTCTTGATATTTTACATGTGGTCCTTTTAATTCGTAAGGAAGGAAGAATTCATATCTTGCATGCATCTTCAACTGCCGAAAAAGTGGTTATTTCAGAAAATACACTCGAAGATTATCTTTCAAAAAGTAAATCGGCTACCGGGGTTATGGTAGCCCGCCCACTGTAGATTTAAAAAAAATTCGTAAAATATTTTAAGTACAATTCAATGAAAAAAGAGTTTTATCCGTTTGCCGGAATATTTGTTTTAATTTTCTTTTTGAACTCGTGCCAAACAAAAGATAGTAACGAAACATTAAAACCAAACATCGTTTATATTCTGGCTGATGATCTTGGTTATGGCGATATTTCTTCGTTGAATCCCGATTCAAAAATCAAAACACCAAATATTGATAAACTCGCATCGGAAGGTATGGTTTTCAGGGATGCTCATTCCAACTCGTCGGTTTGTACCCCCACCCGTTACGGAATTCTTACCGGTCAGTATGCCTGGCGCAGCCGCATAAAGAGTGGTGTTCTTCTTGGGTACAGTCCATCGCTGATCGAAGAATCAACACCAACAGTCGCTGCGTTCTTGCAGCAACAAGGTTATACAACCGCCTGTATTGGAAAATGGCATTTGGGGATTGATTTTAAGCTTAAAAACGGAACATATCATTCTGGAACTCCCGGAGTAGATTTTACTCAGGAATTACGCGGTTTTAACGATTACGAACAAATTGATTTTAGTAAACCAGCCAAAGGAGGGCCACTGGGAGCAGGTTTCGAATATTCTTATGTTTTACCTGCTTCGCTCGATTTTGAACCTTACATGTATCTGGAGAATAACCTGGCTGTTGAAGCACCTACCGACTCGACTCCGGGAAGTGCACTTGATGCCGAAATATATGCGACCGGTGCTTTCTGGCGTCCCGGGCGAATGGCTCCTTCCTTTAGTTTTGAGGGCGTTTTGCCCACTTTTACAAACAAAGCAATTAGTTTTATAAACAGACAAAAAGGCGCTGACTCTCCTTTTTTCCTCTATTTCCCGATGAATGCACCACATACCCCCTGGGTACCAACGAATGAGTTCAAAGGGACTACCGAGGTAGATGAATATGGCGATTATGTGAAAGAAGTTGATGACCAGGTGAGACAAATCCTTGAAACCCTTCAAAAAAACGGAATGGAAGAAAATACCATTGTGTTTTTTACCAGTGACAACGGTGCGTATTGGAGACCCGAATTTATCAAAAATTATAACCACCGCTCCAATTTTACATTTCGTGGAATGAAAAGCGATGCATGGGAAGGGGGCCACCATATTCCACTTATGGTGAAATGGCCTGAAAAAATTGAGGCAGGGACCTTCTCGAATCAAACTACTTCGCTCACCGATTTTTTTGATACCGTCCGTGAATTACTCGGCGCAAGCGCAAATGAAAAACCACAGGACAGTTTTTCTTTATTGTCGATTCTAACAGGAAAACAAGAATCAATTCAGCGGGCACCGGTAATTCATCATTCCGGAAGTGGAAAATTTGCGATTCGCGATGGAGACTGGAAATTAATTGAGGGATTGGGCTCCGGTGGATTTTCTGAACCTAAAAATCCCAAGCCACAACCAGGTGAGCCCAAAGACCAATTGTACAATTTAAAAGATGACCCGGCAGAAAAGGAAAATCTTTATTTTTCAAAACCTGAGAAAGTTGAAGAATTAAAAACAAAACTGGAAGAAATCAGAGCATACTAAACAGTTAAAAAAATAAATCCCAATCAACCAACTAAGTAACGAACATTCAAAAAATGAAAATTTTCACATTCACAACTTTAATACTTACACCTTTTATTCTGCTCCTCACCGGTTGTCAGGATAAAAAATACAACCAGCCGGAACGCCCCAATGTTATCATACTTCTTGCTGATGACATGGGAATGGGCGATTTGGGGTGTTATAATCCCGATTCAAAGATACCAACACCCGCAATGGATGCACTGGCAAATGATGGAATGATCTTTACTGACGCGCACACCAATTCGGCAGTTTGCACGCCTACACGTTATGGAATTTTAACCGGTACATATGCATTTCGTACGCGTTTAAAATCCGGGGTTTTGTGGGGCAGTTCACAGCCTCTCATCGAAGAAGGAACAGCAACAGTTCCCGCACTCCTGAAAAAATACGGATATAAGACTGCCGGAATTGGAAAGTGGCATTTAGGCTTGGGATGGCAAAGCAAAGAACCCGGAGTTATGCTCACAGATAACTGGGCTAAAGACAATAGAAAGATCGATTATTCAAAAGCAATTCTTTCCGGCCCCAACAATGTTGGGTTTGACTATTATTTTGGAATTCCCGCCTCACTCGACATGCCGCCTTATTTATATTTTGAGAACCAGTTTGCACAGGGAATTCCTACAGAAATTACAAATGAAGGTGGGAGAACGGGATTAACAGTACCCGGATTCAAGGCCAAAAACGTAATGCCTGATTTTACCAGGAAAGCAGTTGAGTACATAAAAAATCAACGAAACGGAGAACCATTTTTTTTATACTTTCCCTGGTCGGCACCACACACACCGGTTGTTCCCAACGATGAATTCCGGGGAAAAAGTAAAGCCGGAAAGTACGGCGATTTTGTGGTGGAATGCGACAATACCGTCGAACAGATTGTTCAGGCTTTAAAAGACAAGGGAATGTACGAAAATACACTCATTATTTTAACTTCTGATAATGGAAGTTCACCACATGGATTCCCGATTGAGGAAGAAATTGAATATAACCACAATACCAGCAATGGCTTTAAGGGAAGAAAATCCCATTCCTACGACGGAGGGCACCGGGTGGCTTTTCTTGTTTCGTGGCCTGAACATGTAAAAAGCGGAACAACTTCAGATGAAATTGTTTGTACAACAGACTTATACGCAACAATTGCTGATTTATTGGGGCACGAGATGACTTTTGGAGAAGCTCATGACAGTTACAGTTTTTTACCGGTTATTAAAGGCGAAGAATACAATTCGCCCATCAGGGAAGCTACCATTCATCATTCGTTAAACGGCGATTTTTCGATCAGAAAAGGAGATTGGAAATATATTGATGCAAAAGGACATGGTGGTTTTGCTCAAATCAGGGAAGAGGTCCTTCAGGATTCAATTCAATTGTACAACGTGGCCTCCGATCCGGCAGAGACTACAAATGTTTATCTCAAACATCCGGATATTGTACAGGAATTAAAAACAATGCTAAAGAGATATAAAAAACAGGGCTATAGTCGTCCAAAATAATTAATACAACTCAGACTATTGTCTCCCACCATTTGGAAAAATCCTGAGTTTCATTTTTTAAAAATACTTTTTCACCAATCATTGGAGTAATTATTGCCTGGTCTGAGTTGGAATTTAATGCGGTAATTTTTTTTAACGGTTCATCCCAGGCATGGTTTGCCAGGGCAAATTTTGAATTATGAACCGGAAACAAACGTTTTGCTCCCAAATCTCTAGCGGCTTGTAAAACCTGCTCAGGCATCATGTGAATATATTTCCAACTGGTGTTGTATTGTCCGTTTTCAAGGATGGCCAAATCAAACCTTCCAAACTTCTGTCCTATTTCTTTAAAATGCGAATCATATCCTCCATCGCCGCCAATAAAGATACGAAATGTCTTTGTTTGTAAAACAAAAGATGCCCATAACGATTGTTTTGATTTTAATCCCCGTCCTGAAAAATGGCGGGCTGGTGTTACTGCAGCTGTAAATCCTTTATCTAATTCAACAAGCCGGTACCATTCTTTTTCGATTATCTGCTCGTGCTCGAATCCCCAGTATTCTAGATGTTCTCCCGCCCCCAAGCCTGTTATAACCTTGCATATTTTGGGTTTCAAATCACGCATTGTTTTATAGTCCAGATGATCCCAGTGGTCGTGTGTAATAAAAAGGTAATCGATTGCCGGAATGTCTTCGGTAGTGTAAACATCTGTTCCGTCAAAAGCTTTAATCATAAAAGAAAAAGGCGATGCATTTCCACAAAACACAGGGTCAACCAAAATTTTTTTCCCGTCAATTTGAATAAAATACGAAGAGTGTCCAAACCAAATGAGTACATTCTCTTCGGGACTCAAATCAAACAAATTTGTCTTTTGTGAAGGTATTCTTCCTTTTGGGCGTTTGTTCTTTGTGAAAAAAAAATCGTGAAACATTTTAGAAAAAGTTGCCTCTTCTGCCAATTGCGGCGTTATGGTCAGATTTTGAAAACTACCGTCTTTATAATTGGGAGAACTTTTGACTTTTTCCAATCTGGTGCCACGAGGTGTTTTTCCAAATTTTGGATGACGCAAAAAAACAAAAATTGAGAATCCGATAAAAAAAACAATCAAAATTGCAGGAATCATAGCCCCAAAAGTTTTAGAATATATTTTAAAATTCCTTAAACATTGAAATATATGAATAGTTTAGCTGCTAAATATTATTCGTCTCTCTGCTGATTCTGTGTTTTAAAATATCTTCTCAACAATACCTTTTTTAAATCGCGCACTATTACCTGGTGAGCAATAATTTCAACGTGGTTGTAATGCGGCAGTTCCAGCTCAGCTCGTGCCATTTCCCGGTCGGTGATATCAACCTGATATAAAACCGAAAGTAATAGATCATAATTTTGATCTAACAACCGGGCTATCTGCACAATCAGTTGTTGATGCAACTCATCATATGCATGACTTGTATCACCCGAAAAAGTGATTTCAACGCCAAACATACCAAAGTCTTTCATTATCTGCTCAGCTGTTTCTTTTACAATTTCAGCCCGATCTAAATATTGAGAAACGTTATCATGATTAATTTGTGGAAATGTCATCTTTTTGTTTTTGTTCAAAGCTACCGGAAATTTGGATTCCGCCAAAACGGGTGAAATAAAACTTCAATTTATTTCAGATTTGGATATGGAAATATTAAAAAGAAAAGCATTGGGAAAATATTTTTCGAACAAGGCCTTCATTCAACACAACGGACTGGATGTACATCAGTACTCAAAGATTCAACAAAATCAGGTGCTTTTCGGAGGATCATAAGACTCCCTCCGGAAGCAGTCAAAATTTTTTATTCTGCGTTTTAAAAAAGAAATAAACCTCGGAATTTAAAATTTTGAAAAAATCGTTTAAATAAAAACTTGAAAAGCTTATTTTTAATCCTTAATAAAATCCTAAATCAATTAAATTTAACAATATGAAAAACATTTTCACATTTTTGCTTTTTGCTATTTGGGGCCTACAACTTTCTGCACAAATGGCTCCTCCTGATAGCGAATTTTCAAGTCCAACCATAAGCGTAGGGGTGGTAGTGGAAGATCTGGAAAAATCGATTGACTTTTATACCAATATCATTGGAATGACAAAAACAGGCGAGTTTTCTGTAACAAAAGAAAAATGCACTGAACTGGGGTTAACAAACAGTTACCGGTTGGATGTAACGATTTTAAAGCTGGAAAACAGCGAACGTTCGAACGAATGGAAGCTAATGAGTTTGGGGACAAAAGCCAAACACCCGAAACAGAAATACATGAGTGACGATACCGGAATGCAGTACATCACTGTTTTTGTGAAACATTTGCTTCCCGTAATGAAAAGGGTTCAGGAAAATGGGATAAAGATTTTAAGTGGAAAACCATCGACACTTGATAATGGAAACAAATTTATCCTGATACAAGACCCCGATGGAACATTTATTGAAATTATTGGACCGGAATAAACAACATTCTAAATAACATTTTCTTAAAACATCTTCATTATTGATTTTCAAATCATTGAAGATGTTTTTTATTTGAAATCAATTTTAAACGAATCCTAACTATTTATTTTTGCTAATTTCGAATAAAATTTAATTTTGTTCGAAACACGTAAAAGAAATATGAGAAATCAAAAAAGACGACCAGCAGAATACAGAACACTTTCGTTGGGAGAAGAAATTTTTAACAGTATAACACACGGAGTTGGAACCCTGTTGAGTATTGCTGCTCTGGTTATTTTGGTTGTTTTTGCAGCTGTCAGGGGAAATGCCTGGCATGTGGTAAGCTTCTCCATTTTTGGAAGTACATTGGTTTTACTTTACCTGTCGTCAACACTTTACCACAGTTTTACAAAAGAAAAAATTAAAAATCTTTTTGTCCGATTTGATCATGCTGCTATTTTTTTGCTTATCGCAGGAACATATACCCCCTTTGTGCTCACCACCATCCGCGGACCACTGGGCTGGACCTTATTTGGCATTATATGGGGGCTGGCAATTGCTGGTGTGGTTATCCGTTCAATTTATCTTACACGTTTTCGCAAATTAATGGTAGGCATTTACCTTTCTATGGGATGGATGTTTCTTATTGCCATCGTTCCAATTGTAAAAAACCTTCCGGGAAGCAGCATCGCTTTTCTTTTTATCGGCGGTGGCTGTTACTCGCTTGGTGTATTATTTTACGCGTGGCGTAATTTAAAATACGGCCACGGAATATGGCACCTGTTTGTTTTGGCCGGAAGTATAATGCATTTCTTTTCAGTTCTTTACAGCTTAAACTAAAAATCAAATTCCATTTTCTTAACTAGGGGACACTTCTTCCCCATTCCACTAAAATTTTCCGGGTTACATCAATTTAACTTTTCGAAATGAAGATAAGCTGTTTTCCAATCCATTTTTGGTGTAGGCGCATATTCCCCAACCTCAAACGAATCAAAAATAATCTGCCGTATTTCTTCAAGAGAGCTAACAGCTCCGACAGCTTTTGCCTGTAACATTATGTTCCCAATGGCTGTTGCTTCAGTTGGGCCTGCAAACACGGGAATTCCCAATGCATCGGCCGTAAGTTGGTTCAACATTTTGTTATTTGCTCCACCTCCTATAATATGAAGTTTTTCAATTTTTTTCCCGGTTACCGATTCTATCTGTTTTATAGTAAACTTATATTTTAACACCAAACTATCGTATATACAACGGGCAATCTCGCCCTTGGTTTGAGGAACATACTGGTTTGTTTTGGCGCAATATTCCTGTATTGCTTTGGGCATATTTCCCGGATTCAAAAACAAAGGATCATCCGGATTAATATAACATTTAAAACTTTCAGCCATGTTACTCATATCCACAATTTCCTGCCATTCCAGTTCTTTTTCCTCATCCCATATTCGCTTACACTCCTGGATAAGCCACATGCCCATAATATTTTTTAAAAAACGCGTGGTTCCCTCCACCCCACCTTCATTTGTAAAGTTCATTGTCAGCGTTTTTTCCGAAACCAATGGTTCTTCGCTTTCAATTCCCAGCAACGACCAGGTACCTGAACTTAGATAAGCCCAATTTTCTCCTTTTGCCGGCACCGAAACCACAGCAGAGGCAGTATCGTGCGAAGCGACAGCAACACAGGGAATAGCATTACAACCTGTTTCTTCCTGAATTTCAGGAAGGACTTTTCCCAACACCGTACCCGGCTGAATAACTTCCTCCACTATATTAACCGGGATTCCAGCTGCCTCAAAAAGTTTGGATTCCCATTCTGCCTTACCCGGCTTTAATAATTGCGAAGTACTTGCAATTGTGTATTCTGTTTTTTTCTCACCAGTGAACAGGTAATTCAAAAAATCAGGAGAAAACAGCAAACTTTCTGCGACTTTTAAACCTGAATATTCTGTCTGAACAGATGAAAATAATTGGAATAGTGTATTAAACTGCATAAACTGAATTCCTGAAAGCAAATAGGTTTCTTTTTTGGACAGCACTTCGAAAAACTCCTCCATTGAATTGTCAGTTCTGTGATCGCGGTAAGCAAACGGAAGCCCAACCACCTGGCCTTCTTTGTTTAATAATGCGTAATCAACTCCCCATGTATCTGTTCCGATTGATTCAGGTTGCACATTTTGTTCGTTTACGCATTTTTTCAATCCTGTCTTTAATTCTTCAAACAAACTGAAAATATTCCAGTAATACGTTCCGTGTATATGTAACATTTGATTTTTAAAACGATGTACTTCTACCAAATCCAATTTTTTATTTTCAAGAATTCCAAGGATTGCACGGCCGCTCGATGCACCTAAATCAAAAGCCAGAAAGTATTGTTTGCTCATTTTACCGGTTTGTTTTTATTTGTCTTCCAAAATAATGATTTTTCACAAAAATGTGTGTCCTGTTCTTACCTGAAATAACGTTTTAAACTACCAGTTCCTATTTCAAATTAAATTTTAATAATTTAAATTTGTAATAAATAAAAATAAGCCGTATACTAAGACAAAATAGTATTTAATCCCAAAAAATTTAACAAATTATGAAAACGCTATGTAAAGTAATTCTGCTCTTTTTCTTTTCTGTTTTGGTTTTTCAGCCAGTTCACGGGCAAAATATTCTAAAAAGGCTAAAACAAAAAGCCCAGGAAAAAATTGAAGAAAAAGTTGAGGAGCGGGCGGAAGAAAAGATGGATGAAAAAATTGACGAAAGCCTTGATAAGATTGAAGATTCAATGGAAAAAAACGATAGCGAGACAGCCGGTTCTGAGGAATCTTCAGCTGACCGTAGCGCGAAAATGCAAAATCGAATGCAAGGGTTGCTGAAGGGAATGGGAATGTCGGGAGAACCGGTTCCGGTAGCTGACAATTACAATTTTGATTACAAAATTCAAATGCACATCGAGTCATATGATAAGAAGGGCAAACAGGAAAGTACCGGTGAATTTATCACCCATCTGAACCCAAAAACCAAAAGTATGGCTTATGAATTTGTTTCCGGTGATATGGCAAAAGACGGACAGGGTATGTTTATCATTGACGCAGAAAACGATGCCATGATAATTTTAAATGATGAAAAAGGAGAAAAAACCGGTATTGTTTATGGTATTGGCTCATTCTTTCAGACCATTGGAGAAACCTATATTGACGAAGAACTGGAAGATACTCCGGATAATTATCTCGCAAATCCAAATGTAAAAAAGACCGGAAAAACAAAGAATATTGCCGGATATAAGTGCGAAGAGTATGTTTATACAGATGAAGAAAATAAAACAAAATCAAATATCTGGATTACCAAAGATTTAAAGATGAACACACAAGACTTTTTCAGCACGCTTTTTAAAACGAACCTGTACTCGCACGGAATGGGTTGGGGGTATATGATGGAGGCAACTACAGAAAATCTCGAAAACAATGAAAAAACCACCATGCAGGTCACCGAAGTTGACAATAATTCAAATGTATCTTTTTCATTAGGAAACTATCAAATTACCAATCTCGGGTCGTTTACCATGCCTGTAACCGAAGAAGAAAAATAAATTTACTCCATAAATTTAAAAAGGCAGTTCGAATGAATGAACTGCCTTTTTTTACTATTTTCTTGTTTGGTCCTTAACAGCTTTACTTAAGGTCAAAACGATCAAGATTCATCACTTTATCCCAGGCTGAAACAAAATCATTTACAAATTTTTCACCAGCATCTGCGGAGCCGTAAACTTCAGCAAGTGCACGAAGTTCTGAATTTGAACCAAAAATGAGGTCAATACGTGTTCCGGTCCACTTTTTTTCACCAGTAGTTCGGTCGCTACCTTCAAATATGTCTGCATCCTTTGAAACAGGTTTCCAACTCGTCCGCATGTCCAATAAATTGACAAAAAAATCATTGCTAAGTGTTTCCGGTTTATTTGTGAAAACACCATGCTGAGACTTGTCGAAATTAGTATTTAAAACCCGCATACCTCCAACTAAAACTGTCATTTCAGGCGGAGTCAGAGTTAACAATTGAGCCTTGTCAATCAACATTCGTTCTGCAGGCAGGGTATATTTTGCTTTTAAATAATTCCTGAACCCGTCAGCCAAGGGTTCCAGAACAGCAAAAGCATCCACATCTGTTTGTTCAGGCGACGCATCACTCCTCCCGGGAGAAAAGGGAACCGTAACATCATACCCTGCACTTTTTGCAGCTTTTTCAACGCCGGCACACCCTGCTAAAACAATAAGATCAGCCAGTGAGACTTTTTTATTTCCGGATTGAGCATCGTTAAATTCTTTTTGAACTCCTTCAAGCTCACTCAGCACTTTCCCTAACTGCGAAGGATTATTAACCTCCCAAAATTTCTGGGGTGCCAAACGAATACGAGCTCCATTTGCTCCACCACGCTTGTCGGAACCACGGAAAGTTGATGCCGAAGCCCAGGCTGTAGATACCAATTCAGAAACAGATAAATCCAAAGCTTTTATTTTATCTTTCAAACCAGTAATATCCTGTTCATTGATTAGTTCGTATGTAACAGCAGGAATTGGATCTTGCCAAATCAAATCTTCTTCCGGCACCTCAGGGCCAAGATAACGTACTTTTGGCCCCATATCGCGGTGGGTTAATTTAAACCAGGCACGTGCGAAAACATCAGCAAATTCATCGGGATTTTTATAAAATCGACGTGAAATTTTTTCGTATTCTGGATCAAAACGTAACGACAAATCAGTCGTTAACATGGTAGGGCGATGGCTCTTTGAAGGATCGTGTGCATCGGGTATAAGGTTATCAGCCCCCTTAGCTACCCACTGATGTGCACCGGCCGGACTTTTTTCAAGCTCCCATTCATAAGCAAACAAATTTTCAAAAAAGTAATTGCTCCATTTGGTGGGCGTATTTGTCCAGGTTACTTCCAAACCGCTGGTAATCGTATCGCCGCCTTTCCCTGTTCCAAAGCTGCTTTTCCAACCCAGTCCCTGTTCTTCAATAGGAGCAGCCTCCGGCTCCGGACCAACATGTGCAGCATCGCCGGCACCATGTGTTTTTCCAAATGTATGACCTCCTGCTATGAGGGCCACTGTTTCTTCGTCGTTCATCGCCATTCGGGCAAAAGTCTCGCGGATATCCTTTGCAGCAGCAATAGGATCGGGATTTCCATTGGGGCCTTCCGGATTCACATAAATTAATCCCATCTGAACTGCCGCCAGAGGGTCTTCCAAATCTCTGTCACCACTGTAACGCTCGTCATCCAGCCATGTAGTCTCAGCCCCCCAATACACATCCAATTCAGGTTCCCACACATCTTCGCGTCCTCCGGCAAAACCAAAAGTTTTAAATCCCATAGATTCCAGTGCTACGTTTCCTGCGAGTATCATTAAATCTGCCCAGGATATTTTCTTTCCGTATTTTTGTTTAATGGGCCAAATAAGCCTGCGTGCTTTGTCTAAACTAACGTTGTCGGGCCAACTGTTCAGGGGGGCAAAACGCTGCTGACCAGCACCACCCCCTCCGCGGCCGTCACCTGTTCTGTATGTTCCGGCACTATGCCATGCCATACGAATAAATAGCGGTCCATAGTGACCAAAATCGGCTGGCCACCAATCTTTTGAATCTGTCATTAAATCCAGAAGATCTTTTTTTACGGCTGCCAAATCGAGGGTTTTAAATTCTTCAGCATAATTAAAACTTTCGCCCATAGGGTCAGAAAGAGAGGAATTCTGCCGAAGTATGTTTAAATTTAATTGCTTAGGCCACCAGTCGCGGTTTGATGTGCCACCTCCAGCACTGTGCTTTGCTGACGCGCCGGTAACCGGACATTTACTTTCGTCATTCATGTCGTAAACTGATTTGTGAGGATTTGAGTTATTTTCCATACTTTATAGCTTTTGAGTGTTTTCCTTTTTATAACAAACATAAAATAAATAATATTTATAATTTTTATATGCTTATAATTTTTTATTATAAAAACATATAATACTTTATCTTTTTAAGATACAAAATAATGGAACACATAACAAGACACTATAACAACATAAGGTAAAGTAGTTGCGCACAATTTTCATTCAGAACATCGTATTATTTATATTCTTCACCAAAAATCGGACAGCTGGTATTCAAACAGAAAATCGGAACAATAAAGACTTAAAAAAGATATTTCACTGTGCAATGAAAATAAACTAATAAATTCATGTTTACAATTTGAAAGCTAAAAATAAAAATAAGTAAAATTGAGTTTAATTATTCTTTTCTCTCTTGGCTCACTTTTATATTTTTTACAATTTTGTATGCGGTAGCTTTAATAACAATTGTTGTTTGTCCTTGAACAAAAACTACTCAGAAAAATACCAAATAATAAAAACAAAAATCATGAAAGAAAAAAGTATTGAATTATTAAACAAAGCTGTTGCCGATGAACTTTCTGCGGTTCACCAGTATATGTATTTTCATTTCCATTGTGATGATCAGGGATATGATTTACTTGCAGGCTTGTTCAAAAAAACAGCCATTGAAGAAATGATGCATATTGAAGAGCTTGCTGAAAGAATTTTATTTCTGAAAGGCGAAGTTGAAATGGCTGCCTCTGAAGACGTAAAAAAAATTCTCGATGTTAAAGAAATGTTGAAAGTAGCTGTAGAGATGGAAGAAGCAAGTGCACGTGACTACAACCTATGGGCCAACGAGTGCTCCGCAAATGCTGACGCCATGTCGAAAAAACTATTCGAATCGTTGGTGGAAGATGAGGAGCGCCATGGCGACCAGTATGATGTTGAACTGGAAAATCTCGCTAAGTTTGGCGATAATTACCTGGCTTTACAATCCATTGAAAGAAGTAAAAATATGGCAGGGGGGCATCCTGCCGACTAACTTTTTGAGGTACAGAAATCACCGGGAAAGAATACCCCGGTGATTTTTCAGCTAGGCCTGTCTGTAAAAGATAGCGACAACCATCTAATTTTCCGGCATATACATCAAATCAAAGTCAATTTGACCAAGATGCGTTTCTATTTTTTAAACGATAGGTAAAACTTCCTGCCAAAGCTTCTTTCCTTCTTCCCCAAATTTGGCCCATTGCTCCTCATTTAATTTACAATGTTCTGAGGGACTATTGCCGGTTTCGTCAATAAAATAAACGGTATTCATATCAGCTCCAAAAACAGGATAAAATGTGTAAAAGGCCGAGGTTATTCTATGTTTCCTGCGTAAATCAACATATTTTTTAGTCAATTCCTGAAACTTATCCCACATTCCCTGTTTTATATAAAATTTCTCAAAAAACCGAAATTTCGATCCCGTCGGAGTATTTGTCATCTGCTCACCGGCAACCGAAAGCTCCGGCTGTGACTCCAAAATCATTCGTCCTACCTTTGTATAAGAAATATCAAACAGTTTTTGAATCTCTTTTGTACGTTCCGGATTTTCTTCATACATTTTTATCATCGCTTTTTGCATTTCATCCAAATCTCCGAATTCAGTAAATGGTACCGAATACCATAAGTACCGGTCGTTTGTATATTGCGTAGCATTCATATAGGGGTGATTGTTTTCTTTGTAAAAAACATTCTCAGCAGCAATTACTTTTTGAGCATTTTCAAGCTGCAACGGTGTCAACTGAACTTCCCAAACCATGTACTTTATTTTTGCATTCTCCTGCGCATTCATATGCGATGCGCAAACCATAATTATGAGGGCTAAAATTACAGTGTAAATTTTTTTCATCTCTCTTTGTTTTAAAATAAAACATAACAACACCAAGCCATGCCAAGACACAAACCTTATCACAAATCACTAATAATAAATGAATTACAAAACAAAACAGAATAATAATAAAAAAAACAGCATATCTTTTATTAACAAAAACAAAATCTCGTTTTAAAAAAAAACAGACAAAAAAATGATATAAAATAAACCGATTATTCAACTATCTTTTTGTTGAACTATAAATAGAAACAAATGTTATTTTTAAGAAATAAAAAGCAGCTTTGAACAAATCAAACGCTGTTTCAAAGAGAAAAATACCTTATAAAGAACAAAAAAGACATATAAAACTTACAACCAACAAATATCAAAATTCAAAAAATTATGAAATACAATTTCTTAGGAAACACAGGCTTGGAAGTTTCGGAACTATGCATGGGCACAATGACATTTGGCGGGCGTGGAATGTGGACAGCTATCGGCACCCTGCCACAGGAACAGGTAAATGCTTTGATGAAACAAGCTGTTGACGGCGGAATAAACTTCATTGATACGGCTAATGTATACAGCGAAGGATTAAGCGAGCAAATGACTGGTCAGGCGATCCGGGTTCTCGGATTGAAACGCGATGATTTGGTTATTGCAACAAAAGTGCGCGGAAAAATGGGTGATGGTCCAAACAACTCAGGATTAACAAAAAAACATATTCTCCAACAGGCTGACGAGAGTTTGAGTCGTTTGAATATGGATTATATCGATTTATACCAGATTCATGGTTTTGATCCTGCTACACCTTTGGAAGAAACGTTAGAGGCCCTTGATTTATTGGTAAAAAGCGGAAAAGTACGATACATTGGTTGCAGCAATTTAGCGGCATGGCAGATAATGAAGGCATTGGGAGTTTCAGCCCAAAATCACTTGAGTAAATTTGTTTCACTACAGGCGTATTATACCATTGCAGGTCGTGATCTGGAGCGTGAGATTGTTCCTCTCCTCCTCGACCAAAAAATTGGGTTAATGGTGTGGAGCCCTTTAGCAGGTGGTTTATTGAGCGGAAAATACGATCGAAATTCTGAGTCGAAGGAAGGTGGACGCAGAGTTAACTTTGATTTTCCTCCAGTCAATAAAGACAAAGCATTTGATATTATTGATGTTATGCAAAAAATCGGAAAGGAGAAAAAGGTTACTGTGGCTCAAATCGCATTGGCATGGTTGCTTCATCAACCGGCAGTTACAACTGTTATAATTGGAGCAAATAAACCGACACAACTAGGCGACAACCTTGATTCAGTTAATATCAGACTTACGAAAGACGAATTAAAACAGTTGGATGAGGTGAGTAAATTGACTCCGGAGTATCCGGGATGGATGATTGAACGTCAGGGAGCTGACAGAAAGAGATAGTAACTAACCAGGAAAAAAAAGGAAGGGTTAAATCTTCCTTTTTTTTTATACTCCGTCTTTTCTTTTTCTGGGTTTTATCAGGCAAATTGCATAATTTTAGACAACCTAAAACCAAAATTATGAACCGCATAATTCTTTTTTTTATAGTCGCAACTTTGGTTATATCTTCCTGCAAAAAAAATACAGAACAAAAACCTCCTAACATAATTGTCATCCTTTCAGATGACCAGGGCTGGGGTGACTTAAGTTATACAGGTAACACAAATATCAGTACTCCAAACATTGATAAAATTGCTGAAACAGGTGTTTTTTTCGACCGTTTTTATGTTTGCCCGGTGTGTTCTCCTACCCGCGCTGAGTTTTTGACCGGACGCTACCACGTGCGCGGAGGCGTATATTCAACATCAGCAGGTGGCGAACGACTTGATTTGGACGAAACAACCATTGCCGATGTGTTCAGGAATGCAGGTTACAAAACCGCTGCCTATGGCAAATGGCACAATGGTATGCAGGCTCCGTATCATCCCAATGCCCGGGGATTTGAAGATTTTTACGGATTTTGTTCCGGCCACTGGGGAAATTATTATAGCCCGATGCTGGAGCATAACGGAGAAATTGTAAAAGGCGATGGTTTTATCATTGACGATTTAACGAATCATGGTCTCCAATTTATAGAGCAAAACAGAAACAACCCGTTTTTTCTTTACCTGCCTTTTAATACTCCGCACGCTCCAATGCAGGTTCCTGATAGCTGGTGGCAGAAATTCAAAAACAAAGAACTGGGAATGAAGCACCACGATCAGGATAAAGAAGAAATAATGTTTACAAAATCGGCACTCGCGATGTGCGAAAATATTGACTGGAACGTTGGCCGAATTGTTCAGAAATTAGATGAACTAGATCTTTCAGAAAACACAATCGTTATTTATTTTTCGGACAACGGCCCAAACAGTTGGCGCTGGAACGACGGCATGAAGGGACGGAAAGGATCGACTGATGAAGGAGGTGTCCGTTCTCCCTTCTTTATTAAATGGCCCGACAAAATTGAAGGCGGAAAAAAAATTACAACCATTGCTTCAGCGATCGATCTTTTGCCAACTTTAACAGATCTTGCAGGCATTAAATATCAAACAAAAAAACCACTTGACGGCTTGAGTTTAAAACGTCTTTTAACGGAAGAAAACCCGAAGTGGAATGACCGGTTTATTTTTAACCACTGGGGAAAAAGAACAAGTGTACGTAATCAGAAATACAGGTTGGATAACGACGATAAATTGTTTGATATGGAAAACGACCCGGGTCAAGACACCAACATATCTGACAATCAGCCAAAAATAACCCAACAGCTGATTGCGGCTAAAGAAAAATGGGAAAAAGAAATATTGACAGAACTCCCCGAAGAGGATCCTCGTGCATTTACTATTGCCCATCCTGATTTTATATGGACACAAATTCCGGCTCGTGATGGCACAGCGCATGGAAATATTCAACGCTCAAACCGTTATCCCAATTGTACATTTTTTACCAACTGGATGAGTACCACGGACAGTATTACCTGGGACGCAGAGGTACTCGCCGATGGCAAGTTCGATGTAACAATTTACTATACCTGCCCTGCCTCAGATGTGGGTTCAACCTTCCAGTTAAGTTTTGGAAATGAAAAATTGATTTCAAAAATAGAAGAAGCACATGATCCTCCTTTAACCGGAATGGAACACGATCTGATCCCGAGGTGGGAATCATATGTAAAAGAATTCAAACCATTGAATATAGGAACAATTGAATTAAAAAAAGGAAAAGGAACGTTAACACTGAAAGCACTTGAAATGCCAGGATCTCAGGTTATGGACTTCCGGCTTTTGATGTTGAGAAAGATTTGACAAGATACATTTTATTTACATTCTTTATTTTTAGAATCCTTCAACACTAATGTTGGTTTTTAAAGGTTGGCCGGGTGCAACCAGAGCATTCAAAATGGTTAACCCAATATCAATCTTTTCCGGTTTATCCAGCAAAGTCTTAATTTTTAAAACGGTTTCACTATTGGCTGCCAGCACTACTGAATTTTTTGGTTGAAACAAAAGGTCATATTTCAAATCTATTTCTCCGATTACAAACGGTATGCTTGTATTATTTACTATCGTAACAACAACTAATTCGGCATCGGCAGCTTTTCCTTTTTCACTTTTTATTTCAATTCCGGCTCTAAATATTTTAGTCAGAATTTCTTTTGATCCCGCCAAATGGTTATCCCAATAAGCAGCTGTCTGTTTATCAAAAAGCGCTTGTTTTATGGCATCGTCACTTTTATTGTCGGCCAAAACAAGTGTGGCACAGCGGGCAGTCGTGCCCATGGTTCTAAGTGTTCCCCAATGTGCATCAGAATTGGCAAAAACAGTAAGTCCTTTTTCAATGGCAATTCGGTGTGCCTCAACAAAATATTTTCCACTGTTTACGATTTCAATACCATTTATTAATCCTTTTTCCAGCAAATCTTCATGAATATCGGTAAATAAATCAACGCCGTATTTATTGTAGTCCCAATATTTATAACCGGGATGGTTATAAAAAATAAACGCCCCTTGTTTTTTGGCTTCATAAAATGCTTTGTATATCAGCCCGGTCAATTCTCCTTGTTTCATAATAAATTTCTTCTTTGTTTCAGCCATGTACTCAGTGGGAATAGCGTTGGCATCCTTTAAAAAAACGGCATTACAATGAAAAGGACTAACCCGGGGAGAAATTTCGGCTCCCAATACAACAGTTAACGAATCGTTGGGAGAGGAATATCTGGCCTGTTGTGCATATGCTTTCGCCATTTCGTAAGGCCTATTGTAATCGTTATGCAGTTCATCGGGGTACAATTCAAAATCAATGTGTTCAGTTAAAGCGATGACGTCCATGCCGTCATTAATCGCCTCAAAAGCACGATAGTCAGGCATCACGTGCCCGTCGGAATAAGCAGTATGCATATGAAAATCGCCCTTTAACAAAAGCTTATCACCAATCTTATCAGGTAAAATAAGTTGATTGTGATGAAGTGCCTCTACCTGCGAGTATCCACCCATTACAGAACACCAGGCAATGAGCAGTAACAGTATTTTAAATGCTTTCATAACTTTAAACGTTAAATATTGGGTTACAAAAAGAGTATTATTGGAACATTTGCCAGTCCAACTTTTGGAAAACTGTATTCAAAAGGTAAAAGAAGAAGTAAGGTGATTATAAATCTTTAGAATCAAAACCTTAACTTCTTCTCCATGCTGTTAACTTATAACTTACAAACTATTCCCAATTGGGATTTTGGGTCAAATTTGAGTTCAATAAAAGCTCAGTTATGGGTAACGGGTACAAATAATCTTTGCTCTCATCAAATTTCCTGTCGTTTATTTCGGGCTGCGGATTAATTAAATTATTTTCATCAAGAACAATATCTTCACCTAATTTCAGGAACAAAGTGCCTTCGGGTTTTGAAGCGGGCTCTTCAGTATAAATAACAACATCAATATCGCCGTCATTCTCCAAATCGTACGAACCCGGACCGGGGAAATACATACCACGGAAATCCTGCACAATCTTCTGTCCTTCTTTCCAGCGCATCAAATCATACCAACGGAAATTTTCCATAAACAACTCAATTCTTCTTTCACGCCTGATTTCCAGAACGATTCCTTTATTGCTACCTCCAACATTTACATATTGTGCAGCAAGAAAATTGTCAGGATTTGCATTGGCTTCCGCCAGCGACATATGAGGCATATTCACCCTGTCTCTTAATTTGTTAACCGAAATATCGAGATCGTTTTGGGTTAAAGTACCAAGTTCTGCTTTTGCTTCTGCATAATTTAACAACACTTCTGCAAAACGAAACAAAGGTAGATCGTTGATACCGGTATCGTATGAATCATACACTGTTTCATTTACATATTTAATCAATTGATATCCTGTTATGGTTGCTGCCAGATCGGGAGGAAGGGTTTGGCTTGTTCCCAGCCGGGTGTAACCAGGTGTGCGAATAGTCTGAGTAAGTCGTAAATCCCTGCTTTTCACTTCCTCCGTAAATTCAATTTTATTATAATCTGCCTTGTCAGTAAACCGCGATCCGTCTGTCATCAGATAACTATTTACCAAATCCTTTGGCATGCCAGGCATTCCGTAAGAAGACGTTATGGTATAATAATTCACATTATGATCAATACTTTGTTCACCAGAAAACTGACGGGCCAGAATAATTTCTTCACCAATTGCATCGTGCGCTGTGAATAGATCCCTGTAGTCTACTTCAGGATTCCCTGTGCTGTAAATATTATAGGTACCCGAATTCATCAACTCTTCCGACGCATTGACACAGGCATTTAAAAACTTCTCGTAGCCCTCGATACCATGATATTTACGAAAAGTTCCTTCAAACAAACCAATTCTCGATTTTAGCGCCAGCGCAGTCCATTTTGTTACAGTGTAAACAGATGTGTTATTATTCATGTTTGTAATAGCATAATCAATATCCGTTAAAACATTATCCATAACCAGCGTTCTTGAATCTCTTGCCTTTTGCAGTGCTTCTTCATCATCCGGTTCGATTACTCCTTCATACCACGGAACATCGCCAAAACGTTTTACTTTTTCAAAATAAAAATATGCCCTGAAGAATTTTGCGACTCCGCTATAATGTTTTCTGGCGCTTTCGTCGATACATTTTTCATAATTTGCCAAAAAGAAATTAATATCACGTAAATCATCCCAGTTCCAACCCGCATCACCGGCGCTGGTGGGCACAACACGACTTCCCCTTACCAAATCGGACGGTGAATAGAGTATGATGTTATCCGAATTAGCATCTCCGTCATATATGGAAATTTCGGGAAACATAAAATAGAATGCATTGGTGTATAGTTCAAGGTCGCTCGCTTTTTGAAAAAACACATCAGAAGAAACCTCAGACAGAGGACTCCTGTCTAAATAGTCATCATCGCAGGATATTACAACAAACAAAAATGCGAATAGGGTATACTTAATAATATTTGTTTTCATTTTTTTCTTTTTCGTTACAGAAATAAATTATAGTGTAATTGATAATCCCATTGAATACACTTTGCTAAAGGGATACGTTTGAGCTGTGCTGGTTGCAGAAGCCTGTTCCGGATCAATGTAATCAGTCAGTTTTGAAAATGTTAACAAGTTTTCTCCACTGAAATAGACTTTTAACTTCTGAATAGAAACCTTTTGGGTTAATTTTGACGGAATGGTATAACTAACGGTAAGGTTTTTCAACCTCAGATAACTGATATCCTGCAGGTAACGATCGTTAACCGCTCCCATCTGACGGTTTGACCCCAGAGCACCGTAACCTCTGTACACCGAGGGGAAATATGCGTCTTTATTATCTTCAGACCAAACTTCCTTTCCCAAATCTTTTCGTATAAAAGAAACATAAGGACGGGCATAAGGTCCCCAAAAAATTCGGGAATCTGTACTCGGATACCAATCCTGTTTTCCTACGCCCTGCATGGTCAAAGAAAGGTTAATATTATTCCAGTCGGCGTTGAAAACAAAACTGTAAGGGAATTGAATGGAAAAATTTCCTATAATTTTCATATCTCCTGGGTTTTCCAAAGTATATTCACCGTTGCTGATTTCTTTATCGCCATCCAAATCCACGTATTTCATATCGCCGCCAAGAAGCTTTCCATACTCACCCGGAGATGCCTGAATACTACTGTTCACCCGGGTTTGGTCAACATCATAGACCGCTGCCTCTTCGTCCGACTGAAAAAGTCCGTCAATGGTATACCCCCAAATTTCGCCGATGGTTTGGCCAACATAATAGTCTCCCAGGTAGTTGTTCGGATTATCGAAACGTGTTATTTCTGATTTACTGTTTGATAACACTCCCGTTAAATCAATACGAAGTGGTTTACCTGCCAGATTAAAACTTTCGTGAAAAGACAAGGTAATTTCAAAACCTTTCGTACTTAAGTCGGCTGCATTCTCTTTAGGAGATCCAGTTCCAATTACAGCCGGAAGTGTTTTCCCCTTTGTTAACATCCCTGTTGTTTGTCTTTCAAACCAGTCAAAATTCAGGGCAAATCTGTTGCGCCAAAAAGCCATGTCAAATCCAAAGTCTATTGTATTTACTGTTTCCCAGGTAATGTCAAGCGGATTTAGCCCCGGAGGTGTAATGTAATTTACTCTCTGTCCATCAACAATATACGAATCAGACGTCCCCTGGCTCATTGTAGGGGAATAGTCGTATGCCCCTACTTCCTGATTTCCCAGGGAACCGTAGGATGCTCTCAATTTAAATTCGTTCACATAATCTTTTATTCCCTGAAAGAAATTCTCGTTACTGGCATACCAGCCTACAGAAGCAGAAGGGAAAAATCCCCAGCGAAAGTCTTCGGGAAATCTCGATGTTCCATCATACCGACCATTTAGCTCAAGAAGATATTTCCTGTCGAAGTTATAATTAAGCCGGTAAAAAAATCCTCTTACAGCCCAGTCTGTTAAGGTTCCGTAAGCTTCCGGGTCTGACGTTCCCAATGTCAGTGCATTTAAATCGTCGGAGATTAAGTTTTTCTTCCTTGCATCAATAGTTTTATATAGTTTATCTTCCTGGTTAAATCCGACCATACCCTTTAAACTATGTTTTTCTTTCTCTAAAGAATAGGTTCCGTATAAATTAATTGCGTGAAACTCGTCATGATCGATCACTTCCCGGTAGCTATCGTTTCCAAGGTAGGAAATCTCATCAGGGTATATCGCCCAGGGAGATTTAACTGTTCGTGTATATGTGTTGGAGAAATCGAGTTTTGCAGTATAATCAAAATGGATATCGAAATTCTTCAGAGGTTTCACATTTGCACCAATGGTATTTACCAGTTGATTAAATTTTGTTTCCCTAAAAGTTTTTCCATAATACAATTGAGACCAAAGACCGTCTCCAATGGTATAATTATTTAGCTCGGTCCTGTAAGTCGCAGTCCCGTCAGGATTTTTCGGGAGGTAACTTGGCAGGGCATGTACCCATATATAAGATCCCCATGGCTCTGCCCAACCGTTATGCGAACCACCATGTTCGATATTCGAATTATTGTTGTACTGCAAATTGCCAAACAGTGTCAGCCAATCTTTTACATCAATTTCAATTTTTCCCCTGATGTTATGTGATTTGAATTCATCATCCTGAATTTTCAGAATCCCTTTCGAATCGTAAACACGCCCGGATAATAAGCCCCTTACTTTTTCACTTCCTCCAATCACCGAAAAATTATGGTTTTGGGAAGGTCGCCAGTTTCTGAATGTAGTATGATACCAATCTGTATTTCCATAATAAATATACTGGTCCTGACCCTTTCTGTTCTCAACTACATAATCGGGTAAAGACGGGTCTTCAGAACGCTTTTTCAACTCTTCATAGTCTTTTTCGCTATATCCGGTATAAGTACGCCCGACTCTTCCTCTAAACGACTCATCAACCAACATAATAGTCTCATAAGGGTCTGTCATAAAATTGGTATTTGTGGTTGGAGTTGACCAGGAAAAGTTATTGTCGTAATTTACACGAACGGTTCCTTCTTTTGCATTTTTTGTTGTTACCAGTATAACACCAAAAGCTCCTCTCGAACCATAAATAGCGGATGCTGCAGCATCTTTCAACACAGTTACCGACTCAACGTCTCTGGGATTAATTACATCGATGTCTCCTTCAATACCGTCAATTAAAACCAACGGACTTCCTCCGTTAATGGATGTAAAACCACGAATATTTATACTTGTTGACACATTGTCTCTTCCACTCGACCGCGTAAGTGTCAAACCGGGCATTGTTCCCTGGAGACTTTGAGAAAAGCTCGAAACGGGTCGGCTTTCAAGTTGTTCGGCATCGATTTGTGTTACGGCACCGGTAAGGTTAGCTTTTTTTTGCGTTCCGTAACCAACGGCAACAACCTCTTCCAAACCAATAACATCGTCTTCAAGAACTACGTTGAGTAATTGCTGATCTTTCACTTCAAGCTCCAATGTTTTCATTCCCATAAAAGAAAAAACAAGAACCTGATCTTCACCAGAAACTTCGATAGTAAAATTACCATTAATATCGGTAGTTACTCCGGTAGTAGTTCCTTTTAAAAAAATAGAAACTCCCGGCAGGGGCACACCGCTTTCATCTGTGACCTTACCGGAAACAGTATAATTTTGTTGGGTTCCGGTCATTTCCCTAATCAAAGGATTTTCCTTTTTAATCTCTTTTTTAGAGAGTAACTCAGCGTTTTGCGATAACGACTCAGCAAATAGTCCAGAGACGGACATTAAAAAAAACAAAACGCTAAAACTTGAAATTCGTAGAAAGTAAACCAACCTGTACATATGAACACATAGTGGTTCATTAATGAACTTTTTTTTCATAAATTTGAATTTTGATAATAATATTTCATAAATGTTTTTATCTCTTTGCCGGGCGATGTAGCAGCATCTTCCGGCATTTTTTATCTCTTATTTCATAGGCATTTTTTTAGTTATTATTTTGTTCGACTGCTTATTCTTTTAAATTTTTGATAAACCTTTATAGTCTTGTTTTATAAATGTGATTAAAAAACAACATATAATCACTGGCTACACAAACATTCACTACAGCAAAAACTTGTTAATCAACCAGATTAGCAATATTCATAAGATTTTCTTTATTGATTTAATTGGCAGGCCAAAGAAAAATGAATTGTATCTGAAAAATATTTCTAAACAATTAATCTTTTATTAAGTAAAATAAATTCCTCTCAGAAAATAGGTTCAAACGGAGAAGATTGGTTTGAATATCAGAATTTTAAAAAAATCTCTTTGTAATTCATCACAGCTACTTAACAGCAAACATTTTTAACTAAAATTAACGGTAAGTTAAATAACAATTTTTCTTTCGCAATTCAAAAATGTTTTACCTTAAGCATTCTGTAAAAACAAAATAAAATGAAAAAAGTAACTGGCATTGGCGGAATCTTTTTTAAAACCCGGGATCCAGAAAAAATGAAAGAGTGGTACAATAAAAATCTGGGCCTGGTTACCAATGAATATGGTTCAGTTTTTGAATTCAGGAGTTCTGATGAGCCGGAGAAAAAAGGTTATTCTGTTTGGAGCCCTTTCTCCATCGATACAGATTATTTTCAGCCTTCGGAAAAGGAATTTATGATAAACTATCGTGTAGAAAATATTGAAAAGCTGGTTGAAGAATTGCGCAAGTCCGGCGTTACAATTTTAGATGAAATAGAATCGTATGAATATGGAAAATTTGTTCACATTCTTGATCCGGAAGAAAATAAAATAGAACTTTGGGAACCGGTTGACGACTCGTTTACTCAAATGTACGAAGGAAAAACAACGAAATGATTATTTCAAATTTTGTTTCGTAAATTTATCCAAACCAGCTGTTCTTGTGTTATCAATTTCAACAACAGAAAAAAAGTTAGCATCCAGGCGCGCTTTAAATATATCCCATTTTAGAGTTACCAGCACTTTTATTCATTCAAAGCAGATACACATAAATCAAACTCTTTTTTTAACTTTCGCATAAAATAATTTACAAGCAATGAAGCTGACCTTATCTTTTTTTCTCATTTACCTGTCTGCGTATTTTGTACAAAGTTTTTTAATCCCTCAAAATAAAATTAACCAACGCCACACGGCTTTAAACGATACGGTTTTTTATCATGTCGACTACCTGGGATTACCCTTAAAAGGAAAAGAAAACTGTATCTCACTGACCAACAAAGTCTTAAATGACATTAGAGGAGAATTTCCAAAGATATTGGTTTTTAAACCCGGCACGTATCATTTTTACCCTGAAGGTTGTGAACAACGAAATTATTTTGAATCGAACACTACCGATATAAACCCACGAATTTGCGCTTTTCTTTTTGAAGGAGCCAAAAATCTGGTTGTTGAAGGAAATGGCAGCAATTTTATATTTCACGGACAAATGCAGCCCTTTACCTTTGACAACTGTGAGAATATTACATTAAAAAATATTCAAATCGACTGGGAAAATCCCTTGACAGCCCAGGTTGAAGTAGCCGAAACAGGTGAAAAATTTATTGATTTAAACATCAACCAAAAAGAATATTCATATAAAATAACCGACGGTAAAATTTTTTTTAATGGCGAAGACTGGGAGGAACAATGGAAAGGAACCATGGAGTTTGACCGTGAAGGTCGGTATGTTGTTCCACAAACAGGCGATTGGGGCTGCCTGGGTAAAAACTGGCAAAACTACGAGGCCAAAAGTATCATCCCCGGTCTGATTCGATTAGAGAATAATTTTGAAAGAAAACCAAAGGTTGGAAATTATTTGGTGATGCGGCACAGCGAAAGGCTTCATTCGGGAATTTTTATTCAGAACTCAAAAAATATAAACATAAAAAATGTAACATTATATCATGCCACCGGGCTGGGAATTCTGGCACAATTTAGTGAGAATCTTACTTTTGACAAATACAAAGCCATTCCCAATGCAGCCAAAAACCGCTATTTTGGGGGTGGAGATGATGGTTTACAGGTTTCAAACTGTAAGGGACAAATAACCGTTAGTAACTGCGAATTTGCAGGTTTAATGGACGACCCGATAAATGTTCATGGAACCAGTGTTCAGGTTATTGAAATTTTGCCGGATAAAAAGATAAGATGTAAGTTTATGCACCACCAAAGTGAAGGATTACAATGGGGACATGCCGGAGACAAAATCGGATTTATAGAAAACACTTCGATGAATACTTTTGCTTTTGGTGAAGCTGAAAGTTTTAAACCAACAAACCGACAGGAATTTATTTTAACTTTAAAAGAGGAGCTGCCTCAAAACCTTGAAACAGGAGACGCGCTTGAAAACCTAACGTGGGTGTCGGATTTGACCGTTCAGAATTCTCACTTTAAAAGCTGCAGGGCTCGTGGAATACTGGTTTCCACGCCGGGAAAAGTAATGATAGAAAACAACACCTTTGAATCGAGCGGAAGTGCAATTCTGATTGCAGGTGATGCCAACAATTGGTTTGAATCAGGCGCTGTAAAAGATGTAACCATCCGAAATAATACCTTCACGGAGCTGTGTAACACAAGTTCTTATCAATTTTGCGAAGGTATTATCTCTATATATCCGGAAATTCCTGAATTAAATAAAAACACACCCTTTTTTCACAAAAACATCCGAATTACAGGGAACAAATTTAATCCTTTCGATTATCCCGTTGTTTTTGCCAGATCAGTTGACGGACTTTCATTTAGCAAGAATACCATAAAAAGAAGTAAAAAATATGCTCCTTATCACCAGCGCAAATACACTTTTACATTTGAAGCATGCAAAAATATCATCATAAATGAGAATAATTATATTGGTGATGTATTGGGGAAAAACATACTTTTGAATCAAACTAATTTTTCCGAGATTGAGGTTCAGATTCAGGAAAATCTAAAAATTGAAACATTATGAAATGGTTTAAAATAGTTTTTATTGGATGTATTTTTGTTTTCCATGGTCGGGTTAATGCACAGGAGCAACCATCCACCAACAATGCAACTGTTTTTCCTGACAGAGTTATGCTCAGCATTTCTGGAAACCCGGCAAGTGAGAGAGCTGTAAGCTGGCGGACAAGCGCCGGTGTCGCAGTTAGCTTAGGACAAATTGCTAAAGCAAGTGAAGGGCCTTTCTTTTCTGAAAACATAGCTACGGTCAATGGTACTTCGTCATTTTGGGAAGAAGGAGATGCTTCCGCTTTGGGGCACAAAGTTGTATTTGACAACCTGAGTCCGAATACCACCTACACTTACCGTGTTGGAAATGGTGACAACTGGAGCGAATGGTTTCAGTTTACCACTTCGTCGGCAAATACAGAACCGTTTCATTTTTTATATCTGGGCGATTTCCAGACGGATATCAAACAACATTGCTCCCGTCTTATCAGACAGGCATATACCCATTTTCCCAATGCCGAGTTTATATTAATGGCAGGTGATTTGGTCAGCCGAAGCAATGAAGATTACTGGAATGAATTTTTTTATGCCGGAGACTGGATTTACGGAACAATTCCTACGATGGCTACACCCGGCAACCATGAATATCACTCCGAGAATGATATGCGGGTATTTTCAAAACACTGGAACCAAATTTTTGTAAATCCTTCAAACGGGCCGGAGGGTATTAAAAACAGATCATTTTATATTGATTACCAGGGCGTACGGTTTGTATCATTTGACTCTCCCGTAACCGGATATTATGATAATGCCAGGATAAATACAGAAAAATGGCTTCACGAAGTACTGGCAAATAATCCCAATAAATGGACGGTAGTTTTTACGCACTATCCGGTTTATTCCTGTTCTCAGGGAAGAGATAGCGAAGATTACCGAAAAGTTATCCAGCCTATTCTGGAAAAATATGGTGTTGATTTGGTTTTGCAGGGACACGATCACACTTACTGTCGCGGACAAAACCTGGAAAATATTGGAGAAAATTGTATAAATCCTCCCATGTACATGGTATCAGTAGCTGGCCCTAAAATGTATGGCTTGAACGTTGAGCGATGGAGTGAAAGAGCAGGGTCGCAGATACAATTGTACCAGAATGTTTCAGTTGATGAAAATAAATTGAAGGTTGATGTTTATACTGTAACCGGAGAGTTGTATGATTCATTTAGCCTTGAAAAAAATAAAAAAGGCATAAACAAAGTCATCGAATCACCTGAAATAAACAAAATAAGAGAGCTTACCCAGATTCCCGAAAATGCAAAACACCGCTACACCGAGGAAGAAAAAAATTTATATAGGGAACGTTTTGAAGAGTAATCGGTTTTACTATTTATCCAAAATCTTTTTAAAAAGGCTAAATAAGTATAGTAATACTACAGCGCCAACTACAGAAAGAAATAAAGTTCCGATTGTTCCCCCGTGGATGTGAATTCCAACTTGATTAAATAACCAGTGTCCAAAATATGCGCCGGCAATACCGATAATCAGGTTAACAATAAAACCATATCCTTTCCCGCGCATAATCAAACCTGCAATTGCCCCTGCTGCCAGTCCGATGATTAAAATGTACAACATTCTTACAATTTGAGAAATAAAAAGCAAAAAAACTACTCCCTTTTATTCAAAAGCAAGGGAGTAGTTTTATATCATTCTTTGATAGCTTTTCGATTTTTAATAATGATTGAAAGCACAACAAAAGCAACAATCAATATAATGGGCAAAACAGACATATTACGCAAAGTAATTTGTGACCCGGCAGTTTCAATTGATTTTCCCATTATGGGTAAAACCATGGATGTAGCAACAAAACCTGCCCCACCCAATATCGACATTCCCAGCGCACCTGTTTTGGGTGTAAATTCCGAGGCAGCACCAATCATAGTAGGCCAGAAGTAACAAACTCCAATTGCGAATACAGCCGCAGAAACCACCGTCATAACGGGTCCTTGTGCGATACTTAACAAAAGCAGCCCGGCTGTTGATATAATTGCAGAACCGAGCAGTACACCTGTAGTATTTAAACGATGAATCAAAGAACCTGCAAAATAACGACCAACTGCCATAATTCCGGTTACAACAGCCAAAATAATCATTGGTCCTATGCCGTTCTCAGCCAGCAAAGCGTTGATCCATTGTGTGGTTCCCAATTCAGTTGAAGCAGTGAGTAACATGCAAAAGAATATAAAGGGGAAAAGCAAAGTAATTTTATTTACAAGTCTTCCTTCAATAACAATGGCAACTGCAACAGCGGCTACGATTACAAATGGCAAAGCGCTGTCGAAGCTTACTGTAAATGAAGGAACAGTAGCAACAAGAATCATCAAAATAACCGCAATGGTAATGGTAACGGGAGCGCCAACATTTCGCATCATTTCCTTATATGAAACACCACTTGTAACACGTTCTGTTTCAGGAATTTTTTGTCCAAAAAACAAAAAGCCGTATAAAACAAGCGGAATAAACAAAATACTTACCAGAACCTGCCACGAAAAATTCATTTCATCCATAATCAAAGTTGCCAGCAAACTTCCGATTACAATTCCTCCGGGAAACCAGACATGAAAACGGTTTAACATTTTTGTTTTCTTATCCGGAAAAAGAGCTGTTACCAGCGGATTACAAGCGGCTTCCACACTACCATTCCCAAGGCCGATAAACACATTGGCCAAAAAAAGTGAAAAGTAATCTTTTGCCATCAGCAACAGAATTATACCTACGAGATGCAGGAAAAAAGCCATCCAAACAACGGTTTTTGTTTTTACAATATCGATAAAATAACCACCGGCAAACATGGCTACGGCAAATCCCCAAAATGCCGGTCCAAATGCCCGGCCAACTTGTTCTTTGCTCAGCCCGTAGTCTTCGGTAAATACTCCTTCGATTTTTGCTCTGATGGCAAATGTTATTGCTGTTACCAGCAACGCCAGACAACTGGCGATAAAAAGCCTTTTTTGATTTACATTATTCATAATTAGATCCAATTAATTAGTCTGTAACAGTTAAAAACAGAATAAAAATTCGAAACAATAAATCTACTTTGCAGTTAAATTCTTACCTGCCAAATAAACGATAGTTTGTTTTATAAGTTCTCTGTATTCTTTTTTTTCGTATGTACGGTGATCATGGCCTGGTTGAAGATAAACAATTTTTGATGAATTATAATGATTTTCCCAACCTATTGTTTCGGTGCTTCTGGGGTGTTTTGTTGTCAAAATTGGAATAACACTATCCGACACTTTGGTATTTCCGTATACCTCATCAAAAAAACGAAAGCTTTGAAAACCTTTTGCAGAAGCGTGATTTCCCACGGGATTTATATACACCCAAACATCATGATCATAAGTGGAATACTCTGACTCCGGAACACCGGGATCTTTCTCAATATATTTCCCGCCGACAATTTTCTCAAATTCGTTCCATTTTTGATAGGAAACCAACGAATGATGCAAAAACAACAAAGGTTTCCCTACTTTTGTAAGGTGTATATAAGCACTTTTTTCTGCCGGCGTTATATCTTGCCACATGTCATAAAAAACCAAAACATCGAAATATTCGGCCAAACCGTTTGCAATAGTCCGGTTGGCTACTGGTTGCTCAAAATGCTGATATTCGATACCTTCCAAATTATCAAACATTTCCATAAACTGAAGCGTGTCGTAGGAATGCCCGCCTGTTACCAACATTATTTGTATAGGCGCCTGTGAAAAAACACAAAAAGAAAAAATGGAAAAAAACAAAAGAAGTAAAACTTTTTTCATAACTCTGGTTTAAATTCCGAAATTACATAAAGCAATCCCGGTGGTTTTTATTTTGGGCTATAATTTACTAAAATTAAATTTTTTAAGTACAAAAAATAATAAATCTGTTTTACAGGATTTTGTTATAAAAATGTCTTCCTCTTATTGGCAAATATAAATTGATTCTGCATTCGTTTTTCTAATTCCAAAACCGAAATTCATACAGGAAAAAATGATATTTTTTGAACAACAAAGCAACCCTGTCTAAATTCATATATCTTTATAAGGTGTTTACAAACTGCAAATGGCAAGAACCCAAAAAAAAATACTGAAAATATTTGCCTGGATTGTGCTGGCTTTTCTGCTGTTGATAACAGGAGCAGGTATTTTTGTATTTTTTAAAGCAGAAAATTATATCAACAAAAACTTATCGGAAATTGTAGCAAAAAGTTCAAATCAACTCTATCAGCTTTCCTTTGATAAAATTGACATCGAACTATTTCCTTTGTCGGTAGTCGTTTCCGAGATTCAACTTTCTCCCGACGAAAGCCTGTCAATAAAAATTCTGAAAGAATCTGCAAACAAAGTCGTTTATTCGTTTGAATCAAAAAAAATCGAAGTCAGGGGAATTTCAGTAAAAAGTATTCTGAGAAACAAAAGATTCCATACAAATAAAATAATTATTGCTGATCCTCTTCTTGAAATAAGGGGAGACGAACTTATTTTAAAGGATTCTGTTCAAACTGCCGATAAAATTCTTTACGAAATCCGACCGCTGTTTCAAAAATATGTAAAAGATATTCAGGTTGACGAAATTGATTTTGTTAATGCACACTACCAGTTTTTTAACACTCCCGGAGATTCCTCTGTTGTCTCAAATGCAAAACATATTTCAGTCGGCATTAAAAACTTTCGCACCGACTCAACAATGATTTTTCAAAATTCGAAACTTTTCGACACCGATGACATTCTGGTACAGATGAATGATTTCCGTTTTAATTTTGGCGACAGTTTGCACGTGCTACAGATTGATACACTTGAGTACTCTTTACTAAGTTCTGATATCAGCGCCAGGAGTTTTCATCTTACCTACCTTGATAAAAACAGTGAAAAAAGTTTATACGATGTTTTTGTACCCCGCATGTATATGAAAAGTGATATCGTTAGCCGGTTAACAGTAAAAGACTCGATTGATGTAGATTTTTTAAAGTTTGAAAACCCAAGAATCCGCTTTTATCAAAAAGAAAATCCTCAGAAACTACAAATTGAAGATATTAGCAATTTTGATTTTTACTCACTAATTGACAATCAATTTACAAAAGTAGTAGTTGACAGCTTTTACCTTTCAAATGCCGATTTGGAAATTTACCGACAACCCGATATTGTAAACTATCAGCAAAAGTTTGAATCACTGGAAATTAATCTTAATGGATTTGAACTGGACTCATTGTCTTCGAAAAACCCGGAAAAATTATTGTATGCCGACGATTTGGAGATGGAAGTCAGCGACTATCATTTAAAACTTGAGGACAATGCACACGATTTTAGTGCTGGCTCTATGTTCTTCTCTACCTATTCAAACACTTTGGGAGTAAAAGAAATAAATATCTCGCCGGTTACTACAACAAAAAAACATCCACGTATTCATGTTAACATCGATTGCGAGGCAATTGAAGTAAGCGATGTGGATTTAAAAAAATTATATCACACCAGAACCTTACCTACCCGCGAGATATTGGTTACCAAACCAATTGTAAATTTGCAGGTTCATACTGATGCTGAAAAAATAAAAAAAACAAAGGAAACGGGTCTGCTTTTTGAACTAATTACGGCCTATTTAAGAGGTGTTTATTCTGATTTGGTTACAGTAAAACAGGGAAAACTAAATATTCAAAACTTAGCAGAAAGCAGTGTTAAAGGATATTTCGAGACCGGTTTTACATTTAACCTTACCGGCTTTTCACTCGATTCAACAAGCATTGAACAAACCGACAAGTTTTTTTACGCCACAAATTTTGACCTTGAATTTAATGATTACCAGATGCGACTGGTTGATGATTTACATAAAATAAATGTCGACCAAATTTCAATTTTAAGTTTTGAACGAAAAGTAGAGATTCAAAACTTACAATTGCAACCCGTTATTGAAAACGCTGACGAAACGACAATGAATCGTTTTAACCGCTCGGAGTTGTATAACATTAAAGTTCCCCGGATCATATTGTGGGGGGTAAACCTTCGAAATGCATTTTTTAACAACAAACTGAATATTTCACGTTTCCAGATTTTAAATCCTGAGATATATTTTGAAAACTTTGGCGCCCTGCGTCAGTCGCAGGAGAAAAAAGAATTTTCAGAGTTTTCGCAGTTGGTGTTTAACTATTTAGCGGACATTAACATCAGTCAAATCGATATTCCAAACGGAGAATTTGCGTGGATAAATCACACCAAAAAAGGGAAGACGACATCGTTTGACAATGAATTCTCAGCTACTCTAGAGAACTTCAGGCTAAATGAAAATGAACTGAATAAGAAACGTTTACTATTTTCCGACAACTTTGATATCTCGGTAAAAGACCAGCTTTTCCATTTGTCTGACAGCGTGCATATTTTACAGGCAGGGGAAATAAACCTCTCAACTGCAAAATCAACAATAAAAATCAGTAATGCGTTGCTTTATCCTGTAATTACATCCGAAAAATACAAACAGCTTCCTACTACATTTCAGGTTTCTATTCCAAACTTCGAAATCAGTAATTTTGATTTTTTAAAAGCATACTATTCCAAAGAACTGAATTTTAATAAACTTGAATTAAATAAACCAAAATTTCAGGTTTACAATCGGTCAGAAAAAACAAAATCGCTTGATTTAAGTAAGTATAAATTCCCATTGCCTTCATTTATAGAGGCCTTACAGCTTGGCGAGCTAAAAATATCGGGTGCCGAGGTTTTAACTTATGAAACCCGGGGAATAGACCAACATGCAAAAAGCTATTTCAACCTCGATTTAACCATCCCAAAAATTTCAATAAAAAACGACAACAAAAATCAGTTACAGATATCAACCGGGAATTTAATTTCAAAAATTTCTGATTTGAAATCGCCACTGGGAAAAACACATGAATTAGGCATTCAGCAGGTTGATTACAATCAAAAACAAAAAACAATTTCTATTTCGGGTTTACAGGTAAATCCATTTACCCAAAGTCAGGCTGAAAACAGGTTTTCAATTTCTATCCCAAAAATCAATTTTCACAATTTTGATATTAACAAAGTTTTAGAGGCCAACACCTATTCCTTTGATGAAATTGATTTTGTTAATCCGGATTTACAAATTGAAATAAATGACTCGATAAAAGGTAAGAACCTGGAAAAAGCAAAAACCCTGGATTTATATCCTTATGTTAACTCTTATGTAGATGAAATATTAGTAAAAAAACTAAATTTTGAAAATATAACGCTCGATTTCAGCTGGTTCAAAAAACAATTGTTTAAAAGAGATTTTAACCTGGTCTTCCACGAAATCAACATTGGTGAAAACCAAAATCCTGAAAACTTTCTTCATTCCAAAGAGTTTGAAATTTTAACCACGGGATTAAAAACCACAACAAAAAACAATCTTTATGAATTTACAGCGGATTCGTTGATTTACAATTCGCATAAACACAACATTCTTTTTAAAAATATACAGGTAAACCCGCTCCTGAGCCGTGAGGAACTCTCCAGGCAAAAAGGATTTCAGGTTGATTTTTTGAAAGCCAGAACCGATTTTGTTGAAGTAAAAGGTATTAATGAAAATTTGTGGGTAAAAAACAATATTCTTGATGCCGACGCAGCCATCGTTGGAAAAACGGATGTGGAAATTTTCAGAAACAAAAGATACCCGTTTGACCATAACCAACGCCCTCCATGGCCACAGGATTTGCTCCGAAACATCAAACAGCAGTTTGTTTTTGATTCACTCATTCTTAAACCGTCAACAATCAAATACAGTGAACTGATGGATATTTCGGATGAACCGGGTACAATAAAATTCGAAAATCTCAAATTTAGAACCGGTAAAATCTCGAATCAGCCTCAAATTATCAATCAGCAAAAAAATCTTGAAATCATTGCTTCAACAAAAATATTTGAACAAGCGACAATTAACGCCCGGTTTATTTTTGACTTAACCAGCAACAAGTATAAACACTCGGTTGCAGGCAACGTGGGAGAAATGCCGTTTACTGCCATTAACCCGATGTTGGAAAAAGCGGCGCCCGTTTCAATTGAAAGTGGCTATATCAACCGTTTTGATTTTAAATTCAATTTGAATGATAAATACGCAGAAGGTGCGCTCTATTTTGGTTATGATAATTTTAAAATCAATGTGCTTGAATTAAATGCGGACGGAGCAAAAAAATCAAAACTGGCATCTTTTTGGGCCAACAAAATGCTTCTAAATTCCAAAAATCCCAAAGGTGACAAATTTAACCCGGTTGAAATTTATTATGAAAGAGATGTGGAGCGTTCGATAATCAATTACTGGTGGAAATCAATATTAACAGGTACAAAAGAAGCTCTCGGTATAGAAAAAGAAAATTCAAAAGACTAAATATTTTTTTTACATGAACTGTTACAAGCCCTGATTGTTTGATAAATAGCCACTGTTATTCGATCTATTTAAACTAATTTTGACATAGTAACATAATTTTAGACCATGAAATACATTCTTAGCAAACTGGCAATATTAGCTTTTGTAGTATATCTGTTTTCATCCTGCGATCTCGTAGACAACGGTGGAGACGATAAGTCGGCTGATAGTTTTCTGACAGGTTATGAGCAAGTGAATACTTTTATTCCGTTAACAATTAATCTGGCATTGGATCAGATTCCCGGTGATTATCCGGAACTGGACTATATTAAAGGAAAAGTTCAACACGGAGTACTTGTTTATAAGATTACTTACAACACTTCGTTTGAAGGCCAGCTAAAATCAGCTTCCGGCTTGGTTTGTATTCCCACCGGTGAAGGCTCCTTTCCGTTAATGAGTTACCAAAACGGAACAAATACTCTAAACAGCAATGCGCCGTCGGTAAATCCCGATTACGAACTTTATCTTTTGCTTGAAGCAGTAGCATCGACCGGTTTTGTGGTTGTAATTCCGGATTATCTGGGTTTTGGTGAGTCATCAGACATGTTTCATCCTTACCTTGATAAAGAATCGTCAAATAAATCTGTTTTAGATATGCTTCGGGCAGCGCAGGAACTTGCCGAAAATCATATTGATACTGAGCTAAGCGGTGATTTGTACATTGCCGGTTATTCCCAAGGCGGATGGGCAACACTTCAGCTCCAGAAAGAAATTGAAAACCGGTACTCCGGAGAATTTAACCTGAAAGCCAGCGCATGTGGAGCAGGCCCTTATGACCTAAACTATGTGAACGAATACATCACCGCGCAAACAATCTATCCTATGCCCTATTATCTGGGATATATGTTCAACAGTTATTTGAACCTGGGAAATATAACAACACCCGTTAACGAGGTCTTTAAAGAACCTTACGCATCAAAAATTTTGAGTCTGTACGACGGATCGAAATCTAGTGGGGAAATTAATGCTGAACTAACCACAAATGTAAGCGACTTGCTTACAAATGATTATATTACAAATTTCAAAACCGATGAAAAATACACATCGGTTATAAATTCCCTGGAAGCCAACAGTATAACGGCCTGGGAAACAACCACACCCACTCTTTTGATTCACGGCCTGGCTGATAATTATGTACCGTCAAAAGTTTCCACTGACATTCACCAGGAATTTTTATCTCTTGGTATTGACCTGCAGCAAGTTACATGGCTGGGTTTACCCGAAACAGACCATATTGGAGGCATAGTACCTTCCGGTCTTGCTTCAGTGAGTTGGTTTCTGGAATTGGAAGAAGAGACTAATCCTTCTGAATAAAAGGCCGGTCGGACAGATTTTCTTAAAAATTTAATTTCGGCCAGTGAAAAAAGAGTATTCCAATCGTAATAAAAAAATTGATGGCTATAGCGATTGCTCCCTGGTCGTTTAATTTTTCGTATTTGCCATTCCAAAAAACCAAATAAAGAAAAGAAGAAAAAACAGCAGAACCAACGGCAAGGAAATACCAATTGCCTTGTTGAGCGAAAACAGCTATTGCTGATACGATAAAACCAACACCTGCCAAAATACAAAAATTGCCTGCGAAAGCACGAACTGCCTTTTTTCCAAAAAAAGGAGCAAAGAGCCAGGAATTATCCGGCCATTGCATATGAGGCTGTAACTTGAAAAAGCGTGCGCTATGCCCAAAATATAAAAAGTGGACAAGCCCGTGCAAAATAAAAAAGATTCCGATAACAATTGACATGGTTTGTTATTGATTTACACTCAATTAATCATTCTAAATATAAAAATATTTGATACAAAAATGTGCTTATTTAGTCACGAATGAACAAAAAAAGATGTATGTAATCTCAAATTAGTTAGTTTAGGAGAATAAACGTACAATACACGATGAAAAACACAAACTTTATTCTAATTCTACTGGTAATCTCTTTTTTGGCTTGTAACAGAGAAAACAAATCTATACCTGACACCGTACCTCAGGAAACGATGAATCAGGTTTATGAAGAAGTAAAAACTCCCTTTAAATATGGTATTGTATACCAGCATCCTGACTCATCCAAAATGGTCGACTCTCCGACTATTTTCAGAGAAAATAACAAATGGTATATGACTTATATCGTATTCGATGGCAATGGTTATGAAACCTGGCTGGCTGAAAGCGACAACCTCCTGAATTGGGAAACCAAAGGAAAAATACTTTCGTTCACAGAAAATACCTGGGATGCAAACCAAAAGGCAGGATATGTTGCACTGGTTGACATAAAATGGGGTGGTGAATATTCTGTTAAAAAATTTAAGGAAAAATACTGGATGACCTACCTGGGAGGAAATACAGCAGGTTACGAAACCGGGATATTAAAAACAGGTATTGCCAATTCAACAACATTGACAAACGCTCAGCACTGGAATGTTGCTGATAAGCCAATCCTCTCACCTTTGGATACAAATGCCCGCTGGTTCGAAAATAAGACCATTTATAAAAGTTTGGTTATTTATGATAATTCAAACCAAACAGGACATCCTTTTGTAATGTATTATAATGCAAAGGGAGATACAAGTAATTATGAAAGTATAGGAATGGCTGTTTCCGACGATATGACAAACTGGAAACGTTTCGGAGAAAATCCTGTAATAACCAAACACAAAGGAATTTGTGGTGACGCCCAAATCGCAAAATATAACAATCTCTATATTATGTTTTATTTTGGTGCATTTTGGAAGCCGGGAGCTTTTGAACGATTTGCATGCTCGTATGATCTGGTAAACTGGACTGAATGGAATGGTCCTGATTTAATTGCTCCCTCAGAAAATTACGATATACAATATGCGCATAAACCATGGGTGATAAAATGGGAAGGGGTTGTTTATCATTTTTACAATGCGGTTGGAGATAAGGGAAGAGTAATTGCACTGGCCACGTCGAAAAATATTTCTCCGGAATAATAACTTAAATTCACATATTTCAAAGATTGTCCCGATTCGAACTGAATTTTAATTTTCTTGTTCTTTCTGTAGAGTATGATGAAATATCCACTAATAATATTTGACGGTGTTTGTAATTTATGCAACGGCGCAGTTGATTTTGTTTTAAGCCGCGACTATCAAAAGCAATTCCGTTTTGTCACGCTTCAGTCGGAAGCCGGAGAAAAAGTTCTTCGTGAACTTCAAATTCCTGCTGAAACAGATTCTGTAATTCTATATTGGAAAAAGGAACTCTTTACTGAATCGGAAGCAGCACTTGAAATTGTTCGTTTACTTCCCGCTCCATGGAAATGGGCGGTGGTATTCAAATTTATTCCGAAAAAACCAAGAGATAAAATTTACCGCTGGATAGCTAAAAACCGTTATCGATGGTTTGGCCAAAAACAAACATGCCGTCTTCCCTCCCCCCAGGAAAAACAGTTCTTTCCTGAAGCGGATGACCTAAAATTCTAAATCGCCCTCTTCGTATTTTTTATACATTTCAGACAACAGTCCCAGCCACTTACTAATGCGTTTTATCGCCTCCGTTGTTTCATCAGAAATGGTCTTTTTCTGCATCTTTAATAAAAGAAAACCATAAATGGCTGTAATAGCCAAATCCACATCATTTTGGGCTTCCTTATTCTTTTGTTTCAATTCAGTAATTAAACCTGCTACTGCTTGGTAGGTGCTGATATAATTTTCGTCAATTCCGGTCTCCATCAGTTTGAGATGGATCTGATTTACATCATTTATCAGGTTCACCAAAAACTGTAAATGCCCTTGTTCCCGAATCCCCTCTTTGTCCATCATGATAACCAGGTTGCTGTACCAATCCGTTATCTCTTTTGAAGTATTTTCGTCTACACGGTAGTTTGTCACCAGTTGGTTCTCAATCAGATTCATATCCAGACGAAAAGCCCGGATTAAATCTTCAACCTGATAGATATATAAAATATATTCTGCAATATTTTCTTTTCTTTTCTTTTTTGCTACGAGCATGATAATCGTCTTTTAAAATATTCATTCTGAGGTTTAGAAAGGCTCTCTCCTAATAAATTCCGGGATAAAGGTATGGAAATTTCAGAAGTCAAAAAATTCGTCTAAATCACGACGATCCTTTTTGGTTGGCCGGCCGGTTCCTCTTTCACGGGTAATCCAGCGCATATTCTTTTGCATTTCAATAATCTCGAGTTCCTCCGGTGGTGTAACATCTTCCAGAAAATCAAGAACAAATTTAGCTGACATCCTTTTTTCGGCCAGCTTTACTACCTTAAAACTCCTCACCACCTGATCTTTTCTAACTTTAACAGTTTCTCCGGCATGTACAATACGTGATGGCTTTACAGGCAAATCATCGATAGAAATATGACCTTTACGACAAGCATCAGTAGCCTGGCTTCTCGTTTTGTAAATACGAACGGCCCATAACCATTTATCCACACGCACATTTTCCGCCATCTATTTCTTTTTATTAAAAAAATTCATTGTTCGTTCGATACCAATGGTGCCAAAACCTTTAATCATTTCAATACAATGATCCAATTTTTCCGGCATTTCTTTTTGTTCGTCTTTGGTCCAGTCACTGAGTACATAATCAACCTGAAATCCTTTGTGGAAATCATCGCCGATACCAAAACGAAGCCGTGCATAATCATTCCTGCCCAGCACCTGATTAATGTTTTTTAATCCGTTGTGGCCACCGTCACTACCTTTTGCCCTTAGCCGAATCGTTCCAAATGGTAGTGCAATATCATCAACCAGCACCAGTATATTTTCAATACCAATATTTTCTTTTTGCATCCAATAATTTACAGCCCTGCCACTTAAATTCATATAAGTGCTTGGCTTTAATAATATAAACGTTCGGGCTTTAAATTTATACTCAGCTACAAATCCGTATCGCTTGTCATTAAAACTAATATTGGACGCCTCAGCGAGTGCGTCCAATATTTGAAAGCCAATATTATGGCGAGTATTTTTGTATTCTGGCCCTATATTACCGAGACCGGCAATTAAGTACTTCACAGAATTTGTATTTTAAGATTATTCTTCGCTGGCCTGTGTTTCAGTTGCTTCACCTTCAGCTGTTTCTCCTTCAGCGGCTTCATCTTCTTCATCTTCAGGAAGTGTTCCCATACCAGCTTTTGCAGCTCTTGAAGTGATTACTGAAACCACCATATTTGATTTACTGTCCAAAAACTCAATATTTTCAACTTTCAAATCGGCAACTTTTATACTCTGACCAATTGCTAATTTCGTAATGTCGACGTTAATAACATCCGGCAGGTTCTCAGCCAATGCTTTTACCTTCAGTAAACGAAGGTTTTGTTTGAGTTTACCACCCGATTTTACTCCTCTGGCCAAACCATTCAATTTAACCGGTACTGCAATTTTAACTGGTTTTCCCTCTACAACTTTCATAAAATCGACATGAAGAACAACTTCTTCAACAGGGTGCCACTGAATATCCTGCATAATGGCCTGATGAGTTTTACCATCGATGTCAATATCCACTAAATATACACTGGGTGTATAGATCAATTTTCTTAATTCACTAAAAGGAATTGTGAAGTGTAATACATCTTCTCCGCCATACAATACAGCCGGAACCAACTCCTCAGCGCGAAGTTTTTTAGCTTCTTTTTTACCTAAGGACTCTCTAACCTGTCCTTTAATTGTTACTGATTTCATTTGTAATAATTTACGTTAATAATTATGGTACTCAGTCCTTCCCGAGGTTTCGGGACAAACAGCATGCATATTATTAATGCCTCTGCCTATGGAAAAAGCGGTGCAAATATATAAATTACCTGTAATATAACGAACTAATTGATTGATTTTTATAAACCCGTTGAATAGCTTCCCCAAATGCATCAGCCACGGATATATATTTTATCTTTTCGCTTTCAGTTTTTGGATGAATTGAATCGGTAAAATATACTTCAGTTAATGCCGATTTTTCTATTCGCTCAATTGCCGGACCGGAAAGCACTCCATGCGCTGCAAATGCCCTTACACTTGCCGCCCCTTTGTCTTTCATTAAATTAGCTGCTTTTGTAATCGTGCCGGCTGTATCTATCATATCGTCAACAATAATGATATCCTTATCTTTAACATCGCCGATTACCGACATACTGCCAACAACATTGGCTTTTGCCCTTGTTTTATGACAAATCACCATTTCGGTTTCCAACATCCTCGCATAGGTGTTGGCTCTTTTTGTTCCACCAACATCAGGCGATGCAATCACAACATTATCCAGTCCCATTTTTTCGATAAAAGGAACAAACATTGCCGAAGCATATAAATGATCTACCGGTACATTAAAAAAGCCCTGAATCTGGTCGGCATGTAAATCCAGTGTAATCAGCCGATCGATTCCGGCAACAGACAAAACGTCAGCAAAAAGTTTAGCTCCGATTGAAACACGGGGTTTATCTTTCCTGTCCTGACGGGCATAGCCAAAATAAGGAACTACTGCAATTATTTTATATGCACTGGCTCTTTTGGCTGCATCAATCATCAATAATAATTCCAGCAAGTTATCACCGGGAGGCGGAGTAGATTGTACAATAAATACATGAGAACCACGAATGGTTTCTTCATAACAGGGTTCAAATTCGCCATCCGCAAAAACCGGACATGAGGACAAACCCAAATCCACATTTAAACTGTCGCAAATTTTTTCTGTTAAATACCGTGTGTTCCTTCCGGAAAAAATTTTCAAAGGGTGACTTTTACTGCCCATTTCACTATTTTTATTCATTAAAATCGAATTTGCTGCAAAGTTAATAAACTTTGCTATTCATATTTTTTGTTGTTAAAAAGTTAGAACATTTCCTTTAAAACTTATTTTGATTCAGAACGATTTGTTGTTTCTATAAAATTCAGGATCTCTGATTTTCCTTTTCCCAAAGTAGACGAAGTCACAAAAAAACCAGGCATTGTTTCCCATGTTTTTAACATTTCCTCCTGGTAGTTTTTTAAATTTTTCTCTTGTTCTTCGGGTTTTAATTTATCGGCTTTGGTAAATACAATCACAAACGGAATTCCGTTTACGCCCAGCCATTCCATAAACTCCAGATCGGCTTTCTGCGGACTATGCCTGATATCGATCAACACAAACAGACAATATAAATTTTCGCGTCGAAGAATGTATTTCCGAAGAAACTTTTCCCATTTTAACCGTTCCGTTTTGGGTACTTTTGCATAGCCATACCCAGGTAAATCTACAAGATACCACTCTTCGTTAATCAAAAAATGATTAATTAGTTGTGTTTTACCTGGCTTTCCTGATGTTTTTGCCAACGACTTTTTGTCGGTCAGCATATTTATCAGCGAGGACTTTCCAACATTGGATCGCCCAATAAATGCATACTCCGGCCTGTCCGGCTTCGGACACTTTTTCACATCGGTGTTGCTAACAATAAAACGTGCTTCTTTAATTTCCATTTCTGAAAATTAATTTAATGATTTTACCTTCTGAATTTAATGAAAAAAAGGAAAATATGGAATTTTCTACTTTATGTAAACTTCAAGTGTTTTTACACCGGCTGAAAGCGGCTTCAACTTATAGGTTTCCAGACTTGCAGGAATTAAAACTGTTTCGCCTTTTTTCACCTGTTCCCTTCCGTCTTCAAATTCAACTTCAAACTCACCGTCAAGATTCATATAAATTATAAATGAATCAAGCCGGTTATATTCTTTTTCAAGCATTTTATCAAATTCAAGGAAATTTGTTGTAAAATACTCGCAGCTTACAATCTCGGATGACAAGTTTTTCTCCTTCGTATACTTTGTTTTGTAATCTTCTTTATACGAAAAATCAATGGCATCGAGCGCCAAATCAACATGTAATTCTCTTTCGTTACCGTTGGCATCCTTTCGGTTGTAATCAAAAATACGATAGGTCACGTCCGAGGTTTGCTGGATTTCTGCAACAAGAGCACCCTTTCCAATCGCATGGACACGTCCTGCAGGAATAAAGAAAACATCGCCTTCCAAAACTTTGTCGTAATGGAGCAAGTCCATTAATTTCCCGGAACTAAAATATTCAAGGTATTTTTCCTTTGTCACTTCCTGGCTAAATCCCGAGTTTATCAGTGCGTCATTTTCAGCGCCAACAACATACCACATTTCAGTTTTCCCAAAAGCATTGTGCCGTTTTTTCGACAGTTCATCATTCGGATGAACCTGCACCGACAAATCATCAGCAGCATCGATAAATTTAATAAGCAGCGGGAACTCAACTCCAAACTTTTTAAAAACTTTATCCCCAACCAGATCGCCCATATATATTTCAACCAGTTCCTGTAAATTATTTCCGGCAAGAAATCCGTTAGACACTTCTGAAATATTTCCTTCCACGCCCGAAATCTCCCAACTCTCACCACAATTGGAAAGAGAACCGTAATCTTTATTCAGCAACGACTTCATTCGGTTTCCGCCCCAAATCTTTTCATGATAAAGGGGTTTAAATTTTAAAGGATATAAACCACTCATTTTGTTTACTTTTTAAAAATTGATACAAGAAAAACAGCATTAAAACTCATAATCCACGGCAGCACGTGCCGAAGTGGTCTCACCAATCCGTTTCACCACCTTCAAATGCTCGGGATGAACACGATAAACATCCAAATCCTCAAGTGACTCAAAATGAGAAATTAAAACAAGATCGTAACTTTTGGCTTCAAGCTCGTAATTAACACCAACCTCAAGGTACTTTACTTCTTCAATTTTTCCCTTTAACCCTTCAAGAGCAGCTTTCAATTCTGCTATCACAGCCTGCTTTTCCTGTTTTGAATAGTCATTCAGCTTAAAAAGAACTACGTGATTAATCATTACTGTCTATTTTTTGTATCTTGTATTTTTATCGCTGCGAAAATAGTGTTTTCTTAGCGGTACGTTTTAAAACCGACGTCATTAATTAGTTAAATATAACAATAAACTTTCAAAGAAAATGCTCGTAATTGGCATTGCCGGCGGCACAGGATCAGGAAAAACAACCGTGGTAAAAAAAATAACCGAACAGTTTCCCAAAAAGGAAGTTGCCGTTTTATCCCACGATTCCTATTATTTTGACAACAGTGATTTAAGCCTGGAAGAAAGACGAAAAAAAAATTTCGATCACCCGGATTCAATTGAGTTTGATTTAATGATTGAGCATGTAAAAAAGCTAAAACACGGAGAGAGTATACAAGAACCAATTTATTCATTTATTACCTGTACCCGCTCAAAAGAAACCAACCTCGTCACACCGCAAAAAGTGCTGATAATTGAAGGAATTTTATGTCTGACCAGCAAAGCACTCCGTAATTTAATGGATATTAAAGTATTTGTTGACTGCGACTCTGATATCCGTTTGTCAAGAGTGATAATGCGTGATATTCTCGAACGGGGAAGAAATGTAAAACAGGTGCTGACCCGTTACGAAAAAACAGTTCGCCCGAGCCATATACAATTTATTGAACCAACTAAAAGATTTGCTGACATTATTATTCCTCAGGGAGGGATGAACCAGGTTGCAATTAATATTTTAACCAATCATATAAACCAAACACTAAAAACATTATAAATGCTTGAAAATTTGAACATTGAAGAAATTCTGTTTCTCGACATTGAAACAGTGCCGCTGGCTCCGGAATACGGAGAGTTAACAGAAAAATGGAAAGAGTTGTGGGAACACAAAATGCAATACCACATTACCAATGGAGAGCCTGCTGAAGATTTATACGATCGTGCAGGAATTTATGCCGAATTTGGAAAGATTATCTGTATCTCAGCAGGATATGTAACACAAAAAAAAGGTGAGCCATTTTTCAGGGTAAAATCATTTTACGATGATGATGAAAAGAAACTAATAAAAAACTTTTTTAATGCCTGGAAAAAATTTGCTCAGGCAGGTAAAAGGAGACTTTGTGCGCATAACGGACAGGAATTTGATTTCCCTTATATTGCCCGGCGCGCATTGGTAAATAATGTTCCCCTGCCAAAAATTCTGGATATTGCCGGAGCAAAACCATGGGAAATAAAAGAGCAGTTAATTGATACACTCCAGCTATGGAAATTTGGTGATTACAAACACTACACTTCGCTCTCTCTTCTATGTGAATTATTTAACATTCCAACTCCCAAGGATGATATTGATGGAAGCCAGGTAGCTAAAATTTACTGGGAAGAAAATGATATTGACCGTATTATTCGTTACTGTGAAAAAGACACACTTGCAGTTGCCAACCTTTTACTAAAATACAAAGGAGACAAAATAATACCTTTTGAAAACCTGGTTAGCGTCTAGCAAACGTAATTTACAACCAACTGTTAATCAACCCAGAAACAACAACAGGTATTTTATCACCAGTCGTCGAAAAAACGAGTTTTTTGTATTTCTTTTTTTTCTATCTTTCGCCGCTTTTTATTGAAAAAAATGAAAAAAAAGAACGAATTACAATATTTGGTTATTGCGGCACGAAGATTTTTACGTTCAATCTTAAGCATTACCGATGGCACAGATATTGATTCTACGATTGCCGGAATAAAACGAGACATTAGTTTCCGTGGCCCCACAGCCTGGATTCTGATTTTTTCGATTTTTATAGCTTCTATCGGACTCAATGTAAACTCAACCGCAGTAATAATCGGCGCGATGTTAATTTCTCCGTTAATGGGTCCTATTCTTGGGATTGGGCTCTCCATTGGAACCAACGATTTTGAAACGCTTATCCGTTCACTTAAAAACCTTGGTATTGCTGTTTCCATCGCGCTAATTACATCTACTCTGTATTTTTTAGTAACACCTTTAAATATTGAACAATCGGAGCTGCTGGCCCGTACAAAGCCAACAATCCTGGATGTTATGGTTGCACTTTTGGGCGGATTTGCCGGCATTGTAGCAGGTTCGCGAAAGGAAAAAACCAATGTTATTCCGGGTGTGGCTATCGCAACTGCACTTATGCCGCCACTTTGTACCGCCGGTTATGGCCTGGCTACTTTCAAAATGCATTATTTTCTGGGTGCATTTTATCTCTTTTTTATCAATTCTGTTTTTATCAGCCTCGCCACATTTCTTGTGGTGAAATATCTGAAATTCCCGCTTGTCAACTACCTAAATCCGTTAAAAGCCAAACGTTACCAGATAATTGTTACCGCATTTATAATTGTAACAATTATTCCCAGTGGGATTATTTTCTACAATGTTATTCAGGAAACCCGCTTTTCAATTGCAGCTGAAAATTTTGTAAACGATAAAGCAAGCTTTTCCGGAAGCGAGCTTATCAACAAAAAAATTACATATTCCGATACGCTTTCTACCATAGACCTCTATTATATCGGGGAAGAAATTTCGGAGGAAAAAGAGATGTTTTTACAGGATATGTTAACAACCTACGGTTTAAATGGAAAAAAAACATTTGCTATTACAAAAAAAACCCGGGTCCGGGTACATCAGAATAAAAATAACGAGGCTGACTTTGAACAAAGAATGACCGACATGAATAACGATCTCAGACTTAAAATCCTGGAGGATATTTATACCAAAAACGAACAAATTATAAACGACAAGGAGTTAAAAATCCAATTGCTGGAAGCAGAAATTATGCGACTCAGTGTACAGGATACGATTCCTTTTAAACAGATAAATTCAGAATTAAAGTTCCATTTTGATAACATCGAAAAATTCGCTTTCGCAAACATCAGGCAATTAAAAGTGATAAACGATACTATGAGGATAGATACTATTCCTACTTTTCTTGTAAACTACAAATCAGAAATTCGTCCGCAAATAGCTGCTGATGAAAACCAAAAGATAAATGAATGGCTGCGAATTCGTTTTAACAACCCTAAAATTTCTGTAATCAATTATTAAAACTACATTTTCATCATACGGTCTATCTCCCGCTTGGCATCTTTTTGCTTTAAGGTTTCACGTTTGTCATACACCTTTTTACCTTTTGCGAGGGCGATTTCCAACTTTGCCAGGCCACGGTCGTTTACAAAAAGTTTAACGGGAACAATAGTATGTCCCGACTCTTTAACTTTTTTCTCCAGTTTCTGGAGTTCTTTTCGGTTTAATAACAATTTCCTGTCGCGTTTTGCTTCGTGATTGTTATGAGTTCCCATTTCGTATTCTGAAATATGCAAATTTTTCACGTATAACTCGGAACCGTAAAACTGACAATACGAATCAGAAAGATTTGCTTTTCCGTTGCGGATGGATTTTATTTCGGTGCCCAGCAATTGCATCCCCGCCGTAAACCTTTCAATCAGTTCGTATTCAAAAGTAACCTTTCGGTTTTTTATATTAATATTTGCCTGTTTGTGTGCCATTTAAAAATATGCGGTTAAAAGTTTGGAAAGTATTATACTTAAAAAACTAAATACAAAAAAGTTCACCAAAATGGTAATGATAATATAGCTGTCTTTTTTTTCTTTGGGGAGTTCAAGCAACTCATTTGCACCCAACCAAAAAATATAGAAACTATAAATACCCAGAATATCAAGAACATATAAAAACTGAAACAACCCCGTTAATATTGAAACCACTAAAAAAGGTGTCATCGAAAAAAGCACGAGTTTTCTCACTACTTCGATATTCTTTTCTCCCTTAAAAGTTTTTATCAACTCGTTTGTAAAATATACAGCCAACAAATACTGCAATACAAAAAGAACAATTTCACGCATTGCCTTTAGCACGGCATACCCCATATAAAAATGCGAGCTTCTAAAAAATTCTCCTAAAAAAACAGCTACTGCAGCAAGCCCCAAAAGCGGAAGAAAAAAGCCGGTAATTCGTTGAGCATGTGTTTCTGTTGATTCTTTCTGTGTCATCCAAAAATCCTTTGGATTCAGAATATTTTCTTTTAGGGTTGTAACTATCTTTTTTTTGTTATTTGCTTCCATTCCTCCCTGTTTGCCGGCAAAATTACATTTAAAAACAGAACACAAAAAGAATTGCACCGATTACTTTTTATGTTTCCTTTCTGTTAAAATATTCTGAAGGGCAAACATTTCATCGCGAAGACGCGCAGCTTCAATAAAGTCGAGCTCCTTCGCGGAAGCCTGCATTTGTTTTTTTGTTTTTTCGATGGCTTTCTCAAGCCCGTCTATACTCATATATTGCACTACCGGATCGGCGGCGATATCGGGTTGTCCCATACCTCCCGTATATTCCGGTTGTTTATCGCTTCGGTATTCGTACCCAATAATTTCCCGCGTTGGTTTTACAATTTGTGTTGGTGTGATGTTGTTTTCTTCATTGTATTTCAACTGCCTTCCGCGACGGTAATTGGTAGAATCGATTGTCTTTTGCATAGAGTCGGTAATTTTATCGGCATACATAATTACCATTCCGTTGAGGTTTCGCGCTGCCCTTCCGGCAGTCTGTGTCAGTGAGCGCTCGGAACGAAGAAATCCTTCCTTGTCCGCATCAAGTATGGCCACCAGCGAAACTTCGGGCAAATCCAAACCTTCACGCAAAAGGTTAATCCCCACCAAAACGTTAAATTCCCCCTTGCGAAGTTGCTCCATAATTTCAACACGTTCCATCGTATCCACATCTGAATGAATGTAACGGGTTTTTACGCCCATATTTACCAGGTATTTTGATAACTCTTCGGCCATGCGTTTGGTTAGCGTGGTTACCAGTACTCTTTCATCCCGTTCTATCCGGAGATTGATTTCATACATTAAATCATCAATCTGATTGTTGCTTGGCCTGACATCAATGATTGGGTCGAGCAATCCTGTTGGCCGTATAATTTGCTCCACTACCACCCCTTCGCATTTTGCCAGCTCGTAATCAGCCGGTGTGGCACTTACATAAACCACCTGGTGTGTCAGATTTTCAAATTCTTCAAACTTTAGAGGGCGATTGTCAATGGCAGCCGGTAAACGGAAACCATATTCCACAAGCGTAACTTTTCGTGAATTATCACCGCCGTACATGGCTCTGATTTGTGGAATCGTAACATGGCTCTCATCGATAATACAAAGAAAATCATCAGGAAAATAATCAAGCAGGCAAAAAGGACGGGTGCCCGGCGCACGCCCGTCGAAATAACGGGAATAATTCTCAATACCCGGACAATACCCCAGTTCGCGCATCATTTCCATATCGTATTCCACACGTTCCAAAATACGTTTCGCCTCCAGAGGTTTTCCGATATCTTTAAAATAATCTACCTGTGCAACCAGATCATCCTGGATCGTGTGGATGGCTGATTTCATACGATCTTTTGTGGTAACAAAAATATTGGCGGGGTAAATTTTTATCTCATCAAGTGTTTCATACAGCTGCCCGCTTTCGGGATCAAAACCGGCAATTTCTTCAATTTCATCGCCCCAAAAAACAACCCGGATTGCAGTGTCGGCATAAGCGGGGAAAATATCAACCGTGTCACCTTTTACCCGAAATGTCCCGCGCTGAAAATCAACCTCACTTCGCGAATATAGTGCTTCCACGAGCTGGTGTAGCATGGCATTTCTCGAAACAGTCTGTCCGACTTTCAATTCGGTGATATTGGCATGAAAATCTTCGGGATTTCCGATTCCGTACAAACACGACACCGATGAGACTACAATCACATCCCGCCTGCCGGACAACAGAGAAGAAGTAGTACTTAGCCTCAATTTTTCAATGTCCTGATTGATGGAAAGGTCTTTTTCGATATACGTATCGGTTGTGGGCAAATAGGCTTCCGGCTGGTAATAATCGTAATATGAAACAAAATACTCAACGGCATTATTAGGAAAAAACTGTTTCATTTCCCCGTACAATTGTGCCGCCAGCGTTTTGTTATGACTCAATATTAATGTTGGCCGTTGCACCTTTTCCACGACATTGGCCATTGTAAAAGTCTTTCCCGAGCCGGTAACCCCCAACAAGGTTTGAAACCGCTCCCCCTCGTCAATTCCATCTGCCAGTTGACGGATTGCTTCCGGCTGATCCCCGGTAGGCTGATAAGTTGAAACTACTTTAAATTGCATGTGGTAAAACTACAATACTGGTTGATAAAAACGAAATAGAAAACAGAAGGTTTAACGGTTTAAAAAATTAACCACATAAAAAGCTATTCTTTTACAGCAAATCCTTTAAAAAAAGTGTAACTAAATACGCCATCCGGTTCTGCCGTGCGATATAAATCTTTGATTCCCTGTTCAAAGACTGACTTTTCCGTTATACCTGTCCGGACTGCCTGTTCTCCCACACCTTCAATCATTGCAGTAAAAGTATTTCTTATAAATCCTTCAACAAGCTGAGGTTTACTTGCGTCAACATAAACCATACGTGGCGATACCGCAACATCTGAATACCCCGCAGAAACAAGCAAGGGATATAATTCCCTTCCTATATTTGAATTTCCGCCATTTTGTTTTTGAAGCTCTACCTGACAATCGACGGCCATGTGAGCATATTTGCTGTCGGGGTAAAAAAATGTTGAACCGTGGTCTCCCTCAATAACCATCATTATTCCGCCTTTTTTCAACACCCGACTTAACTCCCGGAGTGCCAACAGAGGATTATGAAGATGTTCCAACACAAAACAGATGATTACACTGTCAAAAGTTTCATCTTTAAATGGTAGTTCAAATATATCAGCTCGTCTGAATTCAACATTTTGTATCCCCAAAGATTTGATGGTTTTCCCGGCTTCTTTTAAGGATTCTTCAGATATATCAACAGATATAAAATGCGAACCGGGGTTTTTTGCAGCAATAATTTTTGTTTGTGCCCCCACTCCGCATCCTGCTTCCAAAACAAAACTGTCTTTTGCAAAAAGCGAATCATTATGAATAATTTCATCGAGCGTATTTGCCTGATCGTTCAATCTCAACGCTTCTCTCGGAGAATAACCATGAACATATTCTGAATTTTCCATATCAGTCTGTTTTCAAATTTTGTGAACAAATGAGTCAGGGAACACGAAATCCCTCCTGAACCAGAATCTTTAGATACAAATAAAGATACATCCGTTTCACCAGCCTTTTTTATGGGTGAACACTATTTCGAAATATACTATTTATCAGTGTATCCGGGTAGTTTTATTATCAATTTAGATTATATTTTATCATAAACATAATGGAACGATTCACATATGATTTATCTGTCTCAACAGCCATGTCAATACGATGTAGTGAATTATAAACTGCTTTTGGGTTCAGATAATATGTAAAAGACTCACCCATGCTCAAAGTTACCTCCGCAGAAATATGTTCTTTCAGGCTTACTCCAATTCCCAGCAACGGCTTTATTTCAAATTTTAAATCCTTATTCTTCCCGTTAAAATTGAGTTTTTCATTGGTATGTGTATTTTCTCCGGTGGTGGAAAGATAAAAGGAATAATCTTTTTCACCGCCAACAACATAATTGGGAACGACACCCAATTTTAAATAGGGCACAACACCGCTTCTATAAAAATCGAAGGACAAGCTGATCGGTATTTGAACATTATGAAGCCTATACTTTATCTCCGTAATTCTTTTAAAAGGTTCTCCTGAAACTTCAGTAACTCCGCCTTGCCAGTTATCAACAAATTTACTGCCGCTGTTTAGATATAAAAGTTCTGAATGTATGGAAAATCTCTTCCATAAATTATATTTCACAAAAACACCTGCTCCACATCCGTATGTAAACTGGTGTCCTTCTGTTCTTCCCTGTTCACTGTAATTCGAATTATATTTCTCGTGCCACCCGGTTAAACCACCGCCTGCAGTAATTCCATAATAAAACCGGGACTGGGCATTTAGCAAAAAAGGAAAGATAAACAGCAAGGAAAAGATCAGTTTTTTTGGTTTCATTGGTTTGGATTATTGCAATTGTTATTGGTTTTAATATGTTTTAATAAATCTGGCTTTTCCGTTTGTAACTTTAAATTCCCAATATTTATGATATATACATCCGGCCGGACAGTCGCCCATACCAATACTAAAAGTAATAACAGCTGAATCACTGTCTCGTTTCAGGGTAATGTTGTTCCCGTCTCCGATACAACCCTTGTTAAACTCTGCAAGTACAACTGACTCTATTTCCATAAACTCCTTTTCAACAGGAAGCATATTAAACTCTTGTTGCGTATATACCGTTAACCACGGAAAATTTGGATAACTGTATGCAGTTCTTACCGAATCAAAGCCGTAAGCAGTTAATAAATTATCCAATTCCTCGTCTCCGGTCGGGAAAACATTTTCTGACAAACTTTGAATTTCAGGTCGTTCTGTTTCTACCATTAAACCTACAGAACTAAAGCTGTAACAGTAATAACCGTGAATCTGATAAACATCAAAGACCGTATCTCGCTGTGGAGAACGGGAGTCGTAGACTGCCTGAATTATTTTCAGAATTTTATCAATTTCTTCATTATCCAGAGAAGGGTCGCTGTAATTAAAATGATTTTCATTATGATATATTTCATCCATATACAATTGCTTGGCATCATGCAGATATGATTCAATGATATAAGGATCCAAATCGATTTTCTGGTATCCTACCAACCCATCACTATCGTTACAGCTGTTTAACACCAGGATAAAAAAGACCAAATACAGGAATATTTTCATACCACTCTAAAGTTTCTGCCTTACAGATACTTTTGCGGGCGATTGGGTTGCGTTCAATAAAAATTATCCTGACACAAAAGCCGCTCTGCTTTTCTTAAAAGACTAAAAAACGTGTAGTGTGGACATTGCAGTGAATGTGCCTGCAACGATGTTGTTAATTGTTCATCTCCTGCATTTTAATCATCTCGTAATCATTTTGCAAAAAAGGATAATCCCAGCATCCCATTCGGTGATACAAGTTACCACCAAAACCTTTTTTATAAACGTGAACACCGTGTAACGGATGTCTTTGATTAATGTTGGGAGCCGAACCAAACATATCGTACTCTGAACACCCCCACTTTTTTGCTGTTTTTATGGCTTCCCACTGAAGGGCATAGCTTGCAAGCGAATGAGGGTTGTGTGTTGAAGAGGCTCCGTAAAGATAGGTTCCTCTTTTGTTGGACAATACAAGAAACATGGAAGCTAAAAACCGGCCTTCGTACTCTGCCATCAGCATTTTAACATGAACACCGTTTTTTTTATTATCCTGATTTTTTAAAATGGTGGAAAAATATTCTTCATCCTGAAGCGGCATCTTGTGACGGCTAGCTGTTTCGACATACAACCGGTACCATTCATCCATATGCTCCATGCCATGTTCCGTTACCTTTATGCCTTTTTTTTCTGCGCGCCGGACATTATACCTGGTGTTGTATCGCATGTTGTAGAGCAAATCATCTTCTTCTATGTTTAAATCCAGAAAAAAGGTATTTTTAGGCAAAATGTCAACCGGACTTTTTCGTAGATTCCACTTAGCAGTTTTGAAATTTACCCTAAATTCCTGAATATTGCTTTCAGGTGGACCAATCCAATTCCCCTTCCTGTCAAAATATTCCTCTTCCTGTGCCCACTGGTTTTGCCACAACAAATCGTAACGAATAAAAATACAATTAGCCGGCAAATAACTTCGCAATGTCTCCGACAGCTCTTCTAAAAAAACACCGTGGTCTTCAAAATCAGGCTCCATCTTTGGACCATAAGGAACATATGCATAACACTGGGTACTATTGATATACTTTACGAGTATCAGTAAATCTTCCTGGCTGTTTGTTGATGCTTTAAGGGAAGAATCAGGCAACTTGTTTGAAACTGTAAGTTCAAATCCGCCGGGTGTAAATCCCTGGCTTCCTTTTACCCGCCCCCAAAAAGGGGTTTGCGGCAAAACATTGGTTGGTTTGATTGCTTCAATCTCTTTCCTCTCTACGCTGCAAATCATTTGTTTTTTTTTTGCAAAGCTATCTAAAGAACAAGTAGTTGTAAAATCAACCGACCATATAAAAACAAGTCTTAACAAAGAAGTTACGTAAAATGATCAGACTCAAGTTTGCTTCTTTTTGCATTTTACTTAGACAATAATTCCATATTTTCTGATATGAAAGGTTTATAAAGCTGAAATTTGTTTATAAACTTGTTTATTTTATAAAATTTCGTTTTCGATTTAGTTTGGAATTGTAAATTTGTTCGGTGATAATGTGGACGTAGAATAAATTTAAAACCCTTTTAAATAATGAAAAAAGTAAAAACACTTGGTTTACTGTTTTTATTTCTGTGTGTGATTTTTAATTCCAATGCACAGGAACTGATACCGGATAGAACGATTCATCCGCAGAATGTTGGTTTATATACCGGAGGACACGCTTCAACAAATGGTCTTGGCGTTAATGTTGGTTATGTTGTAAATAAACGGTTTACTTTTAGGACCGGTTTTGAAACAATGAAACTAAACAGCAATTTCGATTTTGACGAAAACGATATTTCTTACAATGCAGATCTGCATTACAAAACAGGGGGCATTTTTCTGCTTGCCGATTACTATTACACATCGCGGCTTTATGTTACGCTTGGCGGCCTGGTAAATTCTTTTAAACCCAACATGGAAGGATATGCGATAAGTGATTTGGAATACGGTGATATAGTAATCCCCGCAGAAGAAGTTGGGACATTTAATTTTGGTGTTGAATCCGGGCTAAAATATTCTCCTTATGCAGGAGCAGGTATCCGACATTTTATTGGCAAAAACGAAAAACTGGTCTACAGTTTTGAAGTAGGCATGTATTATATGGGAGCACCCAAGCTAAAAATTGAAACTACAGGGCTGTTATTGCCCACAAGTGATCCGGCTCACGGACAGGCTGAATATTTGGAAAATCAATTTGATGCTTATAAGATTTATCCTGTTCTAAAATTTAATCTTGCTTTCAAAATTTTCTAAATGTAAACCATTCAAAAATTTGTAAAACAATGAAAAATTCTTTCAAAAAATATGTAAACAAAATTGTTTCACTGGCTGTGGTTGCAGTTCTACTGGCCGGATGTAGTGAATATTTTGACAATCCGTTAAAAGACAAAGAAACCGGCGATGATGTTAACCTCCTTCTGGTTGACTTCAATTTTTTCACTACGCGAATGACTTTTAAACTTTATGATGCAAAAGACAGCTCGCTAATTACCTCCACCGCAGAAATCTCATTTTCAGGAAAAAACGGCGATGACATTGTTACTTTTGCCGGCGAAAAAAAGACGACACATTCCACTACTCAAGGGCAAATGGAATTAACCGTTGATCCAAATATTGATTTCTCAACGTCGTCGCCTCTGGAGTTTGCGATTAATGTTGACATCGATGGATACAACAGTTTAAGCAAAGGTTTTCAAATAAATACAACAGGGAAAAAAACATTTGAACTATACCTGCTCAATAAATCGGATGAAGAAGAATCCGATATTGAGGGAGGAATCGAAATAACAGGTGCCAGTAAATCAGCTGCAATTTCGAAAATAGCGGGAACTTCAGTTAAATCGGCAAGCACAGCCGGAGATTATGAGATTAAATATTTGCTTTCAGTACCCGACAAGTCCTACATTGTAAATATGGAATATGAAAACGGGAGCGTTGTTCCTTTTGAGAGTGTAAACGATGTAGGAACTTTATCTGTGATTTTTACTGTCAGTAAATATTCCGCATACAACGAGGATGAAGATGTAATATATAACGAAGGAGCCTTTATTTTTACTTCTTTTCATAAATTGGAAACAGGAAGCCTGGTCAGTTTAAAAATAAACGGATATAAAGTAACCAACTTAAACGGGGCAAAAATAAAAGTACTGGGAAGCTACGCCGGAGATGCCGAGTATGATCTTTTTGGTTTTACTGATTTTGACACAAACGATGGCGCATGGTATTTTTATGAACCTTCTGATGATCTTAAAGATACTGTTTTATATGAAACTCTGAACTTCAATTACACACTTGCACGAGCTTCAAGTGAAGGCCTTTGCGGGACCGGAAGTAACATAACATTCAGCTCTTCTGTTGTTTCAAGTTTTTCAATTGATGCCGACGTCTTTAACGCTGATGGAGCAAAAATTAAGGCGATAAACTTCAAAGGAAATTTCCCTGAAACTTTTACTGTTGAAAACGCAAAATCAGCTCCCGTAAAACTGGTATTCAGGAACAATAATCCTTCATTTAACAAAATTTCTGATTTAGAAATTGATAATTTTTGCACGGGAGATTATAACGTGAGTGTAACTCCGGCCAGTGGATACGAACAATACCAGATCGTTTTGAGAGCACTTTGCCCGGACAATATGACTGTGGGAGTTGCACCAACCTACAGCGGAGAAATAAAAATAAAAGGAAGCAGTGAACCATGGCAGGGAATAGATATGATTGGCGGGAAAGTTGATATTCTTGCAAAACCCGATCAGGAATATGAAATGCGGCTGCTCTGGGACAGTGAATGGGAATATGCAACCTTCTCAACAATTTTTAACGAATCTGACGGAAGTTATGCAGGTCCTGATTATGCGGACACAGAAATCACCTCGGAATACATTGAAAACAAAGCCAGAATCAAAGTCAATGTAAGAAAGGAATTCAGCCAAAGTATCTGTGACGATATGGGATGGTAAAAAAACTTATTTTAATAAAAAGCAGAGGAGTGTATAATTTTTATATGCTCCTTTATTTTTGTAATTATCGCTGAAGTTTAAAATAGACCGGGAAATGGTCGCTGATACCACCGTAATAATTGGGTCCTCCATAGGTGCGGTTGGGCGATACCTCTCCTCGGTTGTTTTTATATTCCATCCACTCCTCGTGAAAAACAAAACCTTTTTTATCCTTGCATTGAAAACCCTCTTCATCAAGCAGATTAGTCGAAACGATCAGGTTATCCAACATATTCCAGTTTCCCCGAAAATTATAAGATCCTAAATTTTGCAAATCATCCGGATACATCAGGTTTACCAATTCCTTGTTGCTTTTCCCGGGAATTCCTGCACTCAGTGTCTCGGACAAACTCTTATTGACAGGCTCATCATTCATATCCCCCATTACAATAATTTTTGCTTTAGGATTGACGTGCAAAACGGAATCAATTTTAGCGCGAAGAACAGCAGCCACTGCCACCCGTTTGGGTTCCGTTTGTTCTTCACCGCCAATCCGTGAAGGCCAGTGATTGACAAAAAGATGAAACACTTCCCTGTTTTTTGTTCTTCCTTTTACATACAAAATATCACGGGTTTTATAATCCGGTTCATTTTTAAAAGTGATGTGAACCGGGAGGCAATCAAGCACTTTAAACTCATCGGGGCGATAAACCAATGCACAATCAATACCGCGCACATCAGGGCTTTCGTAATGAACTATCCCGTATTTCCCGGCAGCCAATTTGTCGGTATGAACCAAATCTGATACTACCTTTTTATTTTCCACTTCACACAAGCCAATGATCTCCGGCAGTTCTTTTTTATCTATTGAACTTAATACGGCAGAAATATCTTGCAGCTTTTTCCGGTAGCGTTCATCCGTCCACTGCTTATCACTTCCGGGAGTAAACTCTTCATCCATTTTTCCGGGTTCATCAACAGTATCAAACAAATTTTCAACATTGTAAAACGCAATGGTAAGGTTCTTTCTGTTTTCACTTTTTTCTTTTGAGCACGATGAAAAAAGTACGAATCCGATAAAAATGATAACAGAAAAAGATAAATACAACTTATGTTTCATGGGATCAAAAAATATAAGTTCAGAAATCAATTACAAAATTATAATTCCTGGCCAATCGTAACTTGATAAAAATCAGTCACCAGGGTAGCTCTCATTCCGGCAGCGCCGGCAGCCTGCATTCCCGGTTCGCCGTCTTCAAAAACATGACAGGCCTCCGGAGCAACACCCATCTTTTCAGCACATTTAAGAAATGTCTCCGGATGGGGTTTTGGTTGGGTAACATCTTCACTTGAAACAAGAATATCGATATATTTATCCAGCTCAAGAATCTCCATGGTTTTCCAGGCAAGCCGGTGGTATCCCCCCGTTCCGACCGACATGGGCAATTTCCCGTGATATTTCTTCATCAGCTTTACTACGGGCTCCACAGGCTTCATCTTATGCATCAGCTTCTCATATTCATTTTCCTTGGTATATCCCACCGTTTTGGCATCCATATTGGTGCCAAACATCTCGTTTATTTTTTCGATGGTTTCAACAGCAGGAATACCGGCCAGTGTAGCAAACAATTCAGGTGTAAAATTTATTTTATATTCTTTTAAAACTTGTTTATACGCTAAAAAATGAACCGGCATTGTATCAGCCAGTGTACCATCCAAATCAAAAATGATCGCTTTTGTTCCGGGAAAAATATCCAGTATTTTGTTATCCATAATTTTCAAGAAAGAGCTCAAAATTAATATTATTTATTCAGTGTCTGTTTTCCTTTATTTATTAATTAAATTTTGACAATTTTGTTCTCGGTAAATTAATATTTAATGCACGAAAACGTTTTTTTATATACACTACCTCAATGGTTTATTTTTTCTTCGGTACTTGTAATGGTTTACGGATGGGTTGAAAAAAAGAAACCATTCCGTATTATCGGGTTGATTATTTTAATTGCGCTGGCCCTTTTTTCTTTGTATGCCATTATGAAAGGTTATTTCGACTCCCACAACTTTTTAACACCCGACGAGGTAATCAATGAGGAGCTGGATGGCGAACTGGTGGAAGAAATTCCATTTGAAGGGATGATTTTACCGGCCTACTGGAGTTTTGTTATTTCAGGAATAACAGCGATACCTGCATTGTATTTTGAAATAAAAAATAAAAAACAAAGCCGGCTCTTTATTATTCTTGCAGTGGTAATTTCGTTGTTTGGTTTTTTTGTAATTGTTGATGCTTTAAAATACATCTGATACGCCGCGATTATTATCTGGCTTCCTGCGAAAAAAAGCTCTTTTACCAAAAGAAATCTTAGCTAAAAAACACATAAAACCAGAATGTATCTGAAAAATTCTGTGAAAGTGCCCGTTTGGCCTGTTCTCTGTTTGAACTGTTTTGTTGAAAAACCTGATAATACTGTCTGAAACGCTGAACCGTCTCCCGGGTTACTGTCAGTCTCTCCAGCTCCGGCATCTCCCCCACTTTCAGCTGCTGATAAGCAACTACGGCCTCTTCTACATTCTTAGGGATTTTCCGGATGCCACATCTTTCAAGAATGGGCAATTGTTTAACAACCTGCGCCATGTCCTTCTGTAGCATCAACCAGGCCAGCTTGTATTCCAGCGCAGTATAATTGGTTGAGTCTGCTTCAATAATAAAATCAAGATTGGCAGCCGGGTCATCTGAAAGAACAAAAAAGTCCTGTTGCACTTTTGAGGCCCTCTTCTTTCCTAATTCCACGTGTTTATTTACCGCTTCGTCGTTGAAGAGAAGTATCTCGAATTCTTTAGCCTGGTTTCGGTAAAAAATGGTGTTTCCCAGGATTGATGTATATTTCTGCGCTACTTTGTAATTCCCGTTTATCAACTCTGTTTTTATCAACATCTTCAAACCTTCCGGAGTTAAACCATGCATTACCATAAATTCATAGGCCCAGCGTTGTGCCTCGTTGATCATACCAAGCGTATAGTAATAGTAACCACCCCGTTTCAAAACTTCTGTCACCAAATCCCACTTTAAAAATAATGTAGCACCGTCTACACTTTGGGGAAAACTAAAAAACATATCATCCAACCGCCCTGTCTCAGCCAATGCTATATTATTCAGGTAGTTTGTCAGGATATTATTTGACGGAAATTCTGAATTAAAGGCAATGATCTCATCATATTTTTGCTGATAAAAAAGCTTTTCCACATAAAAATAATGGCTGTTCTTTTTATCAATTCTGCCCACGCTAAGTATGGTAAGCGCCAAAATCAAAACAAGTGGCACTAGTTGTAAAAAAGGAAACTTTTTGCTCCTTATTTTTTCAATTATTTTGAGTTTGATCTTAAATAACAAAGGAAGAACTGAAATCAGAAAAATTAAAGGCAAAAACACCTGCACCTGCTTGCCGGTTTTAGCAGTTTCATAGGGAAACACAACCAAATGCCCAACGGTTTGGAAAAATAAAAACTCTTCCCCTATGTAGAAAAACAAAATTCCCGCTGTGAGCATCCCTGTAATTTTGTAGTACCCGTATTTTCCTCCCTTTTGAATCTGCCATAGAATATACAAAACCAAAAACAGATAGGAAAAGCTGCCAAAAAGGAAATAATTAAGAGGAAATAAAAACACCGGAACCCATTCGGTTTTTTTCTTAAAAGCCTTAACCGTTGAATAAAAGAAAAACAATTGAACGAGTACTCCAATAGTATTCAAACTTCGGTATTGATAGTGCGTTTGCAAAAAAAACAAAACTCCTCCTACCAGAAACGGCAATACAAAAGTACGGTTTCCGGATATTCTTCGTCCGATAGCGGCAATAACAAAAACAACAGCTACCAGTTCAGATGTTACCACTACTGCTCCCAGCAAAGGATAATAATAAAAGGCAGTCTGGAATTCTCCGAGGTACTCCAGAAAGCCTCCGGGTTGACTTACCTTCTCAATAAAAAAGGGATAGGTGGTTTGAAATAAAACGGCTTTCTCCTGATAGAAAAAAATATAACTCGTAAACCACGACAAATAAAAAACTCCTGAAATAAAAAACAGGAGATAAGGAAAATAGATAAAAAATAGTTTGGACTTTTGGTTTTTGTTGTTCATTTTAATTTCCGTTCTTTAGTTTGACGCCCATTCCGGCTGTACTGCCTTTTTTGCTGCTGCTTTTCTTAATTCACCGGGAGTAAATGAAACTTCCATTTTGGCAAATTCAGGAATATTAAATGTTTTTAAAAAATGACTGTAAAATGTCGGATCTTCCTGAGGTAAAACAAACGGTTTATGTGCTTTCCCTGTATCATCGATATACGAAATATATGGTCGTGCCGAGAGGCCATCTCCGCGTTTACTGCTAAAAATCATCCATCTTCCATTGGAGGACCAGGAGTGATAACTGTCGGTAAAATTGCTGTTTAAATCCAGTTTGTTTGTTTGCAGATTTTCAAGATTAACACGATACAAATCAGCTTCTTTGTGCCAAATTGGGAAGCAGCCGTAATCGTGATAGGTAAATACCAGCGACTTCCCGTCGGGTGAAACTCTTGGAAACGATACACTTTTGGATTTGCCGGAAGCGTCAAACACCAGTTCCGGCTCAGCAAATTCGCAATTTTCAGCGTCAAAATGTACGCGATACAAATCGTATCTTGTATCCCTGTAATCGTAGCCCGGCCCAATCTGTGCTGCCCGGCAAAAATAAAGAAACTCTCCGTCGGGAGACCATTCAGGATAGGTATCCATAAATTTTCTCTCTTTATTCACGGGTATGTCCAATATCTCGTTTTTGTCCCGGTCAAATAAAATTAAAGTTGAATTTAAATCCGAAACTTCAATTTTTTTACTTGCCATGGAATGAAACTGCTGTACCACTTTATTGGAAGAAAAAGCCACATATCTTCCGGAGGGATGCCACCGGGGATAAACCGCCCCATTTTCCATCTCGCTGGTTTTTAAGTTAAACTTTTCCAAATCTCCATCGGTCACAAAATAAGTTCCGCCCATCGAACCACGCATATGAAACATAAAATTGTCAGGATTTTGTTGGTTAAAAGCATGACAGTTTACACAATTCTGGCTTACGGCATTGTTTTCTACCACCGTTCGCTCTTTAAAACTTTCCAAACTACGTTGTTTAATACTAATTTCGGTCCAGCTTTCGTACCCCGGGTATAACAAACGATAATACAAATAAGGATCAACTTTTGACTCAGAGACCTGATTTGTAAACGACTGAAACTGATTCCAACTTCCCTCTTTTTTTACAAAAACCGCATACTCAATTTCACCATTTACATTTTTCGCCAGCAATTCTGTCCATTTCCTTTCGGGAATTTTTATTATTCCGTCAGATGAAAAGATTCTAATCGATGTCTCCGGATTGTTTCCTATTTCAACAAAATAAGCATCTCCTTCTTCTTCAATCTTAAAATTTAAAGGTGCAATATTCAAGGGTAAAGTGAGCTGGGAATAATCAGGACTAATTTTAGGGGTTTTGTTTACTTTTGCACTTGTCCCATCCGGCTTATTTTTGCAGGCACTAAAGACAACAAGCAATACCACCCAAAATGCCAATCTTCTCATTTCCATAAGCGTAGAATTTCAGCAAAAATAATTAAAATACACTACAATCGACAACAGAGATAAACTCTTTATAGGTTTTCTCTATTGGAATAAATAAAGATCGAATTCATTTAGCATAAGGTTTTACTTTTTGCTTTGAATGATTAGATTTGTTGCTGTAAATCAATTAAACCCGTATGAATTTTAGAATACTCATTTTCTTTCTGTTTATTTCGGTCTGCCTTTTTAGCGGAAATATAAATGCCTCGGAAACGGATAAAATAGTTATCGAAAATAACGTTTTCTCAAAAACAATTTTTTCCAACGCTGAAAAGCCGGATAAAATCGAAGTTTTATTCCGATCAAAACCGGGAAATAAGATTCTGACATCGAAACAACCGGAACCTTATTTTGAATTTGTAATTGATAAACAAATTATTACGGCCAACGACCCGCTTTGGGTATTTAAAGAACAGTCAAGCCGGAAGATGCAAAACAAAGGAACAGAATACCGCCTTGTTTTTGAAGGAAAGAAGAATCCTGTAAAAGGGCTACAAATTATCCTTTTTCAGCAAATTTTTCCCAATTCAACATTAATGAGAGAAAAAATGGTACTTCAACCCCCGAACAAAACGTTTGAATTGAATAAGAAAGACGGAAAGCTTTATTTTAAATTTCCGGTCTATTCCATTTTAAACACAAACACAAAGCATGTTGATGCAACCGAAATAAGAATGGCTTCATGGGAAAAAGAACCGGTTACATTTGGAGATGAAAAAAAAGGCAACCACATGTACTACCCCGATATCATTCAGCACCCAGCCATACAAAATCTTTCTCCCGTAAAGGGCCCGGTTAGCATAGTTTCCAACGGTGACATCAGCTGGTTTACCGCCTATGAACACGCATCGCAGGACGACCTGAACGGTTTGTTTGACGAACAGAAAAAAGGTTCAGGAAATATGATAAACGATGCCATGCAGGGAACAAAAGGAATCTTTAACTTTCCTATTTCCGAAGATGATTTCAAATTTATAGGGATTGGTGCAGAAACAAAGAAGGAAACATTTTCCGTTTCCGTAGATATTTTGCGGGGAGGGTATCTTGACGGAGAAAAGATAGAGAACAAACGTCCCTATTCCACGGTTTGGACAGCGGCTGGCTTCTATACAGGTAAAGATTTGGAGACGGGTAAAGCAATGTTGCGCAATTATCTTTTTAACCAAATATGCGAAAAACCGGCTTCTCGAATTCCCGAGTACTATTACAATACCTGGGGTTTACAACGGCAAGACCGAAACAAACCACTCCGGGGCATTTTAACTTACGAACGGATATTTGAAGAAATTGAATATGCAGCAGAGCTTGGGGTTGATATTTTTGTTCTTGATGATGGCTGGGAAAATGCCATGGGCGAATGGTTTCCAAACAAGGAAAGATTTCCTGAAGGATTGGCGCCAATAAAAAAACAGCTGGATAAGTACGGAATAAAAATGGGGCTTTGGTATTCGCCGATGGGTATTGACTCTACTACACAGCGTTATAAAGAACATCCCGGGTGGGTAATCAAGGATTCTGAAGGAAACCCGATTCAGGCCCAGTGGGGGCATCCTGCATTTGATTTTGTAAGTGGCTTCTTTGACGTTTTTATCAACGATTGTAAAAAAATGATCGACGTGGGATGCCGGTTTATGAAATGGGATGCGATAAATACATTTTACAGCAGCCTGCCAAATCTGGAACATGGTTCCGATAGCTACTCAAAAGAAGAATTGCGGGCACGTTATGAATATTTACTCCCCATATATGTTGTGCGTGCGATGGAAATCCTCACCAATTATGAACCCGAACTGGTTATAGAAGTTGATCTTACAGAAGCACGCCGGGTAATGGTCGGACTGGCACCATTAAGCCAGGGTAAACTGTTCTGGATGAATAACGGAGCCAGCTGGTATAACGACTACAGCACTTACCGCGCAAAATCGATGCGAACGATTGCCAACGAATTTAACGGTACTATTCCGCTTGAACTTTTTACTTATGCCAACTATCCGCAAAACGAAGAAAGTGCAATGAATTATAATGTACACAACTCCGTTCTGGCGGGGCATGGATTTTGGGGAAACCTGCAACTTATGTCAACTAAAGACAGACAATGGGTCAATACACAGCTTATCAATTCAAAAAGAATTTTGCCCTATATTCTTGATACCAAACCTCTGGTTTTGGGTAAAGTTGGTGATTCGCCTGAAATATATACGATCGTAAACCCGGAAAAAGCAGCCGGGCAGGTAATCGCCTTTTCTGAAAATCCTTCCAGAGAGGAACATACTGTTGAATTAGACACAAAACAACTATTGGGTGTTTTAAATTGCTCCTATACCAGTGGAGGGAATAATGTAAAAATACCACTCTCTTTTAAAGAAAAGGAATCTTCACTTGCGGCTTATATTTTGCCAAATGACAACACAAATGCGGGGATTTCCGTTATTTCTTCAACTGTCCCTGTTAACGATATAACATTTCTCAAAAACAAATTATCAATAAAAACGACGGTACCGGGAGAACAACAAATCCAATGGGCAAAAAACTATGGGGAACCGCTTGTAAAAAGTTCGGGTGATTTTGAATACGAAATAGAAGAATCAGACCAAAACTATCTTGTAAAAGTTAGAAGTACCCAAAAGAATTCAGAAGTTATATTGGAAACAAAATGATGATTTTTACCAATATTTCTAATTAAAAATGAACTTAAAATTTAATTTTCGCAGGAAATATCGAATATTACTTATAAATCGTTTTGGTTTTTGAATAGTTTTTTTACATTTGCCTCAACAACGTTTTGAAATGAAATTATTCTCTACATATATTCTAGTCATTCTAGTGGTCATTCTTGGTTTCACTGAGAAAGGTTAGCGTATTATATAGAGCAAAAGATATAAATTTAAGCCTTTCTCAATTTCGGGAAAGGCTTTTTTAATGAATAAACAGTTTAAAAAGACTTAAAAAATGCAAGTACCATTACGAAGCAACACAACTACTCAAGGCAGAAGAATGGCCGGGGCCAGAAGTCTTTGGCGTGCCAACGGAATGAAAGAAGAACATTTTGGAAAGCCGGTTATTGCGGTTGTCAATTCATTTACGCAATTTGTTCCCGGGCATGCCCATTTACATAAAATCGGACAGTACATAAAAGGACTAATTGAAAAGCAGGGATTTTTTGCTGCAGAGTTTAACACCATCGCTATTGATGATGGAATTGCCATGGGACACGACGGCATGTTATACTCACTTCCTTCGCGCGATGTTATTGCCGACAGTGTGGAATATATGTGCAACGGGCATAAGGTGGATGCAATGGTTTGTATTTCAAACTGTGATAAAATTACTCCCGGAATGCTAATGGCGGCTATGCGGCTGAACATCCCGGCTGTTTTTGTTTCCGGCGGACCAATGGAAGCCGGGGAAATTGGTAACAAACATTACGACCTGGTGGATGCGATGGTTTTGGCAGCCGACAAATCCATTTCCGACCAGGAACTTTCGGTTATTGAACAAAATGCCTGTCCCACCTGCGGGTCATGTTCAGGTATGTTTACCGCCAATTCAATGAATTGTCTGGCGGAAGCCATTGGTCTGGCACTTCCCGGAAACGGAACAATTGTAGCCACTCATGCCAACCGTACCAAACTTTTTGAAGAAGGGGTGGAAAAAATAGTGAATGCGGTGAAAGCCTATTATTTTGAAGGCGATGAAACAGTTCTGCCAAAAAATATTGCCACCCGGGAAGCTTTTCTTAATGCTATGAAACTGGATATTGCAATGGGCGGTTCAACCAATACCGTACTTCACCTGCTGGCCATTGCTCATGAAGCCGGTGTTGATTTTACAATGGAAGACATCGATAATCTTTCAAGAATTACACCTAACCTTTGTAAAGTTGCACCCAGTTCGAGTTATCATGTTCAGGATGTAAACCGCGCCGGAGGAATTTTATCCATTATGGCTGAACTTGATCGCGGCGGATTGATCGATACATCGGTAAACCGTATCGATGGAAGAAGCCTTAAACAAGCCATTTTGGAATATGATATTGTAAGTGACACCGCAACCGAAGATGCAAAAAAACGCTTCTCTTCCTCTCCGGGAGATGGGTCCAGAAACCTGGTTATGGGCTCACAGGATAACTATTATACCCAACTTGATACCGATCGCGAAAAAGGATGTATCCGCAATGTTGAACATGCCTACAACAAAGATGGCGGTTTGGCTGTTTTATACGGAAATATTGCAGAAAGCGGATGTATTGTAAAAACAGCGGGGGTAGATGCGTCAATCTTTCAGTTTACCGGAACAGCTAAGGTTTTTAACTCACAGGAAGAAGCAGTAAACGGCATACTTGGAGATACGGTTCAAAAAGGTGATGTTATTGTTATCCGTTACGAAGGTCCGAAAGGTGGTCCTGGAATGCAGGAAATGCTTTATCCGACTTCTTACCTGAAATCGATACAGCTGGATAAATACTGCGCATTGATTACTGACGGCCGGTTTTCCGGCGGAACCTCCGGGTTATCCATCGGGCATGTATCGCCGGAAGCGGCTGCGGGAGGAGCGATTGGACTGATTCAAAACAACGACAAAATTGAAATCGATATTACAAAACGTTCGATAAATCTTCTTATTTCAGAAGAGGAGCTGGCACAACGCAAAAAAAAAGAGGAAGCAAAAGGCAATGAAGCTTTTACGCCCGCAGGACGTGAAAGAAATATTTCAAAAGCATTAAAAGCATATGCAAGCCTGGTTTCTTCAGCCGACAAAGGTGCCATACGTTTAATAGATTAAATAACGCAAGAAAAATAATTAAAAGCTAGTGGCTAATTGCTCATAGCTAAAAGCTAAATTTTTAACATATGACAACAAAAAAAGTTACCGGTTCACAGGCAGTTATCCTTTCATTACTGGAGGAAGGAGTAGATACCATTTTTGGATATCCGGGCGGAGCGATAATGCCCGTTTACGATGCCTTGTATGATTTTGACAAAAATGTGAAACATATTCTAACCCGTCATGAGCAGGGAGCTGTCCATGCGGCCGAAGGGTATGCGAGAGTCACAGGTAAAGCCGGCGTATGTTTTGCCACATCAGGTCCGGGGGCAACCAACCTGATTACAGGTATTGCAGACGCGATGATCGACTCCACTCCTTTGGTCTGTATTACCGGACAGGTAGCCTCTCCGCTTTTGGGAACAGATGCATTTCAGGAATCAGATGTGGTGGGCATTTCAATGCCGGTAACCAAATGGAATTACCAGATTACAACTCCGGAAGAAATTCCGGAAGCCATTGCTCAGGCATTCTATATCGCACAAACCGGGCGCCCGGGGCCTGTTTTAATTGATATTACCAAAGATGCACAGTTTGGAGAACTGGAATTTGAGTATAAACAATGTACCAAAATCAGAAGTTATGTTCCGGAAATGCCGGTTGATCCGTTCAAAGTAAAAGAAGCCGCCGAAATTATCGATCAGGCTAAAAAGCCGCTGATACTTTTTGGACAAGGCGTTATTATCGGTAATGCAGAAGATGAATTAAAAGCATTTATTGAAAAAACCGGTATCCCGGCAGCCTGGACCCTGCTTGGACTTTCGGCTATCCCTACCGACCATCCTTTAAATGTGGGGATGTTGGGCATGCATGGAAATTACGGGCCCAACCTGCTAACCAACGAAGCGGATGTAATCATTGCCGTGGGGATGCGTTTTGATGACCGTGTAACCGGAAAGGTTAGCGGCTATGCAACAAATGCAAAAATTATTCATCTGGAAATAGATCCAGCAGAAATAGATAAAATCGTAAAAGCTACTGTTGCCGTTCTGGGAAATTCAAAAAAGTCGTTAAAAATGCTTACTGACAACGTAAAGGAAAACAGTCACGATGAATGGATTGAACGTTTCAGAAAGTGCGACATGATTGAAAATGAAAAAATCATTCACAAAGATCTTTATCCTGAAAAACCGGGTCTGACCATGGGTGAAGTTATCCGGATAGCGGCAGATAAAACCAATCATGAAGCCATTCTGGTTACCGACGTTGGGCAGCACCAGATGATAGCCTCACGTTACTTTAAGTTCAGAAACTCAAAAAGTAACGTTACTTCCGGCGGATTGGGAACCATGGGCTTTGGTCTTCCGGCCAGCATGGGGGCGCAACTCGGAAAACCGGAACGTACTGTTATTGCGGTAATTGGTGATGGTGGTTTCCAAATGACAATACAGGAATTAGGTACGATAGCACAAAATAAACTTCCGGTAAAAATTATTGTTTTAAACAACAATTTTCTTGGAATGGTACGCCAGTGGCAACAGTTATTCTTTGAAAAAAGATATTCCTTTACCGAGTTACAAAACCCTGATTTTATAACCATTGCCAAAGGGTTTGGAATTGACGGTCACAAAGTGGAGAAAAGAGACAATTTGGACGGTGGAATTCAAAAGATGCTTGATCATAATGGTCCTTATTTATTGGAGGTGGTTATCGAAAAAGAGGACAACGTGTTCCCGATGGTACCCACTGGTGCTTCAGTTTCTGAAGTAATTCTTGAACCCTGACAGGAAATTAAGGATTTATGATGAAGGTAAAGATTAAGAAATCAAAAAACGAATTGAAATGAGACAAGAATTTATTATAACCGTTTATTCCGAAAACCATATTGGATTATTGACCCGGATTACCATCGTTTTCACCCGCCGAAAAGTGAATATAGAAAGTCTTACCGTATCAGAGTCGGCGATACCCGGAGTGTTTAAATTTACGATAGTAATAAAAGCTACAAAAGAGCAAACAATAAAAATTGTAAGCCAGATAGAAAAACAAATCGATGTTTTAAAGGCTTTTTATCACACCAACGAAGAGATGATATATCAGGAAATTGCGCTTTACAAAGTAGCAACAGAATCGCTCTATGAAAATGATACAATAGAAAAGATTGTCCGAAACGGCGGGGCGAGAATTCTGGAAATTACACGCGAATACACGGTGATTGAAAAAACCGGTCACAAGGAAGAAACGCAGGCTTTATTTAACGAGCTGAACAAATTTAAAGTTATGCAGTTTATTCGTTCAGGAAGGATAGCCATTACGCGTGACCCGATTGAACGGCTTTCAGAATTTTTGAAAGAAAGAGATGCTTTTTTAAATAGTTTAGATTAATTCTTATTAATATCGAAAGCTTACTTATAATTCAAAAGCATTTCTGATAAAAAAATTATAGATTTGCAGCGCATTAGAATAAAAATTAAAAATTTACAATAACAAATAAACATTATGGCACAGATTGACTTTGGCGGTGAAATGGAAAATGTTGTTCTCCGCGAAGAGTTTCCGGTAGAAAAAGCCCGGGAAGTATTAAAAGACGAAACGATTGCAATTATTGGTTACGGAGTGCAGGGACCAGCCCAGGCGCTCAATATGAAAGATAACGGATTTAACGTTATTATCGGACAGGCTCCAGAGTTTAAAGAAGACTGGGACAAAGCTATCCGTGACGGATTTGTTCCCGGAGAGACACTTTTTCCGGTAGAAGAAGCGGCTAAAAAAGGAACCATCATCCAGTATCTGGTATCCGATGCAGCACAACGTATCCTGTGGCCTGCTCTGGAACCTTGTCTGAATGAAGGAGATGCCCTTTATTTCTCTCATGGTTTCTCAGTAACCTACAAAGAACAAACCGGAGTTATCCCTCCCAAAAATGTTGATGTTATCCTGGTAGCGCCGAAAGGATCTGGGGCCAGTGTTCGTACCAATTTCCTCGCCGGAAACGGTATCAACTCCAGCTATGCGATTTTCCAGGATTACACAGGAAAAGCTGAAGAACGCACTATTGCACTGGGAATTGCCATTGGGTCGGGTTATCTCTTCCCAACCACTTTTGAAAACGAGGTATACTCAGATTTAACCGGTGAACGTGGTGTTTTAATGGGTGCCCTGGCCGGTATTATTGAAGCACAGTACAAAGTATTGCGCGACAATGGCCACAGCCCTTCGGAAGCATTTAACGAAACAGTGGAAGAATTGACACAAAGTTTGATCCGTTTGGTTGACCAAAACGGTATGGACTGGATGTACGCCAATTGTAGTGCTACTGCACAGCGTGGAGCGCTGGACTGGAGACATAAATTCCGTGAAGCAACTCTTCCTGTTTTTAACGACTTGTATAACAGTGTTAAAACAGGTGCCGAAACAAAACGGGTACTTGACTCTACCAGCAGTCTGGATTACAAGACCAGCCTTAATGCTGAACTCACAGAAATGCGTGAATCAGAATTGTGGCAGGCAGGTGCTGCCGTCCGTAAACTGAGACCAGGACAATAGAATTATCCAACGATTCATAAATACCAACCTGTCCGGATAATTTCGGGCAGGTTTTTTTTTATCTTAAAAAACAAACCAATGACAACTCCTGCTGCTATTTATCCCCTTAAAATAAATTTTGAAATTCCGTTTTCAAAAGATATCAGACTGCCCCGTTTTGTTTACCTTTTTATCCTCACCGGGGAGAAAATTCATCTTATCGACACCGGTGTAGCTGACGGACTGCACCAGATTAAAACTTTTTTGGAAAAAAAAGGAAAGAAACTTTCTGAAGTGCAAGATATTCTGCTTACACACGCCCACCCCGATCATATTGGAGCCGCAAAACTGATTCAACAAAAATCAGGATGTAAAATCATAGCAGGAAAAGAGGATCTAAATTGGATTGAAGACACAGAACTGCAATACGAGCAACGTCCGGTTCCGGGATTTCACCATTTGGTTGCAGGTTCGGTAAAAGTTGACTTACCGGTAAAAGAAGGAGATATCGTTAAACCGGAGGAACATACAACCATAAGGGTTCTTTCCACTCCCGGTCATTCAGCAGGTTCGGTTTCATTTTTTCTCGAAGAACAAAAAGCATTGTTTTCCGGAGATGCCATTTTACTGCCGGGAGAAATTCCCATTTTTGATGACATTCAAGCTTATTTCAGGTCTTTGGACAAAATTAAAACAATTCAACCGAAAGTAATTTACTCCGCATGGGACGAACCGCGCTTTCAAAATGAAATTCCGGGTTTGCTTGAGCAAAGCAAAAATTATGTCTCTCAAATCAGAAATACTGTTCAAAAAGTAGCCGAAAAGAACAACAGTGTACAATCCATGGATTTTTGCAGAGCAGTTTTAACAAAAATGGGATTAAACGAAAAAATAGCTAATCCACTGTTATTAAGAACATTTTCATCTTGTTTAAAATGACAGGTACCCGCAAAAAAAGGATAGTTTCAAGCTCAAAATTATTCCCTATTTTTACGCGGAAAACCCATGTCAATGAAAAAAAAGAGTATTCTGCTTATTTTTAGTATCGTGATACTGATTGTCCTTTTTCGGGAAGAATCACACGGTGCAAATCTGCCCAAAACAATTGAGCAATTTAATTACCTGCACAAACGAATTTCATTTTCTCCTGATTTTGGGGAAGTATCCCTGCCGGAAACAAAAAGCAAATCGTTCTTTTTATCTGAATCTGAGTTAAAAAAAGAAAGTTTTCTAAAGCCGTTTCACAACGACTCGATCCATAAACTAAATTTCCGGTATGCCGACAAAAAAAGAGGCCTCAGCCCCTACATTGCTCCTGCGCTTTTGATTGGCACCGGAACGGCGCTTCATTTTATGCCCGAAACCAAACGCCAATTCAGGGATTTTGCCCAGGAACATTTTGCCTGGCATGGTAATTTTGACGACTACGCCTATTATACGCCGGTCGTGGTTATGTATTCACTTCATGCGCTTGGAATAAAAGGCAAAAACAATTTTGGCAACATGACTGCTATTGCCTTAAAAAGTTTTGCACTAAACGCCGTATTAACAACCGGTGTTAAACGCTGGGTCAGAGAAGAGCGCCCCGGGGGAGATTTATATTCCTTTCCTTCAGGACACACTTCAAAGGCTTTTACACTGGCACATATCATGCACAAAGAATATGGCGAAAAAAGTATATGGTTTAGTATTGGCGCCTACTCGTGTGCAACAACAGTCGGTTTGATGCGGATTGCCAAAAATGCCCACTGGATTTCTGATGTGCTGGCGGGTGCAGGTACCGGCATATTATCCACAGAACTGATATACCTCACCCACCAATATAAGTGGGATAACAAACACATCAAAAACCTGGATATTTTCCCATTCCAAATTGGAAATCAAAAAGGACTGACACTGGTTTATACCTTTTAAACCGTATCCGCTTTATAAAAAGTCCTCCCTGATGGGGCTAAAACTGTCGACCAGTCTTACATTGGGTGTCAGAAGTTTTACCGTATGCATTTTGCCCGAAGGAACAGCAAACATGTCTCCCGCTTTTAAGTGTTGATCCTCTTCTCCTTCGCAATAAAAAATAATTTCTCCTTTTGCCACATAAGAAGTTTGTTCGTGCGGATGTGAATGCGGAGGTTCCGGTTCATCCCAGGGACCATCACTGAAATCAATCAACACGGTCATTAAATTATCCCGGTGAATTATCTTTCTTTGTAAACCCTCCCTTACTTTTTCATAAGGAATTTCATCAAATTTTAAAACTGCCATATCGCTGTTATTTTAAATTTTTAACAAAAATAACAGAAGCGCTTTCTAAAGAAAAAGTTTCTAAACCTATTTATATCCCGTTTATACCCAAAATCATCTTGCAGCGGAATTTACCTTCAGGATTTTACCGGCAATTTACTGCGTATTAACCCCAAAAAGCTTACTTCATTTAGTTCGTTGTACAAAAAGACGAAATATAATACGGATATAAAACGAAAACACCATACATTGAAAATGCACAGGTTCAAAATTCGGGGTTTTACCTTTAACCGGACAATAAAACCGACTGTGATAAAAAAGTGTTACTTTTGACGCTCGAAATAAAAATATGTTAGCATCGTTTTAACCCAATGAGGACAATAAATATCAATAAAAAAAAATACTGGTATGTGATATATACCCGCTCAAGGGCAGAAAAAAAGGTATGGGATGAACTGACAATCAAGGGAATTGAGAGTTTTTTACCTCTTCAAAAAAAACTTCGTCAGTGGAAAGACAGAAAAAAATGGGTGGAAATGCCTTTGATGTCGGGCTACTGTTTTGTACGAATCTCCCTAAAAGAATACGATGAAGTGCTAAAGACCAACAACGTGGTTTGTTATATCACTTTTGAAGGAAAGGCAGCCATTATACCCGACCAACAGATTGATGCACTAAAACAGATGTTAAAACAACAGGATTTTGAGGTTTCGGTAAGTCATGAAACGTTTGAACCCGGAAAACAGGTAGAAATCATTGAAGGGCCAATGTTGGGTATGCGCGGGGAACTGATGGAGATAAGGGGAAAAAACAAATTTATTCTTCGTTTTCAACAAATCAACAGTGTTTTTACGGCCGAAGTACCGGCATCGCATTTAAGTTTTATTCCCAATGAAAGGATTGAAAACAACACGATGCATTGAAAACACCTAAGTTTAAAGTACACGTTTATTTACATCGTTTGAGCAAGTAAAGCACTGATTGTGGAACATTAACAGAAGCGTGTTCGAAATTCAGAAACAAAAGCATCTGTAAAAAACGACAGGATTTTGACCTTTACTCATATAATAAATCTTACCAGCTTTTGGAAAGGGAAAGTTGCGCCCCGTAAATATCCCCCGGGTTATATCCCAAGTCCGCTGCCAGGCTTAGTGCCACACAGAATGGGAAAGAGGGATTTTTGTAGTCAAATTTCGCCATAAGCAGCACTTCTTCTTCATGCAGAGGACTGGAATAAGTACCAAAATGTTCCAGATAAGTAACCTGCGCTTTCCAGTATATATAGGGAAGAAGTCGTCCTTTCCCTCCCGCATGATGCGCATAAAAACGGTTTGAAACAAAACCCCGGCTGATACCATCTGTAATTTTTACGGGATAAAACAAAGGTGAGGACATCGCCATTTGAAAATAGGTAACACCCGAATTATAGACACTATTGTTATAATAATTGTCCCATCTCTGGGATGTTTCTATATAACTTTGTTGCCTTGTATTTGTTAATTCATATATAGCTTCAGACAAAAATTGCTCATTGTCTTTAAATTTGATATGCAAGCCCAGTAAATTATCCGGCCAGTTTCTCCAGTTTACTCCGGAGAGGTCTTCGAAGGGGTGACTGAGGTTAAAATGAACGGAAAAGTCTCTGAACTCTCTGGAAATTTCCAACTGATAGGTTCCGTATTGGTTTCCCGCCACATTTTTTTGATCAGTTGTCGGAAATTCACTGCCTCCCGACCTCCCGGTAATATATTTGAGATAAGAAGAGAAATCATCAGGAAGTGCTCCGTATTCCGGATTCCTTGAAGTTCCTCCCCACATAACAAAGTGCTCGGCCCCCATTTCAATGGTCCAGTTTTCAGCAGGCGCTATTTTTAAATACAAGGACTTGTGATGCAAGTGTGCTTTATCCACATATCGTTCATCATTTAAAAATCCTTCATCAAATTCAAAACGAAAGAACAACCAATCTTGCAAACCGGGCACAGGCTTGTATCCTGAAGTGGAAATTCGTATCTTTGGCACCGGTCGCGCATTTCTGCTGCGGGCCAGATTCCCGTTGGATGAAGAAAGTCCTCCAAACCGCATTTCATCGTAAAACATACCAGCCTCCAGCGCCCATCCTTTATAATCAACACCGGCAAACAGCTGATTAAACTGAAAATAGTTGTCGTTCCCCAAAGCACCCGCCAGTGTTGTTCCCGCTTTATAGTGCCAGGAATTGCTGTTGGTAAAAGCACCACTTACGCTGCCACTTATGGTCGTTAGATTCAGAAACGATTCTCCCGGTTTTACCATCCCGTCCTGATTGGCCCACAGGCCAAAAGGAAGGCTGGATTCGGAAGAAGCAAAGGTCGAATTTGAAATTGAAAACTGCGGCTCATTTTGCCCTTTTACGGACAAATAAAAAATCAAAAAACTCAAAAACAAATAAAAGCAGGGGCCTTTTTTTATCATTTTATTTCTATTTTATTTTCTTATCTCTTAACCATTTCTCATCTCTGTTTTTTCTCACCGTATCAGCACTCACTGTCTCTCAACTCATCTCTCATCTCTGCCTTTTCTCACCGTCTCAGTGCTTACTGTCTCTCAACTCATCTCTCATCTCTGCCTTTTCTCACCGTCTCAGTGCTCACTGTCTCACAACTCATCTCTCATCTCTGCCTTTTCTCACCGTCTCAGTGCTCACTGTCTCTCAACTCATCTCTCATATCTGCCTTTTCTCACCGTCTCAGTGCTCACTGTCTCACAACTCATCTCTCATATCTGCCTTTTTTCACCGTCTCAGTGCTTACTGTCTCTCAACTCATCTCTCATATCTGCCTTTTTTCACCGTCTCGGTGCTCACTGTCTCACAACTCACTTCTCATCTCTCTCTTCTCCCGGCTCGAAATCAACTTTTCGTTACCTGCAGTCCGGTTTGAGATACTTTAAAATCAACAAACCGGGCGCGTTTATTGGTTGGGTTTTGCTGCAGAATAGTTTTTATAAGGTTTGCTGCCGCTTCATCCTTTGCCAAAATAAACATAAACCCGCCACCTCCTGCACCCAGCAGTTTCTGGCTTAAAATATAGGGTTCTATCATCTCAATAACCCGCTGAATTTCGGTCGTATTGGTTCCTTCATCCAGTTTTTGATTGAGTTGCCAGCTTTTGGCTATTTTATCTCCCAGCCGGTCAAAATCTTTTTGCAGAATCGCTTCATAGGTTTGTTCGGTATGCTGTTTCATTTCCTCCAAAACAGAAAGATGCTGTCTGGAATTCAGAAACATTCCCCTGACAATTTCTGCCAGTATATTTTTTGCCACCCTGGTAATCCCGGTGTAATACAAGAGCATTCTTTTTTTATAAAAGGGATCACAAAACAGCGAATCGGGTAGCCATTTCACGCGTGGAAGTTGTTGTTTTCCCGGAATGGTTTCCAGTAGTTTTATTCCTTCGTATAAACCACCATACTGATCCTGCCAGCCCCCACCTGTTGTTAAAAGCTGTTCCAGCGCCAGTGTGCGGTTTCCGATTTCCTGTTTATCCCATTTCAAACAGCATACTTCCGAGAGTGTTCCCAAAACAGTTGCTGCCAGAATCGAGCTCGTTCCCAGTCCGGAACCTTTGGGCACTGCTGAAAGAATCGTAATTTCCAGCCCGCTTTGTAAATGTTCCAGCTGTTCTTTTAAAGACGAAAATTTGCGGGTAGAAAATTCCGGCAGGAAACCGGCCAGAGCCAGTGCGGCTTTAGGTATCGAAAAAGCGGATTGTATTTTGGTAAATGAATTGACTTCTTCAAATGTGGTCAGGACTTCGCGTGCTCCCAAATCAATCGAACGTAATACAATTTCCGTTTTTTCAATTGCCCTGACATAACAATGCAATGGGGGTTGCCCGTTAAGTTCCACCGCCACATTTAACACTTTGCCTCCATGCAACATACAGTAGGGCGGTGTATCGGTCCATCCGCCAGCCATATCCAGTCGCACCGGGCTTCGTCCCCAGGCAATCTGATCGGGAAGCAGGTTGATACGCGGATCCACCGTGTTCTGATAAAAAGGGCGGAGTACATTGTTGCGTAAGAGCAAAAAGGATTTCTCTTCATAAGCACTTGCATCCTCATCTTTTAAACGCAAACAAGCGGCCCTGAACATCTGATCATGGATGGGTGTCCATTCCGACGAAGTATCCTCCAACACGGGAGGCAGAGACAAGCCTGTTCCGGCATATTCCTGAGCCAGTCGTTTTAGATCCAGCTGGTAAAAGACCGACCGTTTGTGATTTTTGGCCAGAAACTCCAGGTTTTGAATGTGATTTCTCTTCCGCTGCTTTTCCAATTGCTGTAAATTGCAGGCCTCGCTTAAACCGGCGGCACTCATCCGTTTGGATAAAATCCACTGTTCTGAAAATGTCTTGTTCTCCTTTGGATTTTTTTCCAGCAACCACTGAATAAACTCCTGTTGAATGTCCTTCTTTGCTACCACCGGGAACAATGGTACATGATGGATATCTGTCTCCGGAGAGATGGTATCAAAAGCCTCTGAGAGCTTACGTTTTGCCAGCCACTGCTGCAGCGGTTCTTCCATAAAACGGGTATCCGGATCGTTTAACCCGCCTCTGAAGGGATCGCTGTAGCCATAATTCCGGATAACCAGCTCCGTGCCACCCAGAGGGACAAAATCAAGACAAGCCCCGGGAGCCAGTTCAATCTTCCAGGTGTTTTCCGGCACCCCGGTCAATGTATGGTTTTCGGTCAGACTCCAGGTAGCGGGGATAGAGGAATTTTCAATCCAGATATTTTTGTTTTGGATGCTAAATTCCACATGGGTATCCGCATTCAGTGTAAAAATTGACGGATGTGGTTTAATTCGTTTATGCCATATTTCCCGTTGATCGGTAACCCGGTTTTGAATCGCCAGATTGGAAGAAACCAGTTCAGAGGTATTTCCCAAATGATAAAACTCACCTCCCTCCAGGTTAACAACAGCAACCTTTAGTGCATTTATTTTATTGTCATCGCCTTCAGGATTATTGCCCATGGAAATCCCAAACTCGCTGTACAAGTCATACTCATCAGGAATTGTATTTTTATATTTACTCCCATCCCAGCCGCTTTTTTGCATCAGAAGCTGAACCGCTTTGGGGCTCAGCAACCAGATACCGATATCCATCAGAAAATAATAACTCTGAATCAAATCCCTTATTTTTGAGATGGAGGGTTTCTGCAGCATAAACTGCAGTTTGTCCGGGGCATCGCTTTGGGTAAAAAAAACACCGTGATGCGTTGCTTTTTCAGGTTCCAGCCACATTCCAAAACAAACCACATCGGCATCGGGAATCTCCGGAACCGTTTTTTCACTAAAAATCAATGTATCGCCACTGGCAACCAGGGTATTTAAACGTTCCGGAGCTTTTTCCAGTATCTGTTCAAAAAGCGGCACCTGAAGATGTATCAGGCGCTGGGATAAATCCTGCCCGCGCGACCAGCGAAATACGGGCATAGGCATGAGGCTTTTCCCGACCGGTGCGTAGGCCGGTAAACGCCTGCTGTTTCCCCCGGCATGGACAATCATTCGTTTTTCCGCTGTTAGCCACTTTTCAAAACTGCCTGTTTTTTCCGTCTCCCACATTTCAGAGAGAATATAGGAAGTACCACCACCCGAACCTACTCTTTTATTTTCAGGATCGGAAGCGACAAACCAATTGTCAGGTGATAATCCGGATATCGAGTGAAAATGTTTTACTACGTTCGGAGGAAGGGATATAAGATGCTTCATAAAGTAGAGATGAGTTATGAGAGATGAGTAAACAGATTTGAAAAAACCATATTCAACTTCTGTTTTTACAGAATTTATCAGAATTATTAATCATAGATATTAGCATTCTGCGCACTTCGTTGTACCTATCCATTAGCTCTTCAAATGTTTTTTCGTCAATATATTTACAATCTTTTGAATAATTTAACCATGTTTCAGTTTCGTATTCTTCTCCCAGGGAATCTGTCAGTTTATTAACAAATGATTTCGGGTAAATTCTTTTTGCCCAAGCCTCTGATATACCGGAACAAACAGAACGGGATGACCTTCGTATCTGGTCGGTGAGTGAATACTTTTCTTCTTTTGGGAAAGTATGGGTCAAATAAAATATCTCCATTGAGGTTTTATATGCTTTTTGGTACACAATTAAATCCTGAAAACTATTAATTTGAACCATAACACAAAAATAAATATTTTAGCCGTTAAATCTCCGAATCCTTTCCTAATTTCCTCCTACAAATTTTAATCCTATTCTCATCTCTCTTCTCACAATCTCACCGTCTCACTTCTCATCTTCTCAGTGCTCACAGTCTCACAACTCATCTCTCATCTCTCACAGTGCTCACCCTCTCACTTCTCACCCTCTCCCGTATACCACTCAAAAATCGTTTGTACACCTTCTTCAATTTCAATTTTATGGCGCCAGCCCAGGGCATTGAGTTTGGAAACATCGGTTAATTTTCGCAGGGTACCATCGGGTTTGGAAGTGTTAAAAACCAGGTCACCTTTAAATCCGACTGTTTTTTTCACCAGCTCAGCCAACTCTTTGATGCTGATCTCTTTTCCTGTTCCAATGTTGATATGGGTGTTTCTTATTTCAACCTTTTTATCCGGATGATCAGACTGAGGAGTTACATCTGAAAAATCAATATTCTCCATTATATATACACAGGCATCGGCCATTTCCTCGCTCCACAGAAATTCGCGCATGGGTTTTCCTGTCCCCCATATTTCAACGGCCCCCTTGTTGTTTTCCGAGGGAGCTGTTACACCGTACTTCTGCAGGATTGCTTCCATATCTTTTTGGTCGCTCCCGCCATCAATTCCTTCTATCGGCCGCTGATTCAAATCCTTCCGAATGGCTTCCCAGTTATTGTCCTCCAGGCATTTCCCGATATAAATTTTACGCAGCAATGCAGGCAGTACATGTGATTTCTCCAAATCAAAATTGTCGTTTGGCCCGTACAGATTGGTAGGCATCACGGAAATAAAATTGGTCCCGTACTGTATATTGTAACTTTCACAAAGTTTTATCCCCGCAATTTTAGCGATGGCATAGGGTTCATTGGTATATTCCAGTGGCGAGGTCAAAAGCGAGTCTTCTCTCATCGGCTGGGTTGCCTCACGCGGATAGATACAGGTACTTCCCAAAAACAAGAGTTTTTTTACACCGGTTTTCCAGGCGTTATGAATCACATTGTTTTGAATGGTCAGATTCTGATGGATAAAGTCGGCGCGATAGGTGTTGTTGGCAACAATGCCTCCAACCCTTGCTGCAGCCAGAAAGACATACTCCGGCTTTTCTTCCGCAAAAAAAGCCGCTGTGGCATTTTGATCCAGAAGATCCAGTTCCGCCGATGTACGGCCAATCAAATTGTTGTACCCTTTATTTTCCAGGTTTTTCCAAATAGCCGACCCTACCAGTCCCCTGTGGCCCGCAATGTATATTTTTGAATTCTTGTTCATCTCTTTTCATTTTAAATCACCTGGTATGGTTAATAATAAGATTACTCCGCTCGCAAAATCTTTTTTCTATAAATTCTTTTGAAAGAGAAGCTGACAAAGCCACCTACCGGTATCAATACATTTCATCATAAAGATCATTCCAGTCCGGATTCATCCCATCAGTCAACCACAGCTTTTTTGCACGGTTCCCCGCTTTGATTTTTTTTCTTTTTATGGTTTTCCATCCTGCTTCTGAGATCCCCTGTAACACCTGTATACAAAACACGATTATTTCTGTTTGTTGTTATGTAAGCCCAGCCTGACATTCGTTATAAAAAAGATTCTATGTCGTTTTAGCTCTCCGGGAAATCATTCCGTAAAAATTGTCCGGTAAACTGATTCCACGAAAAAGTGTAACGATGAAGTGGTCTCATGTTTCCTAAACGGATTTCATCCGCGTTAACCGGTATTCAAACATTTACTCAAAGTAATTCAGTGTACGATAGCCACCTTCGTTGAGGTAGCTGTCTTTTTTCATCAGGTTTACATCCGACAGCATCATGTCTTCCACCAATCCTTTTAAATCGTAACGCGGTTCCCAGCCCAGTTGTTTACGTGCTTTTGTTGAATCGCCGATCAGCAAATCCACTTCTGTGGGGCGGAAATAAGTCGGGTCAACAGCAACAATCACCTTTGATTTATCGGTTTCCGTTGCGGGGTTTGTTGAGATGCGCTTTTTATTTTCCTCCAGGTATTTTTCTCCCACTTTTTTAACAAATACTTTCTCATCCACAGCAGTCAGAAAACCTTTTTCGTCCACTCCTTCTCCGGTAAAGGTAATTTCCAGTCCCACTTCTGCGGCGGCCATTTTCACAAGGTCGCGAATGGTAGTTGTAACACCGGTTGAGATCACATAATCATCCGGTTTTTCCTGCTGAAGAATAAGATACATGGCCCTTACATAATCTTTTGCATGTCCCCAGTCGCGTTTTGAAGACATATTCCCCAAAAACAGAGCATCCTGCTGGGTGAGTGCAATCCGGGCAATTGCCCTTGTCACTTTCCGGGTCACAAAAGTTTCACCCCGGATGGGCGATTCGTGGTTAAACAAAATCCCGTTGCTGGCATGAATATTATACGCTTCGCGGTAGTTTACCGTAATCCAGTAACCATAAAGTTTTGCCACACCATAAGGCGACCGGGGATAAAAAGGTGTTTTTTCGGTTTGCGGGACTTCCTGCACCATTCCGTAGAGTTCAGAGGTAGAAGCCTGGTAGATCCTGGTTTTATCAACCAAACCCAGCAAACGAACGGCTTCAAGAATTCTGAGGGTTCCTATTCCGTCGGCATTGGCGGTATACTCCGGTGTATCAAAACTTACCTTTACATGACTCATCGCAGCCAGGTTGTATATTTCATCCGGCTGCACCTCCTGAATAATACGGGTAAGGTTCATACTGTCGGTAAGATCGCCATAATGTAAAATCAGATTCCGGTTTTCCACGTGGGGATCCTGGTACAGGTGGTCTATTCGTTCCGTGTTAAACATGGAGGCACGGCGTTTGATACCGTGAACGACATATCCTTTTTTTATCAGATATTCAGCCAGATAGGCTCCATCCTGCCCTGTGATTCCTGTAATAAGTGCTTTTTTCATTATTTAAAAAAATTTGGATTTAAAAACCGGTTTATGTCTGTCGGGGGAACACAAACCGAAGCATTGGTATTGTTATTTTTTTGATTATTAGCTTCATTCACTGATTTGAGTTTTACTAAAATTACTTAAAAAAATAGGAATGACCAGTGATATATCGTTAAACAACGATCAAAAAAAAAAGTTTTCAGGATTATTTTCTATTTGTTGTTACGAACGGGATTTGGTACCGGTTAAAACCGGGGGCTATTGTTACTAAACCCTTACCGGGTTTTTAACTGGTACAGTTCTTTGTTATTTGAATCCCCGGTATGGATTACTTCATTTCAGGTCATTCCAAACATAAACCATAGCAAGGTTTGACTGCTATAACTCCGGCATTTATGCCAGGGGAAAGAGACAATACAAAAATAAAAATTAACGTATTTTGACAATCGGATATCTCTTGCGGCAAATCAATAATTGATTTATATCTAAATAGCACTTTGAATGGCATCTAAATAAAAATCAATAACGATCTTTTCATCAAACTTCTCTTCTGCTATTTTTCTGGATTGCTCCCCCATTTTCAATCTTGCCACTTGATCCATTTTTAAAAATAACTCCATCTTTTGTGCAAGTTCTTTTGCCGACTTAGGAGCACAGATAAAACCATTAGAGTTATCAACCACCGTATCTTTACATCCGGGCATATTCGTAGTGATTACCGGTCTCCCCACAGAAAGCGCCTCCAAAAGGCTCCTGGGGGTTCCTTCTTTATAATAAGAAGGTAAAACGACTGCATCCGACTTTTGAATTACTGTTTTTACGTCATCCGTTTTTCCCAGATAATTAACATATTCGTTCCGGCAATACTCGTCCATCTTTTTCTGCGATATAGCCAAAGGATTATTTACCCCAAGCTCTCCCAGAAGAAGTACCTTAAAATGATCATATCCTTTTTCTCTTAATATATGCGAAGCCGAAACGAGTTCATCAATCCCCTTTGGATATATCATTCTTGCCATCAAAAGGAATTTTGTGGTTCCATTGGTTACTGCAGGAGAAAATGAAAATTCATTTAAACTTACACCAGAACCAGGCAGCAAACGCGCAATCTCCTTCCTTACAATTCTTTGTCCGGTCAAGTGCTGCAAGTCCTCTGGATTTTGAAAAAATACAGTTTTAGCTTTATTTTGAGAAAATTTAAATAAAATTTTGAAAATAGTTCTGGACACCGGATTTTCGGAAAAAAGAGTTCCCAAACCTGAGATGTTATTTATACACGGAATTTTCAAACTCGATGCCGCAATGGTCCCATAAACATTAGGCTTTATGGTAAAATTTAAAAGAACATCCGGCTTTATTTCCTTCAGCTTGCGTCTAATCCTCCAAATTAAAGCAATTTCAGAAAATGGATTTTTTGATTTTGAATCGATGGGCAAATCATGGTGCTCACAACCAAGCGCTTTAAGTTTTTCTGAATAATTACTGTCATAAGGAGCAACAGTATATATCTTAAACCCTTCTGCGATAAGTATTTTTATCAGATTCTTCCGCGTATTGTAAATATACCAGGAAGTATTGAGTAGTATAACTATTTTCTTTTCCATCATTTGAGAGCTAATCCTTAAATGAAAACTTTAACAAACGTTCAATTTCCTTCTCTTGTCCTGAAAGAAAAACCAGCCTGTTATAACCTTTTAAATATAACGCTATTTTACAATAAAAAATTTTAGCGTTCTTAGTTTTTCTTTGTCTAACAAATTTCAAGCCATGTATCAAAGCTCCCACTATATCAATTGTTTTAATTGATTTCCATAGCTTCGACAGACATAATTTAAAATGTAAATATTTAATTCTAAATGTAAACTTTGACCCAAAATTAATAAAAAAAGTGCTGGCCATAATTTTTTAATTTCTAATCGCCATAAAAAACGTAAAATTTAATGATGAAGAGATCCCAAATAAGGTTGCGTGAATAAATAAACTATTGACTATTTAAAAACAATAGAAATTAAAAAATAATGGGTAACCAATCAAGTTTACAACACCCAAAATAACACAAAGGACCTTAAACTGATTTTCTTCTGTAAAAATTTATTTTTTATTTCCATTTCAACTATTTCCGATCTCCCGTACTTACGATTCGTCCGTTTTTCTTTTTATCAAAATGTGATTCCATCTATAAGCAGATTTCAACAAATTTACTCCACCATCTGCCTCTTACATTCCATCTTTTAATTTGTTGTTTGTTGCTTTATTAAATTCACATATTTAGGACCCCATTTCTGGTAAGAATAGTTTTCAATTATTGTGTCATGTCCTCTCTGCCCAATTTCTTCTCTCAATTTTGAGTCTTCACATAGTTTTGAAAGATAAAATATCCATTCCGTATCCGTTGAAGCGATATAACCGTTTTCGCCATGGGAAATAATTTCTTTATTTGCCGGCGAAGGACTGGCTATTACAGGCAAGTGCGATATCATGTACTGTATGAGTTTGAATCCACATTTTCCACTTTCCCATTTTGAGTCGAAAAGTGGCATAATACCAATGTCACTGCCAGCAAGGTTTAAGTGTTCTGTTTTTTCACGCCATTCAATGTTTTCGATATTTAAATCCGGCTCATATAGTTCTCCTCCTATTATCCGTAACTTAAATTCAATTTTTGAATCACGAAGCTTTTTAAAAACCGGTATAAGCGCTTTTAAGTATTTAATATTCGAAGGTGTTCCAATCCAGCATATTATTAGAGGCTTATTTTGTTCCTTTTTATAAACAGGCGGATACTTTCCTATATCAATTACAGTTGGTAAATACACGCATTTGTCTTTGGAAAACTGCGTAAAATACCAGTAATTTCCAACAGACAAAAATTTTGCTTTTCGGGCTAACTTTAAGTGCTTGTTTTTTAACAAAAAATTTTTATTGTATTTGATAAAAACAGCATCGTCATAATCTATACTGTAATTTTTATTTCTTAACAATATCTGCTCAATAAAAAAAGGTATGTTGGGAAATAATTCTTTTTCGATAACAAAAAACCTATTTTTTTTGGGCGTAAACGCTAAAAACAAAAATCTTTTAAGGTAGGACTTTACTACCTTATAAAAAGGTATCTCCTTTAAATACAAATCGGAAACATATCCATCATAAAAAAGAGGAGAAAATGTATAAAAAACTCCTTCAGCATCAAAAAATTTGGAATAATTGAAAGATCGATATCTGGAGGAAGGCCCCTCTGAAAAATATTTAGTCAAAAAAACCACTTCCATAACAAACTGATATTAAAAATAATTAATGATTTAGCCTTTTATAAACTGATGTTACTTCCCTTAATTAAGATAACACTTCTACAAAGTTAAGTTAGATTTTCCCTAATTGAATATTTTTCTCAAAACCGTTCTTTAGATATGGCCTACATCCCCAATTCATCATTTTATAGACTACAAGGAATTTCTTAAAAGGAAACATAGACAGAACTTCTAAATTACAGAAACGTAATCCCTCTCCCAAACAACATTAAATATTCCAAACTTAAACCAAGTGCATCTGTTTCCAGATATTCATACGAAAGAGCAACATTTGTGCTTCTCGCGTCAAAATATATTTGTTTAATTTACTTTTTTTTACGAGGTATTTTTTTTATTTCCTGACATAAATTGGTGGGTATATCCGTCTGTCCTTATAACTATTTTAAGGTTTCAAAAGGTTAAGATTGTTTATAAAAGAGATTCATAAAGTTTAACGTGTCTTTCTACACTTTTTTCCCATGTGAATTCCAGTGCCCTGGCTTTTCCTCTTTGTATTAGTCTTTTTTTATAAGAGGGATTATCCAGAACTTTTAAAATTGCATAAACTATATCATCAACTTGATATGGATCGAAGTAAGACGCAGCGTCACCTGCGATTTCAGGAAAACAGCTGGTACTAGAAATAGCTACCGGACAGTTATTGATCATTGCCTCGAGAATAGGCATTCCAAAGCCTTCATATAAAGATGGGAAAACGAAAAGTTCTGCATCTCTGTATAGTCGGGCCATTGTTATTTCATCGGCGTTAATATGATGGATTTTTTTACGTATCTTCAACTCTTCAAATAAAATCAACTCTGCTTTTGAAAAATCATTCCTGGTGCATATCACATGTAAATCAGGGTATTTATGATGAAAAACTGCAAATGCTTCAATAAATCGCTTAAAGTTTTTAAACTCACGTCTTAATCCTACAAACAACAGATAGGGAGCTTTCAGAATACGAGAATTTAGTCCCCCCGGAATTGTGGTTTGTGACACACCATGATGAATTACTTCTATTTTTGAAGGTTCTACAGAGTAATGTTCCACCAAATCCTTTTTTGTGTTGTGGCTGATAGCCACAATTTTATCGGCCCGATTAAGCGATTTTCTCTGAAATACCACCCTTGACTCATTTTTGTCTATAGTTGCAAAATTAATGTCATGAAAAGTGGTAACCATAGGCTTTGAACCGATTGGTTTGATACAGTATGGATCAAAATTCGTCTGATGAAACACGTCATACTTTTGACTCCCCAACTTTATAATCGAATAAGGCTTATTCAATTCGGAAATAATTCGCCCCTTTCCGGGAAATTCTATTCCCGGGAAAAACGGGAACGTATGAAACAGGCGATAATGTCTCACATATTCATTATTCGAGAAAAAAGTCGTAGTTCTCCAGTATTCCTTTGGGAGATGCCTGATTAATTCGACAAAATATTTCGAAACGCCTCCATGTTTTTGCGATGAAAATATTTGGTGATCAAAAATAACTTTCATCCTACTGATTGAATATTTGTTTGTTGTACTGATTAAAAACAGACTCCCTTTGCTCAAAACTTTGTATTCCAAACAATAAGTTGTCGTATTTTGAAAAAATTACAGAATTACCCGTTATCACTTTAAACAGGCTTAAAAACAATAAATATGAAATGAATACTTTCTTTATTTCAACTTTATTAATGCACTTATAGACATTGGGATATAAGACCCAGTATGAAAAAACAAATAATCCCGAAAACCTTTCGGCAAAAACACTCATGTCTGAAAAGAAAAAGAAAAAGAAAAAGTACAACAAATAAGAATTATAAAAAATCCTGTTCATTTCTGTCTTCTCAATCATCTTATCACTAAAAATCGTAAAAAGAGTAAAAGAGAGGATACGTTCCACATACCCAACTGATATTCCGTAAGAACTCGAAGTATTCAGATATGTCATAATTTTAGAGATAGAAACACTCATTCCTGTTAAATCAATTAGCGGAGGGATAATGACACTACTAAGCTTTATATGTAAAAGAAAGATACAATTACTAATAACAAAGAGAGCCCATATCATCATTTTTGAAATCTTCCGGTTCAAAATGAAGTACATTGGGATGTAGATTAGTGCACTCGCGTGAAAAGTAAAGCCTAATAAATTGAGCAATAAATACGGAACAAATTTCTTCTTCCGAATGTATTGCAGAGACAGCATAAAAAGAACAATAGCTTTTATATTCCGATAGGTATTAATTTCCAGCCCCAATCCTTGAAAACCAATGAAAACAATAAATGCCAGTGCATAATAAGAAGTGTATTTCTTAAATATTTGATTAATAATGAATAAATCAATGAGCGTATTGATAAAAACCCAAATGAAATAATTACGAAATATTGACTTAATAAAATAAGTATAATACAAGAAACCGAATTCAATTCTTCCATACCTGCTAAAATCGGTTAGTTTCCCATTTTGAAAAGTTGGCATTTCTTTAAAATAGGGATAATAGGAAATATAATCGGTCATTACGTGACCTCTCAAGCCAATAAATACCAACGCACTGAACAAAACGACCTTACGAATGTCTTCTGCATTTTCTCCCTGTGCTAACCTCTTCTTCTCAAAATAAAAACAGCCAATAAGGAAGAGCATGTATATAACATATGGAATTGAATACAAATAGCTATAGGCTTCCCCCATTATCGTTTCTTCCTGTTATATTAGAAATACGCTCTGAATATGAAATCGAAGACGACTCCTTTTTACTTTGCACATAAACTTTTACCCCATCCCAATATGAGCGACGCATTATTCTACGCTGGCGGGCAGACATCTTAAAAGATGCTTTCAGTAAGTAATAAGAAAAATTAAAAGCAAATACAACGAGTTGATGAAAAAATGTATATTGTTTTAATGTAAAATACACCATGTTTCGCGTTTGATATCTGATACTAAAATCACTCTTAAATCCACCCGTTGAGCCTCCTTCTTTATGCCAGACAATACTTCTGGGTATATATATTAAGTTCTCTTTACCTTTTATCACAGCACGATAAACAAAATCAGTGTCGTCGAAATAAACGAAGTATCTTTCATCCATGAAACCTATACGTTGAAATACAGACGCATCAATTAGCATAAAACAGGTTGGTGCATAAGGAATATTACAGCGTTTTTCAAATTGTCCTTTATCTTCTTCTCTTACACCAATATGTCTGACACTTCCTGTATGGTAAATAAATTTCCCCCCTGCTGCCCAGATAATATTTGTTCCATGATAATATATTTTAGGAACAGCCATTGTTGCATCTTCTTGCATCATTTCTTCAAAAAGTATTGAAATGGTATTGGGATTCAGTTCAATGTCGTTATTTGCAAGAAGTATATAGCTGCATCGATTGGATAAGGCCTCAAATATTCCAAGATTATTTCCTTTTGCAATTCCATAGTTTTCCGGACACTCGATAAATTTTACCGGAAACCAAACTTTTTTGCTTAGGTCTTTACTTAATGGTAATGAATTGTCTGGAGATGCGTTATTAACCACATATAATTCAATATTTTGATAATTCTGCTCTTCAAGCGATTTAAAAAAATCAGGAAGGACTTCTTCACTGTTGTATAATACGGTTACAATCCCGATTTTAGCAGTTTTTGGTATAATCATTATTGGTATAATCCTTTTTCTTTTAGTTCTTTGATTGATTGTTCATAATTATCCTTTTGAACATTTTGCTCATTGACCCATTTTACAAACTGCTCAATTCCTTTTTCAAAACTCCATTTAGGGGAAAAACCTAATCTCTTATTAATTAACTTAATGTCAGCATAATTATGACGAATATCGCCTAATCGGTAATTTCCTGATATCTTAAGTGGAACCTTGATACCGTACTTATCAATAAGTATATTTGCGACTGTTAATACATCTGTTGGCACGCCAGTTCCAACATTAAAAACAAAACCATTGGCTTCTTCTTTTTCAATTCCTAAAATTGTAGCATACACGACATCATTAATAAACACAAAATCACGTGATTCTTTACCATCTTCAAATATATTGATGCCATTCCCATTTTTGATACGTGTAGAGAAGATAGATAAAATACCGGTATATGGATTTGCTAGTGATTGCCCCGGTCCGTAAACATTCTGATACCGAAAAGCAACGGGGGCAATTCCAATACTCGGACATACGGTCATTACCAATTGTTCCTGCACCTGCTTGCTAATCCCGTAAACAGAAGTCGGATGAATTTTGGAATCTTCAGCGGTAGAAACCAGTTTGAGAATATTTTTGCATCCTGGATATTTTACTTCAAAGTCTCCAACACTTAAATGTTTTTGCAGGCGAACCGTAGGATAGACATAACTGTCTATTTCCTCACAGTAATAACGGCCTTCTCCGTAAATTGCCCTGGAACTTGCAACAACAACTTTTCTAACAGAATGAGTTTCATTTGTTAATATATCCAAAAGAAGTGCCGTTGAGCCAACATTCGTATCAGTATATTTATGTATCTTATACATTGACTGGCCGGTTCCTGTCTCTGCCGCCAGATGCACAATGATTTCCTGATTATCGACAGCCCGTATTAGGTCATCTTGCTCTGTAACTGAACCTTTGATAAAATGAACTTTGTCTTTTATCGATTGATAAAGCGGTGAAGTTTGCTCCGGATTATCACCATGAATCTGAGGAGACAAATTATCAAGGATTGTTACTTTGTATCCTTTGTTAATCAATTGTAATGCTAATTTAGAACCGATAAATCCGGCTCCGCCGGTAATAAGTACACTTTCCATTATTTTGTCAGTTTTATTCAAATTCCGAACTAACGATATCCCAGTCAATTACAGGAGAAAGCCAAATTGTCTCACCGTGTGTCGAATATCCAGGTACAGAAGAGTAAAGTTTTCTCTTGTTGAAGTACTTTAACTCTAAAAACATTTGCCAGTCAAGCGGATGTTTACCTTTTGTCCATTTCCTCAATACTTTTTCGTCACATTTTAATGTCTTTACCTTTGTGGCAAAAGTCATTGTTGTTGAGTTTGATTCTCTCCAATGCGTACTTTTCGTGAAATGCATAATGCTTCTTTCCCTGATATAATATTTATCCGGATGATCATACAACGTAAAATAGCCATCATCGTCTAAACAAAATCCCTCGCCAAGAACTTTGGAAGCATTAGAGCGATGTATGTAATCATTTTCCAAAAAATATACAACCTCATTTTTGCCCAAGCCCAGTGCAATGTCTAATGCAAGATTAAAAGTTCCGGCACCGTGTCCAATGCTTACAATTTTGATGTTTTCTTTTGGAATATATTTTTCGATTATGGTCAGTGTTGCATCACAGCAATTATCAGCAATAATAACCCAGTTATGCTGGGTCAGTGGAAAATTTTTTACTGCATTGGCTAAACAATTTTCATTATTGATATAATCCGGCTTTCTTTTTTTATAACCTGCGTCACTAATTCTGTATATAATATTTACACGTTGGTTTTTAGCCACCCTTTTATCCAATTCTTCACCAGAATGAATTCGGGATTCGTATTTCCCGTACTGAAGTTTCCATCTTAGCCTGGTAATCACTTTGATTATTAATGTTTTCATTCTCTATTTATATCCAGATTGTTAGTTTTAACAGGAGAGATTTGCAACTCTGATATCTTTTTCTTCTTCATTGATTCTAGCTGTTTTGAAAAATAAAATCATCTATATTCAGAAATAAGTCCTTATTTTTCTTGAGCCACTCAAAGTCTTTGTTCCACCATTTATATTCCAACAGCCAATTAATTTGTTCCTGTGTAAAACGGCTTTTGATTTTTCGGGCCGGCACACCTCCTACAACTTCATATGGAGCTACATCTTTAGTCACGACTGCTCCCGCCGCAACTACTGCTCCATCGCCAATGGTAATACCTTCAATTATTTTTACATTTGATCCAATCCATACATCATTTCCAATAATAACGCTGTACTTATTATTAACCAGTCTGTTAATTTGGAACTTTGGCTCCGGGCCTTTATGAAATGTAAAATTGAAGTGACTTTGGGTATTGTTGTAAAACGATGGATGTGTAGTAACCACTTTCGAGGTTGGATGATTGCCTAATACAACTTTCACATCATCGGCAATGCTGCAAAAACGACCAATTTTTGCATTAAAAATTTTGGAACGATGATTTATATATGTGCCGTATCCTATTTCAGAATTGAACAAAAATACATTAGGACTAATTGTATTCCGCTCCTCAAAACAACAATTTTTAATTATTGAATTCTTTCCGAACAATGCCTTTTTCCTGTTTCTAAACTTCTCAAAAAAATTCGAAACCGGGAAAAATAAAAAGATAAAATAAATAATTCTTCTCATGTTCTTTGTCTTAAAACATAATGAATCCGACCACATTCTTATTCAAAAAAGCTAATCATATCATTAATTTTATCCCGATATTCACTTTTGACATCATAAGTATGAATTTTAGGATTTTTTTTGAAAAATATATTTACTTCAGCTTCTTTTTTGTATGAAAAAATTCGTTTACAGTTGTCCATCACTTTTTGAGCAGGAGAACCTGCCAATAAAATATTCTCTTGGTTATAAAGTTTTGAATAGTCTTTGTTGAGAAGACTATTAAGTGAAACAATCGTATTTGCAGCTGTTTTTGAGCCTTTCATAATCGACGAATGATTTCCAATCCAATTGGAATCTCCAATTATTATTTGTTCACTATGTCTTTTTGTTAAACCTTTTTCAATATAATGAATGTAGTGAAAATTTGAATCCAAAATTTGACATCCAAATGTTACATCTGTATTTGCACCAATTCGAACATATGTACTACAAGAAACTAAAACATATGACCCCAAACGAGAATAATTTCCAAAATGCAATTTTCCACCCGTTACTCTTAAAGCATAATCAATACCGATAGAACAAAAACCATCAAATATTATTTGGCTTTTTTGTGATAACAAAATAATAGCTGCTCCATTCGAACCACCAAATACATCAGTATTTCTGCCTAACTTTATCATACCCGGCTTTATTTCCTTACTGTTAATAATTACCTTCCCCCCGAGAGTAAGAAATTTTACCTTCCCGTAGATATATACCGGAAATTTTCGCGCTTGTTTAAAAGGTAGTGTTCGAAAATTAAAATAAAAAGTGTTCCAGATGTGGAGTTTCTTTTTGCTTATGTAATGCTCCAATTTTGAAAAAACCTTGTTTATCAATTGTCTAGGTTTCATTTATTTTTCTTGTATTGTTTAAGTATATCAAGGAGATCTATTTTTTGATTTAATTTTCGGATCGAAATAATTATTGTTATTACAATAATAAAAGAATTCGTTATGTATTTATATAAATCATTGAAAACAAAACCTGAGATAATGCACATTGCTGTCATTATAAAACCAAAAGTTAGCAATTGTATAAATTCCCTTTTGAATGAGAAATGATACTTTCGATGAATGATATAATACATAAAAGCGGCATTACTCGTCATAGTAACAAGATATCCTAAACCAAGTCCCATTAATCCATATACTTTATACCCGCCGATATAAAACATCAATTGAAGAGAATTTGTCAGCAGCACTAATTTCAGGAAAAGCTTTGAATCTCCCTTCGCAAGGATAATATAATGAATAGTCCATGTAGAGGCTCTAAACACAGCAGCGAGCAATATCCAGTGAATAAAATTACTCACGGGTAAAAATGACTTTGATAAAAAAACCTGTATTAGCAGGGAAACGAATGTAATCATCATCATTAAAATTGGAGTGCTAATTAATGCCGCTATTACAGCTTGTTGATTAACCAGCTTATTCATTTCACCTGTCCTGTGGCAAATAGCTGACAGCCGGGGAAAATAGTCTCCTGCCATTGCAGTATAGACGAGTGAAATGGAAACATTTGTAATTTGCATTCCAGCCTGAAAAAGTCCGACATCCTCAATATTTCCCGCATTACGAATAAATATATTGACAAGATACATAGCAAGTGTCTCTGCAAAACCCGCAATTACAAGCATTATTCCCAGTGAAGCCATTTTTTTTCCGCGTTGAAATGTTTCTGTGTAGGATAAAGAGGCTCTGCCAAGTGGTACTTTACGGGAATAATTTCGATTAAAAACATAAACAAATAAAGCTGTAGAGATAAGAACAGGAATAATTCCCTGAAGCTTAAAAAAATAGTATAAAGGAAATGTTACTGCCAAGCTTGATGCTGCACTGTATATACCTGCCCTGGCAATATTATTAATTTGTCTGGTTCCTTTTAGGATAACGTCATTTTCATTTCCCAGAGCCGTTAACAACACTACGACGGATAACAGGCAAAAAGACCAGGTATAGTCAGTATTTCCAAACGACCATTTGCTTAGGCTGCTTGATAGTATAATCGTTAAAACTGTTCCGATCAGCCCGGATACACGCGTCCAGCGACGAACAGTAATGATTGATTTTGTTTGTTCATCAATATCGTGTTCGTTTGTTGATTTTGAAACTTCTCTGATTCCGCTAATATTAATTCCCAGCCCTGAAACCTGCGAAATAAGCTTTATCGGATTTTGAAGCAAATAAAAAATGCCCATTCCTTCAGGCCCCAGAAATATTGCAATTATTTTGGATTTCAGGAGGTTTATTAAAACTGATATAATCTGAACTCCTCCAAAAATGGTCGTTGCTTTAAATATTTGTCTGTAGGATTTTTTTTCTGAAATTTCTCCCATTATTACATTTAAAAATGGTATTAATCGCTTTCTGCTACTTATATTAATTTGACATAAGGTCCCTTACTATTTTGTCTGCGTATTCGCCTTTCTATTTTTTTGAACATTCCTTCCTGCACTTTTATATAGCTCCACAAACCTGTCTTCCTGTTCTAAATATTTCTTTAGTTAACCGACTACTCCTTTAGAATTTAACTATAGGTGGGATAAAAGCCATTGTACCATTCCTGCTATAAAAAACTATTCCCCTGTATTAATGGTTACGTATGAAATTCTCTAGAAAAAATTTGGTGCAAGAAAACCAATGGCTTTTACTGTTTCACATTTATTTATTTGGTAAACTATCTGGCGCATACATTCGTTTACTTTCCTCAACAGTTCGTATGTAACAATTCGATCATTAGGGCACCGTTCTATTTTCTATTCCAGTTCCCTGATCCCATTAAAAAATTCTCTTCCCAAAATCCAGCCCACACCTGTTATCGCACCAAGGAAAATCCATATGACAAGAATCAAGAGCCTGTTAGGCTTTGATTTTTTGAGCGGGACGACAGCGGGACTAACCACTGAAAACACCGGTGTGTCTTCTTTAACTTTGATTCGTTCCTGTTCAAGCTGCTGAGCCAGTTGGGAATAAACGTTAAATGCCAGTTGATATTCATTTTGCAACTGCTCTTCCTCTGCAAGAGCCATAGCATTGACTACATTTTTATTTCTATCCCTGAAAGTAGCCAATTTTTTCTGTGCTGTTTCGAACTCCTTTTTGCTCTCATCATAACGTTCTTCGACAAATTGCAATTGAGCGACGGCTTTTTCAATCTTAATTTTGGTAATACTATTCTGAAGCAATATTTGTGTTTTATGAGCAACCTGCGCCGATAAATCCGGGTCAAAAAATCGCGCTGATAAAACCATAAAACCATCCCTGTCGTTAACTGAAAGCAAAATATTTTGAGCAATAATTCTTAGAACATCATTCTGTTCTTTTGTGAGTTTCAACGGCCCGCTGTTTTCACTTTCCTTTTTCTCTAAAGGAACATCTTTTTCTTCTCTAATCATTTTCAAAACAACCCCTGGCAGGCCAATGGTGTATTTTTTAAAATGAACAAGGATTCCCGGCTTGTACACTTCTGTATAATAGGCATACAGACTCATCTTTTTATCTATTCCCGGAAATGTATAAGAGGTGTTCATTATTTCCATCTGAAATGGTATACTCTGCACTATTTGTGGATATATTTGAGGTGAAAGCTCTGCCATTCCATTAGTCAAATTCAAATTAAACCCTGCCATGTCGGCCAACGACGAAAGTCCGCCGAGATTTCCGCTGTTCCCAGATGTTTGGGGTACCAACGTAACAGAGGCTGTAAATTCTTTTGGAGAAAGTAAGGCTACCATCAGTCCAAGAAAGGTACTTATAACAACAGATATAACAATAACTTTCCGACCTTGCCATATCGTTTTTACAAGTTCAACAAAATCATCTTCTATATCAGTTTCCCTTGAATGATATCTTATTTCCGCTTGGTCTTTCATATGTTTGAATCAATCGTACTCCCTTGCTTTTTTTTACAGCCAGCACAAAGATTGCTAATCCGACTAAAATTCTAACGTAATCATTGTTTTGCAAAGATAAAACGATTAGTGATTAGCTGGTCTCTTTAAGATTTTTACTCAAACGAGTGTTTCCCTTTATCATATGTAATTTAATAATAAAATGATACCCCTTTTCAATGCTCCGCCACCTCAATTACATTTGGGCCCTGGAAATCTCAAACGAAAAGGAGTATGACGCTTGTTCAAAAAAGTCGTCAAAAGTAAAAACTTTAAGAAAGTAAAACGAAAGAAAAACGATAAAATTCTTTTTCAAAAAAAAGAATTGAATTGTGGCCTCCCGGCTAAAACCAGAGTTATTTTTATTTACCCTTATGGTTTATACTTGTACAATTTTTTGTGATTCGGGTTCCAAGGCAGATTGCTTTCACATCATCTCATCCTCAATCAACCCTATCGGGGTTTGACCACAATAACTCCGGCATTTATGCCGGGGAGGAAGCAACTACACAAAAGACAGGCGCACGCTAGCCAGCGTTTTGAAAAAGAGGCGTGGTATGCGCCGCAAACACTGCTGCCAGCTCCCCCAAACCCCTGAAGGGGCTTTTAAGGTGCTTGCTGATAATATCCTGAATTCATTTGATAAAGATTCGCTTCGTTGACCAGCTACGCAGAATTTAAATTTGTGCAAATGGTTCTTTTGTTTGGTCTGTTATTGCGGCCGGGAGAAGGGCGCCTTTTCAATCAGGGTAGCCTCGCCGGCCGGGGTTGTATTCCCGTCTATTTTCCCCCGGTTAAAACCGGGGGCTATTGTTATTAAACCCTTACCGGGTTTTGTAAGATACAATTTTTTGTGATTTGTATTCCATGAGGAATTATTTCTTCATCATGTCATTCCCCAATATAAACTCCAGCGGGTTTGACTACAATAACTCCGGCATTTATGCCGGGGAGGAAGTGCCGCACAAAAAACAGGTGCACCGTAGCCAGCGTTTTGAAAAAGAGGCGTGGTATGCGCCGCAAACACTGCTGCCAGCTACCCCAAACCCCTAAAGGGGCCTTCAATGTGCTTCCTGATAATATCCTGAATTCATTTGATATAGACTCGCTTTGCTTCGTTGACCAGCTACGCAGAATTTAGATTTGTGCAAATGATTCTTTTGTTTGGTCTGTTATTGCGGCCGGGAGAAGGGCGCCTTTTCAATCCGGGTAGCCTCGCCGGCCTGGGTTGCGTATTGGTATTCCTTCCCCCGGTTAAAACCGGGGACTATTGTTATTGAACCCTTACCGGGTTTATTCGGTGCAACGAAAACACAGCACTCTCCTCCAGGGTTACAAAAATCCATATGTTACATAACTGATTGATTTTCTACTTAATTACAAAAAAAGATTCTACTTTTAAATCACCATAAACACAATTAATTCATAAAAGTGAAAAAAACCACCAGATTCACTTTCCGGTAAATCTTTTTCCACAACTTTTACCCCGGGACCTGATGGTATATGTTAAACTTTAAATCTATTATTATGAGTAATTCTGATGATTTTCAAACGAAATTGGATGTGCTCAAAGCCATCCCCAACGAACAAGTACAAACCCCTACGCTGCCTGTGGATGTTTTTCTGCAGGAAGCTGAGAATCTTTACCACTGGTGTCTGGCCGACAAGGAAAAACTGGTGATTACCGGTATCAGCGAAGAACAGATAAACGACCTTCCCGTTCGGGCCGGAGCTTTACGTGAAGCACAATCATTGTGGTTTAAACAGCGCTATTCACAGGAGGAGGCTCAACGGGATTGGGGCGAACTATCACCCCTGGCCTATGACCTGCGTGACGAGCTGCTTCATGTATTTCGTTTTGCCTATCGGGATGATGCGGCAATTTTGAACCGAGTGGCAGAAGTTGCCGAAGGTAGCGGACATGCAGATATGCTACAAGACCTGAACAATTTAGCAGTCCTGGGGCGTGAAAATGCCAATGCTTTAAGCGCTATTGGTTTTGATATAACCAAACTGGATAAGGCTGCAACAATGGCCGATGAAATGGCCGACCTGCTGGCCACTGCCAACGGCGACAAAGCCGAACAAAATGAAGCAAAGGTTTTGCGTGACCAGGCCTATACCCACCTCAAAGAATTGGTGGATGAAATCCGGGAAGCCGGGAAATACCTGTTCTGGAAAAATCCGCAAAGGCTAAAAGGCTATTCCAGCCAGTACTGGAAAAAGAAAAACAACCAAAAGGAAGCATCCATTTCGGAAAACACTGATTAACAACTTCCTGTTGAAACTTGGGGCGTCCTGTAAGCGAACGGGGCGCCCTGTTGTTTTCCCGCCTTCCCTGTAGCACTTATTCTCTTCCCTGTAAGTTCAAACAGGTTCTCCTGTACCTTTTTTTCCGTTCCTTTTCACTTTCAGCCTTCTCCTGTTGTTTCCCGGACTGGTCCTGTAAGTACAGGGACGCTTCCTGTTCAACTGGAAGAGGGTAAAATGATACTGGAAAAGACAATAATATTACCGGATATAACAATTTTCTGCTCGCTTCAATCAAAACTCAACAATATTCATCAGGTGAACTCCAGTCACCAGATGAAAGAAGCCCGGAGTGGATGGGCTACTCCAACTCAAAGGTTATTCCTTCTTTTTATCTTTTCCCATCAGTGGCCGGATAGAATTCCCGATGCTGTATACAACGTGGATTAATTTATTAAATTGGATTTAGTTTTAGACTGTTCGGATTTTGGCGATTGTCGAAGAAAGTTAATAAATATATTCTTTTTCGTTTATTGTCAACCTGATAAAAGAGTGAATTATTTTTATCAATGATCACTTTTCGAATATTGGCATGCTTCGATGAACGGGCAAAAATTTCCGGATTTTTTTATTTGATTGTATTATAATTTCAGTTTTCTGACTGAATTGCAAGATTTCTCTTTTTGTCCGGTTTTTATCCAAATAATCTAATGTTGTGTGCCTTTGTGGAATCAAATCGAGTGGTGGCACAAAACTTTTTCACCCGAACAGCGCTTACAGAAAATTTTTTGCCTGTAGTTTTGCTCAAGAAACCAAAACCTCCGGGTATACCAGCCAATAAAGTTTTTTTTATCAATTCGTCGGCTCCAGTAACCGGAAAGTTCATATTTCAATTGTTCCGGCTGACTAATCCCTGTTGTTGGATGAAGTTGTAACTCTTTTAAAATCTTGCGGATTTTCCCTATTGTTTTTTTATTTCCGGCTTTATGGTAGCTTCGAATATCTTTGTCTGCTTGCGGCAAAATTTTAATCTTGTACATCGGTATCAAGATTTTTTAAATAGTTGCTGACATCTTCCTCGCATTTTAAGATAACTGCACCTTCCTGATGTTTTTCTGATTCTTGAATTTTTTTTAGAAAATCAGGATTGTAAGGGCTTTTTTCAAAAGGTATTTTCATAGCTTTTAAAACAGATTTAATCGCCTTCAATTGTTCGTTGTTTTGCGGATGTATTGTTAATGCTTCCATTGTTGTTCTATTCTGAATCGACAAGGTACAAAATTATTGTTTATTTTAACTAGATGCAATTTGTCTGTTCAGTACAAAAGAAATCGACAAAATAATTATACCATTTATTTTAGAGTTGAGTTTCGCGAAAAAATCTTCCGAACATCCGTAATTATAAATCCGCACCAGCGAATGGTCAAAGGTTTCAATGTCCCATCGGCTTAATGCTCATCGCTCATCTCTTACCGTCTCAAGGTCGAAAAGTCAAAAGTCAAAGGTCTTTAATTATAACGTCTCAGTACTCTCCTATCACCGTCTCATCTCTCATCATCTCATCGTCTCACTGCTCTTCCAAATGACTCACGGGGCTTTGCCCCGAACCCCAGTTCCTTTTTTGTCTTGACACAAAAAACGAACGAAAAAAAGTCAAGAAAATTTCACTTCTCTGGTATATGATTTGAGTTATACCTACTTTGGTTAAAAAATGAGTTCAAAGTTAATCGACTCCTTTTAACCCGTGGAACTCACAATGGGCATGAAATCCGGGAAAATAAAATTTTGTATCCCCATGTTCGTTTCATCCTTCCACGCTCTAGACCAACGCCGGCCCGGGCCAAATTTTCACCCTGCGCGCCTTTCTTACAATCATAGTGCTCAAAGTCTCATGTTCTTACTACTCATCGCTCAATTCTCACCGCTCTCCGCTTATCTCCCTCTCAGTGCTCACAGTCTCACCATCTCAGTGCCCACCGTCTCAACCCTCGTCTCTGCTTCTCAGCGGGGCTTTGCCCCATACCCCAAATACTTTTCTCCTTAGATGAGAAAAGTATTCAAAAGAATCAAGCCAAAGTTATCCTTCAACGCTTTTGGCCTGCGCCGGCCCGGGCTACTTTGGCTGGCCTACGCACCTTTATCCGCCGGGGGCGGATATTGAAAGTTTTTAAATTTCCATCTAATTCTATTGTGTTTACAATTCTTTAAAGCTCTTTGGCAACTCAAATTCGTGCGTCAACTTTTCTGTTAGTGGGCGCAGGGATGGCGCTGGCAACCGGCTATTTTGGTCTTTGAATTTTATTTTCAATGGAAAACGTTCGCTGCTCATTTCTCACCGCTCACTTTCTCATCTCTCACCTTTCCGGTGCTCATAGTCTCATTTTCTTACTACACGGTGCTCACCCT
>NZ_JAIKLE010000140.1 GCF_022267315.1 Maribellus maritimus
ACGGATTGTACTAACAGAAACAAACCTGAAAATAACTAACAAATAAAACCAAAGAATCATGAACCCGCCACTCAAAAAACCTTTACTTACGCGCCGTAAGGCGTGAATATTCCCTACGCCACTTCTCAACGCAACCTTTTGGTAATTAAACTCATCTGAAATCTATAACTATAAAAACCTAAAAAATGAACATGCCCCGTAAACCAAATCTTTTAAAACATTCCCGGGCAGCAACAAGGTTGTTTAGCCCGCTCCTCCAAACAGAATCGCCACCTAATTGCGCTCACTCCCGGTAACTACCGTTACCCTGAATACAAAAAGTACTCTGTACAAATTACTCACGACCAAATACTCTAATTATGGAATTAAAAATTCTAAAACTAAGTTTAATCGTCCTGTTGTTTGGTGTTACAACAGCAGGTTGCCAGAAAGACGATTTTTTTGAACTAAATATTGGCGATGAAGATGCCATAATACAAAAAGAAGTAAATGGTATTGAATTTAAATTTTGCCTGTTGAATGAGCAAGGTGAACCTTCTACAGTTTTTGATGAAGGTGAAAACTTCACTTTCCAATTTTCAATTAAAAATAATACTGGGAAAAGCCTTATTTTCCATGATTATAGCTTTTATGAAAACGTTGATTTTTTTTCAGTCCACAATCGTACTCACAACTTTGGAAGACCCTTTGGATTATTACCAGGATATCTTACTTCAAATGAAATGCGATATATACATGATGATATGAGTAGTAGTTTTATGTGTCTCTGGCAGGATAGTAGAGACAAGTTTTTTGCGATGCATGGTGCTTTCAAAGGCCTGAATAAAGTTTCACTCGAAAATGGAAGATATGTTACAAGTTTTACTCATAATTTTCATTTTGGAGATATTGAGACCGGAAGTTTAACATTTAAAATCAATTTTAAAATAAAATAGAATGTCATGAAAAAGATAACAGTAATTTTATTGATAATTGGAATTGCAATTATCAGTTCCAACGCACCGGCTGGGTAACCGAACTGAAAAACCCCGCTCCCGTGCGATTTCATCGCGTGGTTTGTAACACCCAAAACTCCAAACTTTGGAAAAGATAAAAATCCCGTTTTATGTTGCCAAGCACCTCATATCCAGGGTTACCTTTCCGGGTTTAACGGATTGTACTAACAGAAACAAACCTGAAAATAACTAACAAATAAAACCAAAGAATCATGAACCCGCCACTCAAA
>NZ_JAIKLE010000141.1 GCF_022267315.1 Maribellus maritimus
ATGAAAAATCCGAAAATTTTAAACCTGCTTCAAAAACCATTCAATTGTTTACAATTTACATCAACCCAAATTGGTTTTTAGACACACTGCCGTTAGCAACAAGCTTAAATCCGACACAAGATGTCTATTAACTTAAAACAAAATAATTAATAAAACAACCTAATAAAAAAACATGGAAGTCATTCAAAGCCTTGCATTTATTGCAGTAGTTCTTATAATATTTTTTATTGCTCTTTACTTTATTCCTTTAGGACATTGGTTCGCTGCGACAATTTCAGGCGTACGTATTTCGCTAATGGAACTATTACTTATGCGGTTACGCCGTTCTCCCGTTAAGGAAATAGTTGAGGGATTAATTGTTTCTACAAAAGGGGGACTAAATTTGAGTCGTGACCAATTAGAAGCTTTTGCTTTATCTGGTGGAAATATTAATAATGTCGTAAATGGGATGGTGGCAGCTAAACGCGCTGGTTTTCCACTTTCATTTCAAAATGCAATTAAAGCAGACTCACAAGGACTCGACATTGTAAACTCAGTAAAAGAGAAATTACGTGAGACTGAAAAAGTAAAATTTGAATAAAATTCGTTTTAACTTTAATGCAAAACATTTCATAAATAAATGGGACTTAGAGAAGTTAAAACGAGATTGAACAATTTGGATAAAACTGAAATAATTAAATTAATTTCAGAAATGTACAAGAAAGTTCCGGCGGCAAAAAACTATCTAGATATTTATGCAACTGGAGACGTAAATGAACTTGCGGAAAAATACAAAAAGGAAATTGAAAAATACGTTTATCCGTCTGGAAGTAATTTAGTTTTAAAAGAATCTGAAGCGAAGAAACTCATCAGGACAGTTCGAAAAATGAAAGTAATTGAACTAAATATAGAACTGGAATTGCATTATGTAAATTGTTGCCTTGATGTTATAACTGATTTTGGTTACTGGGACGAAAACTATTATTTGTCGGTGGATAAAATGTTCCATAGTGCTGTTAATGGAACCACAGAATTAGGACTCGTTGATGAATATTCTGAGAGACTTGAAAATATATCTGCAAGAGCGAGTGAATTTGGATTAGAATTATATTATTAAAAAATAAAATCCAGTTGCTAACACAGTACATATTGCAGGGCGGGGTTCGGTGGTACGCCAACTGCGGATTCTCGCATCGCAGTTCCGTGTCCTTCGGACAGGAACGCTCTCCG
>NZ_JAIKLE010000142.1 GCF_022267315.1 Maribellus maritimus
CTAACGGTTGGTACATGTTGTCGGGGCGGATTTCGGAGAGCGTTCCTGTCCGAAGGACACGGAACTGCGATGCGAGAATCCGCAGTTGGCGCACCACAGAACCCCGCCCTGCAATATGTACTGTGTTATGGCACGTATTTTATTTTATTTTCAGTTTCGACATTTTCTTTTCTTCTCGTATTTTATTTAGTCTACTTGTCAATGCTTTAATATCTTCGTCTTTTCGGTTAACCCAATCATTAAATTCATTTTTCATTTCTGGACTAAGAGAGTTAAAATCAATTATACCTTGTCGATATGAGCCTTCGTGATTTGAACATGAATTTTCCAAAAAGTAAAGAGCTTCTCTTATAATCTTAATTCCCTCTTTTACATATTGACTGTCAAATAGAAAATCATCGTCAGCTTTGTTATAGACATGAATATACTTTGCAAGTTTACTCTGTAAATCTTCTGCTGTTTTATAATCAAATGGAATCAATGGACAGTTTTCAAAAATCGCTTCCGCAAAAGCAGATGTAAATGATTGGTATCTATACCTTAGAGATTTAAGTTTTTTGTTAAGGCTTTGGATTCCTTTATAATTTTCTAGTTCATTTTTCCAAGATTCATCAACTAATGAACTTGCTGCCATAACTAGTGGAGCTAGTTCTAAACGTTCAATTATTATCCTGCATTCGAGAGCAGCATAACTTAAAAAAGTTGAACTTTTATCTTTCTCTATCTGGTTAAGTAAAACTTTAATTTGAATAATACTCCAAGATAGATTTTGCTTTCTAATAAAAGGATTAAATTTCTCCATATATTATTTTCTTAAACTCAATAACCCAGATACTAAACTGGGAATTGAGAATGGAATTACATAAAGTAAAATAGCTTTATTGTCCAATAAAATATAGAAAGTCAATGTAATAGCGATTAGTAATGATAGCGGCAATAAAAATGATTTTAATTCTGTCCTTTTTTGAATTACTAAAATACCAATTGGAATAATGTAGCCAATCAACATACCGATAATTAATAGTCCAGTAACCAAAAATCCTGTCCTTAAACTATAAGAAAAACTCACGATTATTAAGAAAACAATCAACCAGAAAACCCAAGTGTTTTTCAATAAGTAGTCTTTCGTATTTATAAACATTTTATTCATCTCGTAATTGTCTGATTGCAGTTTTTAATATGTGCCATAACGGT
>NZ_JAIKLE010000143.1 GCF_022267315.1 Maribellus maritimus
GGTTTTCGTTCATCAAAAGCAATGGATAACAATCCCCCGAATATCGTTTTGATATACCTTGACGACATGGGTTATGGCGATTTGACTCTTACCGGAGCTACGGATTACAGCACACCCAATCTGGATAAAATTGCCAGCCAAGGAATGTTTTTCTCCCATTATTATTCGCCCCAGGCAGTATGCAGTGCATCACGTGCAGGATTGCTCACAGGGTGTTATCCGAACCGGATCGGAATTACCGGGGCGTTGAGCCACAGGTCAACTACCGGAATCTCGGACGATGAGGAAACCATAGCCCAGGTATTGAAAAAGAAAGGATATGCTACCGCTATCTTTGGCAAATGGCATCTGGGCTATCAAAAACAGTTTCTCCCAACAAAGCACGGTTTTGATGAATTTTACGGAATCCCCTACTCTCACGATATGTGGCCACTTCATCCCACCGGCACCTATCCCAACCTCCCGCTTTATGAAAATGAAACAATCGTTAATCCGGATGTCAAACCGGAAGATGTAGCGCATTTCACCGCTGATTTTGCACAAAAAACGATTGATTTTATAAAGCGTAACCAAGACAAGCCATTTTTTGTATACTGGCCTAACCCTTTGCCACATGTTCCGCTTTATGCTTCTGAAAGATTTAAAGGAAAATCGAAACAGGGAATGTACGGCGATGTTATGATGGAAATAGACTGGGGCATCGGGGAAATTATAAAAACACTGGAAGCAACCGGACTGGATAAAAATACACTGGTTATTTTTACCTCCGATAACGGCCCGTGGCTGAATTACGGAAACCACGCGGGCACCACCGGCGGATTGCGCGAAGGCAAAGGCACATCTTACGAAGGAGGCCAACGTATACCCTGTTTAATGATGTGGAACGGAGTGATTCCGGAAGGAGTGGTTTGTAACAATCTGGTTTCAGGTATCGACATTTTACCCACGTTGGCAGCCATTGCAGATGCTCCTCTGCCCAAAAACAAAATTGACGGAGTAAATCTGTTGCCTCTCCTGAAGGGTAATTTCGAGGCAAATCCTCGCGAAACCTTTTTATACTATTACCGGAAGAACAGTCTGGAAGCTGTTCGTCACGGTTCGTGGAAACTTGTATTCCCTCACCCCGGCAGAACTTACGAA
>NZ_JAIKLE010000144.1 GCF_022267315.1 Maribellus maritimus
AAAGTAAAACAGGGTGTTGCTGCTTTTTTTGATAGTAAAAATACCCTTTCTTCCAATCCTTTTATGTACGATGAAAAACACCGGCTGAAGAATCTGTTGGATATTGAGAAGTTAAATCCACGGGTAAAGAATAAATGTCTTCATATCTCCTTTAACCCTTCATCCGAAGATTACCTGAAACTTGGTGATACAGCAATCCAAAAAGAAATCAGAAATATGATGGATTATATGGGCTACGGGAACCAACCGTATTTTGTGTACAAACACCGGGATTTGGAACGGGTACATTTTCATATTGTATCCACACGAATTGACAGGGAAACGGGACGAAAAATCAAGGACAGTTATGAAAAGCAGAAAATGCAAAAGTTTATTGTCAAGTTAATGGTTAAAACCCTGCAATTTCATTGCAGATACTTTAAGTTTCTATAAATGTTACTTTTGTTGTATGGTAGAACTTCGTAGGAATTCACATACAGTAAGTCAAATGTCATGTCATATAGTTTGGGCAACCAAATACCGTTATCATGTTTTGCAAGGGGACATTCAATCCCGTTGTCGAGATATTCTGATTCAGATTTGCGATAGTGAAGATGTTCGTATATTAAAAGGAGTAGTGAGCAAAGACCATATCCACATTCATATCGAATATCCACCACGGTTGAGTGTGAGTATGTTTGTAAAGAAGTTGAAAGGACGTTCTTCACGTCTGTTGCAACAAGAGTTCCCCGAGATGGGTAAGAAATACTGGGGGAGACATTTTTGGGCAGTAGGTTATGGTGTTTGGAGTATTGGCAATATAACGGATGAGATGGTTCAGGAATATCATGAACACCATCGGGAGAAGCCGAACAGTAGTACGGGAAACTGGATAATAGAAAAATAACAAAAAATTTCATTTTTTACCTTTGAATGAAAACTATGGAATTTTCAATCCATAGTGGTTTATTTATTTATAAACTGGAACAGAAATACCAGCTAATCCAACCCGGAAATAGAGAAATCCCTGATTTTAAGTTTTCACCACGAAGCCGGAATATCAAACAAAACCTGGAAAACCTGTTTGCACATTTAAACCAGGTAAATGAAATTACTTCCAAAGAGATGTATAACCATGCCCT
>NZ_JAIKLE010000145.1 GCF_022267315.1 Maribellus maritimus
AGGTAACCTTCTGCTGCAAGCATTTCTACAACAGAACCAAATATCTCTTTCAGGTTGCCATCCAGGCGTTTCCCCCGAAACCGGTTGATGGTATTGTGGTCAGGATTGCTCATGCCGCTTATCCACATAAAATGGATATTCTCTTTTAGCGATTCTTCAATCTGGCGACTCGAATAAATATTACGCAGGTAAGCGTAAATCAATACTTTTAATAACATGCGGGGATGGTAGCCCGAACTACCGCCACCCGGATAAGTATCCATGATGCAATGGATATCGACCTTATCGATTATCCTGTCAACTATGCGCACCGGATGCCCCGATGGAACTAGTTCATCAATATTCGGGGGGGAACAGCATCGACTGTTTGTCGTGATAAGGTTTGAATGGTACTTTTCTGTATCTCCTTGCCATGCCTGAAGATACTAAATCGCTGACAGTCAACAAAAGCGATCAGTGACAACTTTCATTATTTTATCTGCTATTCGCTGAAAATGAATAAAGGCCATCTCTTTTGAGACAGCCTCTTGTGCCTGTCCGGCAGGGACTTTTATCCGGGGGATAAAAGCCTGATTAATCCAAAGGATTAAAATGCTAAAATGAGACCCAAAACGTGCGATACCGAAAAACTGGATAAACTGATTTGCATTCGGCTTTCAGAGTTGGAAAAGAAGTTGCTGCGGAAAAGATGCGGAAAAGAAGGCTATCGAACCATCAGCGATTTTTGCCGTGCCAAACTGGTACGGAAAAGGGAAATCCGGAAAATTGAGGCCAGTGAGGATTTTATCCGGGTAACACAAAAACTGGATTATGAACTCAACAAAATCGGGGTGAACCTGAACCAGGTTGCCAAAAATTTAAATACCCATCAGGTTTACCAGTTTTCCGGTGCTGACAGGGAAGTTTTCAGGCAGGTTTTGATTGAACTGGAAAAATGTTTTTCCATTCTGCAGCAATACATGGATAAAATTGAACCCCGGTAATATGGTCATAAAAATCCACCAGGTTGCCAATACTGAAAATGCCCTCATGTACAATGAGAAAAAAGTAAAACAGGGTGTTGCTGCTTTTTTTGATAGTAAAAATACCCTTTCTTCCAATCCTTTTATGTACGATGA
>NZ_JAIKLE010000146.1 GCF_022267315.1 Maribellus maritimus
ATGAACGAAGCCGGAGACATAAAAAGAACTGCGGCAATGCGTGATTTAACCGGAACCAAAACACAGTTGATTACCTGTCTGGCCAATTGGAATAAGCAGGATCCTGCAGAAATTGTACCTGCCGCGCTCAAAGAAAATGTGGGTTTATATGGTTTTACCAAACCGGTTATAGGCCCCATAATGAAACCGGTTGATTATTATCTTTCAAATGCTGTTGACAGTCTGGAAGGAGATGAACGGAACATTGCGGTGCTTGCTCGGGCATTTAACAATTTACCCCTCGGGTATGTGAAAAAATAAGATTCTGTTTAGAATATCATTGATAAGAAGATTTGGTATAAGGATTTTAAATTTAGAACTATCAAAAATTTCAATTATGAAAAATAGAACGATTTGCTTTATCATATTTATAGCTCTTATTGTTATAACCGGTTGTAATAAAGGGAAAACTAGCAATTCAGTTAATGAAGCAATCCGGGCATATAATATCGATTATAACTGGGGGCCAGGCGGAGCACATGGTTTTGCCAAACCCGGTTTGTGGGCCGACGCTAATCCAGAAATTTTAATGGACTGGTATGAACAGCTGGGATGTAACGCGGTTCATTCATTTGGTGTTTCATGCAACGGTTATGCCTGGTACAAAAACGGGGTAGTACCGGAACAGCCTGGCTTAAAGTACGATTTTTTAACTGAAATGGTAAAAATAGGCCGCCGGAAGAATATGAAAGTATTCGGTTATTTTTGTGTAGGTGCTAATAACAAATGGGAAGAAGACCATCCTGATTTATGCTACGGAATGAATGGACAACAAATTCCGTTTACAAAAAAGTATATTAATTATTTGAGTTCCTCCATTGAAGATGCTATCAAAAAGACCGATATGGATGGAATCATGCTTGACTGGTTTTACAATCCGGGAGGAGGGCGCGATCCTTTGCCACCACTCCGATGGATGGAATGTGAGCAGGAAATGTATGAGGAATTAATGCAACAGCCTTTTCCTGGAAAGGACAGTATAACTCCTGAAATAGAGCTGGATTTTCGACAGAAAGCTATTGACCGTGCATGGCAACAGAT
>NZ_JAIKLE010000147.1 GCF_022267315.1 Maribellus maritimus
AACGGTTGGTGTAAGTTGCGGAGCGGATTTCGGTGAGCGTCAGCGTCCGGTAGGACGTGACGTTCATGCGAGAATCCGCGGCTCGAAAACCACCGACCCCGCTCTGAAATTTACACTTTGTTATGCACCGATTTTTATCATTTAATTGTCTCTATTATTTCATTTTTTGAACCAATAATAAATTTGTCACAATTTAACAATTGTCTCTTATTCATTTTTTTAACCTGGTCATCGCTCATAACCATTCTTATAATTCTATTATTTTTTAATAAATCTTCATTTGGAAAAATTGATAATAAATATTTGTTGCTAATAGGAAGATAATAAGCATTGTCTATGTCAAAAGGTATAGTTTGAACTTTATTTATATTACTTGCGAAAACCGGATTGTCTGAAGTTATAAACTCATTTTTGCCTTCTATTTTAAACACATTTAGATTGTCTTTTTGTTTTATTTCGATTAATCTAAGAGCTGTCTTAAGTTGAGTTAAAACAAATGGAATTCGAGTCTCGTTTTTCTTAGTTTGTTTTAATTCTTCAATACTTTTTCCTTTAATACTAATTTTATTTCCATTAGGGTCAGTGTAGTAATCTACATTGAATTGCTTACAAATTTGATAAACCTTACTTAAACTCTTGTCATTGAAATTATTTATTTCATTTAACCATTTTTTTGTTCTGTAAAACATTGTTATAATGGCTGAAATGATAGATTTTTTATTTTCGGGTGATACTTCAAAAATATTGTCATTTGTCAAAATTTCATATAAACTGGGATATTCAACCTCGAAAATGTTAGAATAAATGTTTTCTAATAATTGTCTTGATTCGTAGTCTCCTGTCAATGTATACAAATGATTCTCAGCACATATATTTGTTATGTTGCTTTCAAATAAGTTGTCAATTGATTTATTCTTTGGAAAAACATTTACATAAAAATCATCATTTTTTTTAAATCCAAAATTCTTTAGATAAGTCCTTGGAACAAAATGTTGTTTTTTAGTTTCTGTTTCTTTTTTCTTATTCATTCTCGAAGGTTTTCAAATTGGTGCATAACGGT
>NZ_JAIKLE010000148.1 GCF_022267315.1 Maribellus maritimus
GATATTCGTGTTAAACAAAATATTACAAGGCTGAGTACGAATTTAGTGTAACTTATGTGACTTTAACTTTGTTAACCATCTGCCTTAACGAACATAATAAAAAGAGCTCAGAGTGAATAAATTATATGGAAAATTAGAAGTATTGTAACTTGCAAATAATTATAAAAAGACTAAAAACAAGACACAAAAACTGTGACATTCATGATTACAAAGTACAATAGAGCTTATCAACATTTAAACTGAGAAAAACATAAATATTAAAAAATGAAAAAGACAATAATAAAATATTTGGTTTTAATATCATTTATGATTTCTGGATGTTCTGCTGACCTAAAAACTAAAGAAATTGCTAAAACAAACTTGAAAGACAATTCAATAGTTCTAATTAAAAATACTTTTGACCTTCGATATGTAGAGAATCACTCAATTGCTTTTGGTTTTCTAAGTTCAATTAAAAAAAGTATCAGACTTCCGTTAATTTTCATATTGACTATTTCTGCGACAATGTTTGCTTTCGTAATGATTTGGAAAATCAAGAATAAGAAATTCCGATTATTGCTTCCGTTTTTTATTCTTATTGGCGGTGCTTACGGGAATATTTTAGATAGGATGTTTAATGGATTTGTAACAGACTTCTTTCATGTTCACTACTTTTATGAGTATAATTTTCCAGTCTTTAATGTAGCAGATGTTTTGGTAAACGTTGGAGTATTTCTAATTATAATCCAGTGGAAAGATTTTAGACCAATTTTTGACGACTTGTTTAAGAAAGAAAACGAAATATTAACCGAATAGAATAAATTACTGTTGCTAACACAGTACATATTGCAGGGCGGGGTTTGGTGGTATGCCAACTGCGGATTCTCGTTTCGCAGTTCCGTGTCCTACCGGACAGGAACGCTCTCCGAAATCCGCACCGACAACATGTACCAACCGTTATGGGCAAAACTGACCCGTCCTAAAAAAAGGCTACACAAAATGTAGCAATTATGTATAAAAATGATGGTATCTTAAGAAGATACAGCGAGGGTTTTAAACTCAAAA
>NZ_JAIKLE010000149.1 GCF_022267315.1 Maribellus maritimus
AAACCTTTTTATACTATTACCGGAAGAACAGTCTGGAAGCTGTTCGTCACGGTTCGTGGAAACTTGTATTCCCTCACCCCGGCAGAACTTACGAAGGTTTTCAACCGGGTAACGATGGAACCCCCGGGCCACTGAATAACAATTTTCCGTTTGAAGGTGGATTGTATGATTTACGCCGCGATCCGGGAGAACGGTATGACGTTGGCGAATCGAATCCTGAAATTGTGAAAATGCTTAAAAAAATTGCTGAAGAGGCCCGCCTCGATTTGGGGGATGATTTAACCGGTAATCCCGGGAAAAACCGTCGGGAACCCGGAAAAGTTGCAAACTGAATTTCAGAAAACCATACAGCTGAATAATTTATAAAATATTGAATATGAGACCTATTGCCATATTAATTACAATCGTTTCCCTTTTATTAATTTCTGTATTTTCTTTTGGAAAAGGAAGCGAGGATGCTGCCAGACCCAATGTTATCATAATTTACACCGATGACCAGGGCGCAATTGATTTAAACTGTTTTGGTGCAACCGATTTACTCACTCCCAATATGGATAAACTGGTAAAAAGCGGCATTAAATTTACTCAGTTTTACGGCGCTCCCATCTGTTCTCCTTCAAGAGCCGGGTTACTCACAGGAAAAACACCACAGCGTGCAGGCGTACCGGGAAACGTGAGCTCTTTGGATGATAGTGCCGGAATGCCTTCAGAACAATATACAATTGCCGAAATGTTTAAAGATGCAGGATACAAAACTGCACACATTGGCAAATGGCATTTGGGGCATGGTAAAGAAAAACAACCCAATGCCCAGGGTTTTGATTACTCCTTTGGCCATTTTGTTGGGTGTATCGATAATTATTCGCATTTTTTTTATTGGCAGGGACCTAACCGGCATGATTTATATCGCAACGGAGAAGAAATTTTTTACCCCGGCGATTATTTTCCGGATTTAATGGTAAAAGAAGCTTCTGGATTTCTGGA
>NZ_JAIKLE010000014.1 GCF_022267315.1 Maribellus maritimus
CGAAAACATTCAGATGGATAGCTTGGAAGCGTGGAAAGACCTTGGGATTTCCCCTGAAGGAAAGGCATTCTCAGGTTCTGCAACCTATTCTGTTTTTTTCAATTTAGATGAAATAAAACCCGAAACGGATTATTTATTGGATTTAGGAAAGGTAGAAATGATTGCAGTTGTGTCATTAAACGGAAAAGAATTACGAACGCTGTGGTCACCGCCATTTCGTTTGAATATAAATGAAGCAATAAAAGAAGGGAAAAATGACCTTACCGTTGAAGTGACAAGCTCCTGGTTTAACCGTCTTGTTTATGATGCCGGGCAGCCGGAAGAAAACAGAAAGACATGGACGATAAGCGGACCACCGATGGATTCTCCTCTAAGAGAAAGTGGATTAATGGGACCCGTATCGCTTTCTGTATTCAAACATTTGTAAAAGAGAAGCATCCTTTTTGTATTTGAATCTAAACAACTAAAATCAAATCAATAATGAAAGTAAAATTATATTGGTATAATCTGGTTCTTGGACTATTTCTGATTTTTTCAGTTTCTTGCTCTAATCAGTCTGAATTTTTTATTTCTCCCGAGGGGAGCGACTTGTATTCCGGGACAGAAGCAAAGCCGTTTAAAAGTTTGAAAAGGGCACAGGAAGCCGTTCGCATTCAATTAAAAGAAAATCCGGGGAAACAAATTATTATTACCGTTAGAGGCGGAAATTATTCAGTAAAAGAGCCGATAATGTTTACTGCCGAAGATTCGGGAACGGAGGACGCTCCGGTAATATACAAAGCAGCAGATGGAGAAGAACCTGTTTTTACCGGAAGTGTGCAGCTTAAAAAATGGAAACCCCTGGATAATGTTAAAAAGTTGAAAATGTTTTCTCCCGAAATTCAAGTCCGCTTATTTGTTACCGATTTAATATTGGAAGGGGTGACGGATTTTGGAGATCCCATAAAAATTGGGAAACGGCCGGAATTGTTTTGCAACGGTAAAATTCAAACACTGGCGCGCTGGCCCAATACGGGTTTTGTAAAAGCCGGAGTGGCCAGAGGAAAAACCGAATTGCCTCCGCACTACATCAAAAATCACGGAAGCAAGGAAGGTGTTTTTGAATATCTTGGAGACCGGCAAGACCAGTGGGCGGAAGAAAATGACGTGCGACTTGGTGGTTACTGGTTTTGGGACTGGAGTGACGAATTCCAAACAGTAGATAAGGTTGACGTAGAATCCCATACTTTTTATCTGAAAGAACCTTTTCATCGTTATGGTTATGGTGACAGTCTTCGTTATTTTGGGTTGAATTTATTTTGTGAAATCGACCAGCCGGGCGAGTGGTATCTCGACAGGCTGGATAACCATTTGTATTGGTGTATGCCTGAAGGTGTTGATCCTAAAAAGGATGAAGTGACACTTTCTGTGTTTAATGCGCCTTATATGGTTGAAATTCGGGATTGTTCAAATTTAAAACTTCAGGGACTGACTTTCCGCGAGGGAAGGGGAAGTGCAATTTTAGTAAGCGAAGGCAAAAATTGTTTGATTGCTGATTGCCGCGTGGAACGTTTCGGCCAGGACGGAATTCATATCGATGGAGGTTCTAACGATGGAATTTCCGGTTGCTATTTAAGTACTTTCGGATGTGCCGGAATTAGCATCAAAGGCGGCGATAGGAAAACACTTACTCCTGCCAATCATTTTGTTGAAAATACCATTGTCAGCGATTTTTCATTGTTTCATAGAACCTACGAACCGGCGGTTTATGTGGCCGGTTGTGGCATCTCTCTCAGACATAATTGTTTTCAAAATTCATCTTCATCAGCGATGCGTTTAGAGGGAAATGATATAACCGTTGAGTACAATGAAATCAGTCATGTTGTAAACGAGTCGGATGATCAGGGAGGACTTGATATGTGGTATAATCCGTCTTACCGTGGAACTGTTGTGCAGTACAATTACTGGCACGACATTAAAGGGGGCACTGTTCACGGTGCTGCCGGTGTTCGTCTCGATGATATGATTTCAGGTGTGAAAATTTATGGAAACGTTTTTGAACGCTGCGGTGCACGGCATTTCGGAGGTGTGCAAATTCATGGAGGAAAAGACAATCTGGTCGAAAACAATCTTTTTTATAATTGTCTGGCTGCTGTTAGCCTTTCTCCCTGGAAAGGAAACCGGTGGGCCGAAGGTTTGGAATCTCCGGTAATCCAAAAGAAAATGTATAACGATGTGGATATTCGTTCTGAATTGTATCAGCAAAAATACCCTGAATTAAAATCGATTCGGGAGAATCCCAATCAAAATACAATTAAAAATAATCTTGTCGTTGATTGCGAGCAGGTGTTGTTAAAAGACGGAGGATTTAATATTGTTGAAAATAATACGGCAATAAATTCAGAAGGAAAATCAGCCACGGAATTTTGCAAAGCGGATATTTTGAAAGAATATGGATTAGAACCGATTCCTTTTAGCGAGATTGGCCTAAAGAACAATAAGTGGATAAATTGAGAAATTTTCACGAACAAATTGATTTTATATGAAAGATATTTCAAAAAGATGTCTCAGACTCGCAGGATTCGGTTTTATATTTATAACTGTTCTTCTTTTTACAAACGCTTTTGTGTGTAAGGCTCAATCTGTAATTCGAATTGATGCCAGGAGGGAGCTTTTTGTTGATTCGCTTTTGATTGAGAAACTAAATAATGCAACTCTAAAATTAAATCATCCGCGAAATGAAGGACAGGTGTTTAATTTTGATAAACCATGGGAAGGAAATTTTAGCGCATATTGTACCATTCTGAAAGATGGCGATTTGTTCCGGGCTTATTACCGGGGATTGCGGGAAGCTGGTAATGATGGAAAAGATGCTGAAGTAACGTGTTACGCTGAATCACGCGATGGTATTATCTGGGAAAAATCAAATCTGCACCTTTATGAGATGAAAGGAACCATGGACAACAATGTAATTCTGGCGCATGCTGCTCCCGTAACACATAATTTCAGCCCGTTTATTGATTCTAATCCAAATGTAAAACCAGAACAGAAATACAAAGCGCTGGGAGGAACAAAAAAAAACGGATTAATAGCCTATGTTTCAGCAGATGGAATTCACTGGATAAAATTGCAGGAAGAGCCGGTTTTTACCAAAGGACTTTTTGACTCACAAAACGTAGCTTTCTGGTCAGAATCAGAACAAAAATATGTCTGCTATTTCCGTATTTGGTCGGGCGAAGGTTATAAGGGATTTCGAAGTGTCGGGCGAACCACTTCTGACGATTTTATCCACTGGACAGAGCCCGAGGCAATGACTTTCGGAGATACGCCAATGGAGCATTTATACACGCAGCAGACCAGTCCGTATTACCGTGCGCCGCATATTTATTTGGCAATCGGTGCACGTTTTATGCCCAACAGGCAGGTGCTAACCGAGGAGCAGGCACTTGCCCTGGAAGTTAACCCGGATTATTTTAAAGATTGTTCCGACGCTTTTTTTATGACCAGTCGAGGCGGGAATAAATACGACCGCACATTTATGGAATCGTTTATCCGTCCGGGAATTGGTTTGCAGAATTGGGTTTCACGATCCAATTATCCGGCGTTGAATGTGGTGCAAACCAGCCCAACAGAAATCTCGGTTTATGTAAACGAAAATTATGCACAACCGACTGCTTTTTTGAATCGTTATTCTTTGCGTATTGATGGATTTGTTTCGCTTGCTGCAGGGTATGGTGGAGGTGAATTGCAAACAAAACCTTTTATTTTTCAAGGAAAGGAATTGGAAATTAATTATTCCACTTCGGCAGCGGGAGGAATTAAAATAGAAATTCAGAATGAAGATGGAGAGCCTGTTCCTGGTTTTACAATAAATGATTGCCAGGAAATAATTGGCAACGAGATTAGCAGAATTGTGACCTGGAATGGAAAAACTGATGTTGGAAGTCTTGCCGGAAAGCCGGTACGTTTGTATATTTATTTAAAAGATGCTGATTTGTTTTCTTTTAAATTCACTAGCAAGGAAAATTAGAATCAAATGAAAAACATATTCTTTTTATTCGCGATTGCAACTTCTTTTACAATAAAAGGACAGGTTCAAAAACAAAACCTTCCCGACAAAATTGTGTTTTTAACATTCGATGATGCTGTGGTCAGCCAGTACAATTTTGTTGCGCCCTTACTAAAAAAACACGGATTTGGTGCTACGTTTTATATATGCGAATTTCCACCCAATTTTGGCGATACTACAAAATATATGGATTGGCAAATGATTAAAAAACTGGATGATATGGGATTTGAAATTGCAAACCACACGCGCACTCATCCTGCTGTTGCAAAATTGTCGAAAGAAGAGTTACTAAAAGAACTGAATTACATAGAAGACAAGTGTGAGGAGTTGGGTATTAATAAGCCCGAAACTTTTGCCTACCCCGGATACAGCTTAAGCCAATCAGTAATGGATGTGTTATCAGAAAAAGGTTACCTTTTTGCTCGTGCTGGTGGCAGCCGTGTATATAAACCGGAATCGGATTATCCTTTGCTGGTGCCGAGTTGGGCAATGAATGCTGAAAATAAAACGCAAATAATGGAGGCTTTGAAACAGGCAGGAGAAGGTAAAATTGTTGTGTTAACCATTCATGGAGTGCCCGATATAGAACATCCGTGGGTGAATACACCTCCTGAATTGTTTGAACAATATGTCAATTATCTTGCTGAAAATGATTTTACAGTAGTTGCTTTGCGCGATTTGGGAAAATATATTGATGTTGAAAATGCAATGAAAAAATTAATAGCTGATTTAACAAAACCGCTGAAAAATTAAGTTGAGCATTCTGTCAAAATTGGATTTTATGAAAAAAACAGAACAACCAAAAATTGGAACCAAAAGCTAAACCTAATGAAAAAGAATTATTATCCGCTTTGTATTTTTATATTACTGGTAGTCTATTTTGTTTCCTGTTCAATTGATAAAAAGAATATCTCAGCTGGGGCATTGGAACAGAGTTTTGTAAGCCCACCTGATTCGGTTCGTATCGGTGTTTACTGGTACTGGATTTCTGACCACATTTCAGAAGAGGGTGTGGTGAAAGATTTACAGGCGATGAAAAACGCTGGAATTACCCGGGCTTTTATCGGGAATATCGGTTTAGATGAAATGCCAGCCGGGAAAGTAAAAATGTTTAGCGATGAGTGGTGGAAAATTTTGCACACAACATTAAAAACAGCAACAGAATTGGGGATTGATATCGGTATCTTTAATTCGCCCGGTTGGAGCCAGAGTGGCGGTCCGTGGGTAAAACCGGAAGAAGCTATGCGTTACCTTGCCAGTTCTGAACTTTGGGTAAGTGGGCCCGGAAAAATAAATCAAAAGTTAAAACAGCCCACCGATTTTTTTCAGGATGTAAAAACCGTTGCCTGGCCAGTTCCCAAAGAGAATCAATTGATATTACAAAATTCAAATGCGGAGATTTTTTCTAATCCGAAAATCTCAAACATAAAAAGCGTATTGGACGAGGATGATGGAACAGGTATTGAGTTTCCGCGAGGTGAAACTTTTTTTGTAGATATAAACAGCAAAGAATCTTTTACAGCACGCAGCCTTTCTGTTCAAACAACGAAAACGCCATTTAAAGCAAATGCCGCTTTTCAGGTTCAAAATGGGGAAGGAATATTTCAAACAATTTCAGAATTCGAGATTGACCGTTCAAATCCTGAATTGCATGTTGGTTTTAAACCCTATGCGCCGGTGGTAATTTCTTTCTCCGAGATAACGGCCAGAAATTTCAGGTTGATAATAAAAAATTACATTGAAAACAGCGGGGTAGCAGAAATTGTTGTCTCTTCATCGCCGCGGGTAGAACGTTATGCAGAGAAAACGCTGGCTAAGATGTTTCAAACACCGTTGCCCTACTGGGAGGAATATCAGTGGGGAAAACAAGCTGAACCTGTTGATAAATCAACAGTTATTGACGCTTCAAAAGTGGTTGATATTTCAGAATTTCTGGCAGAAGACGGAACGTTAACCTGGGATGTGCCGGAAGGTGATTGGGTAATTTTGCGCACTGGAATGACTCCAACAGGAGTGAAAAACAGTCCTGCCTCACCTGAGGCGACAGGTTTGGAAATTGACAAAATGAGTAAAGAGCATATAAAAAAACACTTTGACAGTTTTATTGGCGAAATTTTAAAACGTATTCCCGAAGCCGACAGAAAATGTTTTAAAGAGGTAGTTCAGGACAGCTACGAAATGGGCGGACAAAATTTTACCGATGATTTTATGAATGAATTCCAGGAACGGTACAATTATGATCCGCTTCCGTTTTTGCTTGTTTATAACGGTTTTGTGGTTGAAAGTCAATTGGCATCCGACCGTTTTTTGTGGGATATGCGCCGCATGGTAGCCGATAAAGTAGCTTACGATTACGTTGGTGGTTTACGGGATGCATGTCATGAATACGGATTAAAAACCTGGCTTGAAAATTATGGTCACTGGGGTTTTCCGGGCGAGTTTTTGATGTATGGCGGGCAATCGGATGGAATTGGAGGCGAGTTCTGGAGTGAAGGCGATTTGGGAAATATAGAAAACCGTGCAGCAACTTCCTGCGGACATATTTATGGAAAAATAAAAATTTCAGCGGAATCAAATACTTGCGGAGGGCCGGCTTTTAGTCGTTACCCTGCAATGTTTAAACAGCGCGGCGACCGTTTTTTTGCTGAAGGAATTAACAATACAATTTTACATGTTTATGTTTCTCAACCTTACGAAGACAAAAATCCGGGGGTGAATGCTTGGTTTGGCAACGAATTCAACCGAAAGAACACCTGGTTTTCGCAAATGGATGTTTACACGGACTATTTAAAACGAATCAACTTTATGCTTCAGCAGGGACTAAACATGGCTGATGCTGCTTATTTTATTGGGGAAGATACACCCAAAATGACTGGAATTGCCGATCCGGAACTTCCGGTTGGATATCAGTTTGATTATATAAATGCGGAGGTTATTGAAAAATACATGACAGTTGAAAATGGTTTGCTCACTCTTCCGCACGGAACACAGTACCGCATTTTGGTTCTTCCAAAATTGGAAACGATGCGCCCAGAGTTGCTGCAAAAAATAAAACAACTGGTTACTGATGGTGCTATTGTTTTGGGACCGGCTCCAAACCGTTCACCCAGTCTTCAAAATCAACCGGAAGCCGACGAACAGGTAAAACAAATGGCTGAAGAATTATGGGGAGATGTTGACGGAAAAAAAGTTAAAGCGCATTCTTTTGGAAAGGGAATGATTTTAAATGGACTGACAATGGAAGAAGCACTTGATATTATTCGCTGCATCCCCGACTGCAAACTGCCTCAGGATAAAAGTATTCACTTTGGACATCGTAAACTGGAAAATGTAGATATCTACTTTGTCTCGAACCAAACAGCAGAAATCCAGACCTTTTCGCCTGAATTCAGAGTAATTAAAAAACAACCGGAATTGTGGAACGCCACTGATGGAAAAGTTCGCAATCTTCCTGTATTTGAGCAAACCGAAAATGGAATAGAAGTACCGCTGAAATTGGCTCCTTATGAAAGTGTGTTTATTGTTTTCAGAGGAAAAGCTACAAAAGTCGCTGAAACTGACTTGCGGGCTAACTTCCCTGAATCCGAAGTTTTAGTTAAGTTGAATGGTCCTTGGTCAGTTCTGTTTGATGCTTCTATGCGAGGCCCGGAGAAGCCCGTTGTTTTTAATTCGCTGCAGGATTGGACTTCTTCATCAGACGAAAAAATAAAATATTATTCGGGAACCGCAGTTTATACCAGCAAATTTAATTTAGATGAATTGCCAGCCAACGAGCAGTTTTTTATTGATTTAGGGGAAGTATCGGCAATGGCAAAAGTTACAGTAAACGACATTTATGTTGGAGGAGTGTGGACTCCGCCGTATCAGATCAATATTTCAAAAGCAATAAAAGCCGGAGAGAATGAAGTAAAGATTGAGGTTGTAAATACCTGGGTAAACCGTCTGATTGGCGACCAGAATTTGCCGGAAAATGAAAGAAAAACCTGGTGCTTGGTAAATCCATACAAAGCAGATAGTCAATTACAGTCATCCGGTTTGTTGGGGCCGGTTATCGTTTCAAGTATCAAATATTAGATAATATTAAAATGAAGCGAAATATAAAAATTGCTAACTTTAATTCTTTATGTGTCGTTTTTTGTTTCCTGATGGTTTTATTTTCAGGATGTACAAAAAATAAGACCGAAGATTATTTCCCTGACAGATTTGTTCCGCAACCTTTAGCCGGAACGGATGAATTGGGACGAATTTTGCCATTGAACGATGATGTTGGAAATCCAAAACCAAACCGGCAGGTGGGGATTTTCTATTTTTTGTGGCAGGGGGATGGTACTGCTGAGATACATTGGGATTTGAGTGAGATTATCCCAAATCATCCCGAGGTATTGGAAGACTATGATAATCCTAAATGGGGGTTGCCGGTTTATCACAAAGGAGGGAAAGTTGGCATGTATTTCTGGGGGAAGCCTATTTACGGTTATTACCGAGGTGATGATTATTGGGTGCACCTGCGAAGTATGCAGCTTTTAACCGATGCCGGTGTCGATTTTGTTGTAATTGACGCCACTAACGGCCCAATTTATCCGGCTCAGTCGGAAGCTTTAATGAGAGCGATGGACACAATCAGGGAGCAGGGAAAAGATCCTCCCAAAATTGTTTATTATACCAATACGAAGTCGGGTGAGACAATGCAGAAGATTTACGATACTTACTATAAGCCAGAAGCTCTGTATTACCATCCTGATTGCTGGTATTATCTCGATGGAAAGCCTTTAATTATTGGAATTTCAGCGGAAGCTGCCGAGCATAGTTATCAGAATTTTTTCACCTTCCGAGAGTCGCAGTGGCCTAACGAAAGCCAAAAAGTGAACGGTTGGCCATGGATTTCTTTTACTCGTCCGCAAAAAGTGCATTACAACAAAAATGGAGAAGCAGAGATTATGAATGTTTCTGTGTGCCAGCATCCAAATCCCGGAGCAGGTATGGGAGGTTCAGCATTTTATGGAAATATGGATAATTGGGGTCGGAGTTATCAAAACGGTTCGCATGGAAATCCTGAAACCGATATTTTTTATGGTTATAATTTTCAGGAACAATGGGATTACGCATTAAAACAGAATGTTCCTTTTATTTTCATAACAGGTTGGAATGAATGGGTTGCCGGCAGATGGGACAGTAAAGATGGAAATCCCGAACACTCGTGGTTTTGCGATCAGGCCAGCCCCGAATATAGTCGCGATATTGAACCAACGCGAACAGCAGGTTTAAACGACAACTATTACATGCAGATGGTGGCGAATATCCGTCGTTATAAAGGGATGGCTCCGCTTCCCAATGTCAGCAAACAAAAAACAATAAAATCGTTCGACGACTGGGAGAATGTATTTCCTGTTTACAACGATTATATTAGCGATACACAGGCGCGTAGTCATCCGGGGGCAGAATCAAATCCTAAAAAAAATTATATCAATAAAACCGGACGCAATGATTTTCAGCGAATGAAGGTGACCAATGATAAAAGAAACATTTTCTTTTTTGTGCAAACTGGGGAAGATATAACAGCAAAAAGTGGCAGCAACTGGATGAACTTGTATATTGATTGCGACAGAAAGGCCAATACCGGATGGTTTGGCTATGATTATAGAATAACCAATGGAAATCAGTTGCAGGAATATAAAAATAAGCAATGGAAAACAATTGCAGAGCTTATATCTCAAATAGGAAAAGATAAATTGATGTATACAATCCCTCTTAAAGAATTAGGAATCACAAACAAGCCTAATCTGGAATTTAAATGGTCTGATAATATGCAGAATAATACTGATCCGCTTGATTGGTATGTTAATGGAGATGTTGCTCCCGGAGGACGTTTTAATTTTATTTATACCAGAAAATAGTGTTTAATATGAAGAAATTTTTGTCTTTAATTTTGTTTGTTCACTTTGTCTGTTTCACAGGACTTGCTCAACAGGTAATTCCATTATATGATGGGGCAATTCCGGGAGAAATTCCGGCAGAGAATACAGAGGTTGACAATAATGGGATTTTTAGTAAAATTTCGAAACCCGAGCTTACGATATATATTCCTGAAAACAGTGATACGGGAAAAACTGCAATTATAATTTGTCCGGGAGGAGGTTACGGAGTTGTGTGTGCCAGTTACGAAGGACATAAGATTGCCCGCGCGATGAATGAAAAAGGAGTGGCTGCTTTTGTGTTAAAATATCGTTTACCCAGCGACCGGACATGCAGCGATAAATCCATCGCACCCTTGCAAGATGCTCAGCGAGCTATTAAAATTGTACGCGATAATGCTGAGAAATGGGGGATAAATCAGAATAAAATTGGAATTATGGGTTTTTCTGCAGGCGGGCATTTGGCTTCAACAGCTGGAACGCATTTCTCGAAAAATTATGTTCAAAATGATGAATCAACGAGTTTGCGTCCTGACTTTATGATGCTTATTTATCCTGTTATTTCTATGCAACCGGGTTTAACACACGCCGGCTCGTGCAGAAATTTGCTGGGTGAAAATCCAGATTCGGAATTAATCGAATTATTTTCCAACGAAAAACAAGTGACGGAGAATACACCTCCGGCTTTTTTGACGCATGCGATGGATGATGATGTGGTCCCGGTTGAAAACAGCATCCGGTTTTACGAAGCAATGAAAGAAAAAAATGTGCCGACAGATATGCATTTGTTTTCAACCGGCAAACATGGTTTTCCGCTTGAACCTGCAAAATCCAACTGGTTCGGTTATGCATTTCAATGGATGAGGGAAAAGCAACTCATCGGCGATAGATAAGTTTTATTCAAAAGATGAATTTTGAAAAGAATCCAAACGGAACAATTAAAATTACATTGAAAGCACTTGGTAGAGTGACGATAATATATTAGATATATATTAACGAAAAATTATAATCCATTTTATGAAAAAATTACTAGTTTTTTATTTGCTCATTTGCTGTTTTGCAGCGTCAAAAGCACAGGAAAAAGAATCAGGAAAATACGATGTTGCGGCTTTTGTCTGGCCGTCGTATCATCCTGATGAACGGGCAAAAATATTTTGGCCGGAAGGGATTGGAGAATGGCAAACGGTAAAAAGTAATCAATCCAAATTTGAAGGCCATGAACAGCCACGTTATCCGCTTTGGGGGTATATAAATGAAGCGGATCCCTATGTGGCAGAAATGGAAATTAACGCGGCTGCCGACCACGGAGTAAATGTGTTTATCTTCGATTGGTACTGGTACGACAGAATGCCGTTCTTGGAAGGTCATTTAAATGATGGTTATTTGAAAGCCAGAAACAACGACCGGGTGAAATTTTACCTCATGTGGGCGAACCACGACGTGAATATGACCTGGGACAAACGAAACGCCGGGAAACCAAACGATGCCCTGATTTGGAAAGGCTCGGTCGATCGAAAAGAGTTTGAAGTGATTTGCCATCGGGTGATCAAAAATTATTTTTCACATCCTTCTTATTACAAAGTGGATGGAAAGCCGAGTTTTATGATTTACGACTTAAATATACTGATTCAGGGATTGGGTGGAGTTGAAAATACAAAAGATGCATTTGAATGGTTCCGGAATGAAACAAAAAAAGCGGGTTTTAAAGGTCTCGATTTACAACTTACTTTACGCAAAAGCGGGAGTGGTGTAACCGGAATTGCCGGTGATAAAGTAGGCGCACAAAAAGAAGTTATTGAAAAACTCGATTTTGATGGCATAACCCATTACCAGTTTGTACATTTTACGAATGTGAATCGCGATTACAACGAAATTTTAGGTGATGTGGAAAAGGAGTGGAACACGCTGGATACGGAGTATAAAATTCCATACTACGTCCATGTTTCAGTGGGGTGGGACAATAACCCGCGCTTTGAAATGTTTAGAGGTGGAATTGTAAAAAATAATACACCTGAAAATTTTGAGAAAGCACTTCGTAAAGCAAAAGATTTCGTCGATGCTCATCCCGGGCAGGCCCCGCTTATTACAATTAACAGCTGGAATGAATGGACAGAAACCAGTTATTTACAGCCCTGTACGATGTATGGTTACGGTTATTTGAATGCGATAAAGAAAGTGTTTCTGAACGAAAAATAAATCAACAAAACATGCTAAAAAGATTATCAATATTGCTCATTTGTATAGCGTTTTTTTTTATTTCAGCAGGACAGGAAAATAAATCATTTTTCCATCCCCCGCAAATCATAAAAAAATCAGAGTTTAAAAAAAATCAACTACCGGAAAACCGAAAATTTTCAGGAATATCAAGTTTAGCAGTAAGCCCGGGTGGGCGAATATGGTGTATTTGGTATGCAGGAATTACGCCCAAGGAAGATTCAAATAATTATGTTGTCCTGGCAAGTAGTGAAGATCAGGGAAATACATGGGAAGAAGTTCTGGTAATCGACCCCGATGGAGACGGCCCGGTGCGGGCTTTTGATCCGGAAGTTTGGATCGACCCGAACGGCATGCTCTGGGTATTTTGGGCGCAAGCCATTGAGCATGACGGTACAGTGGCCGGTGTTTGGTCGTTAACAGCCACCGAGCCGGACAGTAAAGATCCGCAGTGGTCTGAGCCCCGTCGTTTAACTGATGGAGTGATGATGTGCAAGCCTCTTGTACTTTCCAGTGGAGAATGGTTGTTGCCGGCCTCTACCTGGCGGCTTACAGATTACAGTGCAAAAGCCGTTGTTTCAGCAGATGAAGGAAAAACATGGACGCAACGTGGCGCCGTTGACGTTCCCAAGCAGTTCAGAAATTACGACGAACACATGATTATAGAAAAATACAACGGTGACTTGTGGATGCTGGTGCGCACAAAATACGGAATAGGGAAAAGTATTTCATCAGACAGGGGAAAAAACTGGACGCCTTTAATCCCCTCCAAAATTCAACATCCTGCGGCGCGTTTTTTTATTCGACGTTTAAGTTCAGGAAATCTTTTATTGGTGAAGCACGGGCCAATTGATATGCGAACAGGACGTTCACATTTAATGGCTTTTATTTCAAAAGACGATGGTTTTTCGTGGTCGAATGGTTTGCTTTTGGATGAACGGCCGGGAGTTTCTTATCCCGATGGGCAGCAGACCAGCGATGGAACAATTTATATTACTTACGATTACAATCGCACAAAAGAACAGAATGTTCTTTTTACAAGTTTTACTGAAGACGATGTGCTGACAGGAACCGACCGACAGATTTTGAATGTATTTAAAAATCGGAAAATAGTGAGTAACGGGGGAGGCAGGAAGGACTAAGTTTTTTATCTTTAATTATCATCGTTTAATCAATAAAATACACCTAAATGAAGAAATATATCCTTGCTTTTGTTGCCGTTTCATTTCTGGCAGCATGTGCTCCAAAGAAAAATACCGAAACATTAAGTACTTATGTGAATCCCTTTATTGGAACGGATGCGCACGGACATACCTATCCTGGGCCTCTGATGCCCTGGGGAATGGTGCAGCTTAGTCCGGATACTGGAAACGAAGATTGGGATTGGTGCTCGGGCTACCACAGTTCCGATAATTCCATAATGGGATTTTCGCACAAACATTTGAGTGGAACCGGAATTCCAGATATGGGAGATATTTTACTAATGCCGATGACGGGTGAGCCAAAATTTGAACCCGGAAGTAAGGAAAATCCGGATGGAGGATACCGTTCCCGTTTTTCAAAGGAAAAAGAACATGCAAAGCCAGGTTATTATTCGGTAACTCTCGACGATTACGGTGTTGAAGTGGAGCTGACCGCAAGCAATCGCGTGGGAGTTCATCGTTATACATTTAATAATTCGAAGAACAATTCAGGTTGGATTATTATTGATTTGGGACACGGACTTTCGGATAAAAGTTTGTTTAATCATTTTGAGATTTCAGATGACAGTAAAGTTTCCGGTTACCGGCACTCAACGGCATTTGTCAAAAATCAGCATGTTTTTTTTACTGCCGAATTCTCAAAGCCATTCAAAAGCCACATCTCTTTAATTGATGGAATAAAAGGAAGTGACAAAAAAGGGGAAGGTGAAGTTTGTAAGCTGGCCCTTCAATTTGATGTAAAAGCCAATGAAGAAATTATTGTCAAAGTGGGCATTTCAAATGTGGATGAAGCGGGCGCTGAAAATAATATTTCGAAGGAGATGCCGGGTTGGAATTTTGACAAAATTGCTTCCGATGCCGCTTTGGCCTGGGAAAACAACTTATCAAAAATCAAAATCGACTGCAATGATTCGGATGAAAAGACGATATTTTATACCGCTTTTTATCATAATATGATTTCTCCAAATTTGATTTCTGATGCCGATGGAAGATACCGCGGATGGGACGGAGAAGTGCACAAAAGCACACAGGAGTTTTATACCAATTATTCGCTTTGGGATACCTATCGCGGCGTTCATCCTTTTGTGGGATTGATGTTTCCGGAGATGGATGAAAAGTTCATCAATTCCATGTTACAGCGTTACAAGGAAATTGGTGAATTACCAATCAATGAATATGGAATTAATGAAACCTTTGCGATGATCGGACATCATGCAATTCCTGTTCTTGCAGATGCCATGATAAATGGTTTTGGAAAATTCGATAAAAAGTTGGCGTATAAAGCGGCAAAACATGCCCAGACTACCGATGATTTTAATATGAAAGCCGATTGGGAAAAGTACATGAGATACGGTTATTTGCCTTCCGATTCGATTATTGTGGAGTCGGTTTCCCGAACGCTTGAATTTGCTTATAACGATTGGTGTGTGGCTCAGATGGCAAAATACTTGGGATATACTGAAGATGCACAGTATTTCACAAAAAGATCTCAGTTCTATCGGAATGTTTTTGACGAAAAAACAAAATTGATGCGGGGACGAAATTCGGATGGAGCTTGGGTTACGCCTTTTGATAAGTTCAAAGTTTCGCACGCAGGAACCGGTGGCGGCGATTACACAGAAGCAAATGCCTGGCAATACACTTGGCATGTACAGCATGATATCCCCGGTTTGATCAATTTGATGGGTGGAAGTGAGTCTTTTGTAACCAAGCTCGATTCTTTGTTCGCATTCAATTCGGATGTTTACGGAGATGGTCTAACGTTGGATGTAACCGGGTTAATCGGACAGTATGCACATGGAAACGAACCCTGTCATCATGTACCTTACCTTTATAATGTAGCAGGTGTACCTTGGAAAACACAGGAAAGAGTGAGCGAGATAAAAAATACATTGTATCATAATTCCCGCGACGGCCTTTGTGGAAACGATGACTGTGGCCAGCTTTCAGTATGGTATCTGTGGGGAGCGCTCGGATTTTATCCGGTTTGCCCCGGAGACGATTATTATTTGATCGGTTCTCCATCGTTTCCAAAAGCTACGCTTGAACTTTCCAACGGAAAAACATTCGTAGTTGGTGCTCAAAATGCGACTAAACAAAACATTTACATTCAGTCGATGGAACTAAACGGGCAAGATTATTCCAATTACGAACTCAAAGTAAAAGATGTTCTTGCCGGCGGACAATTAGATTTTGTTTTGGCGGCTTCACCTAAATAGAATTATAGAATAGTTTTGGGTAAGGAAAAAATCTCTTCGGGCATTGCTCTGGAGATTTTTATATTGAGAGAGGAATCAAAATTGATAAAGGTACTTTTCAAAGATTCTTAGTTTATTATAATCCGTAATTTTATAACTTACCTCCGAATTTATTCTTCAGTTGAAATCCTATTTCCAACTAAATAAAAAAACAATGAAAAACACTTTACTTCTTTTAATATTTATTAGCATTTTTTCTCTGAATAATCATGTTCAAGCTGATGTCACTGTTACCAATTTGAAATGTGAATACCTGGTCAATCCCATAGGATTGGACACAAAAAGTCCGCGGCTCTCCTGGCAAATTATTTCTGAAAAAACAGGTATTGAACAACAAGCCTATAAAATAATTGTAGGAACCGATTCTAAAAAAATAGTTGCAGGCGAAGGTGATTCCTGGGATTCGGGAATCATTGAATCTTCAACAATTCCGGCGGTCTATCAGGGAGAAGAGCTTCAACCTTTTACTGGCTATTTCTGGAAAGTAAAAGTTCAGTTGCAGGATGGAAGCTGGTCCGATTATTCTGAAATCGCCAGTTTTGAAACAGGTATGATGGGACAGCACAACTGGAAAGGAGCCTGGATTTCGGATAGCCATGATTTTAATATAAAACCAGCGCCTTATTTCCGCAAAGAATTTAGTTTGGGCAAAAAGATAAAATCAGCGCGTGCATATATTGCAGTGGGTGGTCTATATGAACTATATCTGAACGGAGAAAAAGTTGGGAATCATCGTCTCGATCCGATGTATACCCGTTTTGATCGCCGCACACTTTATGTAACTTACGATGTGACTGAGAATTTGACCAACGGTGAAAATGCAGTGGGTGTTATTTTGGGAAACGGCTGGTACAACCATCAATCTACTGCGGTTTGGTATTTTGAAAAAGCACCGTGGCGTGCCCGTCCGAAATTTTGTATGGATTTGCGCATAACATATGCAGATGATTCCGAAGAAATAGTTTCCACAAACAGCGATTGGAAAACTTCGCTTTCGCCGGTGATTTTTAACAGTATTTATACTGCTGAACATTACGATGCGCGACTGGAACAAACCGGTTGGAACAAACCCGGATTTGACGACAAAAAATGGGACGGTTCGATGTTAACTAACGCTCCGTCAAAAAATATCGTTGCCCAGGTAATGCACCCCATTCGGAATGTGACTGAAATTCCTGCTCAAAAAGTAACAAAGTTTAGCGATACCAATTACGTGGTAGATTTTGGCCGGAATATGGCCGGTGTAACGAAATTGAAAATAAAAGGAGCGGAAGGAACAACTGTTCGTTTAAAACACGGCGAACGTTTATATGAAGATGGTCATGTGGATATGTCAAATATCGATGTGCATTACCGCCCAACAAATGATTCAGATCCATTTCAAACCGACATCGTAATTCTTAGTGGAAAGGACGATGTTTTTATGCCCAAATTTAATTACAAAGGCTTCCAGTATGTAGAAATAACTTCTGATAAGCCCATTAAATTTTCAGAAGAAAATCTGATAGCTTATTTTATGCATAGCGATGTTCCTCCGGTAGGGGAAATAAATTCTTCCAACGATGTGCTGAATAAAACCTGGAAAGCAGCAAATTCTTCGTATTTGTCCAATTTATTTGGTTATCCAACTGACTGCCCGCAGCGTGAAAAAAATGGCTGGACGGGCGATGCACAAATCAATATTGAAACCGGATTGTATAATTTCGAAGCAATTACGATTTATGAAAAATGGATGGCCGACCACCGCGATGAACAACAACCCAACGGTGTACTACCTGCAATTGTTCCTACCGATGGCTGGGGTTATACTTGGGCAAACGGACCTGATTGGACAAGTACCATTGCCATTATTCCGTGGAATGTGTATCTGTTTTACGGCGACAAAAAGATTCTGGCAGACTGCTATGAAAATATCAAGTTGTATGTCGACCATATTGATGAATTGTACCCAAGTGGAGTTACGGACTGGGGCCTTGGCGACTGGGTTCCGGTAAAATCGGAAGCGCCAAAGGAATTTACATCCACGGCCTATTATTTTGTTGATGCGACTATTCTCGCAAAAGTAGCCGCCATTTTAGGAAAAGGTGTAGATGCAGAGAAATATTTTGCGCTGGCCGAAAAAATCAAAAGTGCATTAAATAAAAAATATCTGAATCGGGAAACCGGTATTTATGGCGATGGCTTGCAAACCGAATTGAGTTTTCCGTTGCAGTGGAATTTTGTTCCTGATGACATGCGTGAAAAAGTTGCAGCAAATCTGGCAAAACGGGTGGAAGCCGACGACAATCACATTGATGTAGGTTTGTTGGGAACAAAAGCCATTTTAAATGCCATGAGCGAAAATGGTTATGCTGATTTGGCCTACAAAGTAGCATCGCAGGAAACTTTTCCTTCGTGGGGATGGTGGATTGTAAACGGCGCTACTACGTTTTACGAAAACTGGCCGCTAGATGCTTCGCGCGATATTTCGATGAATCACATTATGTTTGGCGAAATTGATGCCTGGTACTACAAAGCACTTGGCGGCATTTTCCCCGATGAAAAGAATCCTGGGTTTAAAAATGTTATTTTGAAACCCAGTTTTGTTGAAGACCTCGACCATTTTACGGCAAAACATAAAAGTCCTTACGGTGAAATTGTTTCCTCGTGGAAGAAATCGGGAAAAACAGTTACTTACAATGTTGTTGTTCCCGCCAATAGTACCGCAACCGTATACTTGGATGGGAAAAATGTAAAAGAAAGTGGTAAAGATATTTTGACAAATCCAACCATTCAGGTGGTTCAAAAGAATGAGAATAAAACCGTCCTGCAACTGGCATCGGGTTCTTATTCTTTTACTATTAAATGGTAAGTTTTTCAATGTCAATAATTAACCCCGGACTTCAGTCTGGGGTTAAGATAAAGAATAGGGCACTGGCCCAAATTTGAAAAAGCCAACAAAACCTAAAAATCAACCAAATGAAATCGATGCAGAATTCCTTTTACTTTTTTTTCCTGGTAACACTGCTTTTTTCGTGTGCAACGCCAAAAGAAAAAGAGGCTCAAGCCGAACCGGAAACGGAGAAACCTAAAATTGTTAATATTATAAATTTTATTCGTTTGCTGGAACCAAGAAGCGAGGAAATCACAGAAGATGTGTTATATCAAACAGTGGTTCAGCAAGTGGAAATGATGAAGGAATATCATTTGGGCGGTACCTTTTTATTGCAGTACGATGCATTGATGGATTCCCGTTATCAGGAACTTTTAAAAAGTTTACCCGACAGCTCTTTTGAAATTGGTGGCTGGTTTGAAATTCCGCAGCCGCTGGTTGAAAACGCCGGAATGAAATGGCGCGGTCGTTATCCGTGGGATTGGCATGCTGATGTGGGATTTGCCACCGGCTATACTCCCGAAGAGCGTGAAAAACTGGTAGATGTTTATATGGAAGATTTTAAAATGATTTTTGGATATTATCCTAAATCCATGGGATGCTGGTTTATCGATGCGCACTCGTTGGAATACATGTACGAAAAATATGGAATTGTGGCCTCGTGCAATTGTAAAGACCAAGTGGGAACCGATGGTTACACCATGTGGGGCGGCTACTGGAATCAGGCGTATTATCCAAGTCGGAAAAACGCGTACATGCCCGCACAAAACAGCGAGAATCAAATTCCGGTTCCCATTTTCCGAATGTTGGGAAGCGACCCGGTTTATCAATACGACGACGGTTTGGGAAATGAGCGTCAGGGCGTTGTTTCGCTGGAGCCGGTTTACAAAAAAGGGGGCGGTGATTCAACATGGGTGAACTGGTATTTTAAACATTTTGTGGAAGGCGAGAGTTTGGAATATGCTTATGTACAGGCCGGACAGGAAAACTCTTTTACTTGGGAGCGGATACAAAAAGGATTTGAAATTCAACTGCCATTGATTGCCCGGTTGCGCCATGAAAATAAAGTAAAAGTAGAAACGCTGGCCGAGTCGGGAGAGTGGTTTAGAAAGAATTACCAAACAACGCCGGCAACCTCGGTTTCTGTTTTGGAAGATTTGCCCGGAAAAAACAAAAAAACGTTGTGGTTTAACAGTCGCTTTTACCGTAGCAATTTACTTTGGCAAAACGGCGAGCTTTTCTTTCGCGACATTCAGCTTTTTGATGAAAACATGGAATCGCTGTATCTGAATAAAAAAGGAACGTCAAACCAGTGCCTCTATTTTGCTTTGCCTTTTGTTGACGGATATTTTTGGAGCAATTCCGAGCAGCGCGCAGGCCTCCGATTTAAAGCTTTGATTGACGGGAAAGAAATTTTTTTGAAAGGCAAGCAAATTTCAACGTCTGAACCTGAAAAAGGAACTTTACAAGTATTCTGGACATTGAATGACGAACTTGGAACGTTTTCTGTCGAAATGAATGAAAAGAATCTCGAAATTTACTTGGACAGTAAACAGGAAATTAACTGGTTTTTGGATTTAAATGTAGTTGAAAATGCCGACTTGCCTTTTATTGAAATCACTCCGCAAGAAATCACCAGCGAATTCAAAGGAATGAAATATGCAGTAACAGCTTCAAAAGGAGAAATTTCTATTCCTCAAAATGGAAATGTTTTTCGAATTACCCCACAGGAAAATACTCTTATCTTGAATTTTTCTAAAAAGTGATGATTTTGTTGATATTGTATTAAAAATCAGGCCCAAATCCAATTAAATTAATGATTCCCAGCAGGAACAACATTACTCCGCCCCAGGCTTTAATGTAATATAGTCGTTTTCCGATGAGGCTTCTCCCACGGAGAATACCAAGCGTGGTGGCAAAAAACAAAACAACTCCGCTTATCATGGCTACGGTTAAAATATTCAGGTTAAGCAAAGCCAAACTAATTCCAATGATAAGTGCATCAAACAAAGCGGCCAAAATCATTCCAAGTAAAACAATTAGCGAAACCGATCTTAGTTTATTTTTCCTGACCAAACTTTCAATGATCATTTTTAAGCCAAGCAAAGCTAAAATGGCCAGTGCAATCCAGCTTTCATAACGCGTAAGCAAATCCTCCAGCTTTTCACCGGAATACCAACCAACAATCAGCACCGGAATGTGCAAAATAATTAGGGCCAACGCCACTTTTACTGATTGGTTAAAACGGATTCTGCTAAGGGTTTTCCCGGTGGAAAGTGAAATCTCCAAAACCCCCATAGAAAGAGCTGTAACAATTAAAATTATGGAAGGAACAGTCATTTTTGTTGTTTTTTAGTGGCTTGTATAAAGTTAGAATAATTATAACAATACTAAAGATTATCAATCCATAGATTTTTTAAAGGTGACTTTTATCCTCGTTTTTACAAGTTGTGTGAAAACTAAATTTTGCGGCTAACCCTGGTATTTTATGTCAGGGAATTACAATGAGAAACATGGGATTTAGCCCTTAATATCAACTCTCTGCACTAAAGTTCGCAAAGATATATAGCTCTGTTTTACTGGCATAAATACCGGCGTGATTAAAATTTTTCACAGCCTCTTTGGCAAAGTTTTGGAGGGGTGAAAACATATGATTACAAATTGTTTCAAATTCATTCTCGTCATTTAAAATCAAGAGACTACAAGAGAAAAAAGCTCCGGAGAGTGGAAGAAAAGTATCCCGGTTCTCCGGAGAAAAGCATATTAATTTGCCGTTGTAGTATCTGCTGAATCTGATGGTGTTTTAGTGGATCCGATTGTAATGTGTTTCACTTCAAACTCGGTACCTTCAAGTAAATCATAATCTATTTCTCCAACAATTGTTATTTCAGTTTTGTCATTAAATGGCTCTGCGGGCATGTGTTTCTTTTCAATTTCAATTTTAATTCGCCCACTCGAATCCTGAAACCAGTAATTGTCTTCGGTAATTTGCTCTACCACATAACCCTGAAGCTTTACCATGGTGTCTTTTCTGTCCAGTTTCAAGGCCTGGTCCGACGCGTCTTTCACTTTATACAATTGGGCTTTTGAACCCGGGCCTGTGTATTGTGCATACCCCATGCTACAAATAGCAGCAAAAAAAGCTGTGATAAAAATCATTCTGAACGTTTTTTTAATTGTTTTCATACTCCTAGTTTTTGTGAAGCCCGTTTTCTGAGTGAGACTGATCTCGGTCTTTCTCATCGTTTTTCTGTTTTCTGTCTCAGCCACGAGCTGTTATGTTTTTAAATCGCCAGCTAAATTAAGAAGCAATTTTGGAGAGATTTGGGATTTTTATCCCTGCTGGAAATTTATTTCAATTTTGTGGTGATTCGTTTCTGAAATAGCGTATGAAAGTTTGAATTTATAAATTTCACAAATTTCTTTTACAATGGCCAGTCCGATGCCAATGTTGCCATTTTTACCTTTTGAAAAGCGTTGCAATAACAGCTTCGGGTTTCCGCTAAACCCTTGCCCGCTGTTTTCTATTATGAGACTTTTATCGGTTAGCTTTACGGAAATAGAACCACGTTGAATGTTGTGTTTTACTGCATTTTTTATGAGGTTGTTGACCAGAATTTCCGCAAGTCCCGTATCCATGAGAAGTGTGCAAGGCCTGGTTTCTTTTGAAATTTTTATTTCGCGAATGGCCGCAACCTCGTCAAAAGTTTTGAGAGAACTTTCCAGAATTGTTTCAAAATTGATTTTTTCGTTGTTGTTGAATTCACGATTGTTGATTTTGCTCAGTAACAAAAGCGATTTTTGAATTTGCGAAAGCTTTGTGGCTGCTGAATAGATTTTATTCAACTCTTCCAAATGCGCTGTTTTGTTGCCCTCTCCAAGTAATTTTCCGGCGTTGGCTTTTATAACAGCAAGGTGGGTTTGCAGTTCGTGCGAGGCATTTTCATTAAATTCCTTATTGTGTTGAAAATCGTCGGTAATTTTTTTCAGGAAAGAATGCAAAGTCGAATTCAACTGGCTAAACTCATCAATAGTTGTTTTATCGAAATCGGGTGGAGGAGAGCCAATTTTGTGGTGGGTAATTTTGTTTAGTGTTTTGTAAAACGGATGCCAGATTCTGCCAGCCACTATATTGAGTGTGAGCACCAGAAAAATTCCAATTAGAAAAATGAGGCCGGTAATGATAAAAATAGTCCCTTGAGCAATATCGTCGCGGCCCAGCAACAAATGGCGGATAACAATAGTAAAATCGTGTCCGTTGTGATTGATGGAAAAACGCAGCTCGCGGTGAGGAACCATTTCATTGTCGCCGGACTCAAGAAGGAGCGTATCTTTAAAAACGGGTTGTTCCAGTTTTAAATCAGGAATAATATCTGCTACTTTATGAAAATCAGGCAAGTCGTTGTTTTCTTCGTGGTAGCGAACCAGTCGCTCCATTTCATAGGTCAGAAACTCGTCGGTCTCTTCATAAGTAATGTATTCAATAATAAAAAATGCAAAGAGGCTCCCGATAACCAAAACCGGAATTAACCACACCGAAGTGTAAATGTATGTCCGTTTAATAAGCCTCATTCAGTGGGGTTTGAGTCGAGTTTGTAGCCAATGCCGTACACTGCTTTTACAGGTGTGTTTATGCCGGCTGCATTAATTTTTTTGCGAAGGTTTTTTATGTGAGAATAAATAAAATCAAAGGAATCGGCTAAATCCATGTTGTCGCCCCAAATGTGTTCGGCAATACTTTCTTTTGTTAGTGTCCGCCCCGGATTTGAAAAGAAAAACAAAAGGATGTCGTATTCACTTTTTGTCAGTTCAATTTTTTGTTCGCCGGCAAAAACTTCGCGGCTGGCTGTATCGATCGAGATTCCATTTACAGTTACTTTGCTGTTTCCCGAAAAATTACGCCGGCGCAACAATGCTTTTATTCGGGCAACCAGTTCGGCCATGTCAAAGGGTTTGGTAATGTAGTCGTCGGCACCCAAATCAAGACCTTCTATTTTGTTGTCGAGCGAGTTGCGTGCAGAAATAACAATGATTCCGGTTGAGGGATTTTGTGTTTTCATTTCTTTAATGAGTTCCAATCCCGAACCATCGGGAAGATTAATATCAACCACAAAAACATCGTAGTTGTACAGGAAAATTTTTTCATGTGCATTCTGAAAATATAGCGATGTTTCGCATAGAAAATTTTCCGATTCCAGGGTTTCGGTTATTGTTTCCATAAGTTTCGCGTTATCTTCAACAATCAGAAGTTTCATCTGTCACAATTTGTATCGCCCGTTAGCCCAGTGAAATAAAAGCTTGGCTATTTTTTGCTTTTTATCTCAGCCGAGGGTTTTTGTTCTCGTTTTTCAATAATAGAATTTAATTTTGGATAAATTTTGGATGTGTTAATAAAAGCTAAGATTATGGCTTTGTTTCAGAGTATTTTTTATATAAATATCATTCTGAAAGTTCGTAACCCAGATCAGTTCCTTTATCTACCGCAGGTATTCCTTCTTTCATCCATTGGGGCATTGGTTCTCCTTTCAAGTAGTGGTCAAAAAACTGAGCCAGACGAATTTGGAAATCTGTTTTGTCGCGCACTTTTAAGGGCCAGTGATCGGCTTCGTTGTAGTTGAGCAACCACGCCGGTTTTTGTAATCGGCGCAAGCCTATAAAAAATTCAATTCCCTGATACCACGGCACAGCGCCATCATCATCGTTGTGCATAATCAAGATTGGTGTATTTATTTTGTCGATGGTAAACAGCGGCGAATTTTCGAGGTACCGCAGTGGCGCGTCCCAAATGGATTTTCCAATGCGACTTTGCGTATGTTCATATTGGAACGAACGGTTTAAACCCGACCCCCAACGAATTCCTCCGTAAGCCGAAAACATATTCACAACCGGAGCTCCGGATTCAATGGCTGCGAATAAATTCGTCCGTGTAGCAAGGTAAGCCACCTGGTAGCCACCCCAACTATGCCCTTGCGCACCAATGTGTTTTTCATCAACAAAACCTTTTTCAATTAAAGAGGTAACACCGGGCATCACGCAGTTAAATGCATCTTCGCCCGGATAGCCGGTTTTGTAATATACATCCGGATTAAAAACCAAATATCCGTTGCTGGTGTAGTAGTGGTAATCGATGGTGGAACGGTGATTTTCCGGCATCCGGTAACTGTACAATTCCTGCGAGCTCTTTTCGTAGAAATTCACAATCATCGGGTATTTTTTTGAAGGATCGAAATTTTCCGGTTTGTGCAATGTGCCTTCCATTTTTCGTCCATCCAGCGATGTCCAGCTTACTAATTCCGCCGTTCCCCACAAGAAGTCTTTTTGTTGTGGTGCCGCAACGCTTATATGTTTTATTTCTTTGAATGATAAATCGGTTGCAATTAAATTGGGGTAAGTTTCAAAGTTTTCTTTGGTGAAAACAACCTGGTCTGCATCTTTTGCTTTGTGAGGCCGGTTCAAACTATATTTTCCGGAAATTAATTTTTGAGGCTCGCCTTTTTTGAGGGTCAAAACATAGTACCCGTCCTCACGTGTAACTTCATTGTGACCACTTAAATACATCGGTTTTTTAGGATCAATTCCTTGTTCTTCTCCTCCTCCGAAACGAGATCTTCCTTGATTTTCAAAATCAATAACACGGTATTCAATATTGTTTTCCCTCCCATTTTTTGTGATTTTTACCGGAGCTGTTTTGTTTTCCGGATCCACCTTCCACACATCAAAGCGGTCATTAATTAAAATCGCCTCATCGTCTTTTAACCAGCCTGCATTTCCGTAAGAACGCGGCAGATTCGGCACATCATTTAATTCATCAGCTACCTGCACTGTAATCGGAGATGTAATTTTGAATTCTTTTTCACTTTTGATATTTAAGGTATTCCACGATGTATCAACTGCATTGTACCAATAAACATATTTTCCTTCCGGCGAAAAACGTGGATTGGCACGTACGTTGGTATCGATTTTTTTTGCATCGCCGGTATTTACATCAACCAAATAAAAGTCGTTGTGGTCGGGACTTCCTTCCCACATGCTCTGTACGGCGTACGGATGATTCGACCAGGCAATAAATTTATCGCCGTCACCACTTTGTGTTTGCTGTATTCCTGAAAAAGCTTTGGTTTCAAGTTGAACCGCTTTTTCTTTCGGAATATTAAAAACGGAAAGGTATGTTTTTTTCATATCGCGGTTACGGTTGTGCAACTGAACGGTTTGCAGTTCTTCTTCGTTCCATGTCCAAATATCCAAAACCGGAATTTCTTCCTCCAAAACCGTGGTGTCTTTGGGCGCTTTTTTCGGTGCGGTTCCGTAAAATAAACGTTCGCCCGAGTCAGAAAAAGAAAGTCCTCCGTCTTCGCTGATTTCCCAGCTTTCAGGAACAGCGTCGTTTTCGTTGGTGAGAACTACTGAAGCCGTTTCTTCGCCGTTCCACAAATACAAATTGTAGTTTGCTTCGTCCTTTTTATCTTCGGAACTATCACCTAAAAAAGCAATTTTATCACCTGTCTTGCTGATTGTCAGTTGTTTGAATTTTCCTTCGCCGCTCCATACTTTTTGAGGCAGATTTGTTTTTAAATCAACACAATAAATTCCTGCGTCAAAAGTGCTGTCTTTTCCTTCAGAAATAAACGTGAGCATTTCCTTTTCTTCAGCAAAAACATAGTCGCTCACTGCGGGAAATTCAGAAACTTCACTTGAAATCAGATTTTTTATAAAAAGCGGAAAAACCTTTTCATCTTTTTTCCCTTTCGGTCCCTTTTCTTTTTTTGTGGTGTCTTTGGGCGTTTCTGTTTGCCAGGCAATCCAGCCAGCCCATTTTTCAGGAACTTTAACTGATTCGTAGTTTTTTACGGTATCGATTTGGTTATTCTTCAGATTATAAATTAAAAGATCGTCTTTGGGAAAATCTTCTTTTTTTGTCTTTTTCAGTTTAAGCGTGCGGATGGTATCTTCTGCAGGTTTTAGCGTAAATACAACAAACTTGGAGTCGGAAGTGATTTGCGCGTTGGTAGCACATTCTATGGATGCTTTTTCATCTCCTTCCGGCGTTGTAATTTTTAGTGTCGGATCGCCTTTCCAGGGCTCTTGTTTATAAACAACATATTTGCCATCGTTCGAAATGTGTTGTTCGGTAATTCGTTCCCACTTCAGAATATCATCGTGTGTAAGTGCTTTCTTTTCCCCCTGAGCAAAAAGAGATAACGAATACATTAAAAAAATAAACAGTGCAGCAGTTTTTTTCATTTGAATCGTATTTTTTCATTTGATTTTCCCTTTGAAAGGATTAAAGTAGAAATATTTTTAGAGATTTTAAATAAACAATCAAAATCTGAGTTGAAATATAATTTTAATATTAAACGTTTGTACTAATGATTAAATAATTTTAAAAAAAGTACTTCTACTGATGAATTTGCAATAATATTGTAACTTCGATTACTACGAAGTAGATTTAAAAGACCAAAAATTGTGATTGCAATAGAAGAACGAGTTGAGCACCTTTTGTTAATTTTTGAAATTCTTTTAAAAGGTGATAGCCAGGATAAGTTGTTTTCAGAAAACCGGGAGCTTTTGGAAAATTGTTCGCCGACAGATGTTTCTTCACTCGTTGACAGACTGGTTTCCATGGAGACTCCAATAGAAAAAATAAAAACTGGAATTGATAGATTAATGGCTATTCTTCGTCCGACCATTGAAAATCATCCCTACATACCACCGTCATCGGAAACTTATCTTGGGTGTTTGCTGGAAAATAATAGAATACTGGATGAAAAATTGGGAGCTATTCAACCTTTGTTAAAGCAGTTAAACGAATTTCCTGAAAATGAAAACAACCGGACTTCGTTAAGCGCGGCTATCATCGAATTGTCGAAGTACAGAAATTATTATGAAATTAAGGAGAGTATTCTTTTTCCTGAAATTCGCAGACATATTTCGAAAAGCGGTTGTCTTACCGTAATGACATCGTATCACAAAGAAATTAAGACAAAATTGGAGTTGGTCTTACACTTGCTTTCTTCAGATAATTTAGACTTAGCTGAATTTAATAAAGTTGTAAGTGGATTACTGTTAGTTATGTACGAAGTTAAATTCAGGGAAGAAAGGATTCTTTATATTATTGTTCAGGACTCTATTTCAGAAACAGTGTTAAATTCTTTGTATGATGAAAGTATGGAAATAGGATTTCCCTATTTTCAGCCAAACCTTGAGGACAAAAAGGAGAACGAATAAAACTCTTTGCGTCTTGTTTTCAATCAAATTATTGATTCCTTTTGGTAGATTACTCCACGTTCTTCCAAATATTTTAAAATATAAGTGAGATTACCGTCATCTTCTCCAACAAATTCTGGAGGGTTAACTCCTGGTTTTGAAAATCCATTATCGAGGATAAGATTGGCTACAGCAGCACATGTATAGCCGGTTGTACGTGCCATTGATATGGTTTGTGTTTCTCTGTCAAATTTGTCAAGAAGGTGATAAATATATTTTGCAGGAGAGCCATTTTCGATTCCTTCAATAACGATACGCATTATGGTAAAATCTTCTTCGCCTTCTTTTAATTGCCATTTTGGAAACAGTAGTTTTGCTGTAATATCTATGGGGCGAATTTTTTTTCCGTCGATATCAATTTCCTCGTATGAGAAAAAACCGGATTCGCGCAGCACTTTTAGATATTCAATACAACCCGGATAACGCAGCGTTTTTTCAATCATATTTGGAATATTTTTCATGGTTTGCATCAAAGAACGCAGCCCGTCGGAATTCCAGGACTCCAGTGTCCCAATTTCTTCGAAATGAATCAATTCTGGATCGGAAAGCGCTTCTTTGGTTACCATTTCATAATTTTGAATAAAACGCGCAGGACGAGTGTATTCTTCAATTACATCGATGGGAGAGAACACAGCTTTGTATTCGTAGGGCCACTCGCGAACCACGGGCAAACCACCAACCAAACATTCGTACGATTTTACACCCATTTTTTTATTGTGATGTCCCAAAATAATATTTCCCATCCCCGGTGCCACTCCACAGTCGGCGACAACCGTTACCTGATGTTTCTTTGCGAGCCCGTCGAGTTGTATAAAATCTTCCGCCATAAAAGAAATATCGACCATATTTTTGCCCGACTGAATCACTGTTTTCATTGCCGGATATCCCATAAAACCAGGAACAGCCCCAACGACCAAATCAAAGTCTTTTACGATTCTTTTTAGATTTTCAGAGCTACTTAAATCTGCCTGAATCGTTTTTATTTTAGGATGATTTTGAAACTTTTTTAAAGTGTCAGCGTGTAAGTCAACACTGGTAACATCATAATTTTTAGAGAGGTCAATGGCAATGGCACTTCCTACAAGGCCTGCTCCAAGAACAATTATTTTTTTCATAATTAGAATACTGGTTGCAGATTTTCCCACTTTACATTCCAGTCAGGAGGAAATCCGGGATTATTTTTTGTATTTCCTTCAAAACCGGCACACATCATTGCAACAGCGGTTAATAAACCTCCATTTCCCGGAAGATATATACGTAATCGCGATGTTTGATAATTGTGACCGTTTACCAGGTAACTGTTTTTTTGTACATCTTTTAACAAGAGACTAATGGCCTTGTCTGGTTCACCCAACCGTGTGGCTGACATTGCTGCCATTGGGTAGTCCCAGCCCCAGGTACTTTCCCAGTTCCATATTTTTTCAATGTGGTTGAAAGTGTTTTTCATGATAGCGGTATCCATTTTTACCGTGGCAGGCAAAATTCCAAAAGCGCCCAAAACCATTGGATGATCGGAATAGTAATGTTCGTTTTCATATGAATCGGGAGCACTTTCAGCAGCGAGGTACAGTCTGTCTTTTTGCGCAAATGCGGGTAGTCCGTCAATAACAGCCTGCCATTCCGGGTTCGCTGGCATGTTTAATCTTTTGAGCCAGTTTTGTGCAACTGATAATCCCCAGTGCCAGTATGCCACTTCAAAAGGAGGGTTGCAGGTTTTCTCCTTTTCCAGGCTTTCCTGTGCAGGGATGAGTGGCGGCCCTAAAATGTAACGGCTGTTCTCTTCGTCAAAACGGGCAAAGTCGGCCATAAAATCGGCAGTTGCAAAAACAAGATCAGCGTATTTTTTTAAAGTAGTGTCGGTTGGATTCTGACGGTAACATAATTCTGCAAAATAAATAATATGAGGTTGTTGCCAGATTAAAAATTCACCGACACCTGAGGGGCTGTCGCTCCCGTTTGGATCGGTCATTTTGGGCCAGCGGACACCATCGTATCCTTGAATTTTGGCCTTGATTTTTGCTTTTTGGAAAATATCAGTGTAATATCCCAGACTTTTGGACAGAAGGTCGGTTCGATTCCAGTAGGCCCAATGTGCAGCATGCCACCAATGCATCTCAATATGGAATTTGCCAAACCAACTGTTGTAAGTTAATCCGGTTTCCTGGGGCGGTAGTGTTCCCGCACATTGAATTCGCTCCAGGTACTGCGAAAGAACAACACGGCGTTCCAGTTCTTTGGCCAGCGGATTTTCAGTAGCTGAAAAATCAACAGCACCACCTCTTTCCCAGTAGTTTTTCCACATTTTAATTGAGAGTTCTTTTGCATGCGCGAAACCGGATGTTTCCTTAAAATTGTTTGTAGTTTTGAACTCCACTGCTACTGATAATTCTGTGTTTCCATTCCCAGGTTGTAAAACAAAGTAGTGTGGCTCTTTCAATTTTAGTTCCGCATTTCCGGTCCAGGTGAGCCTTGCAAAATATTCAGTTGTATCAATTGTATGTTTGAACGTAACATCGTTGGGATTTTGGTTAACAATTTCGGAAGTGTGTTTCTCCGGGCTTTCCCAATCACAGGCATCGTCAGCATGATTCCCCGTTGGATAAGGAAAACGGAGTTTTATGCCAAGCTGATTGTTTTTTATGATTTCTGACTTAATATGAATTCCTACTAAATCTTTTTCGGGATGACAAATCGTTTCAATATTTACTTTTTGTTCTGAAATGTCGAAAGAACTTGTAATCAGTCCCTTCCATAAATTCAATTGTTGGTCGATACTTTCTATTTCTTCCGGATTTACAGGTGTTTTGTCTGTATGTAAAAGTTCCAGACCAACAATTCCCAGATGCAAACGGTGGGGGTTTACTCTGCAGTAGTTAGCTGCTTCCTTTTTTCTTTCGGGTTCATTCCATTGAATTGCATATGGAACCTTTCTTCCTTCAACATCAAAATCCTTATATGATTCTTCCAGTTTATAGCTTTCTGCATTAGGAAAACTGTGCCAGCCCCATTCCGACATTGTCCCAAGGCAAACACCGTTTTTATAAATTTCAGGAAAAGTTTGCAAGCCGGTGGCATCAACGGTAAAAGCAAACTTTCCGTTTCCCACCGAAAGCGACGAAAGAGAATCAAAACTATTGATTTGAATATTGTGCCGGTTTACCAGCGCAAATCGGTCAATTTTAGTTCCTTCCTCTTTTGTTGATGTGCAAGAGAAAGCTATTCCACAGAAAAGAAAAATCAGAGAACTGAAGTTTAGTTTTGGTTTCATTTGATTAAGCATTTTCAGATTTAAAAACAGGACGACTCGTTGTTTGTATTTTCCTTGTAGCATTCGTTGTATTAGAAGAAAGTGGTTTTCGGTTTTTCATTGGTTTAGTTTTAATCCTTCGAAAATAGTTAAAATCAATATTTTCCTGAAATTTAAATTATAATCTTGAACCCGATAAAAAAGAAAGCGAAAAACATCAACATATTCTCCGCTCAAGATTTTTACATTTCTGGTGACGCAGAAATGCAATTAATAAACTAAAACATTTTAGCCAGATAATACTGGCTACTTTTTTATTTCTTCCATCTCTTTGAGCACTGCAAGCTCTGCCGGAAAGGATATCTGGACGATTGCTAAATCGATGACTATATTGAATGTTGCAAAAAAGGGTTGCTGAAAAAATAGCAAGGGAAATGACCGCATAAAGATTTTGTTAGGCTACATAAATAAGGACAAGTTGAAACACTTTTCCCCGGAGAGTTGTTCGAAGGGGAGAAGTGTTTACGAAACAGCCTAAGACTACTTTAATTTAGAGGTATTTTCCTAACGCTTTACTTCGTTTATTCGATACAATGGAAACAGTTTTATCGCAGTGTCAGATTTCCGGCTTAAAACAGAATCCAAAAGAAGAAAATGCTCGGTAGATTTATAAAGAAATTAGACCTACATTGAGATATTCTGCAAATAAAATTTTCGAAGTTTTTTTTTATCGAACCAATACAATTTAATATGTACATACGTTCAGGTAGTAGTTGGGGAATTTTTATGTGTGAAATAATCATTTTTCGTTGTAATTCCTTGTTTGGTAGTTATTAATGGGTTTATTTTCTGAGTTTTTATTCTTTTTGAAGCAAAAATAATTTTTGTTTTTTAATGTATATATTATCCCATTTTTCTATTTAAATTCCTTTTTAATTGTTTGGATTTAAGCATTTTTCTGTTGATTTAGGGGTTACCTTTTGGGATTTTGCCGAATATAATAATGGAAGGACGCTGGTTCCCTTAAATCGTTAAATCAAATCATGATCGTAATCTTCGATTACACAAGAAAAGAAAGTACAGAAGGAGGCATACCCCGCCTCCTTTTCTTTTTACATTCTTTCAGGCATTTCTATGCCAAGCATATTCATTCCTGATTTTATAACATTACCAACGGTGGCTGATAATATCAAACGGAAATTTCTTTTATCCATATCGGGTTCTGAAAGTATAGAATGATCATGATAAAACTGGTTATACTCTTTTACCAGTTCGTAGCAGTAGTTTGCAATTACTGCCGGACTGTAATTACTACCTGCTTCTTTAACAGTCCCCGGGAATAGCGAAATCCTTTTCAGGATATCTTTTTCCTTATCTGAAAGCGAACCTGATTGAATCGTTTTATCTATTGTAATAGTATTGTCAGCGGCTTTTCTTAGTACCGATTGAATACGCGCAAAAGTATATTGAATAAATGGACCGGTATTTCCATTAAAATCGATGGATTCTTCGGGATTGAATAACATGTTTTTCTTTGGATCTACTTTTAATATAAAATATTTAAGCGCCCCCATTGCAATCATCCGGTAAGTTTTTTCTGCCTCCTGAGCTGACAGGGAATCAAGTTTACCAAGCTCCTTTGACATATTTCTGGCAACATTTACCATTTCCTCCACTAAATCGTCAGCATCAACCACTGTTCCTTCCCTCGATTTCATTTTTCCTGATGGAAGTTCTACCATACCGTATGAAAAATGATATAAATCTTTGCCCCATTCAAACCCCAATTTATCAAGCAAATGAGCCAAAACCTGAAAGTGGTAATTTTGTTCGTTCCCAACAACATAAACCATTTTATCAATAGCGAAATCAGCAAAACGCATTTTTGCGGTACCAATATCCTGTGTCATATAAACCGAAGTACCATCGCTCCTCAGCAATATTTTTTGATCAAGTCCTTCTTTTGTTAAATCAGCCCAAACCGAGTTGTCGTCTTTCCTGTAAAATATTCCTTCATCTAATCCTCTGAGGACTTCCTCTTTTCCCACCAGATAGGTTTCTGATTCATAATAGATTTTGTCGAAATCTACACCAAGCTTTTTGTAAGTAATATCAAAACCTTCATAGACCCACTCATTCATGGTTTTCCAAAGTTGAACAGTTTCCTCATCTTTGGCTTCCCATTTCCTTAAAAGTTCACGGGCCCCTAAAATGGAAGGAGCCTGGTTTTCGGCCTCCTCTTTTGATATCCCTTTTTGAACCAGTTCGGCTATTTCTGCCTTGTAATGTTTGTCAAATTCAACATAAAATTCGCCCACAAGGTGATCGCCTTTCATTCCTGAATTTTCCGGGGTTTTTCCATTTCCCCACATTTGCCAGGCATACATCGATTTGCAAATATGAATGCCACGGTCGTTAACAATGTTGGTTTTTACAACTTTTTTTCCGTTGGCCTTTAATATTTCTGAGATTGAAAAACCCAACAAGTTGTTTCTGATATGTCCCAAATGCAAGGGTTTGTTTGTGTTGGGAGAGGAATACTCAATCATCGCCAATTCAGAATTCTCTTCAGATAATTTTATTCCATATTTTTCCTGAGAATAAGCTTCCTGTAAAACTGTTAACCAAAACGTTTTATCGATAACCAGATTTAGAAATCCTTTTATAACATTATAGTTTTCAATAACATCAACCGATTTTAAAAGATGATTTCCAATTTCTTCTGCTGTTGCTTCAGGTGTTTTTTTTGAAAAGCGTAAAAAAGGAAAAACAACAAGTGTTACGTCTCCCTCAAAGTCTTTTCGTGTATTTTGCAACTGAATCTGATTTTCATTGGCTTCCAGTTTATATAACTCATTTAAAGCCTTTTTTACAGCATCAAGAATTATTTTATCGATATTCATTTTGAAAGTATTTTAAGAGCGACAAAGATAATATTTTAGGGCGTGTGAAATTAAGAAATCAAAAAAAAGCCCTGTCAAACGACAGGGCTTTTACAAATATTATAAATCAATAATTATTTTCTGATTTTTAATGTTTCGAATTCAACTCTACGATTTAGCTGACGGTTCGCACGTGAATTATTTTCTACTTCCGGTTTGCTTTCTCCGTAGTAGTTTGAACTTACATAAGCATTGTTTATGCCTTTTGTGAGTAGGTATTTCACAACCGCCTGAGCACGTTTTTCAGAAAGTCCCATATTGTATCTTTCCGGACCGGTACTATCGGTATGTCCGCCAACTTCTATTTCATATTCTTTGCTTGACTGCAGTTTATCGACCAGTTTATCCAACTCTTCCTTCCCTTCTGATCTGAGTGTAGATTTATCAAAGTCGAAAAGAATATTTGGTATCTGAATTGTTTCCCAATCCGGACATCCGTCATTATCAACAGAACCAGGTTCGGTAGGACATCTGTCCTGGCAATCAATAACACCGTCTCCATCAGAATCCAGCGGGCATCCGTTTTCATCAACCGGGCAACCTTTTGGCGTATCCGGGCATTTGTCTTTTGGATCAGGAACACCGTCTTCGTCAGTATCGGGACATCCGTTGAATTTAGCCAAGCCAGGAACATCTGGACAGTCGTCATCTTTATCGGCAATTCCATCACCGTCTCTGTCAGGACATCCGTTTAGTTGTGGGCTTCCCGGTTCGTCCGGACAATCATCTTTGTAATCCGGAACTCCATCACCGTCGCGATCCAGCGGACAACCTTTTTCGTCAACCTGTACTCCCGGAGGTGTATCCGGACATTCGTCTTTTCTGTCCGGGACTCCGTCACCATCAGAATCTTTAGCTTTTCCTAATGCAAATTCAATAATTCCTGAAACTTTAATATGGTCATCAACAACATCGGTCAAAACATTGTTGATATGTCTTGTTCCATCTATGCCTTTAATGTAAGCAGCTTCCAAATACAAAGAAGTATTATCGCTTATAGGGAATTTAGAACCCACACCTGCATTAAAGTTCACTCCGTCTTTCAGGTTATCCCACATATAACCAGGGCCAGCAAATAAATAAGGTTGTACACTGGCGTTTTCTGAAAGAATAGAGCCATTATAAAATTTAAACCTCAAATTCAGCAAAGGATTTCCAAAGTCAATACCGTCGTCGTTAAACCCCATTTCGTATTTCAACATAAGATCAAATGACGGACTTAAATAACGGCTGACATAAAACTCACCTAAAAATCCAAGTTCATTTTTTTCGAGGTTTTGATACAATCCGGGCCCTAATCCAATTGCCCATTTGTTATCTGAATTCTGGGCAAATGCAGCACCAATAATAAAGGATAGAACTAAAAAAAGTAAGGTAAATTTTTTCATAGTAGTATTTTTTGTTAATGTATTTCCACGTCGCATAACCAATTTAGGAATTAATTTTGATATTCTAAACAGTGTATTTAATGTTTATGTTTAATTTTATGGTTCTTTTTACAAATTTATAAATTTTAATCAATTCGATAGATTAAATAATCATTATTTTGTTTGCAATAATTGATATAGAAACAACAGGAAACAGTTATCAAAACGGTAAAATTACTGAGATTGCTATTTTTCAGCACAATGGAATTGAGATTACCGATTCGTATTCAACGTTGATTCACCCGGAAATGGATATCCCTTACTTTATCACAAATTTAACAGGTATCAGTAATGAAATGGTTAAAAATGCTCCCAAATTTTATGAGGTGGCAAAGAAAGTTGCGGAAATGACAGCGGGGAGAATTTTTGTTGCGCACAACGTGAGTTTTGACTATAAGTTTGTAAAGGAAGAATACAATAGGCTGGGATATTTTTATAACAATAAAACGATGTGTACGGTGCAACTGGCCAGAAAATTGCTTCCTGGACACGAGTCATACTCACTGGGTAAGTTGTGTGCTGATTTGGGCATTGAAATAAATGGCAGGCACCGCGCAGCCGGCGATGCACTTGCCACTGTCAAACTTTTTGAGATTCTTTTGGAGAAAAATAAATTGTATAACGATTCTAAATCATTGAATAATTATAAACTATTCTGAATCGGATTTTATTTCCTCATCTTTTGAGGCATTTTCTTCTTCTTCGGAGAAATTTAGTAATTCCTTTTCCTTCAGAATATTATACCAAAGAAGTACTTTTTTTATGTCAGAAACATAAACACGCTCCTTATCAAAATCAGGAAGAATTTTTTCAAAATAATTTTTCAACTCGTTTCCGGATGATTTCGGACTTAAAGCTTCTCCTCCTTCCTCTTTTTCAGCAATCGATTTGAAAACATCTTTTAACGGTATATCTCCCGATTCGGTATAAATAGCAATATCTTCTAAAGCTGAAACCTTAGAGGTTGAATATACCGGAATTCTTTTTTTTGTGTCCAGTGATTCAACGATTATACTATTTTTCGACTCGGCGACCATCTTAAAAAGTCCTGACTGACCTGAAATTGCTAATAATCCTTTTAACATGACTTATTTTTTTGGCGAATATACAATTTTTGAATCTCCATTGAAAATTCATTTTCTAATTAAAATTTATTTTATACGAAACACCTGTTTTTATCCATCGTCCTGGCTGAATAACGTTACCAATATCGTAATAATTGTTGTTGAAAATATTGGATGCCGAAATAAAAAGAGACAGATTTTTTAATGTATACGCAATTTTTCCGTCGAGTAACCAAAAAGGAGAATAATCAATTTCGTTTGCCCAATCATTGTTGTCAAAACCTGTAAAAGTTCCTTCTCGGTCTTGGTATATAAGTTTCATATTTAGTGATATTCTGTGCATAATTTTCTGGTTTAGTCCGATTACCAGTTTGTGTTTTAAATTATCCAAAACATAGTTTGAAATGAGTTCCTGGTTTTCTTTTGTAAGGTTGTTTATGAAATAATTTATCTCTAATTGTTCAGGAAAAGGATTTCCCAGTTGTTTTTGAAGATTAAACCGGAGTTGAAATTCTGACCCCAAACTGTTGATTTGGGTGAGGTTTTGCGGTTGCCAAACGTCGTCGCTGCTGTTTTTAACCCAATCGATAATATTTTTTCCTTCTCTGTAAAATAAAACGGCATGCCCCTGAATAAATACTGTATTAAATTTTAGTCCTCCTTCTATTGTCGCAGATTTCTCCGGTTTTAAATCCGGATTTCCGACATTGCTTGGCCCCTCATAATACAAATCAGTAAAAGTAGGCATCCTTAACGAAGTGTTAAAAGACGAGAATGCTTTTAGTTTGTCAGTAAAATTATAACTGATTTCCACACCTGGAAAAACGTTCCACCCGAGCTTGCTTTCCGAGATATGATTTGTCATTACACCACCGGTAAATGTCCAATTTTTAATATAAAAAGCATGTTCAAAAAAAGCCGACCATGTATTTCTTGATTTTGATTTTGTAAATTCAGCATCTTCTCCGGGTACCTTTTTGTGGTCTTTCATTTCTTCACCCAGAACATTACTTAGAATATTTTCTGAGCGGAATTCAAAGCCCAAAGCCGTTTTTCCCAAATCTGATTGAATCCAAGAGTTCAGGTTTGCTCCATAAACGTTAGTTAAGTGGTAATTGTGGGTTGTATACCAACTGACCGGATTATCCCGAAAAAGTTCAAACCTGTCTTTATGTCTGCGGTAGTAAACAACGGGAGTCAAATGCAGTTTTGACTTTGATTCCCACTTTGCTGATGAAAAAAGTGTTTTTGTTGCTTCGTATTGGTTTGGGTATTGGGGAGTATAAAAACTATTTGCCCCAAATCCTTTTTCTGAATTGCCCAATTGAAGTGAAAATGTTCCGCTTTTTGTTTTCAATTGATTGCTGTAAAATACGCTACTGGTTTTAAAATCAGTGTTCTGAATGTACCCATCCGAGCTTTTTCGGTTGACAGAAATACTGTGCCTTAATTTTCCTGTGGCAACTGAACCCGAAATGTTAAAATCGGAATACGAAAAGCTTCCGTAGGTTGCACCTGCTGAAACCAAATTCGAATCGGGCATTTTGGTAACAATATTAATTGCGCCCGAAAAAGCATTTGGACCATAAACTCTTGCAGCTGGTCCTTCCAGAATTTCAATATGCTCAATTTGATTTAAACTAACAGGAAGATTTAAGTTGTGATGTCCGGTTTGCGGGTCGGTGATGTTGACGCCGTTCAGAAGGATTAACATTTGGTCGAAAGTACCTCCGCGAATGCTTATATCCGCCTGTACTCCCTCAGAGCCTCTCTGTCTTACATCAACTCCGGCGATATATTCCAGGAGATCCTGAACGTTTTGTACCGGGGCATACTCAATTTCATCGCTCTCAATCACGGAAATAATCCGTGCCACCTGCGAATACACGGCAGGCGATCTTTGCGCACTGACCTCGATCTCATCAAGGTCGTATTGCATTTTAACTTCAGTTGTGTCTTGTTCCGTTGCTACGGAAAGAGACGGTGTGGAAAGAAAATAAATAACAGCTAAAACTGAAATTTTAACCACCCGGTGCATCGTTTGAAACGCCGAATAATTTTTTCTTTCCCATTTTCTGAAAGTTAAAATACAATGCGCATGTAAATTAATCTTTGCTTTATACATAATTAATATTTCAAGTCTGCAAATATACTATTCGGTTCAGAACAACGTGAATGAAGATTTGTGGTCGCAACATTTTTAATGGTATGATTAAATAGAATTAGCGGAACAATATCATAAATGCTTTCAATACTTATTGTTTATATTTGTGTCTGAATAGATGAGGACAAAATTTAGATGTACGATTTAAGCAACATTCCTATTTTGTCTTTGTTATTTAACCTTTAGCCCGGATAGGTAAATCTGATGCTTTTTGGTCTTTGGTGTATAATTAATAATTTTTAAATGAAATTTTACTTACTCCTTATAAATTTAATTTTGTGCTCGTTTTTGTTAAATGCACAGAATATTCAGAGAAATAGTAACAATGAGAATTCAAAAAACAAAGGACTTGTAATTATAGGTTTAACAAATAACAGGGAGGTGGAAAAACAGTTTGAGGAGAAAATATCGCCCTCAGGGGATTATTTAAATATTGAAATCTCAAATAATGTGCTTAAGCCTCTTGATGAAAACATTTTAGGAAATATAGAGTCGAAACTGTTTTCAGAGGAAGATTTAAATTTGTTACTCAATAATAATAAGCTTGGGCAGCAAATTTTGTCATTTTGGTTTGCCCGGCGAGCGGATGGTACTTTTGATATTAAATCGATACAGGAAAAAAAACATATAGATATTCATGAAGTTGTGTCATTACTGCAGCAAACCGATAAGAAAAGAGTTGGAGCAGATGATATAAGCGGGTTTGATGTGGTGAACAAGTCCTATATTATCTTGGTCGACTTTAAAGATATTCAATCCATGGATGAATACTATGATCAAAATGATATAGAAGATGAATATAGAATTTTGGAGGGCTTTATTTCCGGATTTAACTATTATTTGATGAAGCTCGACTTCAACAATTTCGTAGCCTCCCATTTTCTAAATAATTATTTGATAACGGAAGAAACGAAGCAAAATCTGAATAAGAAACAGGAGTTCGTAACAGTTGACTTTCCTTTTGTATTGATAAAGGCAAAATCAGACCAGGTTGCGTCAACGCTTCATACTGATCCTGAAAATGAATCTTCTGAGCTGGATCCTGAATTGTCAAGGCGATTATTAGGCCAGTTGGTTAATCTTGCTGTGAATAAAGCTTTGTTGAATATTGAAAGAGAGGATCATTTTTATAAATACAACAGAATTCAGTCAACAAAGCCTGTTGCTGCTTCAATGGGAATGAACGAAGAACTTAAATTTGATAGCCGGTATTCTGTTTTTACTAACCAGATTAATGAATTGGGGAAAGTAGAGAAAGAAAAGATTGGAGTTGTAAAATCGGTGAAAGTTGTTGATAACAGGCCAGGTAGAGAGGGAGTTGGTGATTTGTCGGAGTTTTACCAAATAGGAGGGAAAAAGATTACTTCGTCTGGGATGTATCTCGAAAGAAAAAAAGATCTGGGAATAAATATTGGTTTTGATCGCAGTTTTTACGGGCCAGTGAATACTTCAGCAAGGATAGAATATTACTTTTCAAAACTTTTCGATGGAACAATTCAACCGGGGAAGCGTGCTCAAGGGTTAAGTTCTTTTAAAATTTATCTGGAGGCTGGATTTAATAATGGTACGTATAAAATAGATGATCAAAACAGGGACTTTGAATTTTTGCGAGGAGTAATTGGACTGAGTAAGGATTTTTATCCTGTCCGGTTTATGCACTGGAGTCCGTTTGTAGGATATGGATTTGAATCCGCAACATATAGTGGTTCTGATAATATTATTTCCACCAATTATGTGGAAGCTGGATTGCGTTTAGGAGTAAATATTACTCACAATCTTCAGGTGATTGGCACCTTTAAGAATGACTTTCTCATCAATACTGTCTTACTTGACGGAGAAAGAGAAGTTATAAGCGAGAACTTTAATTATGTGCGTACTTTTGCAAACAGAAAAGGAGTTTCTTTGGGGCTTGGTTTTCGGATAATGTTATAATCTGTTTTTGAACAAAAAACCAGATTTTTCAAAAAATCGCAGGTGTTTTTTTATTTTTTCTATAGATTTTTTATTCCTATAGAACTTTTAAATCAAATGATTTTTGTTTTGTGTTTTTGTAATAAGCTTAAACATAGAATATTGCAATGTCGTTGCTAAACGCATTTAGACTTTGTTCACAATAGAATAAATATTCTTTATATGATATAGATAAAATCAACCACTAAAAGAGTTCAAAATCTTTTAATTCTGCTTTGTGCTTCTTAAATTTGTTTAGACAAATTAAAAATAACACGCCATGACTCAGATTCAATTTAATAACGCGCTTCTCGGTTTAAGAGACAAATTGCATTACTATGCACTAAGTTTAACTTCTGATTCAGAAAGAGCTGATGACCTTCTTCAGGAGACCTTTCTGAAAGCTTTAACCTATCGTGACAAATTTACGCAAAACACGAATTTTAAAGCCTGGATTTACACCATTATGAAAAATACGTTTATTAACGACTATCGTAGAAACGTAAAAACAAAAAATACGTTTGATGGTTCAAATAACGACTTTCATCTGATGTTTTCAAAAGATAAAGTTTATCCGGCACCGGACTCTTTTTACAGTACAAAAGAAATTCATAAAAATATTAACGCGCTGGAAGATGAGTATAAAATTCCATTTACAATGTTTCTGGATGGTTATAAATATAAAGAGATTGCTGAAAAGCTTGATTTACCGCTGGGGACAGTAAAAAGCAGAATTTTCTTTACGCGTAAAAAATTGGAAAAATCGTTGAATGAGTATTCAGATAATTGATATTAAAATGTATTAATCAAAAAAAGGTCTTCAGTTTCTGGAGATCTTTTTTTTATTTTGGGCGAAAAGTAAATTTTATGGAAAGTATTGCTGTGCACTTAGCTGAAGGATTTGAAGAGATTGAAGCGATAAGTATTATCGATGTATTAAGGCGTGCAGATTTTAAGGTTATCACGGTTTCTGTAACCGGAAATTTAACAGTTACCGGCTCACACGAAATTCCGGTAGTTGCTGATGAACTTTTTGAAAACGTAAACTTTGATTCAATCGATATGATTGTTCTTCCAGGCGGGATGCCGGGGGCGAAAAACCTGAATAATCACTCCGGACTAAAAAAGCAGATTTTAGAGTTTAATAAGAATGGCAAACATCTGGGCGCCATTTGCGCAGCACCGCTTGTTTTTGGTTTGTCTGGGATTTTAGAAGGTAAAAATGCAACCTGTTACCCCGGTTTTGAAGAGAATTTGGAGGGCGCTTTAATTACTGAACAGCCAACCGTAGTGGACGGAAATATTACTACAGGAAAAGGAGCCGGTGTTGCGATTCAATTTGCACTTAAAATTGTAGAAGAGTTAAGAGGCGCGGAGGCTGCTGCTGAACTCGCAAAAAAGATGATAGTTCAATAGAAAATTAATACTCATTGGGTAGACTCACAGTCACCCAATGAGCAATTTTAATTTGCATACGGCGCATCAAACCGCTTTTCAAAAGCATTATTTTTTTTCAGATTTTTATCCCAGTAAAAATTGGAAATTCCTGTTTTTTGCATCAGTCCAAAAACACCGAGCCTGAATTTTGAAAATTTATAAGGCCCCGAGAGTTTTGATAAATCCTTTTCATCGAGTTTTCCTTTCGTAACAAATTCGTTTCCCAGAAATTCCATTTTCTTAAATAGCTTTCTGGTCATCATTTCAGGCATAATTTTAATTCCTTCCACACCGGGTTTTACAATTACACCCAAACATTCCATTTTCCATCTTTTTGAGAGCAAAAGCAAATAATCTTTTACTTCCATTGAATGCACAGCTTCAGGAAAACCTGATTGAACAAGGAAAAGTATTTTCTTTCCTGAACCATCAAAATTCCCAATAGTTTCAATAAATTGTTTTACCATTCCCGGCATAGAATCAACATAAAGCGGAAAAGCCAGAAAGATTGTTTCAGCTTCCTTGAAATGTTTTACTTGCTCTTCTAAATGTTTTTCCTGAATAAGGTAATCGATTGAAGTTACGCTGCCGCCAGCACGCTCCAAACCTTTTTGAAAGTGGGTGAGTAGAATTTTTGTATTTGAATTGTTCCCTCGTGGAGACCCGTTAAAGATGGCTGATTTCATGGCTAAGTTGTTTTGGATTGATGGAATTAATGGAATAAAAGAATTTTACTTCGGAATGAAAGTTTAGTTTAATCCGGCTAAAGATTTTTTCGACAAGTTCAAGTTCCTCTTTACTGGAATCGTTTGGCTCAACCAGAACTCCCATTTTAGGATAGTTTGGGTATCGCTTTTTATGATGGTATTCACCTTCAACAATTTTTATGTATGGGTGAACCAGCGGAATTGTTCTGTCGTGAAATTTCTTTAGAATTGCAGAATACATTCCCATAATCATGGGAGAGGAGTAGATGACTAAATCACTGTTTATTATTGATTTTAGCGTCTCCGGTGCATCATCGTTAAAACGACAAACTCCCGGAGTTTTCCACCAGCAGTCCCAACACCCAATGCATTGTTTGATGTTTTTTTCGGAAAGATGAAAGATGTCCACATGAGAATTGCCGGCCTTTAATGCTAAAGTGAGTTCTTCGATGAAGCTATTTAGTGGATTTTTACCCGAATCGGGATTTCCATCGACAATTGTAATTTTCTGAATCATTTTTTTTGTTAGCTGATTGTTTTTAACCAAAATTATAGATGATTCATTTCGGAACAGACGAAAATTCGGTGAATGGAAGATTTTTAGTTATTAGTGAGTTTATATTTCCCATAAAAAAAAGAACCGTCCTAAAAGAACGGCTCTTTTGATTGGTTATGAAATAATTTAAAATTATTTAGTTTTTTCAGCAATCCAGTTTTTGGCATATACAAAAGCCTGAATCCACGGAGCCACTTCATCGTTTTTCCTGTCTGCCGGATAATTTGCCCACAGCCACGGAGTAAATGCTCTTTCCAGGTGAGGCATCATTACCAGGTGGCGACCATCGTCGGAACAAAGTGAGGCTGCTGCATAATGCGAACCATTCGGATTTGCAGGATATGCATCGCGACTGTATTTTACCGGAATATTGTATTGTTGCTCGTTAAATGGCAAGTAGAATTTTCCTTCGCCGTGAGCTACCCAAATTCCCAGTTTCATACCAGCCATATTTTTTAACATTACCGAATCATTTTCCTGAATATCTACATTCAGGAATGCCGACTCAAATTTATGCGATTCGTTGTGCAACATTTTTGGCTGAATGCTGTGTTCCGGGTAAATCAGCCCGAGTTCAACCATCACCTGGCAACCGTTACAAACACCCAAACTTAATGTATCGTCTCGGCGATAGAATTTTTCCAGCGCAATTCGTGCTTTTTCGTTGTATTTGAAAGCTCCGGCCCATCCTTTGGCAGAACCTAAAACATCAGAATTCGAGAACCCGCCAACAAAAACAATCATCTTGATGTCTTCCAGCGTTTCACGTCCTGCAATAAGGTCGGTCATGTGAACGTCTTTCACATCCAAGCCGGCCAGATACATTGCATACGCCATTTCACGGTCGCCGTTTACTCCTTTTTCACGGATAATTGCTGCTTTTATTCCTGATGGTTTTCGGCGTTTTACATCGATTCCCAAATCAGCAGCTTTTCCGGTAAAATCTTTAAAATCGTATTCTAAGTTGAAATTTTTATAGTTTTTAAAACGTTCCAGCGCCAAATCTTTTTGCATTTGTTTGCGGTCGAGCAAATAGGATGTTTTAAACCACAAATCACGCAACGAATCAATGTCAAAATCAACTTCTTTTTCCCCATTCTTTACTCTTACTTTTCGGTAAGGAGCAGGGAACCCAAGTGAAACAAATTCAACACCGTTTTCTGAAAGTTCAGCTTTTACTTTTTCAGCATCGGAACATTGAATTACGATTCCCGGATTTTCGCTAAACAGGACTTTTGCCAAATCTTTTTCTCCAATTCCTGAAAGATCGATTTTCATTCCGCCTTTTTTGTTGCTAAAACACATTTCAAGCAAAGTGGTAATCAAACCACCGGAGCCAATGTCGTGGCCTGCTAAAATTAAGTTCGCTTCAATCAGATCCTGAACCGTATTAAAAGCGGCAACAAATTTTTCTGGGCTTTTTACTGCCGGAGCTGTTTTTCCCAATTTATTTATTGACTGTGCAAAGGCACTTCCTCCGAGTGCACGTTCTGCAAACGAAAAGTCGATGAATAAAATTTCTTTTGATTCGTCATTTATCAAAACCGGCTCAACAACTTTACGAACATCGGTAACTTCACCCGACGCTGAAATTATAACGGTTCCCGGCGCGTAAACCACATCGTCTTTGTATTTCTGAGTCATCGACATGGAGTCTTTTCCGGTTGGGATATTTACTCCCAAAGCACAGGCAAAATCACTGGCTGCCTGAACAGCGTTGTAAATTCGGGCGTTTTCCCCCGGATTTTTTGCCGGCCACATCCAGTTGGCACTTAATGAAATGCTGCGGATTTTATCCGGCATTGGCGCCCAGATAATGTTGGTCAGCGCTTCAGCAATGGAAAGAACCGAGCCTTTCACTGCATCAACCAAACCTGCAACCGGCGCATGCCCCAATGAAGTTGCACTTCCGGCTTTTCCCTGGTAATCCAGCGTGATTACCCCCAGGTTGTTCAAAGGAAGTTGTAATTCTCCGGCACATTGCTGTTTGGCAATTCGTCCGGTTACCGAGCGGTCAACTTTGTTGGTTAACCAGTCTTTACAAGCTACTGATTCCAGTTGAATTACGCTTTCAACCAGCGTATTTATTTCTTCGTTATCGTATTCTAATTCTTCAAAATCGGGAATTACAGTTGTATCTTCCAAAACCGTTTTGGGCGGATTTCCAAACATGTAACCTAATTGCCAGTCAATAGGTTTTTCGCCTGTTTTTGAGTTTTCAAAAGTAAACTGCATATCGCCGGTAGTTTCGCCAATTTCATAAATCGGAGCCCGTTCGCGTTCAGCAATTTTTTTGAGTAACTCCACACTTTTCGGTTTCATCACAAGCCCCATGCGTTCCTGCGATTCATTCCCGATGATTTCTTTTTGAGAAAGGGTAGGGTCGCCAACCGGAAGTTTGGCCGTGTCAATTTTTCCACCGGTAGTTTCCACCAATTCAGAAAGACAGTTTAAATGTCCGCCTGCACCGTGGTCGTGGATGGAGATGACGGGATTTTCGTCTGCCTCACTCAAGGCACGGATAGCGTTGTACACACGCTTTTGCATTTCAGGATTGGCACGCTGAACAGCATTTAATTCAATAGCGTTGGCAAATTCTCCGGTTGCTACAGAAGAAACTGCGCCTCCGCCCATTCCGATTCGGTAATTGTCACCACCTAGTAAAACTACTTTGTCGCCAACACCCGGATCGTCTTTCAGGCTGTCTTTTTTATTTCCGAAACCGATACCTCCGGCCAGCATAATTACTTTATCGTAACCGTATTTTTTGAAGTTTTCAAAATGTTCAAAAGTGAGCAAGGAACCGTTAATCAGTGGCTGCCCAAATTTGTTTCCAAAGTCGCTGGCTCCGTTTGACGCCTTTATCAAAATTTCTTCGGGAGTTTGGTACAACCAGTCTCTTTCTTCGGTTGCCTGCTCCCAACTGCGTTGTGCTTCTGTTCTCGGATAAGAAGTCATATAAACCGCAGTTCCGGCAATGGGTAAGCTTCCTTTTCCACCACCAATTCTGTCTCGAATCTCACCACCTGTTCCGGTTGCTGCTCCGTTAAAAGGTTCAACGGTTGTGGGGAAATTATGTGTTTCAGCTTTTAATGAAAGAACGGTTTCAATATCTTTTACTTCAAAGAAATCGGGTTTATCCTGCGTTGCCGGGGCAAATTGCTCTACTACCGGACCTTGAACAAACGAACAATTATCTTTATAAGCTGAAATAATTTTATTCGGATTTTTTTGCGAAGTTTTTTTAATCATCTGAAAAAGTGAAGATTCCATTTCTTTTCCATCGATGATAAAAGTTCCGTTAAAAATTTTGTGTCTGCAATGTTCCGAGTTTACCTGTGCAAAACCATAAACTTCGCTGTCAGTAAGCGGGCGTTCCATTTGCTCCGAAACAGATTTTAGATAGCCAATTTCGTCTTCACTCAAGGCTAATCCTTCCTGTTCGTTATAAGCTGCAATGTCTTCAATGTTGACAATTGGCTCAGGTTGTTTGTTTATTGTAAAAATTTTCTGAGTCAGGTTTTGATACATTCGTTGTAACATCGGATCGTATTCCGCATTCTGATTTTCAACTTCAAAAAATTCTTCCATGCGGATAATGTCATCAATGCCCATATTCTGAGTAATTTCTACTGCATTGGTACTCCACGGAGTAAGCATTTCTTTGCGTGGCCCAACAAACCATCCAAAGAGTTCTGTTTCGAGTTGATACTCAGCTTCTGAAAAAAGCCAAATTAGTTTTTCTATATTTTCCTGACTTAAAGTCTGTTTGGAGCTGACAGCGATGATACTGTTACTTTGGGTTTTGAAAAATTGAATCATTTTGCAGCACTAATTTTGATATGGAACATGTTTTATAACACGCTGCAAAGATAGAAAATAATTGGAGGGGCATAATTATAATTTTTCTTCTTAAAACGATTAGTTTTCAACAAGCAAATCGTTAAATACTTTTAAATCGTGAGCTTTATTAAATATTCTGATTATTTTTCGGCAAAATTTATTTGGATGAAGTTTCGTGTTATACTATTTGGTTTGCTGTTTTTTGCCTTTTTTTCATGTGGTACAAAAAAACAATTGCAGAGGGAGTACAAAGGTAAGCCTGTAGCTTTACTTAAAGAGACCTTTGGCGAGCCCAAAACAGTGTTGGAACAGGAAAATGCAACTGTTTATGTTTTTGAAAAGTTAAAAGAGCTGGAGAGTACAGAAATCAGTCAGGGAAAACTTACTCTCGATGAAATTGTCACACCGAAAGTAAATAAAACCGAGCGCTACTATTTTACGGTAAGAGACGGAATAATTGTGGAAATCCGATATGAAGAAGAATACGAAAGATAACCCTAACAAATTATTCTAAAACTATTTCCAGTTTAAAGAAATTTTATAGTTTTGCACTCACGTTTTTTGAAAACAAAAAATTAATGTGCCAAAGTGTTGGCAAACAGCATTAAGAGTTTAAAATGAAACAAGATACGCCCAGGTGGTGGAATTGGTAGACACGCAAGGTTGAGGGCCTTGTGGGAGAATTTTCCCGTGCAAGTTCGAGTCTTGTTCTGGGCACAAAAAGGAGAGCCAGTATGACTCTCCTTTTTTAATTCGTATTGGTTTACAGATACTTAGTTTATTTCTAAACTAATTGATTCAATTAATGGTGATGAAAGTTTTACCGACATCGGAGTCTGAGTCGAGTCTTTTTTTAGATAAATCACCATTCGGCCATTGACACAGCGCTGTTTGTTGTCATGATAATTTTCCGAAGCATTGCGGGAAGCACTTTCCATTCCCATTAAACTTCCTCCGGTTATACGGCACGTTACTTCATTGTCGGCCAAAACTACATGATTCCCATTTTCATCCAAAACCGTTACAATTACCTGTCGTACCAACTCATTGTCTTTTGTTTCCAGCACTTCGGCTTTCAAATGGGCAGGCATGGTATTTGTAAAAATATTGTCGCTTACTACTTCCTTTCCGTCATTGAAGGCAACTACTTTCAATTCACCCGGTGTATAATTTACATCCCATGCAATGATTCCGGTTTCTTTGTCATAGGGTTGACGTTTGCCAATTATTTTTCCGTTTAACAGCAATTCAGCCTCTTCACAGTTAGTATAGCAGACAACTTTTACCGGCGCATCTTTATCGTAGTTCCATACATGCGGCGCATCAGCAGATAACCAGTTTCCACGTCGTGCTCTCCTGTTGTCAAATTGCTGGTAGGAGCCAACATATACCATAGGTTTTTCACTCCATAATGATTTGCGGAAATAACCTCTAGGTTTTATGTCTCCGGCGAGGTTTAATAAGCCGGCAGAAGAGCCCCGCGATGGCCAGGGGCCGGCTTCACCCAGGTAATCGATGCCTGTCCATAAAAACTGTCCGAAGATAAATGGCTTCTCTTTTACTGCATACCATGCCTGAATGCTGTGCCCGTTTTCACTTCCGTAAAGTATCCTTTCAGGATATTTTTGATGATCTGTATCGTAGCGATTTTCCGTGTAATTATAACCCACAACATCAAGAACAAAAGGGTATTCGGTATAGTTGGACATCACAGCTCCTGCAAGTGCCGCCGTTACCGGTCTTGATGTGTCAGCTTCTTTTACTGTGGCTACCAGTTCTTTTGCTATTTCACCAAGACGCTCTGCCCTTGGGTGATTTTTTAACATACCACGAACATGCTGCTGACCAATTCCTTCATCGTCGAGTATAGGGTGGGTGTAAGGATCATTGGGATAATCCACTTCGTTTCCTATACTCCACATGATAATTGACGGATGGTTTCTATCGCGCAAAATCTGATCCTTTAAATCTTTTTTGTTCCATTCCCTAAAATATTCAAACGATCCCTGGTGCCCGGGAGTACCTTTGTTCCAGCCGTCAATCCATTTGTTTTTAGGGTATTCCCATTCATCAAATGCTTCATCCATGACTATAAATCCCAGTTCATCGCACAAATCATATAGATCGGTGGCCTGAGGATTGTGACTGGTACGAATAGCATTGCATCCGAGGCTTTTTAACTGCTCCAAACGATGCCGCCACACTGATTTGGGAACGGCCGAACCTAATACGCCGGCATCATGATGAATACATACTCCTTTCAATTTTGTATTTTTCCCGTTGAGTGAAAAACCGGTATTCGGATCGAATTCTATTTTGCGGATCCCCACTTTACAACTGCTTTCATCAATCAGCTCATATCCTTTGTAAACTTTTGTATTCAATGTGTATAAGTAAGGTGAATCGATATTCCAAAGCTTAGGAGAGTCCAGTTTTATGGATTGGGAAAAATCAGTTTGTGAATTGCCGGTTGCCTTCCCGTTTTTTGAGGATGACGCTACTTGGTTTCCTTTTGCATCGACCAACTCGTGAATGATTTTTATAGAGGCAGTTTCAATGCTATTGTCAATCGTTGTATTGATATTTATGATTGTTCTGTTGTTTTCTATTGTCGTTTGATAGGTCACTCCCCAAAGGTTGATGTGAATTGGATTGGCATGAATCAAATACACATCCCGATATATTCCTGAACCTGTGTACCATCGTGAATCAGCATCCTCGCTGTGATTTACTTTTACCGCAATTGAATTCTTCTCTCCCCATTTTATATAAGGTGTGAGTTCATACATAAACGAAACGTAACCATTGGGGCGCTTACCCAGCCACTTTCCGTTTACAAATACTTCACTGTTATTATAAACTCCTTCAAAATAAATATAAACTTTGTTCCCTCTTTTTTCTAAAGGAATGTCAACCTCTTTTCTGTACCAACCGATTCCGCCGGGCAGAAAACCGGTGCAACTTGCCAATTCCGGACTGGCATTTTGTTTTACGCTCCAGTCATGAGGAAGATTGACTGCAGTCCATTGGCGGCAATCCAGGAATTCTCTTCCGCCATATTGTACATCACCCAGATTAAAAAACCAATCGTTGTTTATTTGTTCCTTGTAACCAAATCCCTGGGGATATCCACTCTTGGTTATTGTTATGGCTATGACTATCAGAATTATAATTTTATTCATAAGATTAAGTTTTGCTGGTTTACTTTTGATTTTAATTTTTAGCTAAATTAAGGAACAAAAACTTAAACTGATTATGAATAACGAGAGTTTGCTTTTATTGAGAAGATAAAAAGTCATTCAACAATGTCTTTATTGACAGGTTTTTCGGAAAAATGGGTTTATTTCAGTTCAAATTTATAACGCTTGAATGAGAATGAGGAATAATTTGCAGGGGTTTCACGTTGTTTAGGAATTGTTTGACTGAAAAATGTTTAAATTCAGAAAATGACAATTAGAAGTAAGTATATTATTAAATAGTTGTTTCGACAAATAGATTTATAATTCACTTTTTTTTCTCATTTTTAGCCAACTATAATCAGTAAAACCAATAAACTATGAAAAAAGGATTTCTTTTTGGTAGTATTCTTTACCTCTGGACGAGCTGTTTTGCAACTGCACAAAACTGGCCCAATTGGCGTGGGGGAAATGGTGACGGAACAAGTTTGGAAACGAATTTACCTGTTCAGTGGGATGCTAACACAAACATAATTTGGAAAACGAAAGTACCCGGTTTTGGACATTCGTCTCCTATCGTTTGGGAAGACAAGCTTTTTTTATTTACCGCCGATACAGAAACACAGGAAAGAATTTTGCTTTGTTATAACAGCAACAGCGGAGATTTGATTTGGCAAACATCGTTGCTAAAGGCAAAACTGGAGGATAAACACAGTGACAATAGCTATGCATCGGGAACACCGGCAACCGATGGAAAGATGGTTTATGTATCGTTTTTTGACGGCGAAAATGTTATCGTAGCAGCTTATGATTTTTCAGGAACAGAAATCTGGAGACAAACCCCGGGCACTTTTTCAAGTCCGCACGGGTATAGCTGTTCGCCTGTTTTGTTTGAAGATAAAGTAATTATCAACGGAAATAGTTTAGGCGACTCGTTTATGGCCGCCATGAATAAAACAAGCGGCAAAATAATATGGAAAGTACCGCACGAAAAACCGGCGCACAGTTTTAGTACTCCAATCATTAGAGAAATAGACGGGGTAACTCAAATGATTTTTTGTGGCAACCAGGAAATAGCTTCTTATGATCCAAATACCGGGATTAAGATTTGGTTTGTGGATGGCCCATCCGAGGATTTCTGTTCGAGTCCTGTTTACAATAAAAAGCATGATTTGCTTTTGGTAAGCAGCGCCTGGCCTCAGCGGCATTTACTGGCGATTAAACCCGACGGGAAAGGAGATGTGTCGGAAACTCATGTGGTTTGGCGAACAACAAAAGGAGCTTATTATGTTCCATCTCCGGTTTGTACCGATGATTATTTGTATACAACAATGACGAATGGCCGGGTACATTGTTTGAATGTGACGAATGGTGACATTGTTTGGATTGAAGATATGGGAAAACAATATTCTTCCGCTGTTTTGGCCAATGGATTGGTTTATATGCCCAACGACGAAGGCGTGGTTACCGTTATCAAACCAGGCCCGGAGTTTACTGTTTTAGCCAAAAATGAAATTGGGGAGAAAATGAATGCATCTCCGGCAATAAGCAATGGAAAGATTTATATCCGGGGATATGAACATCTCTTTTGTATTGGAAAAAATGATTGAGTTTTTTTACAAGTTATAAACACGAGTGGCATTTTCATAAAGAATTAAATTTTGCTCGTATTTACTTAACGGTGCAAGCTGGGATTTTACAATCTCAACCCATGTTTTGTAGTCGGTTGCTACAAGACAAACCGGCCAGTCGGAACCAAACATTAATCGCTCCGGACCAAAAGTATTCAAAACAACGTCAAAATAGGGCTGGAGTTGTCCAACTGTCCACTCTGTAAAATTGGCCTCTGTTACCATTCCACTTATTTTGCAAAAAACATTTTCGCGTTTGCTCAATTCTTTTATGTATTTTTTCCAGTGTTCAATTTCGTTATTTTTTATTTTGGGTTTAGCAATGTGGTCAAGCACAAAAATCTGATCGGGGTGTCGATCTGCAAAACGAATTGTATTGGGAATTTGGTGTTCAAAAATCAAAATGTCATATATTAAGTCAAAGTTTTTGAGCAAACTGACTCCGGTATTAAATTTTTCTCCTAAGATAAATTCAGGATTCGGTTCTCCCTGAACAACATGACGTACTCCTTTTAGCAGAGTGTTGGAAGAATACTTTTCAAGAACGGGGTGAATATTTTCTGATGCAAGGGGAACCCAGCCAACTATACCTTTTATAAAATTGTTTTCAGAAGCCATTTGCAGCAGCCAGTCGGTTTCTTCCAAACATTGTCTTGCCTGAACCGAAACGACTCCCGATACATCTGTCTTTGAAATCGTTTTTTCGAAATCGCCGGGTAAGAAGTTTTGTTTAATGGCTGCCATTTCCTCATCTATCCAGTAAAAATCAACAGGGTTGTAGTTCCAAAAGTGGTGATGTGTATCAATAATCATATGAAAAAATTTAAAGGTGTATGTATTCCGGATCAGGTATTCCGTTTTTTTTCAATTCATTCCAAAATTCCGGGGAAAGTTTTTTTTAGTACTTCTTGATTTTCTTTCATGTGTATTGGTTTGCCCTGGTTTAGCGCTATTGCGTTTATTTGTGTTGCAGAAATAGCAAGTTTTAAGTCGGCATCGCCAGGTTTTGTTGCTTTTATTTGATTGTATTGGTTTTGTATACTAGCATTACTCAAATTTATTAAAATAGCGACAAATCGCTAAGTCGATTTAGGTTAAAAAAGCAGAGTTGAATATAACTTAAATTGTTTAAAGGCCGTATTATTTCTCAGGGTTGTCTGATTCTTGTTTCCATTAATTTATTGATTACTAACAGTTACGTGTGTACAAATAATAAAAAAAATAAATTCAAATAAAGAACTTATACGGACACCGCTTGTTGTTGTTTTTGTCAAAAGCTATATCACATGGTTCTATGTCAGATATTTAAATGCGGGATAATCATGTGGTAACTAGCGCGATTCAGGGGGTTAAGAAAGTATTTCATAAACGATTAAATTTTTTTTTAATGAAAAGGGGTTCAGTTATTCTTCTCGTATTTATTGTAGGATTGTATTCCTGCGAAAAAGAATTAAGTTCAATTCAGCTGGATAAAAATGAGATTGTAATGCATTACAACGAAAGCGAAGAATTGAGTGTTTCCTATTCTCCATCTGATGTTGATGTTCTGCCGGTTTTTTTGTGGAACTCTGAAAACGAAAATGTTGCAACCGTAGATGGAGAAGGAAATGTGAGTGGCGTGAGGGTTGGAGAAACAAGCGTCGTGGTTTCAACAAATGACAATAAGTTTGTTGATTCCTGTAAAATAGTAATTGAGCCAATAAGTAATTTATATTACGAACCTGTCTACGAACTTGGTCAAAGTATGTCTTACATAAAAAGTAACGAAATCCGTGAAGTATTAATCGAAGAAAAGGATGCATTGATTTATGATGACAGTAATACAAATGTGGTTTACGTAATGTATCGGTTTGATTCTGAAAGTCTGGAAAGTGTCACGGTTTTGTTAAAAAGTGATGTAATGTTGGAAGCTACTACATTTCTCACGGAAAGGTATGTTCCTTATTCAAATTCGGAGAATGTGTCATATTTTCAAATAAATGAAAATGTGGTTGCAGGTTTAGCTTACGACCGAAAACTAGGTCTGGTTGTTACTTATGAGGAAAATAATATTCCCTAGTTATTATCATACCGGAAATAAAAGAGTAAGGCTCTGATTTTTAAGATTTCAGCTTTTTTCTTTGTCTTTTTATGGTACTTTTTTTGAGTCGAGATGAAGTTCCCATTGAAATATATTTTTTTAACGGATTTGCTGGTTTTTCTGTTTTTCAAAAGCCCGCATAATAGAACTATTTTATTTATCGATGTGGTTGCTGACAACACTGAGTATTTAGTTGATGGAAGATGCTCGTTTGTCTGGACATTAAATAACTCGGAGTTAGCCAAAGGCAAAACGAGTCTTGTGTAGATAAACATTGTTTTGGCTAAAACGATCATAGATTTGGCTACATTGTTTTTTTTGTTTCTGCAGAACTTTGTTGAAACAAAAGATTAAAACATGAAAATAGTAGTAACAGGTTCATTGGGCCACATTAGCAAACCACTCACACAGGAATTGGTACAAAAAGGACACTCGGTTACAGTTATAAGTCGTAAAGCCGAAAGAACAAAAGCCATCGAAACATTAGGCGCACAAGCGGCTATTGGCACCATGGAAGACGTTGGGTTTCTGACAACAGCTTTCAACGGTGCCGATGTAGTTTATGTGATGGAAGCACTTGCCTATGGCAGTTTTTTTGATAAAAATCTAGACGTCATTGAAGCAAACACTCAAATGGGGCTCAATTACAAACAGGCAATTGATCAATCAGGTGTTAAACAAGTGGTTCATCTTAGCAGTATTGGTGCTCACACTAATAAAGGCACTGGCATTCTCAAGTTTCATTATAACGTAGAAAATATCTTGAAAGAACTACCAGACAATGTCGCTATTAAATTTATGCGGCCAGTAGGTTTTTACTACAACATGTATCAATATATACAAAGTATAAAAATGCAAGGGGCAATTATACAAAACTATGGCGGGGATGAAAAAGAGCCTTGGGTTTCGCCTTTGGATATTGCTGCCGTTATTGCTGAGGAAATTGAACTTCCTTTTGAAGGCAGAAAAATTCGTTACATCGCCAGCGATGAAGTTTCGCCAAATGAGATAGCAGGAACCTTGGGTGAAGCAATTGGGAAACCTGATTTAAAGTGGTTTGTAATATCTGATGAACAAATGCTAAACAGTATGATTGCCTCGGGAATGAACCCGCAAACCGCCAACGGCTTTGTGGAGATGAATGCTGCCAGGCGTGGACGAGTTTTATACGAAGATTATTATAAAAACAGACCTGTATTGGGGAAAGTAAAATTAACTGATTTTGCAAAAGAATTTGCAAGTGTATTTAACCAGGAATAATACAAAAGAAAGGTGCATAAAATGAATATAGAAAATATTGTAATGACCGGAGGAACTTCAGGATTTGGTCTGGTAACGGCAAAAAAATTGATTCAGGCAAACAACGTGAATTTAATTATGGGATACAGAAGTAAAGGTGTTAAAGATGCCGTGAACTTACCGCTCGAACTTACCAGTTTGCGCAGTGTAAACTCTTTTGCAGAAGAAGTTGTAAAGAGGTTGGGGAAAGATAAAATTGATGCACTTATATTCAATGCCGGAATAAATTATCCCAGTATTAATACCTTAACTGAGGATGGAATAGAAATCAATTTCGGCGTGAATCACCTGGCACATTTTTACCTGCTTCGTTTGCTTATGCCTCATTTATCGGGTAACGCCAAAATAATAATCACAACCAGCGGAACAATCGATCCGGCTACAAATATCTTCGGGTCTCCTCCAAAACATGCGAATGCGCTCTGGATGGCTTATCCGGAAATGGATGAAACGCTTGAAGAGGATGACAAAATAAACGGACAACGTGCTTACGCTTCATCCAAACTCTGTAATCTTTTAACTGCAATACAAATCAAAGAATTACCGGAATCCAAACAAAACAATTGGGAAGGAATAGCTTACGACCCCGGTGTAACGCCGGGGACAGGATTAGTCCGCTATTCAGATGAAGCAATGAAAATGCTTTCTCAACAATTCACCGACCCAAAAACGAGAAAAGAAAAATTCCCTTTAGCAAACAGCATTGAAGATGCAGGAAATACATTGGCTGACATAGCATTGGGCTTCATCGAACCTCCTCAAGATAGATATGTTGCTCTCCGTGGAGGTAAAATTACTTTTATGAATCCTCCGGGATTGGCTCAGAATAACGAAACAATAAAAAAAGTATGGCAGGATACAGCGTTCATTTTGAACGATAAATTAGGTTTAACCTGTTAATCTTAAACAATTCATAGTCATTATTGTGTAATAAGTAACGCTAAAAAGATGCTATAAAAACAAATGGATTGAAACATGACAAATGAATATCCAAAACGAATCAGAACAATAACAGAATTTCATCAGTTCAGGAATTTACCAAAACCGGAACATCCTTTGGTTAGCGTGGTCGATTACAGGGATATAAAACACTCTTCCGAAGAAAACCGTGTAAGCTGGGTCCTCGACTTTTATTCAATTTCGCTAAAAAGAACTTCAAATGCCAAAATGAGATACGGTCAGCAGGAATATGATTTTGATGAAGGCATAATGTTCTTTATGGCTCCCGGCCAGGTGTTTAGTGTTGAAGTGGAAAAAAACACCATCCAAAAACATACCGGGTGGATATTGCTTGTTCACCCTGATTTTCTGTGGAATACACCATTAGCCCAAACCATCAGGCTGTACGAATTCTTTGGTTATTCGGTAAACGAAGCGTTGTTTCTTTCCGATAAAGAAGAATCGATAGTCACCGGAATTATGAAAAATATCCAGCAGGAATATCATTCCAATATCGATAAATTCAGTCAGGATATAATCATTGCTCAAATTGAAACACTGCTCAATTATTCAGAACGATTTTATCATCGGCAGTTTATTACGCGCAAAATCACCAATCATAAAACGTTAAGTGAGCTGGAAGAAATTCTCACCGAATATTTCAATAGCGATGATTTGGTTGTGAAAGGATTACCAACTGTCCATCAAATTGCAGAAGCATTAAACATATCGCCCAATTATTTAAGCGGATTACTTAAAACGTTGACCGGGCAAAGCACACAGCAACATATTCACGAGAAACTGATTGAAAAAGCCAAGGAAAAGCTATCCACCACTAATTTGTCCGTCAGTGAAATTGCCTACGAACTGGGCTTTGAGCATCCGCAGTCATTCAGTAAACTATTCAAGACAAAAACGAATGTTTCGCCCCTGGAGTTTCGAAAGTCATTTAATTAAAACACGTTTTTCGGAGCACATTAATACATCGAAAATATTTGGCAGAATGTTATATCTGTATCATGCGGCACAACTATTTGAAATCACTTTTCCTCTTTATATGCAATTTCCTTTCGATGCTTTAATCCCCAATCTGCCAGATTATCAATAATTGGAAGTAATTTTTGACTATATTCGGTCAATTCATATTTTACCGTAATGGGCCGGGTGTCTTTTATTGTTCTGCTCACAAGCAGGTTCATTTCCATTTCTTTCAGTTCCCTGCTCAACATCTTCCCTGAAATACCCTCAATATCTTCCAGTAAATCAGAATACCGTTTTTCTCCAAAATAGAGAGCCGCTATAATATGCATCTTCCACTTCCCCCCTAAAACATACATCGTGTCTGCTATAGCCATTATTTTATGCCTACAGGTTTTAATATCTTCCTTACTGCTTTCCATAGAATGTTACTTTGTTACCTTAATGAAACTGTTACTTTTTGTCACTTGATGACAAAAGTAAATTAAATCTATTTAAGTTTGCACATAATAACACAAAAAAATAAGAACATGGATTTAATTAATGTACTCAATTGGCGATATGCTGTAAAGAAGTTTAACAAGGAAAAAGTTTCTGAAAAAAATGTTTCCCAGATTATAAGTGCTATATCGCTTTCAGCTTCTTCAACAGGCATTCAACCCTACAGAATTTTCGTAATTAGCAACAAGGATATCAGACAGGAATTGGCTAAAGAATCCTTTAACCCGCAAATTACTGAAGCTTCTCATCTTCTTGCTTTTGCTGCCTTTGATTCTGTAACAAAAGAAAGGATAGCAAATTTAATTCAACTTATGGCCAGTGAAAGAGGTATTCCCGAAGATAATCTGGAAGATTACAAAAACACTCTTGAGTTTCATCTTTTGGGCAGAACCAATGAAGAGAATTTTATCTGGTCATCCAAACAAGCCTACATTGCCCTTGGAACAGGATTAATAGCTGCCGCTAACTTAAAAGTAGATGCAACACCAATGGAGGGGTTTAATACTGAAAAATTAGACGATTTGTTAAATTTAAAAGAGCAAGGACTGAGAAGTGTTTTGCTCATGGCATTGGGATATCGTGATGCCGAAAAAGATTTTTTGGCAAACCAGAAAAAAGTTAGGTTGCCCATTAGTGACTTGGTAGTTGAAATAGGATAAATAATCATTCCCATCAAATTACACCTTGATTTTTTCAATAGTAATAATTTCAACATAATCTCAAAAGCATGTAAGTAAAAGCTCGAAATCTTTCCATTGGAATCACAAAATAGTATCAACTCCGCATTCAAAAAGAGATTGTGGAGTTTTTTTACTCCCCTCCCGGAGCGTTAAACATTACAGAACCTTGCTGAAACAAAAACACGAAAAGGTAAAAATGGAGACAACAAATTATTCAAGACAAAAACCAGATTTTAACCATTGGAATTCAGGCAGTCGTTTAATTAGAAAAGAGACTGACTCCCTGCAAACTACACTTAAATATAAAAAAACTATACTTCGAAAATTTGGATACAATTTCCCGACTTTTGGATACTTAAGTGAGGTTTTCATAAACGAACTTTGTATAAAAAATTGAAAAATGAAAACGACACTAATTACAGGGGCATCAAGCGGAATTGGTGAAGCTTTTGCAAAACGATTAGCAAAAGAGAAACACAACTTATTACTCGTTGCACGGTCTGAAATCAAACTGAAATCATTATGTCAGTCACTCAGCAATCAAAATGGGATTGACGCGCAGTATATTACTGTTGATTTGGCTAAGAAGGACTGCTATAAATTGATAGCGGATGAAGTCAAAAAGAGAAATCTGGAAGTGAACTGGTTAATTAATAATGCCGGTATCGGTTCTGGTGGTGATATTTTGGAATACAGTCTGGAAGATTACCAAAACATGATGCACCTAAATATGGATGCAATGGTAGCTCTCACTTACACTTTTTTACCTCAAATGCGGGCTGCCAAAAACGGAACAATTATCAACGTCAGTTCTATGGCTGGTTTTGGGGCTATTCCATATATGAACATTTATGCCGCCACAAAAGGATTTGTAAAATATTTTACTGAAGCACTTTGGGAAGAAAACAGGCTATATAATATCCAAACCATGCTACTCTGTCCTGGAGCAACAGAAACAGGCTTCTTCGATGCAGCAAAAATTGGAAATGAACGGAAAAGCAGTTTTTCAACCAAAAATCTGGAAACTCCTGATGCGGTAGTTGAATCTGCGATGAAAGGCCTTCGAAAAAAGTCAATGGTTACAATAAGTGGCTTTCAGAACAAAATAGCCCGAAGATTGCTTTTTATTGTACCAACCAAGTTTGGATTAAAAATGTGGGGTAACCAAATGCGCAAAAATCTCAAACTGGAAATTAAGTAGCTTATGCATCGTAACGAAATCTTACATGTCAAAAACATATCACAGTATTATGATATTAGTGGTTTAGGCAAACCCAGGCATCCGCTGGTAGCTATCTATTCGTTCTCTGAGATTCCAAAAATTGATATTCAGGAGCCTATTCGATTTACACTTGGTTTGTATGTGGTAACTATCAAACGCGAATGTAACTTCAAATCGCAGTATGGCCAGACCAGTTATGATTATGATGAGGGGGTTATGGGTTTTACTGCGCCAAATCAAGTTTTTAAGGCTGATGAAGATTTCTATTTCCCTGAACAAGGTTGGTGCCTGATCTTTCATCCTGATTTTTTGCTTAACTACGAGCTCGCACGAAAAATCAGACAGTATCATTTTTTCGATTATGCGGTAAGCGAAGCACTTATTTTATCGGAAGATGAAGAACGGGATATTGTAGATTTGTTTCAAAAAATAAAACAGGAAATAGACCGACCCATTGATAAATTTAGTCAGGACGTACTTATCGCGCAGTTAGATTTATTGCTTACTTATAGCAACCGTTTTTACAACCGTCAGTTTATAACCAGAAAACCGTTGAACAATCACTTACTTTCGAGGTTTGAAAATCTTTTGGAAGCTTTCTTCTCAGAGGAAAATCGACATTTGGAAGGTTTACCTACTGTAAGTTATTTTGCTAGTAAATTAAATATTTCAAGCAAATACTTCAGCGATATGCTCAAGCAACTCACAGGACTCACAGCCCAACAACACATTCATGAAAAACTGATTGAAAAAGCTAAGGAAAAATTATCTGCAACCAATCTGTCTGTAAGCGAAATTGCCTACGAACTAGGCTTTGAGCATCCGCAGTCGTTCAGTAAATTATTCAAGACAAAAACGAATGTTTCGCCCCTGGAGTTTCGGCAATCTTTTAACTAAGCTAATTTAAACCACTTTCCTGCAACTATATTAGAATAAGAAACAAAAGAATAAGATCCCAATCACGGAATGATGAATGAACAGTTCAATTTCGATTGTACTTAATCAAAACATTCACCAAATCCACTTGTTAATAACCCCATGAATGAAAAACAATCTCCAGAATTTTATAAAACAGGAAAAGGAAGAGTTAAAATAATACTAATACTTGGTATACTCACCGCTTACGTGCCTTTTTCAATTGACACCTATTTACCTGCAATGACTCACATTGCAGATTATTTCGGTACAACGTCGGCAAAAATGACGTTCTCGCTTACGACATTTTTTATTGGATTTGCAACGGGACAAATTTTGTACGGCCCGTTACTCGATTTGTATGGCCGAAAAACACCCCTGTACATTGGGTTAGTAATAAGTATCCTTGCAAGTGTTGCGTGTATTTTTGCATGGGATGCAGGCTCATTTATCATCTTCCGTTTTATTCAGGCACTTGGTGCTTCGGTAGCTTCTGTTTCGGCATTGGCTATGGTGCGCGATTTTTTCCCACCGGAAGAAAGTTCCGGAATTTTTTCGATGCTTGTTTTGGTTATCGGCAGTTCACCGCTTATTGCTCCAACTCTTGGCGGTTATATCACGGCACACATTGGTTGGCCATGGATTTTCGTGTTCCTTTCGTTAATGGCAGTGGCTCTTATAAACCTCGTCTTTTTTGTCCTTCCGGTAAATTATTTTCCCGATAAAAACTCAAAACTAAAAATAGCTGTTTTAGTAAAAGATTACTGGGCGATACTGAGTAACCCACAATTTATTACCTATGCATTGGCCGGAGCTTTTTCGTTTGCATCGCTGTTTATATACGTTGCCGGATCACCGATTATTTTTATGGAAAAATACCATATGACAGCACAAAATTTTGGTGTTGTCTTCGCCATGCTTTCGGTTGGTTTCATCGGCGGCAGTCAATTAAATATTCTGGCTTTAAAAAAATTCAAAAGTCAGCAAATATTCCAATTTGCTTTGTTGTGCCAAATGTCAATCGCAATGGTCTTTTTTATTGGCATCTTAAATAATTGGTATGGGAGAAACACTATCATCGTATTTTTATTCCTGATTTTGTTGTGTTTGGGATTTACGTCACCCAATGGCATTGCTCTTGCACTTTCGCCTATTCAAAAGAACCTGGGAAGTGCATCGGCTCTGGTCGGAACTATTCGAATTGGAATTGCAGGGCTAACTTCGGGAGGTATTGGTTTGCTAAATGTTTCAGATGGCATCCCAGTAGCAGGAATGATGCTTGTCACTGCACTTATCTCTTTTTCTATTTTGGTCATCAATAGAAAACGTATTAGCCTTTTTTCGTTGGTAAAACAAAACTAACCTTTCGCCCTTGAAATTTACACAATCGTTCAACTGACAGAACAAAATTCATTATTTCGGCTAAAACAAAAGTTGTTTCGACTAAAACTGTTTTCTGACTGTGATATAGCTTTATTGAGAAAGTCAAAAATAAGAAGATATGAGCACCACTTATAAAAGAGTTTAGTTACAACGTGCCAATTGAGAACGTTTGGCAGGCTTTAACGGTTAAGGATAAAATGAGGAAATGGTATTTCCCTCAACTTCAAAAATTTGAACCGGAAGTCGGGTTTAAATTTCAATTTGAGGACGATGGTGCCGGGTACCTAAAAGAATGGGTTATGACCAAAGTGGTTAAGGGCAGAATGCTGGCGCATAGCTGGGCCTATAAAGGCTATCCGGGGAGCTCAGAGGTTACATTTGATTTGTTTTCAGAAGAGGGTAAAACCAGGTTAAGGGGTGACTCAAACAGATTTGGAAAGTTTTCCTGACCATCTTCATTTCAAAAGAGAGCGATTTGAATGGGGGTGGGACAATCTTCTTGGACAAAATTTGAAACACCTTCTCGAAAACAGCAATCATTCCTGATTTAAAAAAACGCCTGATACCTGAGCTTCTCAACAATACAATATTGGGCTTTTTAACAAAGTGGAGTATATTTTTTATGCTGAACTTTGTAGTATAAAATTAAAAACAAAGGAAAATGGAAAAAACAATTTTTATTACAGGAACAAGCTCAGGTTTTGGCAAACTCACTGCCATTACATTATCAAAAGCAGGTCATACAGTAATTGCGGGAATGCGTGGCACAACAAATAAAAACAAAGCCGTAGCAGAAGAACTAAACATACTTCCTAATGTGGAAGTCGCAGAAATTGATGTTACAGATAATATTTCTGTTTCCAATGTATTTAAGCAAACATTAGAAAAATATAAAAAAATAGATGTGCTGATCAATAATGCAGGAGTATCTGGTTATGGACTTGTAGAAGCCTACTCTATTGAACAAATTAGAAAGATATTCGAAGTAAATTTCTATGGCATTATTCGTACCTATCAAGCCGTATTGCCTTCAATGCGACAAGCTAAAAGCGGTTTAATCATAAATATCACTTCGGGTGCAAGCGGACATTCTTTGCCATTTATGGGAGTTTATTTAGCATCTAAATTTGGAGTAGAAGCGATTTCTGAAGCGATTCAGGATGAATTAGAACAATTCAATATCGAAAACGTAACCATACAACCCGGGGTATACCCCACGAAGATGAACAGCGGTGAAAAAACTGGTCTAAATGCTGACAAGCTGGAAATTGCACAAGCTTATGATCCTATTGCAACAGAAATGTTTAATACCATAGGTGCAGGATTATTTGGTAAAATGGAACAATTCAAAATGAATCCTCAAACCGTGGCAGACGGAATATTGGAACTTGTAAATATGAAAGATGGCAGTCGTCCACTACGCTTTCCTTTAGACGCAATAGCGCAAGGAACAGATAAAGAATTTATTAAAAACAGGGCGGATATAAAAGCCAAATGGTTAGCTACTTATCTCAAATAAAGTAACAAAAGCTGAATTATCTATTTAGTTTGACTATTGTTTTTATATACATTGACAATGAAAAACAATAAAACTGTTTTAGTAACAGGTGGAACCGGTTTTGTAGGCATTCACATCATTCTGCAACTATTGCAAAAAGAGTACAAGGTAAAAACAACAATCCGTAATCTGAACAGAAAAAGCGAAGTATATGAAATGCTTAAAAACGGCGGTATTACTTCGTTTGATAATCTTGAATTTGTCGAAGCGGATTTAATTAAAGATGATAATTGGGATGAAACTGTAAAAGGCTGTGAATATGTTTTACATGTCGCTTCACCTTTCCCTTCTGGTGAACCCAAAAATGAGGACGAGCTTATTATACCCGCCCGGGAAGGAGCACTACGGGTCTTGAAAGCAGCACGAAATGCAGGTGTAAAACGTGTTGTATTAACGTCTTCCTTCGCTGCTATTGGGTACAGTGTCAATCCGAAGAATCATATTTTTACAGAAGAGGACTGGACAGACCCGGATGCAAATATTTCGGCTTACATCAAATCAAAAACACTTGCAGAGCTTTCAGCGTGGGATTTTATAAAAAAGGAAGGTGGCAATTTGGAGTTGACAGTAATCAACCCAGTTGGAATTTTCGGTCCAGTCTTGGGCAAAGATTTTTCCAGTTCAATCAAGATGATAGAACAACTGATGAATGGAAAAATGAAGTCGACGCCAAAAATTAGTTTTGGTATTGTAGATGTTCGCGACGTGGCTGACATTCATATCAAGGCAATGACAAATCCTAAAGCGAATGGGCAGCGATTTTTAGCAACTTCCGATGGCACTGCGTCTTTTCCAGAGGTTGCTAAAATACTAAAGACTCAAAAAAATAAATTTTCGCAAAGAATCACAAAAAAGGTAATGCCCAATTGGATTGTGAGATTTGCGTCTTTGTTTAAGCCAGAGCTTAAATCCGTTTCTGCTCAAGTGGGGAAAGTAAAAATATTGTCAAACGAAAAGGCAAAGCAGGTTTTGAATTGGAAACCAAGAAGCAAGGAAGTTGTTATTACTGATACGGCCGCCAGTTTAATAAAATTCGGCATTATTAAATGAAAGAAGAAATAAAATCGTGTCATCTCGGACCGGAGATTTCTCCGGAGCAATTTATCCCGGAGCATATCTTTTTATATCTGGCGAAAGGACTTATGTATGGTTACGACGGAAGTAAAAAGTACACGTTAAAACCAGACGAATATTGTCTTCTCCGAAAAAATCGTTTGGCTCGGTACAATAAACAAAAAGAGAACGGAGATTATGAAAAAGTAGCCGTCATTTTCGATGAAGTATTTCTCAGAAAATTTCAGCAAAAACACAAAATATCAGCCACAAAATCTCCATTAGCTGAAACTTTTATTCCTATTGAAAAAAATAAACTGATACCTGACTTTGTCCGATCGTTAAAACCATATTATAAGGGAGAAGGAAAAATTGACAAAATTTTTGCAGATGTAAAAAGGGAAGAATTATTAATCATTATACTCCAGTCGCAACCAGAATTAGCCGGTGTGTTTTTTGATTTTGGTATTCCTGAAAAAATAAATCTGGAGGAGTTTATGAACCGTAATTACAAATTCAATGTCGGTATTGAACGGTTTGCATTTATGACGGGACGAAGTTTGTCAGCTTTTAAACGTGATTTCAAGTACATATTTAATGATTCACCCAGCCACTGGTTAGTGCAAAAAAGACTGCAGGAGGCTTATTTTCTAATAGAAGAAAAGAATAGAAAACCGTCTGAAATTTATATAGAATTGGGCTTTGAGAATTTGTCTCATTTCTCATTCGCCTTTAAAAAGTCTTTTGGACAAACACCAGGAGAACTGACAGGAAAAAAAAGGAATTCAACAGCTAAAAACTGATACAATTGGCTAATCTCAGAAAAATTACATGACCTTTTAAACAAAGCAACTTCGGCCTTTTGAACAAAGTTGACTGGTTTGTCTTACTCTATCTTTGTTTTATCAAAACAATTAAAATTACAAAGATGGAACAAAACAATTATCAGGGAGCGTTGCAAAAAGCATTAAACAGTGGCTTTAACGCTCAATCAACAACAAACGAAGTAATCAACGGTATTAACCTTGAAGGGAAAATCGTCATCGTAACCGGAGGAAATACCGGTATTGGTTTGGAAACAGTCAAAACACTGGCATTGGCAGGTGCAGTGGTTATTGTTCCTGCAAGGGATGTTGATAAAGCCAAGCATAATCTTCAAGATATTCCTAATGTAGAAATTGAGCCAATGGATTTAATGAATCCGGATTCAATCGATGCATTTGCAAATAAATTTCTGGTTTCGGCCAGGCCGCTTCACCTGCTCATCAACAATGCCGGAATTATGTGGGTTCCCCTGCGCAGGGATAAGCGGGGAATAGAATCACAACTGGCAACAAACTACCTTGCACAATTTCAACTTACCGCAAGACTTTGGCCTGCACTAAAAAAAGCTAATGGAGCAAGAGTTGTTAATGTATCTTCACAAGGCCATCAATTCTCGCCCTTTAACTTTGATGACCCTAATTTTCAGGAACACGAATATGAAACACTTGCAGCATATGGTCAATCCAAAACTGCTGTGAACCTGTTTTCACTGGAATTGGATAATCGTGCAAAAGCTTTCAATGTCAGGTCTTATTCATTACATCCGGGGTCTATAAACGGAACTGAGCTGGCTAGAGAAGCTTCTTTGGAATTGTTTCAGCAAATGGGATTTTTGGATGAGAAAGGAAACATGAAGCCTGAAGTTGTAGCGTCACTAAAAACAATCCCACAAGGGGCGGCAACAACGGTTTGGGCTGCCACCAGTCCCTTGCTTAATGACCTTGGCGGTGTTTACTGCGAGGATGTGAACATTGCAGAAATAAATCACGGACAAACCTTTTCGGCTGGAGTAAAACAGTACTCACTGGATGAAGCTAACGCAAAAGAATTATGGGAATTAAGCGAGAAAATGACGGGAATAACATTTAATATTTCAAAACCCTGAATGCTATTTTTACGTTGTTGATTTCAAAATAAAAACAAATATTACGATGGAATATAAGGCAAAATATATCACCGAAGACATAAAGTTATCCTCATATGAGGATAACTTTTTCAAGTCGGACATTATGTTTGACCACCATATGCTTATCTGGTTCATTTCGGGCGAAACAAAAATCGTTCAATCTGATGCTACCTATCATTTCAAAACCGGAGATATATTTTTAATTCCAAGAAATCAGTTAGCTACAATAATTAACTACCCTAAACACGGTCAACCGCACAAAACGGTTGTAATGCATCTTTCAACAACAAGGTTAAGGGGATTTTATTCGAAACTTGATGTTAAACTAAAACCGTCAGCTTCGCCTCAAATATTGAGCTACAACAACCATCCTTTATTACAAAGTTGCCTTTCTTCTCTAATTCCCTATTTTGAGATGACCGATATCCCGGTAGAAATTGCCTCATTAAAAATAACAGAAGCCATCAGTATCCTCAGAAGCATCGACAAGAAAATTGACAATGTTTTGGCCAACTTTGAGGAACCCGGGAAAGTTGATTTAGTTGGTTTTATGGAGAAGAATTTTATATTTAATCTTCCGTTGGAAAAATTTGGTTATCTGACAGGACGAAGCTTGACAACCTTCAAAAGAGACTTTAAGAAAGCATTTTGTTTAACGCCCCAACGATGGCTGACACAAAAACGGCTAGAACTCGCACATTATCGCTTAACACAAAATAAATCGAAACCCATTGATGTATGTTATGAAGTAGGTTTTGAAAATCTTTCACATTTCTCGTTTGCTTTTAAAAAGCAGTTTGGTTACCCGCCAACACAATTAAAAGAGCATAAGAGTAATATTAGCTATTAACAATAAAAATTATCAATTGTAATTTTCAGGAAACACTTGTTTGTTCTTTGGGTTTTTCTACAGAATAATTCTGGCTTTTTTAACAAAACTTGATGAATGTTTTAGCCGAGTTATAGTATAAAATATTTATCACTGAATCCCGGATTTTCATGATAAATAAAGGAATATCCGGAGTGTTTATTTCTATTTAAATTTTTCCTATTCTTTCTTCCAGATTCTTTATGGCAGCCAGAATGGTTGCCATTTCAGAACGGGCTTCAGGGAATTTTCTGCTGGTATAAGCGTAAAATTGCCATATTTCCATCACATCACCAGCCTCTACCAGGTAAGGTTTGTATTCCGGATTGAGCGATTTTAAAAGAATGGTGCCATTCGGATGTATTGTTACCATTTTAAATACAAAGTCCTGTTGTTCTTTCAGGATGACAATACAGGGAGTATTGGGTTTGATGGCTGTCCAGTCTGCTATATATTGCGCGATGATGTCACTGCTTTCGGGAACGGGCAACATGGAATCCCCGGTGGAGGGAAAGATACGGAATGTCCCCTGGGCGGGTAGGTTGGGAATTGAATATTTGGGCAGGGCGGCAATAAATTCCGGGTCGTTGTATCCTGTCATGTAACCTGCTTTTGCTTTTACCGGAACGTATTCCACATTTTCATTATTTGACTGGTCTACTGAAATAGCCAGCACCCGAAGGTTCCCTCCACGGATATACACATCGTTCCCGGCCTCCAGGTCCCGCATTTTTAGTTCCCCCAGTTTTGAAAGATCTATTTTTAATAAGGTATCGATGCTTATTTTAAAAAAATCCGAGAAATTCAGATAGTCCTCCGGCTGTGGCGATTTTGTGTTGCCGGCTTCAATAGCCGCAAGTTTGGCACGGGTCAATCCCAGTTGAGCTGCAAGAACTTCCTGACTCATTTTTTTTCGTTCCCGTAGAAATTTGATGTTCCTGGCAAAAAATATTTTTTGAGGTCTATTATTCATTTGTTATATTTATAAACATCGTATTGTTATTTATGGTAACAAATTTAATGATAATTATTAATTATGAAAGAGTTGGCCGGGAAAAAGGAAATTATCAGGCAGTTGAGGGAGAAGATATTTACACTGGAAGGATTCAGCACCAGGGCAGATGTCCGACAGTCTGATTTTGCTTTGGGGCCTGTGAACAATTCATTTCCCGGAGGTACTTTTCCTGTTGGGGCAATACATGAATTTGTTAGTCCAACGGAGGCAAGTTTTGCTGCAGCGAATGGTTTTATTTCCGGACTGTTAAGTACACTTCTGAAAAAGGGAGGCTCCTGTATATGGATAAGTGCCGGTCGCAAATTGTTTCCCCCGGCTTTGAAATTTTTCGGGATTGAGCCACACCATGTAATATTCATCGATGCAAGGAAAGAAAAGGAAGCTCTTTGGGTCACAGAGCAGGCTCTGAAATGCAGTTCATTTGCGGCTGTTGTCGCCGAATTAAGGAACGTCAGTTTTGCAGAATCAAGGAGGCTGCAGCTGGCTGTAGGGGAGAGCCGGGTTACAGGCTTTTTGCACCGTCATCATCCATTCATAAATAATACCCTTGCCTGTGTGTCCCGGTGGCAGATTAGACCCGCAGTAAGCTGGTTACCGGAAGGGATTCCGGGGGTTGGATTTCCTCGTTGGGAGGTAGAGCTGATGAAGATACGAAATGGCAGGCCCGGAAAATGGCAGTTCGAATGGAGGGATGGAGTATTCAGGCATCTTCCTGCTCAAAAGCAAATTATTTCCGGTTCTGTAACTGCAAAAAAAGAGCGGTATGCGTAGGCGTTATATGTCTATCTGGTTTCGTCATTTTGCCACAGACAGGATGGCCAGGCTACATCCGGAGCTTAAGGGAAAAGCTTTCCTTTTGTACGCTCCTGAACGTGGCCGGATGGTAGTCAAAGCTTCCAGTCAGGCTTTGAGTAAGGAAGGTATAGAACCCGGCATGGTTGTAGCCGATGTAAGGGCTATACTTCCTACTGTTGAAGTATTTCCTGATGAACCGAAGGCAGAGAAAAAGCTTCTGTCGGATTTGGCGGAATGGTGTGTTTGTTATACTCCTGCAGTTGCCACCGACTCTCCGGACGGGTTGATACTGGACATATCCGGATGTCCTCATCTGTGGGGAGGAGAACTCTCTTATCTTAAAACAATCATAAGCCGTCTTCAGAAAGGTGGATATGATGTACGTGCTGCGATAGCTGATACCATTGGTACAGCCTGGGCAATTGCACGTTACGGTACAGATCAGCCCATCGTTGCTTCAGGAAAGCAGGCTGAGGCCCTTCTTACTCTTCCGCCTGCTGCTTTGCGACTGGACGATATCACTCTGCAACGTATGGGAAAACTTGGATTCAGACAAATCAGTCAGTTTATCCATATTCCCCGTTCAAATCTGCGCAGGCGCTTTGGCGATGGTTTGCTTATCCGGTTAGGACAAGCATTGGGAACAGAGCACGAAACTTTGTACCCTGTGCAACCGGCTCCTGTTTACCAGGAGCGGCTGCCTTGCCTGGAACCCATTCGTACAGCTAAAGGAATTGAAATTGCACTCAGTCGCCTGCTGGAAACTTTGTGTGAACGCTTTTCCAGGGAAGGGAAAGGTATGCGGACGGGGATATTAAAAGGGTATCGTATTGACGGGGAGGTTGAGCAAATCGGTATTGGTACCAGCAGGGCATCCCGGAATGCAGCACATCTTTTTAAGCTGTTCGAACTTAAAATATCAGAAATAGAACCGGCACTTGGAATTGAGCTTTTTGTTCTGGAAGCCACGCTGGTTGAGGACGTCGGTGAGACACAGGAGGCATTGTGGAATATGGGGGGGAATAATCCCAAAGTCATTGCAGAATTATTGGATAACATTGCCGGAAAGGTGGGAATGCAGGCTATTCACCGCTATCTGCCACAGGAACATTACTGGCCGGAGAGTTCAGTAAAGGAAGTTAACTCCCTGGAAGAACAACCCGAAACAGAGTGGCGCACTGATCGCCCCAGGCCACTTCACCTTTTACCCAGGCCTGACCCTGTAGATGTTATGGTTGTACTTCCTGATTATCCGCCGCTGCACTTTCGGTACAAGGGAAATATTATTCGGGTTGTCAAAGCTGACGGACCGGAGCGGATAGAACAGGAGTGGTGGCTTCAAACAGGGCCACCGAGGGATTATTACCGGGTAGAAGATGAAAACGGAGCACGTTACTGGTTGTTTCGACTTGGTTTATACGGAAATGAAAAACCACAATGGTTTCTTCATGGATTTTTTGTCTGATAAAAAGGGAAAGAATAATGGGTTATATAGAATTGCAGGTGACGACAAATTTCTCATTTCTTCGGGGCGGTTCGCACCCGGAAGAAATCGTTGAGCGGGCGGCTGAACTGGGGTACAAAGCAATTGCAGTTACTGACCGAAATACTCTCGCAGGAATTGTACGGGCTCATGTGACTGCGCGGGGAAAAAATATCCGTTTTATTCCCGGGTGTCGCCTCGATTTACTGGATGGACCAAGTTTACTAGCCTATCCAACAAACAGTTCAGCCTATTCCAACTTAACAGGATTACTCACTGAAGGCAACCTGTGTGCTGAAAAAGGAGAATGCTATTTGTACCGGACAGACGTTTACAAATACGCTGAAGGTATAAAATTTATTGTCGTTCCTCCGGGGGCGCTGAATGAAAATTTTGATTTTGAACCGGAGTTTATAAAAGTCTTGGAAGAGTACAAAGAAATGTTGGGAGAGAATCTTTATCTTGGTGCAAATTTCTCTTATCATGGTGATGACCATAAGAAATTGTTCCGGCTTTCTCAATTGGGAGAACATTTGAACATCCCGATGGTGGCTACCAACAATGTATACTACCATGTGTCTGAACGCCGGGAGTTGCAGGATATTCTGACCTGTGTCCGGGAGAAATGTACCATTCATACGGCCGGTTTCAAACTTCATCAGAATGCAGAACGTTACCTGAAGTCTGCGAAGGAGATGCGACGCCTTTTCCGGGATTATCCCAAAGCAATCTACCATGCACAGGAAATAGCAGATGCCTGCCGGTTTTCACTCGATGAGTTAAAATATCTCTATCCGGAAGAAATTACCAATGAAGGGAGAACACCAATGGAAGAATTGATTCATCTTACCTGGAAAGGGGCGAATGAGCGTTTTGATAATCAGATTTCTGAAGAAATCAAAGCTACTATTGAAATGGAACTGGAATTTATAGGGCGAAAAGATTATGCCTCCTATTTTCTGACAGTATATGATTATGTGCGTGAAGCCAGGAGCAGAGGGATTCTTTGTCAGGGACGTGGTTCAGCGGCCAACTCAGTTGTTTGCTATTGCCTGGGGGTTACCTCTGTCGATCCTTCCAAATTTAATTTATTGTTTGCACGGTTTATGAGCGATGAACGAAACGAACCACCGGATATTGACGTGGATTTTGAACATGAACGCCGTGAGGAGATCATGCAGTACATTTATGAAAAATATGGACGTGACCGCGCCGGTATTGTTGCTACCGTAACACGAATGCATTGGAAGGGAGCAGTGCGTGATGTGGGAAAAGCTATGGGTTTGTCAACCGATGCCATCAATGTTCTTTCCAAGTCGGCGTATGAGTTTACTGAAGACTGGTTTGGAGGGAAACCTTCATCATCAGAAAGTTTTAATGCCAAAGACCCGCATCTGCGCAAAGTAGTAGAACTTACCCTGCAGTATAAAGGTTTTCCACGACAACTGGGGCAACACACAGGTGGTTTTGTGATTACCAGAGGGAAGCTGCATGAATTGTGTCCCATTCTAAATGCCCGCATGGAGGATCGTACTTGTGTTGAATGGAACAAAGATGATATTGAGGCATTGGGCTTTATGAAAGTGGATGTACTGGCTCTGGGTATGCTGACCTGTATCCGCAAAGCATTTGATCTTGCTAAAGAACATTATAATAAGAACTTCACCTTAGCCAATATTCCACAGGATGATAAAAAGGTTTATGATATGATTGGCCATGCCGATACTCTCGGCGTATTTCAAATTGAAAGCCGTGCACAAATGTCCATGTTGCCACGATTGAAACCTCAAAATTTTTATGATCTTGTTATCGAAGTAGCTATTGTGAGGCCTGGACCGATACAGGGTGACATGGTACACCCTTATTTAAAAAGACGTAAAGGACTGGAGCCGGTGGTGTATCCATCCAAAGAACTGGAAGATATTTTAGGACGAACTTTAGGGGTTCCTTTATTTCAGGAGCAGGCCATGGAAATTGCCATTGTTGCCGCCGGGTTTACCCCCGCTGAAGCTGACGGATTAAGAAGAAGTATGGCTACATTTAAATCAAAAGGTAAAGTAAGCTGGTACCGGGAAAAACTGGTGGGAGGGATGGTGAAAAAAGGCTATGAAAAAGAGTTTGCAGAGCGCGTGTTTAAGCAGATTGAAGGTTTTGGAAGTTATGGTTTTCCCGAAAGCCACGCAGCCAGTTTTGCATTGCTGGTGTACATTTCATCCTGGATTAAATGTTATTATCCCGATATATTTGCTGCGGCACTTCTTAACAGTCAGCCCATGGGTTTCTACCGACCTGCTCAAATTGTTATCGATGCCCGCAGACATGGTGTGGAAGTAAGACCGGTTGATATCAATTATTCCTTTTGGGATAATACCCTTGAAGAAAAAAGTGGCTGTTATTGTGCTGTTCGGTTGGGATTCCGGCAGGCAAAAGGTCTTAGAGAAGATGATGTACAAAGGCTTGTAGCTGGCAGGTCAGTGTCTTACAAAAATATAAATGAATTACTTGATGTTGGCGTTTCAGCATCTGCCTTGGAGAGACTTGCTGATGCTGATGCTTTTCGCTCAATTTCTCTCGACCGAAGACAGGCACTGTGGGAAGTTTCTGCCCTGTATGACCATCCCGCCGGAATATTCACCGGAACACCTTCTCAGAGTGTAGAGGAAGGATTTACAACATTGCCGGTAATGACTTCCGGAGAGTACGTGATACAGGACTATGCCAGTATTTCTCTTTCGCTTAAAGCACATCCGGTGAGTTTTCTTCGCCGGAAACTGAATCGCTTCCTGGTTGCACCGACTTCAGAATTAAGTAAAATGAAAGACGGGAAATGGGTTAAAGTATGTGGTTTAATAACTGTTAGGCAGCGTCCGGGAACAGCCAAAGGAGTAATATTTATTACTATTGAGGATGAAACCGGTTTTGCCAACCTGGTGGTTTGGGCAAAAACTTTTGAAAAATACCGTAAAGTAATTTTGCAATCTCGCTTACTTATGGTGTCAGGTAAGCTGCAGATTGAAGGAGAAGTCATTCATGTGGTTGTTAATGAGTGTTTTAATATGAACGAGTTGATGAGTATAGAAATGGAAGGACGTAATCTTGGTTTCGTGAATAAACCGATAAATGCTCAAAAAGAGACTAATGAAAAGAAGGCCGAAAGCGGGAAAGATCATGATAGTAAAATGGTGCAGGGAAAACTCTTTCCTTCGAGGGATTTTAAATAATTGAGGGCGGGAAACAACTTCGTTTTGTAAAACTTTTTTTAGTGAAGATTCAGTACATTTTTTTGAGAAGACTCCCTGATTAGCAGCTCTGTGGGCATCACAAGTGTTTGATATTTAATGTCGGCTTTTTTGTTGTTGATCTGATGAATGAGTAATTCAGCAGCTTTCTGTCCCATTAAAAACCCCGGCTGTTTAACCGTACTAATAGAAGGAGTGGTTACCTTGGAAAAAGGTTCGTTACTAAATCCCATAACCAGAATATCTTCAGGTATTTTAATTCCCAATTCTTTTAAATAAACAATGGCGCTAAGTGCTGTTGTATCATTCGCACAAAAAATGGCATCTATTTTTTGGTTTTTACTCATTAACTTTCTAATTGCATCTACACCATCATCATGTCTTAAACTATTGTGTATAATAAGTTTTTTTTCCGTTTTCAAACCAGCATCTTTCATTGCTTTCAAAAAACCCTGTTTCCGGTCTTCATATATTTTTAAATTGGTTGGACCACCAATGTGTGCTATTTTTTTTGCACCCTGTTCGATTAAATGTTTTGTTACTCTGTAAGCTCCTCCAAAGTCGTCAACTACAATTTTGTGTGCATTGATTTCATCAACGGCCCGGTCGAAAAAAACAAGGGGGATCTTTCTTTCCAAAAAAAGTTCCAAATGCTCAAACGATTTGGTTTCCATACCAATTGAAACAATAACGCCATCAACACGATTGTTAAACATGGTTTTTGCAATTTTGGTTTCTTTCTGAAAATTGTCATTTGATTGAGAAATCGAAACAGTATACCCCTGGCTATAGGCAATATCTTCAATACCACTGATAACAGATGAGAAAAAGTGACGGTTTATTAAAGGGACAATAACACCAATCGTATTGGTTCGTTTTGTCCTGAAATTTGCTGCAAGGGTATTGGGCCGATACCCCATTTCATTGGCAACCTTTCTTATTTTCTTTCTTGTAGCCTCGCTTATTAGCGGATTATCGTTTAATGCTCTTGAAACAGTAGACGCTGAAATGTTAAGATATTTAGCAATATCGTGAATTGTCGTTTCTGCCTGTTTAGTCATTATAGTCAATTTGAAATCAAAAATAATAAAAATATTTTTAATTATGCAATCGATTGCATTTTAGTTTTTAGTTTTTTATTTTTGTGAAAATAAAGTTTTTATGCAACTTAAAAACATCAAAAATTAAAAATATAATTATGGCTACTATTTACGAAGAAAGATACAATTATCATCCTGATGATTTTAAAAAGTATGATACAGAACGAATCAGGAAAGAGTTTTTGGTTAAAAAAGTGATGGATCCCGGAAATATCCGGTTGGTGTATTCAATTATTGAGCGTTATATTGTAGGGGGAGCTGTTCCGCTTAAAGAAGGTTTGTTGCTGGAAACAATAGACCCTTTAAAAGCCGATTATTTTTGCGAACGACGTGAAGTTGGTGTAATAAATGTTGCCGGTTCGGGAGTAATCGTTGTTGACGGAACAGAATATAAAATGGACTTTAAAGACGCCATTTATATTGGGAAAGGAAGTAAGGAAGTAATTTTTAAATCGGATGATCCGGCTAATCCGGCCCACTTTTATATCAATTCCGCTCCGGCTCATAAAGAATATCCTGTGAAACATGTTACAATGGCCGATGCTAATGTCCTTCACATGGGATCCTTGGAAACTTCAAATGAAAGAGATATCAATCAATTGCTTATTAGTGGTGTTGTTGAAACCTGCCAGTTGCAGATGGGAATGACTGAGCTAAAAACGGGAAGTGTGTGGAATACAATGCCTCCGCACCGGCACAGCCGTAGGAACGAAGTTTATTTTTATTTTGATGTTCCCGAAAATCAGGCGGTTTGCCATTTTATGGGCCAGCCCGATGAAACCCGACACATCTGGATGCAAAATGAACAGGCTGTAATTTCTCCCAACTGGTCAATTCATTCAGCTGCCGGAACAAGTAACTACATTTTTATTTGGGGAATGGCTGGCGAGAATTTGGATTATACCGATATGGATGCCATTGATATTAAAGATTTGAAGTAAAGAAGTATTTAAAAAAAACAAAAAATCATGATACAGGAATTATTTGATTTAAAGGGAAAAGTTACATTGATAACCGGCGGAACACACGGAATTGGAATGGCGATAGGAAAAGTTTTGGGAAGTGCCGGTGCAAAGATATGTGTAAACGACATATCGGAAGAAAAACTTGAGAGTTGTAAAAAAGAGTATGCCGAAGCCGGAATTGATGTATATACATTAAAGTTTAATGTTACAGATGAGGATGATGTTGACAGGGGAATTTCTCAAATTGAGAAAGAGGTAGGCGATATTGATATCCTTGTTAACAATGCAGGTATTATTAAACGAATTCCGATTCTCGACATGGCTGTTTCTGACTATAAACAGGTTATCGATGTGGATTTGGTTGCTCCGCTGATTGTTTCAAAAAGAGTGGTACCCAAAATGATTGAAAAACGAGCCGGTAAAATCATCAATATGTGTTCAATGATGAGTGTGTACGGAAGAAATTCGGTTTCAGCCTACGCTTCTGCAAAAGGAGGGCTGAAACTTCTTACGTCCAATATGACATGCGAATGGGCAAAATACAACATTCAGATTAATGGTATTGGTCCCGGGTACATTGCTACTTCGCAAACAGCACCAATCAGAGAAGGCGGACATCCCTTTAACGATTTGGTTATGACACGCACTCCTGCAGGTCGCTGGGGAGAACCCGAAGATGTCGGGAATGCTGCTTTGTTTCTGGCATCAAAAGCCAGCAATTTTGTAAATGGTCATGTTCTTTATGTCGATGGCGGAATTTTGGCCAACTTTGGTTATGTAAAAGGTGAAAATGATATTCCTGAATAAAATGAAAACAAATTATCTCCTTCTTTTTTTATTGGCTACTGTTATTTTTTCCTGCAGTAATAATCAACCGTCGATAACTTTGATAAATCCGCTGGATGTTGATAAACCCGACGAAGTTATTATTCTGAGCCGGGAGCAGGTAAATGAAAAAATTTCTCTCACCGATGAGCAATTGCCTGTTTTTAAAAATGAGGCAGGAAATCTGGTTCCCAGCCAGGTTGATGATTTAAACGGTGATGGAAATTGGGATGAGGTTGCTGTTCTGCTTGCTTTTGGAGCTAACGAAACCAAAATGCTTATCATTGAACCGGTTTCAGAAAATGAATATCCGTCATTTGAGAAAAGAACAAATCTTCGTTTAGGAATTATCCAGGACGATGGAACTTATAAAGAAGTAGATGCTTACGACGCCCTGCCATGTACCGGGGGGTTTGAAATTATTGCCCAGGGAGAAAGCGTGAGCTGGGAGAATGATAAAATTGCATTTCGGAATTATTTTGATTGCAGAAATGTAAAGGATTTATTTGGTAAACTATTGCCCGGATTAATTATTGATAAGATTCATACTGAAGAAATTACCAATTATCATGACCTGGATGACTGGGGAATGGATGTTTTGCATTGCGGCAGTTCTCTTGGTTCGGGGGGGGTAGCTCTCATGCGAAATGATTCCTTGTTTCGTCTGGGCTCAACAAAAAAATACAGTTATCAGAAATTGACGGAAGGACCGGTACGTTCTGTTTTTGAACTTCGTTACAGCGGTTGGGAAGTTGATGGAGAAATGCTGGAAGCAGTTGAGCGTATTTCGATTTATCCGGGGAAGTACTGGTTTGAGTCTGATGTGACTGTTAATGGTCGCAGGGAAGGCGATCAGATTGTGACCGGAATTGTAACCAGCATGTTAAAACGAGAACCGTTTGAATTTCAGGCAGGAGATTTTCAGTGTATCGGTACACACGATGTTCAGTCGCTAAATAACGATGAACTGGGAATGGCCGTCTTGGTTCCTAAAAATGAAACAGGAAAAATTGGAAGAACCACTGACATCAACTTTTTTAAATTGGGCTACCAAACGGTAGTAGAAAAGAGTTTTAGTAATATAATTTCAGAAACATATTACATTGGTCAGAAGTGTAAAGACAAAGTACCTGCAAAACACTATTTTGCTGCGGTGTGGGGATTGGAGAAAGATCAATGGAAAACGGAAGATGGATTTAAACAGTACCTTCGGGAAGAGATGAATAAACTGTCCGGTGAAATTGTGATCCAATAATGTTTTAACACTATTCAAACAATCTGTTATTTCGAACCATTGTATAAAAAAGATATGGATAAAAGTGCCGGGAGAATTTTCCGGCACTTTTTTTATTTATCCGGTTGAAGAGATCTGTTTATAAAGGATTGACTAGTTTTCTTTTGGCTTTTATCCGGATACTAAAATATTTCTTGCTTTCTTTTTAAAACAATCTTTTCGTTCGTTTTTTTTTTCAAAGCTCTTTTTAAACAATTCGGCAGGTTTAAACCTTATTGGTTTATAAACTAACTTGTTATAAAGCTAAGATTGTGAACCAAATGAACTCAAAAGAAGCGATATTGTATATCCATGGTTCTCACTGTACGGTAAAGAACGAAGCTATTGATCAACTGGAAAAAGATCTTGTAAACGTCAACTCTTTTGCGGATGTCAGTATAGTCACTGAAACAGATCTCAGCACAAGTAAAACAGTCAAAAAAGTGCAACTTACCTATCATGATACAAAAAAGGTAAAGGAATTTTATGTTTTTGAAGTATTTTGGGGAGATTTAAAAAGATCGTTTAGTGAGGAACGACCATTACATCGGTTTTTTAAAAGTACAACGTTAATATCCTACTGGTTGTTTTCAGGTATTTGGCGTGCTATCTTTTATACTCCCAAAATGGCTTTGCCTCTTTTGGGGAGTATGTTGCTGGTGCTCGGCTGGTACCTTAGTCTGCTTTTAATTTTTGCCGACGGACTTAAAAATTATTTGCAGGACTACCAACAGCTGGTATGTTTTATCAACTCAATAACCAGCTGGAAAAGCTGGGTTGTTTGGGGTATTTTTACCTTGTTGTTAACTGTTTTTCCAACCGACAGAATCATCAGTATGGCTTATTTTAGCAGGAGTTATTTGCAGGATTCAACCCTTCGCTCTAAAATCAGGGAACGTATTATTACAGTGATGGAAAAAGTTGGAAAAGACGACAGGTTTGATTCCATTCAGATTTTAGCACACAGTTTTGGAAGTATATTAGCTACTGAGTTTTTGTCATATAATAACCTTTTTCCTGAAAATAAAAAGATTCGGGTAGTTACACTGGGTGCCTCTCTAGGTTTTATAATAAACCGTGCCCGTTGGATTGGAGAGGTGCTTTTTCAGGCTCAGAAAAATCCAAATGTTCAGCATTGGCAGGATTATTTTTCCTACAAAGACTGGCTTTGTTCGCTTACTCTGAAAGATCCTTTATCCGATAGTTTTGAAAGTATTGAACTTAATCGTAAAGTACCCATCGGGGAGCAGTTGAGCGGACATTCACACCAAATGTATTTTTCGGATGAAATTGTGCTTAAAGAGATTCTGAAACAATGACTTGTTGAGCTGTGATTAATCTATAGTTTTAGGTTGCCTTCAACCCGGTACCCGTCAGAAACATTGTAATCTGCCAGGGTATTTTGATGAGACTGAATAACCATATAAACCAGCGGTTCATTTGAGTCGCTGCTTAGTGCCCGGCTGCCGTGCACTGATACTTTTACGATTGAACCTTCACTTATTTGAAAAGCATCATCATCCACCTGAAACTGCCCGCTACCTTTTAAAAACACATAGATTTCCTCGTGTTTAATATGTTTATGTAAAAATGAAATAACTGTTCCGGCTGGTAGTTCCCTGAAAGAAATCTCTGCTCCGGTGGTCTGTAGAAGCTCCCCGATAAATATTCTGCCTTTATCCGTTGTTTTGAATTTGGGATGAATAAACTCATGTTTTGCCAGCTCAGCCAACGGGCCAATATCAACGGCTTTGTAGTTTTTGTTTTCGGAAGTTGTTTTTATCATTTCTACACAGCTTGTCAGTTTAAATTATAAAACACAATACAAATGTAACGAAAGCTCAATTAAAACATAGGGATTCGCTTTGGTAAGGTATTGAGTTGTTTGCGTTTTTGTCAGTTTATCAGCAATATCGCAACCCGGTTTATTTCCGACGGGTTTTCTGAAATTACATTTATATCCATTCCAATGTTTCTAATGGTTTGGTAAACATCTACGGCGAAACTTTCGGGGCTGGGCCTCGATTTTTTTTTGTCTTTACAATCGGAGCGGTTTCCCGGGCATTCTTTGCATAAGGTGCAGCAGGTTTGGTTGAGCAAGAAAGTTTTTTGATGTCCCAGCAGGAAAACGGCCTTTTCTGTTTCCAGTAATTTATTGGTCATTTCCCGCGACCACTCCGATGGGTAAGCGTTCTTATCTGCAAATTTGGTGAGTTTTATAATTACTCCGCTTTTGTATTCTTTGAAAAACTTCTCACATTCGCTCACAGTGGGTGTATTGGGCGGACAGGTTCCCAGTCCGTAATCGCTGCACCCGAAGGTACATTTTACCCGCACCCACCGTGCAACTACAATGTCTTTCGGATTTATCCATTTATAATCGGCAAAACCCTGCCGCTGTATAATTGATTCGATTTCTTTTTTGGTTGTCATTTGGGGAACGATTAGTTAAGGTTTGTTGAACAGGTTTTAACCTCTGGTTTTATTTTTAATTATAACACATACGATACAAGTGTGCGGTAGCGAAGTTTTCTATTCATCTGGGGTTAATAGCAGGTTCTCAAAAGTATCAATTTGGATTTTTTTTATAGTAATTGTTCCATCAAATGGAATAGGAATATCCATGCTTGTTCCAAATAACTTCTTCCATTCCTCAAATTGTAAAGGTGGATCAATTCCATTGGGGAGGTTGATTGGAGCCTTATCAGTAAAATAAGATTTTGATAGTTGCTCTTTTTTTAAATTATGAGCGTTTTTGAAATCGACTCTTTCCAAATATACACCCTTAAAATCAACATCAAGTAAATCAGCATTACTCAAGTTAGCATAACTTAAATTAGCATAGCTCAAATCTGCAGAGCATAAATCCGCAAAACTCAAATTTGCACGAATAAGATTTGCATGGTTTAAATCTGCATCCATAAAATACGCATAACTTAAATTTGCTTCGCACAAATATGCATGACTTAAATTAGCATGACTCAAGCCTGCATTTTCCATATCAGCGCAACATAAATAAGCATCACTCAAATCGGCGCCAAATAATTCCGCTAAATGTAAACTATCTCTCCAATTCTCAATAGTTGTTTTCATTATGTCAACACCTTCAGGATAAATAGTATCCACAAATAATGATCGAAAAACTGTTAAAGGTTTTTTAATGTCCGGTTTTAAAGGACATGATAATTGTTGTATTTCAGCAATCTTTGGGAAGGCGTTTTTATAAAGAGGCGTTGATAACTGAGTAAATATTGAGCTAATTCTATTTTCGATTAAATCAATTCTATTTTCATACCGTTGAGATGAAATACCGAATAAGGCTATATAAAGACCAATAATCCAAAAAGAGAATGTACTCGGTTTCTTTTTTTTTGTTTCCTTTTCAACAGGCCAAATTATATTTTCCCAAAGATGTCGAATACCGGAGAAACTATAAAGAAAGTATATAGTTGATTTAATATTGTTCAAAAGTCGATTCATTTGTTAATTCTATATGGATTAATTTAAATTTTTGGACTTATTTATCTCTGTCATTTAATATGATTCTAATTTTTGAGGCATGCGATTTAAATTTGGCTGTCTATTATTCAATTAAAAGTAGCAAACCTTTTCAGTAAAAGCAAACATTTGTTTATGTCTCAACAGCTTCTTTTTCAGATATATATTTTTGTGTCCACGGGCAGAAAACCAGACATTTTATACAGGTTGTACATTGGTTTACATCGATAATCTTTTCGCGTTCCAGTCCGGGTTTCCAGTTGTTTCCATGTAAAGCACCGTCGGTACAAACATCTACACAAACTTTACAATTTCCACAGGAAGATGTTGGCAGAGGAAAAGCTTTGGTTTTTAATGGTGCGTCGGTTAACACTGTACACATGGAAATGGCGCTTCCAAACTCCCGGGTTACCAACAGATTGTGTTTGCCAATCCACCCCAGTCCGGCCAGGAGGGCAACGGTTTTGTGGGGCAGGGGAGTGCGGTTGTTGTTAAAATCATAAAACCCCGTGTCAGCAATGTTTTTCTCCGATTGTGAATAGGCTCTGTAGCCCTTATTCGTGAGAAAAACTGCCATAAAATCGGCTAATGCATCGGTTTGTTTTTCTTTTATTTCGAACTCGTCGTTTTTAACAATTTTAGTTCGAATTTTTTCCGCAACATAATCGGGATTGAGCGTAAGCTCTCCAAGATATTTGCGCGATAAAATCATTCCAACTAAAATGGCAACAGGAAAATTTTTATTGTGCTTTTTATGCAGATGCGAAATATCAACAAAATGAACAAGATCTGCTCCACGGGATTTTAGTTCATTTTGAATTTCATTTTCAAGGTTCATCAGGCTGTTTTTTCAGCAATAAAAGTAGTTGTTGCCATTTATAATTACAAACTCAGATTTATTCGTTCATATTTTATGACACATAAGCGGGGAAACTTCTTTTGTTTTGTTTATCTTTTCTTTTGATAAACATAAGGGGTATAAACGGGGTTTATATCAGGCAAAATATTCCAATTAAAACGACCGGCTAATGCATAGATCTAATTTCAAATGGGCTTTTTTTTCATATGGACATAATCTGGGCGATTTTACACGTGCTCTGGAAACCGCAATTGGTATGAAAAGAACAGGAGCCAGGGTAAAATTTTTTAATCATGGCGGGATACACAATAAGTATATTGCAGAAGCCGGAATTGATGAGAAAAATCTTCAGCCTGAACTGACGTGGGAGCAGCATAAGGTTATAATGGATATTAACCGTTATAAAGCTGCTGTTGGGACACCTCTTCCGATATCAAAAGAACAATGGATAAAAATGGCCGAGGCCGATTTAAAAGCTTTTGGCGATTTTCAGCCAGATGGTGTATATGCCGGGTTAAACCTGAGTTGTATGATATCGGTTCCGTATGCCAAATTGCCTATGGTTACGCAGGTGCCAACGGTCAATTGTCCGGCTTTTATTCACCACGAAATGTATAATATGCCCAATACGATGGAGCGGAATTTTTTTATGCGGCATATTTTACCCGGTATAGTCAAACGGAAAATTATGAAGAAAGTGTTGCTGGGCGATTCTGCCAAAGCATCGCTTACTACTTTTAATGAGGCAAGGGCACATTTTGGATTAAAACCAATTTATAATATTACTGATTTGTTTCGAGGCGACATTACTTTGTTGCCGGATTTACCCGTATTAAGTGGTTTGGCTGAAGATGATCTCACTCCCGGATATTATTATACAGGGCCTATATTTTCAAGGATTGATTTTTTACTTGATAACAGAATAAAAAAAGTATTTGCCCGGCCCGGTATCAATGTTTATTGTTCGCTCGGAAGTTCGGGATATCCGGAAACACTCAAATTGATTGTAAAAGCGTTAAGAAAAAATCCTGATTTAAATATAGTTTGTTCTACTACCACGATTATTGATCCTCATGAACTCGGAAGATCAGCAGACAACTTTTTTGCCACCCGCTTTTTGCCCGCTGCTCAGGTAAGTGAAATGGCTGATGTAGCTGTTCTTCATGGCGGGCAGGGAACCATCCAAACGGCTGCCTGGGCAGGAACACCGTTTGTAGGCATCGGTTTTCAGGCAGAACAACAGGCCAATATCGATGGGATTGCACGCAAAGGAATGGCGATTCGGATTCCGCTCTATGCCGTCTCGGAGAAACGGATTTTAAAAACAGTAAAAGAGATCTCAAAAGAAAAGTACCGGAGAAAAGCAGCAAACATACGGAAACAGGTTCGGGCTGTAGATGGAGTTCAGAGATCGGTGGAACTGATGAATAAATTAGTAGAGGGATCTCTGCCGGAGAGTCGCTGAAATGTGCCCCCGGCTTGTTACCCGCTTTTATTTAAACAATACATCAAAAAGTCGTATTTTATTACAAACTTAGTCCGGCCAGATCTTTTGTTGTAACAGGCATGGCGATAATTTTCCGGTTTTTATCGATGATAAACAAAGTAGGTGTGGCGTAAATGTTGTAATCGGTCGCTACTTGCCCGTCCCATTCTTGTAAATCGGAAACGTTAAACCATGCGCCGGTTTTTAGATTTGCTATTGCATTTTTCCATTCTTCAGCTGAGGTATCAAGTGAAATAGCAACTGTTTCAACAGGAGTATTTTGTTGTTTTATCCAGCTTTTGATGTAGGGAATCATTTCGTTGCAATGCGGGCACCAACTTGCCCAAAACAACAATAAGGTTTTCTCTTTTTGTACTTCGGAAAGTGTAACCGGATCACCGTTAATGTCGTTGAGTGTAAAATCGGGAACTGAAGTTCCGGGGCTCATCTTATACGATAACAGTTTTCTTTCCAGCGTTGTTTTTTCGTCTGTTTTACAAACCGTCTCCGCATAATTTTCGCCGATGTAAGAAAGGACATTACCCATCTGTAAAACCTCAAAACCATGAATTAAATAATCGAGAATAAATTCATACACTTTTGGATTTTGATTTGTTGCCGGAAGAATTATATCCACAGCTTTTTTATATTCATTTTCACGTTGTACCGGCGTATAATTTTTTTGATTAAAGCTTACCAGGTAACTAAAAATAATGTCGGTATACACCTGTGAGTAAATCAGTGTATCGTTTGCAAAATTTTTGTTTTTTAAGTATTCTGTTTGAAATATCTTTTTTCGAAGTTCCGGGCTTAGGTAGCCATCCAGAAAAGGTTCTCTAAAAAGCAGGATCATTCTTGAAGCCAGCAGCTGGTTGTTTTTATCTGTAATTTCAGTAATAAATTCATCACGCCGTTTTTGTAATCGGTTATAATTTTCGATGGAAGCGGCCAATTTTTCAGAACTGTTTTTACCGGAGTAATAGTCTACCTCCTTCTCAAGGGTGTTTAATTCTTCCCTGAATAAAATTTCCCGTCTTTTGAACTCATGCCATACCCTGTTTTCTTCCGATAAAATTACCTGCAGCCTATCTTCCGGCGCATTAAAGTCGGTTTTCAGAATGATATTCTCACCGTTAAAAATAAGATCGAGTTGTTGGGGAGCTTCATTCATGACTTTAGCAACCAGGGTTTGGCCAAGAATTAAACGGTATACTCCCGTATGTGTATTTCCCGGAAAGGTAAACCTGACTACGTTGTTTTCTGCCTGTGCACTGTCAATTGGAGTGAATTTATCGCCCTTTACCTCACCTAAAGTAATTAGATTATCCGGTTGATTTTCAATCGTGATTTCCAGTGTAAAGTCTTGTGCTAATAGCTGACTTGAAAAAAACAAAATCGATGTAAGGCAAGTTAAAATATGAATTAGGTTTTTATTCATTGAACAAGGATTAGGACGCTAAATTTAGCAAAAACATATAAATTTCTCCGAAGTAGAATTATTTTAACTGTTTTTAAGCCTTCAAATGCAGGGAAAGTCAGGCGGAAAATAATATTTTGCCTACTTTTACTGAAACCGTTATTCTTCTGCAAAAAATGAAAAAGATACGAAAACTGTCAATTTTAGTTATCTCTGTATTTATTGGTTTTTATCATTCAGCAGTAGCCAGTATTTCGCTTCCTGAGATATTTTCAGATAATATGGTACTTCAGCAAAACGCAGAAGTCAAATTCTGGGGCTGGGCAAAACCGGGCGAGACTGTAGCTATAAAAGGTGACTGGATGGACGAATCAAAGTCGATCAAAGTAGAAAGTCAGGGAACCTGGGAAATAGAACTGAAAACGCCGGGGGCTGGAGGCCCCTATAACATCGCAATAGAAGGTTACAACAAAATTGTACTCAAAAATGTCCTCGTTGGCGAAGTCTGGTTATGTTCCGGTCAATCGAATATGGAATGGACCGCGATGGCAGGTATTAACAATCGCGATGAAGAAATTGCCGCAGCTGATTATCCCGAAATACGTCTTTTTACTGTGCAGAACAGTTCTTCGCTTTATCCACAGGAACATTGTACAGGAGTATGGAAAGCATGTTCGCCGGAAACCATGAAAGATTTTAGTGCTGTTGCATATTTTTTTGGACGACAGCTCCAAAAAGAGATGGGGGTTCCGGTAGGTTTAATTAATTCTAGTTGGGGAGGAACACCAGCCGAAGCATGGATGCCGGAGAAAGTTATTAAGAACGATGATTTTCTGCAGACCGCCGCTGCTTTAAAAAAAACTGTTCCCTGGGGACCTGTTGAACCAGGACGAATTTATAACGCAATGATTTTTCCGCTTATTCCTTTTCGTATTGCAGGAGTGTTGTGGTATCAGGGCGAAGCAAATACCATAAACGGCTATGCCTATACCAGGTTATTGTCAAATTTAATCGCAAGCTGGCGGAACAACTGGGGATATAATTTTCCTTTTTATTTTGCTCAGATTGCACCTTACAAATATGGAAAACCGCTGGAGGGAGTCATAGTCAGAGAGGCACAGAGAAAAACCCTGGAGGAAGTTGAAAATACAGGAATGGTAGTACTTAGCGATATTGGTGATACAACCAATATTCATCCTAAAAATAAACAGGATGTGGGCTTGCGATTTGCAAATATGGCTTTAAACCGCTATTATGAAACCGAAAAAATAGAAGATTCCGGTCCACTTTTTAAATCGATAGAGATCGACAAAAACAAAGCGTTAATCTCTTTTGAACACGCTACTGGATTATATGCGAAAGGCAATAGTTTAAATTGTTTTGAAATTGCGGGCGATGATAATGTATATTACCCCGCAGTTGCCAAGATTAAGGGAGAGCAGGTTATTATTCAGTCAAAAAAAGTAAAAGAGCCTGTGAATGTTCGGTTTGCGTGGCGGAATACTGCAACTCCAAATTTATTTAACGGAGCGGGTTTACCGGCGTCGTGTTTTTGTACTGAGTAATTATAAAAAATTTTTATCGAGGAATTCCTGAAATTTATCTTTGTATTGTTCGCTTACCGGAATGTAGGTTTTCCCAAAAACAATCCTGCTGCGTTCTATGGTTTCAATCTTTTCGAGGTTAACAATGTAGGAACGATGTACACGCATAAATTTTTCGGAGGGAAGTTTTGCTTCCAACGCCTTTAACGTATTTAGCGAAAGAATCGGTTTGGTTTCGTTTTGAAGATAAACTTTCACATAATCTTTTAACCCCTCAATATATTTGATTTCGTTAAAATTTATTCGCCGTATTTTATATTCCGATTTTAAAAACAAAAATTCGTTATTGGCTTCAACTTTTTCGTGCGACTGCTTTTCGAGGCCAATCAATTTTTGTGCTTTTTTTGCGGCTGTCAGGAATTCTTCATAATTAAAAGGTTTAAGCAGGTAATCCACAGCCTCAAGCTTAAACCCTTCAAGTGCATATTTTTCATAGGCGGTTGTAAAAATAATTTTTGGCCGGTTTTGAAGAATACGCGTAAATTCAATTCCCGAAAGGTCGGGCATGTGAATATCGAGGAAAATTAAATCAACGCTTTTATTGTTGAGAAAATCCATTGCATCCAACGGATTATCAAAAGTATCAACCAGTTCCAGAAAAGGTGTTTTCGAAATATAACCTTCAACCAACTGCAGGGCGAGGGGTTCATCGTCGATAGCAATGGTTCGTATCATATCAGCAGTCTTTTAAATCAATTTCAAGTGAAACATCAAATTCCTTTTCTGTAGGCTCAATGGTTAAAACATATTTATCAGGAAAAATCAGGTTCAACCGTTTTTTTACATTTTCCAATCCGATACCGGAATGATTTTCATTAATTTCCTTGTCGGCTTGTCTTCCAATACTGTTTTTACAAGTAAACAAAATTTTACAATCGTCAACTTTCATAGCGATGTAAATAAACGATTTCTCGCGGTAACTGATGCCGTGTTTAAATGCATTTTCAATAAACGGAATAAACAGCAGCGGCGGAACTTTCAGATTATTATCGTTTGCCGGAAGATCTACCTGAAGGTCGACTTTTCGGGAAAGCCGCAACCGCATCAGGTCAATATAATGATTCAGAAAATTTATTTCGTGGCTCAGTTGCGTTAAGCCACTTTCTGATTCATACAACAGGTAACGCATCAAACGCGAAAGCTTCATCACTGCTTCCTGGGCGTCGGTTGTGTTTATTTCAATAAGTGAATAAATATTATTGAGCGTATTAAAGAAAAAATGCGGACTCACCTGGTTCTTCAGAAACGCCAGTTCGGAGTGTAATTTTTCTTTTTCCAATTCTTTCTGTCGTTTTTCACTGGCCGAATGTTTTTCTATTACCCTAAGCCCCAGCGAAAATACTGTAATAATAATTGAAACGATACTATACTGGTAGGTTTGGAACAATCGAAAAGGTGGTCGTCTGCGTCTTTCACGTGTCAGGTTTTCAACGCCTTCCCTGATAGCCCGTTCTCTTTCAGGATTGTGGTCAAAGCTATTGATATAAATAAAAACAAAATAAAAGCCAATAATCAGGGCCGCTGCAACAATAAAATACACCGTTTTTTTCTCTTTGAAATAAAACCGGGGCACCAGCCACAAGTAATTGAAATAGAAGATAAAACCAAAAACTGCTGCTGAGAGGTATAAATCCCAGGGAATAAAGTCGATGTTTCCCCTGTATCGTCTGATGATTATTTGCGGCAAAATAAGCAGTATAAACCAGGCGAGAAAGTGAAGCAATACGGGAAGTCCTTTTTTTCTAACAGTTGAAATATTCATTTTTGTGTTTTTTACCTCGAAACAAAAATAACTTTTTCCATGGGTTATCTCTGTTTTTCAGGTTATTTTACTCATGTCTCAAAGCATCAATCGGGTTAAGGCCGGCAGCTTTTCGTGCCGGATACCATCCAAAGAAAATACCAATTACCGAACAAACCAGGAACGAAACGGCAATTGCCTGTGTCATAATCACCATGGGGAAATTTAACAGCGTGGTTGCCACATACGAAATCAGAAGTCCGAATATGATCCCGATAATTCCACCAACAATACTTAAAAGCACTGCTTCAATCAGAAACTGCGCCAGGATGTCGATGCCACGTCCGCCAACCGACATGCGCAACCCGATTTCCTTTGTTCTTTCCGTAACCGAAACATACATAATATTCATAATTCCGATACCCCCCACCAAAAGCGAAATACCGGCAATGGCGCCTAAAAGCATGGTCAGCATATCGCTGATGGATGAAAATGTTTCCACCATTTCAGCCTGCGAACGTACCTGGAAATCATCCGCTTCGCTTTCTCTAAGTTTGTGTTCTCTTCGTAAAATGGTTTCAATTTCGTCAATGGCTACATCCGATTTTTCTTCACTCACTGCCGAAGCATAAATTGATTGGATATGCGTGATTGCCAGCATTCTTCTTTGAACCGAAGTGTAGGGTGCAATCAACATGTCGTCCTGGTCCATTCCCATTCCGTTTTCTCCTTTTTCTTTTAATACGCCAATAATCTTAAGCGGAATTCCTTTAAAACGAATGGTTTGCCCCACTGGATCAACATTGTCTTCAAACAGATTTTCCACAACGGTTTGCCCCACCAGGCATACTTTGGCAAGCGATTTTATTTCCCGTTCGGTAAAAATCCGGCCGTCTTCAATTTCATATTTTCGAATATCAAGGTAATTTGCATTCACACCATAAATAGAAGTGGGCCAGTTTTTATTTCCATTTACAGCCTGTCCGCTCGAACTCACTTGGGGTGAAACAGCAGAAATATTTACAGCTTCTTTTTTTATCGCTTCAATATCTGAAATTTGCAATGATTCTGTATCGGAATTTCCCATCATTACGCCACCACGTCGTTCCGTGCCAGGCCGAATCATAATCATATTTGTGCCCATATCCGACATTTCTTCCTGTATGCTTTTTTTGGACCCTTCGCCAATAGAAAGCATTCCGATTACTGAACCCACGCCAATAATAATCCCCAGCATCGTAAGAATCGCTCTGAATTTATTTCTTTTCAGAGCATTGGTTGCAATTTTTGTAAGATTTTTATAGTTCATTTTCTGATAATTTTATGATGCAAACTCTTCTTCCACCGGCAGAGCTTCAATGAGTTCTGAGGCGTTAAAACGGTCGGTTACATCGTTTTCTTTTTGGATTCGTCCGTCGCGGAAGATTACATTCCGTTTCATAAAACGGGCAATATCCGCTTCGTGCGTGACAAATACGATGGTTTTTCCGTCGTTATTTAGTTTCTGAAAAAGCTCCATTATTTCGTAAGAAGTGCGTGTATCAAGGTTGCCGGTGGCTTCATCGGCCAGGATAACAACGGGATCGTTTACCAACGATCGGGCGATTGCCACACGTTGCTGCTGTCCGCCCGACAATTGGTTGGGCATGTGATCCATACGGTCAGAAAGCCCTACCTGTTTCAAAGCGTGTTTGGCACGTTCCCTGCGTTCTTTAGCTTTTACTTTTGAGTTATAGTACAACGGAAGTTCCACATTTTCGAGTGCTGTGGTACGTGGTAAAAGGTTGTACGACTGAAAAATAAATCCCAGTTTATTGTTTCGCAATGCAGCCAGTTGATTTTTATTTAGTTTACCCATGTTCACTCCGTCCAAAAGATAATCACCGTCGGTGGGTTTATCGAGGCACCCTAAAATGTTTAGCATTGTTGATTTTCCTGAACCACTGGCTCCCATAATGGCTGCAAAGTCTCCTTCAAAAATTTCCAGATCAATTCCACGCAGGGCATGTACGATCATCTCGCCAACATGGTAATCTTTTCGAAGTTCTTTTACTTTTATAATTGCTTTTTTCATTGTGTTTCCTGTTTAAATGATTTCTAAAGCGGTTTTATTTTTTACCGTCTTCCGGGAGGTCCCGGCATAAAAGGGTTGCCTCCTGCAGTAGGAGCACTGGCAATTTTCCCGGTTTCTTCCATGTCCAGAATCACTTCGTCACCCGGATTTATTCCTGCCAAAATTTCTACATTAATATCGTCGTCCATGCCTGTTTTTACTGGAATCGGGCGAATAACAGAATCTTTTTTCACCCAAACTACGTTGCCCTGGTTGGCCTGTGCATTTCCTGTTACCTGCTTATTGGCATTACTTTCCGGTATTTGTCCACCTTCCGGGCCGTCGGGTTTTGGCCGGGCACTCATATAACTTAAAAGCAGTTTCTGGTCGGGATTAAAACGCAGTGCTTTACTTGGCACTACCAGTATATCTTTTCTTTCCTGAACATAAATCTCTGTTTCTGCTGTCATTCCCGGCATCAGTTTAAAATCAGGATTTGGCGCTGAAATAATGATGGTATAAGTAACTACATTGTTGGTAACCGTAGGTTCCAAACGCACTTCGGTTACTTCTCCTTCAAAAACATCATCAGGAAATGCGTCAACAGTGAATTCCACACGCTGTCCTTCTTTCACCTGGCCTATATCAGCTTCATCTACATCGGCTTCCACGCGCATTTGCGTAAGGTCGTTGGCAATGGTAAAAAGGGTGGGAGTGTTAAAACTTGCCGCCACAGTCTGGCCTTCTTCAACAGCCCGGTTTAACACAATTCCATCGATGGGCGAGTGAATAAACGCGTAATTTAAATTGATCTGATTTCTTCTGTGTGAAGCAATTGCACTGTTGTAATTTGCTTTTGCTTTGTTCAGGTTATATACTGTTTGGTCGAAGTCTGACTGCGAAATCAGTTTTTTATCATTGAGTGGTGCTAAACGATTGTAATTGGCTTGCTGGTAATCCAGTTCTGCCTTTGCATTGTCGAGCGTTGCCTGGCTTTGTTCCAGCTGAGCAACAAGGTTTGTTGTGTCAATTTGTGCAATTACCTGGTTTCTTTTTACATACGAGTTGAAATCCACATAAATGTTTTCAATAATTCCGGATACCTGTGTACCTACCTCAACCGTGGAAATCGCTTCGAGCGTTCCTGTTGCCGTTACCGTTTTGCTCACCGAACCGGTTTCAGCTTTTGCTGTTTCGATGTTGATTTTATCGGCATTTACTTTTTTGGGTTTTAGTGCCATAAATGCAATGGCTGAAGCGGCTGCAAGAATTGCGATAATAAAAATGGTTCTCTTTTTCATTGTATTGTGTTTTTAATTGTTTCGGTTAAAGTGTGATAGGATTCCCGATGTAGAAATCGAGGATTTTATAGTTGAAAATCAGGTTGTATTTCGACTGAAGTAATTCACTTTCAGCTAGAATGTAATTTGTTCTCTCATACAGAAAATCAACTGAATTAATCAATCCGTTTTTAAATTTTTCTTCTGCCAGGTTATAAGATTCCGATGTGGAATTGTACTGCTCAAGGCTTGCTTCGTATTCTGTTTGAGCTGAAACCACATCCACAGTCACCTGTTCAATTTCTTTACGCAGCTGGTTTTTTGTGTCAATTTCCTGAAGTTGAGCATTTTGGTAGTTTATTTCTGCCAGCGAAACACTGGTTTTTACCTGCTTTTTCTGAAAAACAGGAATGGACAATGAAAGTCCGAACGAAGGTGAAATCTGGTCGTTTAACTGGTTAAAATACCCTGCCTCAGATAGGTTGGAATACCCGGTTCCTAATCCTGCTTCTGCTGAAAGTGTGGGATAATAACCGGCTTCTGCAATCTTTCTGTTTAATGCCGCACTCTCTTTAATGAATTCTGCACTTTTTATCTGAGGTTTAATTTCCAGCGCAATGGCATAAATATCAGAAGAAAGTGGCGAAAGGTTCTGGTTCACAGAATCACCCAAATCAGGATTGACAATAGTAAAATCCTCGTTAACCGGGAGTTCCATCAATTGCATCAGGTTTACACGTGCAATGGCAAACTGACTGTTTGCATTTGCCAAACTCAGTTTTTCAGATGCCAGTTGTGATTTTACCTGCAAATAATCCGACTGCGAAATAATCCCTAAATTTAAACGCTCCTGTGCAAGATTTAACTGTTCTGTTGTCGATTTAATCTGACGTTCGGCGTTTTTTACCTGCTCGGCTGTAAATAATACCTGCAAATAGGCATTCAAGATGCTAATAGTAACCGACTCCTTTATGGTTTCCGAGTCGTAAATACCTGCCTGCATATCGAACTCTGCCTGTTTGACAAGGTTGTTTAAACGCGAACCGTTGTACAACGTAAGGCTGGAACTAACGGAGTAACTGGTGCTGTTGTTTCCTGTAAATTCAGAACTTCCCGTAGTAAAATCTTCTGAATTCGACCAACTAAAATTCTGGCGTACTGAAGCATTCACCGACGGCAATTTGTTTGCTTTTGCCTGTTTTTTGTTCACCTTGTCAGACAAATTGGCCAGAATACTTTGCCGAACCTGAATATTTTGTTCCAGCGCGTAATCAATACAATCGGTTAAACTCCAGCTTTCCGGTGTTTCAGTTTGCTGCGCTTTCAAAATAAAAGGTGAAAGAATTGAGAGAATCAAAATAATTGTTTTTGTTTTCATAACATCTTGTTGCTTTTATTCTCAAAACTATATTGGCCACCATTTTTTTGGAAATGAAATAGAAGAACCGGCAATTTTTGCCGACGGAACCGGATATTTTTAGTTTGGTGAGTTGGAATTTTTGGGTTTAAAATAAATGAGATCATTTTTTGAAATAAATTTTGGGTGTGGGAAGGTGTCTGTACTAATATCGCGACAATTCAACAGTTTTGGTGGCGAATATAGATTTGGTAAGGGGAGGGTAACGGAGATTGCTTTTTTTTAGGAACGAGCTTTTTATAATTCATCATGTCATTTTTAAACTCGAAGCAAATAACAAGATTACAGGACATAAATGGTACATCCGGAATCAGATAAAATTGACTATCAGTATTTTCGGCAAGATTCTTGATTCAGGATAAATAAGAATCATTTGAAGACAAAGTGAAACGATTCTGAAAAAAGACAGTCTTTATTTTTTAATGTCCTTTAATAACCGACAAAACTACTGGCTAATGAAGTATAAAATAGTTCCGATGATAGCTGGACTACTATTGGTTCATATGTTCACAAACTGTTTTTCGCAAAACATTGACAAAAAAGTATTTCAAACTGCGTTTACAGAAAAAGCTCCCGAAATAGATGGGGTGTTAAATGATTCCTGTTGGAATAATGTTGACTGGGGGAATGATTTTATTCAAACCCGGCCTTACGAGAATAAGCCTCCTTCGGAAAAAACAGCTTTCAAAATACTTTATGATGACGATAATTTGTATGTATTCATTCGCGCTTATGACGGTGAGCCAGAAAAGATAAGCAGGAGAATGTCGCGCAGGGATAATTTTGACGGAGATATGGTGGGTATTATTATTGACAGTTATTATGATCAGCAAACTGCTTTTTCTTTTACAGCCATGGCTTCCGGAGCAAAAGGAGATGAGGCAGTTACCCAGAACGGAAACAACTGGGATGAAAGCTGGAACCCGGTTTGGTATCTCAAAACTACCATCGACAAAGAAGGTTGGTGCGCCGAAATGAGAATACCGTTAAGTCAACTCCGGTTTGGAAAAAAAGACGAACATATTTGGGGGATTCAGCTTATACGTCATATTTTTCGCTCCGAAGAGCGTTCTATCTGGCAGTTTATACCCAAGGGGTCTCCGGGTGAAATTCATTTATATGGCGAATTACACGGTATACGTGGAATTAAACCAAAACGCCAGATTGAACTGTTGCCATATACGGTTGCACGCATGGAACGTTTTCAAAAAGAAGAAGGAAATCCTTTTCTCGACGGGAAGAAAAGTTCAATCTCTGCCGGGCTTGACGGGAAAATTGCGATAACCAATGATCTTACGCTTGACTTCTCTATAAATCCTGATTTCGGACAGGTAGAAGCGGATCCGTCGGAAGTAAACTTAACGGCTTTTGAAACCTATTTTTCGGAGAGACGTCCATTCTTTGTTGAAGGAAAAAATATATACCAGTTTCAACCTTCCAGGTCAATTGTAATTCATAATATGCAGGCTGATAACCTGTTTTACTCCCGTAGGATTGGAAGATATCCACACAATTATCCGGATCTGGGTGATGACGAAAACGCAGAAGTCCCCGAAGCAACAACTATACTCGGTGCATTAAAATTATCAGGGAAAACAAAAAACGGCTTGTCGGTTGGAATTCTGGAAAGTGTTACTGCCAACGAAAATGCCCTGATTGACAAAAACGGCAACAGAAGGGAAGAGTCGGTTGAACCGCTTACCAACTATTTTGTAGGTCGGGTACAACAGGATTTTAATAAAGGTGAAACCACTCTGGGCGGTATTGTAACCGCAGTAAACAGGGATATTACAAATCCGGCGCTTGATTATCTTCCGGCTGAAGCATATACCGGAGGAATTGATTTCAGCTATAGTTGGAAAGAACGCACATGGTATTTTAGCGGAAATGCAGAATTTAGTTATGTGAGCGGAAAGGAAGAGGCTATTAGCTGGCTTCAGGGGGCTTCAGCCAGGTATTATCAGCGTCCCGATGCTGATTATGTGTCTCTTGATTCTACACTTACTTCCTTGTCGGGATACGGAGGAACATTTAAATTCGGAAGAACCAGCGAAAAGAGACTTCAGTTTGAGACAGCGCTTACGGTTCGTTCTCCCGGGCTGGAATTTAACGATATCGGATATATGCGGTATTCCGATGTAATTCATCATGGTACCTGGGTTGCCTATTATTTGCGCGATCCGTTTTCAATATTTAATAATTTTTATCTGAACACAAACTACTGGATGTATTGGAATTTTTCAGGAAAACTACTGTCAACCTTCACCAATACAAATTTTAATGCTCAGTTTAAAAACAGATGGCGGATAAATGGGAATTTTACCCGTATAGGAGAAAATATTTCAACAAGTTTGTTACGGGGAGGTCCCTCGTTTACTTTGCCGGGAGGGCAGGAAATGAACCTGAATGTCTCAACAGACCACTCCAAAAAACTTTCGTTGTATGGCGGGAATTATCAAGGGATAGGAGATTTGAAAAATTACCGGGAACAAGCCTACTGGATGGGGGTTAACTACCGGCCGATGAATGCACTGTCTGTGTCAATTAATCCGGAATGCAGCATCTCTGAAAGCGTACTGCAATATGTGGAAACAATCCAACAGGTAAATGACCCCGCCAGGTATATCTTTGCAGAAATAGAACAGAAAACGTTGAGTTTTACTTTTCGTTTGAATTATACTTTTACCCCTGAACTTTCGCTTGAATATTATGGACAGCCATTTGTTTCTGCAGGAAAGTATTCAGAATTTAAACATATTCTGGAACCTGATGCAGATAAGTTTAAAGACAGATATCATACTTTTTTGAACAGTGAAATCAGTTATGATGCAGAAAAACGCAGTTATACAATTACAGAAAACAGCAGTGAAAGTTCAATGTATTCTTTTGACAACCCTGATTTTAATTTCCGGCAGTTTCGCTCAAATCTCGTTGTCCGGTGGGAATATTTACCCGGCTCAACGCTTTTCCTGGTTTGGTCGCAGGGCAGAACCAGTACAGCTACTAACGGAACATTTTCGTATGGGAATGATATGAGAGATCTTTTTGGAATTGATCCGCATAACGTTTTTCTGATAAAACTTTCCTATTGGGTTTCTTTATAAAAGCAGCAACGGCTGTTTCAATTTTTTTTGGAAATTCCCATTCTGAATTGTTAAAAAGAACAACTCATTTCCCTCCGTTGTTTTTTAAGTCTACCAAACAACTGGCGTCTAATGAAGGTACTTCGCCACCTCTTAAAAAGCGAACTACGCCACTGCTGTGCTCAGCGGCATAATACATCAGACAATCTTCGTTGTTGCAGTGACTTCCGTGCGAGGTGTCCTGATGATTTTCAACCATGTCAGTACCATTATTTACAAGACCAAGAATATGCCCGAATTCGTGTTTCATAACCGTTTCTTCCAAAATTTTCGTGGATGGTTTCCAAAATCCTCCGCTAAATTCATCTATCGTTTTTTCAAAAACAGCCATAGAAGTGGAAGTATAAGCAATTCCCAATACTTTTGAATCGTCCTCATTCCCGGCATAATCAGCATCGGCAAAGAAAAACCATGCTGTCAGGGTCTTTCCCTCAGGATAACTGGTCCGGCAGTTCTCTTCAATTTCTTTGATGTCAGCAAGAGAATAACTTTCCTTTTCAGGAGAAGCTATCGAGTTGGAAACAATGGTAATTCCTCCGCTTTTATTTAAAAGGTTTTCCAGAAAAACCTTTAGATTGTTTACTGCTTCAGCAGAAGGTTCAAAACCCTGTACCGCAGTTATTTCTATAACAAGTTTAACATATTTGCTTTCTGAAAGAAAATCGTTTGATTTTATTATAATATTTTCCGGCGTGTTGTCAGGATCTTCAGCAACGAGCCCTTCTTCATTTGTACAAGCCGAAAATAAAATAACAAAAACGCTAATGAACGGAATCAGGTACAGACCTATTCTTTTTGTCATAAGAGTTTATATTTTACACACATTTACTTCGGAACAAAAAAATGCCGGAGAATGTTTTCTACGCCCGAAAATCTTGTTAATCTGAAATGCTTTTTATAAAAAAAATAGAGCGTTCATTAAAAACGTTTGGCTGATCGATATTGCAAACGTGTCCGCTGTTACTGATAACTTCAAGTTTTGAATTCAGATGTTTTTTTACCAGATTCGAAACCATCGGCAAAAACATGTGGTCGCGTTCGCCCATCAAATACAATACGGGCGCTGATGCTTCTTTAATCAGGAACTCCTGCAGGTTGTCGCGAATTTCGCCCGACATGCGCAGCCACTTTTTGAATTCCTTTTCGCCCAGTCTCATAGCTTCTTTTATAAACAGTTTTCTCGACTGTGTATGTTTTTTTGATGGAATCAAAATCCACGCATTTAGTTTATAAAGCCACATATAAGGGAGAATGGAATTCAGCAGTTTGGCAACACCTAAAAGGCTGTTGATTTTTGAATTGAATTGGATAATTGCACCTCCCAGAATAATAGATTCTGCGCGTCCCGGGGCAAGTTTGTCTATGGCACGGATAACAATACATCCTAATGAAATTCCAACAAAGTGCGCTTTTTCAATTTGCAGATGATCCATAATCTGAATTACATCCTGCCCAATTTCATCAAATTTATATGTTTCTTCTTTTGAATATTCTTTTTTTGATTTTCCATGCCCACGCAGATCGACCAAAAGTACATTAAAATACTTTTTGAAATCGCGCAACTGTTTAAACCATACAACATTGCTTCCACCGGCTCCATGTATAAATACCACCCATGTTTTGGAATTTTTATGTCGAAAAGTTTTATGATAAATCATGATTCAAAAATAGAATTAAATCTAATAACCGCAAACACCGGATTTTGTTGAAAAAAGGATGTTTTATATTCCAAAACATCCTTTTTAAAATCGATTAAAAATCAGAATATTCGGTTGGATGTAACAACTGAATAACTGAATTTGAAACGGTATGTTTATATTCTTCTTTGGCTGAAAGCTCTTTCCAATCGGGGTGAGTTCGGAAAGCATTCCAATGTTCATCATGCGATTTCATATCTGAATAAGTGGTCATATACATCAGATTGGGCATGGTGCTTCCTGAAAGTACCTCACCAAAAAATACAGGTTGACTTCCTACGTTTTTAAAAATCGTAATTTCTCCGCCTTCGTTAAACATTTCAACTTTTTTCCGGTAATATTTTTCTGTTGGACCTTCGTAGCTGCGCAGTTCGTAAATTCTTTCCGATGCAGGAGTTTTGTGTTCAGGAATCGCAAACTCAGGCATATCAGCGAAAGCCCTCAAAATGATTGATTCCATTCGTTCATAAGGCGGATTTTCCCACGATGCGTTGATATAGTCGGCACCATCGGTTTGGAATTTTTTATCTTTCAAAAGAGTTGTCTCCAGTTTTTCAAACTGGTCAACATTTTTGAGTGGAATAAGCACGATTACTTTCATGCCACCACTTGCGTCAACGGGTTTAAAAACACCAACTTGTTTTACTCCGGTCCGGTGCAACGCGGGCAGGTAAGCATTTTTCAGGTAATTGTCTACAAGTGTTTCCTGGTTTTTGTCTTTCAGATTGTACACTTTTAACTGGTAGTAATCGCGTGCTGAGCCTGAAAGAGTGAGTGTAATTGCAAACAGGAATAAGGCAATAATTTTTAGTTGTTTGTTTGATTTCATTTTAAACATGATAGTTGATTTAGTTAAAATATTGCGACACAAGATATAAATTTTACATCAAATGAATTGTTGATGCAGCAATGATGTTATTTTATTCTTTTTTAGCCAGCCTAAATTCAGGTGTATACAATTCCTCGTGGGTTTCCAAAAGCATTTTCTTTAGTGGAATTTCACCGGGAACTTTTGAGCAATCTACTTTTTCAACATTGCTTTTTGAAGCTTTTAGGCCGGGAAACCAATGTCCTTTATTTTCAAATATTTTGTAACGGTATTTTCCGTAATCTTTCATGTCGTAACATTTCCACAGTTTCCGCAATCGTAAAACCGCTGGGATGTTTATTCCGGAAGGATCGTTTGAAAGATCAAAACCTTCAAAAAAGGAATAAGGATCTTTGTTTAGAAAACTGTCGAGTTTGTCTTTTATTTTTTGTTCTGTATTGCTCCAAAGTTTTGAAGAAGCAAAAATTCCTTTCATTTCCTCAAAATGCGCAGCTTCGGTCATTCCAAACGAAAGCGTATGAATCGCCCTGTTATGAAGACAGAACCTGGCGTTCCACTGGATTGGCGTTAAAGGCAGCGTTGCATTTTTCACTTTTTGAGGCGCATTAAATAATTGCCCTCCTTTATCGTTTGGGGAGATAATAAAAGTTCCCATATCATTTGCTGCCGCTTTTTCGACCGCTTCCAGGTTGTGTTGATCAAAATAGTAATAATGCAGATTTACAAATTCAAACAAGCCGGTTCCAATGGCTCCGGTAATTACATGAAGCGGTGCATGTGTACTAAATCCAACATGGCGGATAATTCCTTCTTCTTTCATTTTATGCAACTCTTCAACCGGACCTTTTGATGCACACGATTTTTGCAGTAGCTCTTCGTTGTTAATACCATGCCAGCCATAAAAATCAAGGTAGTCGGTTTGCAGGGCTTTGAGCTGTGCTTCGACCATTTTTCTCATATCGGCCGCAGTTTTCGGATTTCCCTTGGTCATCAGGTGATAGTTGTGCCGTGGAATTTTTAATTCTTCATTTAAAACTTTCCCGTAAATGTTTTCGCTTTTCCCGTAGCCCCATGCCGATTCAATGTGGTTGATTCCGTGACTCATGGCCAATTCCACTACTTCTGTTGCTTGTTTTAGAGTATCTGCAGGAATTTCATTTTTCGGCTCTCTACCTCCGTGTTTGTAACGCATACCTCCAAGGGTAACTGCACTCAGGTATTTTTCAGTTTTTCCAAAACGGCGATATTCCATGCCCGGTTTTTTATTTCGAATCTTGTTCATTTATCCGGTAGTTTTTTTTGATGAACTGCGAATTAATAAAAACTCAACGCGAATAAAAATGAATTGTTTAGGCGTTTTGTTTTCGGAGCAAAGACTTAATCTACAGAAAACAAAAAAGCACCGCGATCAGCGATGCTTTACTATATTTTTAATTTGACTTTATTGTCCGGGATAAACCGGGCTTACCCATTCTTCTTTTGGTAAATATTTGCTTCCGCTGGCCCACTTTATACCTCGTTTTAAAATTTCCCATGCTTCGGGAATATCAAAATCGGCAGGAGTATGACCGACTGAAATATAAAACACACGGCCTTCTCCAAAATATTTTTTCCAAACAACCGGAATAACGGCTCCTGTTGCCCATTCAGCATGCTCGCCTGATATTGTTGTAGTAGCAAGCACTTTTACATTGGGATCAACATGCATGTAATATTGTTCTGATTTAATATCGAAATCGTCCAATCCTTTTGTTAAAGGGTCTTTTTTATCGGTAACCTGAACCGAATAATCGATAACACCACCTGGATGTGCCACCCACTGCCCTCCAACCATAAACTGGTATTCTGTGTTATTGCGGAAAGAATCGCCCAAACCACCATGTGTGCCCGCCAGTCCGGCCCCGTTTTTTATAGCAGCCAGAAGTCCTTTTTCCTGTTCACTGGTTATTTGTCCCATTGTCCACGACTGGAAAATAAGATCCATATCTCCCATAAGTTCTTTGTTGGTGTATACTCCTAATGAATCGGAAACGGTTACAATGGCCCCTTCTTCTTTAAAAAAGGCCAGTACTTTTTCTGTTAATTCTTTTGGAAAGTGCCCGTTCCATCCACCCCAAACCATTAAAACTTTTTTCCCTTTTAGCGATGGAAGATCGTCGGCCCCTGATTTTTTTGAAGCTATCCCGGTTGTTGCTGATAATAGAAATATTACCACTAAAACGAATTGCACAAATCGGGTGTATTTTTCTTTTTGCATTGTATTAGGTTTAATTTATTTTGTTTAGTGACAAATTTAAAAATTGTTTTGTGAATTTGATGTTTTTGGGAAAAAGTAAATTATGCAGTAACTTTTTGAAAAATTATATAACTTCTTTTTTTGAGGCAGTCATAAAAGTAAACCTGACAATCCTAAGTATTTTTGTCGTTTTACTGCCAAGTCTCTGAGAAATCGATTTGTGCTTTGGGATAACTACATAAAAAGAAAATATTTAAAAATTCAGACTTCCGCTTGTATTCCCTTTTTTAAGGAGCAGATTTTTGGTTTTTCCTTTCGAAGTTACCTGTACAATGTTGTTTTGCGTGTCAAACAACTCGGTAAAAATGGTGTTTGTTACTTCTATTTTATTGAAAGTTTTTACTTCATCAGTTTCCAAATAACACCAAACTGCATCGTCTTCCATTTCTTTTCCAAGGAAAAAATAATCAAGCGTTTTTTCTTCAGTTGCAATTTGTAATTTGTCTTTTAAATAACTGAAAATGTATTTATCTGTTTCACTGTTTTCCTGAGGTTCGCCCAAATGCAGGTCTTTCACATTTCTTTGTTCAAGGGCAGCCATTAAATCGTCCGCAAAAATTCTAACAGAAATTTCCAATGCACGGTTTTGAGTGTTGTAATTTATTTGGCAAATGCTCACATAAAAAGGGTGTGCAGCGCCTGTTCCTGTTTCTGCAAAAAAAATAAGTAAAGAAAGAAAGATTATTTTTTTGACTATTTTCACCGTTTCTTTTTTTGAGTTAAATTTTCGAACAAAGGTATTAAATAATGAATTCATTCCAGCTCTATCTGACACTGGGCTTTCAGCACATCATAAATATTCATGGTTACGATCACATCGTTTTTGTTTTAACCTTGTGTGCTGCCTATTCTTTTTCTGAAATAAAAAAAGTTCTCATACTGGTTACTGCATTCACCATCGGTCATTCTGTAACACTCGCTCTTTCCACTCTAAATTACGTTTTGATTCCGGCGCCGGTAATTGAGTTTCTTATACCGGTTACCATTTTTATCACTGCCGTATCAAATTTATTTCCTGCAAAGGAAGGAAGACAAAAGCTGATTTATATTATTGCCCTGGTTTTTGGTTTGGTTCACGGGCTTGGTTTCTCAAATTACCTAAAGGAATTGCTTGGCGCCGAAACTTCTATTGTTCAACCATTGTTTGCCTTTAATGTTGGGCTTGAAATTGGGCAGATTGTAATCCTCTCAGTTTATTTTTTAATACTTGGTTTAGCCTTGAAGTTATTCCGGGTAAAACATCACATCTGGCGTATATTTATTTCCGGTGCAGCGGCCGGTATTGCGTTAACTTTAATTATTCAGAATAAATTCTGGGGATAAAGAACAATGTCTTGTAATTATTGTTAAAATTGCTGTCTTATTAATCAGATTTCTTACAAAAAGTTTTTTTCAAATGAAATATTCTGCCTTTTTGAAAATGTTTGTTGTCGTTTTTATATTATTTGCGATCAGCGGAGCAGCGCAGGAGAACACCAATAAAAACAAATTCAGACAGTTAAAACAAGAGTTTGCTACTCCAAATGTTTACCGGACTGCTTCCGGAGCCCCGGGACATGAGTATTGGCAGCAAAAGGCAGATTATGTGATGGACATAAAACTGGACGACAAGAACCAGCGGATTTATGGCGAGGAAACCGTTACTTATCATAACCAGTCACCTGATGCGCTAAGTTATATTTGGATGCAACTGGACCAGAATATGCGCGCGAAGGATTCGGATTCTCCTAAAATAAGAACATCTCAGATGGGAGAGCGAATTTCTGTTCGACAATTGGAACGTATGGAGAGTGATTTTGATGGTGGCTTTAAAATCGAAGAAGTAAAAAATGCCGCAGGAAATCCTATGCATCACACCATTGTTAAAACGATGATGCGTGTTGATTTGACTGAAGTTTTGCAGCCTGGGGAATCCATTTCATTTTCTGTAAAATGGTGGTATAATATCAATAACCGTTTACGTGATAATGGTCGTTCAGGTTATGAATACTTTGAAGATGAAGACAATTATTTATATACAATCGCTCAGTTCTATCCGCGTATGGCTGTATACAACGATGTTGAAGGCTGGCAGCATAAACAGTTTTTAGGAACAGGTGAATTTACCCTTCCTTTTGGTGATTTTGAAGTGAGCCTTACTGTTCCTGATGATCATGTTGTGGGGGCAACCGGAGAGCTGCAAAATAGCGACGAAGTTTTAACAGAAGCCCAAATCCGCAGGTATGAAAAAGCCAAATCGGCAAAAGAACCGGTGATGATTGTTTCAGAGGATGATGCCCGGAAAGCAGAGAAAAACAAATCGGATAAAGAGAAGACCTGGGTATTTAAAGCAAAAAATGTCAGAGATTTTGCTTTTGCCAGTTCAAGGAAGTTTATTTGGGATGCGATGGGTGTAAAATTTGGCGATCGTACAGTTATGGCGATGTCATATTATCCCAAAGAAGGGAACCCACTTTGGGAGCAATACTCAACCCGGGTGGTTGCACATACCGTTAAAACCTATTCGAAATTTACTTTCGATTATCCGTATCCCGTAGCAATTTCGGTTCATACCGACAGAATTGGAATGGAGTACCCCATGATTTGTTTTAACGGTGGCCGCCCTGAATCGGATGGTACTTACAGCGAGCGAACAAAATATGGGATGATTGGCGTAATTGTTCATGAAGTCGGACATAATTTTTTTCCGATGATTGTAAACTCGGATGAAAGACAGTGGACATGGATGGATGAAGGATTAAATACGTTTCTTGAATTTCTTACAGAGCAGGAGTGGGAATATGGATTCCCATCAAGAGCCGGGCAAGCGTACAAAATTGTGGATTATATGAAAGGCGACAAAAAATATATTTCGCCAATCATGACCAATTCTGAATCAGTATGGAATTTGGGAAGCAACGCATACAGCAAACCAACAACTGCCTTAAATATTTTACGTGAAACCGTTATGGGACGTGAGTTGTTTGATTTTGCTTTTAAACAATATTCACAGCGTTGGATGTTTAAACATCCGTCACCGGAAGATTTTTTCAGAACCATGGAGGATGCCTCGGGGGTTGATTTGGATTGGTTTTGGCGTGGCTGGTTTTATACCACCGACAATGTTGATATTTCATTGGATAAAGTAACGTGGCTTCAGCCAAAAACTGATAATCCGGAGCTTGAAAAGCCGTTGGAGAAAAAGGAGGATGAAGAATTGGTGTCGATTACAGATATCAGAAACATGGAAACCATAGACCAGACGGTAACGGCCATTGATCCCGCCACTCATGATTTTTATTCGACCTACGATGAATACGAGGTGACCCAAAAGGACATTGAAGAATATAAAAAGAAAAAAAATGGCTACTCGGAGGAAGAAAATAAAATTAAGGAAGGAAATTATAATTATTATCAGCTTGACTTTAAAAATATAGGTGGGTTGGTAATGCCAATAATTCTTGAATTTACTTTTGATGACGGAACCAAAGAAGTAAAAAGAATTCCGGCTGAAATCTGGCGTCGGAATAATGAAGAGGTTTCAAAGGTGTTTTTCTTCCAAAAAGAAGTAAGTAATATCACTCTTGATCCATTTCTTGAAACTGCCGATGTTGATTTGGATAATAATAATTGGCCACCCAAGGTACATCCAACACGTTTTCAGCTTTACAAATCAAATTTTGATCGACGTTTAGGAGGAGGCTCAAATCCGATGCGCGACGCACAGAAAAAATCGAAGGAATAAAAATCAGTAATAATATATCTCGACAAAAGCCTGGAAAGATGAAATACAATTGATGAATGTTCCGGTCTTTTTTTAATGTCGATTTTTTGTTGATACTATACATAAATCGTTTTGTTTTTATTTTACTTTTTAATCTCAGCGGTTTCTTTTGTAAAATGAAATTCGCTGCCATTCTGCTTTAGCAACATGGTTTCTTTTTCCGGTTGAAATTCCATTATTAGCCCAACTTTGTCAAAGCTGAATTTATCTTTGTCAAAAGCGTCGAGCCTCAGATCCCTTTGTCCGGTAGCCTGAGCAATTAATGCAGAACTATCTTTTGTTATTGTAACCTTTAAAGGAATTTCCTTACTTGAATATATTCCGAGGTATTTGTCCAAATCAGCGGATGTTACTTCATAAATTTTAAATTCCGGGATATCAAAAGGTTTCCCAAATACACTGCTCAATACTTTGATGGTTATTTCGTTGTTGCTGTAATTTGTTCCGTTTGATGTGAGCGCAAATGAAATATTCTCGTCAGGAAAATAAACCACAGTTGACGTAAAACCATCTATTGCACCTGAATGCCCAAATCCCTTTTTATCATAAAACGGCAGTATATAAATTCCCATTCCGTAACCGTCTTTTATCGTAGTCATCTTTCCTATGTTTTCTTTTGAAATCAGTTTTCCTTCAAACAGCGCTTCAATGAATTGAGTTAATTCTTCCGGGGTTGAAATGATTCCTCCTGCTCCCATCGGAATTGACATGTCGGTCTCTTTATCTTTTTCCCACGATTTTGAGTACAAATAAGAATAAGCCTCATTGGCTTCTGTTTCTATTTTTCCGCCAAAGCCAGTGTTTTTTAGTTGAAGAGGTTTTGTGATTTTTTCTTCCAGAATTTTGGCAAAAGATTTTTTATATGTCTTTTCAAGAATATAAGAGAGCAAAATATAATTTGGATTACTGTATTTGTATATACTTCCAGGCAGGAATAAGCTTTCTCCTTTTGAAATAATACCTACGATTTCTTTTTCCGATTTTGGTTCAGTTCTCCAGTTCTGATATTCCGGGTCGTCAGTGAAACTGTATATTCCGCTTCGGTGATAAAGAAGGTGTTGTATGGTAATTTTATCGGAATTTTCTATGGAAGGAAAAAATGTATCAAGCGTTTCATCCAAATTCAATTTTTTTTCTTCAACAGCTTTTAAAATAAGAACTGAGGTAAAAGTTTTAGAAATAGACCCGATGCGGTATTTCGTGTGATTATCGGGTGTAATTCCGCTTTCAACATCGGAATAGCCAACTGATTTTTGATAAATTAGATTTCCGTTTTGAGAAACCGCAATACTTCCCATAAACTTATTGTACGAAGCCAGGTTTTCAAACAACAGATCCAACTTCTTTTTGTTAAACTGTTGGGGAAATAAAGCTATGGAAAGAAAAATACCTGCGATTGAAAGAAGCGTTTTTTTCATCTGTTTAATTTTTAATATGTTTTTGTTTCAGTCTGAAATAGAACATAAGTTGCTTGTTTGTAACTCAAACTAGTCTCTCAGTGATGAACCGTTTTATTTGACTTCTTTTTATCAGGAATGTTACAATTTATTTATCTCCCCGGCTTCTATGGTTTGTTTATTTTGCTTTAACAGTTTGCATTTTTGAAAGTTTATTTTGACCGGTAAAAGGTGTAAGACTTAGAGGATGGGTGTATTTTGGAGCTGACATAAAAATGGAAGGTGCTGGGATGAAAAGTATCCCGAAGATTTTAAAATCTCCGGGAATATTTGTTTTTTGTTAAAAATCAGTAAAATCCCATTTTCCTCTAATCGGGCGGGAAAGCATCATGTTTGCAAAATCATCACCTTTAAATTTTTCAGCTTCCGGATCCCATAATAAAGGACGTTGTAGTTCGTAAGCAATGTTGGCAAGATTACAAACCGATGCAGTGCGATGTCCGGTTTCAACATCTGAAATAGGTTTGGTCCTGTTTTTAATCGCTTTAACCCAATCCTGGTAGTGGTTATCACTGAAATAAACCCGTTTGTCTGTTTCTTTTAATTCAGCTTTAGCCAGTTTTTCATCAGGGTAGGTTCGCAAGAAACTTCTGCTGACTTCAATTCTTCCTTCGGTCCCAACAAACTGAACGGCATTTGTTTCTCCCCAGTCAGTATGATTCATAACCACATCATTTCCGTAAACCACTTTTAGCCCGCGTTTGGCTGGTTTTTCAGGAGGAATAAAACCAACCGGTCCCGATTTATCCATATCCAGTGCCCATTGAACAATGTCAAACATATGAGCTCCCCAGTCTGTTATCATACCGCCGCCAAAATTCCGATAGTTTCTCCAGTTTGGGTATATATCTCTTTCAACAGGAGGAGCAAGTTCTGAATTAAATTCCTGATATAAAGAAGGACCGACCCACATATCCCAGTTTAATCCTTTGGGCAACTCTTCAGTAGGCAAATTACACTGCACAACCGGATCGCCAACGTGAACATTAACTTCCTTGATATCACCGATGTAACCATTTCTCACTAATTCAACGGCGTGGCGGAAATCTCTCCAGGAACGCTGCATGTTTCCGGTTTGAAAAACCCGATTGTATTTTCGAGTGGCGTCAACCATCGCTCTTCCTTCCGCAACGGTTAATGCCATTGGTTTTTCACAGTAAATATCCTTTCCTGCTTTTGCCGCATCAACGGCAACCTGAGCATGCCAGTGGTCGGGAGTTGCAATTACCACTGCATCAATTTCTTTATTATCCAATAGTTCTCCGTAATATTCTGTAGTTTTTAGTTCCACTTTTGGCGAACCATTTCCTCCCTGTAATTTTTTTGCTTGATCTACAAATTTATCAAGTTTCACTTTATAAACATCGCAGGCTGCAATGGGGACAATTTCTTTACAGTTCTCGGTAAAATAATTTAACAGAATTCCTCCCTGTTTACCAGTTCCAATAAAACCAACATTGATTTTGTCATTTGCAGCGACAAATCCTTTTCCACCCAACACATGCCTTGGAATTATTGTAACGGCAGCTGCACCTGCGGCAGTTTTTCCAATAAAATTTCTTCGATTCATCATTTTTTTCAGGTTTAAATTGATTTAATACTTTTCAGAATATTCTTTACGGGATATAAAATTGGTATTTTTAAATGAATTTATCAAAATGAATTTTTATTACAAATGCAAAGTTGTTTTAAAACGTATTTAATTTCATCTTCATAACAACCGCAAAACAAATAAAAATCGTATTATTGTATTTTTTACAAGAACCAGGAGGATAACTTGAATTATATCTTAATCAACACAAACTTAAACTAAAACAGTAATGAAATTAACTGTAACCGACATTGTAATCATATTTGCTTATCTTGTTGCAACTGTTGTAATTGGCCTGGTATTAAAAAAGGTGGCCCAAAAAAGTAAATCAAATTATTTGCTAGGAGGGAATAAATTGCCCTGGTATATGCTTGGTCTTTCCAATGCGTCGGGTATGTTTGATATTTCCGGTACCATGTGGCTGGTAACCCTGCTTTTTGTTTACGGGTTAAAGAGTATTTGGATTCCGTGGTTGTGGCCGGTTTTTAACCAGGTTTTCCTTATGGTTTTTCTGAGTGTCTGGTTGCGCCGTTCAGGTGTAACAACCGGTGCAGAGTGGATTACAACTCGTTTTGGCCGCTCCCGCGACAGTAATCTTTCGCACGGAGTAGTTGTGGTTTTTGCTTTGATAATGTGTTTGGGATATCTCGCTTACGGATTTATAGGGCTCGGTAAATTTGTAATGATTTTTATTCCCTGGGATATCGTTCAACCTTATTTCCCATTTCACGTGTCACCGGAATATGTGCCTCATGTTTATGGAATTGCATTTACATTGTTTGCGGTTTTTTATGCTGTTTTAGGTGGAATGACAAGTATCGTTTGGGCCGATGTTCTGCAATATATAATCATGACAATTTCTGCGATTTTGATTGGCGTTTTGGCAATGAAAGCTCTCGCGACAGAATCCTTGGTTGTTCCGGAAGGGTGGAAAACTCCGTTTTTCGGATGGAGGTTAAACGACCTCGATTGGCGTGGAATTATTGACGAGGTAAATTCAAAAATTTCCAGCGACGGTTATTCTTTGTTCTCCATCTTTTTTATGATGATGGTTTTTAAAGGAGTTTTGGTTTCCATTGCAGGACCTGCTCCAACATACGATATGCAGAAAATTCTTTCAACAAAATCACCGAAGGAGGCAGCTAAAATGAGCGGTTTTGTTTCAGTGGTTTTGATGCCTATCCGTTATTTTATGATTGCCGGTTTTGCCATTCTTGGAATCGTGTATTACGACCGTTTGAATTTAATGGTAGGTGGACAAATTGATTTTGAGCAGATTTTACCCTCGGCGATTGCAGAATTTGTGCCGGTTGGTTTTATGGGATTGCTACTTGCCGGTTTATTGGCCGCTTTTAACTCCACTTTTGCCGGAACGCTGAATGCTGCGCAGGCATATATTGTAAACGATATTTATTTGCGTTATGTAAAACCGGAGGCGTCCAATAATCAGGTGAAAAATATGAATTACATTACCGGAATTGTGGTGGTAATTGTAAGTATCATTTTCGGGATTTTTGCACAAGATGTAAACAGCATGTTGCAGTGGATTGTGTCTGCTTTGTACGGAAGTTACGTGGTTTCAAACGTGTTAAAATGGTACTGGTGGCGTTTTAACGGCTACGGCTATTTCTGGGGAATGGTTTTCGGTTTGATTCCGGCTTTGATTTTCCCTTACGTATTCACTAAAACACTCGATTTGTATTACTTCCCGTGGTTGTTAATTATATCTGCCGCAGGTGCATTGTTAGGAACTTTCTTAACAAAACCAACCGACGAAGCAACACTAAAATCATTCTACAAAACAGTAAATCCCTGGGGATTTTGGGGGCCAATCAAAAAGAAAGTTATGGCTGAAGACCCTGATTTTAAACCCAATAAAAATTTCAAACTCGATATGTTTAATGTTGTAGTTGGAACAATTGGCCAGACAGCGCTGGTGGCACTTCCAATCTATATTATTTTGAAAGATGCATTTCCAATTTGGATAACGATAATTATTACGGTGGTTTGTGGTGTGATTTTGAAAAAAACATGGTGGAACAAACTTCCGGAGAAATAATCACTATTAATTAATTTTTGACAGAACGATGATACCAACAATTGCAGAATTTAATAAACGACTCACAAGCTTAAAAAAAGGGCATGAAAAATTGCTCACAAAAAAGAATAAGCGCCTTACGAAAAATTATAACGGAATTTATTATCGTTACAAACGGCCGATTCTCACAGGGGAACACGCACCTCTGCACTGGCGTTACGATTTGAACTACGAAAATAATCCGTTTTTAATGCAACGTATCGGTATTAATGCTGCATTTAATGCAGGCGCAATTTATCTGAATGGGAGATATCTGATGGCGGTACGTACCGAAGGCTGGGACAGGAAATCATTTTTTGCTATTGCTGAAAGTCCGAACGGAATTGATAACTGGCGTTTTTGGGAGCGACCAATTACACTTCCGCAAACCGAAGACCCGGATACCAATGTGTACGATATGCGCTTAACGCAGCATGAAGACGGTTGGATTTACGGTGTTTTCTGTGCTGAGCGGAAAGACCCGTCAGCTCCGAAAGGAGATACTTCGCAAGCGACAGCCAGCGGCGGGATTGCCCGTACCAAAGATTTGATAAAATGGGAACGTTTACCCGATTTTATTTCGCATCACGGGCAGCAGCGAAACCTGGTGTTGCATCCTGAATTTGTTGACGGGAAATATGCTTTTTATACCCGTCCGCAGGATGGATTTATCGATGTTGGCGGCGGTGGTGGCATTGGCTGGGCATTGGTTGATGATATTACAAAAGCTGAAGCGCCGGAAGAAAAGATTATCGATAAAAAAATTTACCATACCATAAAAGAACTGAAAAACGGACAGGGACCGGCTCCGATTAAAACCGAAAGAGGTTGGTTAAATCTGGCACACGGTGTGCGTGGGTGCGCTGCTGGTTTACGTTATGTTTTGTTTATGTTTATGACTGATTTGAAAGATCCTTCAGAAGTAATTGCCCGTCCGGGAGGTTATTTTATAGCGCCCGAAAACGAAGAACGGGTAGGGGATGTTTCGAATGTATTGTTTGCCAACGGCTGGATTCGCAACGAAAAAGATGAGGTGTTTATTTATTACGCTTCGTCGGATACACGCATGCACGTGGCAACTACCACTGTTGACCGTTTGCTAGATTATTGTTTAAACACACCTGAAGACGGATTCCGTTCCGGGAAAAGTGTGGAAACCATAAATAAATTGATCGAAAGGAATCAGGGAAAATATTAAGATTTCAGCTAAAAGAGACTTATTTTTGCCGGAAATCTAATTCCAACAAAAATGAATAAAAAGTACAATTGGGCCATTTTGGGTTGTGGAAAAATAGCACGGAAATTTAGTAGTGATTTAAAATTGCTTTCAAACGCAAATCTGTATGCAACGGCTTCTCGCAGTTTGCAAAAAGCGCAGGATTTTGCCAATGAATTTGGTTTTGAGAAAGCTTACGGAAGTTATGAGGAGATGCTTGCTGACCCACAAATCGACGCTGTTTATGTGGCTACTCCTCACTCGTTTCACCGCGAGCATGCAATACTTTGTTTAAAAAATAAAAAAGCAGTGTTGTGTGAAAAGGCTTTTGCTATCAACAAAAATGAAGCAGAAGAAATGGTGGCCTGTGCCAACGAAAATAACACTTTTTTGATGGAAGCTTTTTGGACCATGTTTCAGCCAAGTTTTGTAAAAGCAATGGAAGTTATCCGGTCGGGTGAATTGGGCAAACTCAAATTGGTTCGTTCCGATTTTGCTTTTAACGGTGAGTTTAATCCCGATAATCGTTTGTACAATGTGGCACTGGGCGGCGGTTCTTTGCTCGACATTGGAATTTATCCGGTATTTGCTGCCTTAACTTCGCTTGGAAAACCAGAGTTGGTGAAAACGCTGGTTGATTTCAGCCCTACAGGCTCAGAAGAAACCATCAGTATGATTTTCAAATACAAAAATGGTGAGATGGCCAATCTTACATCCAGTTTTGCATCATTGTCTCCTACACAAACTGAATATTGGTTTGAAAACGGCTACATGATTTTGAATCCGCGCTGGTTTACGCCAACAAATATTACAGTAAAAAAGAATGGTGAGGATGAGCAGATTTTGCATTCAGGGCACGAAAAAGGTTGGGGGTACCAGTACGAGGCCGCACATGTAATGGAATGTCTGGATGCCGGTAAAATTCAAAGCGACCGGATGAGTTGGCAAATGAGTGTTGATTTGATGGAAACGCTTGACCGCGTCCGAATTGACGCCGGAATATTTTTCCCTGACCACGATAAAAATTTATTTTTTTAACAAAGGTCTAATTTTTTAAAAAAAAGAAGTTGAAACCAGAAATTTTTAAGCCGCAATTTGAAAACGAACTAACCAACAATATTTTAAAATTTTGGCAGGAAAAGGTTTATGACCCGCAGAGAAAAACATTCTTCGGGCAGGTGTCGAATGAAAATGAAATTTTTCCTGAAGAACCACATTCGGCAGTGCTAGTTACCCGAATTTTATGGGCTTTTTCAGCAGCCCACCGCATTTTCCCGGAAACGGGTTATAAAAAAATGGCCGATGAAGCTTACCGTATTTTAATGGAGAATTTCTGGGATAATGAAAATGGCGGAATTTTCTGGTGCGTTACTCCCGATGGCGACGCGCTGGACACGAAAAAGCAGTTTTATGCTCAGGCGTTTTTCATTTACGCGCTTTCTGAATATTATCTTGCTTTCAAAAACGACGTGACAAAACAATTGGCAATTTCCATGTTTATGCTTTTGGAAAAATACGGTGCCGAGCCTGAATTCGGAGGCTACATTGAAGCCAGTACTGCCAACTGGAATAGTATCGAGGATCAACGGCTGAGCCCGAAAGATATGAATGTGCGGAAATCTATGAACACACATTTGCATGTTTTGGAAGCTTATACCAATTTATATCGAATTTGGAAAGATGAGGCTCTGAAACAAAAGCTGGAAGCACTGATTCATATTTTCCTGGATAAAATTATCGATTCAAAAACCGGTCACTTTTTGTTGTTTTTTGATGATGACTGGACGATTCGCGGAGATATCGATTCTTACGGTCATGATATTGAAGGAAGCTGGCTTTTGTATGAAGCTGCCGAGGTTTTAGGCGACGAAGCTTTAATAAATCGAATAAAACCGGTTGCTTTAAAGATGGTGGAAATTACAATTGCCGAAGGTTTACAGGAAAATGGCGGTATTTTTTATGAAAAAGAAAGCGGAAAATTTTTGGAAGAATACCACTGGTGGCCGCAGGCGGAAGCCGTTATTGGCTTTTTTAATGCATGGCAAATTTCCGGCGATACAAAATATGCGGAGTTTACGAAGAAAAGTTGGAAGTTCATTCAAAAGCACATTATTAATCATGAATACGGAGAGTGGTTTTGGGCACGCGATAAAAATTTCGATTTGCTTCCCGACCATAAAATTAATGCCTGGAAAGCGCCGTATCATAACGGACGGATGTGTTTGGAAATGATTCGAAGGCTAGAAAAGTAGGCTGTTTTTTTTAGTCCCGTTCGTACAAACAATATGAGTTTTTGTGTGTATTATTAACAAAAAAGAATAAAATGCAAAAACTTAACTATTTGGTTGTTGTTTTTTCGGTTTTGTTTATTGGTTTTGGATGTCAATCTCAAAATTCCGGAACGATGGATTATTCAACTGTAAAAGAGCTTGATGTTGAACGCTACCTAGGAACCTGGTACGAAATTGCACGTTACGACCACCGTTTTGAACGTGACTTGGTTGGCGTAACTGCAACTTATTCTAAACGCGATGATGGAGAAATAGAAGTCGTAAATCGAGGCTATAAAAATTCATTGAATGGAGAATTGAGTGAGGCGGTTGGAAAAGCAAAACTAACCGACGAGCCGGGCAAATTGAAAGTGTCTTTTTTTTGGATTTTTTATGCCGATTATAATGTGTTGGAACTGGATGAAAATTATCAGTGGGCGCTGATTGGAAGTTCAAACGACAAATATTTGTGGATTCTGAGTCGCACTACTCAATTGGACGAACATGTTTTAATTGGCATTCTTAAAAAAGCGGAGCAACGCGGATACAGCGCTTCGAAATTAATTTGGGTGAAACAAAAAGAGCAATAAAAAAGCACCAGTATTTTGTACTGATGCTTTCTGAATTTATTCTATGTATTATGCTTGTTTTACCAACTGCACATTCACTTCCAGTTTTACTTTGTCAGAAACAACTACGTTTCCGGCTTCGGTTACAGCGTTCCATTTTAAGCCGAATTCTTTGCGGTTAATTGCGCCGGTAAGTTCAAAACCTGCTTTTGTTTGCCCGTAAGGATCAACTGCAATTCCATTAAATTCAACGTCTAAACTAACTTCCAGGGTTACGTCTCTGATGGTGAGGTCACCAACCAGAGTTTCGCCGTCAAATGATTTTGATTTAAAGGTAATCAGCGGGTGTTTTTCAGCATTGAAAAAATCGTCAGATTTTAAGTGGGCATCGCGGTCACTGTTTTTTGTGACAATTGAATCCACTTCCACCTCTACCTGAATATCAGCGTCTGTAAAATCGTTGCCTTTTGTTTCTGCAGTAACATCAAATTTTCCAAATTCGCCACCCATTGTCGAAATCATCATGTGTTTTACTTTGAATGTGAATTCTGAGTGCGCTGCATCTACTTTCCAAATTATTTTTTTGCTTTCCATCATTGTAATTTTTAATTATTAGTATTATAAATTTAAATCTTTAATTTGTTAATTTATAGGTATTTCCATTAATAAAATCCTGCTGTTTTCAAGTGCTTTGAATTGAAAACTTTCGATATCCCAAATTCCAAAGCCATCGCGTTTGTTTAATTTTTGTCCGGCTATTTCAACTTCTCCGTCAAGAACAAAAGCATAAACTCCGTTGCTGGCATCTTTTAATTGATACGTTTCTGATTTTCCAGCTTCAAATTTACCCAGATGAAACCATGCGTTTTGGTGAATCCATACTCCCTGGTCGTCTTCATTTGGCGACAGTATTTGATAGAATGTGTTCTCTTTTTCAACATCGCGAATCGAAATCTGGTCATATCGCGGTGTGAGATTTTTTGCATTTGGGAAAATCCAAATTTGCAGGAACTTTACTTCTTTGTTGGTGTTTTTGTTGTGTTCGCTATGAAATACTCCGGTTCCTGCGCTCATTACCTGAACATCGCCTTCTTTAATTACCGCTTTGTTTCCCATGCTGTCTTTGTGTTCCAAGTCACCTTCCAGCGGAATGGAAATAATCTCCATATTGTCATGTGGATGCATTCCAAATCCTTTGCCGGGAGCGACACGGTCATCGTTTAAAACCCGAAGAACGCCAAAGTGCATTCTTTCCGGGTTGTAGTAATTCGCAAAACTAAAGGTGTGATGCGAATCGAGCCAGCCGTGGTTGGCGTGTCCTCTTGTTTCTGATTGATGCAAAATTGTTTTCATTTTTGTTTCCTTTCTGCTTCTTGAATTATTGTTCATACAAAGGTCAGAAGAAAATAAAAGTTGGGGAATATGAGAATACGGAGAAAGATTATGAAAAAACGACTTTAAGGTATTTTATTAAATTGAGAAGGTGGAATTCCTGTTTCTTTTTTGAAAAAAGCACTAAAATTAGCAGGTTCCGAAAATCCCAATTCGTAGCCAATTTCTTTGCCGGTTAAACCGGAAAATGCAATTAGTCGTTTGGCCTCAATAATTATTCGCGACTGAATAAATTCTTTGGCGGTTTTTCCTGTCAGCGATTTTACAACACGGTTTAAATAGTCGGGCGTAACACTAAGTTCACTGGCATAGTCGCTTGTCTGGTGCCATTCTGAAAATTTTTTATCAACCAGATTCTTAAAATTCTTCAGAATAGAATTTACAGCTTCCTGATTTTGTGGGTCTTTGCTTTTTAATGTACAAACGTTATTCCCGTGAATCAACAGCAATTTTATATACGAACTAATGGCCTGTTCTTTATATTTTAAATCGGAGGCCTGTATTTTTAGCATTTCCTCGCAGAAGCCTGAAAGGATAGCCAATTCTTCGTTATTAATTGGCAGAGGAGGCGAGTGTCCGTGGTCGTTAAATAAATTTAAATCATCAATAAAATGAAAGGGAATGTTGTTTTCAATTAAAAACTGAGTTGAAAAAAGAATGACGTAACCCGAAGATTGGCGTTCTTCAATTACCTGATGAATTTGCCCCGGGCTTACAAAAAATACCTGGTTTGTTGAAAACGAGTATTCATTAAAATCGATGATGTGTTTTCCTGTGGCTTTTTTTACTACCAAAACCGTGTAATAATCATGCCGGTGCGGTTTGTCAACTTGTCCGTTTCGTTCAGCATAAATGTCTTCCATGCGCTGAATCCTAAAATTCAAACCATTGTTACGATTTACATCTTTATATGTTTTAATGCTTTCTTCCATTTTTCCTCAAACCTTATTAGGACGGTGGTAAAAAGTCAATTCTGTTTTGGATTTTGAAAAAAATGAAATTGAAATAAGCTACTTTTTTTCAAAATCCATTAGTAATGACAGATTCTTGTTGAGCACCTCCTTGAAAGACGTTGTTACTCCTTAAGCGAAACTAATTACAATACCTTTTTATAATATTATATGCTCCAATCAATCCCAATTCTCCTGCGCGGCTTAAGTCGAGTGCCCCGCCTTCCACATCATCAAGATAAATTTTTGTCAAACCGCGATTAAAGTAGGCTTCCGCAAATTCAGGTTCTAGTTCTATTGCTCGATTCAAATCTTCAATCGCACTTTTGTATTCTTTCAGCCTCAGTTTTATATAAGCTCGATTGTAGTATCCAAAAAAGAATTTTGGATTAAGAAATAGTGTTACTTCGTAATCATCCATTATTTCTTTATAATCGATATTTGCATGGGGTTGCTGACCGTCGTCAGTTGAAAAACGCTGTGTAATCGGGATGCTGAATTCACTTTCCGAACCCGAATTCGTTTCAATTTCATGCAACATTTTAAAACGACAGTTTGCCCTTGTAAAGTATGCGACACCACTTTTGTCATCCATTTTGATTGATTGATCTATATCAGCTAATGCATCGTTATAGTTTCTGGTCAGGCTATTGAAGATTCCACGGTTTAAATAGTTGTGGGCGTTTTTCTGTATTTCCAGGCGTGCGTTAAAATACAAAATAAAATTTTCAAATACATCCAAATATTCAGCTACCGGTTTGTTTGAGATTGTCAACAAAGGATTATAATTATTTTTTTCGTTTAAGTCTTCAATGGCCATGTTATAGTACTGAAAACGGTCATAATCAACATCATTTTTGTCGAAAGCAGAAATGATAAAAATTGGCTGCAAATCAATTACGATGTTTCTGTTCTGGATCCTGCCATCGTCAACTTCCTCTTCTTCTTCATCAGGTAAATTTCGAGAGTCCTCAATAATCAGATTCATTCTTCTCCTTCTATTTCTATTTCTCTCATTGTTTTCCTTGTCGTCTTCCTGCTTGTTGTGATCAGTTGCATTAGACGAAGTATTGTTTTTCTGCGATGTGTTTTTCGCAGGGGGAGCGCCAGAAGAATTGTTTTGCTGCGCTGTATTATTTTTTGCTGAAGTAGCAGAGGAATTACTTTGTGAATTTCCAGACTGTTGTGTTTGTGCATTGGATGAATTTTGTCCCTGATTTTGATTCTGCTGGTTTTGTTGATTTTGCGCCAACTGTTCAGCATCCAAACGTCTGCTTTCCAAATCAAATTTAGGATCAAGTTGGGAGGCTATTTTGTAGTCGTTGGTATACCCCGGACGACCAAGAATCTCCCGAGCCATTGCTCGGTTAAAATAGGCACTTGCCATTTCCGGGTTAAGCTGGAGTGCCATGTCGTAATCCATAATTGCACCGGCGTAATCCTCCAGTTTATGTTTTACAATTCCCCGGTTGTTAAAAGCCAGTGCATTTTTCGGATCCAGCCTGATGCTCTGGTCATAGTCGCGCAAAGCCGAAGCAAAATCATCCTGTTCAAAACGAGCCAGACCACGGTTTAAATAAGCTGCCGCGTAATGAGGCCGGATGACAATAACCTGGTTCAAATCGCGAACGGCTCCGTTAATGTCACCTTGCACAATTTTTGCATTGCTTCGGTTCATCAAAGCATATGTCGATTTTGGATTGATTTCCAGCGCTTTGTTATAGTCCTCAATGGCTCCTTCCATATTTTTCTGAGCCAGTTTTGCAATTCCCCGGTTATTGTATATTGATTCGTTGTCAGGGTCAAACTCCAGTGCTTTATTATAATCACTAATGGCTTCGTCGTATTCCTTCAGGTTGTGGTAGGCCATGCCACGGTTGGTATAGGCCCGAGGGTAAAAAGGTTTTATTTCCAGCGCTTTATTATAATCTTGTATCGCCCCGCGATAGTCTTCAAGCTGATGTTTTGCCACCCCCCTGTAAAAATAGGCCTCAGGAAGATAGGGTTTAAATTTTATTACAATGTTAAAATATTCGATGGCTCCTGTATAATTTCCAATCTGAATACGGGTTTGCCCAACGGTCATATAATGGTTCAGATTAACCTGCGCCTGCGATTGAGCTATCAGGAGTCCCAGAAAGAGTATAGCTAATATTCGTTTCATTCTTTTATTGTAAGGAAACAAAAATAATATTTTACAAACAGAGCTAAAGGTTTGATTAATTTTATTTAACTTTTTCGGCAAAAGATGATAAAATGTGTAAAAGATGTGAATGGGGAACAAAAAATGAGTTGATGATTCAGTATCACGATACTGAGTGGGGGGTACCTCTGCACGATGATGAAAAATTGTTTGAGTTTCTGGTTTTGGAAGGTTTTCAAGCTGGCTTAAGTTGGCAAATTGTTCTAAATAAAAGAGAAGCATTTAGAAAAGCATTTGATAACTTCAATCCAGATATAATAGCTAATTATAATCAGGACAAAATAGATGAACTGCTTCAGGATAGTTCTATAATTAGAAATAAACTTAAAATTAATGGGTGTGTAAATAATGCAAAATGCTTTCTTGATGTACAAAAGGAATTCGGCAGTTTTGATAAATATATCTGGGGATTTGTAAACAATAAACCGATAGTAAATAGATTAAAAACTATCAGGGATATGCCAACTACAACACCTCTTTCAGATGAGATATCTAAAGATTTAAAGAAAAGAGGTTTTAAGTTTGTAGGCAGTACTGTTATTTATTCTCATCTGCAGGCTACGGGAGTTATCAACGACCATTTAATCACTTGCTATAGATATAAAGAGATATTGGATTTGTTTTAAATAACTGTTGCTGTAATAATAAAATATGCTTATATACAGGCGACTGGAATGGTAAATGACCGTTTGATGTTTTGTTTTCGCTATGATGAGATTAATTTTATGAGTTAATATTCTACCAAACAAGAATAGAATAGAGGCTTCCCTTACACTTTGGTTATAATTTCAATGTGTTAGTAGTCAGTTTTGTTATGTTTTTATTCGCAGTTAGGATTTCGTTGCCAGATTTGCTATTCTCCCCAAACAACCTGCGTTTCTGTATATGAATTACATTCAATATTATAATACCAGTTGTCGTCATCGGCATCACTGTCAAACAAATAAGCATGCAATTGTATCGTTAAAACATCTCCTGTATACGGAGTGCTTATCCAGCCTTCTGTATCTATACCTATCACAAAAGCATTTGATTCTGAAGTAAGTTCAGCACCACTAAAAACAATATTCCCGGCTTGATTTAACAGATTCACCTTGTACATGTTTGCACGGCTGACAGTCTCCCAGGAAAGATAAATGTAGTAATTTGTGTTGTCATAACTAACGGAATCAATTTTTGGGAAATCGATAATACCGGCATCAAACATATCGGTAACAGTAAATGTTTTATTATTGTCATATGAACCAGTAAATTGATAAGTTCCGGCCGCCATTATTGAAGTGGAAAATTCGTCTTCCTTCGGCTCTCTTATATAGGTTGTCAGGTATTCATATGGGGCGAGTTCAACGCTTTCCCCATTTGGTGTTTCAACCGTTGCAGATTCAATAGACGAGTTTGCAACTAAGTGATAATAAGGTGCGTAAAGTATTTCGTCGCCGGCTTTCTTTTTCTGTATAAAAATGTCACCATAACCTTCAAAAGTTTCCTCGCCTTCATTAAACTCATCTTTGCAAGAAAAAAGAACAATCCCAAGCAAAAGCAGAAAAACAATTCCGGCAGACCACATTTTTCTATTAAACATATAATGAAATTTTTCCATCATGATTTTGTTTTATGGTATTTTGATACAAATATGTAAATAAAACTCACTTATTTCAAAATAAAAACCATTGAGAAATCACTAATATTCAAAAACTATTGTTTTAACCCATTTGGTGATTTTTTATGTAAACGGTATCTGTTTTAATATTACATTTTCAGAGTTTATTTGTATAAGATAATGATTGCAAACTATTGTGTTTCGCATTATATGTAAACATGCAACTATTTATATGATCCCTTTAAACATTGAGCTTGAATCCATGTTTAAAATTCAGAATGTTTCTAAAAGGTAAAGTTTTTGTTAAGAGATTTTATTTATTAATTTTGACAGCGATTCAAATTAAAGCATTAATAGTTTAGGAGATAAGATGAGGTTGAAATTACTTTTTGCTGTTGTATTTACAGCTCTTGTGGCAAACACTCTGTTTGCAGGAAATGAAATAAAAAAGAACAAAAGGGAGCCAGGTTATGAGTTTAAGGATGAAGTCCTTTTGCCTGCTACACCTGTGAAAGATCAGTATCGTTCCGGTACCTGCTGGTCGTTTTCTGCGCTTTCGTTTCTCGAGTCGGAAATGCTACGTTTGGGCAAGCCCGAAGTTGATCTTTCTGAAATGTTTGTGGTATGGCATGCCTATTCAGAGAAGGCAAAAAAACACGTACGTTTGCATGGAAATTTGAATTTTTCTGCCGGTGGTGCATTTCACGATGTTACCAATATGATACGTGAATTTGGTATCGTTCCTGAATCGGTTTACGATGGCTTGGAATATGGTGAGGAAAAGCATGTTCACGGAGAAATGGATAGAGTATTAAGAGAAAGTGTTGATGCGGTTGTTGAAAATAAGAACAGAAAATTGAGCACTGTATGGCACGAAACCATTGACCAAACACTAAATTCATACCTTGGTGAGCTTCCCGAGAGTTTTGATTATAAAGGAAAAGCATATAATCCAAGAAGTTTTGCTTCCGATTATATTGGTTTAAATATGGATGACTATGTTGAGATTTCCTCATACACGCATCACCCGTTTTATTCAAAATTTATTTTGGAAGTGCCTGATAACTGGTCGTGGGATAAAGTTTATAATGTGCCGTTAAAAGATTTGGAGGAGATTATAGATTATTCACTAAACAACGGTTTTACAGTTGCCTGGGCTGCCGATGTTAGCGAGAAAGGTTTTGCTACCAGCAACAAGGGAGTCGCCGTTTTGCCTGCTGCGCCATCTGAGGATATGAGTGATGCAGAGATTGCTCGTTGGGAGGCACTTTCTGAAAGAGAAAAGGAAAAGGAGTTATACGAACTAAAAAATCCGGTTCCGGAAATGGATGTTACCCAGGAAATGCGGCAGTTAGCATTTGATAACTATCAGACTACTGATGATCATGGGATGCACATTGTAGGAATATCAAAAAATCAGGAAGGAAAAGTATTCTACAAAGTAAAGAACTCATGGGGCGATTATAATAAGTACCAGGGATATTTTTATGCATCAAAACCTTATGTAAATTATAAAACCATGTGTATTATGGTTCATAAAGATGCTATTCCCAAAAAAATAAGAGAAAAATTGGAGCTTTAAATAACAGCCCTTCAGATTTGTCTGAAGGGTTTTTTTATCTTTGAAAATTCAAACGATAAAACATGAAGTTTCGGCTTTTATTTTTCACTTTTTTATTTTCATTTTTTTATACGAACGCTCAGGATGACTGGGGATGGTGGAACGAACTCCACGGCTGGGAGTCGGGTGATCCGGGGTGGCGAAACTGGATTAAGATTACTCCCGGTTATATGGGACCAAATGCGCTACCGGTTCCCGAAGTTAAGCGAGGATTAATCACGGAGAAAACCGAATTTCAGGTTACAACCTCAAATCACTTTCATTCAGGAGATCCCACTCAGGATATTTCCGCAAAACTTTTTCTTCCGTTTGCAAAAAATAGAATTGCTGTAGAAATGTGGGGAGTATTGTTTGAGCATTTTGCTTTTTCGGAGGAAATTAGAAACGAGCGAATTGCCCGAAACAAAGATGGAACGGGAGTTGCGATTGGAGATTTTTATTTCAGTACTCTGATTCAGATTTCAAAAGACAGAAAATTTCCCAATACTTTGCTTCGGTTTGCCACAAAAACAGCTTCGGGAAACCAGTTGGAGTCTGCACGTTACACCGATAGCCCCGGTTATTTTTTCGATTTGAGTTTTTCAAAGGATTTTGGACAAAAAGAGGCCACTTTATTTCGTCCATTTGGATTAATAGGTTTTTATTCCTGGCAAACCAACGACGAACTCAACCTTCAAAACGACGCGCTGTTATATGCTTTAGGAGGTGAAATTATAAAAAATACATGGGTGTTTTCAGGTTCATTTTCGGGGTACTCCGGCTATAAAAATGAGCGTGACCGACCGCTGCATATGAATTTTGAAATGCGTAAAGATTTTGAGAACAGAGCAGTCAGGCTTAAATATCAACATGGCTTACACGACTGGAAATATAAGACGTTGCGTGTTTCTTTCATATGGAAGTTTAAAGGCATAAATTAAATCATATAAAAATTAATTTGGAATACTAATTTTGCACTTTATTTATCGTTAGTTGCTTTTGTATTCAAAAAAATGAGCTATTATTTTGTTGCCAACATAAAAATTCGAGACTCCCGGGAATATCAAAAATATATTGATAAAGCTGGAGAGATATTTAAAAAGTTTAATGGTGAATATTTATCTGTCGAGAATGAACCACAACTTCTGGAAGGAGAATGGGATTATACACGCCTTGTGCTTATTCAATTTAAAACCAAAGAAGATTTTGATGAATGGTATAACTCCGATGATTATCAAAAAATATTGAAGTACAGGTTAAAAGCAGCAAAATGCGACACCTTGTTAATAAAAGGAATAAAAAGCTAAATTCGCTAATTGTAAACAGAAACAGAAAACGAAATTCAGAGAATTAAAGACAAAAACATGAAAAAACTTTCGCTGGTTATTTGTGTATATAATGAAGAACCAAGTATTTACCCCCTTTCAGAACAAATAAAAGAAGGATTAGATGGAATTGATTTTGAAGCTATTTTTGTTGACGATGGTTCAAGCGACAATACAGTTGCTGAAATCAAAAAAATAAACGATGAGCGTTTTATCCTTGTTGAGCTAAAAAAGAATTACGGCCAAAGCTCAGCATTACAGGCAGGAATAGACCAGGCGGAAGGAGAATATATCGCGTTGATTGATGGTGATTTACAAAACGATCCGGCCGATGTGCCAATGATGCTCAAAATGATTGAGGATGAAGAGTGGGATATGGTTGCCGGCATTCGTGCTAACCGGCAGGACGGAATGTTCCTTCGTAAAATACCTTCAAAGATTGCCAATTATATGATTCGGAAATCCACTGGAATCCATATGAAGGATTTAGGCTGTACGCTTAAAATTTTCACAAAAGAAACCATAAAAAGTATTCATATTTATGGGGAATTACATCGTTATATTCCGGCTTTGATTGCACTTGAAGGAGCCACTCACCTTACACAGGTAGATGTAAACCACAGACCTCGTGAATTTGGAAGTTCTAAATATAATCTGGGGCGGACTACACGGGTAATGAGCGATTTGATATTAATGGTATTTTTTAAAAAATACTTGCAACGCCCGATGCATTTTTTCGGAACTATCGGTATTGTTACGCTTGGAATCGGTGTGTTGATTAATATTTACATGCTAATTCTGAAGATTTTGGGAAACGATATATGGGGGAAACCCCTGTTATTATTGGGTATTTTGCTTGTAATGGGAGGGATTCAATTTATTACTATTGGAATAATTGCCGAGTTACAAATGCGTACATATTTTGAATCGCAGCATAAAAAACCATATCGGGTAAAAAAAGTGGGATCAACAAAGGCATAAAAAATCAGCTAAAATTCATCTGAAATTTTAAAAACAGAAGATTACCAAGCTTTTTTTTTGAGGTGAGAATAGGTTAAAGAACATATTCTTTCTTTAAGAAAATGATTGGTTTTTAAACTTTTGATAGAATAATTAGTCTAAATTTGTTGTAGTTGTTCACCAAAAAAATAGGCCATGAGAATTGTTAACTTTTTTTCTTTCACATGTATCTTCTTTTTTATTTTGGTATTTGGTTCAAAAGCACAAGATAAAGTTATCCATGGAACTGTTACTACTTTTGATAGCATTCGGCTGGCAAAAGTGGATGTAAAAGTAAAAAGTACAGGGCAAATTGTTTTAACCGACAGTTTAGGGAGTTTTACCGTACAGTGTGATAATGAAGATGTTCTAATCGTTAGTGCAAATGGATTTTACAAGCAACGAGTTAAATTGGAACCCAAAATAAAATTTGCTGCAGTAAATCTAAATTTAAAGCCAGGAATCAAAAGCAGGGAACATGCCATTGGTTATGGACATGTAAGGGATGTCGATAAACTTAATGCATTGTCAAATCTCAATGACGATGACATAGACTTTTCGAAATATGCAGATATCTATGAAATTTTGCAAGGTCGTTTTTCAGGTGTACGTGTTGTAAACGGGGAGGTAATCGTGAGAGGAAAAAATACATTTGATCACTTTAATAATGCAGCACTCATCGTAGTTGATGGAATCCAGCGGGACATAACTGCTCTAAGTAATATACCAACCGATCAGGTAAAAAGTATTGATGTTTTAAAGGATGGAAGTTCAGCTATTTATGGAGTTCAAGGTGCAAATGGTGTTGTCGTTATTCGAACTAAAAGTGGAAGTGACGAGAATAAGTAAAGGATAACTAGCACGGAATTTGTTGATCGCTTCCTGTATATTCTTTTTTCAAATTTAGTTTTGAGCAGTGAGTTTAAAAATTTTAAAACAGAAACCATGAATCTAAAAATCTATTATTCGTTACTATTTGCAGTAGCTTTTTTGTTATCGTTGAACTTGCAGGCACAGGATCGAATTATTCACGGATTGGTAACTACTTTTGACAGTATAATGGTAAGCGGTGCAAGTGTTAAAGTAAAAAGTAGCAAACAGGAGGTTTTTACAGATAGCCTCGGAAATTTTTCTGTTGGTGTTGCTAACAACGATGTTCTTGTTATTAGTGCAAAAGGATTTTATAATCAAAGAGTAAAGCTGGACGAGAAATCGAAGCTTGCAGCCATTAATTTGAAACTCAAACCTGGTACAAAGGCTAAAGAGTACGCAATCGGATATGGCTATGTAAGTGATGAAGAAAAGCTGAATGCTTTGTCTTCGCTCGATCGAAATGATATGGATTTCTCACAGTATAGTAACATTTTTGAAATTATTCGCGGGCGTTTTACTGGTGTTCAGGTGGTAAACGGAGAAATTCAAATAAGAGGAGTGAATTCAATCAATTCCAGTACAGCAGCTTTAATTGTTCTTGATGGTGTGACAGTAGATTCAAGTGTATTAAATTCAATACCAACTACACAGGTAAAAAGTATAAATGTGATTAAAGACGGAAGCGCAGCAATTTATGGTGCACGCGGCGCAAACGGAGTCGTAATTATTGAAACCAGAAGAGGAGACGAGTAAAAGAAATTTTGGTAATAAATAGAAAGGGGTAGAATGGCTTATTTGTTAAAACCACTACCCCTTTTGTTTTATGGCTTCTGTAATGAAAATATTAATTCTTATCTTCGGAGTATCAACAAAAACCTGATAAGATGCGAGGAATTTTCAACTCTTTTTTGATTGTTTGTTTGTTTTTATTGTCTTGTGAACCCCATAAAGAAGAAAAACGTGATTTAAAACTTTGGTTTAATGAACCAGCCAGTGAGTGGACTGAAGCCCTTCCGATTGGAAACGGACGGCTTGGTGCTATGGTCTTTGGAACAATTGAAACAGAATATGTTCAATTGAATGAAGAGTCGGTGTGGACAGGTGGCCCTGTTAACCGGGCAAATCCGGAAGCACTAAATTACCTGAGAGAAATCAGACAGTTACTTTTTGAAGGAAAATATGCAGAAGGAGATCGGCTCGCACAGGAAAAAATTATGGGAACACGGTTGGATGGCGGAGTTCATACTTATCAAACTTTGGGTGATCTTTTTCTTCAGTTTGAGGGATTAGAGAATATAAGTAACTACAAAAGAGAACTCGATTTGCGGAATGCAGTTGCAACAACCACATTTGAATCGAATGGAGTGAAATTTACTCGTGAGTTTTTTTCATCACGCCCTGATGAGCTTATTGTTATAAAACTTTCAGCATCCAAAAAAGGAAGTTTAAATTTTAAAACCTGGCTGGAAAGGCCAGGTGACGCAGAAACGGTTTCGGTTGGTGAGAACCAGTTGTTGATGTCTGGTTTTGCGGAATACGAAGGAGAAGGAACCCATTTTGCTTCGATTGTAAATATAAAAAACAATGGAGGTGAAATAATTGCTGAAAATGAAAGTTTAGTCGTTAAGAATGCGGACGAAATTGAAATTCTAATTTCAGGAAGAACGGATTTTTGGGGTGCAGACGAAGTTGAAAAAGCATCGGCTGATATTAAACAAGCAAAGGAAACTGAATTTAAAGCGCTCAAATCAAAACATATTGCAGCCTATCAGAAGCAGTTTAACCGTCTGGATATAGAGTTGAACTCACCAGATACTTTGAATATCCCAACAGATGATAGGTTACAAAGGATAAAGAATGGGGCGCTTGATGCTCATCTGGCAGAATTGTATTTTCAGTTTGGACGTTATCTATTAATCAGTTCTTCACAGCCTGATGGTCTTCCGGCAAATCTGCAAGGAATTTGGGATCCTTCTTTATCGCCGCCATGGAATGCCGATTACCACATTAATATAAATATTCAGATGAATTACTGGCCGTCGCTGGTAACCAATCTTGCAGAATGTCAGCAGCCATTTTTTGAGTTTGTTAAAGGCCTCCGAGAACGTGGTTCAACAACCGCAAAAGAGGTATACGGCTGCAGAGGCTTTGTGGCTCACCACACTACTGATGTTTGGAAATTTACCGACCCAATCGGAATGACCGGTTACGGAATGTGGCCCATGGGCGCTGCCTGGTGTTCCGATCATTTCTGGGAATATTACGAATATACAGGCGATGAACAATTTTTAAAAGAAGAGGCTTATCCGGTTTTAAAAGAAGCTGCGTTGTTTTTTGTTGATTTTTTGGTTGAAAATCCAAAAACCGGATTGCTGGTTTCCGGACCGAGCATGTCGCCTGAAAACAAGTTTATAACCAAAAATGGAGAGGCGGCGGCTGTTTGTATGGGACCTGCCATGGATCACGAAATCATCAGGGAACTTTTTCAAAATTGTATAAAAGCTTCAGAAATATTAAAAGTTGATGCTGAATTTGCCGATACATTAAAAAATAAACTTGCTCAACTTACTCCTTCTCAGATAGGGTCGGATGGCCGTGTATTAGAGTGGTCGGAAGAATTACCTGAGGAAAACCCGGGGCACCGGCATATCTCACATTTGTATGCCCTTTATCCGGGAGAAGAATTTACCAATCCGGATGATCCAAAATGGCTCGAAGCTTCAAGAAAGACCATTGAAGCAAGATTGGCAAACGGAGGAGGACACACGGGCTGGAGCCGCGCCTGGATAATAAATTTTTATGCCCGTTTAAAAGATGGCAAAAAGGCAGAAGAAAATTTACAGGCATTGTTGGCCAAATCAACCCTTCCGAATCTTTTTGATACTCACCCTCCATTTCAAATTGATGGTAATTTTGGTGCCACTGCAGGTATTGCCGAAATGCTGATGCAAAGTCACAATGGTGTATTACAGATTCTACCGGCACTTCCTCCTTCTTGGGAAAGTGGCGAGATAACAGGTTTGCGTTCTCGTGGTGGTTTTGAAATTGATATTAAGTGGGAAGAAAGTGTTTTGAAGGAGTTAAAAATTACTTCTTTACTTGGAAAATCATGCAAGATAATGTACGACGGAAATACTGTTGTTTTTCAGCCCCAGAAAGGAGAACAGCTAATTTTAAACAATCAATTGAAGAAAGTTTAAAAAGAAAATACATTGATTAAAGCGAGCGCTTCCTTTTTCTATACAGTATGTTAGCGAATTTTTTGTATTTTATGGTGTTATTTATTTTAACTAAACCATGAAATATGATGAGGCCATTATTTGTTGTTTTTCCATTTCTGTTATCAATCAGTTTATTTGCGTCAGAAAAAGAAAGTTTAAAATCAAACGACAAAAAATCTTATTCCGTTTATAATAGTTTTGAGGAAGTTTTAAATGCGAAGGATGCGGTGTATTTTGAACCTGTAAGAATTTCTCCGGTGGGAAGTTCTGAGGCTCCAATGTATCACGGATTCTTTTTTTATAATTGTGCGCAGCGCGAGCTATTGGAATTTGACCCGGAAGGAAGATACATGCTGGGGATGCGTATTTTTGTTGAAGGCAGGATTGTTCAGTCGTCAGACAAAGGAGAAATTGGCTACTTTGATTTGGTGGACAACAATAAATGGATAAAAATAGGCGAAACAACTGCCTGGAATTGGCAACAAGGATGCAGGCTACAATGGATTCCCGGCTCATCGGAAGAGATAATCTGGAATGACCGTTCGGATGACGGGAAGAAACTGATAAGCAGGGTTTATAATATAAGAACCAAACAAACACGCACGCTCCCAATTTCCGTTTACACCATTTCGCCCGATGGGCAAACATTGTTATCGGTGAATTTTGAACGTATTGTGCATGCGGGATGCAGATATATGGGAGTGGAAGATCCATATAAAAAACAATGGGCCCCTTCGGAGATTGGAGTCTGGAAAATGGATATGAAAACCGAAAACGTAGAGATGCTTATGTCGGTTCGCGATATGGCGCATATTTTATATCCTGATGGATTACCGGCTGACACAATAAACGGGACATTGTACTTTTTTAGAGAAGGATTTAATCCTTCAGGAGATCGTTTTATTGCATTTATTAAAGATGCACGTGAAACTGAACCGGGAAAGACACAGGCGAGGACCGAAGGTTTTTCTATGAATTTGGATGGTAAAGATGTGAAATACCTGTATCGTGAACCCAGTCATCATTTTTGGATTAACGACAAAGAAATTATGGATAACGGATATCATCCCGATCCTGAAACCGGAAATCGTGTTCGGGGGTATTTCCGTTTTTTAGATGACGATACCGGTGTTCCCAAAGAAAAATATTTTGATGCTCCGAACGGACATATTACCCTGCATAAAAGCGGTGACTGGATTTTAACCGACACATACAATATTAATGGTTTTATCTATCTGTACATGTATCATATTCCAACCAAAAAATTTGTACCGCTTGGTAAATTGGCTTATAAGTTGGGTGGTTATCTGTACCCCTATAATCCTGGAGTTTTAAGAGTAGATTTGCACCCACGTTTTACTCCTGATGGTAAACAGGTAGCTATCGATTCTTCTCACGAAGGATTTGGCCGGCAAATGTATCTGATTGACATCAGCCCGATAGTGGATAACCCACCCCGAAATTAGATATTAATCCTTTAGCTGACTTTCAATCGTTTCATCAATAAGAACAATATTTGAAGTGGAAACGTCATGTGCCGTAAAAAGTCCTAAAACAGTGCTGCCGTCGCTTGCTGTAAAATTACTTTCGATATTGGCAGGAGGGACGCTAAACATTCCTCCTGACATGCTTTGGTTCAACATCTGATAATAGTAGTAGTAAGCAAATTCCGAAATGGATGTTTGTTTTACCTGCACGGTATCTCCAAGATTTAATAGTCTTTCTGACTCCTCATTTGGGTCATGAAAATCAGTGAAAATTTCAAAACCGTTTACATAATTTCCATCCACAAGCTCATCGTTGACCACCATCAGGTATTCAGCTTCATTTAATAATTCATCGTTGATGTAAATGTCCCATTTATAATAATTCCCGAGACCAGGAGTTTCATTTCCAAAAGTAAACACCCCCAAAAAGCGGTGGTCGCCGCGGAGAGAGGAGTGCACCTGAATAGAATCGATAGGTTCAACCTGAGATAATAAATCACTTCCGGTTATTGTAGTGCCATCAGTTGAAATGCTGACGGTGTATTCTTTGCCGGTTTCACCAAAATAGGTTTCGTTTTCAGCAGGCATATAAAGGCCTGTGGTTTCAGTACTTTCGAACAACTGAATGGTGTTGGAAGGTACAGAATTATCAGAAATAGTAACAACTGCATTGCTTAAACCCTCGTACGATTGGTCCGAGCTTACAACCTGCGTTTTATAAACAAATACGTAGGGGTTATTTTCGGTTGTAATTTTAGCTTCAACAGCATATAAATCTACATCTTCGTCGCTGAGCTTTACTTCCACAACATCTTCGCACGCGCTTAAGGCAAATAAAATGGAAGCCAGAATTATATAAATTTTGTTTTTCATGATTTCGAGTTTAAAAAGTGATATTATAGGTTACTGATGGGATAACTGTCCCGATAATTGAAAGCCTTACAGCTTCAGTGATATTCGGATTATCCTCATTGGGTCTGAAATAAATTGAATAGGCATTTCTGCGTGCATAAACGTTATAAAAAGAAACATTTAAAGAACGTTTTACTTTTCGGTGTTCATTTTTTTTGGAGTCATAGGTGAAAGAGAGATCCATTCTGTGGTAATCAGGAATTCGGTTCCCGTTCCGCTTTGAGTAATAAAACATCGTATTTCCCTGTACGTCGTATTTTGCAACCGGATAAGTTATCGGATTTCCGGTCGAAAAAACCCAGTTAGCTGCCACTGAAAGTTGTTTACTGACTTCGTAGTTTAAAACCAACGACAGATCATGGGTTCGATCGTAGGTCGAAGGATACTCTTCGCCATTGTTGATTCCCGGGATTTTTCGCATTGCTTTTGCCAGCGTGTAGCTCGCCCATCCTGTAAACCGCCCCTCCTGTTTTTTTATCAGCATTTCCATGCCGTAAGCATATCCGGTTCCGGTTAAAAGCTCCGTTTCCAGGTCTTCGTTTAAAAAGAGTTCAGCTCCGTCTTTGTAGTCGAGTACATTCTTCATGTCTTTATAATACACCTCAACAGAAGTCTCAATGGCATTATTCCCAAAATTGCGGAAATAGCCTGCTGCAATTTGGTCGGCAATCAATGGTTTGATATATTTACTCGTTGGCAACCATATGTCAAGCGGAGTCGGTGAAGTTGTATTTGAAATGAGATGCAGATTCTGTACCATCCGGTTGTAAGATGCTTTTATCGAGCTGGTTTCACCTGTGGTTAATTTAAGTGATACTCTGGGTTCAAGATGAATATAGGGAGAGCCAATCCGTTCTCCTTTTTTGTATGAAGTTTCACTGATAACTTCATCTGCATTTGGAGCATTCTCATCCTGATACTCTCTTTCTTTTCCTACTCCAATTTGTTGAAAGGCAGATAATCTGAATCCATATTTTACGGTGAGCAAACGACCAATTTTTTGTTCATTTGAAGCGTAAACGGCTCCGTCAACAGCATTGTAGTTGGTAAGCTGTAAAGGTTCAAAGAATGAGTTTTCATTCGCGTCGATATTACCGGGTTCAAAATGGTGTTTGATAATATTAATTCCAAAATTAATCCTGTTGTTGGCATTTAAGAACCACGAAAAATCTTCTTTGAAATTGTAATCTTTGATATGTGAATCCCAGTCAAATTGGTCAGCCGAATTTCCCGGTACACCCAGTTTATAACCATAATTGGAATAAATAAATGAAGTATTCGAAAAGAGTTTGTTTCCAAAAATGTGGTTCCAGCGGGCCGTTCCTGTCACGTTTCCCCAGCGCATATAAATCGATTCTCCCAGTTTGAAATTATCGTCGCCGGTGTAGGCTGAAATATACAGTCGGTCTTTGTGTGAAAACTGGATATTGGTTTTTAAATTTAAATCATAAAAATACAACTTGTTTTCTTTGAGTTCATCCAGTCCCAACATTCTTCCAACTACATCAGCATAGGTTCTTCTGCCTGATACAATAAAACTCCATTTATCCTTAATTACCGGTCCTTCCAAGGTCAGGCGGCTTGATATGTTTCCGATTCCGGCCTGTCCGTGAAATTTGTTGATGTTTCCGTCTTTCATGCGAATATCCACAACAGAGGATGCTTTTCCTCCGTATTTTGAGGGGATTCCGCCTTTGTATACTTCAATATCCTTAATCGCATCGGAATTAAAGACGGAAAAGAAACCCATTAAATGAGAAGCGTTGTAAACAGGTGCCTCGTCCAGAATCATTAAGTTTTCGTCAGGGCCACCACCCCGAACATACAAACCAGAACTTCCCTCTCCTCCGTTTTGGATTCCGGGAAGAAGAGTTATGGTTTTCAAAACATCTACCTCTCCCATAAACGAAGGAAGCTTTTTTACCAGCTTTACCGAAATCTTCTCCATGCTCATTTCGGTGCTTTCGATATTTCTGTCTCGTCTGGTTCCGGTAACTACTACGTCTTCAAGTTGTTTGCTGTCTTCTGCCAACGAGATGTTAAGCACTTTATTTTCTTTCAAATCAACGCCAATTGATTGTGTTTCGTAGCCGATAAAAGAAAAGTTGATCTTGTGGTTCCCGGTTGGCAGGGTTAACGAATAAAAACCATATTGATTTGAAGTAACACCGGTTTGTAATCCAGGGATATAACAGGTGGCGCCAATCAGCGCTTCTCCGCTTGCGGCATCCTTAATATAGCCGCTTACTGTTGAATTTTGTGAATATGTTTTTAGAAAAAGACACAAAAAAGGCAGAACAAGTAAGATTTGTTTCATTGCGAAATTGTTTAATTGTTTTCATAGCTTCTACTGTCTAACGACAGTGAAAATGAAAGAAGGTTGCAAATTGTTTTCTGTTTTCGCTTCAAATTTGAGGAAAGCTAAAAGGAAATCAAAGTCAAAAAACAACGAGTGGTTGGTTTTTGTCGGTTAATGATGCTTTTTGGGGCAGTAAATTAATTTGATAAAAGAGATAAAAAAAATTCCATCAGCAATTCAACTGATGGAATTTTTTCCGGGATATAGTCTAAAATAAAATTTTCCCGTTTCAAATTTTAATTTTCCCAGTCGTCAGTTCGGAAAGATGACGCCGGCAGTCCTTCTGTGTTGTATAACTCACCAACTACAAAATCTTTAAAAGCATATCTCACGGCTACAGGTTCGCCAACCTGGGGCGAAAACACAGTAATTCCCTGGCGGGTGATAAATGCTTCAGCCGGATAAAATCGTTTGTTGTTTCCGGCAATTTCAAAGTTTTCCAGTTTCTTCCCAAAAGTAGTCAGACCGTTTTTTGCGTGGTCAAAGGTAAGTTTTACAACTTGTCCTTCAACTGTCATATCCTTCAAAACAGGCCCTGAATATTCAAAACCACTTTTCCCGTAAGTTTTAGCCAAGGCAAGATAGGCCAGTCTTTCACCTGCGGCTTCCTTGTTTGCAGGGTGTATACAATATTTTTCGCCGGCATCTATTACACAGGCCATCCCGATATTGGGAATATCATCGGCAGCATTTAGCATTGCCTCACGGATAAATGCTGAATTCATACCAGCCTGTCCGTAATCGTAGGGAGCAATTTGTACATAATAAAACGAGAAATCGCCAATTCCCCATTCATCTCGCCAGTTTTCAACCAGTCCGGGCAACAGTTTTTCATATTCTTTAGGTTGGTTTCTGTTGGCTTCTCCCTGGTACCACAAACCACCGGCAATCGCATATCCTACCATGGGTGCAATCATTTTGTTAAATAAGACAGTCGGTGTTTGCTGTGAAAAATCACCGGTCATGTTTTTATCCGGCAGATTTACAAAATCGAAATTTTTGACACCGCTTTCACTCATCCATGGTTCTATCCGGGTTCCTCCCCAACTGGAGCAAATAAGCCCAACCGGAACATCCAGCGCTTTCTGAATCATTCTTCCAAAATAATAAGCGGCGGCACTAAAGTCGGCCACATTTTCAGGAACACATTCCAGCCATTCACCTGTAAAGTCGTTACTTACTTCCATACTTTTTTCACGTTTAACTGTGAATAGATGTATGGATTCGTTTGCCGAAGTTGCAATATCTTCGTTGGCGTTTAAAATCGGTTGGTTAAAATAGCCTGACATTGTCATCTGCATGTTCGACTGCCCTGAGCAAACCCATACTTCGCCTATTAGAACATTGTTTAATTTTTTTGTTTTTCCGTCAGAAATGGAGATTGAAAACGGACCGCCTGCTACAGGAGTTGAAACTTTTACTTTCCACTTCCCGTCGGAATCGGCTTTTGTTGAATAGTTTTTGTTGTTCCACGAAGTGGTAACTTTTACCGTTTTATTGGCAGATGCTGTTCCCCAAATAGCCGCATCGGTTTGTTGCTGTAAAACCATATGGTCGCCAAAAATGGCAGGTAGAGTTATTTCAGCCTTGGAACTTGATGCGGAAATAACAAACAGAAATACAAAAAGAAAGTAAGTAATTTGAGACTTCTTCATGATTTTGGTTGATTTAGATATTATATTATTTTAGATACTGCCCCAAATATACCAAATCCAAACTCGAGTTGATTGCTACTTCGGAAAGAATACATAAATTTATCATATTAAATCAACACAAAATGAAAAAATTGGGTCTCTTACTTTTTTTTGTAATCATACTTTATTCTGTAGTTTTTGGACAAAGCAAGAATTATACTATTCGTGGGGCTCAGGTTGAAAAAGCAGGAACAGGTTATTCTTTTACCGAGGGGCCTGCGGTGGCACCCGATGGGCGTGTATATTTTACAGATCAGCCCAACGACAAAATTTATGTTTGGGATGAGAAAGAAGGAATCTCGCTTTGGTTGGAAGGCACGAACCGTTCCAATGGATTGTACTTTAATAAAAAGGGTGAATTGGTTACCTGTGCTGATTTATATAATCAACTGGCTTATTTTGATGCGAATAAGACACTAAATATCCTTCACGAAGGATATAACGGGAAATTGCTAAATGCACCCAACGATTTGTGGATTGCTCCGGACGGCGGGATTTATTTTTCAGATCCCTATTATCATCGCAAATGGTGGGAGAAAGGTCGTGGTGAAGAGCAGGAGGTGAGGGGTGTTTACTATTTGAATCCAAACGGGAAAATAATACGTGTAATTGACGATTTTAAACAGCCCAATGGTTTGATTGGTACACCCAGCGGTAAAATTCTCTATGTTTCCGATATTAACGACGGCAAAATCTGGAAATATGATGTTCAACCCGATGGTAGTTTGGCAAACAAAACCTTTTTTGCCCCCAAAGGTTCTGACGGCATGACCGTTGACAATGCAGGAAATATTTACCTTACGTCGGGAAAGGTGTGGGTTTACTCTCCAACAGGTGAACTGGTGCAGGAAATCGAAGTCCCGGAAAAACCTTCAAATGTTTGTTTCGGAGGTAAAAAACGAAATATTCTTTTTATTACTGCCAGAACTTCAGTCTATACAATTAAATTGAAAGTAAAAGGAGTAGATTAAAACTTAACTCTGACAATATCGCCGTATACCCTCAATTTTGGATGGTCGATAAATGCTCTTACCTGATATTCTTTTCCTGATGTTTTCAGATTTGGTTTTATGCTGAATTCGCTGTTTGTCGAAATCTGGATAGTTTGTGTTTCTTTCCATTCATCTGAATACAATTCTTCTACAAAGCCGGCATATTCGCGATATTGAAAACCGACTTTCAATTTTTTTCCATCCCCCATTTTTACTACTTCACCATTAAAAACCAGAGATTCAGTAGTTCCTGTTGTTATTTCAGCATTTTTTGTAAGCACAACCGGAGGTACAAGTGCGGGCTCCACATTGCTTAGTTTCAAAACAACCGGATTTGTCCATTTGCTGTTGTTATAAATCCGTTGCGCACGTACGCACGAAATCTGAAGTCCGTCTTCTTTTTGTTCAAAATAAGTTTTTGCATCGGTTGATGGCTGATATTCTACCAATTCGCCTGATTGCCCCAACACACTCACTCCGGTATTTTCATTTGCAGTCACTGATTTTAGAGTAAACTCCCGTCGTGTTCCTTTCTCCCAATCAGAGATTTTTGTTAGAAATGCGTACAGTGTTTTTTCCTCCGGTTTCCATGTAAACCAAATGTCACCTTCATTGGGAAGAATCCAAGAACTGACTTTCTCTACAGACTCGCCATTTATAAAGTTCCAGGCGGCCATTTCACGCAGATTTTCTTCCTGTTGTTCCGGAAGTTCTCCATCAGGTTTTGGCCCAACATTTAATAATAAATTTCCTCCTTTTGCACGGGTTTCAATCAATATTTCGATTAAACGTGCTCCGGTTTTATATTCCTCATTTGTTGGTTTGTAAGCCCATTGGGTTCCCATGGTAATACACGATTCCCATGGTTCATCAGATGCAATTCCCAAAAGAGTTTGTTCCGGTGTTTGAATAGCTCCCCGTGTTACAACAATATTGGGTTGGAGTTCCCATACTACTTCTTTACATTTTTCCTGTAAAGGACCCTCGCCCCCGTCAAAAAAGATAACATCAATTTCACCATATTGTGCCATTAGCTCCATGCATTGCAACTCAACCAATTCCAGGTATTTTGCCATTATGTTTTGTGGAATTGGATCAGGGAATCTTCGTCTTACCGGTAAATCGTTTTCATATAAAAAGTTAAAGTCCTCCGGCGAAAAATAAAATCCGACCGCTAATCCTGCTTCTCTGGTGGCGTCAACGTATTCTTTTATCAGGTCTTTCCCATACGGGGTATTGGTTATGTTGAAATCGGTTGTTTTGGTATCCCACATACAAAAGCCGGAATGGTGTTTTGTTGTAAAAACAATGTATTTCATTCCGGCAAGTTTAGCCAGATTGGCAATTTCTTCCGGATCGTAATCTTTCGGATTAAATGTTTTGGGCAATTCGTTTACAAAACGGTTTAAGTAATCGTCGGAAGCACCGGCCATGGAATGACTGATGACAATTCCCAGCTGACTGTCGAAACTAAAATGAATAAACATCCCAAACCCCAGTTCCCTGAACCATTCCAGACGTTCTGTTTTATTAAGGTTTAGGAAATCGCTGTTATCTTCCTCCTGTTGAGCAAATATAAAATTAGTGGAAAATATAAGTAAAAGAATTATTGGAACTTTTTTCATAACAGAACTAGGTTTTATGGTTTGAAAATAATCTTTACAGCCCTAAAATAACCAATTGTTTTGAAAAAATACTTTACCGTGCTGCACTTCTTGCTCTCAGTTCTAATTCTTTTTCAGAACTGATGTGTAAAAGCCAGGGAATTTTGATTTTAATAAGACGAAAATAGATTTGTTTAAAAAAATGTAAACTAATCTTAAACAAAACACTCTGTCGTCTGTTTTAAATATCGTTTTCGATTTTGTTAAATAATTGAAGCAGGAAACGATGAAAGAAGGAATTGTACTTAAAAAAATAAATGGGAACACTAAAATCAACGGTAACGGGCATTCAAAAGAAAAATTGAACGGACATGCTGTTATCGGTGACAATCATATTGCAACTTCAATAGAAACGCCGTTAAAAAAGGATGCTTTTGTTTTGTCGGACAAGAAGAAGATGGAAATTATTGAGGATAAATTTCGCGATATAATGGACACACTTGGCCTCGATTTAACTGATGATAGTTTGAGTGGCTCTCCGCGCCGGGTGGCAAAAATGTTTGTGCAGGAGATTTTTTATGGATTGGATCCCAAAAACAAACCGGCCATTTCGGTTTTTGAAAATAAATTCAAATACGGTGAAATGTTAGTGGAGAAAGATATTAACATGAATTCGTTTTGCGAGCATCACTTTTTACCCATTGTTGGGAAAGCGCACGTTGCTTATTTTTCAAGTGGTCAGGTTATTGGGCTTTCAAAGATAAACCGGATTGTTGATTATTTTGCACGCCGCCCGCAAGTACAGGAGCGTTTAACAGTGCAAATTGCCAGTGAATTAAAAAAGATTCTGAAAACCGAAGACGTTGCGGTTGTTATCGATGCAAAACACATGTGTGTATCATGCCGCGGAATTAGAGATGAAAGCAGCACAACGGTTACCGCAGAATACTCAGGAAAATTCAAAGACAAATCTGTTCGCGAAGAGTTTCTGAAATATTTAAATCTTTAGAAGCAGTATCAGTTGTGATATTTAGCAATTTCTGATTTCTCGAAATCTTTGAAATTTTTTATTCGTTTGAAAAGAATATAATTGGAGTCGTGGCAATTGTGCGCAGGTACTTTCCCATCGTCGAAAGCTGTGCGGATAACGGCAACCATATCGTCTCCATCAATTAGCCAGTCGGCATATTGAAATCCATGTGCAAAGTAATCCGGATTATAAATGACATGTTCATGAACGGTCCAGGCTTTTAGGTCGGGCGACGAAGCCAGCGACAAACAATTTCGGGTTCTTTCCGGATTATAGCCAATGTCTTTTTTGAAATTGGTTAATGTCCAGTATCTTTTTGATTTTTCATCGTAACGAATTGTAAATTTTTTGCAACCGCCCGGGAAATGGATAAAACCTTCTTTCGGGTTAAATTCTGCTTTTTTTCCTTCTTCGGAAATATTAATAATAGCTGCGTAATCGCCGTTCTTTTTTTCATTTACGCGCAGTATATTTACAATTTCATTGTCTGCTGTTTTTACCGCATTTCCTTCCAGCCAGGCATCTCCAACAGGCCACTCCGGATTGTAGTGAATATGATTTGAAGCGGTCCAGTTTTTAGCTTTTAATAAATCGCTGTTCACTGGTGCCGACAAAACCAACGATTCAAAATTAACACCCCATTTTTCCGGCGGATTCCGAACTTCAGTTGCCCTGTAAATTCTTCCATCTTTTATAATTACCGGCATAGCCGCAGTGTGGTATTCAAAATCATCGCGAAGCAAACCAGAGTTTTTATCTTTTGGAGTTGTCCACGTGTGTCCACCGTCTGTACTTTTGCGAATTACAAAATTGCCGTACTGTCCGTCGGTTCCCAATAAATAAAGTTCATTATTCAAAACAAACAGGTTCGACCAGAACATACCTTTTACATCAGCAATTTTTTCCCAGCTTTTTCCTTTGTTTTTAGATTGAAATACCGATCCATTTCTGGATTTTCCGTCAATTTTTCCAAAATAATCATTACTCACTACATAGGTTCCATCGCCAAGAATCGCAATGCTAGGGCTGCCCAAATAAATTTCACTTTCAGGATTGGAATAATTAACGGCAACTCCCGGAAGTTTTTTTGCGACTGACTGTGTTGAAATACCTGCGAAAAGAAACAGGAAAAATAAAGTGGATAGAATTCGCATAATTGGTTTAGATAAAATGATTTTTGCGAATGTATCATTTTTTGAGGATGGATAAAATTTTATTTTTGAAAATGAGAAGGAATGTGTTATGTAAAATAAGAATACACTTCGTCGTAATTTTTTACATTCATTAAGTCGGCGCGTAATTTTGCTGCGCCTTCAAAACTGTTGAGATAGATTTTATAAAAACGTTTCAAAATGTTGAAGTTTTTTTCGGGGCTCCAGGTCTTTTCAAAAAGTTTTGTGTGAGCTATTAATTTATGAATTCGTTCTTCTTTCGAAATTTCCGTTTTTTCAGGCATAAAAAACCAGGGATTCTGAAAGATTCCGCGCCCAACCATTATGCCATTTACTCCGGTTTCTTCCATGCGTTGCAAGCCTTGTTTGTAAGAAAAAATATCGCCGTTTCCGTGTAGCGGAATTTCCGGTTTTTTTTCATTTTTTAGCTGTACGGCTTTTGCAATTTCTTCCCAGTTGGCATTGCCTTCCGATTGCTGGCGTTGTGTGCGTCCGTGTAAAATTATGGCTGCCGGATTTACTTCCAATAAATTCGAGATCCATTCTTCTGTTTGATGCTGTTTTATTCCTGTTCGGGTTTTTACACTCACAGGAAGCTGGGTGCCTTCCTTGGTTGCCAGAACAATTTCTTTTGCGAGTTCCGGTTCGCCAATCAACGCACTGCACGCACCAATTTTAAACACCTTTTTTACCGGGCACCCCATGTTGATATCAATTCCGTCGAACTGATAATTCTTGGAAATATATTTGGCAATGTTGTGGTAAATCTCCGGATTTCGTCCCCAAATTTGAGCAACCAGTTTGATGTTTAATTTTTGCAGCAATTCACGTTCTGAGTCGTTTACAATCAGGCGTTCAGAAACACGTTCCCGACCTACCGGATGATTCATTCCTTCCACTGAGGTAAATTCTGTAAAAACTACATGAAGTTTTCCGGGAGTTGTCATGCCCATTACTATTTCACGAAAAACAGTGTCCGTCACGTCTTCCATGGGGGCAAGGGAAAAAACTGGTTCTTTATATTCTCTCCAGAAATTATTCATCGCGATGCAAAATTATCAAATCTCAATCATCAAAAAACATGTAAAATTTAAATCTCCAAAAAACAAGCTTCAAATCATTCAAATCAAAAATTCATTAAGCTTGAAGTTGTTGTTATTTGAGTTTTGTTATTTGCTTATTGGAGCTTCTGACTTCTTCTCTGCTCTGACTAATGCTAAACTTTTTCTATACTTTCGGCTATTCCCAAAAATGTAGCGATTTTGGGCTGCGTGATTATGACCGGCTTTTTCTTCTGTACATTCGGGTGTGCAACATCCGTCGTATTTTTCACGGCATTCGTCGCACTGAATAAAAAGCAGATGACAACTATCATTGGCGCAGTTGGTATGCGTGTCGCAAGGTTTTCCACACTGGTGGCAATGAGAAATAACTTCCCCGCTTACACTTTCGCCCATGCGTTCGTCAAAAACAAAGTTTTTACCAATAAATTTTGGTTGAAGCTCAGCCGCTTTTATTTGGCGCGCATATTCCAAAACGCCTCCATGAAGCTGGTTTACATCTTCAAAACCGTTATGTTTCAAATAGGCGCTGGCTTTTTCGCAGCGAATTCCACCGGTGCAATACAACAGAATTTTTTTGTCTTTTTTGTCTTCCAGCAAATCAGTTACAATCTCCAATTCTTCGCGAAACGTATCTGCCTCCGGACAAATTGCTCCTTCAAAATGGCCAATTTCACTTTCGTAAAAATTGCGCATATCTACAACAACTGTATTTTCCTGACCGATGTAATTGTGAAATTCCAGGCCGGTCAAATGTTTTCCAACGTTTGTAACATCGTAAGCTCCGTCATCCAAACCATCGGCAACCAATTTTGGGCGCACTTTTATGGTGAGTTTATAAAACGATTTTCCGTCGTCTTCGATGGCATATTTTATTGGAATTCCTTGTAAAATTTTATACTTCTCAAGTGTTTGCAAAAAAGCTTCAAAATGATGTTCCGGCACACTCATTTGCGCATTAATTCCTTCGCGTGCTACGTAAATTCGCCCGAAACAATCCAGCGGAAACCAGTCGCGGAAAATATTGTCTCTAAATTCCTGCGGGTTTTCCAGATAGTGATATTTATAAAACGAAATGGTTTTTCGCTCAAAGGTTTCTTTCTGTAACCTTTGTTTCAGCTCCTCTTTATTGACTCTGTTGTATAAATGCATTTTGAAAATATCAAAAAAATTGTGGCGCAAAAATAATTATTTCAACAATAAAGAGCAAAAAAGAGTTTTTATTCTGAAAATTAGTTTGAAAATCATCTATTATCTTTTATAAATTCAAATGGGAATATTTAAAAATATGTGTGTTTTTCCTTAGTTTTGATTTTTTAACAGAGCGTCAGGTGTCTTTTGCAGAAGGAATGAAGTTTAGTATGGCGCAATTTACTGTATCCCTATATTCGTGAGGGGCTCTTTTTTCATCGGATTGGGCAAAACCTGCGTTATGGTTGAATCAAATAAAGCTTTATAATATCAATAAATAGAAAGGAATATGAAAGCAATCATTGTAACTTTTCTTTTTTTTTCATTTTTTCTGTTTTCCTGCGGTACTAAAGAGCCCAAAATTGCTGAGGCTGAAACGCTGATTCAAAATTTAAAAGAAGAAGGCCAGTCGGTGGGCTGGTCGGTAACCGTTTCTATCGACGGTAAAATAATTATGTCGGAAGGTTTTGGCTATGGTAACCTGGAACAACAAACGCCGGTTTATCCCGATAAAACCCGTTTCCGGATTGGAAGTATTTCAAAAGCATTAACGGCTGCAGGTTTGGGGGTTCTAATGAGACAAGGAAAAATTGATTTGGATGCGCATGTCCGGAAATATGTACCTGATTTTCCTGAAAAGAAATATCCGATAACTGTGCGGCAAGTGGCCGGTCATGTTGCGGGGATTCGGCACTACAACGGAACTGAATTTCTTTCGTCAAAATATTATGAAACCGTTGAGGAAGGACTTGATATTTTCAAAAACGACACACTACTTTTTGAACCCGGAACAAAGTATAGATATTCCAGTTACGGATTTAATTTGTTAAGCGCTGTGATGGAAGCTGCGTCGGGCGAAGAGTTTTTGAGTTATATGAAAAAGGCAGTGTTTGATCCGCTGCAAATGACACAGACGCTTCCTGAATATCACGATTCCATTGTTCCGTTTCGTTCAGGATATTACGCAACAACGGAAGACGGAAAAGATATTAATGCTCCATATGTTGATAACAGTTACAAATGGGCCGGCGGTGGTTTTCTTTCAACAACGGAGGATTTGGTAAAATTTGGAAATGCAATACTGGATAATGTATTGTTCTCGGAAGAAGTAACGAAAGAATTAACGACTTCGCAAAAAACAAACGATGGCAAAAAAACGGGCTACGGAATGGGATTTGCTGTCCGCGAAACCAGTTATGGAAGAAAGTATTTCGGACACACCGGAGGTTCGGTTGGCGGAACAAGTAATCTGATGATTTTTCCTGAAAAGAAAATGGTGATTGCAGCAACAACAAACGATTCGAACTCGAAAGTTACCAACCTGGATGATCTGGTAGAGGTATTTTATTAAGAATAAAGCCTAAAAAAACGGGTGAAATGCCCGGTTAAATTTTATCCTTGTTTGTATTATTTCAGCAAATTTTCAACTTTTTCCTTCATTGCATTAAATTCTTTCTCTTCAAAACCAATCGACGATTCTACGATTTTTCCATCCTTATTGATGATGAAATTACGCGGAATATTTTGTTTGGCATAAATCGAAAAAACTTTCCTGTCAGGATCCGGCGAAAACGGCATCGTAAATCCCTGTTCGCTTGTGAACGTGTTTATCTCATCCCAGCTGTGTTCACGGCCTAAAATAATTAACACAAAATCTTTGTTGTCTTTGTATTTGTCGTAAACTTCTTTCTGAAGATGAGGAAGTTCTTTTCTGCAGGGAGGGCACCATGTTGCAAAAAAGTTGATCCAAACCACTTTCCCTTTAAAATCAGAAAGTTTCTGCATTTTTCCAGGTGCCGTTTCAAAAGTAAAATCAGGCGCTTTTTCACCTTTTTTTGCCATTGTAAACTCATCCTGTGCAAACATACTTCCTGTAAAAAGGAATAAGAAGGCGATAAAAATGATTTGTTTCATTGTTGTTTATTTCTACTTTTCTTATTCAGCGGGTGATTCATGTTCACCCGCTGAATATTTTGAATAATTAAGCTTTTTCTTTTAAGAATTCATTCACCGAAGCCTCAATTCTGTCGTTGATTTTTGCAGTGTCCGATTTTTGAAAAGTATCACCTGTAATGTTTTCGAAAAGTTCGATGTAACGCTCAGAAACCGAGTTTATAAATTCTTCTGACATCTCAGGAATGGTTTGTCCTTCTTTTCCCTGGAAACCATTTTCAATTAACCACTGGCGTACAAATTCTTTCGAAAGTTGTTTTTGTTTTTCGCCTTTGGCAAGTCTTTCTTCGTAACCTTCAGCATAAAAATAGCGTGAAGAATCGGGAGTATGAATTTCGTCGATAAGGTAGATTTTACCGTCTTTTTTACCAAATTCATATTTTGTATCCACGAGTATCAACCCCTTTTCTGCTGCAATTTCAGTACCTCGTTGAAACAATTTCCGGGTGTAATCTTCCAGCATTTCGTATTCAGCTTTATCAACCAATCCCTGCGCAATAATTTCATCGCGCGAAATATCTTCATCGTGACCTTCGTCTGCTTTGGTGGTTGGCGTCAATATTGGCTCCTCAAACTTTTGGTTTTCAACCATTCCATCCGGCATTGGTACACCACACAATGAACGTTTCCCGTCGCGGTATTCACGCCATGCATGACCTGTGAGATAGCCACGAATAACCATTTCAACTTTATAAGGTTCGCAAAAATGGCCAACAGTTACATTTGGGTCCGGCGATGCAATTTTCCAGTTCGGAACGATGTCGGCTGTAGCATTCAGAAATTTTTCTGCAATCTGGTTTAAAACCTGTCCTTTAAACGGAATACCTTTGGGCAAAACTACATCAAATGCTGAAATACGATCGGAGACGACCATTACTAAAAAGTCGTCGTTGATATTATAAACATCTCTAACTTTTCCGTGGTAAACATTTTTTTGTCCCGGAAAATTGAAATCTGTTTTTGTTAATGCGTTGCTCATATTATTATTTTTTTGTTACTGATATAACGTTGATTATTTTTCTTTGTTCTTGTCTCTATTTGCCCTGACTTTTTCTTTTTTTATTTCTGCTTCTTCAGAATATTTGTCGTAAGCATCAACAATATCGCGAACCAGTCTGTGCCTTACTATATCTTTTTTGTTAAACTCAATAATTGAAATTGACTTAATCTTTCTCAGAATTTTTAATGCATGTAATAGTCCTGAATGACTTTTTCTGGGCAAATCAATTTGGGTTACATCTCCTGTAATGATAAACTTGGCGTTCAGCCCCATCCTTGTAAGGAACATTTTTAGCTGGTTAACCGTAGTGTTTTGTGCTTCGTCCAGAATAACAAAGGCGTTGCTTAAAGTTCGGCCCCGCATAAACGCCAGCGGAGCAATCTGGATGGTTCCGTCTTTCATAAACTCCTCGAGCTTTTTGGGTGGAATCATATCCTGCAACGCATCATAGAGCGGTTGTAAGTACGGGTCAATTTTCTCTTTTAAATCACCGGGAAGGAACCCCAGGTTTTCTCCGGCTTCCACAGCAGGTCGGCTGAGAATTATCTTTTTTATTTGTTTATTTTTTAGCGCTTTTACAGCCAGTCCGATAGCCGTATATGTTTTTCCTGTTCCGGCAGGACCAATGGCGAAAATTAAATCGTTTTCTTCACTTTCCTCTACCAGAATTCGCTGGTTGGGAGTTCTCGCCCGAATTGGTTTTCCTGAATTTCCAAAAACAATAATGTCTTTCTCCGACGTTCCGTTTTCTTCAAAAGTTGATACGCCCGATGCAAGGATTTCCAGAATAATTTCTTCCGTTAAAATATTGTATTGAAAAAAGTGGTTGAGCAGGAGTGCAAATTTTTTCTCAAACTGTTTTATCTCTTTTTCTTCACCCTGAACAAAGAGTGAGTTACCACGTGCGGCAATATTTATTTTAGGGAAAAGTTTTTTTATAAGGTTTATTTTTACATTGTTGATCCCGTAAAACTCCAACGGGTCAATCCCTTCAAGATAGATTTGTTTTTCCAATAATTTGTTCTTTTTTGATGCCTTACAAAAATAATTACTTTTCGATGAATTTGAACTTTTCTGCAGTAAAGTGTACTGTTGAAGAAAAATGAAATTTAAATCATTATTTTATATCTCCGGCATCATTGTTTTTATTTTATCGTTTCTCACCTATTATATAACACTTGAGCCAACAACCAGTTTTTGGGATTGCAGTGAATTTATTCTTTCGGCGAATAAGCTGGAAGTAAACCATCCGTCGGGGTCACCTTTGTTTGTCCTTTTAGGCAGAATCTTTACGTTTTTGTCATTTGGCAATCCGCAAAAAATTGCCTGGTCAATTAATTTGATGTCAGGACTTTTTAGTGCTGGAACTGTTTTTTTTCTTTTCCAAATTATAGTTTTTATGGCGAAGAAAATGAATAATAATGCCTTTTTAGTTATTGGTTGCGGCATAATCGGTTCGCTCACATTTGCTTTTACTGATTCGTTTTGGTTTTCTGCAGTAGAGGGTGAGGTTTATGCACTTTCCATGTTTTTTCTTTCGGCCGGTTTTTGGGCTGCTTTAAAATGGGAAGCCGGTTTTGGAGAGCCGGAAAATAACCGCTGGCTTTTGTTTATTGCCATTTTGGTCGGTCTGGGGCTGGGCGTACATTTGTTGAATTTGCTTATAATTCCTTCGATAACAATGATTGTTTTTCTGAAATCATATAAAGTTTCTGTTAAAAATATTTTGTTGTCGTTTGTTTTGGGCTGCTTTTTATTGTTATCGGTGCTGTATATTTTAGTTCCGGCAACCATGTGGTTTTTGTCGGTGTCAGAAATTATTTTTATCAACAATTTGCATCTGCCTTTAAATTCGGGGCTGATTTTCGCTGTTTTAACCTGGGGTGTTGCATCAGCATTGGGTATCCGTTTTTTTCAAAAAAAGGGAAGCGTAAACGTTTCGCTTGCTATTTTCTCGGTGGCACTTGTTTTGTCGGGCTTTTCAGTTTATGCAGTAAATCTGATTCGATCGCAGGCAGGCCCGCCTGTAAATTTTGGTGAACCCGATAATGTTTTTTCTTTGATTGATTATTTAAACCGCGAACAATATCCGAAAAGGCCACTTTTGTATGGCGAAAATTTTAATTCACCTGTAATCGGAGTAGAAGAGCGAAAAACGAAAGATTTTGACGGGCAGCGATATGTTGAACGCGACCTTCCTTCTGCATATATTTATGCACCTGAAACCTGTACTTTTTTTCCACGGATGTATAGTAACTCGCCGGGTCATGAAAAAGCCTATAAAAGCTGGGTGAATATTACAGGGAAAAAAGTTCGGGTACAGAACCGGGACGGAAAATCGGAAGTGTTGACGGTTCCGGGCTTGGGTGAACAGCTGGCATTTTTTGTTCGTTTTCAGGTCGGGCATATGTTCTGGCGGTATTTTATGTGGAATTTTGTGGGGCGCCAAAATGATATCAAAGGGAGGGGAGAACCAACCAGGGGAAACTGGATTTCAGGGATAAAACCGATTGATCAGTTGCGTTTAGGTCCGCAGGATAACCAACCGGAGTGGATGAGGAATAACCGGGCCAGAAATACCTACTTTTTTATTCCGTTTTTATTGGGAATTTTAGGAGCTGTGTTTTTTTTCAAAAAAAGTAAGATGATGTTTTACTGCGCTTTGTCGTTGTTTTTGCTGGCCGGGTTGGGTTTGGTGGTTTATATAAATGAAATTCCGCTTGTTCCCCGTGAACGCGATTATGTTTTTGTGGGTAGTTTTATGGTTTTTAGTATTTGGATTGGTTTTGGTTTTATGGCAATTGCAGAATGGTTGCCCGAAAAATTGTCATCTAAAATAACAACGGTACTCCTTTTTATAATTGTTTTTTTGGGTAGTCCTACTCTGTTATTTTCACAGAATTTTAATGATCACAATCGGTCGAACCGTTATGCTGCACGTGATTTTGCAGCCAATATTTTAAACTCCTGTCCCGAGAATACGATTTTGTTTACTAGTGGAGACAACGATACGTATCCGCTTTTGTATTGTCAGGAAGTTGAAGAAATCAGACCCGATGTTCGGATTGTTGTTATGCCTTTTGTGAGTGCTAACTGGTTTATCAATCAGTTGAAAATGCAAAAAAACAGAAGTGACGGTTTGAAAATGAATCTTCCCCAAAAAAAGATTGACGAGGGAAAATTGGATTATGTTTCGGTTCAGCATAAAATTCAGGAAAAAGTGAATTTTTTAGAGGTTTTGAAGTTTGTTTCCAGCGATGCAGAGGGAACAAAACTTCAAACCCGGAATGGTGATTCATTAAGTTTTATACCGGCCGCTGAATTATATTTTAATGTTTCTGCCCAAAGTAAAACTGGAACAATTCCCGTTTCGTTAAAAAACAGGGAGGTGTTGTATAAACATGAATTGGCTTTTTGGGATATCGTGGTTTCAAACGCTATATCACGTCCGATCTGTTTTGTTTCGAAGTTGGAAGCGCAAAATCACGGACTTTTAAATTATCTGCATCAGGATGGCTTGGTTTATCAATTGGTTCCGGTGGAAAATAAAGTGAAGAGTATTTTGGATAATCCACCTGCCAATACCGGGCGTTTATATACCCAACTGATGAACGATTTTGCCTGGGGGAATATAGATAAACCTGATGTAAATATCGATTATTTTACGGTTTATAATGCGGGCGTATTTCAGTTGCAAAATGCATTTAATTCATTGGCCAAAGCCCTCCTTGAAGAAGGAGAAAAAGAAAAGGCTTGTGAAGTGTTAAACAAAAGCATTTTATTATTTCCAACACAGGTTTTTCATCATAACAGTTATTCATTACAACTTACTAATTTGTTGTTTGAAGCAGGTTTAACGGAAGACGGGATCAATTATCTGAAAGATTTTGTGTATTCGGTGCAGGAGAACTTAAGCTATTATGCGCAATTTGAAGCAAGTCAACGCGACCGTTTAAAGACTGATATTATGACCGATATGTTTTACTATCAGCAGCTTTTGCATATCATCGGGCAACAAAAACTGGACAAAGAATTTCCGAATGCAGGAAAGAATTTTGAAAGTCTGGCAATGGTTTTTAACAAAGGTCTGTGAGTCCGGTTTTTCTGAATATTTTAGGTAGCTGGCAAAATGTTATTTTTCTGAAAATCAGAAACTGCTATATTCCGGGGAATGAACAGGTGTCGCTTTTGAAGGGTTTATTTGTAACAGAATCAATGTTAAACGGAATCGTTAACACGGAAGCAGAGTCAACAACCGGAGATTCAAAATTCCCGGGCTTTTGCTGAAAATTGAAAATAGATAAAAGCACAAGCAGCGAAATAAAAGCTGCTTTTAAGGGGAGGTTCTTCCCGGAAAAAATCCATGTAAATAAACCCAAAAACGAATTTTGCCGAATTTTATTTTGACTTTCTTTAAGCATAAAGGTGTAGTCGAGCCGCGATTTAATAGACGAATCAGGGGTACAGTCCAATTTGTCGTTTTGAAATGCTTTGCTTAAATAATTATCTGTCAATTCGTTTTTCATTTTTTAATCCTCCATGTTTTGGATGTATTTCACAAGTTTGGTCAATTCATTTCGCGCATAAAAAAGCCTCGATTTTACTGTTCCTTTCGGAAGAGAAAGGATTTCTGATATTTCATCCAGACTAAAGTTTTCGCGGTATTTCAACACAAGTATCTCTCTTGATTTTTCGGAAAGCCCCTCCATCTCGCGAAATGCAATCTCAATCCAACGACTTTTATCTTCCCTGTCGGGATTTATTTCATCTTTTATGTTTTCAGGAATAATGTCCTGTAATATTGTTTTGTGGTTTTCGCGTTTTCGGTATTCATTTTTACACATGTTGTGCGCCACCGAAAAAATCCATTTTTTGAACGAATAATCCGGATTGAAAAGTTGGGGTTTATCGATTATTTTAAGAAAAATATCCTGTAAAAAATCGTTTGCCGTTTCTTCACAGTTACCCAACATTCGATAGAAATAATAAAATAAACGATTATGGTAACGATTATAAAGTTCATCGAAAGCTGCACGATCACCAGCGCCAATAAATTTCATCAGTGCCTCGTCAGTAAAATCGCCTGAGTTCCGTTTTATAAAAATCATTTCCGTTTTAAAATTAAGAAAATAATTCCTCCGTATGACAGCAGAATGATTACCGGCGCCAGTGTAATCCTTCTAAAACTGTAAATTTCAGTAGCGAAATTGCTACTGTCAGGCCCGGGACCTGCCATTAAAAAATAACCGGTTAATAATATTAATAAAACGATAATTAAAAGAATGCTCCTTTTCCGGTCAAATATTTCCATCTTTAGCTTTTGTATTTCCGTGTTGTAAATGAGTGTACACGCAAATTTGAAAAGGTTCAAAAAAATCGGTGTATTTTTAATAATTTTGAAAGAATATGGAAAAAAAGACAGAAGCTTTTAAAGAGTTGTTGGATATAATGGATGAGTTGCGGGAAAAATGCCCCTGGGACAGGAAACAAACCCTTGAATCGCTTAGAAAGAATACGATTGAAGAAACCTACGAATTGGCTGATGCCATTTTAAAAAATGATTTGCAGGAAATAAAAAAGGAATTGGGTGATTTGATGTTGCATATTGTTTTTTATGCTAAAATTGGTTCGGAAAAAGGAGCTTTTGATATTGGCGACGTACTTCAGGGAATCAATAAAAAGCTGATTTATCGCCATCCACATGTTTTTGGAGAAGTTGATGTTGAAGGTTCTGTACGAAAAGTTGAGGAAAACTGGGAGGCTTTAAAATTAAAAGAAAAAGGGGGAAATAAACGTGTGCTGGAAGGTGTGCCCGCGGCGATGCCAGCACTGGTAAAAGCCAACCGGATTCAGGAAAAAGCCAGTGGTGTGGGTTTTGATTGGGAATATAAGGAACAGGTTTGGGAGAAAGTAAAAGAAGAGGTGAATGAGTTGAGTTTTGAGATTGAACAAGTGGATAAAGATAAAATTGAGGCGGAATTTGGCGATTTATTTTTTGCCATGGTAAACGCCGCCAGACTCTACGGTGTTGATCCGGAGGCTGCATTGGAACGTACCAATCTGAAGTTTATAAAACGGTTTAATTATTTAGAAAGCGAAACCCTGCAGAAAGGGAAGAATCTGCACGATATGAGTTTGGCTGAAATGGATGTGATTTGGGAGGAGGCGAAAAAATTGGAGTAGCCGTTTTTTTGCCTCAGTTTTCTGTCACAGTTTTCAGTTTTTGTTCTGATTCTAGTTAACTAGATCGCTGGGAAATTTGTTTGTTTATGAAAAGAAAACGTGTGTATTTAATTGTTACTGTTCTTTTGTTTTTTACAGTAGTTGCTTTTCTGTTTTTAAGAAAAGAGAATGAGGTAGCCATTGTTCCTTCGAAAGCCTCTGTAAACTATTCGGATAAGAAATTTACAATTGAAAACCAAGATACCCTCGATTTCGTTCATACAGATATTTCAATAGATGAGTATTATAAATTGAGAGATATCAATCTGCAAATGGGAGAAAAGTATACGATATGGCAAACTGAATTTTTACATCATAACGGAAAGCATTATCCGGAAAATAGAAATCCGATAAAATTTTCTATTTGGTGCGAAATGCCGCATGGAAGAAATGGTTTTTATTCAAAGAGGATCAGATAAAACTTCTTCATTGGGAAAAATATTTTAACTAAACTAAAATGCTGACTAAATATGAAAACACTGATTTTGTTTTTCACGGTTCTATTACTGGGCGAATGCACTCAAGGTTTTTCAAAATCTGTAACGAAAAAGGAGCTTAAAACAAAGCTTACCAAAGCAGAACTTCAGGATAAGATTAAAGGCGGCTGGGCCGGGCAGGTAATTGGTTGCACCTTTGGCGGACCAACTGAGTTTCGGTACAATGGCACCATGATTAATGATTACCAGCCCATTCCATGGGATGAAAATCGTTGCTTGTGGTATTATAAAAATTCTCCTGGTTTATACGATGATGTTTATATGGATCTCACATTTGTAGAAGTTTTTGAAAAAGAGGGATTGGATGCGCCGGCTGCTTCTCATGCACTTGCGTTTGCCCACGCTGATTACCGACTTTGGCATGCAAACCAGGCAGCCCGTTACAATATTCTTAACGGGATAATGCCACCTGAGTCGGGTTATTGGGAAAATAATCCGCACGCCGATGATATCGATTTTCAGATAGAAGCCGATTTTGCCGGATTAATGGCTCCGGGAATGGTAAACACCGCTTCAGAGATATGCGATAAAGTAGGGCACATTATGAATTACGGAGATGGCTGGTACGGAGGTGTATACGTAGCTGGCATGTATTCACTGGCTTTTGTTTTAAACGATGTGAACTATATTGTAACTGAGGCCTTAAAAGCTATTCCTGAAGAATCTCAGTTTTATCAATGTATACATGACGTTATTCAATGGCACAATGAATATCCGAACGACTGGAAACAGACCTGGTTTGAGGTAGAACGAAAATGGTCGGCTGATATTGGCTGTCCTGACGGAGTTTTTCGAAATTTTAATATCGATGCCAAAATAAATGCAGCCTACATTGTTATTGGTTTGCTTTATGGCGAAGGCGACTACTCAAAAACACTGGAAATATCAACGCGTTGCGGTCAGGATTCAGATTGTAATCCTGCGAGTGCAGGTGGAATACTGGGAACAATGCTTGGCTATTCAGAAATCCCGGAGTTTTGGAAAAGAGGAGTTTATCCTGTGGAGAGTATGGATTTCAAATACACCACAATGTCATTAAACGATGTGTATGAAATCGGTTTAAAACATGCCTTGCAGGTTATTTCTGAAAATGGAGGTAAAGTTAAAGGAGAAAATATCACTTTGGCAGTTCAGGAAATTCAAGCGGTAGCTATGGAAGTTGGTTTTGAAAATCATTTTCCGGTTGAAAGAAATGGAATCGGAGAGCGCCTGACCAAAGACAATTCGGAGTTTGAAGTGGAATTTACAGGAAATGGTTTTGTTTTAACAGGTTCAGCGCAAAAACAAAATGAATATGAAGACCTGAATTTAGAACTCGAAATGAGCATTGATGGAGGGGAAAGTGAAAGTTTCCTGATGCCGACCGGCTTTGCAAAACGCCGGCACGAAGTGGCCTGGAAATACCAGTTGCCGGAAGGAAAACATGTGGTGAAAATTAGCCTGAAAAATCCTGTTGACGGCTACGCTGTAAATGTAAACGATTTACTGGTGTATTCTTCCGTTAAAATAGAAAATACGTGGAAAACAAATTGAGGTTTTTGTCTTTTTAGCAGAATGTGAAAAACAAAAATCATTGACTGGTTTTTCAGATAAACCGGTTTACCTTGTTTATTTCAAAAAAATAAATCCTGCAACAGCAAAACCAATACAAAACAACAACTCAACAATTACGCGGGCATGGTAAATTTTTATTCCCAACTTTTTAAGACTGATTAATGTGTAGAGAAGAAAACAGAATGCAATATAACTGAAAACAAACAGTAGCCAGACCATGCTAATTGGGTTTGAGTTTTATTTGCAGCAAATAATCATCGGCCGTTAAAAACAGCACAGAATAATCTTTGTTGAAAGTACAATTTGCTGTTTTCTCTCCCGTGATGATAGTTCCAAGATGTTTTCCTTCCGGGGTGAAAATCCACACTCCTTTAGGGCCGGTTGCAAAAATCCATCCGTTTTTATGTACTTTTAATCCATCAGGGTTTCCATTTTCTGCTGTATCTTGATCGGTAACATCAAAGAATATTTTACCATTTGTCAAACCACCATTCTTATCCACATCATAAACCATCCAAATTGCATTTTTCGGATCGGAGTTTGCCACGTACAACTTTTTATAGTCGTTTGAAAATGCAATTCCGTTTGGTCTCGACAGTTCTTTGGTGAGCAATATTGTATTTCCGTTTCTATCGGTTTTGTACACTCCCTGAAAATCCAGTTCTTTTTTAGGATCATCAGTCAAAAGCTCCAAACCATAGGGAGGATCGGTAAAATATAGTTCACCGTTTTTGTGAAAGACTGCATCGTTAGGACTGTTTAATTTTTTACCCTTATAGTTATCGGCTAATGCCGTAAAATCAGGTTTGGGATTATTTAAATCCGCATTCATTTTTGCCACTTTCCGGTCACCGTGCTGACAAAGCACCAGTTTGCCATCGGGACTCAAAAGCAACCCATTGGAGCCCGGTTCACCACTGAGATGTTGCGTTCCGGTATAACCCGAAGGTTTCAGATAAGATTTTATACCGCTTTTTTCCGTCCATTCAAAAACTGTATTTTGAGGAATGTCTGAAAAAAGCAATTTCTGCTGGCCGGCCAGCCAAAGCGGTCCCTCTGCCCATTCAAAGCCTTCTCCCAGTATTTCGACGTCTAATTGCTTGGGAATAACTTCAAGTAATTTCGGATCGTTCATAATTAGGGCAACATCTGGCTTTTTTTTCTGAGCGAATCCCAGGATGAAAATCCATAGCGAAACAGAGAGGAGTAGAAACTTTTTCATTATTCTGTTTTTATCTATCCGAAGGTACAAAAATTGGCCAACAGAAAGAAGATTTTATTTAAAGCTGCCACGAATTGATTTGATGACGGGTAAAATAAATGTGTTCTATGTTTGTAGAATCAGAATGTAATTCTATATTTGTAGAATCAATTCTTGGTTTTTAGAATTCTGGATTATGAAATTATCTCAAAAAGAAGAACAGTTGATGAATTTTATCTGGCAGGCTGAAAAAGTGTACATGAAAGATCTGTTGGACGCTTATCCGGAACCAAAACCGGCGGCGACAACACTGGCAACTATACTAAAACGGCTAAGCAATAAAGGTGCTATTGCTTATAACCTCCATGGAAATTTAAGAGAATATTATCCTATTCTCCAAAAAAAGGACTACTCATCGTCGTATCTTCAAAATATGATTAAAACATTTTTCCAGGGGTCATCGGCACGGTTTGCTTCTTTTTTTACCAATAACATGACATTGAGCAGAGAAGAGTTGTTGGAATTACGGAATATGATTGATGATAAATTAAACAATGAAAAAAAATGATTTTGTATGTCCTAAGGTTTAGCCTGGCATTGGCTCTCATTCTGGGCTTTTATAAACTTCTTCTGGAAAAAGAAAAGTCATACAACTTTAACCGCTTTTATTTGCTTGGCGGCTTATTGTTTTCATTGATTGTGCCTCTGATTTCTTTTGGTGCCTCAAGGGACGTGAAACAGATAATTAACGAAATGCCGGTTTATATCCCCACAAATTATAATCATCAGGTTTCGCTTTTGGTATTAGTTTACTGGATAATTACCAGCCTGTTCTTTCTTCGGTTTGGAGTTCATATTTTTGATTTTATCCGGAAAATCAGAAAACATGAGAGACTGACGCTTGAACATGCTGTAGTGGTTCTGACCGATCAAAAAATAACTCCGTATTCATTTCTAAAATATATTTTTATCAGGAAAGAGCAATACGATTCTATTCCTCCCGAAATATTAAAACATGAGTTGGCTCATGTAACCCAGCTTCATACCATCGATATTTTTTTTATTGAATTGGTGAAAAATTTTATTTGGGTAAATCCGATGTTGATAATATATAAACGGGCGATGCAACTTAATCATGAGTTTTTGGCTGATAATTCGGTGGTTCACTCACACAATAATATAAAATATTATCAAGGTCTGTTAATTGACTATCTTGATGCTTCCAAAACTCCGTTGTCCTGTGGTTTTAATTTCTCGGTCACTAAAAAGCGACTAAAGATGATGCGAAAACAGAAGGAAAAAATTCACAGCATTAAACAGAGCATGGTTATTCCCTTATTTATTTTGATTTTGATTGCCTGCTCTGATAATCCGGGAGTATCCGGGGAGGAAATGTTAAAATACTGGCGCTCGACAGCCAATATGGAAGAAGTTCTTCGAACGGGAACGATGGATGACGAAGAACTGAAAAAGGGTATTATTGTTCCTATTGAGACAAAAGCCCGGTACGACAGCCTGATGGATATTTACAACAGGATGAACAAAGCGCAGAAAAAATCAGTGTATAAATTACCTGCCTACCTTGAGCCGATTGCAGAATAATGAAGGAATTCTTCTGTTTTTCGATTTAAATAGTTTTCACAATTCTTAACCATTAAAATCTGTTGACATGAAGTCTTATGTAATAATTCTTGTTTTGCTTACTTTTCTTTGTAATCGTATTTTGGCACAAAATGCAGATAAAGGCTATCTCTATAAAATTGGCATTAAAGACAGCGTTTATTCTGAAATTCTTGACGAGAACCGGGATATTTGGGTGCATTTGCCGAATGGCGGCAAGCTTAATCCAAACCTGAAATATCCTGTAGTATATATTCTTGACGGAGGTGTTCAGTTGAGTGCACTGGTTGCAGTTTATGAATATTACTGGGGAAATTATTTGCCGAAAATGATTTTGGTAGGTGTATCCAATCAATTCAATCGTACAAAAGATTTGACAACTTCCGATATAGGAAATCCAAATATGAAAAGTGGAGGAGCAAAACACTTTGCTGAATTTATGGAAAAAGAACTGATTCCTTTTGTGGAGCGAAAATACCCGGTTACAAATTACCGAACGCTTATCGGGCATTCGTATGGTGGATTGTTTACCATAAATATGCTGGTAAACCATCCACAGTCTTTTAGAAACTATATTGCCATTGACCCGAGTTTGGATTGGGATAATCAAAAATTTATGAACGAGGCGATTACAAGATTAAAGACGCAGGGTTTTGCCGGCAAATCTCTTTTTGTCAGCCTGGCCAGCCCACTCGACAGGGAAAATGAAAATGCAACAATTGAAGAGGTATTGGGAAACAATTCGGAAAGCTCATTGGTTTCCCGTTCCAAATTGCTGTTTATAAAAGCAGCTGAACAGGTAAAAGAGAACAACCATTTAAATTTTTTGTGGAAATATTATCCTGATGATATTCATGCTACAGTACCGCTGCCTTCGATGCTTGAAGGAATGAGGTGGCTCTTCGACTGGTATCAGTTAAAAGATGCCAATGTATACAACAATCCGGAAACATTGCCTGAGGTATTGGAAAGACACATAACTGAACGCGCTGAAGTTTTGAGCAAACATTTTGGATATCCGGTTCCACCAGCCGATGAAGAGATGTTAAATATGGGAGGATATATGTTTCTGCAAACGGGACAACCAGAGAAAGCAAAACTATTTTTCGGGCTGCAGGTGAAATATTACCCCTGGAGTGTGAATGCCTTTGATTCCATGGCCGATTTTTATATTTCACAAAACGATTCTAAACGTGCTGAGGAGAGCCTGCGAAAAGCGTATGAATTAAGCGGGGATATTGCTTTTAAAAAGAAAATTGAGCAATTAAAAAAGTAGAAATACAGGTTTCGAATTTCTGCCGTCTTTGAAGGAAATGATTTTCCTCAGTTGCCCGCCGCAAACGGCAAACAATAAAATGTTTTATTGTTTGAATTTAGTTATTTTCGAAATTTAATTTTTAAATGCATATCGATGGAGTTTAAAATACGACCTGTCAGGAAAAGTGATTATTCGGATTTAATTGAGATGTTTAAAGAGTTTGCAACATTTCAGCAAACGCCTGAGAGAATGGTTAATTCTGTTGCTGAAATGGAAAAGGAAGCTGAATTTTTGAACGGTTTTATGGTCGAGACAGCTTCGGGAACTATTGCCGGATACGCTACCTGGTTTTTTGCTTATTTTACATGGATTGGCAAATCGGTTTATATGGATGATTTGTATGTGAAACCGGAATATCGGGGTAACGGATTAGGACAAAAACTAATCAATTCAGTCATTCAAAAAGCAAAGCAGGAAAATTGTAAAAGAGTACACTGGCAGGTGTCGAAGTGGAATAAAAGTGCCATTGGTTTTTATAAAAAGTTGGGTGCTGTTGTTGACGATGTGGAATTAAACTGTGATTATATGATGATTTAGGACTATAAAAGAGTTTTGCTGAATTTATAATTTCTATATATGAAAGTTATATTGTTTGTCTTTTTTTGTTTTCAGTCTTTTTTAGTTTGTAGCCAAAATGATTTGATGCAACCTTTTAAAGACTGTAACGTTGAAGGCAGCATAACCATTTACGATTATAATGCGCACAAATGGATTTCAAGCGACATAAATGACAGTCATTGTCAAACACTGCCTGCTTCAACTTTTAAAATTTTAAATTCGCTTATCCTTTTGGAAGAGGGACTTGTTAAAAGTGAAAACGATATTATTAAATGGCCCGGTGACCCTGACACCTTAACGTATGGTTACCGTCCGGATATTTACCGGGATATGAGTTTGAAAGAAGCCTATAAACTGTCGGCGGTTTGGGTTTATCTGGAGTTGTCAAAAAAGGTCGGGAAAAAGAAATACAAAGAATATTTAAGCAACTGTAACTATGGAAATGCAGACCTTTCCACTGATGATGATGATTTCTGGAACTTTGGGCATCTTGGTATTTCCCCGGTAAATCAAATCGAAGTATTGGTTAGTATTTATGAGGAATCGCTGCCGTTTTCAAGGAAATCGTTCAAAACACTTAAAGAGATAATGGTGGAAGAAAAGACCAACTCATATATTTTGAGAGCAAAAACCGGATGGACAAGAGACGGAGGGAAAGATACCGGCTGGTGGGTTGGTTATGTTGAAAGAGAAAATAATGTTTATTTTTTTGCCACCAGGCTTATAAAAGACAGAGAAATGATAAATCCTGATTTTGGTAGATGTAGAAAAGAAATTACCAGAACTATCCTGCAACAGATGAATATTCTGGAATAAAAAAAACCGTTCAGCCGAGAGACAGAACGGTTTTGTTTTTATAAGAGCATGATTTTATTCTTCAGCCTTTGAAAAATCCATGGCTGCTAATCTTTTATATGAATTATATCGCCATTTTGCATTATCCTCTGCTGCAGTAAACAGTTCATCAGCTTCGGCAGGGAACGATTTTTTCAACGAAGTATACCGAACTTCACCATTCAGGAATTCCTGGAATTTGCTCCATTCAGGTTCTTTTGAATCCAACTGGAAAGGATTTTTACCTTCTTCTTCCAAAAGCGGATTATAACGGAACAGGTGCCAGTATCCTGAAGCAACTGCTTTTTTCTCTTCATCCTGGCTGCGTCCCATGCTGCCTCGTAAACCGTGGTTAATACACGGAGAGTATGCAATTATGATTGACGGTCCCGGATAAGCCTCTGCTTCTTTTAAAGCTTTGAAATATTGTGCCTGGTTCGCTCCCATAGCCACCTGAGCAACATAAACATATCCGTAAGACATCATCATTGCGCCAAGGTCTTTTTTACGTATTTTTTTACCTGATGCAGCAAATTTAGCGACAGCTCCAACCGGTGTTGCTTTTGATGACTGCCCACCTGTATTTGAGTATACCTCGGTGTCCATTACCAAAACATTGATATCCTGTCCACTTGCCATAACATGGTCGAGACCACCATAACCAATGTCATACGCCCATCCGTCGCCACCAAATACCCAAACTGATTTTTTGACCAGGTACTGTTTTAATTTGGTAATTTCTACAGCGTATTCACTTTTGCCGCCTTCAATAACTTCTAACACTTTTTTAGATGCAACAACTGAACCGTTAGCATTTTCTTTGTTGGCAATCCACTCAGCAAATACTTCTTTCTCCGCATCACTGGCTCCGTTACCCAAAGCAGTTTGCATAATCACTTCAATGCGGTCACGTTGTGCCTGAACACCTTCAGCAAAACCAAAACCGTATTCAGCATTGTCTTCGAATAGTGAGTTGGCCCAAGCCGGACCGTGTCCGGAATCTTTATGCTTGCAGTATGGAGTTGAAGGAGCAGAACCACCATAAATGGATGAACACCCCGTTGCGTTGGCCACCATCATTCTCTCTCCGTATAACTGAGTGATTAGTTTTACATAAGGAGTTTCACCACATCCGGCACAAGCACCGGAGAATTCAAACAGAGGTTGTGCAAATTGTGAATTTTTAACTGATTTTGTTTTGTCAACTACTTTTTCTTTCAGAGAGACTTTATCAACCATGTAATCCCAACGCTCTATTTCACCACGTTGAGTATCCAGTGGTTTCATAATCAGTGCTTTTTCTTTTGATGGACAAACATCAGCACAGTTCCCGCAACCAGTACAATCGAGTACCGTTACCTGAATGCGGAAGTTTAGTCCGTTAAACATTTTGGCCGGAGTTGCAGTCCTTACCTCTGTTCCTGCCGGAGCAGCTTCTGTTTCTTCTTCTGTTAAAAGGAAGGGACGAATTGCTGCATGAGGACAAACATAAGCACACTGGTTACACTGAATACAGTTTTCAGCTTGCCATTCGGGAACATTAACTGCTATTCCACGTTTTTCATATGCAGCTGTTCCCATCGGGAATGTTCCGTCTTCTGCTCCTTCAAATGTTGAAACAGGAAGATCATCGCCTCGTTGTCCGTTGATTACGTCTACAACTTTGGCGATATATTCAGGACGTTTTGATTCACCGTTTGTGCCCTCAACAACTTCAATATCTTTCCATTCAGTCGGTACCTCAACTTTTACCACATTTTTACCACCTGCGTCAACTGCAGCATAGTTCATGTTAACAATATGCTCGCCTTTTTTACCGTATGATTTAACAATGGCTTTTTTCATTTCATCTACTGCCATTTCATAAGGAATTACTTCTGTAATTTTAAAGAAAGCGGATTGCATAATGGTGTTGGTGCGAGTTCCCAAACCAATTTCTTCTCCTAATTTCGTACCGTTTATGATATAAAAATTAATTTCATTTTCGGCCAGGTATTTTTTCATTGAATTGGGCAAACGTTCTTTGGTTTCTTCTTCATCCCATATTGAGTTTAGAAGGAAAGAACCGCCTTTTTTCAGTCCTTTTAATACATCGTAAAGATTGATGTAAGCAGAAACGTGACATGCAACAAAGTCAGGAGTGGTTACAAGGTAAGTTGATCGGATTGGTTTATCCCCGAAGCGAAGGTGTGAACATGTAAAACCGCCTGATTTTTTCGAGTCGTACTGGAAATAACCCTGGCAGGATTTATCTGTAGCATCACCAATGATTTTGATTGAGTTTTTATTTGCACCCACAGTACCATCAGAACCCAAACCATAAAATTTGGCCTGGTAAGTACCTTTGGGTGTCATGTTGATTTCTGGTTTTAAAGGAAGCGATTTGAAGGTAACATCGTCAACAATACCAATGGTGAAATCACCTTTGGGCTCGTTCATTTCAAGGTTCTCGTAAACAGAAAGAATTTGTGATGGTGTAGTATCTTTTGAACCTAAGCCATAACGACCACCAACTACTATCGGTGCGTTTTTTTTCCCGAAGAAATGAGATCTGATGTCGAGGAACAACGGTTCTCCGCCTGCTCCCGGTTCTTTTGCACGGTCAAGAACAGCAATTCTTTTTACTGTTTTTGGCAGTGCATCCATAAAATATTTTGCTGAGAAAGGACGGAACAAATGAACAACAACCAAACCTACTTTTTTACCCTGGGCTGTCAAATAATCGATTGTTTCGCGAATTGTTTCAGTAACCGATCCCATTGCAATGATAATATTTTCAGCTTCAGGATCACCATAATAGGTGAATGGTTTGTATTCTCTTCCTGTAATTTTACTAACCTCTTTCATGTAGTCAGCTACAATGTCAGGAACGGCGTCGTAAAATTTATTTGCCGATTCTTTGGCCTGAAAGAAAATGTCAGGGTTTTGCGCGGTACCGCGGGTAACCGGGTTTTCAGGATTCAGCGCACGATTGCGAAATTCCTGTAATGCATCCTGATCAACAAGTGGAATCATATCTTCCATTTCAATGGCTTCGATTTTTTGGATTTCGTGAGAAGTTCTGAAACCATCAAAGAAAGCCAGAAAAGGAACTCTTGATTTTATTGTAGACAGGTGAGCAACGCCGGCTAAATCCATTTCTTCCTGAACAGAGCCTGCAGCAATCATTGCAAAACCGGTTTGGCGGGCAGCGTAAATATCACTGTGGTCGCCAAAAATAGAAAGGGCATGACCAGCAAGGGCACGGGCACTGACGTGGAAAACAGTTGGTAATAATTCCCCAGCTATTTTGTACATGTTCGGAATCATCAGTAATAATCCCTGAGAAGCTGTATATGTTGAAGTCAACGCTCCAGACTGAAGTGCTCCGTGAACCGCACCGGCAGCACCACCTTCGCTCTGCATTTCTGCTAAACGCACCGGGCGTCCAAACATATTTTTCTTTCCAAATGCCGCCCACTCGTCGACATATTCTGCCATAGTTGACGAGGGCGTGATGGGGTAGATACATGCTACCTCGCTAAACATGTAACTCATATATGCTGCTGCATAGTTCCCGTCACATGTGATGAATTTTTTTTGTTTCGCCATTTTTAAGTTGATTTATTCTTCTAATTGATATATTAATTTATTTGTTTATTTCAATACAAAAAGCCAAAAAGCCATAAAGGAATTTTTTTACCTTCTCCAATCTCAATTACATCAGATGCTGCGTATACATCGGAAGTGGGTTCTAACTTTCTTCCTCCGACAATAAAATGATATTTTCCATTGATACAGAAATCTCCCTTTACCGAACTTTTTAGGTTGTTATTATATCCAACCTGGTTGTAAAAGAACGTATGCCTTAAATTCAAATTATCAGTATTGTCCGGTGAAATGGCATACAAAAGATTTGTATTATGCATGTATACCATATCCGGCTTTTTCATCTGCTCATCGTCTCCATTTGAATACAATAATTGAATCAGCTTTGCATTTTTTAAATACTTAAGGTAATTCATTATTGTAGCCCTTGAAGTTTTTACTGCGGATGCCAATTTACTAACATTCGGTGTAAATGGAGTTTCTGAGGCTATGATATGCAACAGTTTTCTTAGTTTTGGTAAATATTTCAGTTCGATCTGGTTGATATACGGTACATCAATTTCCAGTGCCAGATTAACGTTTTTAAGAAGCGTGTTCATGTAAAAATTGGGGTTGTCAATTGAGTACGGGAAATATCCGGTTTTTAAATAATCGTCAAAATAAGCCAGCGGTCTTATCTGAGTCACGATTTCCTTGGCAATTTCAACGTGATTTTCAATAATCTCAGCAAGAGAATAAAAATGGAAATTGCTCCCGGTTTGGTAATTTAGATACTCCCGAAATGATAAACCTTCCAAATGGTAAATTTTTGCTATTCCGTTTAAATCCGGATTACCTTCTGCAATTCTTAATACAGGTGAACTGGTAAAAATAATTTTTAAGTCGGGTATATCATCAATACACTTCCTTAGATCGGATGACCACTCCGGGTACTTTTGAATTTGATCAAGCAAGAGAATTTTTCCTCCTCTTTTGGTAAATTCATCGGCAAACGAACTGATTTTTCGTTTTGTAAAATAAAAGTTATTGAGGTTGATATAAAGTGTCGAATTATCGTCCGCGAAATATTTTTTTAAGTAGTCAAGAAGAAATGTGGTTTTTCCAACCCCTCGAAATCCTTTTATAGCTATCAATCGGTTATTCCATTCAATACTATTTGTAAGCTCTCTTTTAATTGTTTTTTTAGAGCTTTCCAGTAACGATTTATGTGTATGTTGAAAATATTCCAAGTGTTAAAATTTTAGGCAAAAATACTTCAATTTTTATTGGTATTGTAATCTGTATATAGCAAAAATATAAAATTGCTGCAATTTATAACTAGTAAAAATAATCTGATTTTGAAAATAGTAAACCAGTTGTTGATTTTTTTAAGCTTTTATGAGAAATAAAACAAAGGGTAATATATGAGTATTTTTAGTAAAGTAGGATAATTGAGTGGAGAATACTTTTAAGCTTTAATAAAATTTAATTTTTAATTCTGAGAAAATAAAAAAGCAGGTCGATTCACCTGCTTTTGTTTACATATTTTTTCGAATTTTTATTTTTTATCCGTCGTTCATTGAAGCTAAAAATTCTTCAACCGATTTTGCACGCATCAATCTGGTTTTCATAAATTCCATCGCTTCCAGTGAATTCATATCGCCAAGATAGTTCCGCAATATCCAAAGTTTGTCTAATACATGTTTTGGCAACAATAAATCTTCTCTTCGTGTGCTTGATGTTGGAATATCTACAGAAGGGAAAATTCGTTTGTTTGAAAGTTTCCTGTCGAGTTGCAACTCCATATTACCGGTTCCTTTAAATTCTTCAAAAATAACATCATCCATTTTTGAACCGGTTTCAGTAAGAGCAGTAGACAAAATGGTTAAAGAACCACCTTCTTCGATATTTCTTGCTGCACCAAAGAAACGCTTCGGTTTGTGCAAAGCATTGGCATCCACACCTCCCGAAAGCACTTTGCCAGAGGCTGGTTGTACCGTATTATATGCACGGGCCAGACGAGTAATTGAGTCGAGAAGAATTACAACATCGTGTCCGCATTCAACCATCCTTTTTGCTTTTTCCAGAACAATATTGGCCACTTTTACGTGTTTGTCAGCGGGCTCATCAAATGTTGAAGAGATCACTTCTGCATTTACGCTTCGTGCCATATCTGTAACTTCTTCCGGACGCTCATCAATAAGCAAAACAATCATATAAACTTCGGGGTGATTGGCTGCAATTGCATTGGCGATTTCTTTTAAAAGAACAGTTTTACCTGTTTTGGGCTGAGCAACAATTAATCCACGTTGCCCTTTTCCAATTGGTGCAAACATGTCAACAATTCGGGTTGAAATATTGTCATGCCCGTTTCCTGTCAGTTCGAATTTTTCATCGGGAAAAAGTGGAGTAAGGTGGTCAAACGGCACTCTGTCGCGGATATACCCCGGGCTTCTTCCGTTAATCTCCAAAACTTTTATTAACGGAAAATATTTTTCTCCTTCCTTGGGAGGACGGATAGTCCCTTTTACCGTGTCGCCTGTTTTTAATCCAAATAATTTGATTTGTGACTGCGATACATAAATGTCATCAGGCGAGTTCAAATAGTTATAATCCGAAGATCGTAAAAAACCGTAACCATCCTGAAGAATTTCCAAAACACCGGTATTTGTAACAATACCTTCAAATTCGTATGCTTTATTTTTATGATAACTATTGTTGTGACCGTTGTTTTGTTTTTTCTCAGGTTTTTGTTGTTTCGATTGATCTTGTGATTTTGATTTCGCCTCGTTTGTTTTTTGAGGTTGTTTTTGAGGCTCTTCTTTTTTATTTGTGTCTTTCTGAACTTTTACTTCGAATTTTTTCTCTTCCGGTTTCTGTTCCTGCTGTTTGGGTTCCTGCTGTTTGGGTTGCTGTGGTTTTTGCTGTTGCTCTTGCTGTTGTTCTACCTTTTTTTCCGGTTCAATTTCGCTGGAAGGGCCTTTTTCTCGGTTAAAACCCTTAATTATTGCTTTTATTTGATCTTGTCTGGATTGAACCTGCGGATCTTTTTTCTCCTGTTTCTTTTTTGCGTGAGCTACTTTCTCATGCTTTACAACCGGTTCAACTCTTTCGCGGCGAGGGCGTTTCCCTCTTTGGTTATCGTTTTGTGACGAATCTTTTTCCTCTTTATTTTCGGGCTTCTTCCGCAAAATGTTTTTTATTGATTTTTCTTCTTTGTTTTGGCTTTTACCTGAAGGCTTTTGTTCTTTTTTCTCAGCCTCCTGTATAGCTTGAGTATCCAGTATTTTGTATACCAGATCTTGTTTTTTGTAAGATTCAACTCTTTTAATGTTGAGCTCTTTCGCGATCTCACGTAACTCTGGAACGAGTTTCTTGTTTAATTCTAAAATATCGTACATTGTTAAAACTTAATTATTCCCTTTTGTGAACTAAATTGCTGATAAACTATCTGGAACAAATGACGCGGGGACGAGAATTTCTTGAAATTCGGGTGCAAGTATAAATAATTACCACCTACTTACCAAGAATTAAATTCTCTTTTTACTAAATTCTCCTTTAAAACTCTCTATTTAAACGTCTGTTAGTCTATTATTGTTCTTACGTCTTATAAAAAGTGCTTTTTAGGAGGCTAAGTAACCCTCGTATACGTTATTATCCAAATAAAGTTGTAATTGATTATTTTTTCAAGTTTTGATTTTTGTTCTTTCGAGTCTGTTATATTCTAACAGGTGAAATATAAAAACTTCAGCAAATATAAAGTTTAAAATCGAATATTGTACTTCAATTTTAAGCGAATTGCGCTTTCGTCCATAAAAAATTTGTCAACAGGTTTTAAAAAATTTGAATTCCAGGCCAGGATAATCTCGTTTCCCGGCTTTAAAATCCACTGAAAGCGGGATTGCCATCCAATATTTTTACTGGCATTGTCATACTGGAGGTAATTGTATAAAGTAATGTTGGGACTAAACAAAATGTTAGCATTTACCTGGTAAATGTTTGCTGTAAAATTTCCATCCGGCAAATCTACCTCGTTTCTGGTAATTGCCCCGCCAATAAAGAAGGGTACAGCAACTTTCCAGTTAGCCTCTAAAATTATATCTTTTCTGTAGCCCGTATAAAAGTCGCCAAAACCATAACTTGCTTCTCCCCATAAATTTCTGGCTCCTTTGGTTTCCAATTCAAAAACATGGTACCACCATTCATATTTTCCCTGTGGAATCACAAAATTTTCAAAAATATTAAAATCTTCAGTAAGCATCTCGTACTGATTAATCAGTGAATAGCTGAGTTCTTCACCGGAAAGAAAGCGAAGCCCTAAAGGTTTAATTTTGAATTCCCTTGTTTCAGGGTCATGGGTTTCAAGATTTGTGATATAGCTAAATTTGCCTCCAAATTGAATTTGCATAATTCCCCACTTGTTTGGACGGGGACCAAACTCAAGTTCGCCATAGCTTTCTCTTATGTTGGTTCGTGGAATAAATCCCATACCGGCTATAAAGTTTTTGCCAATTTCGTGGTATCCCAACCTGGCTTTAATCAGGTCGTTGGGATAAACAAATTGCGCGCCCCAGATTGCATCCGCACCTTCCACATTCTTGGTGTTTGATTTCAATCCAAAAAGAAAAAATGAAACATTTTTATTTCCCTGAAAAGTGGATGTTGACAGTTTGAGATCGGCTCCTGTAAGAAGATTGCTTTCTTCTCCAACAGAGTTTCCATAAGTTCCGATAACTCCAACAGACGATTGTTTTCCTAAATTTCGTGTGACACGTGCAACCGAAAAATTGTTTGTTCCGGTTTCCCTGTCATCATTAATATGCATTAGTCCAATGTTCCAGTTGTCTACCTGTCCTGTAAGTTTTGCTCCTACATTAATGGGAATTGGCGAACCATTTTCATTTAAACCCATACGGCGCGAAAAAAAAGGAATAATTTTTTGTGCCACGGGACTTTCCCGATCGCCTTCAATACCAAATTGAAAATAATTGGCTCCGTCCAGGAAGAAATCCCTTTTTTCAGGAAAGTGAAGGCTAAAACGGGTAAGATTGATCTGGCGGTCATCAACTTCGGTTTCAGCAAAATCGGTATTAATGGTTAATGATGATTTTAAGCTTGGTGTAATCTGGTAAAAAAGGTCAACGCCACCGGTAAGTTTTGGATCATTTTTTCCTCCTTTTTTTGTGTCCAGACCCGTAATGATATAGGGTGAAATATCAAGGCCAATTCCCTGTGTAATATTCTCCAACCCATCTAAAATGCCGGCATCTGAGACCTGAAATTTATGGGTGTTTAGATTTGCTTCGGGCCAGTAGTCGGTTTCCAGTTTGTTTACGATGTTTCGAATAAATTTAATTCCCCATTGCGTGTTATTTTTGTCAAAACCAAGGGTTTTAAACGGGATAGCAAGCTCTGCTTCCCAGCCGTAATCAAGGATTTTGGCTTTGCCTTCCCATAAACCATCCCACTGTTTGTTAAATGCTGCTCCATTTTCACTTACAATGGCATCTCCAATAGAACCTCGCGGCCCAACTTGAAACCAATAACCGTTTCTGCGGTCGAGATATGTGTCCAGGATAATCTGAATACGGTCATCATTTCCCAGGCTCACGTCACGGGCCATTTCTTTGGCTGTAATTTTATCCGGATCGTCCCAGCATTTCACCGCAAAATAAATGTTGTTTTCATCGTAACAGGTATAAAAAATTGTTTTTTCGGTTACAGCTTCTCCTTCGTTTGGCTCTCTTTGATAAAATTCATCAACTGCAAAAGCCTGATTCCAGACCTCTTCGTTTACAAAACCGTCAATTTCAGGCGGAGTTTCAATGCGAATGGCTTTTATAAAGTTTTGTGCTAATAAGGTGTTTAGGGTAAAAACAATGACCGAAGTTGTTAATATTATTTTTTTCAAGGTTTAGTTGTAAGTGTTAGAATGCCGAAAATAACTATTTCATTCCAAAAATACGAATGACTGATGCATTTCCATCATGAAAAATACCTTCCTTAAAATAAATATCCATTTCTTTCATTTTGAGTTTTTGCAGTGAACCGAAATCATTTTCCAGTTCTTCTTTCGAAAATAACATCCCAATATCTCTGGGGCCGCCGGTGTTGTTTTCAATTTGTTTTTTGGCAAATCCTTCCAAAATTAGAATTCCACCGGGTTTTAAAAATGTAATCAATTTTTGGTGGTATTTTTTTCTTTTTTCTGGAGACATGTGTGTGTATATCAATGCAATTGCATCGTAAGTGTCCGGCTGGAAATTTGCTGAATCGTAATCCAGAACTTGATAGTCAATTTCAACTTTATTTTTTTTTGCCAGCTTATCCGCTTTCCTTTTTCCTTCGCTACTGCTATCGAATGCGCTTACTTCCCAACCTTTTTTTGCAGCAAAAACAGCATTTCTGCCTTCTCCTTCCCCTGGCAATAAGATTTTTCCGGGTTTTAATTTTTCTATTTCTTTTTTAAAATATTCGTTGGGATTCGTACCGTACGCATATTCATTTTCTGCATATCTTTTATTCCAAAATTCACTCATTTTAATTGTTTTATTCGAAGTAACAAAAGTAAAAAATGGAAGTTTAGTTTTTTTGTTGTTTAACGATCAAAAATTCTTTTTTTACTCTTTTCTGTCTGATTTGAATTCCATAAGTTTTTTTCAAATATTTTTTAAGTTGAGGTAGTCGTTCTGAAGGTATTTCTAAAGAAAAATATTCGGATGTGTCCATATTGTCATCCATGTTTATACCGTAGTTAATTTTCAATAGTCTGTTTAAATCTCCGGATTGAATTTGACTTAGCCTGATTGTATCGTTTTTCCCAAAGAATCTCCTGATGTTGTCTGTGGAATTCACAGGTAATGGATCAGAAGTTTTTGAATTAAAAAGATTTTTATCGCTCACAGTAAGAATGTGCGTCATAGTTGGTCGGGTAACTGTTTCCATTTTTAAATTGTAATACCAATTTGAGTATATAGTGTCGCTGTATTATCTTTGAAGCATGGGAAGACAAAGCAAATTCAATATAAAAGAGGATTTAAAAGAACTTGA
>NZ_JAIKLE010000150.1 GCF_022267315.1 Maribellus maritimus
GGATTTCGGAGAGCGTTCCTGTCCGAAGGACACGGAACTGCGATGCGAGAATCCGCAGTTGGCGTACCACCGAACCCCGCCCTGCAATATGTACTTTGTTACATGCCGGTTTTTATTTCTTTTAATTCTATTATCCTGTCCGTGTCAATATAATGTGTTGCATATCTGTCTTCAATTGTTGGAGTCCCTGATTTACTAAATCTAAGTCTGCGTTTTACTCCTTTACCGTATTGATTATATCTAGTCCACGAGCTTTTTAGTCCTAACTCCGTTGAATATTTTTTTATCAATTTATTTATTAAAGTCAGTTTACTCAGATTCGTATTGCAACCTTTCTCCAAATACTCTACTCGACCAAATCTCCAATTATCATAATCTTTATTTGACAGATAATTAAGTTGTTTTAAAATGTCAACGGCACATACAATTCCTTTTTCGTATCGGTTTAAATGTACCAGTCTTTTTACTTCTTTCTCTAAATCAACATTATTCATTAAAATCCTTGTCGTTTAAATCAATTTGCTCTTTAACGAATTTAATATAACGCAATTTTTTAAAATCAAACCATCGTTGTCTAAATACTCCGGAGTTGTCAATTTGCCTCTTAAAGTTTTGAAAAGGTTTTGGTCTGTTTAATGCATTAATAAGTCGGTCTTTAAATTTTAAATCATCGATACTCTCAGCAAAGTCTGACATAATTTTAAAAGAATCGTGTGAGTCAAAACGATCGAACTCAAAATAGTCACCCCAATTCTCATCAATCTCGTTTAATTCTTCCTCCCAAGGTTCTTTGTCTGCACCAATCCAGCTGTCAAAATTTAGAATTGTTTTAATCTCTCCAGATTTGAGATTATAAAAACATCTCATCCCTGAATCTAAATTGTCGGCAATTTCTACTATCTGTTTATCAGTCGGTTTCATATATGCACTAACTTTTTTTAACTGGCATGTAACGGT
>NZ_JAIKLE010000151.1 GCF_022267315.1 Maribellus maritimus
TCCAGAAGTATTTCATCAAGTTCCTTATTTGTATGTTCTGATATTATTTTATCCCAATCTGGCATTTGTTCTCATTTAAAATTGCACCTAACGGTGGCGGTATGGTTAGTAAGGGATTGCGGGCTTATTACCTATCAAGTTACAGCAAATTTTGGAGCGGGTTACTACACCCCGAATACCCTTGAAACCCTTATTAACTATACCGCGTGTTGGGTTGCGTACATTTTATTTTCTAATTCTCCAATAATTAATTTTGCTTCTTTCATATTAATCTGTTTACCTATTGCTTTTTTCTTACTTCCATATTTGAAAGTTACATTAATAGTTGATAATCCAAACATTTCAAGACCAACTGCCCCAAATTTATTTGATGAATCATTTAGCTCTATTTTAGTAATTCTGGATTTCAAATATTTCTTTGAGTGAGTTATTTTCCATACAGTTCTTTTCTGCTTAATATAATTATCATGTATTTCAATTATTTCATTTCCTAATATCATATAATAGAAATTGAAAAAATTATAATAGGCAGCCCAAAAGAAAAGTCCAATAAAAAGTATAAAAACAACATTTATGTCTCCAGTAATCATTTGAATTATAGTCTGAACAAGAATGTATACAAATCCCAGAAAAATCAATGATACAAAACCAGCAATTCCCCAGACAATATTATTAGGTCTTATAACCAATGTTGAATATTTTTCTTGTTTTTTTATTTCTAAACTCATTTCTTTTTAATTAAAAGCCTTTTGTTTTTATATCAGAGTCAATCGGTCAATTTGAGTCTCTTTCATCGTATGCAACCCAACGGTTGGTACATGTTGTCGGGGCGGATTTCGGAGAGCGTTCCTGTCCGAAGGACACGGAACTGCGAAACGGGAATCCGCAGTTGGCGTACCAC
>NZ_JAIKLE010000152.1 GCF_022267315.1 Maribellus maritimus
TTTACTTTTTCAGGAAATTGGTCAGCAACATTTTTTATTTCACCGGGATCGCTTTTTATATTTACCAGGAAAAGTGAGTCTTTGGGTAAAAAATTTACACCACTAATTGCCGGATTACCCAGCAATTTCCAGTCGCCTTCTCTTGCCGCCCAGTGTTTTCCATTTTGCCAGCAGAATTCATTGTGTAAGGTTTTATGGTTTTTATCGTTTAGAACAGGGACTAAACTTTTCCCGTCCAGTTCGCTTTTGTCTAAATCAATTCCGCAAAGTTCAGCAAGTGTGGGCATCCAGTCGGCATTTACTGCCACCTGATTTCGTACTTCATTGGCTTTTAATTTTGCCGGCCAGGTAATTGCCGCCGGAACACGAATTCCTCCTTCAAACAGGCTAAACTTTGAACCTCTCAGAACACCGGCATTTCCGCCCCCGTAATGCGCGCGTTCTTCAGTTGAGTAACCATTATCCGACTGGAAAACAACGATGGTATTTTCCCGTAATCCCAACTCATCGAGCTTTTGAAGCAGTGCTCCTACTTTTTCATCCATGGTGGAAATAAAAGCTGCATACAAATTGCGGGGATATTTTACCCCTTTTTTATTGTAATAATTCAGCCATTCCGGCGACCCCTGGTAAGGATAGTGCGGAGTGTTCATGGCATAATACATAAAAAACGGACTTCCATGATTTTTTTCCAGAAATCCAGAAGCTTCTTTTACCATTAAATCCGGAAAATAATCGCCGGGGTAAAAAATTTCTTCTCCGTTGCGATATAAATCATGCCGGTT
>NZ_JAIKLE010000153.1 GCF_022267315.1 Maribellus maritimus
AAACAACTCAACAAATCGCAACTCAAAATAATTGTTATAGTTCTGCTCATATTTCTTACACTACTTATTTTAAGTTTGTTAATCTGGAGATGGCGGGTTCGGCAACGGTTCCGAAAGGAACAGCAGCAGCGGCGGTTACGCGAGTTGGAACTTACTGCAATCCGGTCGCAAATGAACCCCCATTTTCTTTTTAACAGTTTGAACTCAGTGCAAAACCTGGTTCAGCAAAACAAGGGCCGCGAGGCCCATTTGTATTTGGCCGACTTTGCCGGATTAATCAGAAAAGTATTGCAGAATTCAGAAAAAGAAGAAGTATCACTGGCCGAAGAACTGGAAATGATAAAACAGTACCTGAATCTCGAAAAACTGCGGTTTGATTTTGATTTTACTATTTCGGTTGAAGATAAAATTGATGCGAACAATACGATGGTTCCTTCAATGCTTTTACAACCTTTTGCAGAAAATGCAGTTATTCATGGCCTTCAGAATAAAACCGGCTACAGGCAACTAAAAATAGAAGTCGCGCGTGACAAGTCGGGAATAAAAATCACGATTGAAGACAACGGGATTGGCAGGGACGCAGCAAAAGAAATTGATAAAGCAAAAAACGGAAAAGGCTCAAAATTGATGAAAGACCGCCTCGAAATCTTACAGGAAAAACACGGAGAAAAATACCATTTGGAAACCATCGACTTAACAGGAAATGATATTGGAACACGAGTAGAAATTCAGATTCCGGATGAAAAATAA
>NZ_JAIKLE010000154.1 GCF_022267315.1 Maribellus maritimus
CCACAACTTGACGAATCTGAATTCCGTATTTGTTGTCTAATCTATGTTGAGTTTAACAATACAGAGATTGCTATTATTTTAAGTTATAGCGTCAATACCGTTCAGGCAAAAAAGAGCGTAATAAGAAAAAAACTCCATATAAAAACTTTTGGAAACGTCCGTGATTTTTTAATAATGTCACTTCGGAATTAAACATATATTCGTTTTTATTAAGAAAAACTCTTAACAAAAAGCTATATCAAAACAACATGTCCCCCCGGGTAAGTTGCTGTAGTTTTGTATCTTACATTTTCTATTCTTCTAAAAAAGCTATATATAAGTTGATATCTCTTGTTTAACGAAACAATCATATTTAAATTTGAAAGTATAGTTTACAAATCTATATCATGAAAAACCTTCTAATCTTTTGCTTGATCTTTTTAGGAATAATTTTACCCTGGGATGGAGAATCTTCGTCTTCTACATCCAAAAATCCGAATGATGTTGAAAAACAAATTGAGCTGAAAGGCCATTTGTCAGATAGGCTGCCCAGATCGGTATTGCCCGATCCAATTCAGGCAACAATAAGTTCTTTCAGTCTGAATGTTGTTTTTTTGTACAATGTAGGTGCTATAGATGTAGTGTTTTATGCTACATCGGGTGACATCGTTTATGAAGCTAATATAAATACACAAACACAGGAGTATATCTCAATTGATGTATCTGATTGGGAAT
>NZ_JAIKLE010000155.1 GCF_022267315.1 Maribellus maritimus
CATTCGCCATCCCAGATGTCAATATTATCAACAAAGAACCATGCAGCAGAAGTGGTACCGGTTGTTTTGAATGCGATACGTTTGTATGCAGAGTTAATGTACATTGCATATGTATCATCATTTGGTCCGCCGTGCATAATAACACCTTGGTATCCCGGAGCGGCAGCGTCGGGTTTTACCCATGCGCTAAGTGTCAGCTGGTCTTCAATATTTTCAGCAAAGCACTGTCCCAGATTAACATAGTTTGTACCATTCAATTCCAGTCCACCACCAATTATACCTTCACGCCTGATCTCACTGTTTATGATTGTACCATCATTTTTTCCCTTTGAGTCGAAAACAGAGGTTCCTGAGTTTTCTTCAAATAAATACTCAGAGAAAGGAGAGTAAATTTCTTGAACGATGAGTATGGTAGTAACAGTGCTGTCGCAACCTGTGGAAGAAGTTAAAATTCTAACATATTCACCCTCTTCGGTCCACTCAAGATAGCTTTCACCTTTTTGGATAGTAATTTCTTCGGTGATTTCATATGTCGGATTTACAGTTAATTCGGTAGTAACAATACTGTCGGCTCCGTTGGCAGCAGTAAGAGTACGTTGATATGTACCTGTTTCTGTCCAACCGAGGTATTCGCTTCCCTGGCAAATTTCAATACTTTCAGTAGAGTAAACCGTTT
>NZ_JAIKLE010000156.1 GCF_022267315.1 Maribellus maritimus
TGACAACACCCTTATCCTCACTTTTCATGGGTAAGGGGTTTTGTGTTCAAAAATCGATAAATCAGACAATATCCGTGGTTTTCGTTATATACAATCGAAGGGGTAAGCCATGCAACTGTCGTGGCAATTATGAGTGAAATCGGAATCGACGGATTTAAAAAATTTGAAACAGCTAAACAGTTTGGTTCCTGGTTACGCCTGGCTCCGAATAATAAAATATCAGGAGGGAAAATCCAGAGCAATAAAATACCAAAAGGGAGCAACCGCCTAAAAATAGCACTCCGGAACGCGGCAAATGCTATTAGAAATTTAAAAGATACACACTTGTCTGACTTCTTCCGGCGAATTGCTTTTCGTAAAGGACGACAGGCTGCTGTTCCTGCAACTGCCAGAAAACCGGCAACAATTATATGGACAATGGTGGTCAAAAAAGTTCCATACAATACACCTAAAGAATACTTGTTCCTAGACCAGAAAAGAAAGATGGGAATAGCAAAAAGAATTAAAAAACAAATGGCTAAATTTGACATAAAACCTGACGAAATTGGATTAGGTAACTCTCTGAGCCCCAATTACAATTTTTAACGTTAGTCAGAATTCCCCTATTAAAGTGGAGTTTATTTTGATTATTGATTTTTAAAAAATAGTTTTGATAACGGGAATGAGCC
>NZ_JAIKLE010000157.1 GCF_022267315.1 Maribellus maritimus
GATACTGCAGCAATCCAGTCGGCATAAATCTGGTCAACCTGAGCCTGGGTCAGGCAGGTATCGGTAATCGTGTCTGTCGGGCATGTAATTGTAGGAGGTGAAAAATAAATATTAATTATTTGAGGACAGCTTGCAGTGTTTCTACAAGAGTCAGTAACGGTAAATGTCCTTGTTACTACAATTGGACAAATCCCCGTACTATCATCTTGATAAGTAATTTCGTAGATACCACAATTATCAGAAACAGAAATTCCTAAAATGGTTGTGTCAGCTAAATTTAAAGTAGTAGGTGTGGAACTAAAGTTAAGTCCGGTTGAATCTAATAAGCCACTTAAGTCGCAGCCAATAATGGTTAAATTGTTTGGACATGCTATGGAAGGTGGAGTATTGTCGTTAAGAGTAATCGTTTGTGCACATGTCTCAGAATTTCCGCAATTGTCGGTAACGGTGTAAGTTCTTGTAATCGTTTCGGGGCAATCGAGCCCGTCACTTATATCCTGATAGGTAATGGTAAATACATTACAGTTGTCAGTTGCCGTTCCTCCCAAAGCCTCGAACTCAGCAACAGTGATTGAAGAGGCAGTTTCAGAGTAAGGGAATGTAACCTGAGTATTGAATTCAGAAAT
>NZ_JAIKLE010000158.1 GCF_022267315.1 Maribellus maritimus
TACTCTGAAACTGCCTCTTCAATCACTGTTGCTGAGTTCGAGGCTTTGGGAGGAACGGCAACCGACAACTGTAATGTATTTACCATTACTTATCACGATGTTAGTGACGGGCTTGATTGTCCGGAAACGATTACAAGAACATATACAGTTACAGATGATTGTGAGAATACAACAATCTGCACACAAATAATCACCCTAAATGATTATACACTACCGTCATTTACGGTTCCTGAAGATATTACAATTTATAAGGATGATGATTGCAATTATGATGCATCCTCAGGCATCACTGGAGAAGTTACTGATTTATCTGATAACTGCACTGTGGCTTCATTACTTGTTGTAACATCTACCGAAGTTAATTCGGCAGGAGCCTGTGATGACGAAATTATTATTACACGTACCTGGACCGTAACCGATGAATGCGGGAATGATTCATCTCAAGTTCAAATAATTACAGTCTCGGATAGCATTCGTCCTGTTATTTCATGTCCGCCATTAGATAGTATTGAAGCTTGTGATATTTCTGAATTCAATACTCAGGTTACATTCCCTTACTCTGAAACTGCCTCTTCAATCACTGTTGCTGAGTTCGA
>NZ_JAIKLE010000159.1 GCF_022267315.1 Maribellus maritimus
TCGAACTCAGCAACAGTGATTGAAGAGGCAGTTTCAGAGTAAGGGAATGTAACCTGAGTATTGAATTCAGAAATATCACAAGCTTCAATACTATCCAATGGAGGACATGAAATAACAGGACGAATACTATCCGAGACTATAATTGTTTGAACTTGAGAAGAATCGTTTCCGCATTCATCGGTTACAGTCCATGTACGGGTAATAATAATTTCGTCATCACAGTCTCCTGTTGAATTAACTTCGGTAGATGTTACAATAAGTAATGAAGCCACAGTGCAGTTATCAGATAAATCAGTAACTTCTCCAGTGATGTCTGAGGATGCATCATAATTGCAATCATCATCCTTATAAATTGTAATATCTTCAGGAACCGTAAATGACGGTGGTGTGTAATCATTTAAGGTAATAATCTGTGCACATGTCTCAGAATTTCCACAATTGTCGGTAACGGTGTAAGTTCTTGTAATCGTTTCGGGGCAGTCAGCACCGTCGCTTATATCCTGATAAGTAATGGTAAATACATTACAGTTGTCGGTTGCCGTTCCTCCCAAAGCCTCGAACTCAGCAACAGTGATTGAAGAGGCAGTTTCAGAGTA
>NZ_JAIKLE010000015.1 GCF_022267315.1 Maribellus maritimus
TTGACGCTATAACTTAAAATAATAGCAATCTCTGTATTGTTAAACTCAACATAGATTAGACAACAAATACGGAATTCAGATTCGTCAAGTTGTGGGAATTTATTTTTTAACCGGTCAAAACAATCGTTGTTCAAATCATTCAGTGTTTGATAAAACAAATCCCAATCCAGCTTTTTCTGGCCATAAACGATTTCATTAAATTTCTTAAGTAAATTTTTCCCTCTTATTTTTTCCTCTTCTTTAAGATATCCCTCCAACAAAGCGGCTTTTTTAAGAATATCAAAATGCCGGATTAATACATTTCTGAATGAATTCTCCTTTTCGTTAAAGCCTCTGGCCATTTCCTTCATTTGGTAAATTTTCAGTTCTGCCTCCTCCAGTTTTCGCTCCTTCCAGGCAGACCGTCTCAGAACCAAAAAGATTAATACCAAAAGAGTGAGTACTAGTCCCAAAGAAAACAATAGAATCTTTTGTCGTCCAATTATAAGCTGTTTATTTCTGGTTTCAATAAGTTGGAAATTATATTTCCCTTCAATTTCAAGCATAGCACTATTTTTATTCTCATCCAGAATTGTGGCAAGGTATTTATTATAAAGTTTATACTTACTTAAGGCTTCTTGGAAGTTCTGATCTTTTTCTTCAATGACCGACCATGTTTTATATATATTGGCCATAAGAAAATTATCTTTTTGAGATGGCATATATGTTATAGCTCTTTGTAAATAGTAAACTGTTGAGTCTGTATTGTTTCGATTCTCAAAAAGAAATGCAATGTTTGAAGATAGCCTAGCTTTTTTCAAAGAATCATCTGAAAATATCCATGCTTCTTTAAAAAAAAATTCTGATCGTTTCCATTCTTCAATCTCCCGATAAGCCACGCCCAAACCTTCCCTAGTTCTTGCCTGCTCGTATCTAAGCTTGTGTTTATCGGCCAAAGCAAGTGCCTTATAATAGTATGCTAAAGCACTGTCTGCCTTTTCTTGGATCAACAAGCAGTTTCCAATAAAATTACTCACGGAAATTTCATTTTTATAATTCTCCGATTGATGAAAATATGTTTTTGCCAGTTTAAAATGATTTATAGCCTTTTGCATAAGAAGTTGTTGGTAATAAATCGCAGCAACGGAGCTTTGGTATAATCCTTTTAGATTAACATTATTGCTTTGCATCAAATATTTTTCGGCATTTAAATAGATTTTCATAGCCTCCTCGTATTTCTTTTGTTCCTGCCTTACCCTTCCACAATAAAAAGAAGCAAGTGCCGCTTTTTCTATTTCATTTCTGTTGTCGTAATATTTTTGAATATCGAAAATTAATGTATCAGTGGTAATATCCTTATAACTCTTATCTTTAGCTTGTATTTGTAATAACGAATAGCGATAAAACAAAGATTTTTTCAGGGATTGAGGATTCGGAATTTCTTCTAATAAAACCAAGGCACTGTCTGGGTGGTGCTCTACCAGTATTTCTACTTTTTTGAGTATTGGCTCAACTTTTACTGATTGCTTTTGACAGGAAGTAATAAGGAAGAAAATATATATAGAAACTAAGATAAATATCCTTGTTTTCATGTGATTAGGCTTTAATTGCAAAAATAGCAAAAGCAATTAGTTATGAGCCTAAATTCTTTACAAAGGAGTCTTCATTTAACTTCCTTTTTGTTTTCTTTGTCGAACAACGTCTGTTCAATTTCCTCAGCCTGCTTCTTAACCAAACGTTCATAAGTTTCAATCTGCTCCCGGATAACAGAAATACTGTCCCTGTTCCGGTCATAAACAAAAACCGTTTCCAGCCGAAGTAAATCCTGGGAGCTCGCTTTTCCTTTCATTTTTATATAGCGGTATTTTAGGGCGTTATCCTTTAGTTGATTATTGTTTCTGAGTTGCCAAATATTACCACCCCATGAAAGCAAAATGACTAACGCCATTGTAATAATAGTAATGGCCGTTTTGCTTCTTCGAAAGTCCACAATAAAAACATGTTCTTTACGGATAACCGTATTTTGGGGAATTTGTAATAGGTTTATTTTCTCTTTAATTGGAACGATTATCGTTTTTAATTCAGTCAATATTGTACGAATATTATCATTGACTTTCCCCAGAGAGTAGCCAGCAACCTGTGCTAGAATATTCTGCAATTCCTTTATCTGCTCAGGAGAAAATTGTTTTTGATTTACACGGGTAAGTATTTCGTTTATCAATACGACTATTTCTTCTGCATCAAAATTGGAATTTGTTTGATTATCTGAAATTCCACCTTTACTCAACTGCTCTATCTTTTGTTTTAATTCTTCGAACAAGGCATAAACTGCCGAAGAATCCATTTTGCCTGTACCCATTGTTGTTAATTTTGCTGTTTACAATTTGCGCCCTTTCTTGCGTCGTTTTTTCTTTAGGGCTTCCTGTCTTAAATATTCGGCACGGTCCTCATCATAACCCGATGGCGGATTCATTAAGTCGAACAGACCTCCCAAAGAAGAAACCGTTGCTCCGACTGCATACGAAAAACCTTCATTGGTGCTCCGGTGTGCCGATTTGGATTGAGCCGCCATTGATAGCTCATTTTGCTGAAGTTGATAACTAATTTTAGAATAGCTGAATGTCCGGTCAATTTTGGAGCCATTGAATTCATATCCGTTCATACCAAATCGTACTCCCTGGATTTTGTCTGTACTCCCGTTTTTTCGCAATTCAGCGGTAACTCCAGATTTTCGAAGTTTGGCATCCAGCTCTTTCCAGTTTCGACATTCAGGAATCGCGGTTTGAAGTACCCGGTAAATCTCATATTTGGTTTTATCCGGTTCTTTGAGCCGGTGTTCTTTCACATTTTCCTTGCCCGATGCAATATAAAGGCCATGTTTTTTCGTCAGCTCCAGACAAACTTTTATGTTACGCAGCTTTTCATTTTTATCAGAAATTCGGTTCCCGTTATTATCAATCCGGTTTATCACCAGATGGATATGAGGGTGGTCGGTATCGTGGTGCCGGGCAATGATGTATTGTGTATTAACATAGCCCATTTTATCCAGATACTCTTGCGCAACACCAACCATAAATTTGTCTGTTAACCTGCCTTTGTCTTGTGCTGAAAAATCCAGCGAGATATGTGTCACCGGCTTTGAGATTTTGGGTTTGAGCTTACTTTGGGTAATAAAACTTTGAATGATGGATGCTTTGTCTTTTAAACGTACTCCTTCGGCAAAAAGCAACCGGGCATTCTTTTTATCTAATACATAGTTTACTGCTCCCTTAAAACCACGTCCCTGAACAATTTTAGCAATCATCTTCTATTCGCTTGATTACTTTGTCCAGTCGTTCACTCATCATAAGACAATAATTATGCACTTCAATATATCCGGCGGCATTCGCTGTGCGGGCAATTTGATTGACATTGTTGGCCATGCCGGAAAGCTGCCGGATGTGTCCCATCAGTTCCGGAGTAAGTTGTTGTTTCACCACAGAGGAACAGATGCACTGACGAATAAATTCGCTGCGGTTAATCCCTGCCAAAACAGATTTGGCTTTCAATGAATAGTATTCTTCGGTGGCCATTTTAACGGTTATTTTATAGCCCATCTTTTCGGAAGGTTTCTTGGCTGGCCTGCCATTGGTGTTTCTGTTTTTTATCGTTTTCATTTGAATTTGCATTTAATAATTAGTGAGACCGGCGGGATATTTTTGCCTCGCAGAGCAAGGTTTTGGTCAGACCAAAACACAAACTTGCTCCGCTAAAAAAAGCCTACGCTCATAATCTAAAACCACGGCTTTTTTTCATTTCCTGAACTTGCTTTTTACCACATAAATAGTCATTCAAATCTTTGTACCCGGTATATCTTATTGACATATCGTCAACAGAGAAGCAAGACAATTTTATCATTTGAAATGCTTTCCTCCCGCTTTCGTCGTTGTCAAGAAAAGCACAAATATTTTTGTGTTCTTTCAGAAAAGGAAGCGCCTTTTTGATGTTGGCAACTGAATTCAAAATTACAACATCGTATCTCGTCTTATCTGTTTTTTGTAAGGTTAAATAGGAAAGGAAATCCCAAAAACCTTCAAAAGCTAAACAGGTTTCATGACCACTCTTCATGGTTGTAATTTCTTTAGGTGGGATGCAGCCTTTGAAGCTGGGCGAACTACTCAACTCATATCCGCCTTTGTCATTTTCGAATCCAACTGAAAAATACACTCTGTTACGGACCTGGTAATGAACTTCCCTACAATATAAATTTGCGAGCGACAAATCAATTTTTCGCGCATTTACCCATTCTATTAGTTTGCGATGCGAGATCTCACTGATATCATGAATGATTATTGATGTCTCATTGTTTTTCTTTTTGTCCAAAGTATTACCCCGGTGAAAAGAAAAAAAATTCAGGTCTCTGCCTGAAAAGTCTTTCTCCAATCGGGTTGCGGCTTCGTGAAAAGTGCAATTATTCATCTTCATGTCAAGGTCAATTATGGAGCCTCCTTCATTTGTGCCGAAATCGTACCAAATATTCTTACGGTAATCCACTTTAAAACTTGTATTGTGGTCTTCGCGAAACGGACAAAAGTACATCCCATAATAACCGAAATCCTTCTTTGGAAGGATACTCTTATTTCTCAGATATTCCCTGATACTTATTTGTTTTATGTCTGAAAGTGCCATACTTTTTTTTTCATTGGGATAATTTCTCTGCTAATAATCGAGGTTTCGCAGAGTATCGTTACAAGTTTCCGTGTACCAAATCATTTTTTACGTCTGGCACTTCGGGCAAGGGCTAAACTTATCTTTGTTGAATCATGTTTGGGTTGGGTCTGGTTTTCCGCCCAAAGCAGTATCTCTTTCCGCGAAAAGACCAGCTTGTTCCCGTACGTTTTGCAGGGGATTTTACCTGCAGAGGTCAACTTGTAGATTTTTGCTTTAGATGTTGGGTAGCCGTGTTCTTTTAACAACTCCAGTGCATCGTTCAGGGTCATAGTATCAATCTGAGGTTGGGTCGAAACCTGTTTGGGTAAGGCCCCGGAAACCGCTTCACTTACAATAGCCCGCAATTCTTCGGGCGTGGTTACAATAATATTTGACATAGTTTTCAATTTTATTATTACACATCATGTTTAACTGAATACGGGTATAAAATAAAACTGAATACAATTGGTAATCAAACAGGAAAATAGCTTTACACGAGGTAGACAATTGACGACAATTAAGACAAAAATTCGTTATACAAAACTTAAATGCGTGTATCTATTTACATTGAGGAGCCAAACTATACCAACATGATACAATGTAAAGCTGAAAAACTTTTTCTATTTTTTGTTCTTTTGATTTTGAAGTTGTTCCAGAATCAGGTCGGGAGGAAAAACCTCGGTATTAGGCAAAACGCTTGATTGTATAGGAATAATAAATCCTTCCCTTATCCATTTATCAAGAGTTGGCCGTGAAATTTTCATCATTTTGGCAATATCCTTTTTCGATACTATCGCCTCTCCATTGACGATTTGGATAAATTCTTTGTTCACCACTATATACCTTTTAAGGTTATCTATTGCTTTATCTATATTAAGGATACGGGGAGTAATCTTCTTTTTAACCGATATTTCTATGGTTTCCATATCACAATCAACCAGTTCAGGATTTTTCTGAAGTTCAGAGACAATAGCTTCATAAACTGACGTTTGTCTGGCTAATATTTTGTATTGTTTACGACGGGGCATACTGCTTGTTTTTTTGTCTAAGAATATCTAATTTATTTTTAAAGAACAGGATTTAGACATTTCATACTGCTGATATACAATAATATAAAACATGTCGCACTTTATTAAATGTCTAGAAAATATCTAAACTATCCTTTGTTAGACATTTTCCACAACTTACCATGTGGTTCAATAATTCCCGTGTTTTTAAGTATCTGCAAATTGTTTTTTATTTTATTCTTCTTTTGTGTCATATCCAGAATATCAGGAAGCTTATCCAAAAGAATTTCTTCAAAATCGGACCTTCTACCTTCACCAAACTTTTCCAAATAATCAATAATTATTTTTTTACAGTACTCATCATCAATACCCTTTTGCCTGATATAATCATTTTGTTGCCCTGTTTTTTCGGCTACCACGGAAGAAATGTGAAAATTAGGTTTACGTCCTTCAATTAAAGAATTTGTCCGAAGAGTCTTTATCTCTTCATCAGTCAACGATTTCCCTTTCTGCACCTTGTCTAGCAAAATTATATCGTCAAGGCTTAAGTCTGGCATCAACGCAAGTTTCTGCGCATATTTTTCATCAAGTACTTTCCCTGTAATTGTCACTGTAACCTTATTGTTCTCAAGATTATATTCAGGTAGCGGGAAGAATTTATTCTTCTGAATGACAAACATTTTCTTAATACCGCTTCCTATGGTATCAATCAGATTCAGATTCACCATTGCATTTGCTAAAAACGGATTCCGATATTGTTCCTCAGGAGCATCTGCAGTAATAACTGATTCAACCGATTCGGGAATAAAGTGTCCTAAGTTGCTAAATGTGAGAAAGCCATCTTCCCGTTCAACGACGTTAATCTTTCCTCCTAAAGTATAATCCTGGTGAGCAATACAGTTGTTTAATGCTTCACGTATAATATATGGTTCAAACTGATCGACCTCATCAGGAAACAATGTGCCGGATTTCAGATAACGGTATTTCAGGTTTCTAATTTTTGCATATACATTCTCAACTTTAAGCAATAATGGACAAAAAAAGTGTTCATAATCCTTTTCAATTTTGTCACGGTCGCGTAATATCCAGGTAATCTTTGATGATGCCGGATTTATAAAAGTATCCGATTCTGGATTGCCAAGCAGCAAAATAGCTGTACGCGTTAGTTGTCCGTTGATGGTAATTTTGGCTTTATTCAAAAAAGTAATGTCATCCCATGTTGGAATTTCATCCTTCAATTTAGGATGTTTCTCGGCAAATTGTTCTCTTGCCTTTTTTATAGCTTCTACTGATAAGTCTTTTATCATCGCATCAGGTACAATTTCTGCACTCCAATCCAGATTCGTTTGTTGATTTCGAATACGTTCAATCTTGTTAATGTTTAATCCCGTTAAACTTTCTCCATCGCGGGCATAAAACATATTCTTCCATGCAACGGGCATTCCTTTTGGAGCAGCTGGAATCTGAAACATCAGGACATTGTTTTGTGCAACTGCAACCCGATGAACAGCAATAAAACTGAGCGTAGGAGAAGTATTTGTAGCAATTTCCTTTTTATATTCGTTCAGTTGTTTATCCGATATTTGTGTTCCAATAATATTTTTATCATTATTTACTCCAAATAACAACCATGCCTCCGGCTTCCCAGTCAGGTTCGCTTCGTTACTTAATGCTGAAAAGTATTTGCCAAGCTTGTCCTTATCAAACTGATTTTTGGCTTCCTTAAACTCCAAAACCTCTGTTTCGACAGGACTTTGCAACAATTTATATAATAATTCTTCCATTAATTATTCTGCATATTCTCCAAAGTTAGTCAATAAACTCGCATTCTTTACCCGTTCTTCCCTCTCGAAGGATGCTAAATAGTTTTCTGTTGTCTTCAGGTCATTGTGCCCCAGGCTTTCTGAAATATAAGCAATGTTCGCCCCCGATCTTTTAAGCACTGTGGCATAAGAATGTCGGGCCGAATACGTGCTTAAGCCTTCAATCTTCAGTGCTTTACCAATTACTTTTAATCGCTTATTACATCGTTTAGTTACGTCCTTTACTATTCTTTTTTCCGTAAAAACAGTTTCTTTTCCATGCAGATAAGGGAAAATATATTTGTCCTGTCCTCTGGGTTTATTCCCCCATTTCTTTATAATAGCCTTCATCTCTGGGGTTAGAACTGCACAAATTTCTTTCTTCATTTTAGATGTTCGGACTGTTTTGGCACGCATAAAGCAAATTTCTCCATTACGAATATTGGAGTATTTCAGTTTTAACATATCAGCAAAATTAATTCCATTGCACAAGTATGAAAAGAACCATAAATCACGATACCTCTCAGTTGTTTCGTTTCCATCAGAATAACTTACAATTGCTTTTATTTGCTGTAAATTAAGAGCCAGTTTACGCCCCTGACCTGTTGGTATTTCAAATTTACCACTTCCAAAAGGATACTGATTCTCTTTTATTACGCCTGCTTTCTTCGCATCATTGACAACGCAACGAATCGCACGACAATACATCCCGATGGTAGTATAAGCGTTCCCCTCTTTTTCCATAAATTTCTCGTAACGTTTTAACCAATCTACTGTTACGGATGCAAACAAAATATTCTCTCCTGAAAAATTTTCTACGCTTCTAAATGCATTCTGATAAAAAAGGTAAGTTCCGACCTGGTCATTATCTTTTAATGCCTGAATTTTTAGCTTAAATCCGTTATTCAGCGTATCAGTTGCTGATTTATTTAATCGTGAGTTTAAAGCCTCGAAAGAAAAGCCACCTTCATATAATAAGCTTTTTATAACGGACTTTACCGTGTCAAAAGTATTCTGTATATCAACTTTTATTGAAATCATTTCTTTCTTCTTGCTATCCGGTAGGCTCTCCCATTCATTAATCGATAAATATTTTCCAGTTGCGTAATATTTTCGAATACGTTGAAATGTTACACGTATTTTGATAGGATATAAGTTGCCATTTGTAGCCCTCCGGTTGTCTAAAACTGAAGAAATTGTAATCCCACTATTTGTATAGTTAAACATAAATGGTAGATTTAAAATGATTTATTTGTGTGCAAATCCCATGAAATTTGCACACAATTTGCACACAAATATAGCGATTCTTTGAAAATAAATACTATTCATACAAAATACCAGTCGCACAAATATCTGATATATAGTGATTAAGATAATATTTACAAAAACATGAAAATATAAGAAAAGCAACTGGTTAATACTCATAATCAGGGGGTCCCTGGTTCAAGCCCAGGTGGGCCCACCCAAGTAAACAAAGCACTTTCAGAGATGGAGGTGCTTTCGTTTTTATAACTTTAGAGTAAATAAAGACTATCCAATGTCAGCCTCGTGTTATATCCTTCTCAGTAAAAGCCAAAATAAGTTGGCGCAACTCATGTATCCATTGGACAAAGGATTGGAAAAGCACAACAACCAAGGTTATGGAAAACAGCAATACACTTCAATATAAGTGATATACATAAAAAAACAGCCTGGACTTAAAATACAAAAGTTTATACTTCTCAGGAAATTCTAATAAATCCATTTTTTGTGAATCCGGAATTATTTTGTTTAACAAAAAATACTGTTCTTTATGCAGACAGTTAATCTGTAATCTTATGGTGAATTCGTTACACAGGTAAAAATTAAAATTTTTTTAGTTTTGCAATTGTCAAAAGATTTTGTGTATGCAATCTGACGAAGAATTATGGAAAAACTTTCTTTCAGGCGACAAAGAAGCATTTAAACTGATATACGAGAAATCGGTATCAGATTTATCTTCTTACGGAGCACGCTTTTCTTCCAATCATGAACTGATAAAAGACTGCATTCAGGATTTATTTATCGACCTATACAACAAACGCTCGGGATTAGGACTCACCAACAAAATCATGCCTTATTTAATGGTATCGCTTAAGCGTATCATTTTCAAAAAAACAGAGGAAGAGAAAAACGGCAAGCTGATAAATATTGAACAATTGGCATTTAATTTTGATTTGGCAGAAGAAGAAAAAAGTACAGATGAAAATCATCCGGATGTTTTGCAGATAGCCTTAAATAGCCTTACCCCCCGGCAAAGAGAAGCAATTTATTTAAAATATGTCCTTGAATTTGATTACAACGATCTGGCAAAAGTCCTCAATCTGAACTATCAAACAGCACGAAACTTAATCTACAGGTCAATTTTAAAACTCAGGGAGAATTTAAAAGATGACAATATCATTCTGTTATTCTCAATTTTTAAAAGATAGTCCTCTGTTTTTTGTGGATTCAGGGTCACTTCCCGTTAATTTTCGCTTTCTACAATCATAAAACCCTTGATTGTCTTCTTGGTTACATGCTTAAATTCAGTAGCTTATGTTAAGCTTCTGTTTTTTTTATTAAAAAAATAAAAAATACTGGTTACAAAACCACAGCTTTTCTCTTTAGTTAATAAACACCTTTATCTAAGCAGAATGGATTCAAAAGTAGAATTTCAAAAATTACTAACCGACGATAAATTTATAGGGTGGGTAAAAAAACCAAACCCTGCGTCCGATGAATATTGGAACCTTTTTATAACTGAAAATCCATTTTTAAAAGAAGAATTTGAAAAAGCGAAATACGTTGTTAAAAGGCTTCAAAACGAAAACCGAAACATTGGAAAAGAAGAAATAGCTGAAATCTGGAATAGCATCGGGACAGAAATCAATGAGCCAAATCCGAAAATAAGCCGCCTGAACAAATGGATGCTGGCTGCTTCCATTTTTCTTCTGCTTGGTGTTGGCGGAATAATTGGGATTTTGTTAAAAAATGATGGCGCAATAGATTACAAGTCGTTAGTTAAACAAAGTTCAGAAAAAGAAGATGTGCAACTTGTTCTGGCTGACCGCTCCACTAAAACGATACAATCAAAAGAACCTTCGATTTCATATACACCCAAAGGTGAGGTTTTAATTGATTCGGTTTCGATAAAACAAGAAGCAAAAAAAGACAAAATAACAGAAGAGCGTTTTAACCAACTTGTTGTTCCTTACGGAAAACGTTCCTCCCTAACGTTGTCAGATGGTACCGAGATTTATTTGAATTCGGGCAGTAGAGTAATATATCCGGTGTCTTTCTCGAAGGAGAAAAGAGAAATATATGTTGAAGGAGAAGTTTTTTTAAGAGTTACACATAACGATAAATGGCCATTTCATCTGGTTACCGATAAGGTGCAGGTTGAGGTTTTAGGAACCGAATTTGATGTTAAAGCATACAAAGACGAAGATCAGTGTAGTATTGTATTGGTAAAAGGTAGTGTGCAGGCAGTTGCAAAATCAAAAAAAATAATGATGGAAGAAAGGGAGCAATTAATTCTGCATCATTCATCAGGAGAAATTACGCAGAAAATAATAAACGTTTCAGAATACATCGCCTGGAAAGATGGCCTAATGTTTTGTAACAACGAAAAAATTGGAAGTATAGCTGCTACTTTATCGAGGTATTACAATGTAGATATTCAGGCAAAAGATAAAAGAACTGAAGAGCTAACGATTTCCGGAAAACTCGATTTGAAATCGGAATTCACTCAGGTTCTTGAGGCAATATGTTTTACAGCCCCTGTTAAAATCGAAGAAAACGAAGGAAAAATTATCATTTCTATGAAATAAAAATTAAATGCCTATGTAAACCAAAATTAAAAAAGACAGATTATACTGGGAATATAATCTGCCTAAAGTTTTAACAGCAATCAGAAATTTATTAAGTGCAAATTAAAACCAAAACAAATTTATGAAAAAAAATGTGTTTTGTGTTATCAGCAATGATAGCGCAAAAAAATTACTACTGACTATGAAATTATGTCTGTTATTCGTTTTGATTTCAACAGCAACCTTACTGGGCAATAACGGGTATTCACAAAATACCGAATTATCTGTCCATCTAAAAAATGCTACTTTGAAAGAATTATTCGAAGAAATTGAGAATCAAAGCGAATTTGTTTTTGTGTATTATGATGGATTGATCGATCTGGATAAAGAAATTAGCATCGATGTTTCCAATAAGACTGTTGATAAAATACTCCGAAAAGTTTTTAAATTGACAGATAAAACCTACCGGATTTATGATCGGCAGATCGTAATAGGGAAAAAAGATCCTATAACCAATGATATAATCCTGGAGTCTCCCGGCAATAATAAATTGGAACAGCAAAACAAAATCAAAGGGAAAGTTACCGACAACGACAACAAACCCATGCCCGGAGTAACCATAACCATTTTAGGAACCACAAGAGGGGTTATTACCGACAATGATGGTACATACAGCATTGAGGCCAATTCCGGCGACAGGCTGGTCTTCTCCTTTATCGGGATGGAAAGCCAGGTGATTGATGTAGGTAACGAGACAAAAATCAATGTACAATTAGAACCCAAAACACAGGAACTGGAAGATGTTACCATTGTGGCCTTTGGAAAACAAAAAAAGGAAAGTGTAATTTCTTCAATAGAAACCGTTAAAACCGACGAATTAAGGGTTCCTTCAAGTAACCTTACCACAGCTTTAGCGGGGAGAATGTCCGGTGTAATTTCCTATCAAACCAGTGGGGAGCCGGGTGAAGATAATGCAGAATTCTTTATTCGTGGAGTTACTTCCTTTGGAACAGGGAAGGTTGACCCCCTGATTCTGGTTGATAATGTTGAAGTATCCAGTGATGACCTTTCCCGGTTACACCCTGATGACATTGCAAGTTTTTCAATATTAAAAGATGCCACAGCAACGGCTTTGTACGGGGCACGCGGGGCAAATGGTGTTGTTCTGGTAACCACAAAAGAGGGAACAGAAGGAAAAATGAAAGTATCGGTACGGTTCGAAAATTCATTTTCATCACCCACTCAGGAAATTCAAATGGCGGATCCGATTATCTATATGAAACTGGCCAACGAAGCGGCAAAAACCCGGGATCCCTTGGCTGCAAATACGTATTCAAACACAAAAATTGAAAATACCATTAACCAAACCAATCCGTATGTTTATCCGGCAGTTGACTGGATGGATATGCTGACTAAGGATTTGTCAATTAATCAACGTGCCAACCTGAATATCTCAGGTGGTGGTAAAGTAGCAAGGTATTATATTGCAGGATCTTTCTCGCAGGACAATGGAATTCTGGATGTGGATAAAAGAAATAATTTTAATTCAAACATCGATTTAAAAAAATATCTTATCCGTTCCAATATCAATATCAATTTAACAAAATCTACCGAAGCAGTTGTCAGGGTACATGGAACATTTGAAGATTATATTGGGCCGATGACCGGAGGTAGTGCTATGTATAAGAAAATGTTGCGGGTAAGCCCGGCCCGTTTTCCGGCCTACTATGAACCGGACGAAACGTACGCTTACGAGCAACACATCCTTTTTGGGAATGATGGAGATGGTACTTATTTGAATCCTTATGCCGAATTGGTTTCAGGCTATAAAGAATCGAGTGAATCGGTAATGATGGCCCAGTTTGAATTAAAACAGGATTTTGGGCAATGGATTGACGGCCTGACCGGAAGAATTTTAGGAAATACACAACGTTATTCCTTTTTTGATGTGGAACGGGCTTATCAACCCTTTTATTACAGTGTTGGAAGCTACGACAGGTATACCGATATCTACAATTTAACCGAATTGAATACAGAGGATGGTACAGAATATCTGAGTTACGAGCCAGGCAATAAAACCATTACCAGTACCTTTTATTCAGAAGCATCTCTTGCATACAAAAAGCAATTTGGGAAAAATGATATAAGCGGAATGTTGGTTGGTATGGCGAGAAATGCCTTAACAGCAAACGCCAGTACGCTTTCTGAGTCACTACCGGAACGAAACCTAGGTTTATCAGGCAGGTTTACCTATGCCTACGATGCCAAATACATGGCTGAATTTAACTTTGGCTACAATGGCTCTGAAAAATTTGACAAAGGTCACCGCTGGGGATTCTTTCCTTCATTTGGATTGGGTTGGATGGCAAGTAATGAAACCTTCTGGCAGAACAATCTGAAAAATATCATCAATAAACTAAAAATAAAGGCAACATACGGATTAGTAGGGAACGATGATATTGGCACTGAAAGGTTTTTCTATTTATCGGATGTTACAATAGAAGGGGGCAATAGTTTTACTTCCGGTTATGATTATGGCTATTCACGCAGTGGAACCAGTATTAATAATTATGCCAATTCAAACATTGGATGGGAAATCGCCTATAAATCCAATCTCGGAATTGAAATGGGCTTGTTTAACGGCAAAATAGATATTAATGCTGATTTATTCCACGAATACCGTACCAACATCCTGCAGGAAAGGGCTGATATTCCGTCAACCATGGGGCTTTGGGACACGCCAACCGTAAATGTCGGGGAAGCAACCGGTAAAGGCATTGATGTTTCGGCCGATTATAATCAGACTTTCAGAAACGGTATCTGGTTGGTGGGAAGGGCTAACTTCACATACGCCAGATCGCTTTATAAACAGTACGAAGAACCCGATTATTCCGATATCCCCTGGAAATCAAAGATTAACAGGCCAATCAAACAAACCTGGGGCTATTATGCTGAAAGGCTCTTTATCGACGCTGCCGATGTGGAAAATTCTGCACGACAGGATTTCGGTGAATATGGCCCCGGTGATATAAAATACAAAGATATGAATGGCGATGGTGTTATTAATTCCAGCGATAAGGTACCGCTTGGCTTACCGACGACACCTGAAATTAATTATGGCTTTGGTTTGTCGGCAGGATACAAAAATTTTGATTTTTCATTTTTTTTCCAGGGTTCGGCACGCTCTTCATTTTGGATTGGCGCCAGTACAATGTCCCCGTTTGTGGAGTCAACCTCCGATGGAAAAATTTTGGAAACCGGTTTAGCTCAGTTTATTGCTGACGATTACTGGTCTGAATCGTCTCAAAACCCATATGCGGTATGGCCCCGGTTGTCAAATTATGAAATCGAAAACAATACGGTAGCCAGTTCATGGTTTATGCGGAATGGTGCTTTCCTGAGGCTGAAGAGCCTTGAATTTGGTTATTCCTTACCCCAAAAAGTTACGGATAAATTGAACCTGAAAACCTGCCGGGTGTATGTGAGCGGGACAAACCTGTTTAAAATCAGTGATTTTAAAATATGGGATGTTGAAATGGGGAGCAACGGTTTAGGCTATCCTTTACAAAGAGTTATTAACCTGGGTATTAACGTAGCATTCTAAAAGTTATGAAAAAAAGAAAATTTAGCATATTAAAATATTTGGTCGTATTTATATTGTTTGCACAGGCTGGCTGTGATTACCTGGATGTTGTTCCCGATAACATTGCCACGGTGGACAATGCTTTTACAAAACGTTACCAGGCCGAAGGCTATTTATACGGCTGTTATGGTTTTCTACCCAATATTGCATCTCCGGGAACCAATCCCGGGTTCTATGGTTCTGATGAAACCTGGTTATTTGATGGTGTGGATGAAAGCACTGTTAATCCACAAATGTGGGAAATCGCCAGGGGCAATCAGGGTACAGAATCTCCTATTGGGAATTATTGGGCAAGTCAACAGGATTCATACGAGTTAAACGGAGGTAAAACCTTATGGACAGCTATCAGGGATTGTAATATATTTCTTGAAAATATTGATACCCCGCAGGATATGGAAGAATGGGAACGAAAACAATGGATTGCTGAAGCAAAATTTCTGAAAGCCTATTTTCATTTTTGGTTATTGCGGATGTACGGGCCTATTCCTATTGTTGACGAGAATATGGAAATCAGCACCGGAACAGAAGGGGTTATGGTGTACCGTGACCCGGTGGATGACGTGGTGGATTATATTGTTAATTTGCTCGATTCTGCCATGGTTGACCTTCCCCTTACAATCGATAATATAACGGATGATTTGGGAAGGGCAACTCAACCGATGGCAGCAGCTGTAAAAGCACAAGCGTTAACGTTGGCCGCCAGTCCCCTGTTTAACGGGAACTCGGATTACACTGGTATTACCGATTCCAGAGGCGTACAGTTATTTTCAACCGATTATGATGCTGTCAAGTGGGAGAAAGCGGCAACCGCCCTGCAGGAAGCAATTGATATTGCCCATCAGGCAGGGAATAAGCTTTTCGATTTTTCCACACTTTCTGTTGCTTCTCAGTTAAGTGAAGCAACGACCCTTTCCATGGGAGTAAGAGGAGCCGTAACAGAAGAATGGAATGACGAAATTATTTGGGGCTGTACATCCAGTTCAACCCCAATACAGAGGGTGAGTTATCCTGCATTTAATGCAAACCATAAAACAGGGAGTTTACTTCTATGTAACGCTCCCACTCTAAATGTAGTAAAACAATTTTATACCAAAAACGGGGTGCCGATTGATGAAGACAAAGAGTGGGAAGGAATTGATCTGTATGAAATTATGGAAGGAGATTCGGCGCACAGCTACTATATCGAAGAGGGTTATGAAACATGCCGGCTTCACTTTAACCGCGAACCCCGGTTTTACGGCTCCATTTCATTCGATGGAAGTACCATTTACGGGAACGGAGCGCTTTCCGATGAATCGATGAAAGTTATCCAGTTGAGGTACGGACAGGCTGGAAGCCATATACCTGCAAAACATTCCAGTACCGGCTATTTGGTAAAAAAAGTATGCAGCAGGCTTACTGCCTTGGATGATGATAATACTGCACCATCCTATAATCGTTATGCATTCCCGGTAATCAGACTGGCAGATTTATATTTGATGTATGCCGAAGCTTTAAATGAAGTAAAAGCTGCCCCGGATGATGAAGTGTATGAATACATTGATTTGGTTCGGGCCCGTTCAGGCCTGGAAGGTGTGGTTGCCAGTTGGGCGAATTATTCAAACAATGCAAGCAAACCACTTTCCCGGGATGGTATGCGGGAAATTATCCGGCAGGAACGAATGATTGAACTGGCCTTTGAAGGCATTCGCTTTTGGGACCTAAGAAGATGGAAACTGGCAGAAGAATACATGAACACCCCCATTCAGGGATTTGATGTTTTGGAAGAGGATGCAGAAGGTTTTTATCAGGTGCAAACCCTGTTTAATGAACAAAGTTTTGAAATGAAAGATTATTTGTGGCCCTTACGGCAGGGGAATCTTTTAAAAAATCAAAACCTGGTTCAAAATCCGGGATGGTAAGAAAATATAATGGATGTTCGTATAAACTTAAGAATATGATCACTGGTGTTGAATTTCAATTTGTTTACCTCAGCCCTAAAGGGTTCGGATTGATTGTCTCTGCTTCCTTTAGCGACGAGGTGTTCAGAGAGAATCAATTTGCGACAGCGAAATATATGGACATTTATTTTAAAAAATTTAATCAAATAAAACGACCATGATAAAATTTTCATTACACAAAACGATAATATAAGGCTTGTGTTTTGATACTCGTGTCGTGGTAATAAATATTAACACATGAAAAAAATAATATTAAACACAATTGTTTTAATAGCAGCAATTTTCCTGTTTCAATGTGAAAAAGCCCAGGATTGGAGTGAGGTGTCTGATAATGTTGCTCCGGGGGTGGTAACAGATGCTCAGGTTGAAAACACAGCAGGCGGAGCGATTATTACATATACCTTGCCCGCTGACGATGATCTGCTTGGTGTAAAAGCCGTTTACTCACTCTCTACTGATAGCGAAGAATTAGAGGCCTATTCTTCTGCCTATACCGATACCATTAAGATAGAAGGATTTCCGGACACTGAAATACGCACGGTTCAGCTGATTGCTATTGATAAAAGTAAAAACGAATCGGAGCCTGTATTCGTAGAAGTACAACCTTTAACACCACCGGTTGATTTGATTATCCAATCGACAAAAGTAAGCGCAACATTTGGTGGTTTGTATGTAACATGGGAGAATGAATCCAGGGCAGACGTAGGTATTATGGTGTTCGCAAAAGATTCGGTTGGCGATTATAACCTTGATTATACCTATTACAGCAATGAAGCCGACGGGGAATATTCTTTCCGTGGATTCGACTCCAGGGAAACTGATTTTCAAATACAGGTACGCGACCGATGGGAGAATTATTCCGGAATGCTTGATACAACATTAACACCATTATATGAAGAACAATTGTGGGGGAAAATCGATGGGACAGATATTTGGAGCCGGTTTGGATACGATGATGGCTCTATATACTGGAGAGGTGATGCTCCTAATCAACAAAATGCTGCACACGCTTTTAGTGATATGTGGGATCAGAACTATACAAGCGAAGGCGCATACTGGCATTCGGCAAGGCCCGGGAATTATCTTGCTGACTTTACCGATGAAGTAGAGGACGCAGAGGTTTACCCTATTTATTTTACAATAGATTTGGGGAAATCCTGTCAGTTAAGCAGACATAAACTTTGGCATCGAGCTACTTTATGCATGCAGGAAAAAAATCCTAAGTATTATGAAATTTGGGCGACAAACGAAACTCCAAAGGGAATTGATGACTTCGACACTAAATTGGAAAGCCTTGCTTATTGGACAGAGTGGGAAGAAGTAAGCGGTACCGATGAGTGGAAAAATGATTGGACACAAATTTGTACTTGTGATGGTATTCCTCCTTCAGGAGCAACAACAGCGGCAGAGGTTACAGATGAAGATATAGCATATGTAACAGAGAACGGTTTGGAATATGATATCCTTCCTCAATATACAGGTACCCCTTTTAGATATATTCGATTTGTTTGTGATGCAAATTGGTCGGGCGGATCTATCTTGCATATAGGAGAAATTGAATTCTGGGGTGCCTATGTTGATGAATAGTTAAGAATAATGAAGTAATAGAAAAAGAGTTATCCGGGGATTTTGTCCTTTTGGGGAAACACGTTAAAGTGTTACAAAAGCTATATTGAAATCTCCCGGATAACTTTTTTATGACTGGGTAATAACTGCGACGAAAAAATGAGGCTGTCCAATTTTATTTTTTTTCACAGCCTCATGACGCAACAACACAAAAAACAGGCGCACAGCAGCCGATGTTTTGAAACAGAGGCAAGCCATGCGCCGCTAACAGAACTGCCAACTACCCTAACCCCATTCGTTTCGTTAACCCATACACTGATTTTAGATTTGTACGGATGGTTCTTATGTTTAGTCTGTTATTGCAGCCGGAAGAAGGGCGCCTTTTCAATCCGGTTCACGTCGCCGGCCTGAGTTGTATGATATTCTTTCCCCCGGTTAAAACCGGGGGCTATTTTATCGAACCCTACAGGGTTTTGTATGGTTCAATTACTTGTGGTTTGGATTCCAAGACGGATTACCTACAAATCATGTCATTCCAAATATAAACCTCTGCAAGCTTTGACAGTAATAACTCCGGCATTTATGCCGGGGACGAAGCACCACACAAAAAACAGGTGCACCGTAACCGGTGTTTTGAAACAGAGGCAAAGCATGCGCCGCAACTTCCAGTTGAATTCCTGTAAATTTATGAAACAACCCTTTCTCCTTTACTAATATGGTATTTACGCTGGTCCTTGTTTCCTTTATCTTTGCAGCCGGAAGAAAGGCTCCTTTTTAATCTCGTTTACTTCGCAGGCCTGGGTTGTATTCCCGTCTATTTTCCTCCGGTTCTAACCGGGAAAAATTTTTATCAAACCCTTGATTCTATTCTCCCCGGGGCAGATGTACCAATTCCCCCGGAGCTTTTATATGCCCCCGGGTAATCTTTCCTCTTCCTCAGACCATTTTTCTTATTCCGCAGATGATTTTACACTTTCCCCGGACAATTTTTTTTATCCCGCCCAAAAATCCAACCGGAAAAATAAAATAGCAACCGGAAATTTATCTGATGATTATTTGTGTGCCTGACTTGGTTAAAGTGTAAAGCTTATTCAGGACAGTACAGGATATCGTTCTAATTAGTATGGTTATTTTAGAGAAACTGAATAAACAATAACAATGAAAACCAATACTCTTTTCCGGAAATTTTTATATACCATTTTACTGGTTGTAGCTGTCTCTTTTGTTGCTTCGGCGTTGGAGAATTCAGGTATTCTCACTTCAAAGGAATTAAATGCCAGGGGAGGTTTGCCCAATTATTTTAGTAAGATTCAAAAAGGAAAATCTATTCGTGTGGCTTACCTGGGAGGAAGCATTACTGCTCAGGCCGGGTGGCGCGTTTATTCTTTGGAATGGATGAAAGAGAAGTTTCCCCTGGCAAAGTTTGAAGAAATTCATGCTGCGATTGGCGGTACAGGATCCAACTTTGGTGTTTTCAGGTTACATGAGCATGTACTTAGGTTCAAACCCGATTTATTGTTTGTTGAGTTTGCCGTGAATGATGATGGTGCAGCGTCTGAAAGGGTGATCAGGGCAATGGAAGGAATTGTACGCCAAACATGGGAAGATAATCCGTATGTCGATATTTGTTTTGTTTACACCATTAAAGGTGATTTCCTGGAAACTGAAACCAACGGGCAATTACCGAAATCTGCACAGGCGATGGAAAAGGTAGCTGATAAATACGGAATTCCCAGCGTGAATTTTGGTTTTGAAGTCGCTCAACAAGTAAAGGAAGGCAAATTAATCTTTTCCAACCCGGATAGTAAAGAAGTAAACGGAGTGCCTGTTTTTTGTCCCGACAGGGTGCATCCCTATGTTGAAACCGGACACAAAATTTATAAGACAGTTCTTGCCCGTTCTTTTGACACAATAAAGAAGGAAAAGACCGCAAAAGCAAAAAAGCACAAGGTTTCGAAACCTGTCAATCCGGAATATTTCTCAGACACCAGGATGCTGGATTTTACAAATGCGGAGTTAAGCGATAACTGGGAAATAATTCCTGTAGAAGATGATGAACGCTTTAACGGATTTGGTCGTTTTCTCGACCATGTGGGAAGAACTTGTTACACGGGCGAAACAATAGCTGTTCATTTTAAAGGGACAGCAATTGGAGTGTATGATATTATGGGACCCGATGCAGGGAAAGTTGCCGTGGAAATAGATGGCGAACCGCGGGATACGCTCTCCCGGTTTGACAAATATTGTACCTACAGGAGAATGAATTTTGTAATTATTGATAAACTGGAAAACAAAGAGCACCAGGTTGTTTTTAAGGTAATTGCAGAACCATTTGACAAACGAAGCATACTGACCAAAAAGGAAGATTTTGATCAGCACCCGGAGAAATACAGTGAGAATTGCTGGCATGTGGGTAAAATATTACTCGATGGCGAATTATTAAAATAGGGGTGTGCGAACGGAACCTGCTCCGTTTTTTATTACGGTCAACTTTTATAACAAACAGTTTTGAGTAAACGCTTGTGTTTTATTTAAATCTTTTCCTTATTGTTGCCCCATTTTTATCTAAAGGATGTATAAAGTAACAAAAAAGAAATTCCGATATACAGCAAATCAAAAAAAACGGATATTTTCCCATTCGGAGTTGGAACCTGGGTTGGGTTTTGATTGTAACTAGGTAGTCGGTAGGTGGTTATGTACTTGTTGATTTGTTTCTTTCATTTAGAAACATTCCATTTTACATAAATGTTTTGAACTTTAATTTATTATTTAAATTTATAGTCAATTTACTAACGCAAACAATTGACAAAAGATAACCGGGAAATACTATCCTACAAATTTTTGCTTTTTAAATCAGGAGATGAAAGGATTTTCCAGGAGATATTTAAAGCAAATTATAACCGCATTGTTGGTTTTTGCAACCAATTCATTTTTGATCTGGATATGTCCCGGAATATTGCCCAGGAGTCGTTTTTGAAGCTTTGGTTAAACAGGAAAAAAGTACAAACCGAAAACGGAATTCATTCATTCTTATACACCGCAGCACGTACGCAATGTTTGGATTACCTCAGACATGAAAAGGTAAAAAGTAACTTTGAAAAGCGGGAAATGATTCTTTCCCAAAATATTTTAAAATCATACGATTTCGACAACATTGAGTTTTCAGAATTGGAAGAAGCAGTGAACCGGGCAATTGAGAACTTACCTGAACGCTGTCGGATGGTTTTCATAAAAAGCAGATACGAAGGAAAAAAGAACCGCGAAATAGCAGATGAACTGGGAATAGCCATAAAATCGGTTGAAACCAACATAACCCGCGCATTGAAATTTCTAAGAAAGAGCCTGGCAGAATTTTTAAGTATTCTGATAGCACTCCTTTGTTCTTTATAAAACATCAATTTAAAAAAATACAATTTCGGATACAGGGTATTTATGTGTGAGCACGTACCTTAATTAATAAAACGCAAAAATGACTTTTGAACTGATTCTGAAATACCTGAAAGGAGAAGCTTCTCCTGAAGAAAGAAAAGCTGTTTTGTCGTGGATAGACGAAAGCGCTGAAAACAAAGAAGAATTTACCAACTGGAAAAGAATATGGGCTCTTACGGAAAAGGCATCGGAAAATGAAGATGTGGCCTATAAAAATTTCCTGAAAGTTGCCGAAAGAGAAAAACAGAAAAACAGGTTCAGGAAAATAATGGCACAGGCTGCTATTTTTATTTTGTTAATTGGACTGGGCGGCGTTATCTCATACGTTTATTTTAATTCTGCTTCCAACCAGGAAATATATCAGGCAAAATACACGGTAAAATCTCCCCTGGGGCAAATGACGGAACTGAAATTACCTGATGGTAGTTTTGTCCTGTTAAATTCAGGAAGTAAAATAAAATATAACGCTGATTTTAGCCGGGGGCAAAGGGAAATATTTCTTGAAGGTGAGGCATTTTTTGATGTTGAGAAAGACACAGAACATCCATTCACAGTAAAGTCAAAAGTTTTGGATATCAAGGTTTATGGTACATCGTTTAATATTGAAGCATATCCTAACGAAGAAAAATTCAGTACCACGCTGGTTGAGGGAAGCATAAGTGTGATGGATAAAACGGGAAAGGAAATTGCACAATTGAAACCCGGAGAAAATGCCAGTTATGCAAAGGATGAAAACAGGTTGATTGTTCAAAAAGTTAATACAGGAATTTATACTTCATGGCGAGAAGGGTTGGTAACGTTTAGAAACGAAAAATTAAAAGACATTGCCAAATTTATTGAGCGGTGGTATAATGTTGAAATTATAATACGAAGTGAGGAACTTGGAGATGAAAGATATTTTGGAACAATTTTGAAAAATAAACCCATCGACCAGATTCTTGAAGTATTTAAACTTACTACTGTTTTTAAGTACGAAATTATTCCTCGTGCCAATAAACCTACACTAATATATTGGGATAAAATAAACTAGTCAAAAAAATATTATGCTAAAATTGAATACTTCCTAAAAAAGAAAACAGACCGAAAATACTACCAATATCTTCAGTCTGTTGCTAAATAAGTTTGTGCGCTAACACAAACCAACATGCGATAAATAATTGCTTTACCAGCTAATCATTCACCAATAACAAATGTATGAAAAAAAACCAAAATGCCCTTAAATATTGGGGCCGGACTAAACTAATTAAGGTAATGAAAATAACGGTATTACTGATATTTGTTTTAACTATTCAAACCTATGCGAGTTCTTATGGGCAATCTTCAAAATTGAGCCTCTCAATGAATGATGTAACTTTTAAGGATTTCATTGCCCATGTGGAGACAGAAACAGAATACTACTTCATGTTAAAATACGATGACGATATCTTAGAAAAACATTTTGATATAAATTATAAAAATGCGCAGATTTCTGAGATATTAGATGATATTTTAGCAAACACGGGATACAGTTACAAAATAATTGACCGCTACATTGCAATTTCAAAAATTGCGAATAATGCTGACTCACGGCAACAGCAGAACATTACCGGAACCGTAACCGACAAAGCAGGCGATCCACTACCCGGAGTTACCGTTGTAATTAAAGGAACCACGAATGGAGGGATTACAGATACCAACGGAAAATATTCAATTACAAATGTTTCGGATGATGCCATACTCAAATTTTCCTTTGTTGGATTGAATACCTTAGAAATTCCGGTAGCAGGACAAAGTGTAATTGATGTAACGATGGAAGAAAATGTTGCGGCATTGGAGGAAGTCGTTGTAACAGCACTTAATATTAACCGGCAAAAACAATCCTTAGGCTATTCATTAACTGCAATAAATAGTAAAGAAATTAACCAGGCCAAGGAAACCAACATGATCAACTCTCTGAAAGGGAAAGTTGCCGGGTTAAGAATTTCACAAACCGCCGGGGGTGTTGGTAGTTCAAGCCGTGTAGTTTTGCGCGGAGTGTCTTCCCTGTCGAGTTCAAACCGCCCGTTATTTGTAATTGACGGTGTGCCTATGAGTGACGGAAACAATCCCAATGGAGGTATTTCTTATAAAGATATGGGAAATGCAATGAGCGAGATTGATCCTGAAAATATCGAATCAATCAGTGTTTTGAAAGGTGCCGGAGCATCCGCAGCTTATGGTTCAAGAGGTGCCAATGGTGTTATCCTCATAACCACTAAAAAAGGAAGAGGCAGAGGTTTTGGCGTTTCATACAGTTCCAATTATACAATCGACCAGCCTGTTTTATACACCGAATTACAAAATACTTATGGCGCCGGATTGATGGGATTGTACCCGGCCATTGATGAAAGTACAAATATGCCAAATAAAAGCGCTTTCTGGACCCTTAGCTTCGGTCCTAAAATGGATGGACAATTGTTACCTAATTTTGCCGGAAAGGAAGTACCGTTTACACCTCAACCCAATAACGTTTTAGACTTTTACAGAAACGGGGGGACTTCTACAAATTCTTTAACACTGGATGCCGGAAACGATAACGCAAATTTTATCCTTTCTCTTACAAATGTCAGCAGTAAAGGAATATCACCAAATAATGATTTAGCACGCCAGGTAATAAATATGCGCGGATTAATGAAAGTAGGTGAAAAAGTGGAAATCGACAGTAAGATTTCCTATATCCATCAAACTGTAGACAACCGCGTTTATATGCAGGAATCAGCCGGAAATGCAATGTGGATGCTTACGATTATGCCTCGAAATATGCGGCTGGAAGATTTAAAAAACAATACGGTTGATGCAAATGGATATGAATTAAAGTTTCAGGATGAACCGGCTTCAAACAATCCTTACTGGACGCTGAATAACCTGAAAAATAATGATGAGAAACACCATGTTATCAGCTTCCTTTCCACCAAAATTGATTTTTTAAGCTGGTTAAATCTTAAAGTTCAAACCGGAATAGATTATAACAATCTTACTACACATGAACATTTTGCGCCCGGAAGTTCTGAACCTCGTTTAAATATTTTGGGAGGTCTGTCAAATATTCTGGCTAATAATATTGAATGGAATTCTGATTTTATGTTCAATGCTAATAAAGATTTATTTGACAAAGTTTCTGCAAGCTTAAGTGCCGGAGGTAATTATCGTTATTCAAAATACAATAACTTGAGTCAGAGTGGTACTGCATTGAATGCGCCGGATCTCTATCATATTAGCAATGCAAATGAATATAAAACTGGTCTTGGTTTTGGGGAGAAGGCAGTATATTCTGCATACTCATTAGGATCGATAACATACAATCAATGGTTGTATCTTGATGTATCCCTTCGCAACGACTGGTCATCAACCTTACCTAAAGGGAATAATTCTTATTTCTATCATTCCGAAAACTTAAGCTTTTTATTTACAAAGGCTTTTGGAATTGATTCCGACTTTTTTTCTGCCGGTCGCTTGCGCGGATCGTATGGAAAAGTAGGGAATGATACCAGTCCCTACCGCACCAATCAGTATTACGGTTTTAACCAGTCAAATTACGCTTATCCGTTGGGAACGATTGGAGCACTGGCAACCTCTGATTTGAAACCTGAAATTACCGAATCATGGGAGGTAGGTGCTAACCTATTGTTTTTTAACAACCGGGTAGAACTCGATTTCACCTACTACAATAACCGGACTCAAAACCAGATTATGGCCATCGACATACCAAGTACAAGTAGTTACAGCAGTAAAGTTGTAAATGCCGGTGAAGTAAAAAACACCGGGATGGAGATGCTTCTGAACGCAGGTATCATTCAGAATGACGGAGGATTTAACTGGGATGTTTCAATAAATGCCGCTAAAAATTATTCTGAAGTTATTTCCTTACACGAAAATTTGGAAAATTTAAGACTAACCAGCTTTTTTAGTATTCTGAATATTGAAGCAAGACCAGGAGAACCGTTTGGTTCAATTTATTCAAATGTTTATTTAAGAGATGATTTCGGAGACATTTATGTGGATGATAATGGAAATCCGGTTAAAGGTGAAATAGAGAAAGTTGGAAATATTAATCCGGACTTTACCGGTGGTATTAGTAATAAATTTGAGTATAAAAATCTGAGTCTGAGTTTTCTTATCGATTTCCAGCTTGGAGGTGATTTTATTTCCGGCAGTAAGTATTATCAATACACTTTCGGTACGCATGCTGAAACTTTGCAGGGCAGGGAAGAATGGTATGCAACCCATAATGCAGACGGTTCAGCAATTGATGGAGTAATACCTGACGGGCCAATAATTAACGGGATAAATATTAACACCGGAGAACCCAATGAAATACCTCTGGCACCATATACTTACTATACAAACCCGTATAGCATGTCGGTTGGTGAAGAGTTTGTATTAGATGCTACAAATGTACGTATGCGTGAAGTTGTTTTGGGGTATAGCTTACCATCAAGCCTTATTAAAAAAACGCCCATCAAGAATGCCAATCTTTCACTGGTAGCTCGCAACTTGTTCTTTTTATACCGTGCGAATAATTACGCAGATCCTGAGTCGGGTTTTAGCAGCGGCAGTGTGGGCACGGGAATCGAGCATTCTCCGCTGCCAGGCACACGTTCAATTGGAATGCAACTAAAAGTTAATTTTTAAATTATCACTGAACACTAAAACAGATGAAAATGAAAAATATTAAATATATCATAACAAGATTCAGTGTTTTACTTCTCTTTTTAATGCACTGGGGATGTGAAAATTCATTGGTTGAAATGAATGAAAATCCAAACGCTGTTACCAGTATCGATGATAAATTCCTGTTTACCAGCGCTGTAAAATCTACCATTGAAGAAAGTCCGGGGTCATTCGATTTAAGGATGGGGTCTCAGTATTCTCACATGTATGTTTCTCCGGGTTTAGGACGTCAGGCCGACAGGTATGAAGATTATAACGACCCTGTGTACAATGCTACTTTAACGGGCAAGTTTACCGGTCCGATAAAATATATAAATGAAATAATACTGTTAAATGAAGACGAGGATGGGAATCCACATAATGAAGTAAAATTAGCTCTGGTTCATATTCTAAGTGTATGTAATTTTGCAAAGCTTACCGACTTATACGGGAGTATTCCATATACCGAAGGTGGCTGGGGAAGAAAAAATATCCTGTACCCGGCTTACGACTCACAAGAGTTTATTTACAACGACATGTTGGATAAGCTAAAAAGCAGCATCGATGTACTAAAATCAGCCAATCCTGAAGATGCTTATCCGGGTTTTGATCCTTTGTATGAAAACGACCTAAGTAAATGGGTGAGATTTGCCAATTCGTTACGGTTAAGATTGGCGATGAGGGCAAGATTTATCGATCCTACCAAATCAGCTCAGATAATTTCTGAATGTTTATCTAACCCGCTGATTGAAACCAATGAACAGAATGCCCAACTTCAGCATGATGGAGGAGATGTAGAAGAATTGAACAATCCCTGGTATAATTTATTTGTGGTAAAAGAAAAATGGAAAATGGGAGAACTGTTTGTCAACTGGTTAAAAATCACAAACGACCCGCGACTCCCCATTTTTGTGGAAGCCAATCAGAATGGAGAATACTACGGAATAAAGAATGGATTAACTGATCTTGATCACGGAAATGCTTTTAGTCAAAGTATGTACTGTTATCCGGCTGAAGCGCTATATGCGAAAGACAGGCCGTCGTATTTCCTTTGTGCGGACGAGGTGGCTTTTCTAAAAGCAGAGGCTGCACTGTTTGGCCTTGGAACAGGCGATGCAAATGCATTTTATCAGGAAGGAATTCAAAAGGCTATGGAAAAATGGAATGTACCACAAGACCAGATTACAACCTTTCTAACCAACGAAGCTGAAGCAATGTTAACCGGAAGTGATGAAGAAAAGTTTGAGCAAATTTCGACACAGGTTTGGATTGCTTTAATTCCAAATTTTGCTGAAATATTCAGCAATATGAGAAGAACGGATTATCCGGTAATTGAACAACGCGGAGAAGATATGGCCCGGGGAGTTACCGACGGTTATTTTCCAAAGAGGTTAATTTACGGAACCGATGAGTTAAGCACCAACCCCGAAAATGTTGCAAATGCAATTGCACAACAAGGGCCGAATAAAATTACTACTGCTCTTTGGTGGGATGTTAAATAACAAGCCCGTTTATACAAAAAAAAATAATTGAAGAAACGAAAAATTATGAAGAATATAATATCAACATACAAAATAGTCACTTTTGTATTCTTAATTGGCATTTTGGTATCATGTAAAGAAGAAGTGGAACCTCCCTTATTTGAATTTTACGGAACCTTGAATGAGTATGAATTAACTACGAAAGTCAAATCTGCAAATGTGGACACCTACCTTTGGGATTTTGGTGACGGAAATACTTCTACTGAAACGGAACCAATTCACACCTACGGAAGTGGCGGAGAATATACCGTAACATTAACGGTAAAGGGTCCGGGTGGCGAAAAAACAAAAGAAAAGTCATTTGAAGTTGCTATCCCAATTGAAGAGTTACTGGCTGGTGGTCCCGGCAATACTGAAGGAAAAACATGGGTATTAAGCAAAGGATATGTAGTGGGGGCTGATGGTTCTGGTAGTGTTAGCAACGACCTGAAAATTGAAAATTCATCGGTTGAAGAAGTACTTCGATTTTTTGGGCTAAAAGATGAATACGAAGATGAGTATACTTTTTATCCCGACGGAGCATATAAAATAGATTCTAAAAATGGCCTTATCCTGGCAGGTATTCTTTTTGGTGCAGCAACAGAAACCATTGCAGTTCCATCAAGTGACCTGAATACAGTTCCACTTTGCGCATCAACATTTACTCCGCCTGCAAGCGGTACGTGGACATTGGATTATGACGATTATACCGTTGATGTTTTTAATGTTTTTACGGGAGCCCAGGCACCGGAACAAGTTACTTTCAATTTTAATGAAAGTGACAACAAAGTGGCACGACTGGTTTTCTCAGAGGGGCATTTTATCGGTTTCCTGGATTTGTCGCCTCTGTTTATTATTAAAAAAGTAACTGCAAACGAACTTAATATTGCAATAGGTTTAGACGTTGTGGAACAACTTCCGTTTCACACTTCACTGTTTATTCATTTTACATTCATACCAAAATAAGTATAGGTTTAGGTTAAAAAAGGGAGCTCCCATAAAATAATTTTATAATGAAATTAATTGGGAGCAACTTTTTTATATTCAGTCAAGCAAAAAATAAATTTGAATATTATTTTATGAGAATATTTTCATCTGCCATAATGTTCTTTGTTATAATACAATGTGTTGCGCAAAACAAAACAGATGTGAGTCTTTATCTGAAAAAAGACAGGAATAACTATCTTACTCTTGTTGAATCAAAATCGGGAAATCTTTTTACTAAACTTGGACACCATGGACCGGCAATTGAAAATCAATGGCTGGGATTTCGTTTGTATTTCAATAAAAAAGCAGCAATAGATGTTTATTCGAAAGCTAAACCGGGACTGGAAATCCGGGAGAAAAAGTGGTATCCCTCCAAAAATGAGCAACGCAATGGTTGGGGAGCTGATTATTACAAAGTTGGAAAAACTGTTGGTTTAGGGGGAGTAAGACTTTGGGATGGCAAAAAAGTCGTCCCGCTTCATCCGGTTTCCTTACGTTCCGCCAGGGTTGAAAAAGGTGAGGACTCATCTTATATGGAAATGGTATCGGAAGGAGTTCGGTATAAAGGGGAGAAAGTTACTATTTTAGTCAGGGTGACTGTTTTTCCCGATAAGCGTGAAGCGACAGTTGAAGCGTCGTCGCAAACCGGTGAATCGGTTCAATTTGTTACCGGAATAAACTATTTTAAAAAACTTAAAGTAAAGAAAAGTGATAATTATATTGCAACGTGGGGAATTCATCCGGAAGATGTTGCTGCCGAACAAGTTGAAATTGGGGGAGCCATTCTTTTTGACAGCAGCGATTTCGAAAATGAAATTGATGACGGTAATCAATACCTGCTAATTTCTATACCAACAAAACAGATGGAAATTAGAATTACATCGGCAAATGCGCGTGAAGCTGAAATGAATTCTTTCGAAAAATTTGAACAATACTTAGATGAACAGAATTAACATGCCTAAGAAATTCAAAATCAAACATATATTTTTATTATTGCTTTTGATAGTTTCAATAACCATCGTTGTTGATTTAATCCGCATTTCAAATTATGAGCTCATCCCCATGAGGCCTGCGGAAAAAATTGATTTACAGCACAATGAAATACAGTATGAATTAGCAAATTGCGCGACCGAAATTAACTGGAATCGACTGGATGGCACACTGAAATACGTGAAAGGAGAATACGACTGTTCAGATTTTAGATTGGTCAACCTCATTCGTATTCTTTATGAAGTCGGCAACCAGATTCCGAAAGATTATAAAAACAAAATTGAAGATGTACTTTTTAATTTCCGATACTGGTGGGACGAGCCCGGCGAAAATTCAATGTGCTACTGGAGTGAGAATCATCAAATCCTGTTTGCTTCTGCCGAATATCTGATTGGGCAAAAATATCCTGACATTGTTTTCCCAAATAGTGGATTAACAGGAAAACAACACATGGAAAAAGCCAGAAAAAGGATACTCGACTGGCTGGAGATGCGCTGGAACTATGGTTTTATTGAATTTTATTCAGGCACTTATTATAAAGAAGATGTTGGTGCACTAATCAATCTCATAGATTTTGCAGAAGAAGAAATTTCAATAAAGTGCCGGATGATTATGGATTTGCTTTTTTACGATGTTGCCACACAAAATATAAATACCATGTTTGTTAGTGTGAGTGGCCGTGCATACAAAAATAATCGGACAGGTGGTCCCGGCTCAACACTGGGAAGATTAACAAATTATTTCTGGGGAGACGGTAAAGAAATAGGTCCGGGAATGATGTATGGAATGATGACCACACAAAAATATGATTTGCCACCGGTAATCGCAGAGATTGCAAAAGATTCGTCGGATGTAATTATCAGGCAGAGCAACGGACTTGATATTTCAGACCTAAAGAAAGAAGGCTATTACGGAACCGACACCAGAAGTATGATGATGCAGTGGGGAATGGAGGCTTTTACCAATCCGGAAGTTGTGAGAAATTCCATGAAGCACATTCGAAACTGTAGTATGTTTTCCAATGAATTTATAGGAGAGTTTAAAATATTGGATTTAAAAGTAATCGACTGGTTGCATCTGGAACCTTCATTAATCCGGTTGCTTAATCCTCAGCCCAATGGAGTTGCCATTCAAAAAGGAACTACTTACACCTACAAAACAAAAGATTACTCGATGTACACCGCGCAGAGTTATCATCCGGGAACTTACGGCGATCAGCAGCATATTTTTGGAATGAACATTAAAAATCATTTTAGCATCTTTCATACTCATCCCGCCATCGAAAAAGATGTAGAAAACCAATCGCCAAATTATTGGGTGGGTTACGGACATATTCCGCACGCTATGCAGGATAAAAATGTAAACCTCTCTATTTACAATATTCCGGAGAAAAAAGGAATGATGGAAATGGATTTGCTCGATTATACACGAGCTTATTTTCCTTCAGAAAAGTTTGATACGGCTTACATCGACCGAAATTATGTGTTTGGCAAAAAAGACGAAACCTACTGTGCATTTATTGGCGCCAATAATTTTGAATTCAGGGATAAGGCAAATGACGATGTCATTCAAAAAGGAAAACAAACATTTTGGATTACAGAAGCTGGGTCAAAAACCGAAGATGGTTCGTTTGAAGCTTTTGTAAAAAGGATTAAGAACAATAAAGTAAGTTTTTCTGCGGAAACACTGGAACTAAGTTATCAGTCGAATGGCAAAACCTACCAATTGAAATTTGGAGGAGACTTTATGATTGATGGCAATTTAGTAGATAAAAACTATAACCGCTATGATTCTCCTTACGCAAAAGCAGAAAAAAAAGACAAAACACTAATTTTTAGTTACAATGGGAAATCATTATTCCTTGATTTTGAGAACCTAATCAGAATCTACAAATAGAGAATATTATGAAACGAGCATGAATTTTAGCATTCTAAATTACACACAAGGGAATGATTAAATTCATCGGGAGTTCCATATGATACTTTATAAATAAACAATTTTAATCATATGAAAAAACAAATTATATCGGGGCTTTTAATTGTCATGGCATTAAGCGTATCAATTAGCCTTACCGTAAAAGCTCAAAATAGTAACAATCAAAACATTCAGGTTAAAACAGACCCGGTTGAAATTGGTAAAAGAATAACAGATCATGTGGCAAAAAAGAAATCGTACCGGTTTTATGCAATGGTTTGTACCTACTATGGTTCACTTATATTTGGCGATGCCACTGACGATAGCGAAATAACCCGGCAGATGGAAAAAGGAATTGAACCTTACGTAAATGGCAAACGCAATTACCGGAAAGGACATGTTGATTACAATGTGTTTGGAATCTGGCCATTTGAATTATACAGGCAAACAGGAAACGAAAAATATTTGCAGATTGGAAAAGAGTTGGCTGACCATGAATATAAAAATGTACGTAAAGACGGTTTAACATCCTACTCCCGCTTTTGGGTTGATGACATGTACATGGTTGGTTCTTTGCAGGTTCAGGCGTTTAAATCAACCAAAGAGCAAAAATATCTCGACCGTGCTGCTTCATTGTTAAAAATTTACTGCGACAGTCTTCAACGAGAGAATGGCTTGTTTTACCACCGGAAAGATGCGCCTTTCTTTTGGGGGCGTGGAAATGGCTGGGCTGCCGCTTCTTTAACCGAGGTATTGCTGGTTTTGCCCAAAACACATGAACATTATCTTCCGCTGTTAAAAGCATATCAAAAAATGATGTCGACACTAAAAAACTATCAGGAAAAAGACGGCATGTGGCACCAGTTGATCGATTATCCGGAAAGTTATGCAGAAACGTCTAGTTCGGGAATGTTTCTTTATGCCATGGCTTCAGGAATCGATAGCGGCTGGCTCCCTTTTGATGAGTATAAAGACAATGTTACAAAAGGCTGGGATGCATTGGCTGGTTATGTGAACAAAAAAGGAAAAACAAAAAACGTATGTATTGCCACCAATGCCAAAAACAGTGAAAAACATTACCTGAAACGTTGGAAATTAACCGGCGATTACCATGGGCAGGCTGCCGTTCTTTGGGCTGCAACTGCTATGGTAAAACTATTGGATAATTACAATTAACGATTAAAGATTTATTGAAATAATAGTGATGAGAGTTCAGGGTTTTTGTGAAACTTAAGCCAATCATTGCTCTCGGGAAGTCATTACAAGCCGGGCAGAATTTTGATATTCGTTGGGATTGACTCCAAATTTTTTGGCAAAAATAGCTCTGAAATATTTTGGTGTATTGAATCCAACGGTATAACAAACTTCGCTTACATTCATATCGCTGTTTTTTAACAAATCAGCTGCCCTTTGAAGCCTGAAGTCACGAATAAAATTCCCGGGACTCATTCCAATAATACCGTTTAATTTCCGGGTAAGATGCATGCGGCTTAAAGCAACATCTTTACTTAGTTGCTCTACGCTGTAATTACAATCGGCAATATTGGCTTCAATAGATTCCACAATCTTTCGCATCAGCAGGTTTTGAGGAGAATCCTGTTCAACATCTTTTGGTTTTGAAAGCAATTCCAATTTTAATTTTTCCCGCATCGTATCCCGTGTTTTAAAAATACTTTCCATTTGTGCTTTCAAATGTTCTTCCGAAAAAGGTTTTGTAAGGTAAGCGTCGGCTCCGTATTGTAAACCTTCAATTTTGTACTGATCTGTTGAGCGAGCTGAAACCAGAACTACAGGAATGTGGTTTGTTTTTACGGATTCTTTAAACATTTTGCATAGCGTTATCCCGTCCATATCCGGCATCATTATATCACAGATAATAATATCGGGCATGATTTCATTGGCAATTTGAAGGCCGTCTTTCCCGCAATATGCTTTGCTTACCATATATTCATCGCACAATATCTCTTCAAAATAAAAGCACATGTCTTTATTGTCGTCAATTACTAAAACGACAGGGAGATTTTCAGTGTTCTCGTCCTGATCCCCCAATTCTATTTCGATGTTAACATTTTGTATTGGCAAGAACAAGGTGAATTTGGAGCCTTTACCAATATCGCTTTGTACTTTCAGGTTCCCCTCCTGCAACCTGGCCAACTCAAGAGACAGATTCAGGCCAATACCCGACCCCAAATGTTTTGTGCTGCTAATTCCCTGGTAAAATCTTGTAAAAATATGGTTTTGCTCTTCAACACTTATACCGTTGCCGTTATCGCTTACCGAAATGCTTATTAATCGCTTGTCTTTAGTTTCATCTATTGCAACCTCAACATTTATTTCATTTTTAGTATGTTTTAGTGCATTGGACAGTAAGTTATAGATTATCTTTTCTGTCTTTTCAATATCAAAATCCAACATCAAAGATTTTATTTTCGATTCGAAATGGAAAACAATATCACTTTTTTCGCTGGCGTCTTTGAAGTTTACATAAATCGACCGGACAAACGAAACAATTTCCCTGTTCTTTTTTTCAACCTTAATGTTTTGTGTTTCAATTTTTCTGAAGTCAAGTATCTCATTTATCAGCGTAAGTAATTTTTCGGCATTTCGTTTTATTATTTCAATTGATTTTGATGTATCGCCGGCAGAAGATTTTTGTATTTTATTTGTCAATCCCAAAATAAGAGACAATGGAGTCCGCAATTCGTGTGAAATGTTGGTATAAAACCGCATACGTGTATTATACATATCCTTTTGCGCTTCATCTTTTAATTTATTTTTTAAAATAATTTGTTTTTGTTTTTGCGATTTCAGATAGAATAAGAGCAATACATAAATTATACCTGCAAGAACAACGGCATAAATTATATATCCCCAGATGGAAGCCCAAAAAGGTGGTGTAATTTCAATGGTAAGCGACAAAGGTTCCTGGTTCCATTTGCCGTTGTATGTCCGCCCTTTTATCAATAAAGAATAAGAACCCGGTGAAAGATTGGAGTAATTGATGGATGTATTTCCAATGGATGTATTCCACTTGTTGTCAAATCCTTCCAGGGTATATTTAAATTGATTTCGTTCAGGTTCAACGTATGAAAACAAACTGACATCGAAAGAAAAAGATTTAATCGAATAGGGCAGGGTAATTTTTTCTTTTTTAAAGATAGCTTTATCTAAAATGATACGATTATTATATTCGGTGCCAACATTAACCTCATCATTGTAAACTCTCATTCGGGTAATCGTCAACGGATATTGTTCTTTTGTTTGTTTTACATTTTCAGGGAAAAAGTAGTTTAGGCCATTGATTCCGCCAAAAAAGAGTTCTCCTTCTTTTGATTGTGCGTGTGCTCCTACCGAAAATTCGTTGCTTTGTAAACCATCTAAATAAGTGTAGTTTGTAAAGGATTCGGTTGCTGGATTAAATTTGGACAATCCGTTGTAGCTGCTAATCCACAGTTGACCGGATTTATCTTCATACATCCCAAAAACAATGTTGTCAGACAATCCGTTCTTGGTTGTAAAATGTTTAAATGTGCCGGTATTATAATCCGTTAATAGATTGATTCCTCTGCCCCAGGTGCCAAACCATAAGCGGCCTTTTGAATCTTCAAACATACACGAAATGTCGTTAAAATTAATGCTTGTAGAATCCCCCGCAATATGAGAAAACATTTTGAGTGATATTTCGCCATCTTTTACAACTACCTCTGCCACTCCTTTTTCCTGGAATCCAATCCAGAGTTTTGCATTTTTGTTTTTGCGGTATATAAATCTGCATTTATTCGAAATCCCAAATTTGTCGGTTCCGGATAAGCGGGCAGTAATTTTATCGTTTTTTAAAGCAAACAACCCGTTGGGAGAGCCGTACCAAAGAGTAGAGTCAAAATCCATAAAAAGTGTATTTACATAAGAATTGCTATTTCTTGTGGCAGAAGGTAAATGTTTGAATTGTCCGGTTTCTTTATTAAACCGGTAAAGTCCGTATGTGCCGCCAATCCATAAAAAATTTTTATCTGTACTTTGCTCAATGTCGTTAATGTAGAAGGTGTTTTTGTTTTTGTAATAAAACAATTTATTGTTTCTTCTGTCCCATAAATTAAGGACACCCTCTTTGGTTCCAATCCAAACCTTGTCATCGTTTTCTATGTATACCGATTTTACAACTTTGTCGCTCAACCCTGTATTTTTTGAGTAGGGATTTACCCGAAGTGTATTAAAAAGAGAATAATCTGACACAAATTTATTTACTCCTCCTGTAGCTGTTCCAATCCAAACTACTTTGGAAGAATCCTCGTAAATATATCTTATTTCATTGCTGCTGAGTGAGCCTGGATCGGAAGGATTGTGTGTAAACTGAATGATACCATTTCTGTCTTTGACAAATACACCGTTATCTTTTGTCCCAATCCATATTCTATCTTCTGAATCTTTAAATAAAGCCCTTATGTGCTGAATATTTTCTCCTTTATAAAGAATTTCCTCCTTTATATTTTTTTCCTTCTGAATATAAGTTAATCCATCTGCATCTGCAATATAATATCCATTGGTAGATGGGTCGTACCGGCAATAACTGGCTGTTGTTAGTATTATTGGACTAACCATGTTTTTTGACGCGTCGTATACCCACACGCCGCGATTGGTTGCTAAAATTAATTGATTGAGTAATATATTTTCAAGCACTTGATTAATACGTCCAATATTATAGTTGTTTTGTTGAATATCCTGGGCAATAAAATATTGTTTGGTTTCATCCAGCCTGCAAATCTGGTTATCTATTATCGCCCAGATTTGATTTTTCGAAGAGTGAAATATCTGGCTAACATCTCCAATGGGATCGTAATTGTTATTTCTTAGAACATCGTTGATTCCGACAAATTTATTGGAAGATATATTGTAATAACATAAGCCGGTATTTGCTCCAATCCATATATTATTCAGATCGTCCAGCTCCATCGTGTTGATTTTGTTATCTATTAATTGGTTATTTAATCCGGGAGTGTGCTTAAATTGTTTAATCCGGTAGCCGTCATACTGGTTCAATCCATTATTTGTAGCAAACCATATAAAACCATTTCTATCCTGAACAATTGAAGTGACATCGCTTTGGGTGAGCCCGTCTTCAATTTGAATTTTATCAAGGCGAAAATCATTGGCACGGTTAAGTAACGAACAAAATAGAATGAGTATTACAACAGCGTATTTCTTCATATTACAATTATAATATAATAAAATTTGTTATGAACCGTCGGGTAAATGTATGCATATATTTCATTCTATCTAAGCTCGTTATGCGAGATGTTATAAATGTACCCCATATCTGTTACATCGTTTCCGGGATGTAGCTTTCATATGTTTTAGTTTTGTTACCGTAATCAATAAGAGTTGTTTTTGTACCGAAACAAAAAAGATACAAAAACATAACGCGGATTGTATTTGCCGGATACAATCCGGGTTATTGTTCCGCTAAATAAAAGATTAAAAAAATAATTAATTATGAAAAAAAACGGAGAGATAAAATGCTTCAGGCAAAGTATAGGCAATACTTTGTATCGAAAGTTAAATCAACAGAATGTTTGGTATTTTATTGTATTCTTACTTCTATCAACGGGGCTTCATGCTGAAAATAATAGTTCATTACGCGCGAAAGCCTTTATTCAAAAAACAGAACAGATTGGGAAGAAGATCAGCGGAAAGATCGTTGATAAAAGTAATTTACCAATACCCGGTGTTTCTGTTTTGGTAAAAGGAACGACAATTGGAACAGTAACCGATTTTGATGGAAGTTTTTCTTTGTCAGGTGTTGGCGAAAATGCGATAGTTGTTTTTTCGTTTGTGGGAATGAAAACACAGGAGGTTCCTGCAACCGGAAAAACAATATTTGATGTTGTAATGGTGGAAGACGCAATCGGGCTAGATGAAGTAATTGCAGTTGGTTACGGAACACAAATAAAGCGTAAGGTAACCAGTGCAATTTCAACAATCAAAACCGACGAAGCACTGGAGGGAAGGCCAATTGTATCCGTTCAGCAAGGGCTTTCAGGGATGACTCCGGGATTGAATGTATTTCAATCAAACGGACGTCCCGGAAATTTTCCCGGATTAACGATCCGGGGAAACGGAAGCCCCATTGTTTTGGTCGACGGGTTTCAGTCTTCATTGGGCGATGTAGATCCCAACCAGGTAGCAGAAATTTCGGTTTTGAAGGATGCCTCTGCTGCGGCTGTTTATGGTTTGCAGGCTGCCAATGGGGTAATCCTTATAACAACCAAAGACGGACAAAAAAACAAACCCATTGAGTTTACTTATGGGATCCAGACGAGTGTACAGGGATATACAAAAATCCCGGAACTGGCCAATACAGTCGAATACATGCAACTTCGGAACAAGGCAGAGTTAAATGAACAACTTTATATTAACGGAATAGATCCGGAATCTGCAGAAACGTATTCATTGTTTAGTGAGGATGTTATTAGCCGGGCTATGAATGGTGAGTTTTTTGATACTCGTTGGTCCGATATTTTATATGGACAAAATGCTTCTCAAATTTCACAAAATCTTAGTTTAAGAGGGGGTACCGATAAAACGGTGTATTCGATGGCTTTGGGATATGTCGATCAGGATGGGGTAAATATTTCAGACCTTGATGGATTTAAACGTTACAATGTCCGTGTTAAACTTCAAACCGATGTAAATAAGTGGTTGACCATAGGCACGAACAGTGCATATTCACATCGCACTCAAATTACGGTTCCTATCGAAAATGGCCGCGGACTTCGTGCAGTTCCTTATTATCAGGTCAGAGATCATCTGGGATCAGGATTGTATGCTGTTGGCGATGGAGGGACTTCCGAAAATCCGGTATTAACTTCAAATAAAGGATCTTTCGATAAAAGTTTAAGAGATGCTTTTGAGATTCAGCTAAATGCAAAACTAAAATTATTTAAAGGATTAAGCTTTGAAGAAAATGTGGGAGTACGTATTATCAATTCAAACGGTAAAGACTGGACAAATGTGATAGATTATGCGTCGCTTGAATTCGATGGACAAACCGGAGAATATTCTTCTAATCCAATTTCTGTGGCACAGTCATCAGGAAGATCATTACGTTATTCCACAAGCCGTTTTCAGAGTATTACAACACAGTCGTTGTTACGGTATAACTGGTCAATCGACAACCATTCGGTAAAAGCGTTGCTGGGGTGGCAAACCGAAGAAAAGAAATCAGAAGGATTTAATACAAAACGGGAAGACTTTTTAAGTGATGCAGTTCTTAGTTTAGACGTTGGTGGTATAGAAACAGGATTAACAAACAATTCCGATGCTGGAGAATCAAGTAACCTTTCAGCACTCGGAAGAATAAATTACGATTATAAAGGGCGCTATCTTGTTGAGTTTTCATTTCGAAACGACTGGTCTTCTAATTTTGCAAAGGGCTTTAGAAGCGGATTTTTCCCTTCATTCTCGTTGGGTTGGAATGTTAAGGAAGAAGAATTTATGGCAGGTATTGAAAAAATTAGCTTGTTAAAACTACGAGGAGCATGGGGCGAAGTTGGCCTCGACAACGTTTCTGCGCTCTCCTTTATTCAGCGTGTTAATCAAAATAGTGGTTACCCCTGGTCAACCGGAATGGAACCGGGATTGGTAATTGCCAATTATGCCAGCCCTGAGTTAACATGGGAAACACATAAAAAAATAAATCTGGGAGCAGACATCGGATTGTATGATGGCAAAATAAGTGTTATTGCCGATGTGTTTAGAAACCGCATATATGATATTCTCGCCGATGTGCAAATAGCACAGGAATTTGGGCTACCTGCACCCAGTATAAACCGGCGCTCTCAGGAATACAAAGGTTGGGAATTGGTTGTAACCCACAAAAATAACATCGGGGATTTTAGATATACCGTTTCGCTTAATGCAACAAATGTCCGTTCGGAGTGGCTGTCGTTGGGCGGAGAAGAACCGAATTATGGTAGCAGTCTGAGAGAAGAGGGTTTTCCGGTTGGAATCGCTTACGGTTACCGGGCCGATGGATTGATAGCCAGCCAGGAAGAACTGGAAGAGTATGTAAGTACACACACTTTTGCTGGACCCAACGCATCATTGCTATATGTTGGTGCTCCTAAACTGGTCGATATTAGCGGACCTGATGGCACCCCCGATGGTCAGATTGATGCGACTTATGACCGCGAAATTATTGAGGATTTAAGAGGGAATTACCGTATAGGTGGACAGTTGGGGCTTGCTTATAAATCTTTTAGCTTTTCTGCCGTTGTCAGCGGGGTTCTCAACCGAACAATTTATGCAACCGGAGGACAGTCAAATCAACATTTTTCAGGTGGAGTAGGAAATGCTTTTGCCGTACATCTGGAAAGTTTCGATCCCGATAATCCGGACAGAGAAGCTGCTTATCCTTTGGTGCGGTCAGGTTTAATTAATTACGACAGATCCAGCTATTGGATGAGGAAAGCAAGTTATTTAAGGGTCAGAAATATGAATCTGAGTTACGCTGTTAATAAAAGATGGCTTCAAAAGACACGGTTCCTGAAAAAGGCAGATTTTTTTGTGTCGGTAGAGAACCCGTTTATTTTGTGGGATAACTTTTATGCCAGTGATTATGGCTGGGATCCGGAATTGGGAATAGGAGAGGTTGATTATCCATTACCCCGTACATTTACTTTTGGCGCAAATTTTACTTTCTAAATTGAATCAACATGAAAAAAAGTATTTTATATATAATAATATTCACATTCGCATTTACAGGTTGCGAAGAATTTCTGGACAAGGACCCATTGAATCAGTACTCTGTTTCAACAGTTTATACATCTGAGCAAGATATACGATTCGCATTAAACGGTTTATACCGTCAGTTGCAGGGATTTAACACAGGGGGAAATGTTAACCAAAGCGAATATATTTATTCCATGTGGACAGATAATGCTTATCACCGGGCAGGTGCGAACCAATCCTCAGATCTCGACTTTAGCCCAAGTAAAAAAGTTCTGGGCTACGATTGGCAAACGAGATACACAACCATAAGGGATGTAAACGAATTTTTAGCCCGGGCACCACAGGCCGAAGAAAATTTTTCCAATCCTGAATTGTACAATCGTTATATTGCTGAGGCTCGTTTTATTCGGGCGATGAATTATGCCCGCTTAAATTTTCTGTTTGGTGCTGTGCCGTTGCTGACAGAGCCAACTGAACCTGATTTTTTTCCAAAAAGGGCCACACGCGAAAAGGTTTTTGATTTCGTAAATTCTGAACTGGATGAAATCGCTGAAATATTACCTGAAACATATGAAGATGCCGGTGACGAAGTGCGAATAACAAGAGGGGCAGCATTGACGCTTAAAGCACGCCATTTGTTAAATGCAATTGACTGGTATCCCGATAAAGCATATTTATATACGGGTGCAGCAGAAGCTGCGGGCGAGGTTTATAACACCGGGATTTATAGTCTGGACCCCGGAGAAGAAGGTTATCAAATGTTGTTTACCCGCGAATCGGCCAACGGCGTGTCAAACGGGGCAATATTAACAATTAATTATAACCGCGATTTTAAGAGTCACAGTTACGAGCTTGCTATTTTGCCCAAGGGAGCATTTTCAGGAACCAGATCAAACAACAGTAACTATATTGGAGCAACCAATTCACTGATTGAAGCATACCAGGTAAAATCAAACGGACTGGCAATTTCAAATGCTGAATCGGGTTATGATCCTGCAAATCCATGGGAAAACAGAGATCCACGTTTAGATATTACGATTTTAAAAAGCGGAGATATTATTCCTGCTAAAGGAGGCGATGGAGTAAACGATTTGTATGTTTTTGATCCTCATCCAAAAAAAGATCCTACTGTAACATTGGAAAGCGGCGTTACCGTTGAATCCGTGAAAACGGATGATGTAAATAAAAACGGAATAAATAAAACAGGTTACAATTTTCAAAAATACATGGATTTTGATTTTATTGAACCCCAAAGCAGTGATATTCAGTATCACTTTATCCGTTTTGCCGAAGTTGTCCTAATGTATGCCGAAGCTGTTCTTGGGAAAGATCAAAATATCGGCCTTGCTATGTCTTTGGTTGATGAGATTCGCGAGCGTGTTGGTATGCCCAATGTAAGTACAAGCTATGGCGGCGTTGGAAGTGTTGACCAGGCGTTGGATATTATTCTACAGGAAAGAAGAATTGAATTCGCTCTCGAAGGCCCGCAACGTTTTTTCGACATCCGCAGGCATCGGCTGGGTGAACAACTGTTTTCTGAAACCAATGTATACGGAATACCGCTGGGAGACGGCAGGAATGCAAATGCAAATGTATTGGATGGCGACCTGGATGATTCTAAGAAAATTATAGTAGGAACGAGAACTTTTACTGCCGATCAGTATTATCTGTGGTCTATTCCACTTGATGCCATTGAGCAAAATCCCAATTTATCGGAAGATCCCGAATAACAAGAATTAGATACGGTCTTCTGATTTTTCTTTCGGAAGACTGTATTCCGCAAATTATTTTTGAATGAAAAACAAATTAATATTACTGATTTTTTTTATCGCTTTCTGTGCGAGTGTTGGCAAGACTGCACCAAATAAAAAGGGCACCAAACCCAACATCATCTATATTCTTGCCGACGATTTAGGGTATGGCGACTTGGGAACTTACGGACAAAAAGTAATAAAAACACCCAATATTGATAATCTTGCAAAGGAAGGCATGCAGTTTACGCAACATTATGCCGGGAGCACGGTGTGTGCACCCTCGCGCAGCACATTGTTAACCGGGCAACATACCGGGCATACATATGTTCGCTTTAATGGTGATTATCAGATGCGCCCGGATCCGGAGGATATTACCGTTGCGAGATATTTAAAAGAAGCCGGATATGCAACAGCAATGATTGGAAAATCGAGCACCGGCTGTTTAACAACTCCGGGACAACCCAACGAGAAAGGGTTTGACCTATTTTATGGCTATTTGGGGCACGGACAGGCACATGCTTATTTCCCCAAATATTTACACCGGAACAGAGAGCAGATTAACTTTCCCGGGAATGGGGGATCCGAGACATGGCGGGGAAAAATCTATAGCCCGGATTTAATGCTTGAAGAGGCTCTTAAATTTATAAAGGAAGAAAAAGATAAGCCTTTCTTTTTGTTTTATGCATCAACGCTTCCTCATGCGCAGATGTGGGCTCCCGAAGAGTTTGAAAAACCTTACAAAGGTAAATTTGAAGAAACGCCGTTTATGGGAAGAAAACCAGGAAGGAACCCTCATTATGGAGTAACATTGACACCAAATGCAACTACTGCCGCGATGATTTCAAGGCTCGACTGGGAAGTTGGAAAAATTTTAAAACAGCTTAAAGAAATGGGTATTGACGATAATACTGTTATCATGTTTTCAAGCGATAACGGGCCACATCAGGAAGGAGGAAGAAGCCCGGAATTTTTTAATAGCTCAGGCCCTTTCCGGGGTATCAAAAGAGATTTATATGAGGGCGGTATAAGAATGCCTTTTATTGTGAAATGGCCGGGGATAGTTGAACCGGGTGTAAAATCAGAACACATAAGTGCTTTTTGGGACATTTTACCAACATTAACAGACATTGCAGGAGCAAAAACACCAAAAGATATTGATGGAATCTCTTTTCTGCCAACTTTAAAAGGAAAACCTAAAAAGCAGAAGGAACACGAATATCTGTATTGGGAGTTTTATGAAAGAGGAGGCAAGCAAGCTGTGCGAAAAGGCAATTGGAAAGCGATAAAACAAAACGTATCAAAAAATCCCGGGACCGCGATTGAGTTATATGACCTAAACAAAGACCCCAAAGAGTTAAATAACCTTGCTGATGCTTATCCCGAAATCGTAAAAGAAATGGCTGAAATAATTAAAACAGCGCGTGTGGAATCGTCTTTGAAACCATTGTTTAAATATTAATTTTGAAGAAAACGGCATGGACAATAACTGGTATTTGAAAAGGTAGCTTTTTAGTTTAGTTTGGTTAAGCCAGTTGTTTCCGTGCTAAAATATAACGGGATGAAACGAGCATAATTTTATTAATCATTAAATCACAAAGGAGAATAATTTAGAAAATTATGCGAGAGCGAAGCGGTTTTATGAGTTTCAAATTTATAATTAACTCATTAACCGGCAATTATAAAATTTTAACAAATGAAAAAATTAAGTCTTTTAGTCCTTGTCTTAATCTTTGCCTGCGGAAGTAAATTACAGGCAGAAGAAAAACCCAATATCGTTTTTATATTAATCGACGATATGGGATGGAAAGATGTTGGATTTATGGGGTCGGAATATTATGAAACCCCCAACATCGATAAACTGGCAGATAACGGGATGCGCTTTACACAGGCTTATGCAAATGCTGCCAATTGTGCTCCAACACGTTCCTGTATTTTAAGCGGGCAATATACTCCACGTCACGGCGTGTATACGGTTGGAAATCCCAATCGCGGAAAAGCTCAGTCACGGCGGTTGCTGGCGTATGAAAACTCGTTGAGTATTTCGCTCGACAAAATTACCATTGCCGAAGCATTAAAGCCTGCTGGTTATGTGAGTGCCGCAATTGGAAAATGGCATGTCGGAAATACACCTCAGGAACAAGGCTTTGATTTTGGTATCGAACGCGATGAAATGGGGTACAAAGGCCATTTAAAAGAAGGAGCGGCTTACCTTGCCGATACTCTCACAGACATTGCAATTAATTTTATAGAAAAGAACAACCCAAAAGAAACAGGGAAGCCCTTTTTTGTTTATTTGGCACACCATTCAGTACATACTCCCATTCAGGCAAAAGAAGGTTACAGCAAAAAGTACGAAAAGAAAGAGGGAGTAGGATGTCAAAGTCAGGCGGAATATGCAGCTATGGTTCAGAGTGTTGATGAAAGTGTTGCCCGGATTAACAGCTCACTGGAAGAACTGGGTTTAAGCGAAAATACCATTCTGATATTCTTTTCGGATAACGGCGGCCACGGTACTTATACTTGTCAGAAGCCACTACGGGGAGGTAAAGGCATGTATTATGAAGGAGGAATCAGGGAACCGATGTTTGTTTACTGGCCCGGGACTGTTAAAGCAGGTACAAGCTGCGAGCAGCCCGTAATCAGTACCGATTTTTATCCTACTTTTTTAAAACTGGCAGGAGCTAAGCCTCCTCAAGATTACACGCTCGACGGCGTAGATATTACTCCTTTGTTCAGAGGAAAGAGTTCGCTAAAAAGGGATCCTTTATTCTGGTACTTTCCCGCATATTTGCAAGCTTACAGCGGGATGACTGATGAGTCCAGGGATCCGGCTTTTCGTACCCGTCCGGTGAGCGTTATCCGCGATGGCGACTGGAAACTCCTGCTCTTTCATGAAGAATGGAGCCTGGACGGCGGCAGAGAGAAAATTTCAACAAATAATTCGGTTGAATTATACAATCTTAAAACAGATATTGGCGAAACAACCAATCTTGCAAATATTGAAACAAAAAAACGGGATGAATTGATTGATAAATTATTCGGGTTGCAGGAAAAAACGGGAGCATCCATAGTTCATAATTCCAATCCGAAATATAAAAGTGAATAGGTTGATTCTTAGTAAAATATGCTAAAGTATTTACAGTAATGCAAAAAATCTTCATCGTTCTTTTTTTTCTTTTTATAGGTGCACAGATAAATGCACAGGTAATCCACATTGAGACAAAAAATACATCACTTGTTTTTAGTGTTTCAAAAAAAGGGAAAGTATATCAATCACATTATGGTGGGCATTTAAAGTCAATAAAAGGAATTGAAAAGATACAGTCGTATATAAGCGAAATATACCCCTCTTTCGGAAACGGAAGTTCCGACGAAGTGGCTGTTATTGTAACACATTCCGATGGAACAATGGCTACTGATTTGTTTTATCAGTCACATGAGCAGAAACTGTCTGATGGAGTTCAGGAAACCGTTGTTCACCTTAAGGACAAAAAACTTCCTTTCTTTGTCGATTTGTGTTTCCGCGCCTATCAGGAAGAAAATGTAATTGAACAAAATGTTGTAATTTCTCATCAGGAGAAAGGCGAAGTGCGTTTGGATCAGTTTGCTTCCTCTGCACTGGCGTTTAAAGCTGAAAGTTACTATCTGACACATTTTAACGGCAGTTGGGCCCGCGAGATGCACATAAGTGAGGAAAAATTAAGCAACGGAGTAAAAAGTATTGAAACCAGGCGGGGAGTGCGTACTACCGAATATGAAAATCCCTCATTTGTTATGGCTTTAAACCAGGCAGCGAGCGAAGACAATGGTGAGGTAATAATGGGAGCGCTTGCCTGGATGGGAAACTATAAACTGTCTTTTCAGGTCGACGACCAGGAAAGATGTCAGTTTATTGGAGGAATAAATCTTTTTGCATCCGCATATACGATTTCCGCCGGTGAGAAATTTGAAACTCCACGTATGATATTAACTTATAATTCAAGCGGTAAAAATCAGGCATCAATTAATCTGCACCGCTGGGCGCGAAAATACAATCTGCAGGATGGAAATGCCATCAGGCCGATTGTTTTAAACAGTTGGGAAGGTGCATATTTTAATTTCGATGCCGCTCGCTTAAAAGAAATGATGGATGGAGCGGCCGAGATGGGAGTGGAAATCTTTGTTTTGGATGATGGCTGGTTTGGAAATAAATATCCCCGCAATTCGGATAAAGCCGGGTTGGGTGACTGGCAGGTAAACCGGAAAAAACTTCCGGCAGGTATCGACAACCTGATTGATTACACAGAAAGAAAAGGGATGAAGTTTGGTATTTGGGTTGAACCCGAGATGGTAAATCCCAAAAGTGAATTGGCTGAAAATCACCCGGAATGGATCATTCAGCGAAAAAATAACCGCGAGCCGATATTAACGAGAAATCAGTTATTGTTAGATCTTGCAAATCCAAAAGTACAGGACTTTGTGTTTGGTATAATTGACAATTTGTTAAGTGAACATTCGCGTATCGCCTATATAAAATGGGATGCAAACCGGCATATTCAAAATTTTGGATCGACTTTTCTTGATGACGATAAACAATCGCATTTATGGATTGACTATTCACGCGGACTGGAGTCCGTATTTTTTCGTTTGCAGGAAAAATATCCCGGAATAATTTTTCAGGCTTGTTCTTCCGGTGGCGGGCGAGTCGATTTTTCTTCGATGAAATATACACACGAATTTTGGGCAAGCGACGATACCGATCCTTACGAGCGTTTATTTATTCAATGGGGAACAAACCATATTTACCCGCCAATTGCAACCGCGGCCCATGTTACCAAATCTCCTAACCATCAAACCGGGCGTGAGACTTCATTAAAGTTCAGGTTTGATGTCGCTTTCGGCGGCAGACTCGGCATGGAATTGCGACCGGATGATTTGGAACCGGAGCAGGTAGATTATGCAAAATCAGCCATAAAACTTTACAAGGAAATCAGGCCGGTTATTCAGTTTGGAGATCTGTATCGTTTGCAATCGCCTTATGATAGCGATGGTTTTGCTTCAATCAACTATGTATTGCCCGATAAATCGGAAGCAATTTTAATGGTTTACAGTCACGAATTCCACCGGCGTATGGAAAGAGCGGTCGTAAAAATGAAAGGCCTGGATGAGGATGCTTTATATAAAATTACGGAACTGAATAAAGCGGCAAAAAGACCACATATTGTTTTTGATAACCAAATAATTTCAGGTTCGGTTTTAATGAATACCGGTTTTAAAGTTAACCTGAAAAAACCACTGGAAAGTGCCGTTTTTAAAGTCGAAAAGGTGACTGGGGAATCGTCTGCTAATTAGAATAGTTTTTGAAATGAAGTTAAATATTGCATTTTTAATCATTTTATTGGGGCTTACCTCTGGTAAGGAAGAGAAACCGCAAGCGCGTCCTAACATTCTGTTTTGTATTGCCGACGATGCATCGTTTCCCTATATGGGGGCTTACGGATGTTCATGGGTTAAAACACCTGCTTTTGACAAGGTAGCAAGCAGCGGGGTATTGTTTACTAATGCATACACACCCAACGCAAAATGTGCTCCGTCAAGAGCCTGTATTTTGACCGGAAGAAATTCCTGGCAATTGGAAGAAGCAGGAAATCATGTGGGAAATTTCCCAAAAAAGTTTACGTCCTATGTGGAGGAATTAAAAGACCACGGATATTTTGTGGGTTATACCGGAAAAAGTTGGGAACCTGGTAATCCGGGTACAATTAACGGGAAGAGAAGAGAGTTAACCGGAAGAGCATACAACCAGGTAAAAAAAGAAAAGCCGACACGGTGGATTTCAGCAACCGATTATTCTACCAATTTCGATCACTTTTTAAATGATGTTCCTGATGGACGACCATGGTGTTTTTGGTATGGAGGGCGTGAACCTCATCGCCGATATGAATTTGGTTCGGGAATAAAAAAAGGAGGTAAAACATTGGATATGATTGATGAAGTTCCCGGATTTTGGCCCGATAACGATACGGTGCGAACAGACATGCTTGATTATGCTTTTGAGGTAGAATATTTTGATAGTCAATTATTGCAAATATTAAATAAGCTGGAAGAAACCGGGCAACTCGAAAATACGGTTGTTGTGGTTACATCCGATAACGGAATGCCTTTTCCCAGGTGTAAAGCGCAGGAGTATGAAATGTCAAATCATATGCCTTTTGCGATAATGTGGCCGGATGGGATTAAGAACCCGGGAAGAGTGAGCGATGAATATGTTTCATTTATCGATATCAGCCCGACTTTTCTGGAGGTAGCCGGGGTCTCTGAAAGTGAAAGAGGGATGCAAAAAATTACCGGGCGTTCATTGCTACCTATTCTGAAAGATAATAAGTTAAGCCAGGGCGGGGAAAACTTTGTTTTGATAGGACGTGAGCGACACGATTTTGGACGCCCCAACAATCAGGGCTATCCAATACGGGGAATTATCGAAGATGAGATGCTTTATCTTTATAATTTCAAAACAGAGTTATGGCCGGCAGGAAACCCTGAAACAGGATATCTAGATTGCGACGGAAGTCCGACAAAAACATTCATTCTAAATGAAAGACGGGAAAATGGTCAAAGTAAATACTGGCAACTGGCATTTGGAAAACGTCAGCAGGAAGAGCTTTATAACCTGAAAGAAGATCCGTATTGTTTGGATAATTTATGCAACGTAGTTGATTTTGAACAGGTAAAAGAAAAGCTAAAAAATAAACTTTTTGAACAACTCAAAAATCAGGAAGACCCACGAATGTTTGGCAATGGAGATGTGTTTGACAATTATCCGTTTCAGTCGGATAAGTTCTGGAACTTTTACGAGAAATATATGAATGGCGATCGTTCGGTAAATACCGGCTGGGTAAATGTTACCGACTTTGAAATAAAATAAACAAAGCGAAGCTATGAAAAAATATTTTTTGGTTTTAATCCTGATTTTTAGTCTTTTTAGTAGCATTGCAAAAAAACCTAATGTAGTATTAATTGTAGTTGATGATTTGGGTTGGACGGACTTAGGTTATTCTGGAAGTGATTTCTACCTGACCCCCAACATAGATAAATTGGCAACTGAGGGAATGGTATTTACTAATGGATATGCGTCTTGCACCGTATGTTCCCCAAGTCGGGCTGCCATCATGAGTGGAAAGTATCCGGCTACATTAAACTGCACAGACTGGATTAGTGGTCATAAAATGCCTTGGGCAAAACTGGCTATACCCAAATGGACCCAGCACCTGGATGAAAATGAGATAACATTGGCAGAATCCTTAAAGGCAGATAACTACAATACTGTTCACCTTGGGAAGTGGCATTTGGGAGAGGAAGAAAAATATTGGCCCGAAAATCAGGGGTTTGATGTAAATATTGGCGGTTATAAGCAAGGTAGCCCCCAAAATGATGAAGGAGGCAGTTATTTTTCTCCTTACTTTAATCCCCGGTTATCGGATGGTCCTAAGAATGAATATTTGACCGAAAGGCTGGCAAATGAGGCGATTAAGTATTTTGAAATACACAAATCGGATGATAAGCCGTTTTTTATGAACCTGTGGTTTTACAGTGTACACAGGCCTTTACAGGCAAAAGAAGATAAAATTGAAAAGTATAGAGCTCTAAGGGATACCACAAAACGTCATCATAACCCTGTGTATGCAGCTATGGTTGAACATGTGGATGATGCAGTTGGAAAATTGCTGAATATGCTAGAAGAATCCGGTCTTGAAAAAGAAACTATTATTTTGTTTACCAGTGACAATGGTGGTTTAATTGGCAATCGTAATAAAATAAGTAAGCAGGTTACTTCAAACTATCCGTTACGCTCAGGTAAGGGAGATTGTTATGAAGGTGGTGTTCGTGTCCCTTTTATTATAAAATGGCCGGAAAAGATAGCTGCTGGAACTATAGATGAAACACCTGTAACTTCCATTGATATTTATCCAACAGTTTTGGGATTAACGGGTTCGCCTATGAAGCCTGCATCTGAAATTGATGGTATCGATTTTTCTAAATTAATGGTACAAGGGCAAAAAATAACCCGGGAAGCAATTTATTGGCATTATCCACATTATCATCTTCAAGGGGCTACTCCCTATAGCGCAATTCGTAAAGGAGATTGGAAGTTGATTGAATTTTTCGAAACAGGAGAGGTAGAACTGTATAATCTACATGATAATATTGAAGAAGATTTGAATTTGGCACTATCTCATCCGGAAAAAGTAAAGGAGTTGATGAATGATCTGGTAAGATGGAGAAAAAAAGCAGGTGCTCAGCTACCTACAGTTAATACCTCTTATGACGAAACTCGTGCAAGAAAGAGGATAAAATAGTTAAGCCTTTTTGGTAAACCATATTTTTGGGATTTTTTTACATAAGAATACTTCATTAGAAGCAAAGGAAGACCGAATAAATTAAGAGACATGAAAAAAATATTGCTAACTTTTTTGGCGATTGTTGTAGGTTTACAAATAAAAGCTCAGCAGGAAAAATACAATGTCCTGATGATTTCGGTAGATGATATGAATGACTGGGCTGGTTTTCTAAAAGGATATCCCTATCCTAAAACTCCTGCGATAGACAAACTTGCCGGAGAAGGAGTCCGGTTTAATAATGCCCATTGTGCAGCTCCCTTGTGCAACCCGTCCAGATCTGCTGTATTAACGGGAATGCGGCCCGGCACAACAGGACTATATAACAACAAGTATAATTTTAATGATGTTTTAGGTGATGTGGTAACCCTCCCGCGGTATTTCAAAAACAACGGATATTATGTTGCCGGAGCGGGTAAATTATTTCACGCAGATTATATCAGCATTAATGATTGGGACGAGTACCTCCTTAGAAATCGGGATAACATTGATTCTAATATTCAGAAAAACAGGGTAGGAAAGGCTATGTGGGCAGCTATTGACCAGGGAGATGAGGCTCTTGACGATACGAAAATGGTTGATTATGTTATCCATCAGTTAAAACAGGAACACAACAAACCTTTTTTTCTGCACTGTGGAACATACAAACCGCATTTGCCGTGGTACATCCCTAAAAAATATTTTGACATGCATCCGCTTGATTCTATTGTTTTGCCAAATGTAAATGAGAATGATTTTGATGATATTCCACAAATGGGAAAAGAAATGATTAAACATTCAGGTAAAACATGGGGCAGGCTTAAAGAATCAGGAAAGTGGAAAGAAGCGGTTCAGGCTTATCTGGCCGCGCAATCGTATGCCGATGCACAAATAGGAAGGCTGTTAAAAGCACTTGAAAATAGCAAATATGCCGGGAATACCATTGTTCTTTTATGGGGAGATCATGGGTGGCATTTGGGCGAAAAGCTTCACTGGTCAAAAAATACACTTTGGGAAGAAGCAACGCGCGCACCGTTGGTGATTAAAGTTCCCGGCAATATTTCCAATGGAAGAGTGATAAATGAAGCTGTTGATTTTATGAACATATATCCAACCCTGGCAGATTTTTGTGGACTAGAAATCCCTAAACATTGTGAAGGTTTTAGTATGAAAGAACTGATGGGAAACCCGGATATGTCGATTAAACAGCCGGCAATTACCACCTGCGGACAAAATAACCACGCCATGCGCGACGAGAAATGGAGATATATTCATTACAACGACGGGACAGAAGAGCTATACGATCATGAAAAGGATCCAATGGAATGGACGAATTTGGCAAACGATCTCCGGTACAATAATATTAAGTCTTTTTTCAAACAATACTTGCCAACACAAAATAAGGAACAGGTTGAAATAGAAAATTATCATGACGGGTATGTTCGCAAACGCGGGGTAGTAGTTTCTGTTGGCAATCCGGAAGGAATACCATTGGATGAATATTATAAAAATTGAAAGAGAATTATCCTGATTATTTTACCCGTGTGTTAAACTAGCTATGATGTTATTATCATATTGATTGGTGATTCTTCGTTTGAGTGAGGCAGTTCGTTTGTTCTGCCGAGCGATGATTTTTAATGAGAAATTCTAAAATATTCCTATTTTTAGTTGAAAATCAAAATCAAACGAAAATGAAACAAAACCGTGTCAAAAGAGTCATACTGTTTTTTATTGTTGTTTTGATTGCTGCCGCAGGTTGGTTTGTATGGCCCCGGATGCCTATTATTACTGCTTTTGCAGCAAAAGGAATGTGTTCAAGTATCTTTCTTGCAGATAAAGAGCAGGAACGTGTGCAGGCTGAAGACCTGTCTTTTTTTCCGATAAGTTTGGCAAAATCAGTAGTCGATTTTGATGAAAAATCTGTAACCTCGACCGTTTTTGGTTTGGCAAAACGAAAAGCAATTTATCGGGAAGGTCTGGGCGCTGTGCTTGTGTTAGATTCTCCTGAAAATGAACTAAAAAAATCTGAATTTCAATTACCTTTTCCCGGATACTCGCAAGATACAATCTCCTGGCCCAAGGGAGATTTACTCCCCGATACTTTGCCGGAAGGTTTGGATGTTGCACGTTTGAATGAATTACTCGACACCTGTTTTGATGAGGCCGGAAGCGAACCTTTCAAAAAAACACTGGGAATTGCAGTGGTCTACAATAATCAGTTGGTTGCCGAAAAATATTTGAATGGATACAATTATAAAACGATGTTTCACGGTTGGTCAATGACCAAAAGCATTACGGGAGCACTGGCAGGAATTTTAGCTGATGAAGGAAAGTTAAATGCGGGTGAACCTGCCGGATTTGAAGAATGGCAGAGTGATGAACGCCGCAAGATTACTGTTAAAGATATTATTCAAATGTCATCTGGTCTTGATTGGTACGAGAATTATTTCACCATTTCAGATGCTACGGTAATGTTAATGCAAAACGATGATATGCTGGCGTCAATCCTTGATAATAAAGTAAAATATGAACCGGGAAGTTTCTGGAATTATTCGTCGGGAGATGCAAATTTGCTTTCAGGAATTATTCGCAACAGAATGAATAACGACGAATCTTACCATAAATTCATATACACAAAGTTGCTGTATCCGACAGGAATGCTGCACACCAAAGTTGAGACTGATGCTGCCGGACTATTTGTGGCTTCTTCGTACAGTTACGGTTCTACACGCGACTGGGCTCGTTTTGGAATGCTTTTTTTGAATGAAGGAGTTTTCGCAGGTGACACCGTTATTTCAAAAAGTTGGGTCGATTTTATGAAAACTCCTGCAACTGCCTCTGATGGTAATTATGCAGGAACTTTTTGGCTCAAGGAATCAAATCCGGAGAATGCACTGCTTGACATTCCCCATGATGTGTTTTTTGCCGATGGTTTTCTTGGTCAGCGTATTTATATTATTCCTTCAAAGAAATTGGTAGTTGTCAGAATGGGATATGGATATTCGAATTTTGACCTGAATAATTTTCTTAGCGGGATTATTGAAACATTGCCTGTGGAATAGAAGCCACTTTTTTGTTATATCACTTTCTGAATGCGTCTTTCAGATAAAGATAAATTACATTCTTATAGCATACTCCCAAATTTTACGGCGAGAGTAAAAAAAATAAGAATAAATAATCCATAAAGGATTGTTCTGCCCGATTGTATATTTTTTGCTATCCTTTTAATGATATAAAAAAAGGGCAACTTAAAGTTGCCCCGATAAGTGGACGTTTAAATGTGTTGTGGTAATGGTCAGGGCAAAACTATAAATAATAAATATGTTAAAAATTTATTTTAGAATTTTATTAGAATATTTTAGAAAAATCAGCAAAAGTTTCTTTTTGTGTCAGTATAATTTACCTCTTTGGTCAGAAAGTATAATGACATATAATCCTTTGTTTTTGAGAGTTTATGTCAATGTGTGTTTGACAAAGTTTAATCTGAAGGGGTGATTTATATTATTAGAATTTTTTTAGAGATTGTTAGAAAAAAGGACGGGGTATAAGATTTTGTTTTTGGGTAACAATTTTACTGTTTTGATTGTTGAATATATTATAAATTGAGGTAATAGAGCGGTGAAAGTATTATAAATATTTTTAAAATATTTGTTGAATTTGATGATATAATTAAAGATATTCTATTATCAAAATGAGAATTAATTATCATATTGATCAGGGAGTATTTTATATGTTTTTATGTAAGTGTTTGATATGGTGGAGATTGATATAATTTTGATTTTTAGTATAGTAATTGTAATCCGATTTGGCATTTAGAAAAATTAATAAAAGATTTCTAGTATTATGAGAAAACTTAAATTTATTATTATCGGAATAGTAATTAGTAGTATTGCAATGGTAAGTTGTAATAATAACGATGAAAAAATTTCAATGGATGGTAAAGGGAGGATTAATGTTCATCTTACTGACGCTCCCTTTCCTGTCGATTTAATCAGTCACACTTACGTAACAATTGATAGAGTCGAAATTCGGCAAAAAACAGAAGTTGATATGGAAGAAAGCGATGACACTTTTTTAGTGCTCAGCGAAGAAACTATGGTTGTTGACTTACTTGAGTTAACCAATGGAATAACTGAACAAATTGCTTCAGTAGATCTCGAAGCGGGGTATTACGATATGGTAAAGCTTCGTGTTACTGATGCAACAGTTGTTCTTACTAACGGTTCTGAATTTGAATTAAAAGTACCAAGTGGTTCATCAAGTGGACTAAAAGTGAAAATTCAGCCGGAAATTTATCTTGAAGAGGGTCAAACTTCAGATGTTTTGCTTGATTTTGATGTAAGCAAATCGTTTGTGGTAAAAGGCTCGTTGGATAATATTAAAGGATTTAACTTTAAACCAGTTGTTCGGGGTGTATACATGGGAGCCGCCGGACGTATTGAAGGAAATGTAACAGATACGCTTGAAGCACCTCTTGAAGATGTAATGGTGAAAGCCTGGTTAAATTCAGAAATGGAAAATAGTAATCTGGAAGAAGATTCAACTTATGTGTCTTCGTTTACCGATGAACTTGGCGATTATAAAATCATTGGTCTCCGGGAAGGAACATATACAGTTGTTTGCGAGATAGAAGGATACGAAGCGATACATTAAATAATGTGCCTGTAATTGCCGGTGAGGCTGTTTCAGTAGATTTTGAATTAAAGTAATTTTTGGGGTTCTGGAGATTTGAACAAAGTAGTTCTTACATTTTGTTGAGACCTTGGTATTCAGTTTTTATGTTCATAAATACTGAAGCCAGGGTTTTTTAATTTTTGTTTTTTTCATCTATTGGGAAAGTAAATGACCGGATGCGAATGAAATTTTAAAGTGTATATTGTACACTTCCGAACATTTAATTATCTTCGCTTTAAATCTTTTGCCTGATGAAATCAATAAAATTGCCAATTTTTCTTTTATTCATTTATTTATTTTTCTGTAATGCAGCAGGTGCCGACGAACCTGATTCGGCTTACATTTTTGCTTACACCACAAACAAACAAAATAATACCGCAGGTTTGCACTATGCATGGAGTGTAGATCGTGAAAACTGGTTTGGGATCGGACCGGAGTTTCGCTTTTTGGCGAGTGATTTTGGTCGATGGGGAACTCAGAAAAAACTTATTAACCCAATTCTGTTTCAAGATGAAAAAGGATTGTATCATTGTTTATGGACATTGAACGATGATGTGGGGCAATTTGCACACGCTGCTTCCGAAGATCTTTATCACTGGAAGCGTCAGTCTTATCCTCAGGTAATGAGAAATGGTAATGTCCTGGATTTGGAAATATCTTCAGACAAAAAAAATAATAGATATTTAATTACCTGGGAAAGTGAAATCGACGGAGAACTCAAAGGATTCAAAACAACCACAGAAGACTTTAAAATTTATTCTGAAACTACAGGAATTTCAGAAGATGAGCGGTTTGGGCTCCGCGAAACAGTAAGGATTGATGGTGAATTACAAACAGGTACGGTAAAAAGAGTTTCATGGAAAACGATTGATGGTCTGATAAAATGGTACGAATGGAGCCAGTTTCATAATATGGAGAGGGCAGATAATATGCGTAATGACCAGGAACGCTTCAAAGGTCTCAGGAAAGTGGATGCTTCCGTTAAGCTAATACCAGAAAGAAGCAAAAAGATCAGCAATAAGCTGGTTGGAATATTTTTCGAAGATATCAGTTATGCCGCTGACGGTGGTTTGTATGCCGAGTTGGTACAGAATCGTGGATTTGAATATGTTCTTAGCGATAAAAGCGGAAACGATCCATCCTGGAACAGTTACAAAGCCTGGTCGTTGAATGGAGAAAATGCATCATTTAAGATAGATTCTGTTTCACCCATTCACGAGAATAACAAACATTTTGTTGTGCTTGAAATCAGGGAAATTGGTGCTGCGTTGGTTAACGAAGGATTTGACGGGATTGCTGTAAAAGAAGGGAATCGTTATGATTTTTCGGTTTTTGCCAAAATGATAGAGCCCAAAAAAGGAAAACTGCTTATTCGATTGACCGACGAAAATAATAAGGTAATTGCTGAAACAACAACAAAATCGATTTCGAACACATGGAAAAAATATGAAGCTGTTCTCACTGCAAACAAAACGGTCGATAATGCGAAATTAGAAGTCGTTCCTGAGTTTACCGGGGAAGTTGCTTTGGATATGATTTCTCTTTTTCCGCAAAATACTTTTAAAGGGAGAAAAAATGGTTTGCGAGAAGACCTGGCACAGGCCATAGCAGATATCCATCCAAAGTTTGTCCGTTTTCCTGGTGGATGTGTAGCTCATGGCGACGGGCTTCATAACATGTATCGCTGGAATTACACAGTTGGGCCGCTGGAAACACGGGTTCCGCAACGAAATATTTGGAACTATCATCAGTCAGCAGGTTTGGGGTATTTTGAATACTTTCAATTTTGCGAAGATATTGGGGCTGAGCCTCTACCTGTATTGCCGGCAGGAGTGCCTTGCCAGAATTCGGGAACTTGCGGACATGGTCAACAAGGGGGGATTCCTATGGCCGAAATGGATGAATATGTGCAGGAAGTACTTGATTTGATTGAATGGGCCAACGGAGACAAAAATACAAAGTGGGGCAGAATTCGCGCTGAAGCTGGTCATCCGGAGCCTTTTAACTTAAAATATATCGGTATTGGAAATGAAGATTTAATAACTGATATATTTGAAGAGAGATTCACCATGATTTTTAATGCCCTCAGAGAGAAGTATCCGGAAATAGTTGTGATAGGAACCGTTGGTCCTTTTTATACCGGGACTGATTATGAGGAGGGCTGGGACATTGCGACCAAACTTCAGATACCAATGGTTGATGAACATTATTACCAACCTCCTGGCTGGTTTATTCATAACCAGGATTTTTATGACCGCTACGATCGCTCAAAATCAAAAGTGTATTTGGGAGAATATGCAGCACACTTACCCGGAAGGCCGAACAATATCGAAACAGCACTGTCCGAAGCCTTGTACATGACAGCTCTTGAAAGAAACGGTGATATCGTGGAAATGTCATCGTATGCACCACTACTTGCCAAGGAAGGACACATAAACTGGGATCCGGATCTTATTTATTTCAATAATACCGAAGTAAAACCAACTGTTGGATATTATGTACAAAAGCTTTTCGGACAAAACTCGGGTGAAACTTATATTCCTGCAGAAATTCGGTTATCTGAAAATAGGGAAGATATAAAAAAACGAGTTGCTATTTCAGTGGTTCAGGATAAAGCAACAAAAGATATAATTGTAAAACTGGTTAATTTATTGCCCGCAGAAGTAAATGCAAATATGGATTTTACAGACATTAATATTGGTGATTCTGAGGCTCTTTTAACTGTTTTAAAAGGAAAACCAGAAGATGCAAGTGCAGTGCCTTCAATCACTGGGATTTCAGTAGATTCTGAGTTTGAGTACAAATTGCCAGGGTATTCACTTTCGGTAATCAGAGTGAAAATCAATTGAACTAGAAACATCAAAGAACTAAAACTATAAGACAATTATTATAAAGGATAAGAAAGAAATACTCTTGTAAAAAAAATAGTACAAAGGAATTTAGTATTATAAAAATACCAATCTAAACCGAAAATAATGAAACGCATATTTATAATTATTGCTGTCCTTGTATCAAGTCATGTATTTTCGCAAGTTCAGTTTGATAATATCCTCTACGGCGTAGCGTATTACCACGAATACATGCCATCAGACCGACTGGATGAAGATGTTAAAATGATGAAAGAGGCAGGTATTTCAGTCGTGCGCGTAGGGGAATCTACCTGGAGTTTATTTGAACCTCGCGAAGGTGAATTTGAGTTTGCCTGGATGGACAGAATAATCGACAAATTTTACGATGCCGGTATAAAAGTTATTCTCGGAACACCAACTTATTCGATTCCTGCCTGGTTGTGGCATAAACATCCGGAAGTTCTGCTGGAATACCAAAATGGAGGAAAAGCTTATTATGGTATTCGCCAAAATATGGATATCACAAACCCAACGTATTTGTTTTACAGTGAGCGGATTATCCGTAAAATGATGGAGCACTATGCACAACATCCGGGAATAATTGGCTACCAGGTTGATAACGAAACCACGTCAAGGGGTGTGAACAATTATGATTTTCAGGTGGGTTTTGTAAATTATCTGAAAAAGAAGTTTGATACGACTGAAAATCTCAATAAAATATGGGGTTTAAACTATTGGGGAATGACCATTGACGGATGGGAAGAACTAGCTCCTCGTGATGGAATCACGAATACAGGTTATAAACTCGAATGGGAGCGATACAACCGGAAAGCTGTTGCCGATTTTTTAAAATGGCAATCGGAGATCGTTCGGGAATATAAACGCGACGACCAATTTATTACTCAATGTTTTATGCCAGCAGTTCAGGATGTCGAACAACATGAGTCTTCAGAATTGATGGATCTTATGGCTGTAAATGTGTATCACGACCAGCAGGATGATTTAACCGGAAATGAGATTGCTTTTGCCGGAGACTATTTTAGATCGGTGAAACATAAAAATTATTTGGTAACAGAAACAAACGCGCAAACCATTGGGTGGAACTCGCGTATTCAGCAGCCACCTTATCCGGGGCAGATGCGACAAAATGTTTATGCTCATATTGGTTCCGGAGCAAATATGGTTGAATACTGGCACTGGCATTCTATCCATTACGGACAGGAGATTTACTGGAAGGGAGTGCTTTCGCATGATTTGCAGCCCAACAGGGCTTATGCCGAAGTATCAAAAACAGCACATGAACTGGAACGCATAGGTGAAAAACTGGTGAACCTGAAAAAGAAAAATGAAGTGGCTATTCTGTATAGTCATGATTCGAATAATGCCCTTAATATCATGCCCTTTGATCAAGGGGGGAATGCCTGGGGAAGCACCAATAATAACTTTTATACCAATAACCTGGTAAAACAATTTCATAAAATTTTATACAAGAATAATGTTGGTGTGGATTTTATTTTTTCCGAAGATCCTGAATTTGAAAAATACAGCCTGGTAATTATTCCTTCATTATATATAGCAAGCGATAAACTTCTTGAACAAATAAGTGATTTTATAAAAAATGGAGGACATATTGTTATGCAATTTAAAAGTGGATTCTGCGATGAAAATTCGATGGTTCGCCCCATGTTGGCTCCCGGTCCTCTTCGTGAAGCGTGCGGGTTTTATTATCAGGAATTTACCAACTTCAAAGAAATGAGCTTAAAGGATGATCCTTTCAAAGTAGGAAATACAGAAAATAAAGTAAACACATGGGCTGAATATATTATTCCTGAAACGGCCCAACCACTGGCCTTTTACAAGCACTGGTTTTTCGAAAATTTTCCGGCAATAACCATTAATAATTTTGGTGAAGGGACATTGCTTTATGAAGGCTGTATGGTTTCTGATTCTATTCAGGAGAAAATATTGATGGATGCCGTTAAACGTTCCGGGATACGAACTCCTGATCAGGATAGTCACTGGCCGCTAATTACAAAATCAGGAACAAATAACGATGGCAAAACTACCCGGTATTATTATAATTATTCATCTCAGCCAGCTACGTTTTTGTATCCTTACAAGGGAGGTGTTGAGCTTATTTCGGGCAAAAAAGTAGGAGGACAGGAAGAACTGACAATTAACCCATGGGATTTACTCATCATTGAAGAATAGTAAAAATAAATACAATGAAGAAACATTATTATCTAATAATTCTATTGATTTTGTTTTTTGCGGGTTGTTCAACACCAAAGGAAGAACCGGTTCAAAAACATGCCGACTATCCCATTAGTGGAGTTCCTTTTAGCAAAGTTCATATCAAAGATAATTTTTGGTTGCCAAAGATTGAAACGAACCGAACAACTACCATTCCGTCATCTTTTCAGAAGTGTGAAGAAACAGGCCGTCTTGATAATTTCCTCATTGCCGGTGGAAAAATGGAGGGTTCAGTAAAAGGTGAAATGCCTTTTGATGATACCGATGTATATAAAATAATTGAAGGTGCATCTTATTCAATGAGTACAATTCCGGATTCCAAACTGGATGCTTACGTTGATTCGCTGATTGATATTATTGCAATAGGGCAGGAAGAAGATGGCTATTTAACTACCTACAAAACTATTGATACAACCAAAGCTCCGGCAGGCTGGTGTCCGCCGGGAGGAAGATGGCAAAATCTTTCGTGCAGCCACGAGTTGTACAATAGCGGGCATATGTTTGAAGCCGCGGTTGCACATTATCTTGCAACCGGGAAAAGAAGTTTTCTGAATATTGCCACAAAAAACGCCGACCTCCTGGTTTCTGTTTTTGGAGCCGGGAAAAACGAAGAGGTGCCCGGTCATCAGATCGTGGAAACCGGATTAATAAAACTTTATCTGGTTACCGGGAAAAAAGAGTACCTCGACTTATCTCGTCATTTCCTTGACACCAGAGGCGACGGCAGCAAGCGTGAACTATGGGGGCCGTATAACCAGGATCATAAACCTGTGACGGAACAGGATGAGGCAGTTGGACACGCTGTACGTGCCGGATATATGTACGCAGGAATGACAGATATTGCAGCGCTGTATAACGATGAAGCATATGAAAATGCTGTAGATAAGATTTGGGAGAATGTGGTTACAAAAAAGATATACATCACCGGAGGAATTGGTTCGTTACACGACGGAGAAGCTTTTGGCGAAAACTACGAATTGCCAAATTTAACTGCGTACAATGAAACCTGTGCAGCCATAGCAAATGTCTATTGGAATTACAGGATGTTTTTACTTCATGGCGATTCAAAATATATTGATGTTCTTGAGCGGAGTCTTTATAATGGTGTAATTTCCGGCGTTGCGCTCGACGGGAAAACTTTTTTTTATCCCAATCCGTTGCAATGCGATATGCACTATCATTTTAACAGTGGTGGCAGTTTAACCCGCGAACCCTGGTTCGACTGCTCGTGTTGCCCCACAAACCTGTGTCGGTTTATGCCATCCGTTCCCGGCTACATTTATGCGCATAAAGCCGACGATTTGTATGTTAATCTTTATGTTCAAAGTTCAACGGAAGTGCAGTTGGATAATGGTTTGGTGAAAGTGGAACAAAAAACAGAATATCCTTGGGAGGGCGATGTAGAATTGACCATTTTGCCCCAGAAAAAATCTGAGTTTACAATTAAATTGAGAATCCCGGGTTGGTCAATAAATCAACCACTCCCGGGAGACCTGTATTTTTATTTGGATCCCTTGGAAAATAAACCGGTAATAACTGTTAACGGAGAGAAAGTAAATTACGATGTAGAAAAAGGGTATGCCGTTTTAACACGTGAGTGGGAGTCAAATAATAAAGTCGAAATTTTTCTTCCTATGGAAGTGAAAAAAGTTAGCGCAAATGAAAAAGTTAAGGATGACTTGGGGAAACTGGCAATTGAACGCGGACCAATTGTTTATTGTGTTGAAGAAAAAGACAACCCGAATATCGAAGAACTGCAGATCTCTGAAAATACCCAGTTTGCGTCAAGCTTTAATCCGGAGTTGCTGAACGGTGTAGAAGTTATTAATGCTTCAGGTACTTCTTCAAATGAAGTCTTTAAGGCAATTCCATATTATGTTTGGAATAACCGGGGTGCAAACAAAATGAGTGTTTGGCTGAGTGAAAATTGAAATCGGCTCTTAATTGGTTGTAAAAGCAGTGGCTTTTTTTAAAACTCAATTTTTTTCTGAACGTGTATTGGTTGGATGTTAACTTTTTATGAAATAAATGTAAAAAGTACGTTTTTTATTTTAAATTTGACTTGATGTTCGATGTTCAGATAAAAAGGAGACTTAAGAACGGAGATCCAAGTGCCTACAAAGAGGTTTTCCGTTTATTGTATCCTCGTTTGAAGGGATATTGCAGACTATTTATTACCGATGAACATGAAGCAGAGGATATTATTCAGGAAGGTTTTTTAACACTTTGGGAAAAACGAGATAAAATTCAACCCGAAAATTCAGTCGAGAGTCTTTTGTTTGTAATGGTTCGAAATCGTTGTCTGAACCGAATAAAAAAACAAAAGCTCGAAGAAATCAACGCAGATATAGAGACAAATATCCCAAGTGAGGCTCAATTTTTATATCAGATAGATTTTTCCGGAAAAGAGGACAAAAGCCTCGAAGAGTTGATGATTGAATCTTTTCAGCAGGCGGTTGATGAACTCCCGGAAAAAATGAAATTTGTCTATAAGAAATGTAAAATTGAAGGAAGAAAGCAAAAGGAGATTGCTGAAGAGCTCGGGGTAACTGTAAAAGCCATTGAAAAACACATTTCGAAAGCAAAACACAATATCAGAGAAAAATTGCTGTTTCAGTATCCATCAATGGTTTTACTCATCTCTTTGTTGATCGATAATTTGAAATAATCGCAGGTAGTAAAATATAATATATATGCTAAAGTATATTCCCTGAAAATGAAAACAACGAACAATTACAGAAGAGAATTTATAAAAAAGTCGTGTATCACTGCTACTTGCATCTGTGGATTTGGAAATCTCGCAAAACTGAACGCAAAAGAAATCGGCGAAGATAAAAACTCTTTTCCTCACGCTTGGATTTCAAAAATGTTGTTGAATATTGGTGATGTTGCCGAAGACGAAAAAATCAGAAAATTAATTAAAGAATGCTCCTCTGTTCATTTTGATGAATTAAATATGAACATTTTTTTAAGCCCTTACAAAGGCAACCTGGAAGAATTCAACCAATTTATTAAAAAGGAATGGGGATGGAGTATTTTTTTTGACAAAAATGCGAGTGAAATATTTATCGATGAAAATAAAGATTTTTGTGTTTGCCCGCTGATAAAAAAAGGAAACAACACAAAATTGCCAGCTCTCTGTTACTGTTCTGAAGGTTTTGCTGAAAGAATGTATTCAGAAGTTTCCGGAAAACCTGTCGAAGCTCGTGTAACTTCGTCTATCCAACGTGGCGACAAAAGTTGTAAATACCATATAAAGATTCTGGATAATTAAAAAAATAAGCATTGGCCTAATATTATCGAAAAGTGATAATTGGCAGGTCATCAAGCCGTATTTTCAATTCGTTAAATTAAACGTCTGCTTTGAATCATTTTGTTCTTTCCTGGCTTTTTTACGGAAAAAATGTCCGGCAAAGTGGGTAGGGTTTTTAAAAGTATTTTGTACTTCTTATAAGGAAACTTATGAAAGATACAGTAAAAAAATATTTGGAAGGCAAAGCAAGTTCCGAGGAACAGGCTATGCTACTGGAATGGCTCCGATACGAGAAAAATCAATCAGTATTTAAGACATATACATTAGAATGGAAGAAAAGCTTGGATGACTCCTGGTTTCCGGAAGAGGGAATCAAAAGCTGGAATAAAATTCAAACGACTCTGTTGGAAAAGAGTTTTAAACGGTGGCGTAAATCACAAAAAAATCAGATGATTTTCAGATATGCAGCTATCTTCTTTTTTGCTGTATTAGTAAGTAATTTGGTTTGGTTTTTTCTTTCCGGAAGCAACTTAAAAGAAGCTCCCGTATATTACAGCAATGTAATAGCCGAAAATGGACAAATATCAAAAGTTGTATTGCCCGATGGATCGCTGGTTTGGCTGAATTCTGGGTCTCAAATCAGGTACGATAATTTTTTTGGTGCTGAAAATCGGAATCTTATTTTAACCGGAGAAGCTTATTTTGAGGCAAATAAAAATGAAGAAGTTCCTATGATTGTTTCCTGTGGCGATTTAAAGGTAAAAGTGCTGGGAACAAAATTTAATGTTGCATCCTATCCTGCAAATAAAACTGTAGACGTAGTTTTAGAACGTGGTATAGTAGAATTGTTGAGCAATAAATCAGAATCTTTTAGTTATACAATGCAACCGGGAGAACGCGCTCAGTTTGAATCCGAAAACCGAAAGCTGAAAGTTTCAGAAGTCAATACAAGCAAATTTACATCCTGGAAAAACGGAATTATCAATATTTATAATCAGTCGTTAAGTGAAGTTATCAAGCGACTGGAAATACGTTATAACCAGGAATTTGCTTTTGAAGAAAATATCAGTGAGTTTCATTACACCTTTACAATAAAAAATGAACCATTGAGTGAAATCATTCAATTAATGGAGAAAATTACACCGGTAAAAGCTGTCCAAAAAGAAGATATAATAGTCTTTCATTTGGACGAAAATAAAAATAGAGAAGTGCTGAGAAGTAAGTAAAAACCGGCGGTGCGGCAACACCACCAGTTTCCTATTTATCATCAGCAAATGATAAATAAATGTGTAAACTTAATCAGAAGTAAAACTATGAAAAAAATCCGAATTAGAGGAAGGGGAGAGCCTTCCGTTTGGAACAAATGTTTTCGGCTTATGAAATTAACATTTTTGTTCTTATTGCTGGGCTTAATGCAGGTTTCAGCGAGCGTGTACAGCCAAACAACAAAATTGACGCTGGATATGCGAAACAGAAAGGTTGTTGATGTTTTGGAAGAAATTGAGCGACAATCGGAGTTCCGTTTTGCATATAGTTCTGAGTATATCAATGTTGAACGGAAAGTAACAGTTGAATTTAGTGAGAAGACAATTGATGAAATTCTCGGGATCCTTTTTAACGAAGACCGCGTAAAATATGTGGTAAAGGATCGCCATATCTTACTGTATCCGAAAAGTATGGATGAGAATGAAGAAGGATATCAGTCAGCCATGTTCCCGCCACAAAAAGCAGTTACTGGTGAAGTTGTAGACGAAAGGGGAGATCCCTTGCCGGGAGTGACTGTTATGGTAAAAGGAGCTTCCAGAGGAACGGTTACCAACATTGATGGGATTTATACTATACAGGATATAAAAGATGGTACAATATTGCTTTTCTCATTTGTCGGAATGCAGACACAGGAAATTGAGGTTGCGGAGAAATCGAGAATAGATGTCGTAATGAGAGAAGATATCATCGGTATCGAAGAAGTTGTAGCTATTGGTTATGGAACCCAACGTAAAGGAGATGTAACCAGTGCTATCACAAGTGTTAAATCAGAAGATTTTATCCAGGGAAAAGTTCAGGATGCTGCAGAACTGATAAAAGGGAAAGTAGCCGGGTTAACTATTGCTAAAGGAACAGGAGATCCTAATGCTGAATCTACTATTCGACTGCGTGGAGTTATTTCTTTATCTGGAAGTTCCACGCCACTTGTGCTTATCGATGGCATTGAAGGAGGACTTGGTACCGTGGCACCGGAAAATATTCTTTCTGTAGATGTTTTGAAAGATGCGTCAGCGGCAGCTATATACGGAACCCGTGGTGCAAATGGTGTTATCTTAATCACCACCAAAGCAGGGAAACGAAACTCACAAACACGGGCCAGCTATTCAGGTTATTTGTCCTTGTCGGAGTTTGGTAAAACTCTCGATTTTATGGGGCCCGAAGAAATTCGCCAGGGCTTTACTAATTTTACCGATAAAGGGCATGATACCGATTGGCTGGATGCGGTTACCCAAACAGCTTTTACACACAATCATAATTTTAATGTATCAGGAGGTTCAGAAAAAACAACTTATTCGGCAGATTTTAACTACCGAAAAGAAGAAGGTGTGATTATTGATACCTACAATGAAGAGAAGAAGATGAGTTTTGATGTATCGCACTGGATGTTTAACGATATGTTGAAAGTGAACCTGAATATAGTAAAAGGCTTGCACGAAAACAGTGCTACTAATGCCAACGAGGATGGGGCAATTAATATTTACCGGCAAGCTATTATACGTAACCCTACAGAGCCTATCTGGGCTGAAGATGGAAGGTATTACGAAAATTTCCAGATCAATTACTATTATAACCCAGTAGAGATGATTAAAGAACGTCAGGGAAATTATAATACAGAATGGACCCGTATGACCGGTAACTTTACCCTGGAGCCAATAAAAGGGTGGCAAACAAACTTAATGTTGGCTAGCCGAAGCTGGAATGCTCATGATAAAGGATATTATACTTCGGAGTATTTCAGCCAGCGAATGGAAAACAAAACCGGTAATGCTTATCATGCTCTGGCTGCTTCGCGTAATGATTATTTGGATGTTACTTCCAAATACAATACCCTTTTGGGCAATCACCGGATTGACGCACTTGTTGGCTACAGTTATCAGTACAATGTGAACAATGGATTTAACGCAAATAATTATAATTTCTTAAATGATTTTCTGAAGTATAATAAACTAAGTGCAGGTTTAGCCCTGCGAGAAGGAAAAGCAGGCATGGATAGTTATAAAGATGACGCCAAATTAATAGGTTTTTTCGGACGTATTAGTTACGGTTTTTCAAATAAGTATAATGCTTTAATTAGTATTCGCCGCGAAGGTTCTTCCAAGTTTGGTTCTAACCACAAATGGGGGAGTTTTCCTTCTGCTTCTTTAGGCTGGACGATCAGCAACGAAGAGTTTATGAAGAACGTTGAATGGGTAGACAATTTAAAATTACGCGCCGGTGTAGGTGTTACAGGGGTAATTCCCAATGATCCTTATCTGTCTTTAACCCGGTATAATTTAGGAAGCACCTTTTATTATGAGGATGGAGAATGGAAACCTGGTTTAGAAATAGCGTCGAATCCAAACCCGGATTTAAAATGGGAAAAATCAACTGAATACAATTTTGGGCTTGACTTTGCCCTGTGGGAAAATCGTTTAGGCGGTTCTATCGACGTTTATAATAAAGAAACGTCCGACATGTTATGGGAATATGATGTACCAACGCCTCCGAACAGATATCCAAGAACACTGGCTAATGTTGGTGAAATGCGAAACCGGGGTATTGAGGTAGCAATTAATGCTACACCGCTTCAAAACAGCGACTTTGAATGGCAAACTACTGTAACCGCTTCATATAACCAGAATAAACTAATCAGTCTGTCAAACGATTTATATACAACTACAAATACGCATGACGAAGCCTGGTTAGGCGAACCAATTACCTTTCCAACCCAGCGTTTGGAAGTCGGCAGGTCGGTAGGTAACTTTTTTGGTTTAAAATCAGTTGGCGTTTCTGAAAATGGCCGTTGGTTAATTGAAAATCCACAAACAGGAGAAGTAGAAGAAATCACAGAGAATATGCTGGGTAGCGAAGAATATCGTCAATATCTGGGGAATGCAATGCCAAAAGTTTATCTCGGATGGAATAATACTTTCCGTTATAAAGACTTCGACTTAAGCTTTCAATTGACCAGCCAGTTAGGATTTAAAATCTTAAATGAACCTCGTGCCTATTATGAAAACAATTCTATTGCCTATAATCGTCTACGGTCTGTCCTTGACGCTCCTTATGGGGGACAAAATATTTTGGCATCAGATCAACAGCAAACGTTTGTAAGTTATCATTTAGAAGACGGTGATTTTGTAAAACTGACTAATTTGACACTAGGGTACACAATACCTCTTTCTGAGAATAAATATGTAAGAAGCATTCGTGCTTATGTTTCGGGCGAAAACTTATTTTGTATTACCGGGTACAGTGGCCTGGACCCTGAACTTACCAACGATAATGTACTCTCAACAGGAATCGATTGGCGTGACAGTTATCCAACAATTCGTTCGTTTACATTTGGTGTAAATATTACTTTCTAAAATAAAAAATATGAAAACGAAAATATATAAACTAATTCTGCTATCATTTTTGGGACTATGGGCGGCAGCAACTTTTACAAGATGTACCGATCTTGAAGAAACAATTTACGACACATTAGCAGCAGAAAAATATACCTTTTCTGAAAAAGACGCCGCAAGCTTGTTTTCTTCTGTTTACAGTAGTTTTAGAAATGTTTACTGGGGCTGGGAAGGTTACTGCGATATCCAGTGTGAATCATCTGATTTATGGTGTACACCGCTTCGTATCGAAATCGGATGGGGTACCCATTATGTGTCTCTCCATAAACACGAATTCCATGCAGGAATAAAGCATTTAAATACTGAATGGATTAATTGTTATTCAGGAATCAATGCCTGTAATAGTTTGCTGGCAGACGAAGCTGTACGAAGTTCCGAGCCAGCTGTTGCCCAATTAAGGGCATACAGAGCACTGTATTACTATGTATTATTTGATTTATTCCGTAATGTTCCTTTAGATACTACATACAATCATCCTGATGGTTGGTTACCAACTCAGGCACCGCCTCAGGATACCTGGGACTTTATTACTAATGAACTAAACGATATTAAAGGAAAGTGTGGTGAAGATAATAAAATGGGGAAAATGAGCGATTATGCGGTTAATATGCTTCTTGCAAAAATGTATATAAACCACAATGCATGGTTTAATGATTTTTCGGATAATTCGTATTACGGAATGGCAATTGATGAAGTCAATGAAGTAATAAATAGTGGAAGATTTTCACTTGCACCAAATTATAAGGATAATTTTAAACTAGACATATCTGTAAATCCGGAAATAATATTTGGTATTCCGATGGAAGAAAATTATGCAAGAGGAAACTATTATGCCAATAAATGGATACATACGGCCGGAAGAGCAGTATGGGATTTTAACGGTTGGGCCACAGGAGGCAGTACCGTTTTACCTCAATTCCTCGATACTTACGATGAAGACGACAGTCGTTATACAGATTGCTGGACATTAGGCCAACAATATGATCGTAGCGGAAATCCGATTATGGTGGAAGGAGAACCATTAATTTATACAAAAGAAATACACAGTGCAGATGACCCTGGCTGTTATGCATTTGAAGGAGGGCGTCTTATTAAATACGAGATTCTTTCCGGAGACTTAGGTACATATTACGATGATATTCCATTTTTCCGCCTTGCTGACGCGATGTTTATAAAAGCAGAGTGTTTATTGCGCCTTGGTGGCTACAAGGGTGAAGACCAGCAGATTGCAGCAGACCTGGTAACACAGGTTCGTCAACGGGCCTTTAAAGATAACCCGACCAAAGCAATTCGTACAGTTGACCAGCTAAAAGGAGGGAGCGTTTATGAATACGGCCACCGTGAGAATAAAGGAACGATGGGAGGAGAAGATAATTGGATTATTACGCATGAAGGAGGAGACGACATTGAATTGGGAGGCTTACTGGATGATCTTGCCTGGGAATTTGTAGCCGAACATCATCGCCGTCAGGATTTAATCCGTTTCAGGTTAACCGGTAAAAATCAAAATGTATATAATGGAAAATCATGGTTTTGTAAAGATGCAAAAGAAGTAGAGACTGATATTCATTGTAATATCTTTCCGATATTCCAGGAAGTACTTGATGGAAACAGTAATCTTGTTCAGAATCCAGGTTTTTCTTCCAGTGCAAGTGAATAATATATTCTTGTAATTATATTGAAAAAATAATCATTATGAAACGAAATTTTATATATATCATAATAACGAGTTTCATCTTCTTGTTCTCTGCATGCGACGATGTTATAGAAGATGCAACGAGTAAACACATTTATGGCGATAATGAGAATCCGTATTTAAGGGTAGATGTTGGTGCAACTGTAATAACTGATATGGAATTTGAGAAAGGTTATGTTGAACCAGATACATTAAACCTGAACGATTATGCTGACGTATTTCAGGAAAAGATGAATATGACGGTTGACCAGGTATTAAGCAGTCTGGAAGATGGATCCGTTGTTTTTGATAACATTAATATTACCCGGAACATCTGGACAAAAGCAGAAAAAACAAACAACTCATCAGGATGGTACTACAATTCTGCAGGGGGGCTATGTTCAGCAGACGATCCTGCTCAAACTGCAAGTATTGAACTCGACAAAGCAAATAAAAGTATTATTGTCGATATGAATGAAGCCGTTAGGGCAGGGATTGTACTTAACCTTAACGTAGGCTTTGCATTAGATGGACCTGATTACGATGATTATGTCCGCTTCTCTTTTAACCTTTCAGTAACCGATCCGGCTGTAATAATTGTAAGTGTAAATATCCCTGCAGGAGACTACGTTAATACGGGAATTAATTTTGCCGATTATGCTGAAAACATACAAACTACGATGGGAATGAGCGTTACAGAGTTTTTTGCAAACCTCGATTACAATGGAGATACGGGGGCACCTACCGAAGGAACTATTCACATGTATGTAGTGGATAATGAAACCGAAGAATGGGACGAAACCAGTGATTATACTGCTGAAGCGCCAGGTTACTGGTTAAATGCCGAAGGGGAAGTTAGTAATTGGACTAATACAGGTGAAGGTTTCAATATATATGCAAATACAAAACCCACCGGTTATGTTTTATTTATTGGCAGGGCTCCTGGTTTGGCCGCAGGAAGTAGTTATACTTTCAGTATAGGATATCGGGATACCGAGAATCTGGAAAATCATTTTCGTTTTGTTATAACAGCTACTTTAGAATAAATAGAGCTGTTTTATAGAGAAAAGGTTATTGACAAAATGGAGAGTTATCAATTAAAATGAATGTGCATAGGCCGGATATTTCCGGCTTATGCTAATTTAATATGCCCATATTTTACGCTTTCATATTGTTAAATAAGATAAATGTATTTGTCAGGAAAAGACTTAGTGGAACTTTTATGAATAAAATAGAGACAATTTGAATGTAACACCGTTCTGTTAATAAAGATTACAAACCTGTACGATAAAGGAAACTCGTATAAAATAATGCAATAATGAAACCGAAAAACCTTCTTTTTACTCTTGTTAGGTATTACTCTTTATGTTAATGCCAATACCTCTCAATCTGATTCTATTGATATTGGAATGGGAACGATGAAATTTTCAACAGTAATCATACCTATAAGACGCTGGATGAAGCGCATACCGAAAACAATTTCCGTTTTAATCATGGCATATTTTTGAGAGGATAATATAGATAAGAAGAAATAGACTTTGTCTACATAGAAACGAAAGGACTGATTTATATTAAGTATTCGTAGATGGGAATGTAAATGAATATCAAATTTTACGAATGAGTTAAGTATTTTTCTGAACTCAGGTAAATTTCTTTTATCAGAAAGCAGAGATGGAATATGTTAATTAATTTTGAGTAAAAAGTTGAAAAATGACAAGGACTGCTATAGCGTCATTGCTAAAAAGAAATAACCACATACTTTTGTTGTTAATTGCTTTTGCTACGCTGAATTACTCATGCGGGCGAAGTGAAAATGCTTCTTCCTCAAAAAGCAATCCATTACTCCCCGGATATTTTGCCGATCCAACCATTAAAAAGTTTGGTGATACATATTATCTTTATGCAACAACCGATGGTATTAAACTGGCTTCCGGTGAGCCGCAAATATGGATAAGCAAAGATTTTGTAAACTGGTACAACTATGAAATGGATATTGAATTACCGGAAGGACTCACCAATTGCTGGGCGCCCGATGTTGTTGAGGGTCGCGATGGACATTACTATTATTTTATGGGAAACTGCCAGTTTGGGTGTAATATCTATGGTTATGTTTCCGACTCACCAATGGGGCCGTGGAAACCTATTCAAGATGGTGAGGCTGTTATTCCGGTAGGAACGTCAAGAGAACATCTGCCTGCTCTGGATGCACAATTTTTCAACGACGACAACGGCGATTTGTATTCCTATTTCGGAACATGGTGTACGTCTTTTGGCGGGATGGGCTGGGTGAAATTTAATCCAGATAATTTTGCCATTGCAAAGGAAGGTTTTATCCCTATAGAGCAAATTCCGGAAGCCTTTGAAGCTGCGTACATGATAAAGCGTGACAGCACTTACTTTCTGATGTATTCAGCAGGTGATTGCCGCTTGAGTAGCTACTCTGTTCATTACGCCTGGTCAAACAGTCCGGAAGGGCCATTTGTATATGGCAAAAACAATCCCTTACTGGTTAGCAACGAGGATGGTACAATTGATGGTCCAGGGCACCATTCCATTTTAAAAGAAGGTGATGATTATTATATTTTGTATCACCGCCATGACAATCCGCACAGTACAGGAGGCGAATTCCGTCAGGTGTGCGTCGATAAATTATATTTTCCCGGCAGTCATACCATTGAAAAAATTACTCCCACGCATTCCGGTATCGGTTATCTTGGAAAAGGTTCCGTTTCGGCGAAAGACCTGGCTGTAGAGGCAAGCGTTTCTGCCTCGTCGTATTATCATCTGAAATCGATGGCAACACGATACACAGGTGCTCCTGTCGATTTTGAATATGTACCGGAATATGCCGTGGATAACAACAACGGAACCATGTGGAAAGCCGCATCGGCAAAACTGCCTCAAACGTTAACCATCGATTTGGGAAAAACAGAAAAGATAGAACGAATCGCTACTCAGTTTGAATACCCCACTTTTTATTATCAATATAAAATTGAAGTTTCAGTTGACGGGACTAACTGGGAAATTTTTGCCGACAAAACAGCAAACAGAAGAAGTGGTTCTCCAATGATTGATGATAAAACGACAAAAAGCCGTTTTGTAAAACTGACAGTTACCGGGACAGAAAAGTCAGGCATGTTTCCTGCTGTTTGGAATATTAAAATTTATGACGATACTTTTGAAGTTCCTTCGTATCAGAATAAGGAAATACTAAACGAAGGTTGCATAGAAAGCACAAATTCGTTGTTGGTTGATTTGAATGCAGAGACTTTTCCGCAAGGGAAACCGGATAGCAATTTATCAAATTCCGGGGCTTTGAAAGGAGAGTTTATATTTGAAGGAAATCCTGAGATTAAAGAAATTCAAAAGGTAAAAGCGTTTTATTTTGACGGAAAGAGCTTTTTGAAACTGGATAAAACAGCTCCCAAAAGTCTGGACTGGAATTCTCCTTTTACAGTTAGTACATGGGTTTATAATCCTGAAATCGGCCAGGGTGAATGTGTGGTGGCGTGGAACACCCGCGAAAATATGCTGCAATCGTCTTATGCTGCGTTGATGTACGGAAAGGGAAATTATGGAGCTATGGCTCATGGCGATGGAGCTGTTGATCTTCCTTATAAAAATATTCCTCAAAAAGGACGGTGGCATCATATTCTTGTTACCTTCGACGGTATGTTGGAGTCGGTTTTCGTAGATGGAAAATTAGACACACAAATACCAATTAGCTTGTTTGTAAAAGCTGATGAAATTTTGATAGGAGCATCTGGAGATCCCTCCGAGAATTTCACAGGATATATTTCGAGAGTGCAGCTTTATGATAAGGCTTTTTTACAAAATGAAATTTATTCCGTATTAAAAGAAACAAAACCATTGGGAATTAAATGGAAATAATAAAAAGAAACGATAATGAAATCTAGAAATATGGTTGTAATGTTATTGTGTTGGATGTTAAGCTGGAGTTTCTCACCGTCTGCGGCTTTGATTGCCACACTTCAGATTCCGGCATCAGATTCACTTAACCTCGAGATGGGCTCGGTAAAATTTTCTACTCCTGAATTTAATATCGAGTTGTTGAAATCGTCACAAACAGTTTTGGGATTGCACCCGGCATCTGAGCCTGATTTCGATTTTACACCAGGAAACCTCCTTTCACGAAGAAAGAAAGCTGGTTTTTATCATTTGGGTGACATTAATTTCAAACTGAAAGCGCCTGGAGATAAAGAATGGAGCAGTTACTCATCAGCTGCTTCAAGAAAAGATGTGAGGGAAATTGCCTCAAGTGATGAGTATGTTTTGGCAGCTTCCGATCTTTCTCCACTTTTCCCTGAAAATACGCCAGTAAAAATAAATCGTTACTGGGAAAATCACGACGGGAATATTGTTCTCCGTTTTGAATTCAAAAATATCTCAAAAAAAACACTTGAAATCGGGGCGTTGGGAATACCAATGATTTTTAATAATAACCTCAGTGGAAAATCGCTTGACGAAGCGCATTCGGAAAATGTATTTTTTGATCCTTATATCGGCAAAGATGCCGGGTATTTACAAGTAATTCGGTTAAAAGGCAGCGGGCCGGTTTTACTGGTGGTACCATACGGAGATTCTCCTTTTGAGGCATACAACCCATTACTCGATGATCCAACCCGGCGCGGAATTACTTTTGAAGGATTTCATGAATGGATGATTCATTCGAAAGCATATGCTGAAACTGAATGGAAAGATGCAACACCATGGAACGAACCCACCTCTTTAATTTTAAAGCCAGGTAAAACTCATTCTTGCGGGGTGAAATTTTTGTTGGCCGATTCGGTACAGAAAATAGAGAAAACATTAGCTGAAAACAAGCGACCTGTTGCCGTCGGTATTCCAGGCTATGTTTTGCCACAGGATGTTAACGCAGATTTATTTTTGAAGTATGATAGAAAAGTAAAGAAGATTCAGATTGAACCGGACGGCGCCCTGAAAATTACTAAAAAAGAAAATACGCCAAATGGATGGCAGAAGTATACAATAAATGGTTTGAAGTGGGGTAGAGCAAGATTAACGGTTGTCTATGCCGACGGGCTGCAGCAAACAATAAATTATAAGGTAATTAAATCGGAAGAGCAGGTGGTTGCTGATAACGGTCATTTCCTCACAACAGAACAGTGGTTTGACAAGCAAAATGATCTTTTTGATCGTTCTCCGTCTGTGATTACATATGATTATGAAACAAAACAAAAGGTTACACAAAATAGCAGGGCCTGGATTTGTGGCCTTGGTGATGAAGGTGGTTCCGGAGCCTGGCTAAATGCCATAATGAAACAGTTTGTGGAACCCAATAAGAAGGAGGTTGCCAAACTGGAAAATTTTATTCAGCAAACTTTGTGGGGAGGAATTCAGTACAACGAAGGCAAATTAAAATATGGAGTAAGGAAAAGTATGTTTTATTATCAGCCCGACTCTATGCCGGCCGGCACTTACAGTAGCGATGTTAATTTTGGAACCTGGGCAGCCTGGGATAAAGAACATGCCATGTCGGTAGGGCGTTCGTACAATTACCCCCATGTTGCAGCAGCGCATTGGGTAATGTACAGGTTATCCCGGAATTATGAAGGTTTGGTTACACAGAAAAACTGGGATTGGTATTTGTTAAACGCATATCAAACGTCAATGGCCATGGTAGAACTGGCACCTTATTATGCTCAGTTTGGACAAATGGAAGGCTCTGTATTTATTCACATTCTGGAAGATTTAAAAACGGAAGGATTATGGGAATATGCGCGCAAACTGGAAGGAAAAATGAAAGAGCGTGCCGATCATTGGGCTACGCTTAATTATCCTTTTGGAAGTGAAATGCCCTGGGATTCCACCGGGCAGGAAGAAGTTTACATGTGGTCGGATTATTTTGGTCTGGATGATAAGGCAGAAACAACTCTAAAAGCAATTTTGGCATATATGCCAACCATTCCGCATTGGGCATACAATGGTAATGCCCGGCGGTACTGGGATTTTCTGTATGGAGGAAAGCTTTCTCGGGTGGAACGACAGATTCACCATTACGGGTCAGGACTGAATGCCATCCCGGTTTTGAAGGAATACCGGGAGAATCCCGACAATTTATATCTACTCCGCGTCGGTTACGGAGGAGTTTTAGGAACACTTTCAAATATAACACAGGATGGATTTGCTCCTTGTGCTTTTCACTCATTTCCTTCAACTTTAAAAAATGATGGCATTTCGGGTGATTACGGACCCGGTTTTTACGGTTATGCAGTGAATTCTTCAACTTTTATTACGCATGACGAAGAGTTTGGTTGGCTTGCTTTTGGCGGAAATATAAATGTAGATAATGGTGTTGTTAATGTAGAACTGACTACTGCAGCAAAATCACGTGTTTTTATTTCGCCGCTAAAATTATGGCTAACACTTGAAGCGGGAGAATTTGAGTCGGTTTTCTATAATCAAAATAACGGAGAAGTGAGTTTCGAATTAAAAGAAGCAAATGACTTTACACCCAAAGCCTATTTGAAAATTGAAAGTTATGGAGATAGTGAACCAAAACCAGAATCGTACTCAAAAAACGCGCGGAATCTTTATGAAATCAAGTTACAGGATTCGCCATTAAAAGTAAATCTTAACTAGAAAAAAAATGAATAGTTCAATGTCACGTATTATTTTAAGTTTTGTACTTTTTTTTGTTTTAGAAGCACATGCTCAGGTAACAGAAGAAGACTATGCACACGCTGATTCGGTAATGAAACTGTCGAATCTTGTTTATAACCAGATTTCAAATGTAAATTGGGTCGATTCTACTCAAATTCTGTGGTACGCAACCAAAACCAGAAACGGGGTGGAATATACATTTGCAGATGCTCAAAAGAAAACCAAAAAATCGGCATTTGATACGGAACGGCTGGTTGAAGCAATTAACAAACTTCTTGATAAAAAAGAAACAAAGCAGTCCCTTCGTCTGGGCGATTTAAAACCGGGAACCCGGAAAAACAGTTTGCAATTTTCGTATGATAATGCTTTCTGGACATTCAACACAAGAGATTATACGCTTCAGAAAGATTCACTTATAAAACCACGGAAACGTCGGGGATACTGGGGAGGTTCTTTTGATGAGCTGGGGAACGATCCGGTACCTTCTCCGGATAGTGTTTGGACGGCTTTTATCAAAAATTACAATGTTTATGTAAAAGGTAAAGGTGGTAAAACACATCAGTTAAGTTTCGATGGTTCGCCGGGCGATTACTATTCATCCTATTTTTTCTGGTCTCCTGATTCTAAAAAACTAGCTGTTAATAAGGTTCGAAAAAATGAGCCGCGTGAGATATTTTTTGTAGAATCAGCCCCCGATTCACAACTTCAACCTGAGTTACACAAACGAAATTATTTGAAACCTGGTGATGCCCTCCCCATTAAACATCCATCTTTGTTCGATGTGGAGAGTTTAAAACAAATTCCGGTAGATAGCAAAGCTTTTGAATTTCAGTATAGTCTTTCCAATCCTAAATGGAATAAAACAGGCTCGGCTTTTACTTTTGAATACAATCAACGGGGGCATCAGGTTTATCAAATCGTAAAAGTAGATGCAGAAACCGGGAGAATACAAGTTGTCATTGACGAAACAAGCAAAACCTTTATCGATTACAGCGGTAAGCGCTATCGGTACGATTTGGAAGACAGCAACGAAATAATTTGGGCTTCGGAACGCGATGGTTGGAATCATTTGTATCTGTTTGATTCGAATACAGGCAAACTAAAAAATCAGATAACAAAAGGAGAATGGGTGGTTCGAGATGTATTGCATGTGGATAAAAAGAACAAGACAATTTATTTTTATGGTTCTGGCAAAAACGACGATGAAGATCCCTATTTTAAACATTGTTACAAAATTAATTTTGATGGCAGCGGACTACTAGACCTGACTCCTGAGAAAATGGAGCATGATGTCACCTTCTCAAAAAACTTCGATTATTTTACGGATACCTATTCAACGGTTGAAGTTCCACCTGTGACCGTCTTGCGCAGTGCCGAGGATGGCCAAGTAGTTTTGGAACTGGAAAAAGCGGATATTGATGACTTGAAAGAAAAGGGATGGATTGCACCGGAGCCTTTTGTCGCAAAAGGGCGCGATGGCAAAACAGATATATGGGGAAATATTTATCGTCCAACAAATTTTGATAAAAATAAGTCTTACCCGGTTATAGAATACATTTATGCGGGGCCGCAAAGTTCGTTTGTCCAGAAAAATTTCCGACCTGTCAGTTATACGTTTTCGGGACTAGCCGAATTGGGATTTATCATTGTTCAAATGGACGGAATGGGAACCTCTAACCGTTCGAAGGCTTTTCACGATGTTTGCTGGAAGAACCTGAAAGATGCAGGTTTTCCCGATCGCATTCTTTGGATGAAAGCTGCGGCAAAGAAATACAAATACATGGATATTGGTCGTGTTGGTATTTTTGGAGGCTCAGCAGGCGGACAAAATGCATTGGCGGGTTTACTTTTTTATCCTGATTTTTATAAAGCAGGTGCTGCTTCCTGTGGATGCCATGACAACCGAATGGACAAAATGTGGTGGAACGAACAATGGATGGGCTACCCGATTGGCCCTCAGTATGAAGAATGTTCCAATGTAGTAAATGCAGAAAATCTGCAAGGCCGTCTTTTATTGATTGTTGGAGAGGTGGATGATAATGTCGACCCGGCTTCTACTATGCAGGTGGCCGATGCACTGATTAAAGCAAAAAAGGATTTTGAACTCGTTGTTCTTCCCGGAGTAAATCATACTTTGGGAGGTGAATATGGCGAGCAAAAACGGCGCGATTTTTTTATACAAAATCTGTTAAACAAAAAGACTCCTGACTGGAATACTGTACCGAAATAAAATACATTCAATACAAAAAATGAAGAAATCTGTCTTAAAAAAAATAGCAAATTTCCTGTTGGTAATTTTTGCAGCAAGCTTTCTGCCGTTAGAACTGCTGGCCAATACTCGAGTTGAAAAAAATAGAAATAGCGATGGAGAATATTTGATTTCTGCACCTCCTGAAGAATTGAATTTAGATCCTTTTTATAAAAAATATGCTAATGTGAACGGCATTCATGTAATGAGTTCTCACCGGGTACCTGATTCTGCATTTGTAGTAGCTTGCGCGATAGTTGATTTTATGACCGATGGGCTCCCAGAGCCGGTGTTAAATCAAATGGTTAAGCTGAAAACAAGAGTGGGAATTATGGCACGTTATGAAGGAACCACCGATATTCCGGAACACGCTTATTTGGTTAACGATACCACTTTAAATTGGGATGTACGTGCGAGAGGGTTAGGAGGAACAGTACATTTGCCTTTGACCACATGTGCTGAAGAAAACTTGCTTTGCTATCAGATTGATAAATACCACGCTGAGGATATTTTAATTCACGAGTTTTCTCACACCATTCATGGCGTTGGAATTATGCCCATCGATTCCGCTTTTAACGGTTTGTTGCAGGAAAAACTTGATGCAGCTATAGCGCAGGGGAAATACAAAAATACATACGCCGCAACCAATATATGGGAATATTGGGCTGAAGGAGTACAAAACTGGTTTAATGTAAATGCCGAAGTGAAACAGCCTGACGGAAAACACAATTGGGTAAATACACGGGATGATATGAAAAAATACGATCCGGATTTGTATGAGATTCTAGGTCGCTATTTTCCTGATTTTGAAACAAGTCCTTCTTGTCACGATGCAGCTAATTTGTATGTCGAATAGGTTGAGTATCTTATTCGGATGGAATCAGGCAGAATAATGGTACATTGATTTAAGTTCGGGTTTATTCATAAGTTGATTTCTAATTGAAGACGGGGTGATTTTTCATCCCGTTTTGCTTAAAAGCAAAAAAGGAGCCAAAACTTGACTCCTTTTTATATTATTATTTGAAATATTTCTATCCGGCTTTTAAGCGTTGACTTGAGCGGAGTAACTTTTCCTCGGCATATTCTTTCGAGATCGTAAGCACATCTATCTTTTCCGAGGGAGAGTCAAACATTGCATCATTCATAATGCTTTCACAAATCGAACGCAATCCTCTGGCTCCCAGTTTGAATTCAACTGCTTTTTCAACTATAAAATGTAAAGCATCTTCCTCAAACTCGAGTTTAATGTCATCAATCTGGAATAATTTTTTGTATTGTTTTATAACCGAGTTTTTAGGCTCAGTTAAAATTCTTCGTAAAGCTTCTGCATCAAGTGGATCCAGATGAACCAAAACAGGCAAGCGTCCAATAATTTCGGGTATTAATCCAAATGATTTTAAATCCTGAGGTGAAATATACTGTAAGAGATTTTCACGTTCAATTCTGTCTGTTTCTTTGGCGGCACTGTACCCTATTACTTTTGTATTTAAACGGTTTGCGATTTTTCGTTCAATACCATCAAAAGCTCCGCCGCATATAAACAGTATATTTTTTGTATCAACAGGTATTAACTTTTGTTCCGGATGTTTACGACCGCCCTGCGGAGGAACATTAACAATTGACCCTTCCAGTAGTTTTAACAGCCCTTGCTGAACGCCTTCTCCTGAAACATCACGGGTTATCGACGGGTTATCACTTTTACGTGCTATTTTATCAATTTCGTCAACAAATACAATTCCACGTTCAGCTGCTTCAACATTATAATCGGCGGCCTGTAAAAGCCGTGTAAGTAAACTTTCAATGTCTTCGCCAACGTATCCTGCTTCAGTCAGTACGGTTGCATCTACAATCGTGAATGGCACGTGCAACATTTTTGCAATGGTTCTCGCCAGTAAGGTTTTTCCTGTGCCTGTTTCTCCAACCAGAATAATATTGGATTTTTCTATTTCCGTTTCATCATCATCAAAAGGTTGAGTAAGCCTTTTGTAATGGTTATAAACCGAAACAGAAAGAATTTTTTTTGCCTGGTCTTGTCCTATCACATACTGGTCGAGAAATTCTTTAATCTCTTTGGGTTTCAGTAATTTTGCCCCGTCAAGGTCAAAAGAACTGTCTTTTTTTATTTCTTCCTGAATAATGGAGTGTGCTTGTTCTGCACAACGGTCACAAATATGTCCGTCAATACCCGCAATCAGCAGATTAACTTCTCTTTTCTCGCGGCCGCAAAAGGAACACTTATCCATTTTATCTTTACCTGCCATCTTTAATTATTTCGAAGTAAAATTTCGTCGATCATTCCGTATTTTACTGCTTCTTCCGAAGTCATCCAATAATCCCTGTCGGAATCCTTTTCAACTTGTTCATACGATTTTCCGGAATGTTCAGCAATAATCATGTATAGTTCTTTTTTAATTTTTAATATTTCACGCGCCGTAATTTCAATGTCGGAAGCTTGTCCTTGTGCTCCTCCCATCGGCTGGTGAATCATGATTCTTGAATGCTTTAACGCAGAACGCTTGCCTTTTGTTCCCGCTGTTAATAAAACAGCACCCATCGAAGCTGCCATTCCTGTGCAAATGGTTGCTATATCTGCCGTTATATATTGCATGGTGTCGTATATTCCAAGTCCGGCGTGTACTGATCCTCCGGGGGTGTTAAAATAAATCTGAATGTCTTTCGACGGGTCTGTCGATTCCAGAAACAGCAGTTGAGCCTGAATAATATTGGCAACAGTATCATCAATCGGTACGCCCAAAAAGATAATCCTGTCCATCATTAATCTTGAAAATACATCCATGGATGCAACGTTTAACTGACGTTCCTCAATAATTGTCGGAGAAATATAACTCCCGTACATTGAGGAATATCTTTCCATTGTTAAACTGCTTATCCCCTTATGTTTTGTTGCGTATTTTTTAAATTCGTTATGATCTTTCATGATAATAAAACTAATATAAAAAAAATAACTTTGTAATACTCGTTTTAATAACGGGTTACAAAGTTACAAAAAAGTTTTTTGCTGAATGTTTCAGCAAACTTTATTTCATCATTTCATTAAATTCTTCCTGCGAAACTTCTTTTTCCTGAATATTGACTTTTTCTTTTACAACCTCAATAACTTTGTCTTCATAAAGTTTTTTGTAAATACGTTCGCTTTCTTCAGGTTTCTCCATTATCATTTTTGCGAACGATTCGAGCTGTTCTTCAGGAACATCGTGAATGCCATACTGACTGTATTGTGCACGCGCCAGTTGTTTGGCAAAATCCTGGGTCTCTTCAGGTGTAACTTTTAACTCGTTTTCTTTGATTATAGAATCTTTAATCAACTGCCATTGCAAATCTTTGATAAAATATTCAAATTCGTTTTCGATTTGTTCCTCGGTAACGTCTTTATTATCCTTGTTTGCTGCAATCAGCCATCGTTTAAGGAAAGTTTCGGGAAGTTCAACTTTTATTTTCTCAAGCAGTGTGTCGCGTGTGTCAACTGTAAATTTCTGATCAGAAGAGTAAACCAGGTTGGCTGCTATTTCTTCTTTTATTTTATTTCTGAAATCTTCAACAGTTTTAATTTCTGTTTCTTCTCCGTACACTTTTTTGAATAACTCCTCGTTTATTTCCGCTTTTTCAAACTGAAGAATTTCGGTGATGGTAAACTTAAATTCGCTGTTCAGTTCGTCTGCTTCCTCGTGTTTTATGTTTAACATGTGGCCCACTTCGTGACGGTTGTCAAAAGCCTTTACCGGGTCAAAAACCAAAGTGTCGTCTTTTTTTCGGCCAACAAAAGCATTTTTGATTTCTTCATCTTTAATCATGTCAATTCCCAAAAGAATACCTGTGGGCTGGATTCCATCTTCAACCGGCTCTCCGTTTTCATCCAACTGAACAAAATCACCGCGTACCGAACTGTTATCCTTTACTTCTTCAACCGGAACATTTTGTCCCAATTGCGATGCTATCATGTCAACCTGTTGGTCGATCATTTCTTCTGAAACAGCGATTTTGTAGTAGTCGTATTTACTTCTTTTGTCGAGTGTAACTTTAACTTCCGGTGCCAAAGCAATGTCAAAAACAAATTCAAAATCTTCATCTGTATCCCAGTTGATGCTTTTTTGCTGTTCTTCGTTTGGAAGTGGTTCTCCCAGAATATTCAGTTTTTCTTCAACCAGGTATTTTGATAAACTCTGCGAAAGGACTTTGTTTACCTCTTCTACAAGAACCGCAGTTCCAAATCTTTTTTTAATAAGTCCTGCCGGAACTTTTCCCGGTCTGAATCCGGGAACAGATGCTTTCTGACGGTAATCTTTTAACGTATCGTTAACAGCTTTTTCGTAATCAGCTTTTTCAATCCCAACTTTAATTACCGCATTTACATCGTCGATATTTTCCCTGGTGATGTTCATAATTGATAAAAATTAAATTCAAATGCCTGTATGTAAATAACCGCCAACACTTACCTGTAAAGGAAGGTCGGCGGTTTTTTATTTGTGCGGACGAAGGGACTCGAACCCCCACGCCGTATGGCACTAGATCCTAAGTCTAGCGCGTCTACCAATTCCGCCACGTCCGCAAATTGCGGCGCAAATGTAATTATTTTTTTTTAATAGGAAAAATAAATCGTAATAAGTTGATGGTTCTTTTTCTGTATATATATGCGTGTGATTTTTATTTTGTTATGAATTTTTCAATAATACTTCAGAGTATCTCTTTGTTGGCTTTGTTATGTTTTTGCCGAATGATATAAAACATCTTTGTTCGTGCTGATATAACGTTTTTATTAAGTATTTTCGGTAGCAAAATCATAATACCAAACATATTAATACCAAAAATCATGTTTATAACTAAGCCTCAGTACATCAGTTTATTGTTTTTTTTGATGGTCGGAAACGTTTTGCTTGCTCAAGAGCTACCTAAATTTAAATTTGGAAAAATTGACAAAGAAGAATTGGAAATTACTACATGTGATATCGACACCTCCGCACATGCTTTTTTTCTTTTTGATGTTGGTGAATCACGCATTGAGTATAATCAATCAATAGGTTTTCAGATAAAATTTACCAGGCATTGTGCGATCAAAATTTTGACAAAATCGGCTTATGACTATGCAAGCTTTAAAATACCTGTTTATGAAGCGACATCGAGTCGGGCAGAGGAAAAGGTCACTAAAATAAAGGCAGTAACTTATAACCTCGAAGAAGGGAAAGTAAGAGAGACCGACCTGGATAAAAAGGATATTTTTACAGAAGAGGAAGATGAGAACTGGAGTAATGTAAGCTTTACAATGCCTAATGTTGTGGAGGGTTCTGTGATTGAAGTTGAATATTCCATAACATCCGATTTTTTGTGGAATCTACCTATGTGGAGGTTTCAGTACGAAATCCCGTCGAGATGGAGCATTCTGGAGACCAATATTCCGGAATATTTTAATTATAGTAAGGAAATGAAGGGCTACGTCCCTTTATATGCCCAGGAAAGTGTATCGAAAAATGATAAAATTATTTTTAATACGGTTACCAGACAAATGAATGGAGGTTTTAGCGGAGTATCTCATCAATACAGCAACGGCCAGATTGATTTTATTTGCCATTCTGAGATTTTTGCATCAAAAGATATTCCTGCTTTTAAAAGTGAAGCATATATTGATGCGATAGAAAATTACACCTCAGCTATTATTTTTGAATTACAGTCTACGAGATTCCCGAATCAGCCAATAAAAACATATACAACTACATGGGAAGAAATTGGGAGAAGCCTGATGGAGGATGAGGACTTTGGAAAACAACTAAAAGCTGTTAAAGCAGCCAAAGATATTGTTGCAGAATTGGGGTTGGATGGACTATCAAATATGGAGAAATCAAAAAAGATTTTTAAATACGTGAAGAATTCGGCTACGTGGAATAAAGGATATACCAAATTCTGCAGCAACGTAAAACAGGTTTTTAAAGAAGGTGTAGGAACCAGCGGTGATATTAATATGATGCTGATTAATCTTCTTGACGCTGCCGGCATAGAAGTGCACCCGGTTTTACTTAAAACGAGATATGCCGGAAAATTACTTTTCTTTCACCCTTCATTATCGTCACTCAATTATCTGATAGCAGCAGTAAAAATTGATAGTGAAACTTATTTGCTTGATGCCACCGAAAAAGAAATCCCCTTTGGATTAATTCCTGAAAGGTGCATAAACGATAAAGGTCTTTTGGTTTTTGATGATGGAAAATTTGAGTGGCTTGATTTGAGTTCAAAAAGTTACTCGACGCATACCGCCTTTGGAGAAATCTCCATCAATGAAGATGGGGAACTGGATGTAAAACTAAATAATAGGCGCAACGGATATCTTGCTTTCGACCGGCGACAGAGCCTGGATATGGACAAAGATGAAATTATTGAGAATTTTGAAAAAGACCATACCGGATTTTTTGTCGAAGATTACGAGATAACCAATTTGGATAAATACGAGGAATACCTTCAGGAAGAAATAATTGGAGCTGTTAGCGATAAAACTACCGTTGCCGGAGACATGATGTACTTTAATCCGTGCTTGTTTGAGAAATTCGATGAGAATCCGTTTAAGCTTGAAGAACGAAAATACCCGGTAGATTTTGCTTATCCGTTAAATAACAAATTAACATTTTCGTTTACTGTGCCCGAAAATTGGACGGTTGAAAGTATTCCTGAAAATATAACGATGGGATTGCCCGACAATGCAGGAAAATTTCTTTATAGTATTCAACAGATGGGAAACAGAATTATTTTTAACCAGTCGTTAACTATCTCCAATTCAATATTTCTCCCCCAGCAATACAAGAGTCTTAAAGAGTTTTTCAGGCTGCTTGTGGATAAGCAAAATGAGCAAATTGTTTTGAAGAAAATTTAATCTGACCCAATATGAAAGTTATTCCCTTTTTGCTGCTTTTTTTATCTTTTATTGTTGGTAAGGCTAATGAGGTTTTGTTCGAGGCTTTATTAATCTCGGATTCTTTGATGGAAAATGCCAACGCTGTAATTCGCTACGACAGTATTTCTTATCATTTGATAAGCCCGGGAAAAGCTGTTTTGAAGCGACATAAAGTAATTACTATTTTAAACGAACACGCCGAAGGATTAACAGAAATGTATGTTCTGTACGATAGGAATAGCAAAGTCACTTCTTTTTCCGGTGAAGTTTTGGATGAGCATGGAGAACGGATAAGAAAAATAAAAAAAAATGATATTACAGATAATAGTTTGGTTGGAAGTTATACACTTTTTCAGGATGACCGTTATTTGAGTTTTGACGGTTTACATCATTCTTATCCTTATACTATTGTTTCTGATTATGAGATTGTATATGACGGAATTGTTAGTATAAACCGGTGGATGCCCATTCCCACTTATAAGGTTTCCGTTGAAAAATCGGTGTTTACAATTATTTCAGAAGGTCATCAGAAAATAAATTTTAAACCGGTCAATTTACCACAGAATCCTGAGTCGGAGGGAAAAGAGAATTCTACTGTGTATCATTGGAGAATCATCAACAAAAAAGCTCTGGAAAGGGAGCCTTATTCTCCTTCGGTCACTGAAATTTTTCCTGTGTTGTGGAGCACTCCTGAAAAATTTGAATTTGAAAATACTTTCGGAGAGTTTAAAAGTTGGGGTAGTTTTGGACAATGGAAATGGAATTTGATTGAAGGAAGACAGGAAGTTTCAGAGAAGACAAAAAATGAAATTTTGGAACTTATCAGGAATTCAACAAACGACAAAGAAAAAGCCCGGTTGATTTATGAATACTTTCAAAATAAGACACGTTATATCAGTATTCAGTTAGGAATCGGGGGTTGGCAACCTTTCCCGGCGTTGGTTGTTGACGAAGTCGGTTATGGAGACTGTAAAGCGCTATCGAATTATATGATTGCTCTTTTAAAAATAGCTGGTATTCATTCAATATATTCCGTAATCGGAAATGGAGATTCAAAGATAAAGTTTCCCGATTTCCCATCCATGGGGCAGGCAAACCATGTAATTGTTTGTGTTCCTTTTGAAAGCGATACAACCTGGCTGGAATGCACAAGTCAGGAGTATCCTTTTGGTTATATCGGCACCGGCAATAACGACAGATACGTACTTTTGGTTACCGAACAAGGGGGGAAGCTAGTAAAAACACCTTTGCTGGACAAAGATGTAAATCTGCAAATAAGGAAAGCCGAAGTGAAATTGGATAGCGAAGGAAATGCAAAAGCCATGGTGTCAACAGAGTTTTCGGGTTTGCAGTATGGTAATCGGAATTTTATTCTGACCGAAAGTAAAGAAGAGCAACAAAAATGGTATTTGAAAAATATGGATTTCAATTCTCCGAAATTAAATTTTTTCAGGGTTCAGGGAAAAGATCAAAATTCACCGGTAGTAGAGGAAGAGTTGGATCTGTTTTTGCCCTCTTATTCAACGGTTTCGGGAACAAGGATGTTTTTAAAACCAAATCTTCTGAATTCGTTTTCCAGGCCACCAAAAAGAGTAAGAGACCGAAAATTTCCATTTGAAAGAGAATTTGCATATACCGATATTGATTCTGTTACTTATACTATTCCCGACGATTTTGTTTTGGAATCTTCGATGGACGACACTTCTCTTAAAACTGAATTCGGTGAATACAGTATTTGTGTTAAAATTGATAAGAGCAGTTTGGTGTATGTGCGAAAGGTAATTATGAACAAAGGACACTGGCCGGCAGAGAAATATGAAAATTTCCGGTCGTTTTTAAACCAAATGTATAAAATGGATCAGGGGAAAGTGGTTTTTGTTAAAAAGTGAGTTCTATTTCCACTCCACTATTGTTCCCCGTTTGTCATCCTGAAGTTCAACGGGAATATCTTCCCTTATTTCACGCCAAAGCAGGTTGATAAGTTTATGTTTTGCAAAATGCCTTGAATAAACCAGACTTACTTCACGCAAAGGTTTGAAATTAGTAAACGACTTTACATTATTAGCCCGTTGTGGCGACATTCCGTCTTTAGCCAATTCAGGAATCAACGTTATTCCGCCTTCTCTGTCCACAATATTCATTAGCGTTTCCAGCGAGCCGGCTTCAAAATGGAAAGGAAGTTTACTGTCAGTGGTTCCTAAAAATGAACAAAGATTAATTACCTGGTCGCGGAAGCAATGTCCGTCGCTCAGCAACCAAATTTCAGGTGTTGCTATGTCTTTTAATGTAATTTCTTTTTGTTTATGAAGTTTATGACCAGCGTTGGCATAAATCAGCATTTCTTCGTAGAAAATTGGTTTTTCGTTGATTTTGTCCTCTTTCAAAGGAGTAACCAGAATTCCAACGTCAATTAAATCTTTATTAAGGAGTTCTACAATATTTTCAGTTGTTTGCTCCACAACTTTTATAAAAATATTGGGATATTTTTTTTTGTATTTTCCGATAAAAATGGGCAAAAGATAAGGTGCTAGCGTTGGAATTATACCCACTCGCAATAACCCGGATACCTGGTTTTTATGGTCCTTAACAATATTATTTATTTCATCGGTTTGTTTCAGAACCACTCGCGCCTGTTCAATAATTCGCTGGCCTACATCGGTTGGTATGAGAGGTTGTTTGCTTCGGTCAAAAATAATTATCTCCAAATCTTCTTCCAGTTTTTTAATTTGCATGGAAAGAGTGGGTTGAGTAATAAAACAGTGTTCGGCTGCCTTTCCAAAATGTCGGTAAGTATCAACCGCAACAATGTATTCCAATTGGGTTAAGGTGATCATGGCGCGTTATTTTGTTTTAAATTTAGAAATATTCCATGAAATAAAGCCTCTGTTTACCATAATTTAGGAAGAAAGCACCTATTTCTTAAAGTTCTGTCTATACCATTCAAATGACGCAACGCTTAATGCATGCGAAATATTCATCGATTTACAACCGCCGGGCATTGGAATATAAATTTGGAGTTCACTTTTATTAATAACGTTTTCAGGTAAACCATGAGATTCATTTCCGCCCAGTAAAATCATTTTTTCAGGAAGTTCAACTTCGAAAATATTTTTGGAATTTTCACAGGTCTCCAAAACAACAAATTGATACCCGCCGGAAATTACGGATGAGAATTCTTCTTCGTTTATAATTTCCCAGGGTTGTTGTTCAAAAGAAAAACCTGCTGTTTTTCTGATTTTTGATTCGCGTTTTTGAATCTTATCATCGATAAAAAGAACCTTTTCCGCACCTAGGTTATGTCCCATTCGAATAATATGCCCCATGTTGTTTGGGTTGCTGATTTTCCAACTCGCAACGATTAATTTGTGTGATTCGCTGAGCGGTTCAACCGACTGTTTTTTAAAAAAAGTGACCGAATTAGTAATCATTGTAGCCTTTGTTTCGTTATTCAGATAAAATAGTAATTTTGTGCAAAACAATAAAAAATGAGGTTTAAATTTCCTGTTATCACACTTTTTTTACTTGCTGTTTTTGTTGCATGCGGGCCATCGGATGAAGAAAAAGCAAGGGTGAAACTTAACCTGGCAAAATCGCTACTGGAGAAAAATGACACCGCCAGTGCTTTGCTTCACTTAGACAGTATTCCTAAATTATATCCTGAAGCGATGTACTCTGCCAATGCTGCTAAGAATCTGGCAAGTGAAGTTGGTTTTGATTTGCTTCGAAAAAAGGAAGCTGAACTGGATTCGGTAAAAGTACAAATAGTTGCTCTGGAAAAAGGATTTAAAAAAGAAAAGACACAATTCGACAGGTACACACAATACATTCATAAACGCCAAACTTTTGAACGCGCCTGGGATCGTTCGTATATTCAGGTTCATCTTGATGAGCGGGGAGAAATTTACTTAAGTAGCAATTATTACGGAGATCATTGGTTGAACCATGTAGCGCTGCGGGTGTACGATCAGGGTGATGATGCCAAAACAGATACCATTCCTCTGGGAGATGTAAACAACCACCACAGCGATTTTATGGAGCTAAAATGGGAAAAGGTGTCGTACCGGAATGGCAAATACAACGACGTACTGGAGTTCATATCCGGTAATGTTGACCGGCGCCTGAAAGCAGTTTTCCTTGGGAAAGAATACTATTACATTATTCTTGAAACCTATGACAAGGAAGCCGTTCGTGATGCACTGGCACTTTCAGAAGCGATTAAGCGGCGCAGCAAGTTGGAAGCGGAAATTAAAGGATTGCAGGGGCGGCTGCAAATCAATTAAATTATTTCCTCGACATTTTCGGGAGGATTTGCCAAAACAGCTTTGTTGCCATTCACTACAATCGGACGTTGAAGCAATCTCGGGTATTCAGCCAGCACTTTTATCCATTCCTCATCCGAAAGATTTTTGCCTTTGTAGTTTTCCTTGTATTCTTTTTCTTGTGTGCGAACAAAGGTGACTGGTTTTTCTCCGGTTTTCGAAATAATTTCTTTTAACTCTCCTTCAGTAAGTCCATCGATGAGGTATTTTTTTATTTCAATATCGTATCCCTTTTCTTCCAGGTATTTTAGCCCAGCCCGACTTTTCGCACAGCGTGGATTATGATATATTTTCATGACGATATGGTGTTTGCTTTTTATAAAATTATAATAGTCTTCCTGTGCACGGTATTTTTTTCCGGGAGTTCCTGTATTGTATTTATTTAATAATTCCGGGTCCAGAATACGGGCTTTTACATTGTCTTTCAACTGAATTTGAAGCATTTCCTTTAGTTCTGCTTTAATCTCTTTATCATAAATCGGACAGGCTACTTCAATTCTCCTGTTCAGGTTTCGTGGCATCCAGTCGGCCGAAGAAATAAACATTCTTTCGTTCCCGCCATTTCCAAACAAAAAAATACGCGAATGCTCCAGATATTTGTCAACTATACTTATTGCTGAAATGTTTTCACTCAGCCCTTTTATTCCCACCTGCATACCAAAGATACCACGTACAATCAATTGAATCTTTACTCCTTCCTGGTTTGCCTGATACAATTTTTTCATCATGCGTGGGGCGATCAGGCTGTTCATTTTTAAAATCATCCAGGCTTTTTTCCCTTTTCGGGCGAGTTCGATTTCACGATCGATACATTCGTTGAAAAAATCGCGCATGTAAAATGGGCTTACAATCAGATGTTTGTAGTTGAATTGTTTGTAGTTGTGTTTAAAAAACTCAAACACTTTTTCCACTTCATCAGCCAGCCGGGGATCTGATGTCATTAGCCCGTCGTCAGCGTAAACCCGTGCAGTTCCTTCATGAAAATTGCCGGTACCAATGTATGCGTAGTTTTTGTATGTGTTATTTTCTTTACGTTTTACCCAGGCCAGTTTACTGTGTACTTTCATTCCGGGTACTCCGTTAATTACATTGGCTCCTTCTTCCTGCAGCTTATTTGACCAGAAAATGTTAGCCTCTTCATCAAAACGCGCCTGGAGCTCAATTACAACGGTAACTGCTTTTCCGTTCCGGATTGCATTCAAAAGTGCATTAACTACTTTCGAATTAGATGCCACACGGTAGATTGTAATTCCAATTTCCTTTACCTGCGGGTCAATTGCAGCCTCGCGCAAAAAATCGATAAAATGATTAAATGTCTGGTAAGGATAATGTAACATCACATCTTTCCTGCGAATAATTTTCAGAACACTTGTATTGGGGCGTAAATCTTTATGCAGGAAAGGTGGCAGCTTCGGATAATAGTGTTTTTTCTTTCCAATTTCCGGAAATTCCATAAAATCCTTATGGTTATGGTACCGCCCACCGGGAATGGCATTTTCTTCAGCATCAATTTTTATCTTTTTGAAAATAAAATTTCTCAGATCATCGGGCATTTCACGATCGTAAAGCAGACGTACAGGTTTGCCGGTTTTTCTTTTTTTGAGACTGTGGCTCATTTTTTCCATAAAACTTTTCGAGATATCATCGTCGATATCAAGTTCTGCATCCCTTGTGATTTTTATGGTGTAAGCTTCATGAACATCATAATCGAAATAGAAAAATAAATCATTCAAACAAAACCGGATGACATCGTCGAGCATTATCACATATTTCTTTTTGCCGTTTTTGGGTAATACAAGAAACCGCGGCACCGATCTGCCGGGTATCCGAATCAGAGAATAAGCGTAATCCTCCGGGTCTGATTTTTGGGAAAGTTTAACGGCCAGGTATGCTGAGCGGTCGCGTAAGTAGGGAAACTTATTTTTTTTGTTCAGCATTATCGGAACAAGGTTGGGGAGCACTGTTTCGTAAAAATATTTTTTTACAAAAACACCATGCGCATGGTTGAGTTCTTTTTCGTTTATAAGGAAGATATTATTTTCCCTGAGTTCTTCAAAGATATTTTTGAAAATCTCCTGAACCTTGTTTTGCTGAGAAATAACAATTTCCTGAATTTTATCATGCAAATCCCTTGGAGTGTAATTTCCAAGTAAATTTTCTTCATCTTTTCCCAAATCGACCATTCTGCGGACAGTCGCCACACGTACCCTGAAAAACTCATCAAGATTGTTTGAGAAAATACCGATAAACCGGATGCGTTCAAATAAGGGTGTATTCGGATCCTCAGCTTCCTGTAAAACCCGCTCATTAAACGAAAGCCAACTTATTTCCCTGTTTGTGAAATGCTGATCTGAATACATTTTTATAAAACTTATTGGTAACTTTTCGAATATCAGAAAACCTGATGAAATTTCAAACAAAAAAGAGATTTATAAAACTAATCTCCTCCAAATTGCATAAGATAGGCTTTTATAAACCCTTCAAGTTCACCGTCCAAAACGGCATCTATATTTCCGGTTTCATAACTGGTGCGTATATCTTTCACCATTTTGTAGGGTTGCAAAACATACGATCGGATTTGAGAGCCCCATTCAATTTTCTTTTTTTGCGACTCAATTTCCATGGTTTTTTCTCGGCGTTTACGAAGTTCCAATTCGTAAAGTTGTGATTTTAACAAACGAAGGGCATTCTCCTTATTCCCCAATTGCGAGCGGCTTTCTGTATTTTCAATAATAATTCCCGACGGTGCATGTCGTAAACGTACGCCTGTTTCCACTTTATTTACATTCTGCCCGCCTGCGCCGCCACTTCGAAAAGTATCCCAGGTAATGTCTGCCGGATTAACTTCAATTTCAATGCTGTCGTCGATTAACGGGGCGACATACACTGATGTAAATGAAGTCATACGTTTATTTTGGGCATTAAACGGAGAAAGCCGGACAAGCCTGTGAACACCGTTTTCGCTTTTTAAATATCCGTAAGCATAATCGCCTTCAATTTCGAGTGTGCAGCTTTTTACCCCTACTTCATCACCGGGCTGCATATCCGAAATTTTGAGTTTGTAGCCATTTTGCTCCGCCCAACGGGTGTACATGCGAAAAAGCATATCAGCCCAGTCGTTGCTTTCAGTTCCGCCGGCACCGGCATTTATTTTTAAAACGGCCCCCAAACGATCCTCTTCGTTCCGAAGCATATTTTTGGCTTCAAGTTCTTCTATTTTTTCGAGGGTGTATGCAAATGCTTTATCGGTTTCTTCTTCGGTCGCTTCTTCCTCCTCGAAAAATTCATATAAAACCAGAAAATCTTCAATCGCCTGGTTTACCTCTTTGTACCCGTCAGTCCACACTTTTATCGCGCGGATTTTTTTCATTTGGGCTTCGGCTTCCTTTGGATTATTCCAGAAATCCGGGTCCTGTGTTTTGAGTTCTTCTTCCTGTAGCTGAATTAGTTTTGCATCGTAGTCAAAGATGCCTCCTCAGCGCATCCCGGCGCTCTGTAATGTCTTTTACCTGTTCTTTTAAAATCATCTGTTTTCTCTTCTTCTTTAATTGGAATACAAAGGTAAGAAGAATTTTTTTTAGTATTGCGGTACCTTTTTGTTTTATTCCGAACGAGAAGTTGAACGTTAGGTTGTACAAAAGTTTACGCACTACAGTATATTATTTATGTCTGTTTTTTAGGCCTAAATAGAAAATCGGATTAATGACGTCATTGCTCCTTGACAATTTTGTTCCGTTTCGCAATAAAGAACAACATAACGTTTTAATTAAAAAAGCAAGAAGCCTCTATAAGTTTTGGTTGGGGAACAATGACACTTTGATTGAAATAGAATAATTCAAAAAGCATAGCTGTTAGTATTATTGTTGAAAGAGAAAGGACTGTTTATTGTAATTTTAGTGTGTGTTAAATATTTTATTATTGTCATTTGTTCTAAATGGAGAGGGTTTTTAATATAAATAAAGATATTTATGATATATTTGTTAACCTTAAATCTCCAAAAATGAAAAAACTTTTAAGCCTTGTCCTAAGTATAATTGCTGTGTTTTCTGTGATTATCACTATCCTATTATTTGCAATTGATATTTTACCTACTTTGGATAAAAAATTTAGCCATCATGAATACTTCAAAACAGAAGAGATAAATGTGATTGAAGAAGCAGTGGTTCAGAAAGCTCTGCAAATGTTTGCTTCTTCTCGTTTAAAAATGCCATGGAAAAAACAAACGAATTTTCTTTCAAAAATAAAAAACATAAAAGTAGACAGAAAAACGAAAATATATTACTACCCGCGAGCTTTCCTTGCACTTGGGTTAGTTGAGTATTCGATTAGTAAAAATGATTCGGTTTTAATCGAAAAGGTAAAGGAGCAGTTTGACAAATATTATATTAATGATAAAGGCTTATCCTTTGATTTTCAATTTGTAGATCAGGCTCCAATAGGTTTAGCTGCATTGAGATTATATGAATATTTTGGCGATTCCAAGTACAAGGTAGCAGCAGATTCTATATATTCAAAATTGAGTTCCCAGATTATAGTTAGAAATGATATGCAGATTATATTGTACAGATTTAATGAGGATAAGCCTAGTGATCAATTGCCGGTGGATGTTTTAGGAATGATTTGTCCATTTTTGTGTGAATATGGAATGCTTTTTAATAATAAAGAGGCACTTAAATTATCGTTTTCTGAGCTTAGTTTTTATGTTCGGTTTGGTCTAGATCAAAAAACGTTCTTGCCGTTTCATGCTATTAATTTAACTAACAACATATCTCTTGGTCCAAATAATTGGGGACGAGGAATAGGGTGGTTTATGCTTGCAGCAAGTAATTTTTATAGGAATCAGGAGCTGATGCAAATATATGTAGAGATATCACATACAATAGAAAGCGTCATCAAAACTCTTGACGAAATAAAATATAAGCAAGTTTATTCGCAATTTCCTGGAACTTCCACCGAATTTGATTCTTCTGCGACAACAATGATAATGTATGGTAAATGTCTGATAAATAGAGATGAATATACAAAAGAAGGTGTCCTTAATACGTTAAAGCATTATATTCGGAAGTCCGGAGCCATTGATTTTTGTTCTGGTGATACCTATAATATTAACGTTTATTCCAAGTCGTTTGGAATTAGTGAATTGTCACAAGGGACTTTGCTCCGAATCCTGGCTTTATATAATTGAAAAAGTTGTTTGTTTATTCCAAAATCATATTCATATATCGGTGAATTAATTCAGGTTCAAAACCACGGCTTTGTGTGTATCGGATAATTTGCCCCATTTTTTCAAACTTGCTTTTATTTTTTATTTTCCGTGCTTTTTCTTTCATGGTCTTTAGCAAAAGATCAATGTATTTTTTTTCATCAATTGATTCTAATCCGTTTTGAATAACGTCATCGGGCAGGCCTTTCATGCGGAGATAATATTTCATTTTTATCCGTCCCCATTTATTGATTTTGAATTTTTCGGCAACGTATGCGTTCACATATCGCTCGTCATCAATGTACTTTTCTTGTTTTAAATAGTTCAGTATTTCAACAGCTTCCTCATCGGTTAATCCAGCAGCAATAATTTTTTTGTAAATATCGGGAGAACACTGCTCCGATCGACTACACAATGCCGCCATATTTGAAATTACCTGTTTTTTATTTGTTTCTTCATTTGACATACGGATGCAGGATAAAATTAATTTAACTCTAATTTACGAAAAAAGTAAACCAAATGTAATTAATCTTTTCCCGGGTAAATTAGCGTTGGTTCCTGCGCATTGGAATAATTATGTCCGCATGCATAAATTGTCCCTCTGTGGTCGAAAAATAAAAAACTTTGGCGGTCGAAGAGAATTTGTTTTTCAAAATTTTCAAAATCTTTTGTTTTCCACACCCCGCCTCCGGGAGCCAGTACATAATAATCATCTCCAAACTTGTGGTAACAATGTATGGAGGTGGTGCCATAAGCAACACTGGTGGAAAATACTTTTCTGTACGTCTCCCCTCCGTCAACCGATTTGTGCAGATTAAAACCATTTTGGTTTTGTGCGATTATTTCGTTTTCATCAGTAATAAACATTGTTGACGAGTATTCAGGAGTATTTACCGGCTCCCAGGAAAGCCCGTCGTTAGTGGTTTGAAGTATCTTCATATTATAATGTGAAATTGCCATATGGGCTGAATCAGCAAAAGAATAAATACGACCCAGTCTTTCCTGATTTTCAAGGCCGGCTGTATCTTTTTGCCAGGTGAGTCCATTGTCTTTTGAACAGTACACACCATAATCCTGTTTGTTTGCCCATATATAATCTTCCTTTGTAATTGTGAGTTCGTAGTTGTAGTGATTGTCAGGAATTGGATTTTCCAGTTCCGACCAGTTTTCTCCCCAATCTTCAGTTTTATATAAGGTTCCGTCCCAGCCCGCTACAAAAATTTCTCCTGTTGTGCTTATTTCCATCTCTTTTACGTTCGTATAGAAAGGAAAAGCAACCGGAGTCCATTTGTAAAACTTATCAGTACTTTGATAAAGATGGCCGTTTGAAATTAACATCGATTTTTGAAGAATGGTATCGTAAACCATGTCCTGGATTCCCAAAAGAGGGGTGGAGGTAATTGAATTCCAGTCGTTTGTAAAATAAGCAGTAGCATACCACTGCGTTTCTGTCAGGTATTTTCCGTTCGAATCATAAAATGTGGCTTTTATTACCTGGTTGTTTGAATCGGTGCCCAGTTTCCATCTGGTAAACAATCTTCCTTGTGTGTTGGAGCTGAAGTTGGAATACAGAACCGGTTCATCAACCGTCCCTCCACCTTCAACCACCTCAAATTCTATTTTGAATGTATTGCCATTTTTAAGCAATACCGCCTGGTTATCGAAAACAATACCAATACTGTCGGGGAGGTAATTTCCTGCTTCGGCTGATTGATAGTTCCCCGAAACACCAAAACCCAACCATTCTTGTGTTTCAGAGTTTGAAAGGGGATATTTTTCACAAGCACCGAGTATTACCAGCATTAAAACAAATAGTCCTGATTTTTTCATTTTTGTTTAGTTTTGAGGGGTTTGAAAAGCAAAACCTAACACAAAGGAATACGACGATGTCAGGATTTTTTGATTTTGGCCCGCATTAAGTTCTCTCGCGTATTCTTTATCAAGAATATCTTCAAATCCGAAAGCACAGTTAGCTCCAAAAAAGAGTTCTGTATTTTGCCATACAGGATATTCAAACCGTACTCCACCTGCAAATCCGAAATCGGATTGCCTAAACCTTCCGTCTATATTGTGATTGATGTACCTTTTTTGAATTGAATATTGTGTTGTGCTGGAATAGGTCTCTGTTATTTCTCCTTTAACCATTGCATTTTGCATAAAAGAATAATACAAGCCAAAATTTATTTTTTTTGAAAAAGTGCCTCCTAAATCAAATTCAAAAAGGAACGGGATGGTAACATAGTCAAGATTGACCTTGGTTGATATCGGAACATAACTGTCACCTTCTTTGGGCTCCATGTATAAGAAGATGTTGTCTCCTACATAATCCAATTCATAACCTTTTCTTTCGTACCAGGCACCTGAAATTATGGAAACGTTTTGGTCAAGAGTAAACCTCACCGAAACACCTGAAGAAAAACCAAGAGAAGATGAATATTGGTCGCGATACTTCGGGTTTGCCGTAGTTGAAAGTAATATTCCTGAGTGAGGAAGCAAACTAATATTGCTACGTGTAGAATCGTTTTTTTCGTGTTTCTGATTTTTGGTTCCGGTAAATAATTTGTATCCAACGCCAAAGGTGATTTCTGTTGCTCCGTTTTTTCCCTCATTTTCATCCAGGTAAACTTTCTGTCCGTAAGTAGTTTGAGCATTTAAGTTCAATTCCAGCCGGTTGGATACAGAATAATTTAACCCCGCCGACAAAATCCAGCCCCAATCTGTCATTGAGGGCAATGATTCTTTACCATATTTATTGATAAACAAGTCTTTATCTTTGCCACGGTATTCGTCATTAACCAGAAAAGCGTAATAAGCACCTCCTCCCATTTCGAAATGTAATTTCCCCTGTGTTTTAAATTTCAGTTGTAAAGGAAGTCGTATAAAATTCAGGCTTGTTTCCTCCGGATAGTAGTAGTATCCTCCCGTTGGCGCTATGGAAGAGGGGTTCCAGTAACTGCTTGAACTATAGGTTGTATGGAATTCGTCAGTGTAATAGTAATAGTCGTTACCATCCCTGTTTCTGTATGTAAAAGAAACAAAATTGGTTCCTGACTGAAGCGTAAACCACTTGCCGAGAGAATACTTTGCAAAAATACCATTTACAGGACCGGGGTTTGCCTGCCAGTTGTTATTGAAAATATCGCCACGGAGGTTGGAATAGTTAATTCCGTTTTCTACTCCTAAAGTAAAGTCCTGAGAAAATAAGATTGAATAAGAAAATAAGAAAAGAAAGCTTGTAAGGGTGATTCTTGTTTGCATTTGATTTAGTTTAGTTGGAAGATTATTATTCTACGTAAAAGGTTGCGTTAAAAATGTAAAATATAAACTTAAGTTTATTTCAGAAAAAAAGGGTTACGCAATGGTAACCCTTAGTGAACGATATCAATAATTATGTTTTTACAGTTCGTCGTGAAATGAAGCTTCGGCTTTTACACCGGTAAAAAATTCTTCAAGTTCGGCCAGTGTGGTTTCAGTTTTTTGTACATCGCGTACTACTTTCCCTTTTTCCAAAATAACAATACGGGTGCAAACATCGGCAACGTGGTCAAGGTCGTGACTTGAGATCATAAAAGTTTTTCCTTTTTCGGAAGCAGATTCTTTGATGATTTTCCGTAGTTTAAACTGCGATGTTGGATCGAGGTTGGCAAATGGTTCATCGAGGATTACAAGTTCAGGATTGCCCATCAGTGCGCCAACAACACCTGCCTTCTTCTGGTTTCCTTTGGAAAGATCACGAATAAATTTCTTTTTTCCGATAATTTCATCATTGAAAAAATCTTCAAATTCTTCAAGGAATTTTACGATATCGTTGGCGTTCATGTCGCGCAGTTCGCCAATAAAGTTGAAATATTCATCGGGTGTAAGATAGCCGATGGTAAAACTTTCATCGATGTAGGCACTGGTCAGCGATTTCCATTCTTCCGATTTTGAAACCGGAATATTATCAATGGTTACATTTCCTTTGGAGGCACGAATTAAATCAAGTACCAATGAGAAAAATGTGGTTTTCCCTGCCCCGTTATTTCCTACAAGGCCAAAAACTTCACCTTTTTCAATTTTTAATTCCGGAAGATCCAGAACAACAGTTTCTTTATACGATTTTTGTAAATTATTAACTTGTATCATGATGTTTAATTTTTCAGATTAAAATTTTCAAAATTTGGATTGCTTCGCTCCCTCTTTTGGAGGGGTGGGGCATCTAGCTCTTTTTATATGCCGCAATCATGCGGTGTTTTCTTTTTAAATATTCTTTTGTGAAATAGTCGATTAAACGTGGATGTAAAATAATCCCAATTAATCCGAGACTGCCTAAAACAATATAGGCTCCAATGTTTCCGATAGTCCATGAAAGTAATCCATAAACAGCCATTGGTCCAAATATAATAGGGAAAGCAATCAACCACTGTGTTGCACCCATGCCCTGGTAATTAAACATGCCGCGCTCATCAAGATTTATAGATTTTCGGCTATTTAGTCCCAGTGCAAATATTACAAACGAATTTACCCCGATATTATAAAGCATTACTGCAAAATGAATATAAAGTACTTTGGGTGAAAGATACATGTAGCCCAGGGAAAGGAGGTAAAATACAATGTTGGTAACTGCCATCAGGAAAAAAGCAGATTGTAATACCTGTTTCATTTTTACATTTTGGGCCATTAAAAAAGGGTAATATCTGCTGTGCCATGCCGGAAAAAACTGGCCGTAGGTCATGCTGAAAATTCCGGTCATAAACATCCCGCCAAAAGCCATGATAGCCTCAGGAATTTCTCTGACATCGGCATCCTGATAGATTATCAGTCCATAAAAAATAAAGAGGATTGACATGATAGCACTGGTTCTCGGACGTTTGTTTCGCGCGATCATTTTTACTTCCAGCGACAGCATTTTTCCGTATTCACCCACTTGATTCAGCCAGGAGAAATCGTAAGCTTTTGTTTCTTTTTTCTTTTGCGAAATTTCGTCGATATAAAACCGATTAAGAAGATACCTGTTATTCAGCGTATAAAGTGCAATAATTGCAAGAGGAAAAACAACGATGTAACCCGGATTCCGGACTATAAGATCGAATAGTTTGCCAAAATTTGCGGTAATGTCAAATACCTCAAAATAATCTATTGCAAAAATACTGGCTGCCACTATCAGGAACCCATAGAAAAACCAATCTGATTCGTTGGTTCGCCATTTAATATAAATGGCCAGAAAGTGATTTACAAAAATCATAAAGAATAAAGAGCCCAGCCAGGCAAATAAAACGGGAGTTTCCAGTTCATGTACTGCCGACCGAAAGGTAAATGGCAGAAGTAAAAACAAGGGCAAAAAGTTAAAGAAATGCAATAACGATTTGTTAAGCATGTAACGCGCAATCCGTTTTCGTTTTACCGGGATAATCAGAAAAGGCTGAAATCCAAATGTTGGAAGATTTTGTACCATAATTCGGATAACCAACTCAAAACCTACGTAGATAAAAATGAGGGAGTTGAAAGCTGAAATTTGCGACTGATCCGGAAAATTTGCTGAAAGGTGTTCACTCAGGTTAAATCCCATTGCCAGTGCAACCAAAGAAAAGTAAAGCGCTAAAAAAATCAAAACCCCCTTGGCCGCCATATTTTTTCGCAGGTAGGCCGATCGGGTGAGTTCGCGCCAGGCAAAGTAAAAAAAGTTTCGTTTCATTGTAAGAGGAGTGTTTTTGTTTTTGAATTTCTAAATCGTTTATGTTGTTAGTTTCTTTTCTTTTTAAAAGTTACATTTATTTTAAAGCAAATTCCGGAAATTGTTCTTTGAAATGTTCTTTTATTTTTTCGGGGATATAAAATAGTTCGTCAAACATCAATATCGTAAAAATAATTATAAGCAACGAAATAGTTAAGATACCCAGTGTGTTTTGTATGAATGCGATTTCCGACATATTCCATAAATTTGGAATTTGAATGGGAATCTGAACCATTAGTATTGGCATCGACTGCGACCGTTTTAATTGTTCCAATAACAAGAATTTCTTACCGTTTATTTTTTCTGTTATAAATTTTTTCGGAAAAATGATAAAATAATAGTAAACCACAAATAGTGTTAAAGCCCCAAGGTAAGGCGCAATGATCCAGATGTCGTTTTTTACCAACTTAAACATTGTTGCCAGAACAAGGGTAAAAGCCAGGGGCATGTTAATTTTAGGCCAGCTAAAAAAGTCAGGGACATATTTCCAAATTAAACGGTTGTATTTCAGGGTGAGTTCTTTTTGTTTTTGCTCTTTTATTTTACTAAAATCTGTTATTCCAAATTTTATAAAGCTTTTATGTAATGCTTTGTTAAACAGAAGATCGGGATTTTTTTTCCACTGCTCCTCGATGGAAGAAGCCAGGTGATCGACCAGCTCAACCTTTAAATCGTAGTGATAAACAAAATGTTTATGGCAGAATTCAAACAGTTTTTTAGTTTCTTCAGGTGTTGTGGTTCTGTTCATTTTAAGTAAGTTTTGGGTTTAACAGAACATCCATATTTTGGATAAAAGCTTTCATCTTATTCAGCAAATTCACGGTTTCTTTTTTTCCTGTTTCAGTGAGAAAATAATATTTCCTCGGGCGATTATTTACTTTTTAAATTTCAACACTTAATAATCCTTTAGCTTCCAGTTTATGCAGAATGGGGTAAAGGGCTCCTTCAGTTATAACCAGCTCTCCTGCTGTAATTTTCTCTACTTTGCGGGTAATCTGGTAGTCATACATTTTTTCATTATCGGCTAATAATTTCAAAACTATGGTTGAAAGGCTTCCTTTGTATAACTGATTTTTTTGCATAAAGTGAAGATAGAAAACAATACATAAGTTTCTTAGGTGTTGAAATAGATATAATTTAAATTATTAAAATATATTTAGGAAAATTCAATTTATTCCAATAAATCAGTTAAAACCACACCATCTTTAAACCGAAATACTTGTCCGTTGGAATCAAAAATTTCAACAAGAGTTATATATACTCCCAAAGGCTGACGTTGCCCGGTTTCGTCTTTCCCGTTCCATGTTAGTTCCCCGGTTGTTCCTAAAATTTCGTTTTTTAAAAGCTGCAAAACAAAATGTCCTTTTGAGTCAAAAATCTTTACGTTTCCAACATAGCCGGGTTTGTCAAGTTCGTAACGTATTTTGTATTCATCGTTAAATCCATCAAAGTTGGGAGAGAATGCCTCGGGTTCAAATGTTACGTGGGGCTTCGAAATATCTGGATTTCCGGCTTGTGAGTTTTTATAACCGGGTGTTCCGTAACCCGATTCTGTACTTGCCGAAGTCCAGTTTCCCGGCTGGTTCGTTTCTGTTGAAACTGAGATTCGTTCCAATGAAACGCCGTCAACATTGGCAAGCCAGGGAATATGTAAATCTTCAGAATAAAAAAATTCGTCAATAATTTCCATGTTTTTGTTTAACAGCACAACAACATCATCGTCGTTGTTAAACGAAGGCATTTTTGTCACTTGTTGGAAACAATCCGGACATTCAATAAAATAAAAAGGGAAAACAGCATTTGTATCTCTTGTTGCTGCGAGATAACTCCACGCTTGCAAAAGGTATTTTTCTCCTGATAAACTGTAGATTTGGGTAAGTTGAGCATCGTTGTCGCGAGAAGCAAGAAACAGGTCTTTCGTTGGGAATTCTTTTTCTGAAGTATTATAAATTTCCACGTAATCTTCGCCATCAGGGAACGGGTTAAATAAAATTTCATTAATAACAATATCCCCCGGTTGCGCCAGAGGATATTCTTTTTCTTCGGCTGAGACAACTACTTCGTCAAGAATAACTTTGTCGGCAGAATAGAAATTACAAATATGTACAACAATCTGTAACTTGTTGCCATTTAATCCTGATTGAAAAACTGTATCCGTTCCCCAACCTCCATATTTTTCACCATTTATTTCAAAAGGAATTTCAGCAGTTGAATTCAATTTGTAATATGCTTTCAGATATTTTGTCGATTTATTTTCGCCACTTCCTACCTCCTGCGCTGTAAGTTGGATCGAAACATTCTCGAAATTCGAAATATCAATTTCTTCAGAACTCCAAACGACTTCGCCGTCAATATCTTTGCATTCAAACCGCCCACCGGATGTGGAGACCGTCTTGGCATAGTCGTTAGAGTCTTTTAACCGGATGTTTGTGTAGTCAAGCGTCCAGGTTGAAACTCCTTTAAAATCAGTTTTTATTGAAGAGGCATCGTTACTTCCCCAAACGCCTTTTTCGGGCACCATAAAGTTTTCTCTCCATATTTCCTGTGAATTTGACATATTGGGAGAGATGAGCAAACTGATTGTTAAGAATTTGAGGATATTCTGAACCATGACATTTGCATTTACAGGCAAAATACTAATTTTACCGCAATTAATTTAATAAAGCAGACTTAATTTTAATTAAAGAGTTTACGATGAAAGTTGCAATTGTAGGAGCCAGCGGCGCTGTGGGGCAGGAGTTTCTCCAGGTGTTGCAGGAGCGGAATTTCCCGCTCGACGAGTTAGTTTTATTTGGTTCGGCGAGAAGTGCCGGAAATGAATATGAATTTAAAGGAAAAAAACTAACAGTAAAGGAATTAAAGCATGGCGACGATTTTAAGGATATTGATATTGCCCTGACTTCAGCCGGTGCCGGTATTTCAAAGGAATTTGCAACTACAATTACGAAACACGGCGCGATAATGATTGATAACTCCAGCGCATTTCGTTACGACGACGATGTTCCGTTGGTTGTTCCCGAAGTAAATCCTGAAGATGCAAAAGTTCGGCCAAGAAATATTATTGCGAATCCGAATTGTTCTACTATTCAGATGGTTGTGGCACTGAAGCCTATTGAGGAGCTGTCAGAAATAAAAAGAGTTCGTGTTGCTACATACCAGGCGGCAAGTGGGGCAGGAGCTCAGGGAATTGCTGAGTTGGAACAACAGGTTCAGGAAGTAGCAAACGGAAAGGATGTAACAATCAATAAATTCCCTTACCAGTTGGCTATGAATATTATTCCTCACATCGATGTTTTCCTTGAAAATGATTATACAAAGGAAGAAATGAAGATGAACTGGGAGACCAAAAAAATTATGCATACCGATGCTGAAGTGAGTGCCACTTGTGTTCGTATTCCGGTTGCCCGGGCACACTCTGAAGCAATTTGGGTGGAAACAGAGAAGCCTCTCTCTGTTCAGGAAGTAAAGGATGCATTTGGAAAATTTGAAGGACTTACTGTTATCGATAATCCGGCGGAAAAAGAATACCCAATGCCGCTGTTTGTTTCCGGTAAAGATGATGTTTATGTGGGGAGAATTCGTCAGGACGTTACAGATCCAAATAGTATCACTTTCTGGTGCGTGGGCGATCAAATTAAAAAAGGCGCCGCTTTAAATGCAGTTCAAATTGCGGAGTGGTTAATTGCCAACGGCGAAGTTAAATAATCAAGGAATTTAAAACTTTCAAATTATATAAAGCTCGGGAAACCGGGCTTTTTTTATATCTTAAAGTGCCAAACAAATTGAATTTTTAAGCATGGAAAATATAGAAAAAGTAGAATTGCGGCAGTTGAATATTGATGACTATGAGGAGTTGCATAAATCGTCGATGGAAGCCTATCCCAACTGGCAGGACGATTACTGGGAAAAAAAGGATATTCGGAAGCTGGTGAAAATATTCCCTGAAGGACAATTTGCAGTGGTTGTTGACGGAGTGGTTGTTGGGTCGGCACTTTCAATTATTGTAAAATATGAATTGTTTGGCGATTCTCACACTTATGAAGAAATTATTGGTCGTTACAGTTTTAATACGCATAATCCGAAGGGAAATACGCTTTACGGAATAGATGTGTTTATCCGGCCTGATTACCGGGGTTTACGATTGGGCAGAAGATTATATGATGCCCGTAAAGAGCTTTGCGAAAGATTAAATTTGAAAGCCATTGTTTTTGGGGGGCGAATTCCCAACTATTACAAGTTTGCAAGCGAATTGTCTCCCAAAGAATATATTCAGAAAGTAAAATACCAGGAGATCAATGATCCGGTTCTGAACTTTCAGCTTTCCAACGATTTTCATGTAAAGAAAATCTTAAAAGGTTATATGCCGGGCGATAAAGAATCAAAAGAATATGCCGTACTTCTGCAGTGGGACAACATTTATTATGAGAAACAATCAGACAAAGTAAGCGGTCAAAAATCGGTTGTTCGTTTGGGGCTGATTCAGTGGCAAATGCGACTTTACAAAAATATTGAGGAACTGTTTACCCAGGTGGAATATTTTGTTGATGCAGTAGCCAGTTATAATGGCGATTTCGTGCTTTTTCCCGAATATTTTAACGCGCCGCTGATGGCTGATTACAATCACCTTGGTTATGCTGATGCCATTCGGAAACTGGCAGAGTACACGGAAGAAATAAGAGAGCGTTTTTTAAGCCTTGCCATTTCGTATAATATAAACATTGTTACCGGGAGTTTTCCTTTGATAAAAGATGACAGGTTGTATAATACCGGTTTTTTATGCAGACGAAACGGAACATATGAAACCTATGAAAAGGTGCATGTAACACCTGATGAGATCAAAACCTGGGGACTTTCCGGCGGAGACACCATTCAGGTTTTTGAAACCGATTGTGGTCCGGTTGGTGTGTTAATATGTTATGATGTAGAGTTTCCTGAACTATCGCGTATTTTAGCAGAGCAGGGAATGAATATTTTATTTGTCCCTTTTCTTACTGATACTCAGAACGGATATTCGCGGGTTAGGTATTGCGCCCGTGCCCGCGCGATTGAGAATGAATGTTACGTTGCCATTGCCGGTTCGGTGGGGAATTTACCCAAGGTAGAAAATATGGATATCCAGTTTGCACAGTCGGTTGTGTTTACTCCAAGCGATTTTTCATTTCCTGCCAACGGAATAAAGGCTGAAGCCACGGCAAATACAGAAATGATTTTGGTAGCAGATGTAGATTTGGATTTACTAAAAGAGCTGCACACTTTTGGTGCGGTTCGAAATTTGAAGGACAGGCGAACGGATTTATACTCGGTTTGTTTGAATCCGAAAAAAGATGGAAGTAATGGGAAAAAAATTTAGTCTTCTTCCCATGTAATATCATATAAATAGTCGTTAAACGGAAACCGTTGTGAATGGATTTTTTTAACTTCTTCGTACAACTCCCGTTTGAATTCTTCAATATTTTCTTTTTCGGTGGCCGAAATAAAAAGGGCAGGCGTATTGTTTTTAGCCATCCATGAATTTTTCCATTCCTGCAAGCTAATGTTTTCTTTTGTTGAAGGAGTTAAATCATCTTCGTCTTTTTTAACATAGGTAAATGCATCAATTTTATTGAAAACATACATTGTGGGCTTGTCGGCTGCTTCTATTTCTTTTAATGTTTCATTCACAGTGTCAATTTGTTCTTCAAACCCTGGATGAGAGATATCAACAACATGAAGTAAAATATCCGCTTCGCGCACCTCGTCGAGTGTTGATTTAAATGATTCAACCAGGCCGTGGGGAAGTTTGCGGATAAAACCAACCGTGTCAGCAAGCAGGAAAGGAAGATTTACAATAACTACTTTTCTAACGGTTGTATCCAGGGTTGCAAAGAGTTTGTTTTCTGCAAAAACTTCCGATTTAGCCATCATATTCATTATGGTTGATTTCCCCACGTTGGTGTAACCAACCAGGGCTACTCGAACCAGTTTTCCTCGGTTTTTTCGCTGCGTGGCTTTTTGTTTGTCAATTTTTATCAGTTGGTCTTTCAATCTCGAAATTTTGTCCAGAATGATACGACGGTCAGTCTCAATCTGAGTTTCTCCGGGGCCGCGCATTCCAATCCCCCCTCGTTGACGTTCAAGGTGAGTCCACATCCTTGTTAAACGAGGTAACAGATATTGATATTGAGCCAATTCAACCTGTGTTTTTGCATGAGCTGTTTTCGCCCGTTTGGCAAAAATGTCGAGAATGAGGTTGGTGCGGTCAAGGATCTTACAGTCCAACGCTCGTTCAATATTCCTGAGTTGAGTAGGCGAAAGTTCGTCATCAAAAATTACAGTATCCGCTTCCATCACTTTGATGTAGTTTCCAATCTCTTCCAGTTTCCCGGGACCAACAAAAGTTGCAGCATTGGGTACATCAAGTTTTTGGGTAAACTTTTTGAGCACCTCAGCTCCCGCGGTATCAGCTAAAAATTCAAGCTCGTCCAGATATTCTTTAGCCTGTTTCTCATCCTGATTCTGGTTAATTAGCCCAACAATTACGGCTTTTTCTGTTATAGGTGCTGTTTCTATCATATTTTCTGTTTATAGCATAAAAAACTCCTGACCCAAAAATGGATCAGGAGCACAAAAATATCTTTTTTATTTCTTACTGCAATACGAAGTTAATCGGCACGGTGTATGATACGCGAACCGGTTTTCCACGTTGTTTTCCTGCTTTCCATTTTGGAAGCGTGTTTACAACGCGCAGTGCTTCTTTGTCAAGTGAAGGGTCAACACCCCTTGCAATACGTGCGTCAGAAATGCCACCGTCTTTATCAACAACAAAAGTTACATAAACTTTTCCCTGGATACCGTTTTCCTGAGCAATTACCGGGTATTTAATGGCATTTGCAATGTATTTACGCAACGCCAGTTCTCCCCCGGGGAATTCAGGCATATCCTCAACAATAAAGAATACCTGAGCTTCTTCTTCCTCTTCTTCTTCCTGAGTTTCAATCACCGGAGCAACGTCGATAACTGTTTCGTCGTCAGCTTCTGTGTCTTCAATCTCCAGTTCATCTTCAATTTCCACATCGTCGTCAACGATATTCAAAACTTCGACAACTTTTGGTGGTGGTGGTGGTGGTGGTGGCTTTACTTGTTGTTCACGAGTGATAGGAATGATTTCCTCTTCTACCTCTTGTGTTTGAATTTGTCCTAAAGAATCAGCTTTTTTAGGTTTTGTTGTCCATTCAAATGCAACAAGAGTAACTCCGAGAGCAACCACCAAGCCTACCATAAAGAAAACATTCTTTTTGCTTTCCAAATCAGCTTTTGGTGACTTCTTTAAATCCATACTACTTATTTTTATTTGTTTTATATATCAATTCTCTCCCGCTAAAACGGGGTTTAAAGATAAAAAATAATTATCAAATGCAAGTTATAAACATTGAAATTAAATTTTATCTTAATTCAAATACAATTGGTACTGTGTATCTTACTTTTACTGCTCGTCCTCCTTGTTTTCCTGGTTTCCATACTGGCAAGGACCGGACAACACGAAGGGCTTCCTCGTCGAGTGGCGGATCAATTCCCCTTATAAGTGCAACATTTTCAATTCCTCCTTTCTCATTAATAACAAAAGTTACATAAACTTTTCCCTGAATGCCATTTTCCTGCGCAATTACCGGGTAACGAACAGAACCTGCCAGATATTTTCGTAAGGCCGGTTCCCCACCCGGAAACTCAGGCATTTGTTCTGGACTTAAAAAAACAGTAGCTTCCTCTTCTTCGTTATTTTCTGGCAATTTGTTCAAGTATTGGGTGAAATCAAGAAGAGGTTCTTCTATTTCAGAAGTAGAAAATTGAAATGGTTCTGTTATTTTTTCATCGTTTCCAATTATATCAACCTCCTGAATTTCAATTTTAGGCTTCTGAAGTTCTATTTTTTCTTTTGTAACAGGTGGCCTGTAAATTTCCTCAATTGCTGTGCTTGCAGGCATGTCGGGAATAACAACCGGTTTGGGTTTGGTTTTCCACTCAAATGCGAACAACACAATACTTAAAGAAATTACCAAACTAAATAGAAATAGCATTCCTTTTTTGTTTTCAAGATTAGCTTCATCGGATTTTTTACTTTTCATGGCTTCAAGTTTTAAATGACACAATAAGCAAAGAACGCCGGCATTATGTGCTAGTAATTAGCACCTTCTGTTTCCATGGACTCTAATAGTTTTATAGCAAAAACTTTACCAGAATTTTTTGGCAGACTGAAAGAAAAATATTTTTATATTTGCAACGCATTTTAGGGGGATTAGCTCAGTTGGCTAGAGCGTTTGACTGGCAGTCAAAAGGTCAGCGGTTCGATTCCGCTATTCTCCACCCAAGCGGGGATTTTATCAAATTTGATGGAATCCCCGTTTTTATGTCCTTTTAAATCACTTGCTATTTGCGGAATCATGGAAAAAAATGAATTTATCCTGGAAGTTCGATATTGGTCAGATTCACGATTATAGATAATTCCTTCAGGAAACAGCAAATTTTGAAATATCCGCTTACTGTTCAAATCTGATTTCTCCCATAATAACAATGGGTTGAGACATATTTTTATGGCAAAATCTATTACCTTTCCAAGGTTCGATTTATATCCACCGGTTTTATTGAGTTCCTGTTTAATTTCAAAACAATCCTTTTCATATTTTGATCTGAATTTATCGTAAAGACTACGGTCAATTTCACCAATGACAAAACGCTCCTCAATAGCTTCCAATTTCCTTTCGGTTTCCGTCAACCTGCTTTTAAATGATTTTGCTTCTTCGATTTGAGTTTTGAAGAAGACAGACATCTGCTCTTCCAGTTGTATTTTGATAATATAGAGTTCTTCCTTTTCAATTCTAAATGATTTTAAAACTGTTCTAAACAACTCATGCATAGCCTTGGCACTTCGGTTTACCTTACAACCTTTTGTGTTGCATTTATAATAATACAGTCCCTTCTTTTTGACAAGATAGCCAGTTAATGTTTGTCGACATTTGTCACACTTCACAAAAACTTTCAGGGGTAGATTATCATTATCCCTGTCGTGTACAAAACTATGGCTCCGGTTTTCCTGGCGGATATTATGTACCTTCAAAAATAGTTCCCTGGAAATTAGTGGTTCGTGTTTTCCTTCAATAACTTGTCCCGGGAGCATTTTACTAACGATTAACCCACAGTAAAAAGGATTGGTAAATAACTCTATCATCCGCTTTTCAGATATATTCATACCCATTCTATTTAACCGTCTTGCAATCTCAACATTGGGCAATTGTTGATAAGCTTTCCATTCAAAAGCCTTCTTTAATAGTTTCCCTTCCTGGTTAACGACCAGTTTACGTTCTGACGCTTTTCCCTTTCCCGGGTTCAGGTTGTCATAGCCTCGGGGAGTACTCCATACCCAATATCCCTCTGTCAGACGTTCTTTCATCCCCGTTACTATCTTATCCCGCCTTAATTCATTATCCATCTGCCCAAAGAGGAATAATATTTTTTGCTGGAAAGAACCGGCAGGGGTTGTGGGGTCAAGTTCCTGTGTGGTTGCCAAAGTAATTACCCCGTACTTTTTCAATAAATCATCAGCAATTGAAGCCCCGGCGATACCGGAACGGGAAAAACGCTCATACGAGTAAACAATTACATAGTTGACGTTTTTAGACCGTTTTACAAAGGTTAACATCCGGTTGAATTCTTTGCGGTCGTCGGTTTTAGCAGATTCGTATGTTCCTCCAAAATAACCGACAACATTTAGTCCTTTTTTTTGAGCATATACCTCACAAAATTTTTTCTGGGATGCCAGACTGGTATTATCTTCCTGGTCTGCCGATGATACACGGGTATATATAACCGCATTATTCCCCTCCTGAAATTGTTTTGGAGCTTGCGGGGCAAATTGTTTAAAAAGGCTTAAATCGTTCATGGCAATAAAATATGTAAAATTAAAGGTTCAGGATGAAAAATCCCCACAAATATTGAACCAACTGGATTGCTATCTTTCTGAGAAGAAAGTCCTGATAATCAGCAGGGAAACGGTTTCTGCATCTTTGATAAGCTGTTCGTAACCTTCCTGAGATAAATCCCTGTATTTGGGGATACGCCGGATTTTCTCCAGGGGCATCCTTTCTTTGACCCTCTGTGTTGCTTCTTCAATATCCTTGTTTTCACGTTTCTGCATAGGCTGAACTGGCTTTTATCCAGTTCCAAACCTATCAAACATGTTAACAGACTGATGAACATTGGTTGTCGTGTCATTCCTTGTCTTTTCTTGTCATTTATCAGTCTGCTCATTCTATAATGTAGTAGCATTCTCTCAGGGATTTTCACAACTCTTATGTACAGGAACAGTATCAATTCAGCCCGTCGATTATCTTCATCATTTCAAGTATAGTGCCTTTGGGTTTGGCGTTCCCTTCGGTATAATCATGAAGTTGCCCGACAATGCTTTCAGGTGTGTAAACAGTCTTAATCTCTCCACTAAAAGAGAATCTCTTTTTTCCTTTTTCATTGAAGAAATGGGTTATGCCCTCTATAAATTTATCTGCTGTTTCCTGCTTATCAAAGATAAGGCTTGACAAACGTTGTTTTTTGTAATAAATGGTCAGTTCCGCTACGGTTTTTTCTTCTTCCATGGCTAAAATAAATTGGTTTAATTACAATAATACAAAAAGTATGAGTGATGTCTGGTAATATTTTGATAAAGAATCAATAAGAGGCGTACAATCTAGCATTGGTCAAAGTAACTGAAATCAGCAAACTCAGATTTTAATTTTTCTTATTAATCTTTTAAAATTAGAATTAATGAGGTTATCAACTTCAATATTAGAAATTCCCCACAGTTCCGACAAATAATTATGAACATTAGCAATGTCACAATTCTCAATAAATGGGAAATCAGTTTCTGTCAAAACCAATTCTTTTGGTATTTCTGAAATTATCTTTTTCCCATTGTCTGATTGAATCATAGCAGAGTTGATTGAAAAAAAGAAACCTGAATTAACAATACTTTTCAAAGTACTCAATGTACCAGAATACCAATGAAAAATAGCATTTTCAATTCCTTTTTCAATAAGCATTTCTAAGGTTTCCTTTTCTGCTCGTCGGGAGTGTAAGCTTAATATTTTATTTTTAGTCTTTATGCAATCCAAAACAAACTCAAAACTTTTAACTTGAATTTCTTTTGTTGAAAATCCTTCTCGCGAAAAATCCAGACCGACCTCTCCTATATATGAGGTTTCATTAACATACTGTCTAAACTTTAAATATTCTTTCTCATGTTCCTTTGCTCTCAATGGGTGCAAACCCAAAGCAAGTCGAATATATTTGTATCTTTTCACATGGTTTATTCCCATTTGAAAATGACTAGGCAAATTTGTCATTCCAATGGTTATTACCCTTTTTTTTTCATTATCCGAAATATATATCTCGGGTTTTTTTGCCATATCAAAATGGCAATGTACGTCTATCATTGAATGCCTAGTTTCTTTTTAATTTCAACACTACCTTCATCTCGAATCCAATCTGTTATTTGCTCTCGGGTTCTATTAACTACTTGTGCATATTGATTTACTTTATCTAGTGGTAATGTTCCATTTATTAAAAGGTTCTTTTCAATATCTTCAATTGTGAGTGGACTTCCCATATAGTCAATAAACGCTGCTACATCTGGTAAATTTTCTAATTGATATTTTTGAGGGTTAAACAGATTTGTTCCAACTCTTTCATTATCCCTCCCTATTTGATGCAATGCCACTCTTCTATATATACATGGCATACAAACTCCACATTGGGGTGCAGTTCTTATGTCCCAGTGTACTTTATGCCCTCTCTTAGCACAAGAACAAGAATGTTGATATGTAGCAAATAATGTATCTTTGTCATTGCAATTTTTCAACATTTCACCTTTTGTTTTCATCTCGTAATCATTTGTTATAAGGTGATTTAACCCTAACTTAGAAATGAAACTAACAACTCTTGTCAAATAATATGGATGTGCCGTTCTTGTACTGCAACTACTCCGTCTCGAAGGTGTTAAGGGGTGATTTAACGAGATTGTTCCATTCTCTGGAATTAAGACCTCAATTCCGTCTCCAATTGAATGTGCAACAAAAATGGCTTGACATAGAAACAAGAACGACCTGCTTCTTAATGAAGGTTCATTCTCTCTTTCATTTCCGTTTATATCAGAACTTGATAAATCAACTCGTGTCTGTATAAAATGGTAGTGAGAGAATTTTCGTGACAAAATTTTGTGAATTTTATCTTGGTCAGACTTTGCTCCTTTAAATGTAGCATCATAATGCGATACAAGAACAATTTCATCTTTTGAATTTGATAAATGGTCAATTACCCCAACTAAAGAATCTAGTCCTCCCGAAAATAAACTCACTTTTTTAAAAGATTGTCGATATCTGTTTGTAAACACTCTTGCACGTGGTTTAAATGCATATAATGAAGTGACTTCTCTCTTAATAAATGAGATATTCCATTCATCACCAGTCAAAAAGGAAAGTAAATGTTCTAACTCTGTTTTCCCATTCTCAAATATTTCGGGTGATTCAACAGGAAATTCAACTTTAATATCTCTCGACCACCCATTTGTTGAGAAATCTTTTCTTGGCAATAAGATGTCAATTCCATACACATAACAACCAATCAAAAATATATCAAATGCAAGACCACTTCTTTGATTGGTGAATTTGCATAAATTTACATAGTCAATATTCAACAAAACTGAGATATTATTCCCTTCTGAATTTTCGTATCCTAATTTTATTTTGGAAAATTCACCTCTGCGAACAACTTTTGGAATAGTAATATTAACTTTCATAATTCTCAAATGCTTTAAGTGTATCTTCAAAAATATTTTTGACTAACTCATCGCCTTCTTTGCCCGCCCAATCAATTTTGCTAAGGTCTCGGTTCCGAGAAATATTTTTCACCTTCTCAACAAGGTATTTTCTTAATTGCGTATAAAAATTAGTGGTCGCTGCTTTCCCTTTTTCTTCGATTAATTTCTCATAAAAGTCAATAGAGAGATGTTCATAGATATAATAAGCATAGTATTTTACCAAAAGTTCCTCAATGCCATATTCCTCTATCTTTTGCTCAAAGTTTCTTGCTAATTCCTCAAAATCTTTTGCCTCACTACCTATTTCTTCAAGTAATTGCCTTTCGGCAGCTTTAGCCGCAGTTTCGTCTAATGACGATGCAACACCAGCACAATACTCTAATAAATAGTTTATTGCTTCATTCGGTTTTGTAGTATCGGTTACATCAAACCCAATGCCAGATAGAGCAGACCTAAATCCGCTGGATTTTACATCTCCGAAAAAGCCACCTAATCTTTGTGCTGTTCTTATACCAGCTCGTCCTCCGATTTTAGATCTTCCCCTTCCTCCATAATTTGAACCACCTAAGAATTTTGCAAAATTAGATGCAACATTACTTAGACTATTGTTAGAAATAGTTCCTGTATCACACGCTCTTGTTACACTTCCGCTTAAATGGGACCAATTGGGATTACCTTTAGCCCCTTCATAAGATTTCGATGTTCCCATTATTTTTTCCCTCTTTGTTTACTTTCTATAAATTGATTAAACTCAGCATGCGTTCCTGTGAACTGTTTTAAAGATTCAATTACCGCAGGTGGCAACTTCCGTCCGGCACTTGTTAAAGCATCAACGTAAATAGATTTACAGTCAAAATCTTCTTTTAATGCCAACGTAAATATTTCGTAATACCTGTTTTTATCAGGCTCAGTAACGATGCGTTGTTTTAGTAGGTTAAAAAATGCGAGCTGGTAATTCTCGTTCAGTACCTTTAATTCTTCATTGAGGATTTTAGTAGTTAACTTCTCCGGCATCCCTTCTGGCTCTAACTTTGTCATCAATGATTTAACTATTGGTGGAACCAATAAGTTACTTTGCATTGACGATAATTTATCTCTTGAAATCCAGTAATAATCTCGAAGGTCTATTTTTGAAAGCAGTGGTTCACTACTCATCCAATTAATAATTTTCGGTTTATTCCATTCTTTTAAATCGTCAGCGAAAGTTGATTTCACCTCACCTCTATTACAGCAAATCTCTTCCAGTTTTTCCAATTGGGTAGCAATACCTTGATTCGATATCTGCCAATTGTATAATATTTCAAAAAGCTTAGGCTCTGCATATTCCAAAATCATTAGTTTCGCCAAAATATCATCCCTGAAATCTTTGATACGAGCAATTGTAGCCAGTTTTTTTCTTAACATGAACGTATTCAGGAAACGTTTAATTTGCCGAGGATTTCCATATAAGCTTTCCGAAATTATTGGAGATAGCTTTGCTATTAGCGAAACATTCTGTTCCAATTTTTCGGTTTTACTTGCATCTCCCACAGCATCTTTGACTTTAGCAAAATCAAAAACAGAATACCTTTCTTCTTCCCGAAATTTTTTGAATGCTTCTAATACTCCATTAAAATCATCTGGTGATGCCAAATCATTTTCACAAAAAAGTAGCGTAATATACGTTTCTACTTCTGAATCAGATAATTTAGGCAGACTATAAGGTATTTGAATTAATTTTTCAAGATAATCATTTACAATTCTATCATTGGTATTTTCTGTATTTGTGTCAACAATCTTATCCTTATATCGATACTCTATAGCATGCCTAACAATTCTGGGATCTGCACCAATTACAAATGCAGTGTTTTTTACATTTAAGAACAATTTAATAGCTTCGAGATTGTCTATAATTCTATCAGGTAAACATCTGTCAAGATCGTCAATAAGAATAACCAGCTTATCTATTTGGGACTTTTTCAATAATTCTTCAAAATCATCTCGAAATTTACGAACTACGTCAAATTTATCTGTATTATCGGTTTCTTTCACGAATTGTTTCAGAAAGCCTTCTGTATCCTGCCCTTTAATCCTATCAACTAAATCAGTAGGGTTTTGGGCTGCTTCTTTTAGCCCATTTACTAATTGGGGGATGACACTTAACCCTCCTGTCATAAATGCAGCAGTAGCAGGTAATGCAACATTCTTTATGCCGAATCCGATAATTCTCATCCAGTTTACGGATTTGAATAGTTTTTTAATATCATCCTTTATCTCTGCCCCAAACTTTCTTTCGTCCTCAAATTCTCTTAATATTGTTTCAAGCAAAGCCGCTTTTGCATCATCATATCCTTCAAACACCCATCCATTAAAATAAAGACAAGCTGTTTTAGGTTCTTTTTCAAGGTCTTTTTTGAGTGCCTCCAAAATACTTGATTTACCGCTTCCCCAGTCCCCAAATAAACCAATTGTAAGGGGTAACATTTTCTCATCTTTGATGAGTTCTTTTATCAGATTTGCATGTACATCAAAACCTAAAAAATCTTTATCTGTCGTATTATCTGTCCACATATGCGATTTATTTCTTTGTTGAAACGAGCAAATCTTTAATATCTACGTCCAGAATTTTAGCTATTTCTGAAAGCGTTTCTAATGAGGGTTGGGTCTCATTTGTACACCAGCGAGAAACAGTCGCTTCATTTCTCCCCAATGTTTCAGCAAGCCACTTCCCCGTGCGTTGCTGCTCAACCAATACGACTTTCAATCTATTTATTTGTTTCATCTGCAAAATTATTGACCTTGAACGTAAAGATATTGCTCTAAATTGAATTATACAATATAAATTTCTATTTTAATTGTCTGTATTTCAAAATAAAAGCCGAGAAGAATACTCGGCTTGATAGTACTACATGCAGTTGACATGTTTTTTCAACCACTTCATAATCTCCGATTGCTGGTACAAAATCTTCCCTTTAATCCGAATAAACGGAATTTTACCCGTATCCCGCCAATCCTGTAAAGTTCGGGAAGAAATATGCAGCATCCGGCAAACATCGTGGTTTGACAGGAACTTTTCGCCGTTCAGGTGCGGAGTACGATTTTTGAGGGCTTGCTGGATGGTGTTTAACAACTCATCCAATTCCTCAAAAAGAGAGACAATTTCCATTGATTTCTTGTCCAGTATTTCCATGGTTTTTTGATTTTTAGTTCCTCGAATAGTCTCCTAATAAGGAGAGGTTTAATATATCCAGCTTCGCATCATAGCTGATAGCCATTCGTTTCAGGTTATAATTGAAAAAGACCCCTTCTTCATCTTTTTGTATTTCATAGGTCGTAGGACTGGCCTGTTTGCTTGTTTCGTTCATGTGGATGATGCTAAGTAAATAGCTTTCCCCATCCCGGTAAATAATAACTGTCGGGTTCAGGTTCACACTTTCCCATGTTCCGGTTAACCTGTCCGGGTTGATATATTTCGTTTCCATAACTGCTGTTATTTTGGGGTTTGTGACTGGTTAATGAGATTTTCAATATCTGCTACCTTGTAATAGCACTTTCTACCTATTTGAGAATACGGTAGGATGCCGTTATCCCGGTACGACTGTAAAGTCCGTCTTGACATTTGCAGAAGTTCACAAACTTCGTCATTGTCCAGCCATTTGTCCCTGTCCCGGCTATCCCCGCACAGGTTTTTTACCTGTCGGGAGAAATCCTCAAAACGCTCTTTTATTTGTTCGAAAGTCTTGCTCTCAATTGCGATTATATCCATAATTCAATTTGTTTAACTGGTTATTAAAACTGTTCTCATTGCAATGATTTTCGAGTAAAGTAATCCTGATTTTTAACCAGTTGCCGGAAATTGGCAGCAATGTCCGGTGTTGTCGTGAAGTGGCTCAAAAGCCACCATTAAACTGGCGAAAGTTATTCTCACACCCCGGTTATCCCCGTGGGCTGCCGCCCCTTAAACGGCTGGGGAGCCCTAAACGGGAGATAACCGGAAAGGTGCGGGAAATAACTTTTGGCACATTAATCCCAGTTTTACTTTCTAAAACCTTTTCTGCGTTTCTTCTTCTTTCGGGGCTGTTGCTGATTGTCTGTAAAAGTATCATCCAATGGAAGAATTGGAAATAAAGAAGATAAAGCGTTTTCGCTTGTCTGCTGTGGCATGGAGATATTTGAGCCTGCTCTTAAACCTGTTTTCGTTTGTACCTCAGCCGTATTTTTCTTTTCACCGGGAAAAGGTATTTCATTGGTTTCTGATTCCCGTTCCTGCATTTTGAGTTGGTCGGTTATACTACCATTTTTCATGGCGTTGTAATATTCGAAAGATTCGGTTAATAGTCGGTCATGGTCAAATAACCTGTCAAAGCCTCTTTCTGCCTGCTGGAACAGGTTAGCCCGGTCAAAGCCGCCTTTGATTACCCCTTTCTTTGTGTTCTTATGATTGGTCAAAGGGGAAAGCTTCTTTTTATTTGATTGGTCTTTGCGGCTGACAATTAAATGACAATGCATGTTGTGTTTGTTTTCGGAACGGTCGCGGCTGAAATGGATTTTACCAAAGAATTTAATGTCTTCTGCCGATAAGCCTTTATTAAAGTTTCGGGCATATTCTGGGATAAACACTTCGCGAATATATCGTTTCATATTTTCTGCCTGTTCTGCTTGAGTATTTCCCATCCTTTGAATTTCTTTTTCGGACGGACTGACATGGATAGCGTAGAACTTAGCATCTGTCTTCATTAACTGACCGATGTTGCTGTCTATCTCTTTTATGACCTTCGATTTGTAAATATCATTTTCTGCCAGGTTAAAAAAGCCTTCGGTGTAAATGCCCTGTTCCATCCGCTCCAAATCTTCATGTTCCAAATAGTTCGCCAGCCTCCGGCTACTGCCAGCATTGTTATAAACCCCGTTTTTCGATGGTGGTGGGAAGTCGATATTCATTGTTTTCTTGTTCCTGTTTTTACTGACTGTTTATCAAATTGGTGATTTCGGTTTTCAGTGTTTCCTTACGTTTCCCGTCCATAACCCCGCAGCTTGCCAAATCGGTATAGAGGCTAACTAATTTCAACAGTTTCGTGCTTTCTTTTTGTTGTAACTGGTGCAAAGCATTAATTTGCCGGGACTGGTTATTTATTGCATCGGCGTGTTTGCCAAACTGGTCACTGATTTTATGCAGTATGGTATATTGCTTTTCCCGGTTTGCTTCCAGTTGTGAAAGGATTAAGTTTTCCAATGTTTTGGCAATACTGTCAAAACGAGTGGCAATCGAATGGCTTGTCCGTATCATTGGGTTAAGCTGTTGTTCTTCGTAGTGACGGATAAAGCGGATAATATCGTCCTGCCGTTTGTTGATTTTGGCAAGCTCCGATTTTACGGATTCGGGGGCATCAGCCGGATTAATATGGGCTCTCTCCAAATATTGAAAAGCGAATTTCACTATTTCACCCTTTTTCAACGAATAGCGTTTACATACCTTTTCTACAAGTGCATTGGTTTCTTTATCTATCCCGATAGTTGTGAATAGGGTTTTCCGGTATTGATTGCCCATATGTTATAACTATTTTATGACTATTTAATACGTTAACACCCTATCAATAAGCGACAAACAAAAAAAGGTTATTACAGGTGTTATAACAGCGTGTTATTGTAACACGCTAAAGCCGAAGGCTTTCCCCGAAGGGCAAGAGGGAAAGAACAGGACTTGTCCAGTTCCCTCTTGCTTAATTCAGCGGAACAAATAAGGCCACTTGGCAATGTTGTTTCTGCTGAATGCGGAGCCGTTAAACAGGAGGCTTAGGATAAAAATAGCCTCATTCATTTGCTTCATTCTGCTTAGGTTAAAGGGCAGAATTATTTATCTCCATGAGTAGCTTTTTCAAACTGTTTGAATTGTTGTAATTCCATGTGTTCGCGGACAAATGCCCGGACATCGGAGGTACGGTAATAGGTTTTATGGCCTATCATAAAATAGGGGAGCTTTTTGCTTGTCCGGTATCTTTGCAGGGTTCGGTAAGACACTTTCAGGAGAAAAGCCAAATCCTGGTTGTCCAGCAATTTATCATTTTCATCCAAAATGTTTATCTCGCCTTTTCCTGTCATGGCTTTTATGTCCTGTCCCATCTCATTTAGCTTCATGGAAAGTTTTTCCATCCACTTTTCAAATTCATCGTTATTGATATACATGATTTTGCTTTGTTTTTAAATTTTACATTCCTGTATTCAATGCATTGACAAAGCAAAGGACGGCAGATGGGGGCAGTAAAAATAGAGAGGTCTTTAGGAACCTCCCTACTTTTTATTTGTATATGACTGACTACTAATATTCTCAGAAATCATTATTTTTCATTTTGTTCCGGTTTTCTTTTAGAAGCAAATTTTTGAGGCTGTCCAGCAACCGGGTAAGATTACAGGGCTTGCGGTCGAACAGGGCAATCCGTTTTTTATAGATGCAGCCAAAGCTAAAGTTGAACATCAACTCGAAAGCTTTGGCAATATCGGACAGCGAGGCATGTTTCCCGGTTTTGGTGTATATCTCACCCAGAAGAAACAAACTTACAGCCAATTCCACAAAACCAATAATTCCTAGTCCTTTTGACTTGGGGACAATATACAGGTTGGATTTAAAAGATTGTTCGGGATGACAAAATTGTTCGGGATGCCGGATTTTAAGGTATAGCAGTTCCGTTTCTGCATCAATAAAGGCCAGTGTTTTTTGAAGGTAAGCTTTTTTATAGGCATTTTCCCCCCTGCCCGTAAAAAGGCAATGATTCTAGAAAATCAAACTCAATACGGGTAAAATTCAAGTTTCGAAAAGCTTCAGTAAGGTTCATTTCGGATTGATTGTGGATTGTTCGTTGGCTTACAAAATCTTCATAGGCATCTTGTATTTCTTCGTTTGTTACTTGTGAAGGTTCAGACAATAAGCTAAACAACTTCGTTTTGGATAAATTATTCATAAGCATACGTTTTAAAGGTAAGTGAAATAAACATATATGACAGTCAAAGTCTTGTATGCTGAGTGATTACTTTTATTTGTGAATTGGTTATAGTTGTTTGTGGTTAAAATACTTAAAGTTTAACGAGTTATTATTTGTTACACAAATTCATCATTTCACAGACTGGAAGGGTTATATCCATACATTTTCTTAAAGGCGTAAGAAAAGTGTGACAAATTTTCAAAGCCAAGGTCTAAATAAATATCGGTAGCGATTTTTCCTTTCTGACTTAAAAGATAATGCGCTTCCTGTAAACGTTTTTGCTGTAGCCAATGTCGTGGAGAGTCATTAAATATTTTCTGAAAATCTCTTTTGAAAGCTGCCATACTTCTACCCGTGAGGTATGCAAATTTGTCGAGATGTACGTTGAAATGGAAATTTTTGTTCATAAATGCTTCCAAATCTATTTTATGAGGGTCACTAAAATCAAACAAACTGTCTTTTAACGAGGCATCATAATGAAGTAATAACAGTAATGCTTCTTTTTGTTTAATCCGTATTAGTTGAATGTCACTTTTTTCTTTTAATGCATCTTCATATCTTAATAAGGAATCGATAAATGCAGTAAGTAATTTATCATTCGGGAATGAAATATACGCTGGTTGATTTTGTTTATTTTCAGCAATGCAACCATATTCTATACTAAAATCACGCAGTAATTCTTCATCAAAATAAATGGATATTGATTTAAACTCTCCATTAGCTGGCGGATGCTTTACGAACTTCAATAAGTGATTTTTCCTTGCAGAATACAAGTCTCCTTTTTTGAATTGTTTTTTCTTTTCACCATCATTCAGTTCCATTATACCTGAAATAACCATACCAAAACTATGAGCAGATGTGAAATGCTCACCCTCTCTATAATCTGATGTATGGCATGAAAAATTTATCAGATCCATTTTGCTTTTTTATATTATTGAGTTATGAATATAGAAATCATTTTCCCTATTTGTTCTCACTTAAGTTTATTATTTTACAGATTTAATCGGCAATATCAAGAACAAAGAACCTATGCTTAATATGGTTGCAATTATAAACATAGGATTGTAGCCCATGCCTAAGCCTATTGCAAATGCGGAAAGTAAAGGGGCGAATACCCCTCCTAAGCCATTGGCTACACTCAAGAAACTCATATCCTTAGCTTTTGAATTTCCATCAGGAATTAAGTCTGCTGTTAAAGCTGTGTGAACTGACAAATAAACACCATAGCCTAAACCGTTTAGTAATTTATACCATGCAAAAGAAGTAACAGTTGGAAAGACAATAATCAGTAGAATAGATGAACCAATGATAAAGACTGACAAAATTGTTAAGCCTTTACGTTTACCGAGTTTATCCGAAAGTGGACCACCCACTGCCCCACCAATTAATGCTCCTACGGTATAGGCTATTGCTGCCAAATTTAATGCTCTTACTGTTCCTTCGGATTGTTGATGAAAATGATCGGTAATGATATAAAGTTGGTATGCCAATATCATTTGTGTTCCGAAAACAAGTATGAACCGTGAAAGAATTGCCCAATAAAAATCACGTGAATTTTTGGGTGTAAAAAATGATTGCCACATTATTGTGGAATCGCTTTGCAAAGGTTCATTTATGTTGGATTCTTCTCTGATAAGCAATACAAACACAATCGAAACAATAAATGGAACCAAACCAGTTATAATTAAACCAGTGTTTACATTGTCAACAAAATTGCCACCCAAAGCCAAACCAATAGCCATTCCTATTAATTGTCCGATGCCGATACAGGAAGCCAATGTCCCTCGTTTTTCAATTGGAACACGGTCAGGAATGATGGCAGATGTTACAACCATATTGACAGTAATAAAAATTGAAATTAATGATGAACTTAGCGCCAACAAGAAAATATCATCTGTCCACATTAATAAAAGAAACGAAAGAAAAGTACCAATACCAGAACCAACAATCCATGGATTACGTTTACCAATTCGTGAACGCGTGCGGTCAGAAAAATGTCCTGCAAAAATGGCAATGGCAAATCCACAGATATTGGCAATTGTAGCCACCCAAGCCAAAGTATCTACCTTAGATGCTTCTCCAGCTACAATGCCTATTTTAGCCGCTAACAATACTGCCAACAAAGACGATAAACCCCAAGAAGCACCAGCAGAAAGCAATATGAAGCCTGCTCCTAATTTAAACAATTCCTTTTTATTAAAATATTGTTGCATGATTTGCACGTTAATAGCATTAATTAATTCAATATATTGCCACCTGATGAAAAATCTTCCATATACTTCAAAATGACACCTTTCTATATACTAAGTTACATTAGATAGTAAGAAGTAAACATTTGTGCAATCTCCAATCAGTTTCCGATTTTTTTGCTGATTACTTGTATCATATTCTTTTATCAGAATAATGAAAAATAATTAATCTTGAATATCATCAAAATCTGTAGACCGACTGAGATTTTCCCAACGCTTTGTTTCAGCAAGTTTTTCCTGATCAGCTGCATTCGCAATGTCAACTGCATCAGGGCCTAATAAGAGCCTTAAAGGAGGTTCTTCTTCATTTACAATCTGAATGATTGCTTCTGCGGCTTTTTCAGGATTACCTCTTTCTTTACCCGTATGCTCTCGAATATAATTCGACAAGTATCCCACTGTTGCTTGATAGTCTTCCATTGGCTCTATTACTTTCATTGATGAACCTCCCCAATCGGTGCGAAATCCACCTGGCTCAATCAAAGTAACTTTAATTCCTAATGGTCTAACTTCTTTTGATAACACTTCGGAAAATCCTTCAACTGCGAATTTTGCAGTCTGATAGGGAGCTAATCCAGGAGAACCTGTACGACCTCCTATAGAAGAGACCTGTATTATATGGCCACTTTTCTGCTTGCGTAAAATAGGTAAAACTGCTTTAGATACATTAATTACACCCCATAGGTTGGTTTCAATCTGAGCCCGGAAATCTTCAAGAGAAGTTTCTTCAACAGACCCCATATTACCGTAGCCAGCGTTATTGACTATAACATCAAGTTTGCCAAACGATTCAATTGCGAATTGAACAGCTTCTTTTGCTTGCTCAGGGCTAGTAACATCAAGTTCAATAGAACGTACATTTTCTCCATAAAGTTCAATAAGATCTGCGAGTTGTTCAGGCTTTCTTGCAGTAGCTATGAGCTTATCTCCATTCTTTAATACTGCTTCTGCAAGTCCACGTCCCAAACCGCGTGAACTACCTGTAATAAACCAAACTTTTGTCATTTTTTAAAATTTTATTTTTTAATGCTACAAAAATATGACGCGAATAAGGAATGCTGGTTTGCTGTATGGCTCAAACTTGCTTTGTTGATTGGCTCACAAGTGTCGGGTGGTGGGTGGGCTTGGCTCTTTTGGTTTTTTTAGCGTTGAGTTGTGTGTAGGAAAAAACAAATGTGCCAAAAGCGTTGGCTAAATATTTTCCTTTCCTGTGCCGTGGGCTTTTTTATTTTTTCGGTGTTGTGGCTGTGTTGGTTAGTCGGCTGTCTGACTGTCAGTTAGGGGAGTTCTTTGCTTGTGCATAACGGTAATTTGTATGAGTAGTGGCAGGTTGCGTGGTAGTTTTCTGTAAAACCGCTAAGCAGCTTGAACGGGATACAAACCTTGATATTTAGCACTTTACCTGCCATTACTTGTACAAAACCTATGTTGTGTGCTGTATTTATCTTTAAAATCAACTTTAGTGCAATAAATTTAAACGATTCAATTCATACATACTTAAAGTGTCTAAAATATTAGCATAAACTTGAAGCATTTATTCTAAACCGTTTTTTAAAAGAATCGGAGAAGTGAGAAAAATTCTCAAACCCTACAATGTAATATACTTCTACGGGTTTCATATGCTTTTCTTTTAATAGATATTTTGCTTCTTCGAGTCGTTTGTTTCGCAACCACTTTTCGGGTGTTTCATCAAAGATCTTTTTAAAATCTCGCTTGAAAGTTGATAAACTGCGGCCAGTCACCCGGGCAAATTCAGAAATGGAAACATTGAAAATAAAATTCTTATTCATGAATTTTTCCAAATCAATTTTGTGTGGCTCACTTAAATCAAATAAGAAATTCTCGACATCGGCACCGCCCGACAGTAAAAGCTCAATGGCCTCATTCGTCTTTAGTTGCGCCATCTTTGGCGAGAACTTTCCGGGTTCGTTAAAATATGGTAATAACGAATCCCAGTAAGCCCGAATAAAACGATTCTGAGTCAAATCAATAATAGGTGGACCAACATACTTTTCTTGTTTCGATATTTTATTCTGCAAAGCATATTCGCGTAAAATATCCTGCGTAAGAAAGATATTAATAGCTTTGAATGGCCGACCGTCATCGCCCGGAATCTTCAATACTTTCACGAGTTCGTTGCGGCGAATCAGGCCGATGTTACCGACCTCAGACACGACTTTCTGATTGGCGAAATGCATTTCCAGCTTGCCTGAAACAATTAGGCCAAGTGCATGGTCAACAACCACTTGTTCATCGGCATATTTTTTCTTTGTATCGCAGCTAAACAAGATATTATTTACCGAAATGTCATCAACTATCATGGTCTCTTATTTGAAAAATATTCGCAAAATAATCCGGTCAAACATTGAATCGCTAAGGTAACGTTTCATAAACAACAAAGGCTTAGCCATTGCACCGGCAGCATAACGAGCTTTCGGCTTTTTCGATTCTATAGCTTTTTTTATAAGCTCAGCAATCACAATGGGCTCCGGAGCGCTATTGTTTTTTTCCATATTCTGAATAAAATTATACATTTTGTTGGCATAATCAGCATAGACTGATCCCTTTGAAGCTTCCATCATTTTACCAAAAGCAATACCGCCCCACTCACTTTTAATGCCGCCCGGCTCAATCACAGTTACATTAATTCCAAATTGCTTCACTTCAAGCCTTAGGCTGTCGCTCAATGCTTCAACAGCAAATTTACTGGCATGATACCAACCTCCCAGCGGATTGGCAATTTTACCCCCGGTTGACGAAATATTGATAATGTTTCCACTTTGTTGCTTCCGCATAAAAGGCAAAACCAGCTGTGTAATACGGGCCAGACCAAAAACATTTACATCCATCTGATAGCGGGCATTTTCTATCGAAACATCTTCAATTGCGCCGTATTCGCCATAACCGGCATTATTTACCAAAACATCAATTGTGCCCTCTCTTTTAATAATCGCATCAATTGTACTTTTCACAGAATCTTCATCCGTTACATCCATTGGCATGGTTTCAACGCCAAGTTTGTGTAACTCCTGAAGTTTGTCCGTACGACGTGCAACTCCATATACCTTGTAATTGTGCTTTGCCAGGAAAACGGCAATTTCGCGTCCAATACCTGAAGACGCTCCTGTAATTAAAACTACTTTTTTGTCCATAATCTTTTATTTTAAAAATTGTATGATACAAAAATATGTAGTAAATCTATTCGTTAATTTGGCTACAGGTTCATTATGTTTTGGTCAGGAGTTCATCTTTCATATTGCACACAACTTGTAAATAAACACAATAGGGTTGCGTTTATTTACATTATATCTATAACTGCTTCTTTTGTAGGCTATTGATATAGTGAAGTATGAATTTGTAGTTGCATTTTGTAATAATATATATTATTGTCATAATTTTATAAAAAAGTGCTATTTGAAATGATATGAAATAAGCACTTTAAAAAAATATGGTTTATTTCTAAACCATCACTATTCTGGGTTTAATGTTTTGCATCTGGCTATTATAAAGTCTAGCATTTGAAGGTGTATAATTATAATTCTAAGCAAATGTATAGACCAATTGTCTTGTTTCATGCCATGCTGTGTACTGGCTATTTTATATTTCTATGCGCAGCAAGTTGTCCGAGATTATACGAGTTTCTATAAACGACACCAAAACCTAAATTTTGAGTTTTTTCTTCTGTATCTCGGCATTCATAAAACTCAATATAGCATTATAATCCTCTAATAAATGGTTCGATTCTTGCCCAGTTGGGCCCACCCAAAAAAGAGTTACAAAAGTCTATTTGTGACTCTTTTTTATTTGTTCATTACATGTCCAAGAAAAATAGTTCATTCGGGCAATTCCTCTTTTTTCGCAGGAAGAAACTTTTACTCCGTCTTTGAAAGTACAGAATAACTGAAAGAGCCGGATTTATTTTTTTTCTATTGAATCTTGTTTCTGGTTTTAGTTCAGTTGTTTAATATTTAAACATTTGTTTGAATTCTTGAATTCTTGATTTTGTTTTTTTAATAAATGTTCGACTGTTTAGTTGATTTGTATTTTTTTTATGTTAATAAAAATTTAAATCGTTATCTTCGCGGCTTAGGAAGGAGTTTGTTTGTAATTTGAAGTGATACAGTTGATTAACGTAGTAGTTTTTTTAAGTAGGTTTGCTTCATTTTTCTTCCGAGAGGTTGGATTCGCTTTTTGTTGTTTCCTACTGATGTCAGAGTTAATATTTTGATTTATTGCTATTTAGTTGTTTTTCTTTTTTTTATTAAATAATGACTAAAAAAGACATTAGCACAAAAACTCAACTGTTTTTCATCAGTAGGAGGATTGTACGTAACGTGGATTCTGAAAGAAGCTAAATATTTTTCAATTTTTTATCCGTTGATTTATCAATCAAGTAGAAGAAATTGAGCAAAAAGTAGATATTGTTTTGGTGGATATTTAAGAATTTGAAATGAACTATAGGTCTTTTTTATTTATTCTGTTACTGTTAAATGCCGGAATTTCTGCCCGGGGCCAAAGCAAGCAAATAAAAACTATCGTTAAAGAATTGCAAGCTGATTCTATTCAATCTGATTCTGACTTTTTAAAAAGTGAATATTTTGCAGAGTTTCGCTCGGTTAATTCGGATTCAGTCTTTCTTTTTTACGACAAAGCAGAAGAAGTAAAAGATGTTTCAAGATTATTGTTGGGCAAAGTGCCACATGCCAATGTGGTTCGAACCATTGGAGTTATGGCTTATACCAAAAATTTAATGGAGTATGCCTTAAAGTATTTCGAAGAAGCTCTCGTGCTTTTTCAGACCGAAAACCAAGAAATGGAGGTGGCCAGAACTTCTTCAAATATGGCAGTAATAAATGAAGTTATCGGGAATTATGCAAAAGCGCTGGATTTGCATTACAAAGCGCTTGAGGTGATGAAAAAACTAAACGACAAGCAAGGAATGTCTTTTGTTTATAACAATATTGCAGTTGCCTATGTTGAGATGAATGATTACGATAAAAGCTTATCGCTGTACAGAAAAGCACTCGCGTTAAAAACAGAACTTAATGACTCTTCCGGCATAGCCTCAACGTGCAATAATATTGGTGTTCTTTTTAGCGAAAGGTTTGAAGATGTCGACTCGATGAGTTATTATCTTCGGCAGGCAATTGAGATGTACATATTACTTGGCGACAGTGTGAATTATGCTACATCGCTCAATAATCTTTCTGAGCAGTTTATTCTGTCTGGACAACTTCATGAAGCAAAAGAGAACTCAGAAAAAGCACTTGAAATTTTCGAACGTAAAAACGATAGAAGAAGAATAGGATACAGTTTGAGAAATCTGGCACAAATTGAACTTGGGTTGGATAATCTTCAGGCCTGTGAAACCTATTTAGACAGAAGTTTCAGGATTCTTGAAGAACAGAAAGACTTACCAAAGTTGTTGGAGTTGTATCAGGTGAAGCAGGAATTACTTATAAAACAAGGTAAAGAAGAGGAAGCTGTGGCGAATTTCAAAAACTTTGTGAGTTTAAAAGATAGTTTAGAAAACGAATCGTTAAACAGGTCGATAGCAAATGCCGAAACCAACTATAAAGTTTTTGAAAAAGAAAGCCGTATTGCCGATTTGGAAAAGCAGAATCGAATAAAAAGGCAGCGAGTTGTTGTTTTTATCGCCCTTTCCGGTGTGCTTATTTTAATTATTCTTTTACTTATTCTTCTTTATGCTCAGCGAAAAAAGCAAACCGAATTTCGTTATGAAGAGTTAAAACAGCAACTGCTTCGTTCGCAAATGAATCCTCATTTTTTATTCAATGCACTGGCAAGTATTCAGAGTTTCATGTACAAAAACGAAGCAAAAAAAGCAGCACGCTATTTGGGTAATTTTGCTTCGTTAACCCGCTCTATTTTAGAAAATTCTACCGCCGAAGAGATAACCCTGGATGAGGATATTAGTACGCTGAAAAATTATATTGAGCTGGAAAAAATGCGGCTCCGGGAACAATTTTCCTACAAAATTTTTATTGGTGAAGACCTGGATACAGAAGATATCAAAATTCCGCCAATGCTCATACAGCCATTTGTTGAGAATGCGATAAAGCATGGACTAAAAAATCTCGATTACGAGGGCGAATTACTTCTATCTTTCAACCAAATAGAAAACGTTCTGGCAATATCTGTTAAAGATAACGGGCATGGCATTCATCATAATGAAGAGAAAGATGAAGAAAAAACACACCGCTCAATGTCAATGTCAATTTTTAAAGACCGCGCCAGAATATTATCCAAAAAATATCAGCGTAATATTGAATTTAAAACCATTGATTTGTCAGAAATAAACCCTGAACAAAGAGGAACTGAAGTGAAAATACACATACCAATCTAAATCATGATTAAGACGGTAATTATCGAGGATGAACTCCATTTGCGCGAGACCAACAAAATGCTTTTAATGGAAAATTTTCCGGATATAGAAATTGTAGGAGAGGCCGGAAACGTGGCAGAATCAATTGAACTGATAAAGTCGGAAAAACCGGATTTGGTACTCTGCGATATAGAACTGAAAGACGGAAATTGCTTTCAGGTACTACAAAAATGCAAACCTTATAAGTTTCGCCCCGTTTTTATAACTGCTTTTAATCAATACGCCATAAAAGCGATTAAGTTTAGTGCTATCGATTATATTCTGAAGCCTGTAAACGAATACGAGTTTTGCGCAGCTATCCAGAGTGCTATTGCACAGCTGGCTGAAAACAACATTGATATCCAAACCGAAAATCTACTGGCGCATACAGGTAACGGAAATGCCTGTAAAAAAGTTGTTTTGAGAACCTCTGAGTCAATGCATCTGGTTGATATAAACGAAATTCTATACTGCAAAAGCGATAACAGCTATACCACTTTCTTTCTTGTTGGGGAACAGAAAATAACCGTATCGAAAAGTATAAAAGAGTTTGCCGAATTATTTTCAGAACATAACTTTTTGAGGCCCCATCAATCTTATTTGGTGAATTTGAATGCGATTGTAAGAATTGATAAAACCGATGGTGGTTTTATAATTGTCAGTAACGGAGCAGAAATCCCTATATCGACCCGCAGAAAACAGCTTGTTTTCGATCAATTAGAAAACCTGTAACTGTTTTTGTCGTATTCAAATTTAATCCCAACACTTTCAAATTTCTTCTCAATTTATAGCGAAATGTGATTTTACTTGCGTGAAAATGAATGCAAATAGAATGCAAATGCACGAATCAAAACTAATATTATCAACTCCAAATTATTTTCACATTGTTGAGTTGGATGACATTATTATTTGTGAAACAACCACGGATATGAAGACGACAGTATGCCTAAAAGGTGGACAAAAACTTTGTGTTGATATACCGTTGAAAGTGATTCGTAATAAAATTGAACGAGCCGATTTTTTCCAGCCGCAGGATAATTGTTTGGTAAACGGTCAGTATGTCTCTAAAGTGCAATGCATTCAGGAGCTTGAGATATTGCTCGTTAACGGGCAAAGAGTGTTGGTAAGTCCGGAGAGAAAAGAAGAGGTAAGACACTTCCTGAAAAAAGTTACGCGGATTCAAATCTGAATACAGCAGATTCATATTTATAAATATTGGTATAGAATACCGGCTGTAAATTTGAAAAACAAAACAAAAAATCATTCTACCATGACACGAAGTTTTACTATTCTATTTGCACTAATTTTAACCTTTAGTGCACTTTGCACAACAGCACAAGTTAAAAATGTTCAGGAAGAAGCTGAACGCAAGGGAGTCCAACGAGTTAATCGTAAAATCGATAAAGGAATTGATAAAGGTTTCGACAAAATTGAAGATGGAATTGGAAGCCTTTTTGGCAAAAAGAAGAAGAAAAATAAAGCGGATGACAACAATGCTTCTTCGGAAAATCAGAATCAGAACGCTGAAATAGCCAATGCCAATGCATCTGCTACCCCTGCAACTGCACCAACTATGGATGTTCAGTGGAGTAGGTTCGATTTTGTTCCCGGCGATGAGGTGATTTTTGAAGACGGTCCTGCGGCCTTGGAAGAAAACGGGGAATTCCCCAGCCGTTGGGATTTAGTTAGTGGAAATTGTGAGATAATACAAGTAAATGGAGAAAATGTGATAGCTTTTCCTAAAGGCGGCTCTATTGTACCTTACCTGAAAAATAGCAAAACAGATTATTTACCTGAAGTATTTACCATAGAATTTGATGCCTGGTTATGGCATGATAATCAACGTGATATTTATGTCAATTGGTATGATAAAAAAAATCAAAAAAACAGTTTGCATGATGATATAGAGGTAAATAGTTTTTCTCTTGAAGCCGGTAATACCTATCAGGAACTGGAAAAAAAGACAAAGCATAATGGTAAATGGCGACATATCTCAATCGCCTATACAAAGGGAAAACTAAAAGCTTATCTCGATGAAACCAGGCTTGTCAATATTCCTCATTACGAAGGAAACCCGTCCGGCGTAACAATTACGTGTAGTGGCTATTCATCTGATAAACCGGAACAATTGCAGTACATTAAAAACGTTCGCATTGCCAAAGGCGGCGTTAAATACTATGACCGGGTACTGAGCGATGGAAAAATTGTTTGCAACGGTATAAGATTCGACGTAAACAAAGCTACACTGAAACCGGAAAGTATGGGCTCCATCAACGAAATATTCAGCCTGATGCAAAAACAGCCCGACCTGAAATTCAGTGTGGAAGGCCACACCGACAGTGATGGCGATGAGGCAAAAAATCAAACACTCTCTGAGCAACGTGCCAAAGCAGTAATGAATAAACTTATAGAAATGGGCATTTCTGCCGACCACCTTACCAGCAAGGGTTTTGGCGAAAGTCAACCTGTTGCCGACAATGGCACTGCAGAAGGAAAAGCAAATAACCGAAGAGTAGAATTTGTAAAATTTTAATCATGCGAAAAAGACAATCACCTATCGGAACACTGATTTTTGCAGTTGTATTTTTTGTCGCTGGCTTAATGGCCTATCAATACCTTACAAAACCTATTGCCGAAGAAGCTGAGGAGGCCAAGGAATGGCCAACAACACAAGGAACTATTACACTTGCAAAATTGAATAAAACCCGTAATAATGAAGGAAAAGATATGTATTCAGCAAGTGTGCAGTATGATTATACCGTTGATGGAAAGGAATACAACTGTTCGGCGATTAGAACCCTTGATGGATCGACCAGCTCGAAGAGCAGCGTAAAAAAGACATTAAAAAAATATGCAAAAGGCAAAACAGTGTTGGTACATTACGATCCTGAATTTCCTAATACAGCAGTGCTCGAACCCGGAACAGGTTTTATGCTGGGTATTTTGTTAAAACTTCCATTGCTTTTTTGTATTGTTTCTGTTTTAATGGTTGTAAACCTGTTTAAAAGATTTTTGTTTGGCAGGTAATAAGTTCCGCGAGTAACACATAATTAATCAACAATAAAAATTTTATGAATTCACATGAAGTAGATTACAAAATTGGTGGTCACGATATTCAATATGTAGAAATTGAACTTGACCCAAATGAAACCGTAATTGCCGAAGCAGGAGCAATGTTATACATGAAAGAAGGAATTGACTTTCAAACAAAAATGGGCGACGGATCAGAGCCGGATAAAGGATTGTTTGGAAAGCTTTTATCAGCAGCTTCACGCAAAATTGCGGGCGAGTCGATTTTTATTACCCATTTTACTCACCGTGGAATGGGGAAAAGCCATGTAGCTTTTGCTGCTCCATATCCAGGAACGATTGTTCCACTTGAGCTGAACGAGCTGGGCGGAAAAGTAATTGTACAACGCGATGCATTTTTATGTGCCGCCTTGGGAACAAAAATAAGCATGCATTTTAACCGTAAACTGGGAGCCGGATTTTTTGGCGGAGAAGGTTTTATTCTTCAAAAACTGCAAGGCGACGGGCGAGCATTTATTCATGCCGGAGGAACTTTAATTGAACATGAATTGAATGGCGAAACGCTACGTATTGACACTGGTTGTGTAGTAGGTTTTCAGGAAGGAATCGACTTTAGCATCGAGCAGGCCGGCGGATTAAAATCGATGGTGTTTGGCGGCGAAGGATTATTTCTTGCTACGCTTCGTGGCACCGGGAAAGTTTGGTTACAGTCAATGCCAATTAGTAAGTTAATCGATCAACTTTCTCCCGGAAGTTCAAATGTAAATAAAGGTGAGCGCGGAGGCTTACTTAATAATTTATTGGAAGGTTAAAATTTTTACTGATAAAAAAGCTTTTGAGGTGCGATAGTCTCAAATTTAATAACACAAAATCATTATTAATCACTTTAATTTTTAAAAATGAAAACACTTTTAAGAACATTTTTAATTGTCTCTCTTTTTTTTGTAGTTACAAAATCACAAGCTCAAATAAGCGTAGGCGGCGGGCTTTGGTATGGAAGCGATATTAACACTATTGGTATCAGTGCAAACGGCCACTATTCGTTTGATGAAAAATGGAGTGCTGCTCCATCTTTTACTTATTTTCTTGAAAAAGATTATGTAAAATGGTCGGCTCTTGATTTTGATGCCAATTATAACATTACCGAACTGGAGGATATTGGAAGCCTGTATGGGATTGGAGGTTTAAATATAACTTTCTGGAACGTTGATTATGATGGCGGGACCATTGACTTGGGAGAGTTTGGCTCGTATGATATGGATGTTGATGCTTCCGGTTCTGATGTAGGTATTAATTTGGGGTTGGGGTTAAATATTGCTGCTTCCGATAAGCTGGGCATTGCTCCCGAAATAAAATATACTGTCAGCGACGGCGGCTATCTGCGAATTGGTGCCAAGATTTTATTTGGACTTTAAATGTAAGGTAGAATAATTGGAAGAGGTTTTACGGGAAAACAGTCCTGAATAACCTCTCTTTTTATCAACTTGCACACCTAACTCGTGTATTAATACAATCTGCACTAAACAATAAAATATGAAAAAGGTAATAATCCTGATTTTGGCTATTATTAGCTTAAATGGTTTTGCACAGGAAGCAAAAAAATATGCCATAAAATCGGGCTATATAAAATACGAACTTACCGGAAATACAACCAGAACAAAAGAGCTTTGGTGGGACGATTTTGGGCAAAAAAGTTGCGAGCTTGAAAAGTCGAAAACTACTACAAAAATGTTTGGTATAAAAAACACCGAAGAAAAAAATATGTGTACCGTTTTGGTAAAAGATAAATTTTGGGTGGCCGATTATATTGCTGGCGCCGGAACCAGCGGAACAGTGGCATATTACCAGGAAGCACAGGATTACGCCAGCGATATGACTGAACAGGAGCAGCAGGAATTTGCTGATGAGTTATTGGGGCAACTGGGTGGAAAAAAACTGGGCACAGAAAATCTCGGTTCCTACTCATGTGACGTTATAAAATTACTGGGTGCAAAGTCGTGGATTTACAAAGGTATTAGTTTAAAAAATGAAGCAAAAATACTGGGCGTTGAAGCCAACGAAAAATATGTTGAATTTAGTCCAAATGCAAAAGTTGCTTCATCAAAGTTTAACCCTCCCGCAGGTGTCGATTACGAAAATATTTCAGCCAAACAGCAGGAGCACGGGTTTGGCGGATTAATGTCGGCCTTTGGCGATATGGAAAATATGGAGGACGAGGACGATAATATAATACCGGTAAATTACAAGTTTGATGAATTTAAGCAGGTTATCAGTAATTGTGAATTGGAAGGGTATAAATCGTTTGGTGCTGCCAATTCTGATGGCATTTATGTTGCCACTTTCATGAATGGAATACAAACTATTGCAATAACCTTGCAGGCTGATAGAAATGTGGATAAGGATGATGCAGAATACAAGTCGTTTAAACGCTTTAATACCAATGGACACACTTGTCGTTACGGAAAGCTGACCGAAGAAGACGGAACGGCACTACTGGTAGAATATCCTTCAAACGGCATGATTCTTTTGATTGTTGCAATGCCAGGGATGAGTAGAGAAGAAATGATAAAAATAGAAGATAAACTTCAGTTTTAAGAAGTATTTCTGGTAGAATGATCCCTTGTACCGGTTAGCCAGAAGCTAACCGGACCAGGGATTTTATTTTATCGGCATTTTGTGATAAGCATTTGTAAGATGAGGAAGTCTGTTTGCTCGGCTGCTGGAGGCTCTATTAAAAACGTTCTCTCTGGCTTATTTTGTTTTTTAGTGTCTTCTTGCTTTCATAATTGATTAAATTGAATATTTGTTTTCTGTAAGCAGTAGATGAAACCTAAAACGATTCTTTCAAACCACCTGCTTTTATCTTCAAATAGAAATTCCTGAAACATTATCAAGGGGTACAACGGTAAACATTATTTATACGATGAAAAAGAAATCACTCTGGTTTTTAAGACGAGAAGTTGACATTTCTCTATAAATTTTTTGAAGATAAATTCCGGGCTTGTCTGGCAGTTGCTTCCGTTGCTCATATCTTTTTGAGAGGACTGAAGAATCATTTTGAAGAAAAATAGCGTCAGTAAAAAAAAGTAAAGCTAATCTCATTATAGCTTTACCTTTTTTTTAAGTTGTTTTATCGAATTTTTTCCAGGTATAATTTTCTGATTTTTGAGAGATATTCGGAATCCAGCTTGTTGGAACGAATACGAACCACTTCATACAGTTTTCCATCTTTGTAAAAAGATCCACTGGCGGCATCATATTCATGCCCTTCCCAGTTGTATTTTACATCCATCGAAACTTTTACAAATGCTTCATAGTGTAAAAATTTTGGAATTTCAATATATCCAAATGTTGGTTCATTCACATCAACATAAACGCCGTCTCCCTGTTTCTCAAGCATCATAAATTTTACAATTTTCACTTCTGCTTCAAGTTTTCCTTTCAGGCGTTTGTTCATCAAAAATTTAATCCCATGTTGCAAATAAGCTTCCTGAATTTTTTCAACCAAATCAAGATCGGGGAGATGCCTGACACGAATTACGTTTAAGAATTCAGAACCAATCTGCATATATCCTTTTCCTGCATCAAAATTCCACTTGTATTCACGCTCAATGTTTTGAGTAGCCCGAAGCACTTCTTCCAAAGGATATTGTTTCTCAAGAACCAGGTACAAATAAATGGGTTTTACATTCATCGGGGTTTCATGATAATATCCGGGGAAAGGATTTAATGAATCAAAAACCAGGCTGCCCGGAAGGATTTTTTCTTCTATTGCAACCACTGTATCGTATTTTGTGAGGTTCCCAAATACTTCCATTTTTTTTCGTTCCATAAATTATTTTATTTAGTCAGATTGAAATTAGCTGTATAAATTTTTAATACTAAAAATGCTGAAAAAAGGTTCAGCTCGTTTCATATTAATATCTTTGATTTTATTTTTCTATATAAACGAATGACAAATAAAGTAGTTCAAATTAACGACATCGGAAAAGTCACTTTTTACCCTAACCGACGATCTAAAAATATAAAGATAAGCGTAAAACCCGATAAATCTGTACTGGTTTCTTTTCCTTATTTTGTATCGAACTACGAAGTAGCAACATTTGTTCAAAAGAATGTAGGATGGATTCGGCGGCAACAGGACAAATTTGAGTTAAAAAAGAATCGGGTAAAAGCCGGTGATGAGATAAAAACAAAATTACATACGGTCGTTTTTTGTGAAGCTGAAAAAAATAAAGTTGAGCACAAAAGTGAAACAATCAAAATATTTGTAAAGGATTTTGACACGGAACAAGCGCAACTTTTTATTGAAAAAGTTTTAACGGAAATTTACCGTTTTGAAGCCAAACGATTTCTTCCGGAAAGATTAAGGCAACTGGCTAACATTTATAAATTTAATGTAAATACGATTACAATCAGAAATAACCGCCGGAACTGGGGAAGTTGTTCTTCGAGAAACAATATTAGTTTGAATTTACAAATGATGAAATTGCCCGATGAACTGATTGATTATATTTTGTTACACGAACTTGTTCATACTGAAATAAAAAATCATGGACCGGAATTCTGGAAAAAATTGAATGAGATTACTGATGGAAAAGCAAGGGAATTGGCTAAACAGGTAAAACAATATTCAACCTATACTTTGTGATGCATAGCAAATAGTAAATCTCAAGCTTCAATTGGTTTTGGATTTTTAGATTTCTTTGGGCAGATTAAATAATTTAGCAGCATAAAAATTTAGAATGGACTGGAATAAATTGCTTTCAACAAAACGTTTGGGGATGGAAGACTGGGAATCATCGAAAAAGAAAGAGGATCGCTCCCAGTTTCAACGTGATTATGACCGGATTATTTTTTCATCGCCTTTCCGCCGGATGCAAAATAAAACACAGGTATTTCCATTGCCGGAACATATATTTGTGCACAACAGGTTGACACACAGTTTGGAAGTGGCCAGTGTCGGACGTTCGCTTGGAAACTTACTTTTTGAGAAAGTTGATTCGGAAAGTACCCTGGTTTCCGAAATCGGAACAATTGTTTCAACAGCCTGCCTGGCGCACGATTTGGGGAATCCGCCATTTGGGCATTCAGGTGAAGCTGCTATTTCCAATTTTTTTACCAACGGTGCAGGTATTGAATTTGAGAAAAAATTAGATGTGGGAGAGTGGAAAGACTTAACCCATTTTGATGGAAATGCCAATGCCTTTCGTTTGTTAACACACCAGTTTAACGGGAAACGACCTGGCGGTTTTGCGCTTACTTATCCAACCCTGGCCAGCATTGTAAAATATCCTTTTGAATCGGTTTGGGCAACAAAACAAAAGTTTGGCTTTTTTCAGTCGGAAAAAGAAGATTATTTAAAAATAGCAAGTGAATTAGGGATTGAAATGCTCCCGGAGAAAAGAAATCAATTCCAACGACATCCGCTGGTTTACCTCGTGGAGGCGGCTGACGATATTTGCTACCAGATTATGGATTTGGAAGATGCATTTAAACTGGGGATTTTGAGTTACGATACAACAAAGGAACTTTACCTCGATTTTTATCACCCCGAGTATGACAAAAAATCGCTCGGAAGTATTGAAAATACACTTCGGCGTGTAACTGACAGAAATGAGCAAATCAGCTATTTACGGGCAGGAGTTATTGGGAAACTGATTCATGAATGTATGGACGTTTTTGTACAAAACCAGGATACAATTATGAACGGTGTTTTTGAAGGAAGTTTAATCGGTGCGATTCGTGAAAAACAGTCAGAAGCAATGAAAGTAGTAAAGGAAATTTCATTTTCAGAGGTCTATAATCATCGTTCAGTAGTTGAGATTGAAATTGCCGGATACAAAATTATAGGAACTTTGCTTGAAGAGTTTATCAGTGCAGTAATTCAGCCAGGGAACTTATACAGTAAAAAAATTCTTTCCTTGTTGCCCGAACAATATAAAACTGAAAGCGATTTATTATATCCTAAAATTCAGTCGGTTGTAGATTTTATATCCGGGATGACCGATATTTTTGCTCTCGATTTATACCGAAAAATTAAAGGAATCAGTTTGCCTGAAGTAGTATAGAAAAGTCACAGTGTTCAGTCACAGTTTACTCTTGGTAAATCTGCAAACTGCGACTGAATACTGAGAACTTAAAATTATCCTTCCAACAGATTGTTGAGTAATCCTCCACGGGCTTCTTTTCTTGTATTTGGTCCATGGGTTGAAAGTTGTGCAATCAGTTTTCTTATTGGCATACTTTGCAGCCACACTTTTCCGGTTCCGCGCAGGGTTGCAAGAAAAATTCCTTCGCCGCCAAAAATCATTGAGCGAAGTCCTCCTGCCTGTTCAATGCTATAGTCAATTGAAGGTTCAAATCCTACAATACAACCCGTATCTACTTTTAATACTTCATTGTTTAATTGGCGTTCAATTACGGTTCCTCCCGCGTGAACAAACGCATTTCCGTCGCCTTGTAATGTTTGCAAAATAAATCCTTCGCCACCAAAAAATCCTGAGCCCAGTCGGCGGTTAAATGTGATTGATATTTTTGTACCCATTGCCGCACATAAAAAAGCATCGCGCTGAACAATTACACGCCCACCCATTTGTGCCAGGTTCATTGGAATAATGGTTCCGGGATACGGTGCGGAGAACGCCACATGTTTTTTGCCCCACCCCTGGTTGGTGAAGTGAGTCAGGAACAGCGACTCTCCCGTAATCAGACGCGAACCTGCAGACAAGAGTTTATCAAAAAAACCGGCATTGGGATTTGAACCGTCACCCATTCGGGCATTAAACTGAATACCGTCTTCCATGTAAAGCATTGCTCCTGCTTCGGCAATTACTGTTTCCCCCGGATCGAGTTCAACTTCAACCAATTGTACATCATGTCCCTTAATTTCGTAATCAATTTCGTGTGATTGCATAACTGTTTTCTTTTAATTTTTTTAATCGATTAAAGATAATCATTTTGAACTTGTTGAATAGCTATATTTAATGCGGAATTTTTCCGACCTTTGCAGAAATCAGACGTTAATAATGAGAAATAATTACAAAAAAGGAGACAGCAAAAGAGTGGGTGGTGGAAAACGAATTGGGAAAAGCCTGGAAAATAAAGAAACAAAATCGCTTAAAAAGGGAGTAGCTTCAAAAGGGAGGTTTTCAAAAAGTGAAACAGAAAAATCAAAAAGATATTCTTCGGTGGAAGAGAAGAAAACCTATTCCAAACCAAAAGCCCGGGTGATTAAAAAAACTCCCAAAAAACAAACATATTCTGAAGATATCAGACTAAACAGATTTATTGCCAATGCCGGAGTTTGTTCAAGGCGCGAAGCTGATACCTACATTTCAGCCGGGCTTGTTTCGATCAACGGAAAAACAGTAACCGAGCTTGGAACAAAAGTGAAACCAGGCGATGAAGTTCGTTTTGATGGACGCAGATTAAGTGCGGAGAAAAAAGTGTATTTGTTGTTAAACAAACCCAAAGATTTTGTGACAACAACAGATGATCCGCATGCCGACAAAACAGTAATGGATTTGGTTCGCAATGCCTGTGAAGAGCGTGTATATCCAGTTGGCCGACTTGACAGAAATACCACCGGTTTGCTGTTGTTTACAAACGATGGCGATTTGTCGAAAAAGTTAACGCATCCGAGCCACAATATGAAAAAAGTATATCAGGTAACGTTAAATAAAGCGCTCACAAAAGAACATCTCCTTCAGATTGCTGATGGTTTGGATTTGGAAGACGGGAGAATTGCCGCAGACGCCATAAGTTTTATCACTTCTGAGAATCGCACTGAAATTGGTATCGAAATTCATTCAGGCAGAAACCGGATTGTAAGAAGAATATTTGAACATTTGGGATACCGCGTTAAGAAACTCGACCGTGTGCTGTTCGCCGGCCTTACAAAAAAGAATCTTCCCCGGGGAAAGTGGCGTTTTCTTTCAGAAAAAGAAATTCATTTTCTGAAAATAAACTGATTTTAAAAAATCAAAAAGGCAGGTTCCAAAACGCAACAGTTTTTCAGTTTGAAAAAAACTGGTAAAACCGGGTTTGAAAAAAGAAAATTGTAATATTTTCAATCATTCGTTACTAATAGTGCAGTTTTGGAAAAGGAATTTTTACAGATAATCCAGAAAAATCAGGGCATCATTCACAAGGTGTGCAATATTTATTGCGACGTTGAAGAGGACAGAAACGACCTTTTCCAGGAGATTGTTGCCCAGCTTTGGAAGTCTTATCCTTCTTTTCGGAACGATTCGAAATTTTCAACATGGATGTACAGAGTCGCTTTAAATACAGCAATTACGTCATTCAAAAAGAATAAAAGACGACCAGACCAGAGTAGTCTGTCGTACGACAATTTTCAGCTTGCTGATGAGAAATACGATACAGAAACCGAAGAAAATATCAAGCAGTTGCATAAAGCAGTGAGTCAGCTGACCGGCGTTGAAAAGTCGATTGTGTTACTCTATCTTGAAAATAAAAAATATGAAGAAATTGCTGAGATTACCGGCATTACCCAGAATTATGTGCGGGTGAAAATGAACCGGATTAAGAAAAAATTGAAAAAATTTATGGTAACAGAAGAGTAGACAGATATGGATTTAAAAGATCTGAAAAAAACATGGGATAAACTCGCATCGAACAAGGAGTTGGACGAAGCTCAAATAAGGGAGATGCTGGGAAAACGGACAAAAAATCTGATCGAAAGAATCGATCGGAATATCCGCATTGGTTTTTTTGTCCTTTTCGCGTTGATTCTTGTTTTTATACTGAACGACTTTGTTCTTTCCCCTGAATTGGTTAAAAACTTTGAAAAAGAACTTGAACTTCCTACCTGGCTTCAGATTTTATCTGTTTTCGGAGATGTGATAATTATCGTTACTTTTTTAGTCTTTGTGGCGAGGTATTACAAAGTGAAAAAAATATGCGATCAAACCTGTGACCTCAAAAATACGCTTATAAAGATTATTTCGACATTAAATTTTTACCGGACATTGTATTACATTTCTATTTTTATTATCCTTATTTCATTCTCTATAAATTTTATTGCCGGTGTTTATGAAGGCGTTCTCTTTAAGGCTCACAGTGAGGGAATTCAAATAAACGAAATTGAATTCGGAGACCTTGCAACAACTGTTTTTATTACTTTGTTTCTTCTGCTTTTAATTACGGTTGGAGTTTATGTTTTTTTCCGCTGGGGATTTCATAAATTGTATGGCAATTATATATCCAAACTAAAACTTACACTAAAGGAATTGGAAGAAATTAACGAATAGTTTATTGGTTTTTATTCCATTTTTTAAATCGCCTTTGTATTTTTGTCAGCTCAAATTCACACTAGATGACATTAATAAAATCAATTTCAGGAATACGTGGAACCATTGGTGGAAAACCGGGTGAAGGATTAAGTCCGCTTGACGTAGTTAAATTTACTGCTGCCTATGCCGTTTGGGCGAAGTTTGCAGCCAGTAAACAAAAGGTGAAAATTGTTGTTGGTCGCGATGCAAGAATTTCCGGGCAAATGGTGAGTTCGCTGGTTATTGCAACACTAAACGGAATGGGCTGCGATGTAGTAAATATCGGTTTGGCAACTACACCTACAACAGAGATTGCCGTTACCGAAGAAAAGGCTGACGGAGGAATTATTTTAACAGCAAGCCATAATCCAAAACAGTGGAATGCGCTTAAGTTGCTCAATTCGAAAGGTGAATTTTTAAACGCTGAAGAAGGGGCGACCATTTTGGAGATTGCTGATTCGGAAGATTTTATTTTTTCAGAGGTTGATGATCTGGGAGTTACTCTGGAAAAAGACTACACAGCTATCCATGTCCAAAAGGTTTTGGATTTGGAATTGGTAGATGTTAAAGCAATTAAGGAAGCCGGTTTTTCCGTTGCAGTTGATGCCGTTAACTCGGTGGGCGGAGTTGCAATTCCTGCACTTCTAAAGGCTCTGGATGTTAAAAATATTGTTGAAATAAACTGCGATCCTAGCGGACATTTTGCACATACACCGGAACCACTTCCCGAGAATTTGGTTGAAACTTCGGAAACAATAAAAAACAGCAGAGTTGATGTGGGTTTTGTGGTTGATCCGGATGTTGACCGTTTGTCTGTTATCAACGAAGACGGAACCATGTTCAACGAAGAATATACACTTGTAGCGGTAGCCGATTATATATTGAGTAAAACTCCCGGAAATACGGTTTCCAATCTTTCATCGAGCCGTGCTTTGCGGGATGTTACCGAAAAATACGGACAGAAATATGCGGCGGCGGCTGTTGGCGAAGTAAATGTGGTAGCTAAGATTAAAGAGACCAACGCTGTAATTGGCGGTGAAGGAAACGGAGGCGTTATTTATCCCGCCAGTCACTGCGGACGTGATGCGTTGGTTGGAGTCGCTTTGTTTTTAAGCCATCTCGCCAAAAGCGGGCTGAAGTGTTCTGAACTTCGTAAAACTTATCCCGATTATTTTATTTCAAAAAATAAAATCGAACTCACGCCCGAAATTGATGTAGATGAAGTTCTCGCAAAAATGAAAGTGAAATATGCACATGAGAATGTAAATGACATTGATGGTGTTAAGATTGATTTTGCTGATTCCTGGGTGCATCTTCGAAAATCAAATACAGAACCAATCATCAGAATTTATTCCGAAGCAAAAACAAAAGAAGCAGCTAATGGTTTGGCTTTGAGTATAATCGGTGATATTAAAGCCATTGTTTAAGCTGGTAGCATTCCGTTTTGCTTTTTTTGTGTTATTCGACCTGATAGTTATCGGGATATTCAAGAATCTGTTTCAAATAAAGAGACGTTGAAATGGATTTTGTGTAACATGTTGTAAATGTGGTGTTTTGTGTGATGTTTGTTTGATTGTTGTCGTTCATTTTGTTCGTAAAGATTAAATAAATCTAAATAAATTCAATTCCCCTGAATTTTGTTGCAGAGTTGTGGCTGAAATGCATATACCTTTGTAGCGAAAACAATTAATTATTGTTCCGGAAAAGATGGGAACAAGTGTAAAAAAGTCAAATAAACCTGCCGTCAAACGAAACTTCTGAACATAAAATTCACAGTAAGTTTATTGAAATTAAACAATTAAAAGCCATGAAAAAGAAAAAAAACATTGCGATTGTTGCACACGACAATCGTAAAAAAGATATAATAGAATGGGTGTCGTACAACTGGATGGAACTGGTTCAACATAACTTAATTTGTACCGGAACAACCGGGAAACTAGTGGAAGAAACTCTTGCCTTTAAATGTTTGGAGAATAGTGTTGTTCCGCCAACCGTAACACGATTAAAATCAGGACCACTTGGCGGCGACCAGCAATTAGGTGCATTGATTGTTAACGGTGAAGTGGATATTTTGATATTTTTTTGGGACCCGATGCAACCACAACCACACGATGTGGATGTAAAAGCCTTGCTTCGGATAACCGTTTTGTACAACATCCCAACGGCATCGAACCGTTCAACCGCTGACTTTATTGTGTCGTCAAGTTTGTTTCATGAAAGTTACCGACCTATAGTAAAGGATTATGCCGGTTATATAACCCGGGAGGTTGATGTAACTTAAAAGTTAAAAATGATATCGTTTTGGTAATTGAGATTTTTGCTACTTTTGCAGCCGGAATTCGAATACAAACTATTGCAGGTGGCATCACCCTGCGACTAAAAAATTAAAAAAATGCAAAACGAATTGTTGTGGCTGGCTATGCTGCTGGCAAATTTTTTCCTGATTATTTTAGCCTATAAACTTTTTGGTAAGTGGGGATTAGTTATGTGGATTCCTATTTCCGTAATTGTAGCCAATATACAGGTTATTCAGACCATACAATTGTTTGGGCTGGTGGCGACACTCGGCAATATTGTTTATGCCACATCGTTTCTGGTTACCGATATACTTTCCGAAAACTATGGAAAGGAAGAAGCGAAAAAAGCCGTTTGGATAGGTTTTTTTAGCCTTATTTCAATGACATTGCTAATGAACCTGGCATTGGTTTTTGTCCCTTTGGAAGGGGATGAATTTGCGGCGGTAACACATGAAGCAACCAGTACAATATTTAAATTGATGCCACGAATTGCGGTGGCAAGTTTGGCGGCTTATCTTTTGTCGCAGCGGCATGATGTGTGGGCGTATCATTTTTGGAGAAAAAGATTTTCAAAGGATAGCCAGATTTGGCTGAGAAATAACCTGAGTACCATGGTTTCACAACTAATTGACAGCCTTGTTTTTGTGCTGATAGCCTTTTATGGTGTTTATGAAACAGGAATTTTATTCGAGATATTTATTACAACCTATTTTTTAAAATGGATTGTAGCTGCAGCCGATACTCCATTTGTTTACTGGGCGAAACGAATTGAAAAGAGAAATAGATTTGTGATGCAGAATACAGAGAGTTGACAGGTTTGTCTCCCAAAAACATTGATTCGTTTATAAACGCCAGAAAGTCCGGGTGAAAATAATTAGGACAGAATAAATTTCGAGTCTTCCTATTACCATCAAAAGGGTAAGAAAGTATTTGGCTCCGTCGGGTAAATGAAGAAAATTGCTGACAGGGCCAACGGTTCCAAATCCGGGCCCGATACCGCCCATGCAAGTTGCCGATGCACCAAATGATGTGGCGGCATCTTGTCCGAAAGACATCATAATCAGTGTGCTGACCATTAATATAAGGTAATACAAAATCACAAATGCAAGTACTCCTGAGATATATTCGGATTGTACAGCGCTTCCGTTATATCGTATTACATTTACAACGTTGGGTTTTATCAAGGTTTTAAATGAATGTCTTATTTTTTTTAAGGAAATAAGATGCCTGATAACTTTCACACCGCCGCCTGTTGACCCGGAAGACGCTCCGATTAACATTAAAAGGGCAATGAGTAAAGTCGCCTGTTCAGGCCATTTCAGATAATCAGCAGTGGCAAAGCCGGTTGCCGTTAAAACAGAAACAACTTGAAAAACCGAGTCTCGGAAAGCCTGTTCAAGTTTGAGATGTTGCTCAAAATATAAAAGTCCGGTGATGGTAGCACCAACTACCAAAATAATAAAGAGGTACAACCTTAGTTCTTCATTTTTTATAAAAGTGCGGAATTTCCCTTTTAACAAAATAACATGCAAAGAAAAATTGATTCCGGACAGTAACATAAATAAAGTTATAATGTATTGAATGTAAGGCGAAAAGCCTGCGATGCTGTCGTTTTTGGTGGAAAAACCACCGGTTGCAACCGTGGCAAAAGCGTGACAGACACTGTCAAAAAGCGACATTTTCCCGATCAGCAGAAAAACTATTTCTATAAATGTTAATCCGATGTAAACGAGCCACATGTTCCGGGCAGCATATCTGATTTTTGTTGATATTTTTTCATCTGTAACACTCGAAATTTCAGAATAAAAAAGATAAATCCCGTTAATGTTCAGAAAGGGCATAACTGCTACCACCAGAACAATAATTCCCATTCCGCCAATCCAGTGAGTTTCAGCTCGCCAGAACAAGATACTTTTTGGGAGCGACTCAATATCGGCAAGAATGGACGAACCAGTTGTGGTAAATCCCGATATTGATTCAAAAAAAGCATTTACAAAATTCGGAATAGTTCCGGTTACCAGGTATGGAATTGTACCGATTAGTCCGAGCATAAACCAGCTAATGCTCACGATAAAAAAGCTTTCCTTCCGCGATGGTTCACTGTGTCGTTGGTTTTTGGTGAGAATATTTAACGAAAGTCCTAAAAGAAATGCAAATACCGATGCCAAAAGAAGCTTTTCTGTAATTGTTTCGTGATTTAAAGCTGAAACAAAAACAGCCAGGAACATAAACAAACTTTCAAAAGAAATTACAATTGAAAGAAAATGCAGAATCAGAGAAGGATTTATTTTTGCTTTAAACATTGTGTTAAAATTCAACGGGCTAAAACAATCCGTAAATGGTAAACAATCAAACTGTTGTTTTAGGTTCGATTTTTTAAAATTTTTGTTTTAATTGGTCAATGTGCCTCAGTCGATGTTAAAAACCGGAGGAGGCAGGTTGGTCTGTTGAATCAAAACAACAACCGGTAAAATATCATTGTTAGTATATTTCGCAGGTAAAGAAGTTTGGGTAATCTTTTTTTTTGAGAATGTTTTTCTGGTTAGCTCACCAAAACTCTTATCTGTATCCTCAACTTCCTCTTCAATAAAAGAGGGGATTTCGGTGGAGGTGTCACAAATAAAATTCAAATCTTCTGAACAAACAATGTTGCCTGTTGAATTGATTTTTTGTATAGATTGGTTGAACTGTCCGGATAAACAGAAAAACAGGCAAAAAGCAATGGGGGAGACCCATTTGAATATTTTTAAATAACTTTTCAATTCTGTCTGTTTTAGAAAACAAAGGTAAACAATGTAGGACAGTTTTGAATTTCAGCAAGTTAAATAATCCGATATTTTATAATAAATTAAGAAAGTAAAAATGTCAATAATTCAATCTTGACGTTTTTACTTTCTGGAGGAGCAATATTTTTATTTTAGATTTTCTTCAAAAAGGTTAAAAATTCGTTTGTATTCATCAGTCCAGCTCGATGGTTCCACAAACCCGTGTGCTTCAACGGGATAAACAGCCAGTTCCCAGTTTTCTTTCCCCAGTTCAATCAGACGTTGCGACAGTCGCACGATATCCTGAAATTGAACGTTGTCATCCACCATTCCATGGCACATCAGAAGCGCGCCTTCCAGGCCTTCTGCAAAATAAATGGGTGAACTTTGCCTGTAGGCAATACTATCTTCCACCGGGGTATTTAAAATATTCGCAGTGTAACCGTGGTTGTAATGTGCCCAGTCGGTAACAGAACGAAGTCCGGCTCCGGCGGCAAAAACACCGGGTTCTGTGAACATGGCCATCAAAGTAATAAATCCGCCATACGACCCTCCGTAAATTCCGATTCGATCAGGCGAAACATTGTACTTTTCGACTAACATTTTAGCACCATCTACATGGTCTGAAAGATCTTTACCTCCCATGTGGCGGTATATTCCTGTTCGCCAGTCGCGGCCATAACCAGAACTGCCACGATAATCGATATCTAAAACAGTGTAGCCATTGTCGACTAAAAAGTTGTGGAACATAAATTCACGGAAATAGCTGCTCCACCATTTGTGTGCATTTTGCAAATAGCCGGCACCATGCACAAAAACAACAGCAGGGCCATTTTTCTCTATATTTTCAGGACGGTATAAACGTGCATAAACTTCCGCTCCGTCTTCAGCACTAAAAGTAATAAACTCGGGCACCCGCCATGAATAGGCATTAAAATCATCAGTTGTTGACTGGGTTATCTGAGTTGCTTCGGCTCCGGGTTTATTTTCCTGTAAATACAGTTCCCAGGGTTTGTTGGCATACGAATAACGGATGGCAAGATATTTTTCATCGGGAGAAAGCGTTACTTCGTTGTTGCCTTCCATCGATGTAATTTGTGTAAACTCACCTCCCCAAACCGGCATCCGGTAAAAATGCATTACTCCGGGGTGTACTTTGTTGGCGACGAAATAGAAATATTTTTTATCATTAGAAATGGAAGCTTCGGAAACTTCATATTTTCCCGAGGTTAATGCTTTTTTTGCCTTTGTTTCCGTATTTACGGTGTATAACTGAGAGTAACCACTTTCTTCCGACTGAAACCAAACAGATGTCCCGTCGGGCATCCAGCCAATACTGCCTGTTGAATATCCCCAACTTCCGATTCCCGGGCCACCTATCCATGCTTCGTCATGTTGACGATCCAGTAGATCGAGTTCTCCTGTTGCCGGATCGAGAAGTAAAATCCACCTGTCTTTGTGATCTGCAGCAAGAGCCACTAAAATGGCTTTATCGCTTTCGGGATTCCATATCGGACCAAGTAGGCTAAGTCCCCGATTTTTTAATTCAGCATCATCTTTGGCCTTTTTATCCGGATAATCGTTTAAGTATTCAGGCAGGTCTTTTAATCCGGGAATATCATCTGTTTTAATTTTAACAGTTTTGTTATTTTCAATATCAAAAATCCCCATTTCAGAGTTCGCCTGCGGGCTCCCAACTTTTGCTCGTGCATCACGTTCTTCTGTGTACCCCGATTCTGTAACAAAGTGAGTAACCGATGTCGATTTTTGTCCTTGCGGCATTTCAAAAGTGGAATAAATAACAAATTTCCCTGTAGGGCTCAGTGAAGCGTCTCTTAACCTGTTTTTACCCAAGTATATTTTTAGTGGTTCCGGTATTTCCTCTTTTTCCCGTTGTCTTTCACGGGCATTGTTCATGGCTTCTCTTTCTCTTAGTACATCAAACAGTTCCATTTGCTGCTTTTCCAGCCACTTGTCCTGTCCCTGACTCTTTCTTTCCGGTCGTTCATCACCCGGAGAAAAATTAGTTATTTGCTTTATTACGCCGGTTTCCAAATTCAGCAAAAAAAGATTCTGATCGAGTAGGAAAGAAATGTGCGAATCATCAAGCACAAACTGAGGGTCTGAGATTCGTTTTAACCAGTCGGTGAGTTGCTTTTCAGTTCTTTTTTTCAAATCGAAAAGATACAGATTCCCATTTTTGATTGCTACTTTTTTTGTGTTGTCTGAATTATAATCGGAAAACCGGCCAGGTAAATTTTGCTGTTCTTCCAACGAGACTTTCTCTGTTTTTCTGCTTTTCAGATTATAGGCATAAAGCGATGAAAGCGTGTCCATACCGGGATTCCAGTTAAAGTATATTTTCGAACTGTTGTCATCCCAGGAGATTCTTTCAGGAAGTGTTCCAATCCAGTGGTCTGGATTCTGCATGATTTTTTCAATCGTAAGTACACTTTTATTATTTTTTTGAATTTGTGCCTGTACACTTAAAGCACCGAGAATAATAATAAACAGCAGCAGTTTTTTCATCGTATTTTTTTTGAATTAAAAGCTAAAATTATTTGGATCCGGCCCAATTCTGAGCGATTTATCCAACCGGTCGATTTTTAAAATGTCTTCCTCACTAATATTAAAATCGAAGATGTCCGCATTGGAAGAAATTCGTTCCGGATTTGATGATTTTGGAATAGTTACCACCCCTTTTTGAATATCCCAGCGCAAAACAATCTGAACCGGTGTCTTTCCGTATTTTACTGCCAGTGCCTGAATTACCGGTAAGTTATTTACTTTTCCTTTGATAATCGGACTCCAGGCTTCCAGTTGGATTTTTTTCTCCTGACAATATTTTAACAATTCGGGTTGAACCAGTTCCGGGTGAAACTCCACCTGGTTAACGGCGGGCAACACATTGCATCGGGGTAAAAATTCTTCAAGGTGATGAATCATAAAATTACTGATACCAATGGCTCTGATTTTACCTTTTTGGTACAACTCTTCCATTGCTTCCCATGTTTCTGCCGAGCGCTTCCCTTTGGGCCAGTGGATAAGATAAAGATCAATATATTCGGTTTGCAGCTTCCCGATACTTTCTTCAAAAGCGCGCAGGGTAGTTTGGTACCCCTGATCGCTGTTCCATACTTTTGTTGTGAGAAAAATATCCTTCCTGGGAATACCACTTTGTTTTACTGCGTTTCCAACACCTCTTTCGTTGTAATACATAGCAGCAGTGTCAATACTCCGGTAGCCACAATCCAAAGCATGAAGAACTGCTTTTTCAACTTCCCCTCCTTCCCGGGATTCGAATACTCCCAATCCCAGCCAGGGCATCTCTACTCCGTTATTTAGTTTTACTTTCGAAGAAATATTCATACATAAGCTATTTTCAGAGCGCAACTAAATTAATCAATTTTTCAGAGGAAGCCTTGTTTGTTTTGTATTGAATATATGATGATAATATTTCTTTAGTTTTGCTGAAAAATATTATTTTACGCCTTTCGTTTAAAAATGGGAGTATTCCCTGCACAGAGAAAATATCGGACAATGAAAATATTTAAGTTTGGTGGCGCTTCTGTTAAAAGCGCGGAGGCCGTTAAAAATGTAACCCGTATCCTGGGAAAATACAGTGAGAACCTTGTAGTTGTCGTTTCAGCAATGGGAAAAACGACCAATTTGCTGGAAACGCTGGTGAGAGCCTATTTTAACAGAGAGGAAAAAAAATACGAGATATTTCAGGAATTTAAAGCTTATCATAAAGAAATAATGGATAACCTTTTTGATGGAAACGGAATTCCTGAGTCGGTTACCTTTTTATTTGTTGAACTTGAAGCGAAATTGAAGAAGGTTCCTTCACTCGATTTTAATTTTGAATACGATCAGATTATCTGTTTCGGGGAGCTGGTTTCTACACAAATCATAAGCGATTATCTGAACTACGCAGGAGTAAAAAATCAGTGGATTGATATTCGTGCCTGTCTCCGAACAGACGATAATTTTCGCGACGCCTCAATTGACTGGGAATGGACAGAAGAGTTGGTTCAGGACACATTCCGGTTTAACGGACAGAACTTATATATTACTCAAGGTTTTATTGGTTCTACTACCACAAATTTAACCACATCACTGGGGCGCGAAGGTTCAGATTTTACAGCTGCCATTTTGGGGAATATCTTAAATGCTGAAAGCGTTTCTTTTTGGAAAGACGTACCGGGTGTACTGAGCGCAGATCCCAAAAAGATGGATGGCGCTGTAAAAATTACTGAGTTATCGTATCGAGAAGCAGTTGAGATGACGCATTCAGGAGCTCAGATTATTCATCCCAAAACAATGAAACCTCTTCATAATAAGGGTATTTCGCTGTATGTAAAATCGTTTTTGGAGCCTGAAAATTCCGGAACTGTAATTCATAAAATCGATCATAAAATAGAATTGCCTCCAATTTTTATTCTAAAAGAAAATCTGGTATTGATTACCTTATCTCCTAAAGATTTTTCATTTATAAGCATTAATGACATCGACCGCGTAGTCAATTTTTTGCTGGAGAACCGGGTGAAAGTTACCCTCATGCAACAGTCGGCAATCGATTTAAATCTTGTAATTGATGCGCCTGAGGCTGATTTGCAGGAGATTTTTCTGGAACTGAAACCATTCTACACCGTCAGGTACAACACCGACCTTACTTTAATCACAATCAGGCATTACACAGAAGAAGTTTTAGACTGGATGGTCAAAGAAAAAGATATTTATCTGGAACAACACAGCAGGCTGACGGCAAGAATGCTTGTAAAACAATAAAGATTATTTCAGAAATTATTTCTTTATCGCAACCAATAAGTTGTAATTTTAAGCGGACTCGACTGACATATAAAACAAAACTTCGACAATTATGAATCAGAAAAAGATACTACCATACGCAATTGTTTTGCTTGTTGTTGCTATTATTGTTTTGGTTGTTGGGAAAAAGGCCGGTTGGTTTGGGCAGGAATATGCTATTAGCGTTGCTACCGAAACGGTTGAAAGTAAAACAATAACAGAACAGATTACAGCCAATGGTAAAATTCAACCTGAAACGGAGGTGAAAATTAGCCCCGATGTTGCCGGTGAAATTGTTGAGTTATATGTTGAAGAAGGCGACGAAGTAAAAGCCGGTGACTTACTATGTGTGATTAAGCCTGATATGTATGTTTCGGCATTAAACAGGGCACAGGCGACGTTGAATTCTTCGAAAGCCCGATTGGCACAGGCCGAAGCACAACGAATTGAGCGGGAGATGGCTTTTAAAAGGGCAAAACAGCTTTATGACGGAGGCGCTATTCCAGTTTCGGAATACGAATCTGCCGAAGCCTCTTATAAAGTTGCCCAGTCTGAGGTTCGGGCTGCTGAATTTTCAGTGAAAAGTGCTGAAGCCTCGGTATCAGAAGCTGACGAACAATTGAGAAAAACCAAAATTTATGCACCTATCGCTGGAACCATTTCGGCTTTAAATGTTGAAAAAGGTGAACGTGTAGTGGGAACCAGTATGATGGTTGGTACTGAAATGATGGTTGTTGCCGATTTAGACAGGATGGAGGTGGAAGTGGAGGTCAATGAAAATGATATTGTAAAAGTCTCAAAATACGATACGGCTTTGGTTGAGGTAGATGCTTATTTGCAGCGGAAATTTAAAGGAGTTGTCACTGAAATAGCCAACTCGGCAAGCACTACCGGGACCGCAACCGACCAGGTGACCAATTTTGAGGTAAAGGTATTTTTGCTGGCTGAGTCCTATACTGATCTTGTTGATTCTGTTTCCGGTAATTTATACCCGTTTCGCCCTGGGATGTCGGCCACAGTTGATATTCAAACAGAAACGCGTGAAAATGTTATTTCTGTTCCTATTTCTGCTGTTACAACACGTGTGAAAAAGGAAGGTGGCGGAACAGAGGAAGTGAAAGACGAAAGCAATTCGCCGGATGAGGATGGAGAAGAGGAAGTTATTGAACGTGAAGAAAAACAGGAAGTTGTTTTTGTTTTGAAGGACGATGTTGTTCGAAAAGTGGAAGTTAAAACCGGTATTCAGGATAACAACAGTATTGAAATATTGGAAGGAATTTCAGAAGGGGATGAGGTAGTTATTGCGCCTTATAATGCAATAACAAAATCGCTGAAGGACAGTATGCTGGTAAAAAAAGTAACCGAAGAAGAACTTTTCAAAGAAGATTAAAAATAAGTAAGGGCTCATAAAAAAAGCGTTTTGTATTTTTTTACCAAGCGCTTTTTATTTAATCAAACAATTCCTTTAAGATACAGGAATAGTCGTCAACCTTTAAATTTTTTTTATTCTCCTGAAAAATAGTCTCTGTTTTGCAAGGCGGTTACATTAGTCGTTTGCACCTGGTTAACTTTTAAACTGATTTGTTCCTGAATTTTGCTGCCATCCATTTTGTATTTCTTTTCAACCTGTATAAGTTCCGGTTTTAAATTGGCGTAGCTAACTGTATACTGATACGAAACATCCTTTTTTACTTTTAGGCTGGAATTCGTTACTGCCAGGGATCGGCCCTGCAAACTGTTTTGTTTTGAACGGATAGTTCCTTCAATTTTTTTAACGGAATAATCTTCTTTTTCAATCGTAATTTTTCCTTCAAAAAAAGTAGCATAAAAGTCACCCGAACCAGCCAGTGTTGGAACGGTTTGTTTGAAAGCGATAGTCCAGCATTCATCACCATTTACAACCGGCTCATCTTCCAAAGTCAGTCTGAAATCGGCGAGAAGATCGGGGTTTAATACGGAAGATCCCGAACGAACCCAGTCAAAATCAAGCAATTCGCCAATGTTATTTGTTCCGGTTGAAAAACGATAGTCGGTTTCATATTCCGAGTCTTTTTTTACGACATATTTTACCGACTGAAAAGCATCAAGTTTCGACGGATTGGTGTAGCCACTCTTGTCATAAATTGTAACGCTTGCTTTCTGATTCGTTTGTGTGGTGTCGTTTGTGGTTTTATTGTTCTCGTAACTGCAAATCAGGTTATAAGGTCCGCCAATAAAGTTATAGGGAGTGTTTTCTGCAGCCATTCGAAGAATTCGTATTAAAACTTTGGATTGGGCGGCAACATCAATATTCCCAATATCGTACGATTGCGACTCAAGTTTAATCACACTATATTCTTTTCCATACAGCTCGGTAACCGGAAATGTTTTGTTTTTAAAACCCACTGCTGAGAAATAAATGTTTTTTGATGCAAGTTCTTCAGGGATTTTTAGTTCAAAATCACCATCTGCATTGCTGGCAGTCCCATACAATGTGCCCTCTAAACCGATGTTGGTATAAGCTACCGGTTCGTTGGTTGCTACATTGATAACTTTTCCTTTAATGGTTTCAATAATTTTTGACCCGTTCTGCGCCGAAGCAACCCATGTAGAAAAAAAGAGCGTTACTATTATAATTATTTTCTTCATTTTCTTTTTGAATTAAAAGTAATAAATAAATACCATTCACACTTATATAACGTTATAATAGGGGATTATTATTTATATCTTTGTTAAAACAAAAACGAAAAATATGTCAAAAAAATATTTTATACTTTTCTTTCTTGCAATTACAGTTTTAATGAGTTCGTGTGTATCAAAAAAGAAATTTCTTGAGATGCAGGGTGGCAGGTTAAAAGCCGAGGAGCAGGTTCGGCAGTTAACCGACGAAAATAATGCACGGGCAAAACGAATTGAAGCGTTGATTTCCGATTTTGAAGCCATGAAAAATGAGCTGATGCAAAGTAACGCAATGAAAGATCAGTACATTGACTCATTGAATAGCGAGGTTTTTGTTTTAAATGAAAAATTAAGTCAGCAAAATGAATCATTGGAGCAAACCAGCTTTAATCTGGATTTTGAAAAACAGCGCTTAACAGCAGCTATAGAAAATAAGGATAAATCTATTCGCACACTCGAATCGAGGGTTGCCCAGATGGAAAGCCAGCTGGATGCAAAAACACAGCTTGTTGACCAGTATAGTTTTGATAAGCGTCAACTGGCGGAAAGAATAAGTGTTTTGGAAGGGCAAGTGAATTCGGGTGAAAAGAAAACTACGGATTTGCAAAATCAGCTTGAAAAAGTGAAGTCGGAAACAGAAAATCTGAAGGCTCAGATTAAAGAAAAAGATGAAACCATCACGCGGCTGGAAAATAATGTAAAATTGCTGAAAAAAGAATTGGGCCGGTAAAACGAATAAAACTAAAACATATATAACGAACTACCAACGATGAAAAAAACATTATTACTTCTGATTTTATTTGCATTTGCAGGTACTTTTATGGCTTCTGCCAAAGACGGGAAAGCATTATTCAACGGTAAAAATCTAAAAGGATGGGTCGTTCACGGCACTGAAAAATGGTATGTTGAAGACGGTCTTTTGATTTGTGAAAGCGGACCCGATGAGGAATATGGCTACCTGTCAACCAAAAAATTTTACGACGATTTTGATTTAACACTTGAATTTCTGCAGGAAGCTGACGGCAACTCCGGAGTATTTTTTCGTTCAACATTTGAAGGAACCAAAGTAAGTGGATGGCAGGTGGAGGTTGCTCCGCCAAATCACGACACCGGTGGAATTTATGAATCGTACGGAAGGGGATGGCTTGTGCAGATTCCTGATGAAAAAGAAAACATCCTGAAAATGGGAGAGTGGAACAAAATGAGAATCCGTGTTGAAGGCGGTCATGTTACGACATGGTTGAACGACACAGAGATGGTTGATATAAAAGATGAAAAAATTGCAAAAGGCAAAGGTGCGATTGCGTTGCAAATTCACTCCGGCGGAGGGATAAAGGTGAAATGGAGAAATATTAAAGTCATTGAATTATAATTACATGAACCACTCTTTTGGGGGTGGTTTTTTTATTTTAGCCTGCCTTCTCTCTTATAAATTTCGAAGTATTCCAGAATAGAAGCACGGACCTGATATTCAGTTGATGTGTAAGGCAATACATCTTTCCCGTTAAACCAAACCATAAAAGTGTCAGCTTGTGGTTCAGTCATTCCTGTCAGAAAGATGACCATTTCTTTGTTGTAATTTTGTGAATGCATTTCCCAGTTTTTTTCCAGGGCTACGGCTTTTCTTACTTCTCTTTTTTGTTTTTCGCGTTTGCTTAAATGGTAGTGCCAGAACGAGATTGGGCTAAAAAGTGCCGCAACCACAGGTGGTTTTTCATTAAATGCATCGCCTCGCAATTCAACAGGAATATCAGTTGGTTTGCCTGTTTCCAGACCAAGATCAACGTTTGGTCGTTCCCCTTTTACCTGAACCTCCCCCAAATTGTAGTTCATCGGTTTTAACAGAAAAACCAAAACACTGTTCCCGTTATAATTATAAGGCACTTTTAAAACCGCCTTCTGATAACCTACCGAGGATACTACCAAACTATCAATGTTTAACATTTCAAGCGAGAAGAAGCCATCGGCATTTGTTATGGTTCCGCTGTGGGTACGGTTGTTTACGATGTTGGCATAAGGCACTGCGGAACTGTCAGCTGCACTGATAATTTTTGCCTGCAGCCGGATTAACATCGGGTCCACAACGACATCGTCCTGGGTATAACCATTGAGGGCAACAGCCAGCAGAAAAAAGAATATAGTTTTGTTTATTGTTTTCATTGCCATTCAAAAAACCGGCTATAAAAGTATTCAATTGGTTTTAGAAGGCCTGAAAGATAACATATTTTAACGGCTTTTTTAACATGATTTAAGGAGAAGGAAGCTCTTATTGTTAGCTACTCCTTGTTGTCTGTTTTGAAACCAAAATCAGCAACTTGTTTTTATTTCATCCCCGCAATCCTTTCTTCCAGTACCTTTATTTTTGCTTCGGCATCGGCTTGTTTTGCTTTTTCTTTTGCAACCACCGCTTCCGGAGCATTGTTGACAAAACGTTCGTTGCCCAGTTTTTTCATCACCGAATGAAGAAAGCCTTTTGTATATTTGAGTTCTTCCTCCAACTTTTTGAGTTCTTCTTCCTCATCAATAAATCCTTCCAGAGGAATATAGAAATTTGTTGACTTTACCCGGAAGGAAGCGGCGCCTTTTACCTCTTCTCCAACAGATTCAAGAGATGACAGGTTCCCCATTTTTGCAAGAACACTGTCAAAAGCGGCTTCGTAACCTTTGTCTCCTTTTTGTATTTTTAATTCCAGCGAATCTTTGTTCGGAATATTTTTATCTTTTCTGATTTTACGAATACCCGAAATGGCTTCTTTTACATTTTCAAAAGCTAAAAGCAAATCAGCATCAAATTTTTCAGCCTTTGGAAGTTGGCTTATCATAATGCTTTCATCCTCTTTTCTCTCGCTTAACAGTTGCCAGATCTCTTCTGTTATAAACGGTGTGAAAGGATGCATCAATCGTAACATCTGGTCAAACAATTCAACTACCTCGTTATATGTTTTTGCATCAACAGGTTGCTGGTAAGCCGGTTTTACAACTTCAAGCAGCCAGCCCGAAAACTCGTCACGTACCGATGTGTAAACCGTCATAAGCGCTTCGGAAACACGGAATTGTTCAAACTGTTTGTTTAACAGGACGACTACTTCATTCAGTTTATTTTTAAACCATTCGATGGCCAGTTTTGAGTGTTCCGGCTGTTCTATTTCAGCAGAAACTTCCCAGTTTTTTACCAGGCGGAAAGCATTCCATATTTTTGTAGCAAATCCTGCTCCCTGTTGAGGTAAGCCTTCATCAAAAAGCAAATCGCCACCTGCCGGAGAACAAAGCAGCATTCCAACCCTTACTCCGTCTGCTCCATACTTGGCAATCAGGTCCAGCGGGTCGGGAGAATTTCCCAATGATTTGGACATTTTTCTTCGCTGCGCATCGCGAACCATTCCTGTGAAATACACATTTTTATAGGGGAGTTCATCACGGTATTCATACCCGGCAATAATCATTCGGGCTACCCAGAAGAAAATAATATCCGGCGCTGTTACTAAATCCGAAGTCGGATAATAATAATTCACTTCTTTGTTTTCCGGATCACGAATTCCGTCAAAAACCGAAATGGGCCAGAGCCAGCTGGAAAACCAGGTATCCAGTGCGTCCTCGTCTTGTTTCAGGTCGGCTGCTGTTAAACCGGAATTACCCGACTTTTCTTTTGCAAGCACCAGTGCTTGTTCAACAGTCTCGGCACAAACATGAGTTCCATCGGGTAAATAATACACCGGTATTTGATGCCCCCACCACAACTGGCGGCTGATACACCAATCCTTGATGTTACTCATCCAGTGGTTGTATATATTTTTAAATTTTGCCGGATGAAATTTTATGGTGTCATTCATCACATTTTCCAGTGCCGGTTTTACCAGTTCATCCATTTTCAGGAACCACTGCGCCGAAAGTTTTGGCTCGATAATCACATCCGTACGTTCCGAGAAACCTACTTTATTGGTGTAATCTTCAATTTTAACCAGATTACCGGCTTTTTCCAGTTCCGGAACTATTTTATCTCTCACATCAAAACGATCTTCCCCGATAAACAGTTCGGCTTTTTCGCTTAATGTTCCGTTGTCGTTAAAAATATCGATGGTAGGCAAATTGTGTTTCAGCCCGATTTCATAGTCATTAATGTCGTGAGCAGGAGTGATTTTCAGACAGCCGGTTCCAAATTCCATGTCCACATATTCATCCTCGATAATTGGAACAGAACGGTTAACAAGCGGCACCAAAACGCGTTTCCCTTTGAGGTGAGAAAAACGCTCGTCAGCCGGATTTACACAAACCGCGGTATCGCCCAGAATAGTCTCCGGGCGGGTGGTTGCGATTGTTACAAAACCATCTTCTCCTTCAATTTTATAGTTGAGGTAATACAGTTTTCCCTGCATTTCCTTGTAAATCACTTCTTCGTCGGAAAGTGCTGTTTTGGCAGCCGGATCCCAATTTACCATCCGAACGCCGCGATAAATCAGTCCTTTGTTAAACAGGTCAACAAAAACTTTAATTACCGATTCACTTCGGGCCTCGTCCATGGTAAAAGCAGTGCGTTCCCAGTCGCAGGAAGCACCCAGTTTTTTTAACTGTTCAAGGATAATTCCGCCATGTTTGTCTGTCCAGTCCCAGGCATGTTTTAAAAACTCTTCACGGGAAAGATCATATTTGTCAATTCCTTCAGCACGCAGTTTATTTACCACTTTGGCTTCCGTTGCAATTGAAGCATGGTCGGTTCCGGGTACCCAACAGGCATTTTTACCGGTCATACGAGCCCGTCGAACCAAAATATCCTGAATGGTATTGTTGAGCATGTGCCCCATATGCAATACACCTGTAACATTAGGTGGTGGTATGACAATGGTGTAGGGTTCACGTTCGTCGGGTGTTGAATGGAAATAGTTGTAGTCCATCCAGTATTTATACCACTTGTCTTCTACTTTGGCCGGGTTGTATTTACTCGGAATTTCCATGTTTTCTTTTTCAGAGTTCTGACTAAAAATTTTTGAGGTGCAAATGTACAAAAAAAAGCCTGCTTAACGATGGAGGAAAATAAAGAGATTTTGTCCCGCTGTCGGGAAGAAATCTGTTAACAAAACTTTTACAGCTTGAAACTTATATTTATCTTGAAGTTCATTCAGAAACCATTACGAATTAAATGTAAACTAACGAGATGTAAATCATAATGAGTATTTCAACTAAAACTAAAACAACGGTTGCAGCTATAACACTGCTAATTGCATTTGGATGCCAGAGTATCTCTGCTAAAAAGCAACCCGGTATTGAAGATTTAACTGTTTATGTCAATCCTTTTATCGGGACACACAAAGAGGGACATACCTTTCCCGGGGCATGT
>NZ_JAIKLE010000160.1 GCF_022267315.1 Maribellus maritimus
GTAAGTCAATTCTTCTTTTATGTCTTATTCTTTGACTTCTTTTTCTATGTAAAACGTTTGCCACTCATTTCTCATCGCTCACTATCTCATCTCTCTTTTCTCACAATCTCATCTTCTCAGCGCTCGTCTCTGCTTCTCAACGGGGCGTTGCCCCGAACCCTAATTCCTTTTTTCCTATAGCTGAAAAAAGGAATCAAAAAAAGCCACCGCTCAAGATTAAAAGCTAAAAATCAATTCCGTTTTGCTAAAATCTTTTAAACTCCTCCTTCTCTATAGCTTGGAGTCAAACAGAAAAGATTTTTTAACGCTACACTTCATTTATTTTCTTCACGCTTTTACTCTTAGGCGGGTCCGTTCTTAACATGTAGTCTGTTCTTTTTTTATGTCTTATTCTTTGACTTCTTTTTCTATGTGAAACGTTCGGTACTCTTTTCACATCTTCTCAGTGCTCACTTTCTCTCTGCTCATCTCTTCCCAGCGACGGGGCGTTGCCCCGAGCCCCAAATACTTTTCTCCTTAGATGAGAAAAGTATTCAAAAGAATCAAGCCAAAGTTATCCTTCAACGCTTTTGGCCTGCACCGGCCCGGGCTAC
>NZ_JAIKLE010000161.1 GCF_022267315.1 Maribellus maritimus
ACTTTCATTTTCAAATAACCTACTCTTCGTGATTTTTGTCCCGGTTTCGGGGATTCTACCATCTCGCTTTCTGCCATTACAAGGACTTTTGATTTCTTTTGGCTTCCTCTCCCTCTTTTTAGGGGTTTGTCTTTTTCCAATTCTGGAACTTCTGTTGAAAAATAACCTTCGTCTAATTCTATCCTGCCTGCCAAAATATATTCACCATCTCTTTTCCCCATACACTCACGCAGTTTGTGTACCATATGCCATATCGGGTGATATCGTTTGTGACCTAATTGCCGTTGTATTTCTTTGGCGGAAAAACTTTTCTTTGTCGCTGTCAACAAATGCATGGCAATAAACCAATACCTATAAGGAAGTTTTGATTTGTGCATAACAGTACCGCTTTTTAGTGTTATCCTTGTCCTGCACGACTTACATTCATATTGTTCTTTGTCTTTCTTCCAATAATGATCTGTCCCTCCGCATTTTGGGCAAACAACTCCTACATGCTCGCGGTAGTCTTTGAACTTCTGCTTGCAGCTTTCTTCATCAGGAAATTGAGATATGAAATCAATTAAGCTCATAATTTATGCGTTTT
>NZ_JAIKLE010000162.1 GCF_022267315.1 Maribellus maritimus
TTTTATTATAATCTTTAAAACCACCTCCTTTGGTGGTGGTCATGTTTAAATGGCTTTGCATTTAAAATTATTAACTTAGAGAGATGAGTAATTTCAAAAAACTAAGCCATGTGATATATCGGTGTACCTATCATATTGTTTGGGCACCGAAGTACTGATATCGAATTCTTGAAGGTCTTGTTAAGGAACAACTTTTAAAAGATATTCCGATGCATTTAGAATGGAAATCATGTGAATTAACTGAAATGAATATTCAAATTGACCACATTCACCTAATCGTAAGCATGCCACCCAAAATGTCATTGTCGCAATTGATGGGAATACTAAAAGGCAAGACTGCCATCAAAATCTTCAAAAGTTATCCTCAATTAAAACTGAAACCTTATTGGGGCAACCATTTTTGGTCGCGAGGATATTGTGCGGACACTATTGGGCTTGACGAAGACAAAATCAAGAAATATGTCAAATATCAGGAAGAACAAGAACGTTTAGAAGAGCAGCAAAGGCTCAACTTCGGCCCCTTATAGGGGCTTTCACAAGTCCACCTTCTTAGAAGGTGGTTTTTTAAT
>NZ_JAIKLE010000163.1 GCF_022267315.1 Maribellus maritimus
GTTCTTTTAAATCCTCTTTTATATTGAATTTGCTTTGTCTTCCCATGCTTCAAAGATAATAAAGCGACACTATATACTCAAATTGGTATAAGTTAATTTTCCAAATAGGCTGATGCTCTGCTTCCCTGCAACTAATACCAACCAATTGTTTTTCAAAGGTTTGCTTAAGGATCACTTTGAAAAACAATTGGTATAACTTTTTACCACTTTAACAAAAAACAATAATTATTTATTGAACAATCCTTCCGGGCTCCCGACGGTTTTTCCCGGGATTACCGGTTAAATCATCCCCCAAATCGAGGCGGGCCTCTTCAGCAATTTTTTCAAGCATTTTCACAATTTCAGGATTCGATTCGCCAACGTCATACCGTTCTCCCGGATCGCGGCGTAAATCATACAATCCACCTTTAAACGGAAAATTGTTATTCAGTGGCCCGGGGGTTCCATCGTTACCCGGTTGAAAACGTTCGTAAGTTCTGCCGGGGTGAGGGAATACAAGTTTCCACGAACCGTGACGAACAGCTTCCAGACTGTTCTTCCGGTAATAGTATAAAAAGGTTT
>NZ_JAIKLE010000164.1 GCF_022267315.1 Maribellus maritimus
AAACATTTTGGGCGGACAAAAGGAGCAATTAGGTCAAGAATAAAGAAATTAGAATTGGAAGAACTTTATGGATAAAATTAAAAAAAGCACATGGCTATAACACGTGGTATAAGGCATGGCTGGGTTTGTGCGGATTCGACACGTCGAATCTCGTCCCAACCTCAGTTTCGGTCGGACACTCAGACTCTCGTCTGACCGCCACGGCCTCATACCACCACCGTTGTGTGCCATATTGACCCGTCCTAAAAAAAGGCTACACAAAATGTAGCAATTATGTATAAAAATGATGGTATCTTAAGAAGGTACAGCGAGGGTTTTAAACTCAAAATTTTAGCCGAACTTAGTACAGGAAAATATTCCAAGAGAGAACTAGGGGACATTTATGGCGTTAACCGGACTACCATAAATGAATGGGTGAAAAAGTACAACCGGAAAGATTTAATGAACACAAGGATACTAGTGGAAACAGAAGGAGAAACATCACGTCTGAAAGCCTTGCAAAAGGAGATCAAGCAACTAAAAGAGTTGCTGATAAAGAAAGACCTTGACAA
>NZ_JAIKLE010000165.1 GCF_022267315.1 Maribellus maritimus
AGGGCATGGTTATACATCTCTTTGGAAGTAATTTCATTTACCTGGTTTAAATGTGCAAACAGGTTTTCCAGGTTTTGTTTGATATTCCGGCTTCGGGGTGAAAACTTAAAATCAGGGATTTCTCTATTTCCGGGTTGGGTTAGCTGGTATTTCTGCTGCAGCTCAAGGATGAACTTTTGCATTTTCTGCTTTTCATAACTGTCCTTGATTTTTCGTCCCGTTTCCCTGTCAATTCGTGTGGATACAATATGAAAATGCACCCGTTCCAAATCCTGATGTTTATACACAAAATAGGGTTGGTTCCCGTAGCCCGTGTATTCCATCATATTTCCGATTTCCTTTTGGATTGCTGTATCACCAAGTTTCAGGTAATCTTCGGATGAAGGGTTAAAGGAGATATGAAGGCATTTATTTTTTATCCGTGGATTAAGCTTCTCAATATCCAAGAGATTCTTCAGCCGGTGTTTTTCATCGTACATAAAAGGATTGGAAGAAAGGGTATTTTTACTATCAAAAAAAGCAGCAACACCCTGTTTTACTTT
>NZ_JAIKLE010000166.1 GCF_022267315.1 Maribellus maritimus
GAAAAGTATTCAAAAGAATCAAGCCAAAGTTATCCTTCAACGCTTTTGGCCTGCACCGGCCCGGGCTACTTTGGCAGGCCTACGCACCTTTTTCCTCCCCGGTGCGGATTATTGAAAGTTTTTAAATTTCTATTGTGTTTATAATTCTTTGAAGCTCTCTGCCAGATCAAATTAGTGCGTAAACATTCCCCTTGGTGGGCAGGGCTGGCAATGGCTATTTTTGTCTTTGACTTCTATTTTCTATGTAAAATGTTTGCTGTTCATTTCTCATCGCTCGCTATCTCATCTTCTCACCTTCTCAGCGCTCAAAGTCTCAACGTCTCAACGTCTCAACGTCTCGCTCGCTACTCGTCTCTGAACGTTTCTCCTCCTGGTCTGGAGTACCTGAGTTGGCGAGGGGGAGGTGGTCGAAAATTTATCTCAATCACTAAATATTTTCAATGCTAATCACCTCAACGCTAATCTTTGCTTCTTTACGGGGCGTTGACCCGAACCCCAATTCCTTTTGTCTTGCCAGACAGGCTTTACTCTTTGTCTT
>NZ_JAIKLE010000167.1 GCF_022267315.1 Maribellus maritimus
CGCTGGGGCTGCCATAAAGCTAATGGCGACCGCATTATTGAAATCAACCATAACCTGGAAAAGCACAAACAGGCCGCCCGAAAAAAACTGTTGAGCGATGCAGGGGTAAAACGCCGCAAACAGCGGTGTGCAGATGTTGAAGCAACTTTTGGGATAATTAAAAATAACAAAGGTTTTAGAAGGCTTATGCTACGTGGCAAAAGAAAAGTAGAAATTGAAACCGGATTGATCGCTTTAGCGCACAATTTGGCTAAAATAAGTGCATAAAAGGACTTAAAACCTTTTTGCGTTTTTGAAAAAACGTATCTAACGCAAAATATCCCCAAAATTAGGTGCAAACTCCTAAAAAACGCAAAATAAAAACCGTCCCATAAACTTGTTATGAGACGGCCTCACTTGTGAAAGCCCATATAAGGGGCCAAAGTTGAGCCTTTGCTGCTCTTCTAAACGTTCTTGCTCTTCCTGATATTTGAAATATTTCTTGATTTTGTCTTCGTCAAGCCCAATAGTGTCGGCACAATATCCTCGCG
>NZ_JAIKLE010000168.1 GCF_022267315.1 Maribellus maritimus
CTAAATCAGTTCTTAGTCATATTTGAAAAAAGGGTCCAGCTATAAATAGCTAAACCCTCGGTATTTTTAATTTACACACTTTGTGAAACAGTGTCATCAAACTCAAAAAACAACAAATATTTGGTCGGAAGACCGAAGAGGGTAGTAAGAAGTAAGTAGTCTGACCAATTGTCTATTTATGCCGCATTGCTCAGCAGTCTCAGTCTCAGTTCACATCTTCCCGGATACTCTCTTTCACGTTTTTACTCTTAGGGGGGGTCTGTTCTTAACGTGTAGTCTGTTCTTTTTATAGGTCTTATTCTTTGACTTCGTTTTGTAAAACGTTCGGTACCCGTCTCTGAACGTTTCTCCTCCTGATCAGGAGGAGTACCCGAGTTGGCAAGGGGGAGGTGGTTGGAAATTTATCTCAATCACTAAATATTTTCAATACTAATCACCTCAACGCTAATCTTTGCTTCTTTACGGGGCGTTGACCCGAACCCCAATTCCTTTTGTCTTGCCAGACAGGCTTTACTCTTTGTCTT
>NZ_JAIKLE010000169.1 GCF_022267315.1 Maribellus maritimus
GCGATGGGCAATATGTTGCGACGGGCAAAGACAATTTTGGGCCACAACAACTTTACCGCACTTTACGACAAAGGCTATCATACGGGCAGAGAACTGGCAATTGTCGATGAACTTAATATAAATACACTCGTTGCAATTCCTCCTTTTTCAGGGGCTTCTCATGCTCCTGACCTTAACTACGATGTAGAACATTTTGACTATAATCCGGAAACCGACACCTACACTTGTCCGCAAGGAAATACACTAAAAACCACAGGTTATTGGCATGTTGCCAAAAACCCCAACGGAGAATTAGCTTATCGCTTCAGAAACTATACCACTCCAAAATGCAAAAAGTGTGAAGTACGCCCACTGTGTACAAAATCGGCAGCAAATGGGAAACAGGTCAGACGAAGTGAGTTTGCAACAAATATTGAAAACAACAAAAAGCGAATATTGAACAGTGAAAAGTTATACAAACGCAGGCAGGCGATAGTTGAGCATCCTTTTGGAACCATAAAAC